>NZ_JBIVYF010000004.1:0-765595 GCF_044769565.1 Ensifer sp. NPDC090286 | reverse complement strand
TCTGAGCCAGGATCAAACTCTCAAGTTGAGAATTCAATCATTGGCATTACGTCACGTTCTGAATCGACGAGAACTCACACCCTTCTTCAATCAACAACAATCCGAAAACCATCGTCGAGAAAATAGGTGTAGTCTCTTGTTAAAACGTGACCGCCAAAGTCTCTTTCATAAGGAACCTAAAGTTCCTCACGAGCTCCGCCGCCCACGTTTCTCTTTCTCTATATTCAATTGTCAAAAAACCGACGAACTCACCATCCGTCAAACCGTTTCCACAAAGCCCAGAACCATCGTCCAGAACCCCTCAATCAGCATCAGCCAACCCAGGAAACTCTAGAGCGAAGGTCGTCGTCGCCAGCAGCGCCGCCGCCCTCGTCAGTGATCGGGCTTATAGACCCCCATCCCCGAACACGTCAACAGGGATTTTCATGGACCCGACATAATTCTAACAACACATTGAAAATAAACGATATTTCTATCCACAAGCAGCGACGGCCACTTTCCGCCCGGGTAAACGGGTGGAAAACGGCCGGCAAAGGTGGGTCAACCGGCCGCCGTGTCCAGCCAGATCGTCACAGGACCGTCATTGACGAGCTCCACCCGCATATCCGCGCCGAAAACGCCATTCGCAACAGCAACGCCAAGGGTCGAGACTTGCGCCGAGAAATGTTCATAGAGGCGCTTGCCCTCCTCCGGCGGCGCGGCCGTCGAGAAACCCGGCCGGTTGCCTTTCGTCTCTGCGGCCAAGGTAAACTGGCTGACGACGAGCGCTGATCCGCCCACATCGACCAGCGAACGGTTCATGCGATCCTGATCGTCCCTGAAGATGCGCAGGTTGACGATCTTGCGCGCCAGCCATTCGCTTTCCTTCTCGGTATCGCCCTTCATCGCACATACGAGGACCAACAGGCCGTTGGCGATTTCCCCCGTGACCGTTCCGTCTACAGTGACACGCGCAGATGAAACGCGCTGGACAAGTGCTCTCATGCAAGAATTCTCCCTATGCCTGCCCGCGTTTATCCACTCCGAGGCGGTCGCAATCAAGCGCTAGGCGAACCGGACAGCAACCGTCAGGACGGCGTCGTCAGATCTGGTCGAACGATGGGTAGACCGTCGTCGCGAGGCTTGTCGGATCGTGCGCAATGTTGAGGCAATCCGGGCGTTGTGATCTCACCAGGCAATGGAGAGATCGGCGAAGGCGGGCGTCCGACATGAAGGCACGCGCTTCAAACCAGAAGCGAAGCGGCCTTGACGATTGGTGACCGTGACACGACGCAAAATGGCCCTCCGGGCACGGCCAGAGAAGCCAAGCGAGGATATCGAATGCGCGCGACACTGGTGATGGCGGGCTTGGTGATGCTGCTGACGCCGGCAGATCCAGCCCGATCGCAGGCACTTGATCCCGCTTGTGCTTCTCCGCACGACAGGACAGTTGCCGTCACGTTCGACGATCTTCCCTATACCCGCGCAGGCGATGCGGAAGCCCAGGACCTCGAAGCGGTCGCGAAGGCTACGAATGAAGCCATCCTGGCCGGACTCGCCCGTGGCAACGTTCCCGCTATCGGGTTTGTCGTCGAACGGCGCGTGCAGGCGCTGGGTGAGATCGGTCGGGCGCTGTTGGAACCGTGGAACGCTGGTCGATTGGAGCTTGGCAATCACAGCGCAAACCACCTCGACAGCAATACTCTGGACATCGATGCATTTCGTCGCGAAGTGATCGATGGAGAGGCGAGCATTCGGCCGATGGTGGAAAAGGCCGGCCGTAGCCTTCGGTTCTTCCGGTTTCCCTACAATCACGTCGGGGACACGGATCAACGTCGCGAGGCATTCGAGCGGGTACTTGGCGAGCGCGGATATCATCTGGCGGCATCCACCATCGATACGTCGGATTACGTGTTTGATGCCGCATATGAACGTGCATTGGCGCGATCCGATACGGCGATGATCCAAAAGATCGAAGACGCCTACATAGACTATAGCCGCGTCGAAATTGCGTATTATGCGGATCTGAACCGCGAGGTCCTCGGGTGCGAACCGCCCGGCATCCTGCTGCTCCATACCAACCGCATCAATGCAGCCACCATCGATCGCATACTCGAGCTTTTCACAAGTGCTGGCTACCGCTTCGTCTCCCTGGAGGAGGCGCAAGGCCATCCGGCGTACAAGACCCCTCCTCGCTTTTCCACCAAGTTCGGACCGATGTGGGGATACCGCTGGGCAAAGGAGCGGAACCTCAAGGTGGATGGAAGCAAGGAGGAAGAGCCACCGGCGTGGGTGATCCAATATTCCGATCCGGACGCGCCGCGCTGATCCGAATTCATGGCCAAGATCGAGCTTCAGCACTCTCCTCGCCGCGGCGGTTTAAATCCCTCCTTTTCGCTGCAATGTTCCCGCAACGCGTGGTCGCAAGACTCCGGAACCAATTGGTTCGATATTTGAAGGAGTAGGTCCCATGCGTGCGTCGATCTTCGGTAAGGTTCTCGCGCTGGCTGCAGCTTTGGGGGCGGCCGTGCCTGCCCCAACCGTCCTTGCTGACGATTACGATGGAGGTTGGCGCCATTGTCGGGACCTTCACGGAAGGGAGCGGTGGCGCTGTGAGGAAGCGCGGCGCGATCGGTGGCGCGAGCGCCAGGAAAAACAGGACAAGAAGGATCTGAAGGCTGGTTTGGCTGCCGGCGCGATCGGCTTGGCGCTCGGCGCCATCATTATCGGAGCGGCGCAGGAGGCGGAGCGCAAGCGCGAGGCGGAAGCTTATCGGCGCAACGACCGCGACGCGCGGTGCCTTGCGCGCTACCGCTCCTATGACCCGCGCAGCGGAACATTCATTGGGCGTGACGGCCGGCGCTACGAATGCCGGTGAAAGCTGGGCGCCCGGCCGAAAGTCGTCCGCACAGGCATGGCGGCCCGTCGCCCAAGAAGCCTTTACGGACGCCTGCCCCAGCCATAGATGGTACCGCAATGGCGGACGCGCCCGTGCGCGCCGATCGCACAGGGCTGGAGGGCGTTTTGACGGATTTTACCTGGTTGAATGAGCCGCGAAACTGGACCGTCGAAAATGGCGTGCTCACGCTCGAAACGGAGGCGAATACCGACTTTTGGCAGAAGACCTTCTATGGCTTCAAGCGCCATTCCGGACATGCCAGGCTGCAGCCGGTGAGCGGAGACTTTACCGCATCGGTGGTCGTGCGCGGCGACTATCGCGAACTCTACGATCAAGCCGGACTGATGCTCATTATCGACGAAACTCACTGGCTCAAGACCGGCATAGAGTTCACCGACGGCCTCATGCATTTCTCGGTTGTCGTCACGAACGGAACGTCGGACTGGTCGGTAATCCCGCTTGCGCAAACGCAGCCGAACACCGAAGTGCATATCCGCCTCACGCGGCACGATGCTGCGCTCAGGGTCCAGTTTCATCTTGGCGATGGTCTATGGCAGATGGCGAGATTATGTCCATTCTCCGCTGATGACGCACGGATAGGCGTCATGGCCTGTTCTCCCGAGCGCGGAGGCTTTACCGCGCGGTTCGAAGGATTTTGCCTGGGCGCTCCGATATCGCGCGACTTGCATGCCTCATAAGAACACTCGCTGCTAACAGCAGCGATCCGCTGACCTGGACCAGGCATTCGAGGTCCTTTGGACCCGTCATCCGTATTCCTTCGCACGCGCCTCGCCGCAGTGGAACTTCAAGAGCGCATAAGGCGTTCCGCAACCTCCTGCGGCTCGACGAGCGCGTCTAACCAGGGCCGCCGTCACAACATCGTCACGAAACGCACGAACAACTCGCTTCGTGTAAATGGCGGAGGCACCGATGGATTACTTCAGACGCTTCACCTTTTTGTTCGCGACACCCGCTTTCGACAACGAGGATCTCGAAGGGGCCCGGTATAAGCAGATTGTCGAGGAGATCGAGCGGTCCGGTTTCGAGGTGGTCCGCGCGCGCAGTCTCGAGGACGCGGAAATCGCCGTCCAGACGGATGCAGCCATCGGCTGCATGATGGTCGACTGGGGCAAGAAGGGCATGGAAGGCAAGACCGCCTCCCTCATCAACCTGATGCGCCGGCGCGGCCTCGAATTTCCGATCATCCTGCTGATCAGGCGCAAGCGCTTCGAAGACGTGCCGGTCGAAGTGCTCGACTTCATCGACGGCTATGTCTTTTTGTCCGAGGAGACCCCTGCCTTCATCGCGAAAAACCTCATCAGCCGCCTCAAGCAATATGCCGAGACGATGAAGACGCCTTTCTTTGGCGCGCTGGTGGATTACGCCGAGGAAGGCAACCAGCTCTGGACCTGCCCCGGGCATAATGGCGGCGTGTTCTATAGCCGCAGCCCGGTCGGCCGCGTGTTCATGGAGCATCTGGGCGAAGCGGTTTTTCGCGACGATCTCGACAATTCCGTGCTCGATCTCGGCGATCTTCTGACCCATGAAGGGCCCGCGCTCGCCGCCCAGAAGGAAGCCGCCAAGATCTTCGGCGCCGAAAAGACCTACTTCGTGCTCAACGGCACCTCGACCTCGAACAAGGTCGCTCTCTCCGCCCTGGTCACCGATGGCGATCTGGTTCTGTTCGACCGCAACAATCACAAGGCCGCCCATCACGGTGCCTTGATGATCTCCGGCGGCATCCCGGTCTACGTGCCGACCGCCAGAAACGCCCACGGCCTGATCGGCCCGATGGATTTCGGCAGCTTGAACGAAGAGACGCTTCGCGAGCGCATTCGCACCCATCCGTTGGTCAAGGACCCGGATGCCTGGCGGCAGCCGCGCCCGTTTCGAGTGGCGGTGGTGGAACAGTGCACCTATGACGGCACGATCCACAATGCCGAGATGATCCTGAAAGCCATCGGGCATCTGTGCGACTATATCCTGTTTGACGAGGCCTGGGCGGGCTTCATGAAATTTCATCCGCTCTATGCCGGTCGGTTTGCCATGGGCCTTGCCGAACTCGGCCCGGAGGCCCCGGGCATCATCGCCACGCAATCAACGCACAAGCAGCTTGCAAGCTTTTCCCAGGCCTCGCAGATCCACATGAAGGACCGGCACATCACCGGCCAGAAACGCCGGGTCGAACACCGGCGCTTCAATGAAAGCTTCATGCAGCACGCGTCGACCTCCCCCTTCTATCCGCTCTTCGCGTCCCTTGATGTCGGCGCGCAGATGATGAAGGGCCGTTCCGGCGAAGTGCTGTGGGATGATACGATCCGGCTCGGCATCGAGCTTCGCAAGAAGATCCGGGCGGTGCGGCGGGAGTTCGAGGAAAAGGAACGCCGGCCCGAGCGCCGCTGGTTCTTCGAGCCCTTCGTGCCGGACCGCGTGGCCATGCCGGATGTGGCAAGCCCCGGAGCCGTCCACGACGTGCCATGGGAGAGTGTCGCCACCGATCAGCTCGCCACCAATCCGGCCTTCTGGCACCTCACCCCGGGGGCCGCATGGCACGGCTTTTCCGATATGGCGCAGGGATTCGCGATGACCGATCCTAACAAACTGACGCTGCTCACGCCGGGTTTCGACAGGGCAACCGGTGCCTATGCCGAGCACGGCATTCCCGCACCGATCGTTGCGCAATACCTGCGCGAGAACCGGATCGTCGCTGAGAAGAACGACCTCAACTCCCTGCTGTTTCTGCTCACGCCCGGCGTCGAGGCAAGCAAGGCGGGCACGCTGATCAGCGGCCTCGTCGCATTCAAGCGGCTTCACGACGACAACGCGCCGCTGGAAGAGGTCATCCCGGAGTTCTATCGCCGCCGCCCCGGCCGCTACGCCGGCGTGCGGTTGCGCGACCTTTGCGGCGACATGCATCGCTTCTTCCGTGACGCCAATGTCAGCGCCCTGCAGGCCAGGCAGTTTTCCGAAGAGCACCTGCCTGACATCGCCCTTTCGCCCCACGACGCGGCGCGCTGCCTCGTGCGCAACGACGTGGACTTCCTGCCGATCGACGCCATTGCCGGGCGGATCGCGACGACGCCTTTCGTCGTCTATCCGCCCGGGATCGCTACCATCGTGCCGGGCGAAAGGCTAACCGCGCGCGCGCAGCCGATGATCGACTATCTCAAGATGTTCGAAACCTGCTTCAACACGTTCCCCGGCTTCGACGTGGAGATCCAGGGCCTTTATCGCCAAACCGACGCGTCCGGCCGCATTCGACTTCATACCTACGTCGTCGCGGAATAAAACTTAGGAGTATCGAGACCCCTCATGCCGCAGGATGAAACGATCATTATTCGCCCGTCCCGGGAGAGCGACGTCGACGCCATGCTGGCCATCTATCGCCGGCATATCCGCCGCGGCATAGAAGAAGGCGTGGACGAGGGGGATACGCCGCAGCCCGACGACCTGCGCGAGCGGCGGAAGAACCTGAAAAGTCGCCGCTTGCCCCATCTCGTCGCAATCAAGGAGGGCGCCGTTGTCGGCTATGCCTATGTCGTCCTGTTTCGCAAGCGCCCTGCCTACCGCTATACCGTCAAGCACTCGATCTATGTTCAACACGAACATCTCGGCCAAGGCGTCGGGCGCCTGCTCATGCGGGGCCTGATCGACGCCTGCGCCGCGGCCGGCTTTCGCCAGATGATCGGCTATATCGACGCCGACAATGTCGCCTCGCTCACTTTGCACGAACGCTTCAACTTCGTTCGCGTCGGCCTGCTGCCAGGTGTCGCCTACCGCTACGGACGCTGGGCCGATAGCGTCATGGTCCAACGCTCACTCGGCACCGGATCCACGACCCCGCCACCTCCACCGCCCCTCTCCACCCGTTGAGGATTGAAGACCGGTGGACCGTCCCTTCACCGCCGTTCAAGGAAGCGACCGAGCGAGCAATACTCCACCAAATTGTCGAGGGCCGCATTGGTCCCGATCTCCGTGCCTGAGATCATTCGGCCACCGAAGAGGGACGTCACCTGGACGGTCATCTTGACCTTCGTTGCATCGCCGTCGGCCGCCAGTTCCGTTGTAATAAGGCTCGACATCAGTTTTTTCCCGCCGGCTTCAACGATCTCGGCGCTGACCACGAGTTCGTCCGGGACAATCGAGATGTAGGTCGTGCGCCCGGTGTATTGCGGGTTCTCCAATGAACCGCAGCGGAAATGGTCTTCGCCACCCGCGCGAAAGTCGGCCGCGGTATAGACAAACGCTGCGTCGTCAGACGGCGCGCTCCAGCCGGCGCGGATGACCGGATCCGCAAATGCCTTGAAAACCGACGTCACCGGAGCTTCACAACGCCGTTCGAACACGAATGTCTTATGCCCGATTTCATAGTCCATAATTCGCTCCGTCGCTCGGTCCGCAGAGTTTCTCGTGCGCATACTGCTTGCAATACACAATCGGTATTTATCAGGACCGATTGTGTTCCGCAATCAGATCGGCAATTTCGCAGTAATGTATCTGTTTCCTGCCAGATCCTCGGCGAACTCCAGGAAATTGAGCGAGGTCGCGGCACTGACCAGAATCTGGGCGCTGCGCCGCTGGAGCTTCAGGCCTTCGCAGAGCTCTCCAAGGTCGGGTTCCTGTCGGCAACGAACCGAAAGAGACCCTTCGCGAGCCCGCGCCCCTGCTTGCTTGTGCGCTGCAGAAGCGGTTTGAAATCCGAACGGAGACTACGCCGCAAAGGCACGCACGCCCGCGCGAACCGTCTCCGGGTCGCGGTTTTCGACGCCATACAGGATGTCGAGAAGCGGAAACGTCATTCGATAGAAGCTCATACGCTCCCTCGCAGCCGTGTCGGCCGGAAGGTGCTCAAGCACCAGATCGACGAACCCGTCACCCAGTCCTGCCGCGAGACTGGCAAAATCATAGGCTGGGTCACCGGGGCCGCAGCCGGAAAAATCGATGACGCCGGAGAGGCGGCCGCGATCGACGAGGATGTTTCCAGTCCCAAAGTCCCCGTGGATCAGAAACTGCGGAAGCGCGTCGCAGGTCGCCAGAAAATCGGAAAAACGCGTCCGCAGACCGCTGACGACATCAGGCGAAAGCAGCGGAAAGGCCACATCTTCGCATTGCGCCAGAAGCCGATGCCATTCGGACGAAGGTGCCTCGGCGGGCCCGGCCTCCAGGCAGTCGATGGGGACCGAATGCAGGGCCTGTAGAAAGGCGGCAAGGTCCGCGGCCAAGGCCTTCCGTGCGCCGATTGTCAGGCCGGCCAGGTCCGAAAGCGGTTCGCCCGGGATCTTGGCGTGCAGCGAGATGAGTTGGCCGCCGATGCGGCGCACCTCGAGATCAGGCACCGGCACGGGAAGAAGGGGCCGAACCGCATGAAGCGTTGAGGCTTCTCGCACGAGGTCGCGTTCGGCGCCGGCATGGCGCGGCAATCGAAGGATCCGATCGCCAAGCTGATAGGCGACGGAGTTCTGTCCCGAGCCGATCAGGACGGCCGGAGGCTCCGACGGCATGCCAAGTTCGGCAACGATCCTTGCCAGGAACATCGCACCGCCACGAGTGGCGTCGACTTCCCCCTGAAGGGAGCCGGGCGCGATTGGCGTTTCGGATTGATGCTTCACCGTCTTCGTCCTTTGCAGTTCAATCGTCAGCCCTTGTCCGCGCGTTTGAAGTCTATAGCCCCCGCTCCTTCGCGGTGACGGCCCGGATCAGACCGACACCCCGCAACGGCGTCGAGACGGTCTGGCCGAAACGCTGCGCCCCCCCAGAGCAGATGTTTGTGGCACCTCAGCTATCTCAGCTCACAAAGCATCGATACCCATTCTTCGCCCGCATTCGACGAGATCGGCCGGTATCGGCAAAGGATGTGCATGAAGCAGGTCCCAAAGGAGCTCCCATGCGACACCGTACGCACCATGATCGAGGTGGTCCCTTATCGCGGTGTAGTCTTCATCCGAAAGGCTCTCCTTGACCTCATCGAGCGAGGAACGAAGCAGCGTCGACAGCGTCTGATAATAGTCGTCAAATTGCTCCCCGCTCATCCAGCCAACCTTTGAAACCACTCGATCGGCAAGTCGATGGTCGCACTGCTCAACCGTGAAGACGGCCCTGCTGCGGCCCGCTTCGTTTGGCGCCATGCGTGACGACAGGCGAAACGCGCAACGGATGAAACGCCGTTCGTCCTCTCGCCTCCGAACATATCTCATTGGTTGTTCCATTATCAATTCACCACAACCAATGCAAGCAATCTTGCAGGCGCATGGCAGCGATATCCAATACAAAAAGCGGGACCGAAAAAGCTGCGGCGCTGGTTCAAGGCCCTTCGGCAACCGTCCTTGACCTGAAGCTGATCGTCACGATCGCGACAAGCGCGGCCACCGCGTTGGCGCCTCCACTGATTGCGATAGCCGGGAAGTAGCTGTTGCTGGCGTCGTAGATAAAGCCGGCAAGGCTCGGGCCGATCAGCGTGCCGATTGCAACGCTTGTGTAAAGAAGGCCTATGATACCGCCGACATTGCGACGGCCGAAATGATCGGCAACCACGGCCGGCAGCACGGCGACCCAGCCGCCATAGAACAATCCGAACAGCAGGGCGAAGGCAGCAAGGGCCAAAAGCCCGGTCGCAAAGGCCCAAACCGCAAGCGACACGGCGATGCCTGCGTACATGACCGCCAGGAAGGCGTCCCGACCCAAGCGGTCCGCAAGCCCCCCAAGGCAGAAGCGCCCCGCTGTGCTGCCAACGCCGATCGCACTCAGGAGGAGGACGGCGACGGTTGGAGCGATCTGGTGATCGACTGCAAACGGGACGAGATGGACGAAGGGTACGAACACGCCGATTGCACTCAACAGGCATGCCAGATAGAGGCCGACAAATTCCGGCGTCCGGATTGCATCCTTGACCGAAAAGCCCTCCGTTGCCACCGACTTCGCGACGCCGGGCTCCGCCAAGGCTCCGTCCGGACGCAGTCCCCGTCGCCCTGGATCGCTTTCGAGCAGCAGCGACGCGCCGATGCCGACGGCCGCGGCCACGCCACCGAGCACCAGATAGGCCTCTCTCCAGCCCAGGGTCGCGATCAACCACGTCGCCAGCGGCGGCATGACAAGCGTGCCGAGCCCGATACCGCTGACCGCAAGCCCCGAGGCCAGGCCACGTCGCGCGACGAACCAGCGCTGCACGGCCCCAAGGGCAGGCACATAGGCGCATCCGACGCCCAGGCCGATGCCGAGCCCGTAGGCTGCATAAACCTCGGCAATGGTGCGCGCCTGGCCCGCCAAGACAAGACCGAGACCGACAAGCGCCATGCCGACAACGCAGAGCGATCTGGCCCCGAACCGGTCCGCAAGCGGGCCGGAAACCACGCCCAGGCAGAAGTACAAAAAGCCTGCCAAGGAAAAAACGAGCGAAACGGAGCCACGCGATGCCCCCAGATCCTGCTGCAACACCTCGATGAAGGCGCTGAAAGTATAGGCGCTACCAAAGCCTAGGAATGTCAGCGTAAACGTCGCGGCGACGACGACCCATCCGTAGAAGATGCCTTGGCGCTGGTGGTGAGTGTTCATCATCGTTCTCCCCTCAGCCTTTTCCTGGGTGCCGCTTGTGCCAAGCCGTGTGCCCCTGGAATGCCGCTCCGGCGCGCACAAGGGTCAATTCCTGGAACTGACCGGCCAAGAGTTGAAGGCCGATCGGCATGCCATCCTTTGCGATGCCTGCAGGGAACGTCAGTGCCGGATGGCCGCTCATATCGAGAGGGCAGGTGTAGCGTTGCAGCCTGGCGATCAGATCCGGCTGCTCACCAAGTGTCGCGATGGTAGCGAGCGTCAGGGGAGCGAACGGCTGAACGGGGGTCAGGATCAGATCGACGGACGCAAACTGGGCTTCGACGTCGCGACGGAAAATCGCCCGTCGCAGAAGGATCTGCTGATACTCAGCCTCCGAGACGGCCTTGCCCATTTCGATGACGCCGGCAAGGATGGGCCCGTACAAGTCCCTGTTCGCGGCGAAGTCTCGCTCGTGAACGGCTGCCGCCTCCACGGCGCAGTTCGGCACCCAGTCGGCAACGGCCTGGCTCACATCCGGGAACCTGATCTCGACAATGTGCGCGCCAAGAGCAGTAAAAACGTCCGCGGCAGCGGCGAGTGCGGCCTGTGTCTGGGGCTCCACGTCCTCGCTGTTCCACCGTGGATCAAAGCCTATCCGAAGGCCACCGATCCCGCCTTGTAAAGCCGAAGCGAAATCCGGCACCGCTTGCTCGGCCGCCGTCGGGTCCTTCGGATCACTTCCCGCTATGGCCGCAAGAAGGATGCCCGCATCCATGGCGCTTCGCGCAATCGTGCCGATGTGGTCGAGGGAGGGAGCGAGATCGAAGACGCCGTGCCGGCTGACCCGCCCCCATGTCGGTTTGAGGCCCGTGACACCATTTGCGGCCGCCGGCCACCGGATCGAGCCGCCCGTGTCCGACGCGATCGCACCGAAACAAAGGCCCGCAGCCGTCGCGACAGCTGAACCACTCGAGGAAATCCCGGCCCAATAGTCCGCGTGCCACGGATTGACAGACGGGGTGATTGCCGGATGGTAGTCCGAATAGGCGCCCTCGGTCATTTGCGTCTTGCCGACAATGATGGCGCCTGCTTGCCTCAGGCGTCTGACGACAGTGGCGTCTTCGCCCGGAACAAAATTGCCATGGACGAGCGTCCCGGCCCTGGTTGGCACGCCTTCGATCCAGCACAGGTCTTTGACGGCGATGGGAACGCCGTGCAGCGGGCCGCGACGGCCTCCGGCGGCGATTTCCTCATCCGCCGCCTTCGCCTGTTCCAGCGCTCTTGTTTCCATCACCTGCGCATAGGCGTGGAGATCCGGTTCCAGTCGCGCGATGCGCCGAAGTTGGGCCTCGGTGATTGCAAGCGAGGAAACGCTCCCACTTTTGATTTTGTCTGCGATCTCCGTGAGGGTCAGCAAACTGAATTCGTCCGAAACTATCGTCATGCAATTTTTCCCGACTGCGGCAAGCGCATATACATTAGAAAATCTGTCTTTTCTCAATCGCGCCTCCGGTTCCTCGTGAACCGTGAGACAAGCGGCATATAATGTGATAATGCACGTCGTACTCGGCCGACAAACCAGATTTAATCAGCCATATAACTTAGAAAAACTAAATCATGAACCGCCACCTTCCTCCGCTCAACGCCCTGAAGGCTTTCGAGGCTGCCGCCCGCCATCTCTCGGTCAAGATGGCGGCCGACGAGCTTTGCGTCACGCCGGGCGCCGTCAGCCAGATGCTGAAGTCGCTGGAGGCACATCTTGGGGTGAAGCTGTTCGAACGGGTGACACGCGGCATTTATTTGACCGATGCCGGCCGGGACTATCTGCCGGCGGTCCGCAACGCCTTTCGCCAGATTGCCGAAGCCTCGCGACGCGTCATGGCCTCTAACGACAACGGCATGCTGACGGTCAGCGTCACGCCGTTTTTCGCATCGTCCTGGCTCGTGCCGCGCATGAGATCCTTTCAGGAAAGCAACCCCGAAATCGATCTCCAGATCGTCGCAAGCAGTGCTCTTGCCGATTTCTCCCGCGGCAGCATTGATGTCGCGGTGCGTCATGGTGCCGGCCGCTATCCCGGCCTGCGCAGCGACCACGTCTTGACCGTCGAGATGGTCGCCGTGGCAGCCCCTGATCTCGTCGATCGCCTCGGCGCTCCTCGATGCGCGGCCGATCTCATCCGCTGGCCGCATGTCCATGATGCCGACCGAAGGGGATGGAGCCTTTGGTTCCAGGCAAATGGCGTGGAAGAGTTCCGCTCTCCCCGTGGCGCGTCCTTTGACGATAGCAGCCTTATTCTGAAGGCGATCCTCTCGGGCCATGGCGCAGGCCTGCTGCCCGCCGCAATGATCGCAGCGGAACTCGCCAGCGGCGAGCTGGTGCAGCTCCTGGACGCAACTTTGATAGACGAGTTTGCCTATTATCTGGTGTGTCCCGAGCACGCCCAGGACAATCCAAAGATCGCGATCTTCCGGGATTGGATACTCAATGCGGAGATGACGCAACTGACCGATGCCTCCGGCGAGGTTCGGAACGCGCGGCGCATTGGCTGATACCCTGCGGATGCCGACCGCGGCGGGTCAGCATCCCGATCGATGGCGTCACCGCCCGCGCCCTTAGGACAGGGGCTCAGTTCGCGGGGCGTCCGAGGACCGCCAGCCGCGCCAGCAGGATCGCAACGATTACGGCCGCCGCGACGTTGTAGCCCATGCCGGAGACGAAGGCCAAGGCGTAGCGCGCAGCCGGCTCCTACGAACCCGTCCCAAGCGCCGCACCGAAGAGGATGCCGACCGCGGCCACGCCGAGCGCTGCACCGACCTGCTTAAGTGTCGAAATGATCCCGGAGGCGTTTCGCAACAGGCCCAATCTCCAACACCATGGGCACTGGCCGGCCGAACCTCAAAAAGCGCCGATCCGACCGTGCAGGAGACGCTTGAGCCCGCGCGTTGAACCGTAAGTCCAAAGCGCGGGCCGGCTTGCCTCAGTTGGTGACGCCCATGACCTTGCCGAGATAGGCGACATACTCGCCGAACTTCGGCAGGGTGCGGGTCGCGGCCGCGTCGCGCGGGCGCGGCAGGTCGATCGTCACTTCTTCGACGATCTTGCCGGGGCGGTCCGCCATGACGAGAACGCGGTCCGACAGGAAGACGGCCTCGGCGATGCTGTGGGTGATCAGCATCACGGTCTTTCTGTGTTCCTGCCAGATGCGCAGCAGCTCGACGTTGAGCTTGTCGCGCGTCAAGGCGTCGAGCGCGCCGAAGGGTTCGTCCATCAACAGGATCGGCGGATCGAGCACCAGTGCCTGGCCGATCGAAGCGCGCTGGCGCATGCCGCCCGACAGCTGATGCGGGTGGGCGTCGGCGAACTTCGTCAGCGAGAGGACATCGAGGATCTTGTCGACCGCCGCATTGCGTGCGTCTGCCGGCATGTTGCGGATGCGCGCGCCAAGCTCGACATTGCCGCGCACGGTCAGCCAGGGCAGCATGTTGTTGGTCTGGAACACCACGCCGATATCCGGTCGTGGCGAGCGGATCTTCTCGCCCTTGATCGTCGCCGTGCCCGTTTCATAGGGGATGAGGCCGGCGACGATGCGCAAGAGCGTGCTCTTGCCGCAGCCGCTTGGGCCGAGAACCGAAACGAACTCCTGAGGCCTGATGCCGAAGTTGATGTCTTCGAGCGCCTTGAACTGGCCGAAGGTCTTGTTCAGCCCATGCGCCTCGATGTGGTTGGCGGCCGTGTCAGCCGCAGGGCCGGTGCCCTCTTGCTTTTGGGGCACCCCGGCGGTGGCTACCGACGCCATGTTTTCCTCCCGAACTGAAATATTCATACCTGGATACCCCGCCACCAGACCGCCTTGGCCGCGAATTCGATCAGGGCATAAAGGGCGAGCGAAATCAGAGTGATGACGATGATGCAGCCGAAGACGAGATCGGTGCGCGACGATGCGGTCGCCATCATGATGAGATTGCCGAGACCGCGCTCGGAGCCGACGAGTTCGCCGATGATCGCGCCGATCATCGCGAGCGGCATGGCAACGCGACAGCCGTCGATGAAGCTCGGCAAGGCGCTCGGCAGGCGGAGCGTGGTGAAAGTGCGCCAGGGGCCGGCGTTGAGCGCGCGGAAATGTTCCTCGAGGTTCTTGGCCGTCCCGGCAAAACCGCCGAGCGTCGCAACCACGATCGGAAAGAAGGCGAAGAGGAACGCCATTGCCACCTTGGAGATAAAGCCGTAGCCGAACCAGACGATCATCAGCGGCGCGAGCGCGCTTTTCGGCGTGGTCTGCAGCGCCGTGACGAGCGGGTAGATGGTGCGCTGGGCAAAGGGCGAGACATAGACGGCCATGCCGAGCATGACGCCAATGACGACCGCCGCTCCGAAACCGATCAGCACTTCGGCAAGCGTATACATCGAGTGCTCGAACACTTCGCCGCGTGCTTCCCACACGGCAACGACGATCGAGGATAAAGGCGGCAGGATGTAGCTTTTGACTTCGAAATATCGGACGCCGTACTCCCAGAAAAGCAGGAACGCACCGAAAAAGAGAACGACTTGGCTATAGGCGACAAGCCGCGAATAAGAGCCTGGCATGGAGGCCTCCGACGACAGAATTGGCAGGCATGTGGTGAGAGGCGCCGGGCTGACCCGGCGCCTTGGAGGTCACTGTCCTTGCTTGTCCTTGACCACCTGATGCGGCGGCGGCACGACGAAGCGCTTGAACCGCCACTGGTCGAAAGCATCGATGTTGCGCTCCCACACCCTTGCGGTGTGCGGGCTGTCTTCCGTGACCTGGATCATGTCGCAGTAGATTTCGCAGTTGTTGCCGTCGGGGTCCTTGAACACGAGGAAGCAGTTTGCGCCCGGACCGTGCTTACCGATGCCGCGGACGATTTCGACGCCCCGCTCCTGGAGCATTTCGGCCGCGGCTTCCATGTCCTCCAGGCTATCGACCAGGTAGGAAAAATGCTCCAGGCCGGGCCGCGTGTAGCGTGGCAGGTCGTTGAAATCGGGTGAGTCCGCCGGGATCTGCGACAGGGCAAGATCGTGGTGGTCGGCGCCTGCGCGCAGGAAGACCATCTTGTCCTCGATCCAGTCGGACACTTCGAGGCCCACGATATTGGTATAGAACTCGACGGACTTGTGGATGTCGCGGACCATCAGGACCATATGGCCCAGCTTCCTCACATTTATCTTCTTCTTCATGTTCCTCTTCCCTGAACCGAACGGACTTTCTGGAGCGCCACACGTTCATAGGAACGCACCAAGGACGCTCTAGCACTTTGATTCTAGAGCATCTTTCCGCCCGCAAGCGATGTCACTTGCGGGCAGAATGCTCTAGCGACTGATGTTGCGATAAAGGTCGGTCGTCTTGATGCTGTCGTCGACGACGAAGGCTTCACGCACGAAGTTCATCGTCTTTTCCATGCGGTCGGCCCGCACGAAGCCGAGGTCCTTGTTTTCCGCCTGCGGATCGCGAACGAGCGCATTGATCTGGCGGATCTGCTCCAGCACCACGCTCTTCTTCAAGGTCGGATACTGCTTGACGATCAGATCGGCAGCCTCTTCCGGATGCGCGGCCATGTAGTCGTAACCGCGATAGGAAGCGTCGAGAAACTTGTCGACCACCTCAGGCTTTTCCGAGAGCAGCGCCTCGGTCGTGACGAAGCCGCTGCCATACATGTCGAGGCCGAAATCGCGGTACTTGATCATGCCGATCTTCTTGCCGGTCTCGCCCGCATTCTCATTGAGGATGGCAAGGCTCGCGCCTTCCCAGCACTCGGCGAGATCGACCTGCCCTTCAAGGAAGGACGAGGTGATGACGGCCGGGTTCATGCGCAAGAGCTTCAGATGGTCCTTCGGCAGGCCGTTCTGCTCCAGCCAGGCCGGAACGATGTTCTGCACCGGAGACGTGGCACCGCCACCGACCGACTTGCCGCTGAAGTCGGCAAGCGTCATTTCCTTGCCGCCATCCTTCTGCAGGTAGCAGAGAGCGCCCGGCCAGACCGTGTTGATCGAGCCGACGAAAACAGCCTTGCCGCCGTTGACGCGGTTCAGGATGACGCTGACCGGATCACCGTAGCCGATGTCGAACAGGCCCTGGTCGATTTCATTGACGGTGCGCTGGCCGCCATACCCCTGATAGACCGAAACATCGAGCCCGGCCTCGTCGTAGAAACCCTTGGCCTTGGCCACCAGCACGCCGCCGACGCTACCCTGCGGCAGCCACGACATGTTGAACGAGATTTTGTCGGCTGCCGAAGCGGCCGTCACCATTGATGCGAATGCTCCAGCCAAAGCAGCCAGACGCAGTGAATTCCCAAACTTACGAGCCATACTGTCCTCCTCAGTTCAGCCATTGGTGGCCTTGGTTATTCGATCCGAGCTCCTCTGATCGGATTGGTGATCGTGCCGACCTTCTCCACGGCGGCCGTCACGATATCGCCGGCATTCAGGAACTCCCCGGTCCCCATGCCTACCCCGTCGGGCGTTCCTGTTGCGACCAGATCGCCCGGCCGCAGCGTCAGAATAGACGACAGGTAGGAGATCTGCTCCGCGACGGAGAAAATCATCGATCCGGTGCTGTCGTCCTGCTTGCGCGTGCCATTGACGTCGAGCGTCAGGCGAAGATCCTGCGGGTCGCCGACGCAATCGGACGGCACCAGCCAGGGGCCGAGCGGCGCGAACGTGTCGAAGCTCTTGCCGCGAAACCAATCGTGCTTGAACGGGAAGTCGGTGCGCCGGGTCAGGTCGCGCGAGGTGATGTCGTTGATGACCGTGTAGGCGGCAACGTGGTCGAGAGCGCGCTCGACCGGAATGTCACGACCGCCGATGCCGATCACGGCAGCAAGTTCGACCTCCCAGTCGACCTTTTCGGCGCGCGCCGGCAGGATGATCGCTTCGTCCGGGCCAATGACGCTTGAATCCGCTTTCATGAAGACGAAGGGCTGACTCTCGGACTTGGCGGCCAGCACCGTACCCATCTCCTGCGCATGCTCGACATAGTTCGAAGCGGTAGCAAAGATCCTGACGGGACGATAGGGCGCGCAGAGCTTTGTGCCCGTGCCCAGCGGTTCGAATTTGCGGCCACTGTCGACAAGACGTTCGGCCAGACCGGCCACCGCCGGCTCGACGTCGGTCCAGGCGCTGAGCATGCCTTCGATCCCGCCTGCGAGCCACTTGCTCCAGGCTTCGCCCGACTGCTGCAGAACCCGAGAAACCAGATCGAGATCATAGACGCCCTGCTCGGTCACGATGACCGGCCGAACTTCCTCCCTGATGAGCCTTTGCCCCAGCGCATGCCAAACCACCAGACATCTCCTTCCCTCGTTGTCGGTATCCATGTTGCATACAATTTCGTGTTTATGTATTCTTGTCAAGCAACAAGTGCACACGAAATGAGGGCGAAATGCGGAAGCGACAGCTCGAACTGTTTCATGAATGGGGATCGATCCAGTCTTTCAAAGTGCGCCTATGCCTCGCGGAACTCGGCCTTTCCTGGGTCTCGCGACGGATCGACCTCTCGCGTTTCGAGAATCTTGATGCCGGCTATCTCGCGATCCATCCGCAAGGCCTCGTTCCGGCGCTGCGGATCGACGGCGAAATCGTTACCGAGTCGTCGCAGATCAATGAACGCCTCGATGCGTTCGCCGCAGGCGCACTGCTGCCGGACGATGCCGCGGTCCGCCGGCGCGTGCGCGACTGGACAAATTTCGAGGACACGGTCGTTCACCCGGCGGTGAGGCCGCCGACATTCAATCTCATCCTGAAACCACGGCTTCGACAGTTTTCATCAGGCGAGGTCACGGCTGCGATGGACAGGCATCCGGTTGCTGCCCGCGCCGAGGCCTATCGGCAGGCCGTCGCGGCACCGATCGATGACGCAGCCGTCGTCGTTTCGATCGCCGTCTTCCGGTCCGTGCTCGCGCGCATGGAAAATCATCTGTCGCACGCGCCTTGGCTTGCCGGCGATCACTTCACACTTGCCGATGTGGCGATGGCCGCCTTTGTCGACAGGCTCGACCGGCTCGCCATGGAGGCGCTCATCGCTCCGTTTCCGCGCGTTGCCGACTGGGCGGACCGGGTTCGGCAGCGGCCGAGTTTCACCGCAGCCAAGGGTCCACAGGCAGAACGCCCAGACCCGCTCGTCAACCGCGATCTCGTCGACAGCCTCATGGCCGCCGCCGACGCCCATCCACAAAACCACCCCTGACCTTCAAGGAGATCCCATGGACCACCAAAGCATGCAGCACGCCCAGACTGACGCAACCTTGCTCGCAAGACTGTTCACCGAAGCGCGCAGCCAGAACGGCTGGCTCGACCAGCCGGTACCACCCGAACTGCTGCAGCACGTTCACGAGCTTGCCCGCATGGGCCCGACCAGCATGAATTGCGCGCCATTGCGGATCCTCTATCTCACCAGCCAGGAGGCAAAGGAGCGGCTGCGGCCGGCGCTTGCCGCAGGCAATGTCGACAAGATGATGACCTGCCCGGTCGTTGCGATCTTTGCGACCGACTTCGAATTCGCCGAGCACCTGCCCTTCCTGTTCCCGCACACGGACGGCAAGGGCTTCTTCGAGCGCAACCCGCATCTCGTCGCCGACACGGCCTTTCGCAACGCCACGCTTCAGGCCGCCTATTACATGCTGGCGGCCCGTGCCGTCGGGCTCGACTGCGGCCCGATATCGGGCTTCAACGCCGCCGCGGTCGATGGCATCTTCTTTGCGGAGACGCAGACGAAGTCAAACTTCATCTGCGGCATCGGGCATGGCGATCCGTCAAAGGTCTTTCCCCGGCATCCCCGCTTCGCCTTCGACGACGTCTGCACGGTCCTTTAAACGGAAAACCCCCGGCGCCGCCGCGCCGGGGGTCAGGAATTTCAACTGTTATCGTTTACTCGGCCGCGGACGCGACGACCTTCAACTCCACCACCATGTCGGGATGCGGAAGCGCGCGGACGCCAACGGTCGTTCGCGCCGGACCGCCGGCGGCAAACCATCGGTTATACTCTTCGTTCATGGCGCCGTAGTCGGCCATATCGGTCAGGAATATCGTGACGTCCACCAGGTGATCGAGGCGAGCGCCATTTCGTTCCAGCGTGTCCTTGGCCTTCTGCAGGATGGTCCTCAACTGCACCGCGACATCATGGACGCGCTTGCCGTCGGCGGCCACCTGCGTGCCGGCAATCGTGCCATCCGCCTGCCGGGCGCTGATCCCCGACAGGAAAAGAAGACCGCCTGCCCGCCGCAATTCGGCATAGTTGGCAAGCGGCTTGACGGCAGCCGTACCCGGCGCGCTCACGCGTCTTCCCTGACGACGGTCCAGGGCCTAAAGCCGATCTCCGTACAGGCGGCGATGAACTTCTGCTCGGTCTGCTGGTCGAGTTCCATCAAGGGCGGCCGCACCGTGCGCCAGCTGGCGTCGCCCGTGTGGCGCGCCATCATGATCTTCATCGCCTGGATCATCGGAAACTGCTGGAACAGCGCGCGCACCGGCCCGACAGGGGCAAAGGCGACGGTCGCGCCATGTTTCCCGCTGGCCGCAACCGCATCGACCATCGCCTTGGCGTTGACGTTCGCGGTGGCCGAAATGCAGCCGGCCGCGCCCCGTTCGATGGTTTCCCCAAGCAGGATTTCGGAAGCGGGGAAAACCTTGAAGCCGTTGTCGACCTCGAGATAACGGTTGAGGGTGTCGCGATCGCCGGAACTGTCCTTCACGCCCGAGATACTGGCGGGATAGCGCCGGCGCAGCGTCTCGATCAGCTCGATGGTGATCGGCACGCCGGTGAGCTGCGGAATATGATAGAGCACGATGGACAGGCGATCCGAGCCGATGGCCTCGATCAGATGCCCGTAGTGGCGGGCAAGCCCCTCGGTCGAAACCGGCTTGTAGAAGAACGGCGGCAGCACGAGCACCGAGGGTGCGCCGGCGTCGACGGCTGCGCGCGCCAACTCGACCGTTTCCTCCAGACTGCAGGCGCCCACACCCGGCATCAGGGTCCGCGCCGGGATCCCCGCCTGCACGACATCGTCGAGCAACTGCCGCTTCTTGCGCAGCGACAGCGACGCTGCCTCGCTGTTGGTGCCGAAGATGGCAAGGCCCGCACCCTGGTCGACGATCCAGCGGCAGTGTTCGATGAACCGCGGTGTATTGCAGCTCAGATCCGGCTTGAACGGTGTCAGCACCGGCGCATAGACGGAAGGCAGTTCTGGCTTCATGGTGTTCACTTTCCCTTTTGACAGGACAATCCGCAGGGGAAGAAGCCGCATTCTTCCCGGGCGAAATGGATGATCTCGCGTCCAAGCTCGTCCTCGCCGGTATCGAAATGGGCGACGATGGAGGTGTGGTTGTGCCGGCTCAGCTGAAGGAAGCGCGGCGCCTTGCCCCGGCGCATCGCGTGGCGCTGGGCGTATTCTGCGCCATAGGCATCGATGTAACGGTTCTCATGTTCGGCAACGGCAATGAACACGGGCAGATCGCGTGACCCGGCAAAGGCCACCGGCGACCTCTCGTCGTAGGTGCCGGCATCCTCGCCGAAATACTGACGCACATTGGCGGCGTTCGGATTGTCCGCCAGGCAATCGGCCCTCAGCCGAGCGCTGATCAGCACCGCCCCCTTGATCGCCGGCTGCGGCAGCCGTCCGACGGCCGGATCCAGCAGATAGCTTGCGACATGAGAGCCGCCGGCAGAGTGGCCGATGAGAAGAATGGATTGCGGGTCGCCGCCATAGGCGCCGATCGAGCCGACGATCCAATCCATCGCTGCGGCGACATCGCGCGCGCCCTCTGGATACTGCGCACCGGGTGCGAGCCGATATTCGATGTTGACGCCGACGAACCCCTGGCGGGCAAACCAGCGCAGGACATTGTCGTAGATCAGCCCGTCGCTACTTTTAGAGCCGCGCGTGAAAGCGCCGCCATGGACGAAGGCGACGACAGGGCGCGCACGGCCACCGGCGCAGACATGGGCGCTTTCGAAGACGTCGAGCCGATGGGCGCTGTCCTGCCCATAGGCAATGTCGCGATGTTCCACCAGCGGCTGGCGCGCGACGCTCGCTTCGGCATGCGGCCGGTAAACCTCGAGAACGACCTTACGGCTTGCCGCCAGATCGTCGTTCCAAACCGTCCCAACCTGCCGCAACCGGTCCTTCTCCGCCGGTGACAATCCTTCAAATCGCATCGACTTCCTCCAAGTCTCGCTGACGGCGGGGAATCCGTGCGTCGTCGACAGCGTGCATTTCGATAACACCCAAAATCACACTTGACAACCATTTTGCATACACAGATTACTAATTGCATACACGGATCGATTTCAGCCGTGTTGCCCGGCGCATGTCGCGCCGCGCTCATCTGCAGAGAAAGGAAAGTTCACATGGCAAAGTTGCGCCATCTCGCCATCGCCGTCTCCGACCCCGAAGCGGCTGCGCAGTTCTTCGAAAAGGCATTCGGCATGACCCGCGCGGGCCAGGCGATGCGCGGCGTCTACATGACCGACGGCATCATGAACGTCGCCCTCCTGAACTTCGGCGAAGAGCCGGTTCCGGGCTTTGAAACGGAGAAGGACTACAACGGCCTCATCCACTTCGGCATGTGGGTCGATTCCGTCGAGGAAACCGACGAACTCGTTCGCGCCGCCGGCGGCTCCTACATGGCCGGCCGCAAGGAATCGAGCCCGAACGTCTTTTACGAGGTCAAGTACAAGACGCCCGAAGGCATCGTCTTCGACGTCACGGAAAATGGCTGGAAGGGTGCCGTCAAGAACGTCAACGCCGCCTGAAAGACTTGAGTGACATCGCGTCAGCCCAAAATGGCGCGGTGAAACAAACCATGCCCTTCGCCAGGCGAAGGGGGCAAAACGACTGGAGAAAGTGACATGACCAGAAAGACGATCGTGGTTTCCATACCGGTTTCGGAAGCCTGCCTGTCACGACTATCCAGCCACTACGACGTGATCGCGCTGCCCAACGGACTGGGCAGCGGATCACCGTCGCTCGATGGCGATGCCGTCTGGGCTGTCGTGACCAATGGCAGCACCGGCCTTAGCGATATACAGATGGCGAGCCTGCCGAAGCTCGAACTGGTCTGCTCCTATGGCGCCGGCTACGAGAACATCGACCTTCAGGCGGCCCGACAAAGAGGCGTTCGCGTCACGCACGCCCCGAACACCAACATGGAAACGGTCGCCGATCACGCGCTCGCCCTGATGCTTGCGGTCTCCCGCGACATCTGCAATCGCGATCGTGCCTTGCGCGACGGCGGCTGGGCAACAATCCGCTCGCCGCGGCCGACGCTGTCTGGCGCAAGACTGGGGGTGATCGGCTTCGGCAACATCGGCCAGGCGATCGCCCGACGCGCCGAGGCTTTCGGCATGCGGGTTTCCTATACGACGCCGGAACCGATGCCGGGCGTCACCCAGCCGCATCTGCCGGATGCCGTATCCCTGGCAAAGGCCAGCGACTTTCTGGTCGTCGCCTGCCCCGGTGGGCCTTCGACGCGCCACCTAGTCAACCGCGCCGTGCTCGATGCACTCGGCCCGACGGGCTTTCTGGTCAACATTTCCCGCGGGATGGTGGTCAACACCGAGGACCTCGTCCAGGCGCTCGGTGACAGGACGATTGCCGGAGCCGCGCTTGATGTCTTCGAAGGCGAACCGACCCTGCCGCTTGCGCTTCGCGACCTTGCCAACCTCGTCGTGACGCCGCATATGGCCGGCCGCTCACCGGCCTCGGATGCGGCCCAGATCGATGCCCTCATCAACAACCTCGCGGCGGCAAGCGCCGGTGGCGCCCTGACGGCGCAACTTGCATAAATTGGATGCGGTCATTAAACCGATTCCTGGCCGTAGCCGGCCTTGACTGCGTCGTGAAGACAGGAAAGCTGCACGCATGACAACGATTGCCTCCCAGATCTACCAGCAACTTGCCGACGAGATCGCCAAGGGCGTGATGGTGCCTGGGCAAAAGCTCGAAGAAAAGACGATCGCCGAGAAGTTCGGCGTATCGCGGACGCCCGTTCGCGAAGCGATGCGTGAGCTTGGCGCGCGCGGATTGATCGAAATGAACCCGCGTCGCGGCGGCATCGTCGCCCGCATCGATGTCGAGCAGATGGCCGACATGCTGGAGGCCGAATGCGAGATCGAGGCATCCTGCGGGCGGCTTGCCGCGCAACGCATGACGGCCATGGAACGCGAGCAGCTCTATGAATTGCACCGCCTCTATGCCGACTGCGTGGCAAACCAGGACATCGAAGGCGCACGCGACATCAACCGCAAGTTCCACGACGCGATCTGCCGCGGCGCCCACAACCAGACGATCGCTGCCATGGCGGTCGACCTTCGCGCGCGGCTCGCGCCGTTCCGCCAGCACCAGGCCGGCCCGGCCGATATCCGCCTGCAGCAGTCGCTCGACGAACACCAGAAGATCGTCGACGCGATCAGGGCCAGCGACACCGGCGGCGCCTATGCGGCGCTGTCGGAACACAACGCCCGCCTGAGCGCCGGCGTCATGCGCCGCTTCACCGAAGCCGCGAAGTAACGCTGACATCTTCGACGCGGCCTGCCGTCGAACCAATTTCGCCGCGTAGATTATAGGCGCGCCCGACACGAAAACTCGGTCGGGCGTCGCTTCCGCGCGCCCGCGTTCCCGGTCCGAAATCTCACAGCACAGCATTCCCGGCGAGCCCCATGGGCGCCACATCCCGATCGCTTGGCTCCGGCATCGGACCCAAGTGATCCCGCCGTTCCCTTCCGCTCTTTTCGAATTATCGCGCAGAGACACGTGTAGTCTGGTGCGCAAACTTATAAGTTTGCATTCCATATTGAATCTGTGCATACATAATTACCGTAATGAATACCACATTCTGGTATTGCCGTCTGACCGACCGAGTTCACGACCCTAGTTCTGGAGGAGAAAACATGGGCAAGACTGCACGGTACATGACATTGGCGCTGGCGCTGGCCGCTTCGAGCGCGCTTGCGGCCCCGGCGTTCGCGGAGGCGCAAAAGACCATCGGCGTCACCGTCCCCTATTTCGGCTCGCCGTTCTGGAAGGCAGGCCTCTACGGCGTCGAAACTGCGGGCAAGGAAAAGGGCTACGCCATCATCAAGCGCGACGCCAAGGACACCGCCGACGTCCAGATCAAGCAGATCCGCGACTTCATCGACAAAAAGGTCGCTGCCATCATCATCGGCGCCGCCGATGCTGCGGCCGTCGGACCGGCCGTCGAGGAAGCGATCGACAAGGGCATTCCGGTCATCGCTCTCTCCGTCCCGCCGAAATCGGACCGGCTGACATCCTTTGTCGGCGCAGACAACATCGGCATGGGCCGCCTGCAGGGCATCTGCCTTGGCCGCGCCATCGGCGGCAAGGGTGAAGTCGGCCTCTTTGCCGGACCGGACGAGATCTGGGCAAAGCTCCGCGTCACCGGCTTCAAGAACACGATGGAAGCCGATTTCCCCGACATCAAGATCGTCGCCGAGAAGGCCGGCGGTACCAAGGATGCGGGCATCGCGGCGACCGACTGGACCAAGAGCCACCCGGATATCCACGGTATCTTCACCGCGGCCGACACCATGGCTGTGGAGTCGATCAAGTCGCTGACACAGGCTGGGGCGACCGACAAGATCAAGGTCTCGACCTCGAACCTCAACGACGAGGCGCGCGCCGCCCTTGAAAACGGCACGCTTCCTGCGCGTCGCTGCAGCCGGCAGTGTCGATGGGACGCGATGCCATGCGCGAGGCGACGGCCGCGATCGAAGGCGGCAAGGTGCTGGGCCGCATCGAAGCCCCCGCTTTGCTGGTGACCCGCGAGAAGGTCGCCACCTACGATTTCAGCAAGATCATCGCCCCGGCCGATTACCAGCCCTGATATCGCTACGGACCAACAGGGAGCCGCGCTCTGCCCGGCTCCCTCGCCCCTTCGCGGTCGCTAAGAGCGTGCGCAACGGAACAGCTGGGGGGCAAACCGGCTCGGTCGCGCCGAATGCGCGGCTGCAACCGCCCTCTCACGACTTCAGTCCCACACCATCGATGTTGCATGTCCACGGCCCAGCGCTTGGCGCGCTAGCCGCCGCGAAAGCGCAATGCCTCGACCAGCAGCGCAAATGCGGGCGATGGCAGCCGCCGGCTCGGATAGTAGAGATGGAATCCGGGAAAAGGCGGGCACCAATCCTCGAGCACGGGCACCAGCCGCCCGGCTTCGACGAGCGGCCCCAGGTGATCGTCAGGAAGACAGGCAAGGCCCAGGCCGCTCAGAGCCGCGTCGATGATCATCGGCACGTCGTTGCAGACGAATTGCCCTTCGACGCGGACATTCAGCGGGCGACCGTCGCGTTCAAACTCCCACGCATACAGTCCGCCAAGCGTGGGCAGGCGCAGATTGATGCAGTTGTGCCCCGTCAGGTCGTGCGGCGTCTGCGGCCTGGGGTAGCGTTCAAAATAGTCCGGCGACCCCGCCACCACCATTCTGAGATCCGGACCGATGCGGACAGCGATCATGTCCTTTTCGATGCTCTCGCCCAGCCGCACGCCGGCATCATAGCGTTCCGTCACCAAATCGACGAAGCGCTGGTCGATCGAGATCTCGACACTGATCTCGCGATACTCGGCCATCAGCCTTTTCACGGCCGGCATGAGGATCGTCTCGGCTGCGTGGCGGCTGGAGGTTAAACGGATGGTGCCACCTGGCTGCTGGCGCATCGCGCTCAGCGCGTCGAGCCGGCTGCGAATGTCGTTGAAGGCCGGGCGCAGCGTCTCCATCAGCTGTTCCCCTGCATCCGTCGGCACGACATTGCGCGTCGTCCGGGTCAAGAGCCGTACGCCCATGCGCTCTTCCAGCCGCCGCACCGTATGGCTGAGCGAAGACTGGGACGTGCCGAGACGGGCGGCCGCGCGGGTGAAGCTTCGTTCCTCGCCGACCGTCAAAAACGCGACAAGATCGCCCAGTTCATCTCGCTTCATTCATGAATCCACAACATAGGTTCATACTTGATTTAGCATCTAATCGAATTTCTCCGCGAGATCTAGATTCGGGCCAGGACGCGTTGAACCGCCGTGCCCTCTTGAAAAGAGCGCCGGCCGGTCTCGTGCGCGCTCGCCGCCATCAAGAACGGAGAAAAGACATGAAGAAGCGAATTCTCGGAAAAGCCGGCCTGGAAGTCTCGGCCCTCGGCTTTGGCTGCATGGGCCTGGATTTCGGCTATGCCAACAAAGTCAGCAGGCAGGAGGGCGCTACGCTCATCCGCCAGGCGGTCGATCGCGGCGTGACCTTCTTCGATACGGCGGAGGTCTACGGCCCCTTCACCAACGAGGAGATGGTCGGCGAGGCCCTGAAGCCCGTGCGCGACCGCGTGGTCATCGCCACCAAGTTCGGCTTCAACATCGTCGATGGCAAGCAGTCGGGTTTGAGCAGCCGGCCGGAGCACATCCGCTCGGTCTGCGACGCATCGCTGAAACGCCTCGGCGTCGACGTCATCGACCTCTTCTATCAGCATCGCGTCGATCCGAACGTGCCGATCGAGGATGTCGCAGGCGCCGTGAAGAACCTCATCGCTGCAGGCAAGGTCAGGCACTTCGGCCTGTCGGAGCCCGGGGCTCAAACGGTGCGGCGGGCACATGCGGTCCAGCCGGTCACCACGCTCCAGAACGAATATTCGCTCTGGACCCGCGGACCGGAGACGAACGGCATCCTTGAAACCTGCGAAGAGCTTGGCATTGGCCTCGTGCCCTACAGCCCGCTCGGAAAGGGCTTTCTCACCGGTGCGGTGAGCAAGGATACCAGGCTCGGCGAAGGCGACTTCCGCAAGATCCTGCCGCGCTTCACGCCCGAAGCGATGGAAAGGAACCAGGCGCTCGTCGACCTCCTGAAGAGGGTCGCCGACGACAGGGGCGCCACGCCTGCGCAAATCGCGCTCGCCTGGCTTCTGGCACAAAAGCCATGGATCGTCCCGATCCCGGGAACGACGAAGCTTCACCGCCTGGAAGAAAACCTCGCCTCGGTCGATGTGGCGCTGACGGCAGCCGATCTCGCCGAAATCGAAACGGCGGCGGCAGCAATCCCGATCGAGGGGGAGCGCTACCCGGAACAGTTGCTGAAGACGACGGGCCTCTGAAGGCGCCTGACGCCAGAGCAAGACTGACACCCGAGCAAGATCAGACGGGCGGGAGCGCGAATGCTCCCGCTCCGACATCTCTTCCGGGAATTAAACCAAATGTTTGTCCTCTTCGGCAAGGATGCGACCGAAGCTTGCAGAAGGCTCCATTCCGGAATTGAAGCTGCGGACACGGGACATTGTACAATCTGATATCGGTCGTTCTGAAGAAGCGCCTCGATCTTTCATTCAAGACATCGCCAGTCTTCCGCGCACGGATCGTGGAGGCTCCCGGGCTATGGATGAACGAGCGCGAGGTCGCCAGGCTGCGGCAGGAACTGCGAAAAGTCGCGCAACGATCGGTTCCCGACGGGGAGCTCGACTACGGCATCTTTTCCGAGCGTGACGATGCGCTCGCCCGAACGATCGTCACGCTCGTCTATCGGGTTTCCGACGGCGAGCCGGTTGCCTTCAACGCACTGCCGGTCCTCCAAGTTTCTCTCTCCGGCAAACCGGTCGAAGTCCTCCACCTGGGGCTCGTGATGATCGACCCGGCGGTTCGCAGCCAGGGACTTTCCTGGATCCTCTACGGCCTCACCTGTTTCCTTCTCTTTCTGCGCAACCAGCTTCGCCCGCTCTGGATTTCAAACGTCACCCAGGTGCCGGCCGTTGCCGGCATGGTGGCCGAAACCTTCAGCGGCGTCTTTCCCGCACCCACCCGCGGTGCACGCAGATCGCTGCGCCAGCAGCTGATCGCCACGGCCATCATGGAATCGCATCGCCACGTGTTCGGGGTCGGCCGTGACGCAGGTTTCGATGCCGATCGCTTCGTCATCACCAATGCCTATACCGGCGGTTCTGACAACCTGAAGAAGACGTTCGAGGCGGCACCGAAACACCGCAAGGCGGAGTACAACGACTTCTGCGCCGCCGAACTCGACTACGAGCGCGGTGACGACCTGCTGCAAATCGGACAGTTGGACCTCAATGCGGCGCAGCGCTACCTCATGGAAAGCGTGCCGCGCAACGCGCTTGGCCGCCTTGCCGTTGCAAGTATCGTTATCCTCGTACAAAGGCTCGTGCTGCCGGCGTTGCATTGGGCCGACAGCCGCCGGCAGTGGGGCGTCTTGAGGCCGAGCCGATGAACAGCCAATTTTCCTACGCGACCTTCACCACACGCAACATCGGCTTCGTCACCGAAGCGGAACAACGGCGCCTGAGCCAGGCGACCGTTTTCGTCTGTGGAACCGGCGGCATGGGCGGCGCCTGTATCCAGTCGCTCGCACGTGCCGGAATTGGTCGGCTGGTTCTTGCCGATATCGATGACTTCGAGCTTTCGAACCTCAACCGGCAGGTCTTCTGCTTTGCCGACACGATCGGCATGCCGAAGGCGGAGGCGACCCGCGACCTTTGCCTCAAGATCAATCCCGGCCTTGATGTCACGGTCTACGGACCGGACTGGACCGACCATGTCGATGCGATCATTGCGCAAGCGGATGTCGTCATCAACGGAACCGATGATCTCGGCGCCAGCCTGCTGCTTTATCGCACCTCACGAAACCACGGCCGGACGGTAATCGACGCCTACGCCTCGCCGCTGCCCTCCGTCTATGTGACGCGCCCGCAGGATCCGATGCCCGAGGAGCGGCTCGGCTATCCGACTGTCGGCACCGCCTGGAACGCGCTGACGCAGGACCAGCGGGCCGAAGCGTTCCTGCGCGAGGCGGAGCATGTGATGGTGCATTCGTCGTCCCGTCACCACGTCGACCTGTCGCTTGCCGGTGAAGTGATCGCCGGCACCCGCAGCCGCATGTCTTTCGCGCCGATGGTGATCTCCACGGGCACATTGATGGCCTATGAGGCGATCCATGCCGTCCTCGGCCGCCCACAGTCTGCCGATTGCCGCGGCTGGTTCTTCAACCCGCATGCCGGGCGCGTCGAGCGACCGCGCAATGCGCTCGTTGCGGCCCTGCTGCGCCCGCTGGTCAGGCGCTATCTCACCCGACTTGCGGCTCCGGCAAACCCATGAACACCTCGCTGATTGCCGATAGTTTCGTTTCGCTGGCAGCGCTGGGCGGTCTGCTCGTGCTGATCGGCGTGATCCACAGCTTCGACGCCAAGAGCCCGCTGAACCGTCGGTTCCTCTTCGGTCTGCAGGTGCTGGCGGCCTTGATGGCGAGCCGGGTGCTCGCCTGGTGGACGGACCTTTTCATCTTCAAAGCCGCGACGATCATAACCGCAGGGCTCGTCCCCCTCTCGACCGTCCTGCTTGCCGAAGGCCTGTTGCGACGACACGCGCCGAGAACAACGAAGTGGATCGCGGCCGGCGGCGCGGCCACCTTCTTCGTCCTCGCCTTCCTGCCGGCATCGTTCGCCGAACCCTGGCGGGTCACACTGCTTTTCCTCTACCAGTTGGTCACCTTCGCCCTTGCCGGACACATGACCGTGACACGCGATCGGACGAGCCTGTCGAAAGCGGAAAATCAGGCCGTCGACCGCATTGCTCTCTCGCTGCTTCTGATCCTGCCGCTGCTCGTGACGGACTTCCGCTCCGTCTACATCGACCAGCCGGTGCGGCTCGGCGGGGTCGCTATCCTGTTTTTGTGCTGGCTGCTGATCAGCCTTGGCCAGCGCGCCGTCGGGCACCGTGACACGGTGGTGTCCTTCGTCATCCTTCTCTCGGTTGCGCTCCTTGCGGCCCTCGTCATCGGCGTCGAAAACAGCCTCGAACCAGCCGCGCTGGTGCGAGCGGCAAGCGTCATCCTCAGTGCCGCCCTGCTCGGCGTGATCTGGAAGGACAGCATCAGCCTGCGCATGGAGCAACGGCGGCAAAGCCTGATCCGCCATCTGGCCGAGGACCGCATCGACGACACGCTGGGCTTTCTCAAGGAACTGCAGAACCATCCCTTGGTCGACGGCGCCCTTCTGCTTGGCGAAGATGAGCTCTGCGACCTCGACCTGCCCGCGGTCAAGGCGCTGTTTGCGGCCCGCCCCCTGCTGCGCATTGCTGAAACGGGGAGCCTTTCTCAAGCGGATGCGGAGCAGATGTCCTGGCTGCTCGAAAAATACGAGGCAACCCACCTGATGCTGGTGTCCAACCGTCCGTTCCGGCTGATTGCGCTCAACATGCCCTCCGTCTCCGCCACGCCGGGTGCAGAAACCGAATTGAAGGTCGTCCAGCGCATGGCCATGTTGATCTCCGAAAGAAACCCGCTTCATGATTGAGATCCGCACCGGCGATATCGACGCCTTCTTCGCCGCGCCCTTTCAGATCTATGGCCCGCGGACACCCTATGTCTCGCCGATGTTGAGCGACCTCAAGCGCTTCCTTTCCGCCAAGACGAACCCACTCTTCGACACGGCTGCCGACTTCGCCTGTTTCACGGCCCATGAAGGTGGTGCCGTGCGCGGGCGCATAACGGCGCATGTGCATCGCGCATCGAACGCAAAGTTCGCGCTTGATCGCGGGTATTTCGGTTACTTCGACTGTGCCGACGACGAACGGGTCGCAGCCGCCCTCCTGGAGCGGGCAGAGGATTGGGCGCGCGCGAAGGGATTTCGGGAGATCCTTGGAAACTTCAACCTGACGGCCATGCAGCAGGTGGGCGTCATGACCGGCGGTTTCGAGAACGCGCCCTATACCGACCAGATCTGGGGACCGCCCTATCTGCCTCGCCTGCTGGAAAGCCGGGGCTATGTGCCCTGTTTCCCGATGACCACTTTCGAAATCGACATTCGCACCGTGGCGATCGACGGATTGCTTGCCAGCGCGCAGATGCGCGCTCTTTTCGACGACGGGTTCCGCTTTTCGCCGATCCGGCGCGCAACGCTCGAACGAAGGCTCGAAGACTCCCGGTTGATCCTCAACGAGAGCTTCGCCGACAATCCGATGTTCGTGCCCGTCAGCCGGGCCGAATTCGAGTTTCAGGCCAAGGAGATGAAGTGGATCATGGATCCACGCATTTCGGCGGTCGCGGAAAAGGACGGCGCGCCCGCCGGGGCGGTGATCGCCATTCCTGACGTCAATCCGATGCTGAAGGCGATGGGCTCGCGACTGGGGCTGACCGCGCCCTGGCACCTGCTCAAGCACCGGCTGAAGCGTCGCCGCGCCGTGATCATCTTCCAGGGTGTGAAACCGGAACACCAGGGACGCGGCCTCAACCCGCTGCTGCTTGCCCATGTGCTGGGCGAGATGCGCCGTGCCGGCTACGAAACCGCCGGCGGCACCTGGATCGCGGACGTCAACGCGGCGAGCCTGAGACAGGCGGAGAAGGCAGGCGCAACTCCGCTTCATCGTCTGCATCTCTTCGGAAAGACGCTATGAAGCGCGTTGATGCCACCATGCTCGCCGCTCTCGCGGCCGAAGCCAACCTCGCCCCTTCCGTTCACAACACCCAGCCCGCCCGTTGGGCGCTCGACCAGGCGGGACGCATCCTGCTCGCCGCCGACCTCTCCCGGCAGCTGAGCGTCGGCGATCCGAGCAGCCGCGACATGGGGCTTTCCTGCGGGGCGGCACTTGAGGGCATGGTGATGGCGCTCGCCGCCCGCGGGATCGGTGTGGTGATCGATGATCTCTGGACGGACAATTTACGGGATTGGAAACCTGGCTATCGGCTGGCCGCACGGCTGGAGCTTACCGGCGACGACGCAGCGCCGCAGGCGCTTTCCCAGTGGATCACCCGGCGCTTCACATGGCGAGCGCGTTTCTCGCCAACCTCAACCGAGCAAATCGAGAGGCTCGAGCACTGGGCCGCCAAGGCGGCCGACGTGAGGCTTGCTTGCGGCCACGAGGACCTTGCCTTCATCTCGTCGCTCAACGATCGCGCAAGCCTCACAATCATGCGCGAACGCGCGTTCCGCGATGAACTCGTAAGATGGATGCGGCTTTCCCCCCGGCATCCGGCCTATTCCACCGACGGCCTCAACCTTGCTGCACTGCAGATGGGACGGCTGGAAGGGGCGTTGGCGGGACATGTCCTGGCCTCGCCGCTTTTCGACATTGCCGACCGCCTGGGGCTTGGCCAAGCGCTCGTCGCGGAATCGGAAAAGACGATGACGGCAGCCGCCTGCCTCCTGTTTCACCGGCCGGAGAATGAGAGCCCGATCGTCTCCGGGCAGGCCTTCTATCGTTTCTGGCTGAGCTTCACCCGCTTTGGTTTCGCCGGTTGGCCGATGGCGGTGCTTGCCGACCTGCCATCCGCTGCGCAGGCGTTGCGCGAGCGCTTCCCGCTGCCCCCCGGGCACCGGGTCATCAACGTGCTGCGCGTAGGGCCGGCGCCGTCAACGGTTCCGAAGTATCGCCTTCCGGCAAGCGATCTCGTGCTGGACGGGAAGCCGGCCTGAGGCCGGCTCCCTTTTCGACATTATCAGGCGGCGTTCTCGGTCGTTGCCGTCTCGGCAAGAAGCCTCTGGGCGCTGACGAAATCAACCTTGCCGGTCCCGAGCACCGGCACGGCACCCACCCTCACGTCAGAGGGAACCATCATGTCCATGGCCCCCTTGTCCTTGGCGAAGCGGAGGAAGGCGGCACGTGTCGCACCAGGAGCGTCGGTGAGCATGACCAGGCGCTCACCTTTCTTGGGATCAGGCAGCGACACGACGACCGTCAACTGGCCGGGCCACATCTCACCCGCCAGCGCTTCAACAGCGCCAAGCGAAACCATCTCGCCGCCGATCTTGGCGAAACGCTTGGCCCGCCCGCGGATGACGATGAAGCCGTCTTCATCGACCGTGACGATGTCGCCGGTGTCATGCCAGCCGTCGGGCGTCGGCTCGAGCACGCCGGGCGCCTCGACGCGAAGATACCCGGCCATGACGTTGGCGCCACGGATGAAGAGACGACCGCCTTCGGTGACACCCGGCACGGCATCGAGCCTGTATTCCATGCCCGGCATGATCTTGCCGACACTACCGGCCTTGTTGAACATCGGCGTGTTCAGCGCGATCACCGGCGCAGCCTCGGTCACGCCATAGCCTTCTAGGATGCGGACGCCGAACTTTTCCATGTAGAGCGCGCGCGTTGCGGCACGGACCGGTTCGGCACCGGCGAAGCAGTAGCGGATCGAACGGAAGTCATAGGGATGCGCCGTCCGGGCATAACCGTTCAGGAACGTGTCGGTCCCGAAGATGATGGTCGCGTTCGACGAATAGATCAGTTCCGGGATGATCCGATAATGCAATGGCGACGGGTAGAAATAGACCGGCACCCCGGAGATGAGCGGCAGAACCGTTCCGGCCGTGAGACCGAAGGAATGGAACACCGGCAGGATGTTGAACACCTTGTCGCCCGAGTGGAAATCGATGCGCGACGCGGCCTGGGCTGCGTTGGAGAGGATGTTGCGGTGTGTCAGCACCACGCCCTTCGGCGTACCCTCGGATCCCGACGTATAGAGAATGACCGCCGGCTCGTCGGCCGTGCGCCGCACAAGCGGCCGCCCCTTTCGCAGCAGACCACGCAGCTTGTCGGCAAGTCCGATCGTCTGGCGCAGATCATCGAGCCAGACGATCTCCACCGTCTTCGACAATTCCTCGACGACAGGCCCGAGTTTCGCCTGGGCGACGAAGGCACGCGACGTCAACACATGATGGACCTCGGCTGCCTTGCAGGCCGAGATGATGTTGGCCGCACCGGCGGTGAAGTTGAGCATGGCCGGGACCTTGCCGGCCGACATCACGCCGAGGATGGTGGCAACCGCACCGTTGGCGTTGGGCAGGAGAACGCCGAGCGCCTTTTCATTCGGGAAGAGCGACTGGAACTTGGCGCCGAGCACCGCCGCACCGGTCAACAGCTTGCCATAGGTGAGCGAACCGGTAACCGGGTCCTGCACGGCGAGCTTGTTGAACCCACGCTCCTTGGCCGTCTTGATCACCTTTTCGAGCACGGTGGTGTCCGTGTCGGTGGTGCGGAACATCAGCATCGACATGACCTGGTAGAGCGCGGCACCCGCGGCCATGCGCCGCTTGCGGCCCTTCAGCTCTTGCGGCACAGACAGGCGAACCGGCTCCAGAATGGTCACCTTCACCTTCGGGAACAGGCGGCGGCGCACGTGCATGGAACTGAGGCGCGAGAAGTAGCTCTTCTCCAGCCCGTCGATGCGCACCGGCACGACCATGGAGCCGGTCTTGTCGGCCACCATCGCGGCGCCGTCATAGACCTTCATCAAGGCGCCGGTCACCGTGATGCGGCCCTCAGGGAAGATCACCAGCGGCTCACCGTTGTTGACCGTCTTGATGAGCGTGCGCGTTGCCATCGGCTTTGACGGATCCAGCGGCAGGAAGTTGCACATCTTCAGGAACGGCTTTACCCACCAGGCCTTGGCGATCGTGTAGTCGACCGCGAAGGTCGGCTCCTCTTCGGTCAGCGCCAGCGCCAGCGCACCGTCGAGGAAGGACACATGGTTGAGCGCAATGATCGGTGCGCGACCGGCCTTCTTCAGATTTTCGAGGCCTTCGACTTCCAGACGCAGGAAGGCGCGGAAGAGGATGGAGACGAAATCGCGGAAAGCGTTGGTCGGCAGCGTGCGCAGCATGACCCAGGCCGCAACGGCATTGGCAAAGGCGAGACCGGCAAAGAGCACCGGTGTCGACATGCCGGACGCCTGCAGGATGGCGACAAGGCCGCCGCCGGTAGTGATGAAGGCTGCAGACAGCACGTTCGATGCGCCGATGACGCGCGACCGCTGGTCCTCTTGCGCCCAGGCCTGAAGCGCTGCGAGCGTGGGAACGGCGAGGAAGGCACCGGCGATCGCCATGCCGGCAAGATCGATGGCGATCCGCACCGTATAGGGATTGGCGAAGAAGGCAGAGAGCGTCTCAGCCGGAGCGACTGTGCCGGCTTGTCCCACGCACCAAGCGAGATCGAGACCGAACAGCGCCATGATCAGGGTGCCGACGGGTGCCGGCAGGAGCACGATGCGTCCGGCCGACATCCAGGCGGCAATCGCCGAGCCAATGCCGATTGCGACGGCAAAAACGGCGAGATAGGCGGTGATCGCCGTCTCGTCGCCGCCGAGATGGTTCTTCACCATGGGCGGCAGCAGCGACAACACGATGGCGCCCGCCAGCCAAAACCAGGCGGCCATCAGCGCGGTGCGCCAAAGGCGCTGGTCGCCGCGCAAAGAGGCAACGAGCCGACCGGTCGAGCGCAGGACGTTGCGATCGACGACGAGATCCGGAGCCTTTGCGCCGAGGCGAGGGATGTAACGGCTGGAAAGCCAGCAGGCGAGTGCCAGGCCGAGCATCATGGGACCGAACACCCAGGGATCGACGCCATCGGCCGCGGCAAGCCCTGCCACGACCGTGCCGCTGAGGATGGCGATGAAGGTTGCCCCTTCGATCCAGGCGTTGGCGCGCGGCAGTTCCTTGCGCTCCAGGTGGTCCGGCAGGATGCCGTATTTGACCGGCCCGAAGAGCGCGGAGATCGCGCCGAACAGGAAGAGTGCTACCAACAGTACCGCGATGGAGGAGAAGGCGATCCCGACAACCGCGACACCGGCGGCCGCAAGCTCCCAGCGCTTCAGTCTCTCGGCGACTTTAGCCTTGTCGAACTTGTCGGCGAGTTCGCCGCCAAGTGCGGAAAAGAGCAGGAACGGCGCCATGAAGACGGCGCCGGCCAGCGTGACGAGCGATCCCGCGTCATCGGCCGCCACGGTTGCGAGGATGAGGAAGACGAGCGTATTCTTAAGAAAATTGTCGTTGAACGCCGATAGAAACTGCGTCCAGAAGAGCGGCGCAAAGCGCCGGGAAGTCATCAGATTGTTTTTCACGGAACGTCTCCCTTTTTGAGCGTTCTAGATGAAAATAGTTACGCACTCGTCCACAGGTTGCTAGCCATCACGACAAGGCTAACGGGAACTAAACTTCGTCCGCCTTGATGCCGAGCAGCAATTTCTCGGTCTTGGCATCATCGATCCTGCGGATGAGCTTTTCTGCCTCCAGATTGTCGCGCAGCGTCTTGGTCACGTTCACGGCCGTCTGCAGCAGCATCAGGATACCCATGGCCAGGTAGCCTTTGCCCCAGAGGTCGATCGGCATCATGTAAAGGCCGATCACCACCATGAAGGCGGCCACGCCGAAGCTAACATAGGAAAAAGAGGTCCAGGCCGGGGAGTGTTTCATCAGGCTGTCGTTCATCGTCGTTGTCCTTTGAGAAACAGAGATTTCAAAGCGTGAGGTTCATCTTGGCGCGCAGGCGCTCGAGCACGTCGTCGGCGCTTGTCACGAGAGGACGCCCGCAACCGGCCGCGGCCAGTTTCTGGGCAAGTGCTGCCGGATCCGGCCGCTCTTCAAGCTCAATCAACGCTTCGGCGGTCAATTCAGCCTCGCGCTGGCGCGTTTCGAGCCGCGCCAGCGTTGCCTCGGCGTCGCCGAGTGTCGCGAGATCGTTGCCGGGCACCTCGCGGGAAAGCCGCTGCGTCCGGTCACGTGCGGCGGCTAGGCGTTCGCCGCGGCGCAGCGCCGCCAGGCGCGTTTCGCTCTGCCGCACCGCTTGCCTCAGCCGATCTATTCCGTCTGCAAATTCCGCCTGAACCTGACGCGCGTTCTGCAATTCGGTTTCCAGCCGCGCGATCGAGGCTGCGGCTTCCGCGGCCAGATCCCCTCGCCCCTTTTCAAGCGCCGCAATGGCGCGGATTTCGAGCTCCTCGATGTGAGCCGAAAGCCTCTCGGCATTTTCCTTTTCCAGGCGATTTTGCGCTATCGCCAAGGCGACGGCCCGGCGCGCGCTTTCGACACCGCGGGCGGCATCGCGTATCTGCTGCGCCAGAATGGGGAGCGCATGCCGATCGGCGAAAGCTTCTTCCGCCATATGGGCACGACCGCGCATGAGCGTTACGATTTGTTTGAACATCTCCTCACCTCCATGTATGAACAATGTTCAATAATGTTTTCTCATAAAAATGAACGTTGTTCAATATAAAAATGAACGCCGTTCAAAAAGAGGTGACCAGTGGCCGGAAAGCGTGAAGCGAAGAAGGAAGATCTGAGATCGAGGCTTGTTGCCGCGGGCACGGAGCTGATCCGGGAGCAAGGATTGAAGAACCTGCGCGCCCGCGACATAGCCGAGCGTGCAGGTGCGGCACTCGGTGGGCTCTACACCGTCTTCGATGATCTCGACGGGCTGATCCTGCATGTCAATTCGGGGACGTTAAAGCGCCTGGAAGCCGCCCTCAATTCGGCGGTCCTGCCGGCGGCAAATGTTCAGGAAACCTTCCTGAGCCTGTCGCTCGCCTATCTCCGTTTTGCACTCGCGGAGCGCAATCTATGGGCGGCGCTTTTCGAACACAGAATGCCCGAGGGCGCCCCGGTCCCCGAGTGGCATCTTGCCGAACATGGCTTCCTGATCGGTCTCATCGCAGCACCACTCGCGCAGCAATTGCCGCATGCCAGCCGGGAAGACGTGGCAATTCGTGCCCGCACGTTCTTCGCCGCCGTTCATGGCGTGATCTCTCTCAGCCTCGAAGGACGGTTCATCGGGATAACGCCCGAAGTGCTCGAGCGCGAGATTACGGCACTCGCCGGAATTCTTGCCAGGCGCCCGAACTGACGCGCTTATTGCCGACTTCAGCGACGTAGATCGCGCGCGCGTAGGTCAAAGGACAGTGGGAGAGGTTAACCAGGCGATCTTGAAGCGGCTGGACCTTGGTGAGGCCGATCGCCGAAGATCCATTTCCTAGCGAGTAGCCCACACCTGGTGCGGGCTACCCATTTGTCTCGGTCGAACCGGTTGCGTTCAAGCCCGGTTATTGCTGTGCGGGAGCCGTGTCTTGGAGCTTCGCCTGAACCTTCTTGGCGAATGCCGGATCGCTCTGTGCAGCTGTCAGGATTGCCGAATACTCTTCGATCGAAATGGTCGGTGAGGCTTGGACGGCCTCGACCATTTTCTTGCTGGCTTCGGTCTCCAGGTCCTTCTTCGCCGTTGCATCCGACGTAGCTTCTATCTTGGCAGAATATTCCTGCCTGACCTTATCGACCTGAAGATAGGCAACCGCGAAGGCCTCGATTTTCTGGTCGCTTATCGCAGCGTCCGGGGCCTTGTTGCCAGCCTGGCCCTGCGTCGGCTGGGTCGTTTCAGCCTGAGCGATCTCAAGGGCGGATGCGGGACTGACGACCATGAAGCTGAAGACCGCGGCTGCGAGTGACGCGACGGGTTTGTAACCGGTGATCATATTCATTCCTCTCTGATGCGCATGACGTGATCGGGAGCGACACTGATTTTTCAATCGCCCCCAAGGTCGGCCGGATACCGAATGCGCCGCGACGATGGAACGCTGGAATGGGCTCGATGCGGCCGTATCGGGGCCATTTGCTGACCATTCAACGGCAGCTTTACGGCTCAGACGATGCGTCCCGTCGCATCAAGAGCGATGTTCTCTCCCGTGCGGGGCCGACAATTCCGTTGCTCGTCCACGTCTTGCGCGCCCATCACGCCGACGCACGATCGAATGTGACGTCGAGGAGTACGTTCGCGCCGGCGGTGACATCGTCGGGTGACGCGTATTCGCGCGGATTGTGACTGACCCCGTCGCGGCAGGGTACGAAGATCATCGTGGTCGGGACCCGGCGCGCCAGATTGAACGCGTCATGGCCGGCGCCGGAAACGATGTCGCGATGGGAGAGCTGGCGCTCGCTCGCGCTTGTTCGAACGGCCGCGATCAAATCGCGATCGAAGGCGATCACCGGCGAATGCCAGGTCAGGCGCCCTTGAAGATCGATCGCTTTATGGCGTTGACGAAGTGCCTCCAGTCCGTCCGTCAGCCGTTGGTGCATGTTGTCGAGTACGGCTTCGTCGGGATGCCGCAGGTCTACCGTCATGTCAGCGCGCCCGGGGACGACGTTGATCGCACCAGGAGACAGGTCGATCCGGCCGATCGTGCAGCGTGCATCCTCGTCGACCCGACCGATCGCATGCACGAGCTCGATCACATGCATGAGCACCGGCACCGGGTCTTTGCGTAGCGCCATCGGCACCGGTCCGGCATGGGTTTCCTCGCCGTGAACCGATATCTCATACCAGCGAATACCCTGGCCGCCGGTGACGACGCCGATGGTCCTTGCCGCCGCTTCCAGGATCGGGCCCTGCTCGATATGAAGCTCGACGTAGCAAGCCGCATCCGGCAGGCCGGGTGCGCCCTCGCGATCGTAACCATGCCGGGCGATCTCGTCGGCCAGCACGATCCCGGCGCTGTCACGCGCCGACAGGGCCTTTTCCAAATCCAACACGCCGCAGGCAACGCCTGACCCCATCATCGCGGGCTGGAAGCGGCAGCCCTCTTCATTGGTCCAGACACAGAGATCGATCGGCCGGGCGGTTTCCACCGCCGCATCGTCCAACGTCTCCAAGACCTCAAGTCCGGCAAGCACGCCGAGCACGCCGTCGAAGCGCCCGCCGGTCGGCTGTGTGTCGAGATGACTGCCGATCAGGACCGGCGATGCTTCGAGATCGAGACCGGGACGGCGAATGAAGAGATTGCCGATCCGATCCTTGCGGATGCGGTAGCCACGCGCCTCACACCAGCCGAGAAACAGCGCCCGGCCGGCTTCGTCCGCATCCGTAAGCGCCTGCCGGCACGAGCCTCCTTCCGCCGTCGGCCCGACGTCGGCCATCGCCATCAGCCGTGCCCACAAACGATCCCCGTCGATCCCGCTTCGCATCCTGTCCTCCGAACCCATGTATTCGTCGCCGCCAAGGTCCGTGGCTATTCGAGGGAGCGCCAGTCACCCATGAGGGGGACTGTGCCGGGCTCTCTCCCGCTCGCTAGAACGGAGGCAAGGTCAACCGTGGAGGCAGGTCATGGACACGACACCGGACAGACGATGGCACCGCATCGCGGATGCGCTGCGACCCGAAACGCGACTGTTGATCGACGGACAGTTTCGCGCAGCCGCCGACAGTGAAACGCTGGCGTCGATCAATCCGGCAACCGGCGCTCTCGTCGCCAATGTCGCTTGCGGCAACGCCACCGACATCGAGGCGGCCTGCGAGGTCGCGGCGAAGCGATTCCGCCAAGGTGTCTGGTCGCGCATGCCGCTCCGGCAGCGGATACACATCCTCATTCGGTTTTCCGAATTGATCGCCGAGAACCGCGACATCCTGGCAGTGCTCGACACGATGGAAATGGGCAAGCCGATTGCCGAGATGTGCACGATCGACGTGCCCGGCGCAGTGCTGACCATGCGCTATATGGCCGAGAGCATCGACAAGATCGCAGGCTCTGCACCGCTCACCAATCCAGACGCGCTGCACTACATCCTGCGCCAGCCGCTGGGCGTCGTCGGCTGCATCACGCCGTGGAACTATCCGCTGATGATGGCCGTCTGGAAGATCGCCCCGGCCCTTGCCGCCGGCAACAGTGTCGTCCTCAAGCCCGCCGAAGATACGTCGCTGAGCGCCCTTCTGCTCGGTCGCCTGTTTCTGGAGGCGGGTGGACCCGACGGCGTCCTCAACGTCGTGCCCGGACGCGGCGCCGTCGCCGGCCAGGCGCTGGCACGTTCGATGCATGTCGAAAAGATCGCCTTCACCGGCTCGACGGCAATCGGCCGGCAGATGTATCGCTACGCCGCGGATACGAACCTCAAGGCGGTTTCGGCCGAGCTTGGCGGCAAGTCGCCGCAGATCGTACTTGCCGATGTGGAGGACCTGTCGGCGGTTGCCGAGAAGGTCGCCGACGGCCTGTTCGGCAATCAGGGCGAAGTCTGCTCGGCCGGTTCCCGCATTGTGGTGGAACGCAGCATTCACGACGAATTCTGCGCGCTCCTTGCAGGGCACGCTTCCCGGAAGTATCGGCCGGGAGATCCGCTCGACCCGACGACGACGATGGGACCGCTCGTCAACAAGGCCCATCAGGGCCGCGTGCTCGACTATATCGACGGCGCGCGCAAGGATGGGGCGAAACCCGTGATTGGCGGCGGCGCGCCCGATCGCACGTCAAGCGCAGCATGCTTCGTGGAGCCGACACTCTTTGCCGGCGTCGACAGCCGCATGACGATTGCGCAAGAAGAAATCTTCGGCCCGGTCGGCGCGATCATTGCCCATGACGGAGCGGAGGACGCCGTCAGGATCGCCAACGACAGCCCCTATGGCCTGGCCGCCGGCGTCTGGACGTCCAACCTCGGCAAGGCCCACCGCATCGCCCGCGATCTCGAATGCGGCATGGTCTGGATCAACGGCTATATGAACGGCGACATGAGCCAGCCCTGGGGCGGCTGGAAACTCTCCGGTCACGGCCGGGACAAATGTCTGCAGGCGCTCCTCGACAACACCCAGTCCAAATCCGTCTGGGTGACGCTCGACTGAGCGCCGGCGACAGCCGACAGCCCACCATACGTGGTGTCGGCACCCAAACGCCCGCAGCATCGATTATCGGAGAGTTCACCTGCATTGATGTGAGGAGCGTTATATCTAGAACATACGACAGGAAAGGTACGAACCCCATGGCCCCAAACACCAGGAGAACGCTGCGGTCGCTGACCGGCCTGCTTCTCGCAGCCTCGGCACTTTGCAGCGCCGCTGCCGGCGCCGCCGCCGAGACGCTCGTCATCACCGACGCCAAGGTCCGCACCATGAACCCCGCCGCCCCCTTGGCCGAGGCGGTGGCGATCGATGACGACGGGGTGATCCTTGCCGTCGGCGACGAGGCGGCTGTCCTTGAGAAAGCCGGAGCGGACGCCCACGTCGTCAAGCTCGGCGGTCGCATGCTCCTGCCGGGCTTCCAGGATGCCCACGTGCATCTGATCGAGGCCGGGGTCAATGCCAGCCTCTGCGAGTTCGAGCCCTTCGCCTCTCTTGAGGAGACCAAGGACAGCGTTCGCGATTGCGTCAAGCAGAGCGACAACGAATGGGTGGTCGGCTCCGGTGTCAGCATGACCAACCTGCTCGACGAAACCGAAGACCCGGTCGGCGTGCTGGACGAGATCTCCGAGGACAGGCCGATCCTGATCCTCGACGACATCGGCCACGGCGCCTGGGCCAACAGCGTCGCGCTTGAGGCTGCCGGTTACGACAAGATCGACGGCAACCCGCCGGGCGGCATCATCCTGCGCGACAAGAAGACGGGCGCGCCGAACGGCATCGTGCTCGAAAACGCCCAACAGAAGCTGCGCAACCTCGCCTTTCCGGATACACCCGAAAACGTCAAGTTCGCCTATGAAAGCATGCTGCCGACGTTAAAGACGATGGCCGAAAACGGCATCACCACCGTCAGCGATGCCGGGGGCTTCTGGCCGCAGGGGCACTTGAAGGCCTGGGAGATGGCGGAGAAGAACGACACGCTGACGCTGAGAGCCGCCAACGCAGTCTACGTCTATCCCGACCTGCCTTTCGACGAGCAGGTGGAAAAGCTGTCAAGTTTCTACAGCAACGATCCGAACCGGCTTTTGAAGTTCAACCAGGTGAAGATCTATGTCGACGGCATCCTCGAGCAGCGCACCGGTGCCCTGCTTGCGCCCTATAGAAAGGGTCCGGGCATCGACCACGGCTTCGACAGCGGGTTCCTCTATTTCGACGAGGCGACGCTCGACCGCTACTCCAAGGTTCTTTCCGAGAAGGGCTTCAAGCTGCACTATCACGTGACCGGTGACCGCGGTGCGCGCCTGGCGCTCGACGCCATCGCACAGTCCGCCCCGGCGCCAGGTCCGCACCGGTTGACGCATATCTACCTGCTCGACAAGACCGATTACGGCCGCTTCAAGGACGAGGGCGTCGTTGCCGATTTCCAGCTGGCACCGAGTTCGCTCAGCCGGGAATACGATGCCTTCATCCGCAAGTTCATCGGCGATCGCGCCGACACCATGATGCCGGCCGGAAGCATCGAGAAGACGGGCGCGACCGTGGTGATGAGCAGCGATTTCGACGCCGATGAGCTGTCACCGCTCGTCAAGATCCAGACCGCCCTTCAGCGCAAGAAGGATGGCGCGACGGATGTCGAAACGGCCGTCAAATGGATGACGATCAACCCGGCAAAGCTGCTCAACCAGGACGACAAGACGGGCACGATCGAGCCAGGCAAGTTCGCGGACCTCGTCGTCATCGACAAGGATATCTTCGAGATCCCGGTCAAGGAGATCGGCAAGGCCGCCGTCGAAGCGACGCTTCTGCAGGGCGAGCCAGTCTATGATGCGGAAGGTCTTTTCTCCGAACACTAAGCGCTAAAATGCCGTGCGTTCATGCGAACGCACGGCATCACGACTGTCGTTGCAGGGCTCTGCTTGCCGCAAGCCCTCGCGTGAAAGCGGCGTCTTTACCCGCCTGTACCGCCAAGCAGGAGCGAGAACAGCTCGCCCTGCGAGGAAATCTTGAGCTTGGAATAGATGCGCTTGCGGTGGACCTTCACCGTCTCCGGGCTGTTGCCGAGAATGCGCGCAATGCTCTTGGTCGAATGTCCCTTCAGCATCAGCCGGATGATCTCGCCCTCGCGGGTGCTCACCTTCAATTGCGACAGCGTGGCAAAGACCGTATCGGCCGCCGGCTCGCCATGTCCCTGGTTGGCGATCGGTTGCGGCCAGTGTTTGCGGCAAAGCTCGGAGACAACAGGCAACAGCCCGTCGAGATGGGCGCGGGCCTGCGGCCCGGGACGGCAGTCCTCTGTCCGCTGGCCGAGCGAAAGCGCGATCGCGGTGCCCTCGGCACTTGCGACCAGCATGACGATTTCGTCGTAGAGCCCGGTCTCCGAATAGAACATGCGGTAGTATTCGCTGGTGCGAAAATCGTCCGGAGCACAGTCGTCGAGGCTCACCACCCGGTCACCGGGATCGCTTCTGTAGAGGCTGTAGAACGGATCCAGCAAATAGGCGAAGCTGAGATAGGGGCCGACGGTGCGGCGGGTCGCCTCGGGATCGAGGTCGCTATAAAGCTGCAGCGGCGGCTGGTCTGTGGAAAAGACCGAAACGAACAGGCTGTCGAAGCCGTAGACGTCGAGGCACAGTTGCCTCAACGCATCCGGAAAGGCCGGGCTGCCGATCGCAGCCACGGCCTTGCCGATCAATGTCATTTGCTCAAACGGAAATCCCGTCATTCCCCGCCTTGTCGTCAAGAATCCCTCGACGATCAAAGCGGTTCCTGCTGGGTAATGCAATGGATGCCGCCGCCACCGATGGCAATGGCGTCGATGCGGACCTCACGGACCCGCCTGTCCGGAAATAGCGACCGGAACATCTGCCGTACGACCGTGTCGGACTCGATGCCATAACACGGCATGATTACGCCGCCATTGACGAGGTAGGAATTGACGTAGGAACGGCAGAACTTCGGATGATCCGACGGCGCGTCGACGGCTTCGGGAACCGTAACGATGCGGATCGGTCGGCCCTTGGCGTCGGTCTGGCCCTTCATCGCCTCGAGGTTCAGGCGGATGTAGTGGTTCCACTCATCCTCCTCCTTGCTCCCCCCCTCACCAGGGCTTTCCATCAGGACGACGCCGGGCGCGACAAAGACGGCAATGCCGTCCACATGGCCGTCGGTCTCGTCCTCGATCGGATTGCCGGGCAGCCAGATCACCTTTTCACCGCCGAGCATGTCGAGAAGCTCGCGCTCAATGTCGTCGCGGCTCCAGCCGGGATTGCGGTTGCTGTTCGGGAAGCAGGTCTCGGTGGTGATGATCGTACCTTCGCCGTCGACGCTGACACCGCCACCTTCAGCAATCAGGTTCGAGACGAAGCTGGCAACGCCTGCCTTCTCCAGCACCAGTCCGGAAAAGGCGGCATCGCCGTTGAACGGATGATATTTTCCGCCCCAGGCGTTGAACTTGAAGCGGGCGCCTGCGCGCCGGCCGTCGGCAGCCGTCAGGAAGCACGGCCCGGCATCACGCGCCCAGCTGTCGTTTATATCGGCCTCGACGAGATCGATCGACGGATCGAGGATGGCGCGTGCCTCGGCCATATCCTCCGCACGCGCGGCCATCGTCACCGGCTCGAACTCGCGGATCGCATGGGCGACGGCCGCATAATCGCGGCGGGTGGCGGCAATGTCGTCCCAGACTTCGTGACGGCATGGCCACATCATCCAGGTGCGCTTATGCGACTCCCATTCGGCCGGCATGCTAAACCCGGCTTCGCGTGGTGTCTGGTTCTTCATGATATCATATCCTTTCGCCCGGCCCCGTCATCTGCGATATCGCAGGCGACCGAAAACCTGGCTCTTCCGGTTGTCGTTGAGAAATTTGCAGGCGACCGTCAGCCGATCGCCGTCTCGCCATCGAGGGTGCGAATGGCGCCGTAAAGGTCCGGCCTTCGGTCGCGATAGATGCCCCAGCTGCGCCGGAAGGCGCGGACCGCATCAAGATCGAAACGTGCCGTCAGATAGGTTTCGTCGGTCCGGCTCGCCTCCGCAACGATCGCCCCCGTCTGGTCGGCAATGAAGGATGTGCCATAAAACAGCGCCTCGCTGTTGCCGGCTGCCTCCCTACCAACCCGGTTGGAGGCGATCACCGGGATCATGTTGGCGGCCGCATGCCCCTGCATCGTGCGACGCCAATGGCCGGAACTGTCGATCTCGACGTTCTGTTCGCTGCCGATCGCCGTCGGGAAGAACAGAAGTTCCGCCCCTTGCAAGGCGAGTGCCCGGGCGGTTTCCGGGAACCATTGATCCCAGCAGATGCCGCAGCCAATCCGCGCGTACCGCGTATCGACGGCACGAAAGCCGGTATCGCCGGGGCTGAAATAGAACTTCTCCTCGTAACCCGGCGCCTGCGGAATATGGGATTTGCGATAATTCCAGAGGATCTCGCCGTCCGCATCGATGATCGCCAGCGAATTGTATTGTGCCGGCCCGGCCTTCTCGTAGTAGGAAATTGGCAGAACCACGCCGAGCTCTTTCGCAACCGTGCGAAAATGCCTGATGGCGCGATCCTCGCCGAGGCTCGCCGCCAGATCGAGATGGTCGATCGTCTGCTCCAGGCAGAAATAAGGTGTCTGGAACAGCTCCTGCAGAAGGATGATCTGCGCGCCATCCTCGTGCGCAAGCCGCACCAGTTCCTCGGCCTTTTCGATGTTCTCGTCGATGTTCCAGCTGCAGGCCATCTGCGTCGCTGCGACCGTGACTTCGCTCATCTCAGATGCTCCTCAAGCGCGGGATGCCATGAAAGCGGCGATCGATTCCGACAGGGCAGAGACGATCGTGTCGCACTCGGTTTCCGTGACGATCAAAGGTGGCGATACGATGAGCCGGTTGCCGACCGGCCGGACGATGACGCCGCGGGCGACGCAGCCCTGGAAGATCACCTCGCTCGCCTTCTCGTAAGCCGGCAGTGGCTGTTTCGTGACCTTGTCTGCGACGAGATCGATGCCAAGCATCAGGCCCGCGCCACGGACATCGCCGACAATGTCGTGGGCGAGAAGAGCCTTTGCCCGGCGCTGCAGGTAGGCGCCGGTTTTCGCCGCATGCGGCAGGAGCCGCTCCCGCTCCATGATGTCGATGTTTGTGAGCGCTGCGGCACAGGCGACCGGATGGCCGAAATAAGTCAACCCCATCGAAAACACGCCGCCCTCGCACTGCGGACGGCTGATGACGTCGTAAATTTCGTCGGAAATCAGCGTCGCACCGAGCGGGATGTAGCCTGAGGTAATGCCCTTGGCCGAAACCAGGATATCCGGCTGCGTCTCATAAATGGCGTCGGAGGCGAACCACTCGCCGAGACGGCCGAAACCGGTGACCACCTCATCGGCGATGTAGAGAATATCGTTGCGGCGGCAGACCGCCTGCATGCGCTTGTGATACCCCTTCGGCGCCACCAGAACGCCCCCTGCCCCCATGATCGGCTCGGCGATGAAGGCGGCGACGTTCTGCGGTCCGAGCTGTTCGATGCGCATCTCGAATTCGCGCACCAGAAGGTCGCAATAGGCTTCCTCCGACATGCCGTCCGGACGGGCGTAACAATCGGCAGCCGAGATGTGGTGGATGAAATCCTCGCCGACCTGGGCAAAGCCATACTTGGTGCCGTGAATACCGGTCAGCGCCGCTGCCACATAGGTTGCGCCGTGATAGCCGTTGTTGCGCGAGATGATCTTGCGCTTGCCCGGCTTGCCGCGCATGGCGAAGTAGTAGTGCACGATACGAACAGCCGCATCGTTCGCGGTCGAACCGCCGCAGGTGTAATAGACATGGTTGAGGCTTCCGGGCGCAAGCTCCGCAAGCCGCGCTCCGAGTTCTGCGGCCGGCACGTTGCCCGATGCGCCGAAGGGATTGTAATAGTCCATGTCCATGACCTGAGCGGCGATCGCATCGGCCATCTCGCGACGGCCATGGCCGATGTTGACGCACCAGAGACCGGCGATGCCATCGAGCAGTCGGCGCCCGGCATTGTCGACGACATAGGCGCCCTCGGCCTTCTCGATGATCTGGCTGCCGGTCGCAGCAAAGGTCGAGAAGTCGGTATAGGGGTGCAGGACGTGATCCCGGTCCTTCTCGAAGGCCGAGCGGGCGTTCGGCCGATCGGCGGGAACGACGGATTGAACGATGGTCATTGGTTTCTCCAGAATGGCATGAGGCATGGTCTGCGGGATCGGCGTCACCGCAGAAGCTTGGTCCAGACACGGTCGTAAAGTTTGGTGACGGCGGGCGTGCAGGCGGTGAGGAATTCCGGCGCCGGCGCGCTTTCGGGCGGGCTGAGTTCGGGTGCACCGGCGAGCGCCTTGTCGACGAATGCTTCCGAACCCTTGATGCCGTTGGCGTAGCGGGCGTAGTTGGTGATCATCGCCGCGTTCTCTGGATCCATAATGAAATTGATCCAGAGCTTGGCGTTCTCGAGGTCCGGCGCGCCCTTCGGCACCGCGACATTGTCCATCCAGCCGGTGTAGCCTTCCTTCGGATAGATGTATTCGATCGACGGTCGCTCGTCGCGGGCGCGCATGGCATAACCGTTCCAGCTCATGGAAACGGCCGCCTCGCCCGAAACCAGAAGTTCCTTGGTCTCGGAGTTGTAGCTCTTGACGAATTGCTTCTGCGTCGAGAGCAGGTCGAGAACCGCTTTGAGGTCCTCGGGATTGTCGTTGCAGCGCGGCTTGCCGAGGTAGCGTAGCGCCATGTTTATGACGTCATTGACGTCGCGCAGCATGTTGATCTTGCCCTTCACCGCGTCATCCGGTTCGAACAGGATCTTCAGCGAGGTGTCGTCCCCCTTGACGATGTCACGGTCGACGGCAAGACCGGTCGAGCCCCATGCCCAGGGTGCCGAGTAAAGGCGACCCTTGTCCCAAAAGACGTCCCGCCACATCTCGTCGACATGCTGATAGTTCGGCATCGCCGCGACATTGATCGGCTCGAGCAGATTCTCGCCGATCAGGATCGTCATCGTATCGTGGCCAGGCACGATGATGTCGTAGCCGCCAGCCCCCGACTTCAGCTTGGCGAGCATGGTCTCCATGGAATCGTAGGTGTCGATATGGACCTTGACCCCATAGGTCTTCTCGAATTTCTCCACCATCTCCGGTGGCGTGTATTCGCCCCAGGTGTAGATGAAGAGATCGCCGGCGGCCGATGCGGGTCCGGCAAGGGTGGAGGCAAGCAGGGCAGTAAAGACGGCAGCTTTTTTCATCTGATGTTCCCTTTCTTGTTTTGGTTTTCGTTGAGTTTTCGCGATGTCAGTGCTTGCGGCCCGCCTGCCCCAGCAGTCCCGAAATCAAGACCAGCACGGTCGAGGCGGCCAGCATCAGCGTCGAGATCGCATTGACCTCCGGCGTCATGCCAAGCCTCAGCATTCCGTAGATGTGGAGCGGCAGGGTGGTGGCGCCGGGCCCGGCGACGAGCGCGGTGATGATGAAATCGTCGAGCGAGATGATGAAGGCGAGCAGCCAGCCGGAGACGAGACCGGGCACCAAGAGCGGCAGGGTGATGCGCAGGAACGCCCTGGCCGGTGACGCATAGAGGTCGGCCGCGGCCGACGGCAGTGTCGCGTCCATGCTTTCGAGCCGTGCCTTGATCGGCAGGTAGGCAAAGGGGATGCAGAAGACGATGTGGGCAATCAGGATGGTGGCAAAGCCGAGGCTGATGCCGACCGCGACGAAGAAGACGAGCGAGGCGACGGCAGTGACGATTTCCGGCACCATCAGCGGGAAGGTAAGCACCACATAGGCGCCCTCGCCGCCGCCCTTCTTGCGATTGACGGTCGCAATCGCGGCGCCGAGCGCAAAGACCGTGGCGACGGTCGCCGCGATGATGGCGATCACCACCGAGTTGATGGCGGCCGTCTGGATGTTCTGATTGGCAAAGACGGTCTGGTACCAGCGGAACGAAAAGCCGGTCCAGCGGGTGACCGAGCGGCCATCGTTGAAGGAGTAGATCGCCAAAACGACGATCGGCGCATAGAGGAAGACGACGCAGCCGACGGAAAGAAGGCCGAATCCGGGAAAGACACGCAGGTCGCGCAAGCGGGCCATGGACATGGCGGACCTCTCTCAGTGCTGCTGTTGCTGCTGGGCGGCGCGTCGCGCCAGCCAGAGAAGGACGATGAGGGTGATGGTGAGCAGGATCATCGACAGCGCAGCACCAAACGGCCAGTTGCGCGCCGCCTGGAATTGCGTTCCGATCAGGTTGCCGATCATCAGCGTCTTGCCGCCACCGAGAATGTCGGGCGCAAGGTAGGAGCCGACCGAGGGAATGAAGACGAGCAGGCTGCCGGCGATCAGCCCGGGCCGCATGACCGGCAGCACGATGCGGAAGAAGGCGACCCTGCGGCTCGCATAGAGATCGTAGGCCGCTTCGAGCAGGCGGAAATCGAAGCGCTCGAAGGCCGAATAGAGCGGCAGCACCATGAAGGGCAGGAACGAATAGATCAGCCCGAGCGAGATGGCGAAGCCGTTGTAGCTCAGCGCCAGGGGCTGGCCGATGAAGCCGAGGTCGAGCAAAGCGCTGTTGACCGGGCCATCGTCACGCAGCACGAACAGCAAAGCGATGGTACGGATCAGGAGGTTCACCCAATAGGGGATCGTGATCAGGAAGAGCCAGATGTTCTTCACCCGGTCGGTGCGGGTGGCGATGTAATAGGCGGTGGGCACGCTGATCACGAGGCAAAGCGCGGTCGCGACGGTCGCCTGCATGAGCGAGCGGGCGACGATGATCAGATAGTCGGGCGTAAAGGTCAGGCTGTCGTCGAGGAAATCCCGCTCGAACAGGATCTGCTCGTAGGCCGCCGTCGTAAACGTCCACTCGACGCCGCCATAGGCACCCGGCACCAGGAACGAATAGGTGAGCATGATCGCGATCGGCGCGACCATGAACACCAGGATGATACCGAGCGACGGCCAGAGCAGACCGGCATGGGCAAGGCCCGGCGGAATGCGCGAGGAAAGAGCGAGAGGCCGGGCGCTCATGACAGAAGCACCTTGATGGATCCCGGCTCGAAGCCGAGGCTGACGACATCACCGGGGGCGAAATCCTGGCGACCACGCAGGCCGCCGCGCGGCGACCGTGCCGTCAGCGCGTGGTTGCCGGCGCGCAGGTGGTATTCGACCGCATTGCCGAGATAGGTGCGATCGGCAACCGTCGCCGATGCCTGTCCATCGCCGTGAGCCGACCCAAGCATCAGCCGCTCGGGGCGGATCGACAGCCAGACCTCTTGGCCATCGTCGACGGGCTGCGCGAGCGGGGCATGCACCCGCCCGAAGCCGTCAATATCGAGCGCCGCCTCGCCACCGGCAGTGCCCGCGACTTTCGCCGCAATCAGATTCGACTCGCCGATGAAGTCGGCGACGAAGCGGCTTTGCGGCTGCTCGTAGATCTCCTCGGGCGTGCCTACCTGCTGCAGACGGCCATTGCTGATGACGGCGACACGGTCGCTCATCGCCAAGGCCTCTTCCTGGTCATGGGTGACGAAGATGAAGGTGATGCCGGTTTCGCGCTGGAGGGATTTCAGTTCCAGCCGCATCTTCTGCCGGAGCTTCAGGTCGAGCGCCGACAGCGGCTCGTCGAGCAACAGCAGCTTGGGCTGCGGGGCGAGAGCGCGGGCAAGTGCCACACGCTGGCGCTGGCCGCCCGACATCGTGTCCGGGCGGCGATCGGCATATTCGCGCATGTGCACGAGATCGAGCATGCGTTCGACGGTGCGATCGACTTCGAGCTTCGGCTTGCCGAGCATTTCCAGGCCGAAGGCAATGTTGCGGCGCACGGTCATGTGCGGAAACAGCGCATATTGCTGGAACACGGTGTTGACCGGCCGCGCTTCCGGCGGCAGGCGGCTGACATCCTCGCCGAAGATGCGGCAGGCCCCCGACGTCAGCATTTCAAAACCGCCGAGAATGCGCAGCAAGGTGGTCTTGCCGCAGCCGGAAGGGCCAAGCAGCGTGAAGAACTCGTTGGCGCGGATGGACAGACTGACGTCCTTCAGCGCCTCGTGGGCCTGCGGCGTGCCGGCATTGTAGGTCTTGCGCAGGTTCCGAACCTCGGCGGCGACGCTGTTTGGATGCTGTACCGGATCGGAACCGGCCATCGGCACGATGTTGTTTTCGGCCCGCGGCCTTGGATCGGGGTGTTTGATGGCGCGCTGCATGGCTCTCCTCCACTTGGGCCGAGGGGAGCGACACACCGCTCGGCATGGAGAAACTATGCGTGGCGCCGCCTGGGGGCGTTAGTCCCCCAGAGGGGGTACCGCCGATGGCAGGGGCTCCAGATGCCTGTAAACGCAAGAAAGGCGGCTTTCAGCCGCCTTTCGGAAAACCGCGCCAATCCCCATGAACGACGGTTGCGTCTCTTTCAGCTTCCCGCTTCCGACTTGCGGAAAACGATGACCAAGGTGGTCGCGACGATCATGATCACCGATATGGCGGCCACCGCCGGATCGAGATCCAGGCGCAGGTTGTCCCATATGCGCTTGGGCAGCGTGACGACGTTGACGCCGCTGACGAAGAGGGTGACGGAACTCTCTTCCCAGGACATGACGAGGCTGACGAACCAGGCCGCGAAAAGGCCGAAGCGGATGTTCGGCAGGATCACCCGGAAGATCGACTGCAGCTGGCTTGCCCCGAGGTTTCGGGCGGCAAGCTCGAGGTTCCGGTCCAGCCGGCTGAGCGCCCCGAGGATGGCGATGACGGCAAACGGCACGATCATCACCACATGGGAGAGCACCAATCCGGGGATCGTGTCGAGCAGGCCGATCTGCGCCAGCAGGAAATACAGCGCGACGGCGGAGGTGACCGGCGGAACGATGATCGGCAACAACACCAGGCCGATCAGGAAACGCCCGCTCGCCGGCCGCCGCAGCCAGATACCGATGCCGAAGGCGGCCGCAAGCGCCGTTGCAATGACGCTCGAGAGCAGCGCGACGAGCGTGCTCGTGCCGATGCTTGCAAGCCAGGTATCGGGGTCGAAGATCGCCAGGTAATGCCTGAGCGAATACGCCCCGTCCGGCATCGACAGGAAACGCTTGGCGGTGAAGGAAAACGGGATGACGGCGGCAAGAGGCAAGAGCAGGAAGAGCCCGGCCGCACCGGCAAGAAAGCCGCCAAGACGTGATGTGCCAAACATGATCCACCTACCGCGACATGAGTTGTTCGATGCGCATGACGCGCTGCGACAGCCAAAGGATGGCAAAGACGACGACGAGCAACACGACACCGAGGGCGGCACCGAGCCCCCAATTGGCCGTCTGGAACATCTGCACGAACACCGATTCCGCCGTCATCACCACCCGACCGCCACCGAGGATCATCGGCGTGACGAAGAAACCGAGCGAGAAGATGAAGGTCATGGCCAGTGCCGAAAACACGCCGGGCAACGACATCGGCAGGTAGATCCGCCAGAACACGCCGAGCGGCCGGCAGCCGAGACCGAGTGCGGCCAGAAGCACGCGCCTGTCGATCTTGCGCATGACGGAGGCCATCGGCAGGATCGCAAAGGGCACCATGAAGTGCACCATGCCCGTGATCACCGACCAGACATTTCGGCCGGTCGAAAGCCCGCTCAGACCGAAGGCCGCTGCGACGTCGCTGGCAAGCCCGTTGTTGCGCAGGATGACCACCCAGCCGAAGGCGCGCACCAGCACCGAGATCCAGAACGGAATGAAGATGCAGATCTCGATCAGCCGACTGCGGCGCGCGCTGCCCATCACCCAGTAGTAGGCGAGCAGATAGGCGATCGGGATGGTGATCGCCGTGCTCAACACGCACACCCAGAAGGTTCTGAAGAAGATCGCCTGGAAGTCCGCACCGGTGAAGATGCGGACGTAATTGCCGACGCCGAGCTCGGGCCGCGTGACGCTCCAGAGCGTCACGCCGGCAAAGGGCAGCACATAGGCAGCCAAGAGGATCACCGGCAACGCCCAGAGCATTACAAGCGACCCGCTCGCGCCGAGGGGCTTGAGCAACAGGAAACGCCTCTCGATCATGACGCGGTCATCGCCAGGTATTTTTCGAGCGCCGCATCACCGCGGGCCGAATACCAGTCCATGTCCATCAGCACCTGTTGCGCCATGTTCTCAGCCGAGCTGCAATCCAGCCGCTTCAGCTCCGCCGGCACGAGGTCATGCGCAAGCGGATTGGAAGGGCCGCAGCCAAGAGCCTTGAGGAGTTCGACCTGGCGCGTCGGATCCTGGCAATAGCGGATGAAGTCCATTGCCCGGGCCGACCCCGCCGGATTGCCCTTGATCACCGCCCAGCCCGACGGCGCAAGAATGCCTTCGGCATAGGTCCAGCTTACGTCGCCGCCGGTATCTTTCTCCACCAGATTGGCGCGGGTGTGCCAGATCAGCGCCATCGACGCCTCGCCGTCGCGCATCAGCTGTTGGCTCTCGGCACCGGAATCCCAGAAGCTGACGATATGCGGCTTGATCTCGTTGAGCTTGCGGATGGCGCGTTCTTCGTCCAGCGGATAGAGCTTGTCCATCGGTACGCCGTCGGCGAGAAGCGCTGCCTCCATGCAGCCCGACATCCATTTGTAAAGCGAGCGCTTGCCCGGGTACTTCTCGACGTTCCAGAAATCGGCCCAGGACTTCGGTGGGTTGTCGCCGAATTTCTTGGCGTCATAGGCGATGACATAGCTCAGGAAATAGTTGGCGACGCTGTATTCATAGGCAAAGCCCGATTGCACTTTCTCGCGATCGACCACCTTGTAGTCGATCGGCTCGATCATGCCCGCCTGCCCGAGCGACTTCGTCGCGCCGGGATCAGCGTCACAGACGTCCCAGGAAACCGCGCCGCTTTCGAACTGCGCCTTCATCGCGCCCTTGGTCGGCCCGGAGCCGTCGATCTTCACCGCAATCTTTTGTTGGTCGGCGTAGCTGGCGGTCAGGGACGCTTCGAAAGCGCCCACCGCGTCACCACCCCAGTTGGTGACGACAAGCTCGCCCTCGGCGGCGCGGGCCGATCGGCCGCCAAGATGCGGCGCGACGCCCAGCAGGACGAGGCCCGTCAGGAACGTCCGCCGATCGATACGGCCATTAAGATGGCCGTCTTTCAAGAGTTCGAGGCATTCCGCCTTCAGATCGTTGTTCATGCCATTTCCCCTTTTTGTTGTTTGGTTCGTTTGTGTTCTCAGGATGAGTCTTCAGCCGGCGAGCACGCGCCCGTCCAGGTGGCCCCAACGCACCCAAAGCTGTTCTCCGCGCACCGGCGGCATGCCGAGCGCGTCACGTGCGGTCGTTACTGTCAGGCCCGTTCCTTCCGGAGCGCTGCCCTTGACGATGGTCGTTCCGCCTTGAAAGACGACGCCGTCGACGGTCATCGGCAGCAGGTTGTGATCGATCTCAGGCCGGTCGCGGCAAAGGGTCAGCTTCTCCGGGCGAATAGCGAGAATGGCCGGCGCCCCCGCCAGCTGCTCGGCGTCGGGCAGCGTTGCCCTGACGCCGAACTCGCCGACATGGGCGTGAAATTCCCCGGCGACGGCCCGTTGCCGCGAGACCGGCAGCGTGTTCATCGTGCCGAGAAACTCCGCGACGAAACGGGAGTTGGGTTCGTCATAGAGCACGCTTGGCCGGTCGAGCTGGACGATGCGGCCATGGTCGAAGATCGCGATCCGGTCCGACATGGCCATGGCTTCCATCTGGTCGTGGGTGACGAACAGGAAGGTCGTTCCGGTCTTGCGGTGGATGGCGACCAGTTCGTCCTGCAATTGCTCGCGAAGGTTCTTGTCGAGCGCCGACAGCGGCTCGTCGAGCAGCAGGAGTTCGGGCTCGAACACCAGCGCGCGTGCAAGTGCTACACGCTGCTGCTGCCCGCCCGACAGTGCCGATGGGCGCTTGTGTTCGTGTCCCCTGAGGCCGACGAGGTCGACCATCCGGGCCACGCGCTCATCCACCTCCGCCCGTGCCACTTTCCGCACGCGCAGCGAAAAGGCGATGTTCTCGGCAACGGTCAGATGCGGGAACAGCGCATAGCCCTGGAACACCATGCCGAAATTGCGCCGGTCGGCCGGCGTCGCGCCGATATCCTCACCGTTTCTCAAAATGGCGCCCGACGACAGCGGCTCGAAGCCGGCGATCGCGTTCAGAAGCGTCGACTTGCCCGATCCGGACGGGCCGAGAAAGGTGAGGAACTCCCCCTTCTCGATGTCGAGCGAGACGTTTCTCAAGGCCTCGAAGGTCCCGAAGGACTTGCAGGCTTTGCGAATGGAAATATGGGCTGACATGGTCTCTAACTCCGCTCAGTCGACGCTGTCCCGGATCAGCGGGCTGGTCGAGCAATGGATGCCGCCGCCGTTGAGCTGAACCTTGTCGTAGTCGATCTCAAGCACGGTGACATTGTGGCGGGCGAGCGCCTCGCGGGTCTGGTCGGAGAGGCCGCGCGGCATGATCACCCGGCCGGGCGCAATCGCCAGGCCGTTGACGATCCAGGGATTGTCGTCCTCGTTCATTTCGATGGTGCGGATGCCGAGCGCGCGCAGCTTTTCCAGGAAGACGAAGGAGAGGCCGCGCGGCCAGACCAGGGCGAGATCGACGTCGATCATCAGAAAATGGCCGTCGATATGAATGTCGTAGCCGCAGAGGTCGACGACCAGAAGTTCAACGCCCTGGTAGCGCAGGACCTCGGCGATCTGGCTGATGCCGTCGTCGTTGATGCGGATGCCGCGGCCGATGACGGCGGTGCGGCTGTTGAGCCAGGCAAAGCTGCCGCCTTCAGCCATCGCGGTTCCGTGCAGGGTGCGAAGCACCGGCATGCCCTGCTTTGCCAGCGTCCGGGTCACGGCGAGTTCCTCGCCATGGCGCATGCGCGGTGCCAGCCGCGGGATGATCGCCCCGCCCTTCACGGCGATGCAGGAGTCCCGAGTGTAGACCGACTTGAAGCGGCCGCGATCGACGCCTTCGACATAAACGACCTCGACGCCTTCGGCCCGCAGCAAATCGGCGAGACCATCATGCTGGGCCTGCAGTTCCTCAAGGGTCGGGATGCTGTCGCTCTGCCAGTACCAGCCGGCCTCGAGGTCGCCATAGGTGCCGATTTCCTCAATGCGCTTGGTGCGGTCGATAACGGAAAACTCCTCTCCCGGACGGTGCATCAGCACGGTGCGCAGCTGGCCGACATCGTTGTCGCAACCCCAGTTTCGGCCCCAGAGGTTGCTCAGCCGCTCGGACGCCTCGAAAGCGGGTTCGGCGACAGAGCCGAAATACTTGATCGTTGCGGAGTAAAGATCTTTTTTCTTGGGCGGAACGGCGTTCATGTCTGATCCCCTTGCATGTGGTCGGCTGTCATAATCAAACCAGCCTCCCGTTTCGTTAAAGCAGATGCTAACGGATCGTTTTCCTCCCTCATAACGAATTGATTTCCGCTCTTACTTGAGGTTTTCTCAATCACAGGAGAGACCGGGAGTGAGATCTGTGACGAGACTGCCGCCGCTCAATGCCCTGCGCGCCTTCGAGGCGAGCGCCCGAAACAGGAGCCTGACGAAGGCTGCGCATGAGCTGCACGTGACGCCGGGGGCGGTCAGTAAGCAGTTCCGGCAGCTGGAAGAGCATTTCGGTTTTGCGCTCGCCACCAAATCGCGCGACAGCTTCGCGCTGACCCCCGAAGGCCAGGAGCTGTTCTCCAAGCTCACTCAATCCTTCGAGACCCTCAACGATGCGGTGCTCGGCCTGCAGCGCAATCCGATTGCCGGAAGGCTCGCCGTCAGGTGCATGCCGGCCTTTGCAACACGATGGCTGGTGCCACGTCTCGGCAAGTTCTACGAGCGTTACGAACACGTCGAGCTGCAGATCCTCTCGATGCCGGAATGGGGCGAACCCTTCCCGGACGGCCGCGCGGATCTGGCGATCATGTTCGGCGATCCCGCTGTCGCAAAAGGCGAGGCCACGCCGCTCAGGCAGTTGGAGTTCTTCCCCGTCTGCAGCCCGATCCTGCTCAACCGCGACGGTGACATCAAGCGCACCAGGGATTTGACCCGGCACATCCTTGTCGACGGCGTCGGCTCGACCCATTGGAACGACTGGTTCAGCCATCACGGCCAGGAAATACCGCCAACCGTCCGCCGGGTGAGTTTCGAGGATTTCAACCAGAACCTGGCCGCTGCCCGCAGCGGAATAGGCATCGCGATGGGTGACAATCTGACAGCGGGCGAAGAACTCGCCCAGGGCGCGCTCGTGCGTCCACTGAAGGGTTTCATCAAATCGGCTGCAAAGGGCTACTACATCGTCACGCAGAAGAACCGGGACAGCTCGCCGCTTGCCAAGGTGTTCATCGACTGGGTGGTCAACGAGGCGGAGGCCACGGTCGAATTCGCGTGATCGAAGTCGAGGAGTAGCGGTCTTGTCATCCAATGCGCTGCGCACCGGGGCGTGGATTTGCCCTGAGAATCAGTCGCTTTCCGGCGCCGCCAGGTCGGTGCGCATCTGGCGCAACATGTTTCGCCCGGCGATCAGCATCTCGAACAGGAAGGCCACCAGCGACCCGATAAGCGAGAGGATCGCACCGCCGAAGAACCAGAACAGGTTCTCCTCGCGAAACCGGAAATCAAGCGCTCCCGACAGAAGGTTGAGAATGGCGCAGCCCGTGCAGATCGCGGCCAGGGTTCCGAGCGCCACCGCGATCTCAAGCGCCAGCGTACGCCGGCGCAGATAGTTGAGCTGCGTGCGCCGCGCTCCGCTCTGCTCGTCCTTCTCCCCGATCTCGTTAAGGCGGTCGGACACCCTGCCAAGGCGGGTGGCGTAGACGCTGACGAAGCCCGCGGTGCCTGCGAGAAGGAACACCGGCGCCAGCGAGGTCTGGATGATCGAAGCAAGATCACTGACGTTCGACGGCGTGTCCATGCGAGCCTTCTCTTGTGCCCGTCGCGCTCCATGCGAGACCGGGAGCAGCACTCTAGTCAGTTTTGAAGGCGTCAAAAACCGATAAATTCGACCGTCATCGGAAGCGGTCGGTTTCGGTTTTGCGGAACGCGCATTCTTGCGGGCAGCAGGAAGCGTCGAGCCCCCGTCCTCGTCACGTACCGTAGCGACGTCATCGAATGCCAAAGAGCCAAGGGATGTTGCGGCCTGCGTAACGGGCGCTATTCCGTGGCTCTTGTCGCTTCAAAGCGGGTATGCCGGCGGCTCCGCCCTGATCGTCACCCACTGCCACTGGGTGAACTCTTCCCAGTTGGCCGGGCCGCCGATGCTGGTGCCGTTGCCGGAAGCGCCGACGCCGCCGAACGGATTGACGACGTCGTCATTGACCGTGGCATCGTTGATATGGAGCAGACCGACATTCAGCCTTTCGCCGAGCGCCAGTGCCCGGCCGACATTGCGCGAGACGATCGCTGCCGACAGGCCGTAATCTGTATCGTTGGCAAGCGCGACCGCCTCCTCGTCCGTATTGAAGGTCGTGACCACCGCCACGGGCGCGAAAATCTCCTCGGCGAAGGCGGGGTTCCCGGGCGAAACGCCGGCCAGGACCGTCGGCTGGAAGAACAACCCGTCGCTGCTGCCGCCGGCTTCGAGCTTGGCACCGCCTGCGACCGCCGCCTTGACGATGCCAAGCGCGTGGTCAGCCTGGGCGCGGTTGATGAGGGGGCCAAGCGCCACCTGGCCCGTGGCCGGATCACCGACCGGCAGCCTGCCGGCATGATCTGCGAGCTTGGCGGTGAACTTTTCGGCGATGCCCGACTGCACCAGGACGCGACCCGCCGACATGCAGATCTGCCCCTGATGCAGATAGACGCTCCAGACGGCGTTCCTGACCGCAAGGTCGAGGTCGGCATCGTCGAGCACAATGAAGGAATTCTTGCCGCCGAGTTCAAGCGACACCTTCTTCAGATTGCGCCCCGCCGCCTCGCCGACCCGGCGCCCGGCCGCCGTCGAGCCGGTAAACTGGATCATGCCGATGTTTCGGTCGTCCGTCAGCGCAGCTCCGGCCGCGCCGTCGCCCGGCAGCACCGCAAGCACGCCCTCAGGAAGCCCCGCTTCCTCGAAGAGGCGAGCGATAACGTGACCGCCGCAAAGGGCCGTGCGCGGATCAGGCTTGAGAACGACGGCATTGCCGACGGCAATCGCAGGCGCAACGGCACGCATGGCGAGATAGAGAGGGAAATTGAAAGGCGAGATGACGCCGACGACGCCGATCGGCCGGCGCTTGGCAAAGCTCAGCCGGCCCGGCTGCGACGGTAACACGGCACCGGCCGCCTGCGAGGGCATCGCAGCCGCCTCGTAGAGCGCCTTGATGGTGAGCGCGACCTCGAATTCGGCCTTTGCCGGAACGGAGCCGGATTCGCGCACGATCCAGCCGGCGATCTCCGCACGGTGTCCCTCGGCGACCTGCGCCGCCTTACGCAAGATCTCCGCACGCCGTTCATAGGCCGTCGCCGCCCAGGCCGGCTGTGCCAGCCGAGCGCGCGCTGCTGCTTCAGCGACCGCGGCGGGGCTGGCCATGCCGACCCTTCCCAATGTCGCGCCCCGGCTCGACGGCGTCCACCACATTCGCGGCCGCCCTCCAACCGCCGTCGAACAGGACACCGCCGATATGTCTTTCCTGCAGAAGCGTCTTGCCGATATCGCTGCTCATGTTTTCCTCCCGCGTCATTGCAACCAGGGTCACAAGATCGAACAGGCGCGGGAAAGCGTCCAACACCATTTGGGTTGGAGAGCATACCTTGCGGATATAGTAGCGATACCAACACGAGAGGTATGACGCGGATGGAAGCGCGTCATACCCTTGTCGTGGGAATAGCGAAGCGACCCGGCCTGACGATCACTCGTCCGACAGCAGCGTCCGAACCAGAGGATGCCTGGCGTCGGCAAGGCCGTCGATGACGTTGAAGTGGTGCCTGTCCGGTTCGGCGACAGCAGCCGTCCTTGCGCCCAACCCGGTCCAGATATTGGCAAGAAGCGCATTCTGGCGCAGGAACTCCGCACGCTCGCCGCCGCCGACCCAGCAGGTGATACGGGCGTCTTTCATGGGCCGCAGCAGCGCCGGGCTCTGCGAAAGTGCCTCGGCCTCGTCGATGGCGAGCTTCTCGTTCATGGTCGTCGACATGATCGGGCGCAGGTCATGGACGCCCGAGATCGACACGACGTTGCGGATCCGGGCCTGGACATCCCGCGAAAGCGGCGCTGTCGTCGTGATCATCCGGCTGACCAGATGGCCGCCGGCCGAGTGGCCAGTCAGCATCAAGGGACCCTCGACGCGTTTCGCTGCCTCGCTGATGGCGGCGGCGACGTCCTCGACGATCCCGGCAATGCGGATCTCCGGGCAGAGCGTGTAGGACGGCATCGCGACGGCATAGCCGTGCTCCACGGCCCCTGCCGCCAAGTGGGACCAGAAGCTCTTGTCGAGCTGCAGCCAGTAGCCGCCGTGGACGAAGACCACCAGGCCCTTGGGCGAACCATCGGGCAGAAAGAGGTCCATGCGGTTCCTCGGCCGATCGCCATAGGCAAGGTCGAGTTTGGCGCGTCCAGCGCTCGAGAGGGCGTTGCGGAACGCCTCGGCCGGCTTGACCCAAGCCTCCGGCCAGCGATCGCCGCGCGCGATGTTCGAGCCGTTCGCATAGGCGTCGTCCCAGTCGGAAATGCGGTGTTCCAGCATCGATTTCATCCTCCCCTTGATGTCTCCTTACAGATAGCAATCGCCTGCCCCACCGGGAAAGGCAATGCTGGAATTCGAAAAAAACTTTAGGCTTGAAATAATTTTGGACTGGTGCGATGCTGCCCCATGTTCAGCCGAGAAGTGGAGGTCTCGCTGTGCCTATCGCCATAACTGGGATCGCGTCAGCGACCGCCCGTGTCACCTTGAACCGTGACGCGACGCTCGTCGCGTGCCTGCAGACCAGGGCTTTGAACCACCGCAAGACTTTCAGCCGGCTTTGAACAATGCCTGGGCAACAGGCACGAACGAAAATAGGGAACAGCCGCCACATGCTTGGACCGACTTCGCACGTCGATACGTTCACCCGCGACCATCTTCCGCCACCGGAAGAATGGCCGGAGTTCCTTCTCGAAGGTTTTGACTATCCGGATCACCTCAACGCCGCCGTTGAACTGACGGACGCCATGGTCGCCAAGGGTTTCGGCGATCATACCGCGCTGATCGGCAACGGGCGCCGCCGGACCTACAAGGAACTGTCCGACTGGACCAACCGGCTCGCCCATGCGCTGGTCGAAAATTACGGCGTCAAACCCGGCCATCGCGTGCTCATCCGGTCCGCCAACAATCCGGCCATGGTCGCCTGCTGGCTGGCGGCAACCAAGGCCGGTGCCGTCGTCGTCAACACCATGCCGATGCTGAGAGCCGGGGAACTCGCCAAGATCGTCGACAAGGCCGAAGTCAGCCTGGCGCTCTGCGACACGCGACTGATGGAAGAGATGATCGCCTGCGCCAAGGACAGCCGCTTTCTGAAGCAGGTCGTGAGCTTCGACGGCACGGCGAACCACGACGCGGAACTCGACCGCATCGCACTCGACAAATCCGTCGTGTTCGAGGCCGTGCATACCGGTCGCGACGACGTGGCGCTGCTCGGCTTCACCTCGGGCACGACCGGGATCCCCAAGGCGACCATGCACTTCCATCGCGATCTGCTTGCGATCGCCGACGGCTACGCCCGTGAAGTGCTCGCCGTCACGCCCGATGATATCTTCGTCGGCTCGCCGCCGCTCGCCTTCACCTTCGGCCTTGGCGGCCTTGCGATCTTCCCCTTGCGCTTTGGAGCCGCAGCGACACTGCTCGAGCACGCGACGCCCGCCAACATGGTGGAGATTATCGAGAAATACAGAGCGACGATCTCGTTTACCGCTCCCACCGCCTATCGGGCGATGATGAAGGCGATGGACAACGGCGCCGATCTTTCATCACTGCGCGTCGCGATTTCCGCGGGCGAGACCCTGCCCGGTCCGGTCTTTACGGAGTGGACGGCCAAGACCGGCAAGCCGATCCTCGACGGCATCGGGGCGACCGAGATGCTGCACATCTTCATTTCCAATCGCTTCGAGGATCGCAAGGCCGCCTCGACCGGCAAGCCCGTCGGCGGCTACCAGGCACGGATCGTCAATGACGACATGCAGGAAGTGCCCCGTGGCACGATTGGCAGGCTTGCGGTGCGCGGCCCGACCGGCTGCCGCTACATGTCGGATGCCCGCCAGCGCGACTATGTCCGCGACGGCTGGAACCTTACCGGCGACGCCTTCTACCAGGACGAGGACGGGTTCTTCCATTTCGCCGCCCGCTCCGACGACATGATCATCACCGCCGGCTACAACATCGCCGGCCCCGAGGTCGAGGCGGCGCTGATCGCGCATCCGGAAGTCGCCGAATGCGCCGTTGTCGGCGCGCCCGATGCGGAGCGCGGCCAGATTGTCGAAGCCTATGTCGTTCTGATATCTGGCGTGTCGGCGGACGACGCAACGATCAAGCGGCTGCAGGATCATGTGAAGGCGACGATCGCACCCTACAAATATCCGCGATCGGTAAAGTTCCTGGACAACCTGCCAAAGACAGCCACGGGCAAGATCCAGCGGTTCCGATTGCGGTCGGAGAACTGAAAATATGAGCAAGTCATACGACCCTTCGAAAGAAGGCGCCCAAATGTCGTTCAAGGGACGCATGTCCTACAGCGACTACCTGATGCTGGAAAAGGTGCTGGACGCACAGGAGCCGCTTTCCAAAGCCCATGACGAGATGCTGTTCATCATCCAGCATCAGACGTCCGAGCTCTGGATGAAGCTCGCGCTGCACGAGATCAACGCGGCGGTCCGCTCGATCCGCGACGACCGGCTGGAGCCCGCGTTCAAGATGCTGACGCGCGTCGCCCGCATCTTCGAGCAGCTGAACAGCGCCTGGGACGTGCTGCGCACGATGACCCCGAGCGAATACACCACGTTCCGCGAATCGCTCGGCCAGTCCTCCGGCTTCCAGTCGTGGCAGTACCGGGCGATCGAGTTCCTTGCCGGCAACCGCAATGTCGCGATGCTCGGCCCCCATGCGCACCGCCCCGACATCATGGAAAAGCTGGAAGCGATACTTTCAGCGCCGTCGCTCTACGACGAGGCGATCCGGCTTCTTTCGCGCAACGGCTTCGACGTCGGCGCGGAAGCGGACAAGACCGATTGGCGCGAGACGCGAGCGGAAAGCGACAAGGTCTTTGCCGCCTGGCAGACCGTCTACCGCGATCCGGAACGCTACTGGATGCTCTACGAGCTTGCCGAGAAGCTGGTCGATTTCGAGGACTATTTCCGCCGCTGGCGCTTCAACCACGTCACGACGGTCGAGCGCATCATCGGCATGAAACGCGGAACCGGGGGCACATCCGGCGCGTCCTATCTGAAAAAGATGCTCGAAGTGGAACTTTTCCCCGAGCTCTGGCACGTGCGCACGGGTCTCTGATAGAACACAACCCAAAAGGGAACCAACAAAGAGGAGAACAGCATGAACCGCATTCTGGCCGCGGGCCTTCTTGGCCTTTCGCTTGCGACATCGAGCCTTGCCCATGCCGAGCCGGTGAAGATCGGCGTCATCACCACGCTTTCAGGCGGCGGCGCGGGCCTCGGCATCGACATGCGCGACGCCTTCACCCTGGCGATCAAGCAGTCGGGCAACAAGGACGTCGAACTGGTGATCGAGGACGATGCCCAGAAGCCGGAACTTGCGGTGCAGATCGCCGAGAAGATGATCCAGGGCGACAAGGTCGACCTGATGACGGGCATCATCTGGTCGAACCTCGCAATGGCCGTCGTGCCGAACACGGTGGCGCAGGACGTGATCTATCTCTCGCCGAACGCCGGTCCTTCGGCGCTTGCCGGTGCGAACTGCAATCCGAACTATTTCAACGTCGCCTACCAGAACGACAACTTCCACGAGGCGATGGGGCAATACGCCAACAAGGACTACAAGAACGCCTTCATCCTGGCGCCCAACTATCCGGCCGGCAAGGACGCGCTGACCGGCTTCAAGCGCTACTACAAGGGTGCACTTGCCGGCGAGATCTACACGCAGGTCGGCCAGACCGACTATGCCGCCGAGATCGCCCAGATCCGCGCCTCGGGCGCCGACAGCGTCTACTTCTTCCTGCCCGGCGGCATGGGCATCGCCTTCATGAAGCAATACGCCCAGTCGGGCGTGAACATCCCGGTCATGGGCCCCGGCTTCTCCTTCAGCCAGGACGTCCTGCCGGCGATCGGCGATGCTGCCCTCGGCGTCAAGAACTCCGCGACCTGGTCGAAGGACCTCGACAACGAGGCCAACAAGAAGTTCGTTGAAGCCTTCAAGGCCGAATACAAGCGCCTGCCCTCGATCTACGCGGCGCAGAGCTGGGATACGGCCAACCTGATCCTCGCCGCCCTTTCCAAGGCTGATGTCAAGGACAAGGACGCCTTCCGCGCAGCGCTTAAGGCAGCCGACTTCCAGTCGGTGCGCGGCAAGTTCGTCTTCAACAACAACAACCACCCGATCCAGAACATCTACGTTCGCGAAGTGGTGAAGGAAGCCGACGGCGTGCTCACCAACAAGATCATCGCCACCGCTTTCGAAGACCACAAGGACGCCTACGCCGACAAGTGCAGCATGTAACGCTTGTCGCCCGTCACCCGGATGCCTGGCTTTGATGCCGGCATCCGGTCGATGATCCGTGTCGTCCCGAATGAAGCTTGGACCGGTCTCTTGTTCACCGCACTTCTGATCGAACAACTGCTCAACGGGCTCCAGCTCGGTGTGATGCTGTTTCTGATGGCCGCCGGCCTGACGCTGATCTTTGGCGTCATGGGTCTGATCAACCTGGCACACGGCTCGCTCTACATGATCGGCGCCTTTGCCTGCGCGACGGTCGCAGCCGCTACAGGCTCCTTCTGGATCGGGCTGATCGCGAGCCTTGCGGCCGCCGCCGGCGTCGGTGCGATCATCGAGGTCGCCGTCATCCGCAGGCTCTATGACCGCGATCATCTCGATCAGGTGCTCGCCACCTTCGCGCTGATCCTGGTCCTGTCGGAAGGCGCCCGCTGGCTGTTCGGCTCGTTCCCGCTCTATCTCGACATCCCGCCCGTGCTCCAGGGCGCGGTGCCGCTTCCGGGCGGCGGCCAGTACCAGCTCTACCGGTTGGCGATCATCGGCGTCGGTATCGCCGTTGCCATTGGCCTCTATCTGCTGATCTCCCGTACCCGGCTCGGCATGCGCATCCGGGCGGGCGAGTCCGATCGCGAGATGATCGGAGCGCTCGGTGTCGACATCGGCACGCTTTATACGGTGGTCTTCGCGCTTGGAGCGGCGCTTGCCGGGCTTGCCGGTGCACTGGTCGGCGCGCTGCAATCGGTGCAGGTCGGGATGGGCGAGCCGGTGCTGATCCTCGCCTTCGTCGTCATCGTCATCGGCGGCATCGGCTCGATCAAGGGCGCGCTGGTCGGTGCCATCATCGTCGGCGTCGTCGATACGATGGGCCGCTTTCTGCTTCCCTCGCTTTTGGCACTCACTATGCCCGCATCGCAGGCGACCACGATCGGGGCAGCGCTCGCCTCGATGCTGATCTATGTCGTCATGGCTCTCATCCTCGCCTTCAGGCCAAGCGGCCTGTTTGCGGCGCAGTCGTGAGGGCATCGATGACCCGCGAAACCACAATCAACCTGCTGCTCGCCCTCCTGCTTCTCGGCGCGCCGATCCTGGCCGCAAATCTGGGCGAACCCTTCTATGTGACACTCGCAACCCGCATCGCGGTGCTGGCTCTTGCCGCCGTCGGCCTCAATATGGCGCTCGGGCTCGGCGGGCTGCTTTCGTTCGGGCATGCGGCCTTTTTCGGCCTCGGCGGCTACGTCGCCGGCATCCTTGCGACCCACGCCTTCAATGCCGAGCCGCTTTTCGCTGGCATTCCGGCGACGACGTCGATGCCGATTATCTGGGTTACGGCGATCGCGGTCGCCGGTCTCATCGCGTTGCCCATCGGCGCGATCAGCCTGCGCACGTCGGGCGTCTATTTCATCATGATCACGCTCGCTTTTGCGCAGATGATCTATTACTTCGCGATCTCCTGGCCGGCCTATGGCGGCGAGGACGGTCTTTCGCTGTCGATGCGCAACGCCTTTCCCGGCGTCAACACCGCCAAGCCCCTGCCCTACTTCCTGATCTGCTACGCGGCCCTGATGGTGGCGCTGCTCCTGTTTCGCGTCGTCGAAGGCTCGCGCTTCGGCAGCGCCCTGCAGGCGGCAAGGCAGAACGGGATCCGCCTTGCGGCAGTGGGCATTGCGCCCTTCAACATCCGGCTCGTCGCCTTTGCCGTCTCGGCGATGATCACCGGGCTTGCCGGCGCGCTCTATGCCGATCTCAACCGCTTCGTCGGGCCCTCGATGCTCTCCTGGCACATGTCGGGCGAACTGATCGTACTCATCATCCTCGGCGGCAAGGGCCGGCTGTTCGGCCCCGTCGCCGGCGCGATGATCTTCGTCTTCTTCGAATATGTGCTCGGCGGCATTACCGAGCGCTGGCAGTTCTTCCTCGGCCTCATCCTGCTCGGCATCGTGCTCTTTGCTCGCGGTGGTCTGCTGGGTCTCCTCTCCGGAAAGCCGCGCCATGTCTGAGCCCGTTCTCGAAATCCGCGATCTCAGAAAATCCTTCGGCGCGCTGAAAGCGACCGATGGTGTCAGTCTTGAGCTCCGCCCCGGCCAGATCCACGCACTGATCGGCCCGAACGGCGCCGGCAAGAGCACCCTGATCCACCAGATCGCCGGCTCACTGAAAGCCGATAGCGGCACGATCCGCTTTCTCGGCCAGGATATCGGCGGCCTCGACATGGCCGCCCGCGCCAAACTCGGCCTCGCCCGCAGCTTCCAGATTTCCTCGCTGGCGCAGGAGTTCTCGGCGCTTCGCAACGTCATGCTGGCAGTGCAGGCGCGACAGGGCAGCAGCTTCCACTTCTTCCGCCAGGTGACCCGCGACAAGGACCTGATCGAACCGGCGATGGCGATGCTGGAGCGCGTCGATCTGGCCGCGCGTGCTCATGTGCCCGCAGCCGAACTCTCGCACGGCGAGCGCAGGCAGCTCGAAATCGCCATCGCATTGGCGTTGTCGCCGAAGGCGTTTCTCTTCGACGAGCCGATGGCCGGCATGGGGCCGGAGGGCTCGAAGCGGCTGACCTCCTTCCTCGACGGTTTGCGCCACGAAGCGCCGATGCTCCTGGTCGAGCACGACATGGACGCGGTCTTTGCGCTGGCGGACCGCATTTCCGTGCTGGTCTATGGCCGCATCATCGCGTCGGGCACGGTCGATGAAATCCGCAGCGATCCCGAAGTACGACGGGCCTATCTGGGAGAAGCCGCGTGAGCCTGCTCGAACTGAAAGGTCTTGAAACCTTCTACGGCGCGTCACAGGCGCTCTTCGGCGTCAACCTCGATGTGCGCGAGGGCGAGGTCGTCGCGCTCATGGGGCGCAACGGCATGGGCAAGACGACGACGATCAACTCGATCCTCGGGCTCGTGCGCCCGCGCTCAGGCGCGATCAGCTTTGCGGGCAAGACGATCTCCGGCCTGCGTCCGCACCGGATTGCGAGACTCGGCCTCGGCCTCGTGCCCGAAGGACGGCGCTGCTTTCCCAATCTCACCGTCATGGAGAACCTCGTCGCCACCGCCCGCGGCAACGGATGGACCTTCGAGAAGGTGACCGCGCTCTTCCCGCGCCTCGGCGAACGGCGCGACCAATATGCCAACACACTGTCTGGCGGCGAACAGCAGATGCTGGCGATCGGCCGGGCGCTTATGACCAATCCGAGCCTGCTCATTCTCGACGAGGCAACCGAAGGGCTTGCCCCGGTCATCCGCCAGGACATCTGGTCGGCGATCCGCACGCTGAAGGCATCGGGGCAATCGATCCTCGTCGTCGACAAGACGCTTTCGGAGCTGCTACCCGTTGCTGACCGTTGCTTCGTCCTGGAAAAGGGTACGACCGTCTTCGAAGGCGCACCGGCCACGCTAACGCCTGAACTTCAGGACCGCTATCTCGGCGTTTGAGCCAGTCGCTCAGGCCGAGGGAATGCCACCGCCGAGCACGGTCGAATAGGCCTCGGCATCGATGTTGCCGCCCGAGATAACGCAGACGATGTTGCCCTTGAGATCCGGCCGGGCGGTTGCTGCCGCGAGCGAGGCGGCCCCGGCTCCCTCAGCGACCACCTTTGCTTTTTTGAAGAGCAGCCGTATCGCGTCGCACACCTGCGCCTGGCTGACGGCAATCGCCCCATCGATCAGGTCCCGCGCGACCGGCCAAAGCTGCGGCACGAGCGATGGCGCACCGATGCTCTTGATAAAGGACGGGCGGGTTTCGATCGTCACGATCTGCCCGGCCTCAAGAGTTGCCGAAACCGGGGCAGCACTGTCATCCTCCACCGCAAAGACACGGCAACGACTGGAAGCGGCCTTAAGAGCGCTGGCCACCCCGGTGGTCATGCTGCCGCCGCCAAAGGGCGTCAGCACGACATCGACCTCGGGCAGGTCCTCGAGGATTTCCATGCCGATGGACCCATTGCCGGCCAGCACCGCCTGGTCGGTTACCGGATTGATCAACAGCTCCGGCGCGTCCGGGCGATCGACGCCAGTGATGTAATCCCACCAGGTCTCGGCACTGACGAAACGCACCTCACCGCCAAGCATACGCACGCCGTCTATCTTGGTCTGCGGCGCGCCGCGATACATGTAGGCAACCATGGGCACGCCGATAAGGCGTGCGGCCCAGGCCATGCCATAGGCCATGTTACCGGAACTGGTGACTGCGACGCCGTTTTTGAGATCGGCCGGATCGCGTGACAAGACAGCGTTCAGGGCCGGGCGGAGCTTGAAGGCGCCGATCGGAGACAACGTCTCCAGCTTGAGAAAAATCTGACGGTCCGGAAGCCCAAGATCGAGCCTGACCAGCGGCGTGCGCGCAAAATGCGGCGCGATGCGCTTGCGGGCGTCGGCGATTTCGTCCGGTGTCGGGCGGCGTGGCGCAGTCATGGCTTAAGTCCCCCGTTCGCCGTCCTCTCGCCCCAGGGCACAGTAGCTCTGAACGAACGCTGCGGGCGGCTACCTCAGTACGCGTCTGAACGAGAAAGCAGCGGACGAAAATGCCGCCCGCTGCTCTACAGTCCATCAGGTCACGGCCGCACGGACCGCGAAGCGCGCATCCTGCCATGCACCGGTCTTGAGGATGTCTTCGAGGATTTCGACCGCCTGCCAGACGTCGGCATAGCTCACATAGAGCGGCGTGAATCCGAAGCGCATCGTCGTTGGTGCCCGGAAATCGCCGATGACGCCGCGGGCAATGAGCGCTTGCATGATCTCGTAGGCGTTCGGGTGTTTGAACGAAACCTGGCTTCCGCGCTTCGTACCATCGCGCGGGCTTTCGAGCTCGAGGCCATAGGCACCGCATTTCGCCTCGACCAGCGCGATGAAGAGGTCCGTGAGGCCGATGCTTTTTTCGCGCAGCGCCTTCATGTCAACCGCGTCCCAGACGTCGAGCGCCCCCTTCAGTGCCCGCAGCGACAGGATCGGCTGCGTTCCGCAGAGGAAACGTCGAATGCCCTCGCCGGCTGCATAGTGCTTTTCGAAGGCGAAGGGACGGGCGTGGCCCCACCAGCCGCTAAGCGGCTGGCGGATATCGCCGTGGTGACGGGTGGCGGCATAGATGAAGGCGGGCGCGCCGGGGCCGCCGTTCAGGTACTTGTAGGTGCAGCCGACGGCGAAATCGACATTGGCGCCATCGAGATCAACCGGCAGGGCGCCGGCCGTATGGCAGAGGTCCCAGATAACAAGCGCGCCGTGTTCGTGCGCCTTGCGGGTCAAGGCCGCCATGTCGCGCAGCTCGCCGGACTTGTAATTGACATGGTTGACCAGAACCACGGCGACGCTGCCGTCGATCAGGTTCTCGATCTCGGGCGCATCGACCCCTTCGAGCCGGAGCGAAGCACCGGGGCGCGTCGAGACCACGCCTTCGGCCATGTAGAGGTCGGTCGGGAAACTGCCGCCTTCGCTGACGATCACCGAACGGTCCGGCCGGAGCGCCATGGCCGCATGCAGCGCCTTGTAGATGTTGATCGAGGTGGTGTCGCAGACGACGGTCTGGCCGGCGGCAGCCCCGATCAGCCGCCCGACCCGATCTCCGAGGGTCAGCGGCATATCGAACCAGCCGGCGGTGTTCCAGCTGCGGATGAGGTCCTGCCCCCACTCCACCGTCGCGGCCTTCTGAAGTTCGTCGAAGGCGGCGGTCGAGGCAACGCCGAGCGAGTTGCCGTCGAGATAGATGAGCCCCGGCGGCAGGATGAAGCGCTCGCGCATCGGGGCGAGCACGTCGGCCGCATCCATGGCCTTGATCGCAGCAAAATCGGGAACAGCATTCATAAAGGTGGTCCTCACTTATTCGCGAACGGTTTCGCGGGCGGGCGCGGGCCCGCGGCTTCGCTTGAGGCTCGGAAGAGCCAGCATGGCCAGAACGAAGAGGCCGGTCGCCAGCTTCAGGTCCGGCGGCGGCATGCCGGCGGCCAGGCAGAAGGAGACGAGCTGGTAATAGACGATCGCACCGACAAACGGCGCGGCAAGCTGGCGCGCCACACTCTGCTTGCCGACGATCGCCTCGCCGATCATCAGCGCTGCAAGGCCGTTAATCAGGATGCCGAGGCCCATGTTGACGTCGGCGAAGCCCTGCGACTGCACCATCAGTGCGCCGCCGGCTGCCGAAAACGCGCCTGCCAGTCCGACGCCGCCGATCGTCGCCATCCAGACATTGATGCCTTGGGCTTCTGCCATGTCAGGATTGGCGCCGACGGCGCGTACGGCCGTGCCCTTCTCCGTGCGGAAGAAGTGATAGAGCAGGAAGAAGACGATGAGGGCGATCAGCCCCGCAACCACGATCTTGCTTGCCGGGAAGCCCGGCTGCAGCCCCGGCGCCCAGTCGAACACCGTCGGCGCACCGAAAACGGAAAGGTTCGAGCGGCCCATGATCCGGAGATTGATCGAATAGAGCATCGTCATCATCAGAATGCCGGCAAGCAGCGTGTGGATCCGGAACCTGAGATGGATGAAGGCCGTACAACAGCCGGCGAGGAACCCGGCGAGAAGCGCGATGGCGATCGCGGCGAGCGGCGACATGCCGGCCGCCATCAACACGCCGCAGACGCAGCCGCCGAGCGGAAATGCGCCTTCGCTGGTCAGGTCAGGAAAGCTCAGCATGCGGAACGGGATCATGATCCCGAGCACGACGAAGGCGAGGATCAGGCTCTGGGCGAGCGTGACCGGAACGAGCGAGACGAAGCTCGAAATGGTGTTTTGAATGATATCCATGATCGTCAGCTCGCCAGAAACATGCGGTCGGTTTTGACGGCGAAATGGCCGATCAGGTCGGGAACCGTCGTCTGCGCCTTTTCCTTGCCATCGATCTCGAGGCGCACGCGCCCGGCATCGAGCATGATGACCTTGTGACCGAAGTCGACGGCATGCTGCATGTTGTGCGTCACCATCAGCGTCGTCAGCTTCAAGGCTTCGACCGCACGGATCGTCGCCTGCATGACGATATCTGCCGTGCGCGGATCAAGCGCTGCGGTGTGTTCGTCAAGCAGCAGCAGTTCCGGCTCACCGCCGACCGCCATGATCAAGGACAGCGATTGCCGCTGGCCGCCGGACAGAAGCTCCACCCGTGTGTCGAGGCGGTTTTCAAGGCCGAGCCCGAGCAGCGACAGGCGCTCCTTGTAGGTCGCCAGCCGCGGCGCATTCAGCCCGCGCCGCAGCGTGCGCTTGTTGCTGCGAAGTTCCGCAAGCAGCATGTTTTCGGCCACCGTCATCGAGGCGGCGGTACCGCGCATCGGGTCTTGGAACACGCGGGCAAGCCGCATGGCGCGCTTGTGCACGGGCGTTGCGGTCACGTCGTCGCCGTTGATGACGATCTGGCCGGTATCGAGCACCAATGCACCCGAAATGGCGTTGAGCATGCTGCTCTTGCCGGCGCCGTTGGAACCGATGACAACGCCGAATTCGCCCGTGGCAAGACTGAGATTGAGGCCGTCGAGCGCGACCTTTTCGTCCGGCTGCCCCTTGTAGAAGACTTTGCGGGCCGATCTGATTTCCAGCACTGGCTCCCCCTTAACTTATGAAATGACGGCGCTCGGGGCGCCGTCACTGAAGAGACAAGACGGAGATCAATCGACCACGCAGTTGCATTCGGTCGCAAGCGCTGCCGGCACTTCGATACCGAAGGCGGCGGCCGCCTTCTTCGAGATCAGCGGCGCGTGATCTTCATAGGCCGGACGCGACGGTGCGATGGTCTTCGGGTCTGCACCCTTGAGGATCTGAGCAGCGATCTTGCCGGCATTGACGCCGACCTGCTCGTAGTTGACCGCAAAGCTTGCCGGTACGACGCCGTCACGCACGGCACCGTCGTCGGAGTTGACGATCGGGATCTGGGCCTGGCGCGCGGCTGCCGAAACGGCGCCGATCGCCGGCTGCAGCAGGTTGGATGCGGGCGTGTAGATCACGTCGGCCTTGCCGGCGAAGGAGGCGATGCGCTGCTGAATGTCGTTGACGTTGTCGACGCCGACCTCCACGACCTCAAAGCCTGCAGCAGGGGCTGCTTCCTTGATCTTGTCGAGCAGGGCCTGGTCGTTCGCTTCACCCGGATTATAGGGCACGCCAAAACGCTTCGCATTCGGAAGCAGCTTGTGCGTAAAGGCCATGACGGCGGCCACGTCCTGAAGGTCGGTCGCACCGGTCATGCCCTCGTCACCGGCTTCCCAGGACGGAACGAGCTTGGCGGCCACCGGATCGGTGACGGCCGAGAAGACCACCGGAATGCCGGAGCCGGCGAGCGCCTTCTTGGCGATCTGCGAGACGGGCGTGGTGATCGTATAGACCAGTTTCGGCTGTTCGGCCTGCAGCTTGGCGATCATCTGCGGAACCAGCGAGGCGTCGAAATTGGTGTGGCTCTCGGTGTAGACGACATCCTTGCCTTCGACGAAGCCGTTTTCGGCCAGTGCCTTCTTGAAGCCGGCGATCGACGCGTTCAATTGCGGATGCTCGCCGAAATTGGCAATGCCGATGCGGATCGGATCGGCAGCAGCCGCGCCCAGTCCCCATGCCATTGCGCCGGCGACAACCAATCCCGAAAGCCACGTGCTCTTAAGCCTGCTCATACATCCCTCCCAGAATTCGACGAGCGTTACCGCCCTCCTCGGCGGCTTGCGCGGATCATGGGACCACTCCGGGCTCTTGTCAAATTAATATATATATTTTCATTCCAGGCGCTGAACTATATATATTTGTCTCAACCCGAGTGTGGCGCTAAGGGAACTTGGATGCAAGACCAAGAACAGTCGACCAAGACGGAATCGGCCTACCGGCTGCTGCGCCGCGACATCCTTGCGACGCGGCTGAAGCCGGGCGCGCCGATGAAGCTGAGCACGCTGCGCGAAAGTTACGGCATCGGCTGGACGCCGCTTCGCGAGGCCCTCTCGCGGCTGGAGGCGGAAGGGCTGGTGACGGCCATCAGCAATCGCGGCTTTGCCGTTGCTCCGGTGTCACGCGAAGAACTCGACGACCTCACCCGCGCCCGCCTTGCCGTCGAAATGCCGCTGCTCATCGAATCGATCGAGAACGGCGACAGCGCCTGGGAATCCGCCGTGGTCACGGCACACTACCGGCTGTCGCGCTGCAAGGTTTCCGTCGAGCGCTTCTCCGAGAGCGAAGTCGACGAGTGGGACGAAAAACATGCCGGCTTTCATACGGCTCTAATCAGCGCTGCAAGATCGCGCTGGCTCACGCGGTTTCAGGCAACGATCTCCGACCAGCTTCGCCGTCACCACCGCTTCTTAAGCCTGGCGCCGACGATGCGGGCCGCTGCCGGCATGAGTGCAGGCTACGAGGAGGCCGTTGCCGCGCTTGAGGACGCCATGGCGATCGAGCACCATACCGAGCTGATGGAGGCAGCACTCGATCGCGATATCGAGCGTGCCCGCACCCTGATGGCCGAGCACATCGGCTTTACCGTCAACGTCTATGTCCAGTCCGAGGATGGCGGTCGCGCGTCGCCATCGCTCGCCCAGGCCGTGCCCGGCCTTGCGTCCAAATGACGGCCCGTGACAACCTGTCCAAGACCTGCTTACCTCTCTAAAAGCAGAAAAACGAAAGAGCCGCTGATTTGCGGCGCAGGGTTGGAAGCGGACGTTGGGAATGATGGGTGAAGACAAGTTCGACACCTCGCCGGAATGGGTGGATGGCGAGACCAAGGCGCTCGAGGCTCCGGGCGATCACCGCGCAGAGCTCAGGCTATGGCTGCGTCTTCTGACCTGCTCGACGCTGGTCGAAAGCGAAATCCGTCGGCGGCTGCGGGAAGACTTCGATTCGACGTTGCCGCGTTTCGACCTGATGGCCCAGCTCGAGCGCGCGCCTGACGGCATGGTGCTTGGCGAGGTCTCCAAGCGGATGATGGTCTCGCCCGGCAACATTACGGTGCTGGTGGAGCGGCTGACCGAGAGCGGCCACATCAACCGTACGACGCTTCCGACCGATCGGCGTGTTCAGATCATCGCCCTTACCCCCTTCGGCCGCGCCGAATTCGAGAAGATGGCGGCAAGGCATGCCGATTGGATCTCGGACCTGTTCGCCGGCCTTCCGGCCAAGGACGGCGGCGTGCTGATGGATGAGCTTGCCACGCTCAAGCGGTCGATCATCGCCTCGCTTGGCCGAAACTCCTGAGGCCGCGCGCCTCGGCCCTTCCTGTCCTCCCTTGCCTTTTGCCGCACCGGCCTTGAAGCGATGCGACAGCGCTCGCCTGCGCTGCAAAAGCCGGCGTCGGCGTCCCGTCTGCTCAAAACAATTTTAAGCTTGAAATTTCTCCGGAACGAGTCCACCCTGCTTGCAACAGTCCGGCATGGCCGCTTGCGCCAGCTCGACGGTGACGCGCGCAGCCGGAACTCGGGAGGAGAACGACATGCGGATCGTCTGTATCGGTGGCGGACCTGCCGGACTCTATTTTGCGCTGCTGATGAAGCGGCAGCATCCGGAGCACCACGTCACGGTGGTCGAGCGGAACCGCGCCTTCGACACCTTCGGCTGGGGGGTGGTTTTTTCGGACGCCACCATGCAGTCGATGCGGCAATGGGACCCGGAAACGGCCGAGGCGATCGAGGTTTCCTTCAACCATTGGGACGATATCGAGCTGGTCTTCAAGGGCCGCAAGATCCGCACGACCGGCCACGGCTTTGTCGGCATCGGCCGCAAGAAGATGCTCAACATCCTCCAAGAACGCTGCCTCGAACTCGGCGTCGAGCTGCTGTTCGAGCAGGACGTGGAAAGCGACGAGCAGTTCGCCGACGCCGATCTGATCATCGCCGCAGATGGCGTCAACTCACGGATCCGCAACAAATACGCGGACGTCTTCAAGCCCGACATGGTGATCCGGCCGAACCGCTATGTCTGGCTTGGCACGGACAAGAAGTTCGACGCCTTCACCTTCGATTTCCAGCGCACCGAACATGGCTGGTTCCAAGCGCATATCTACCGCTTCGACGAGAACACCTCGACCTTCATCGTCGAGACCACCGACGACGTCTTCAAGGCCCACGGCCTCGACCAGATGGACCAGGACCAGTCGATCGCGTTCTGCGAGAAGCTGTTCGCCGAGACACTCGACGGCCACAAGCTTATGACCAATGCGCGGCACTTGCGCGGCTCGGCCTGGCTGAACTTCGGCCGACTGATCTGCGAGAAGTGGAGCCATTTCAATGGCCAAAGCCACGTCGTTCTGATGGGCGACAGCGCCCACACCGCCCATTTTGCCATCGGCTCGGGCACCAAGCTTGCGATCGATGACGCGATCGAGTTGACCCGCCAGTTCGACATTCTCGGCCACGACAAGGCGAACATCCCGGCCGTGCTCTCGGCTTACGAGGAAGTGCGCCGCGTCGATGTCGCCCGCATCCAGAATGCCGCCCGCAATGCCATGGAATGGTTCGAAGTGGTCGGCACGCGCTATGCCGACACACTTGAGCCCGAGCAGTTCATGTACTCGATGCTGACCCGCTCGCAGCGCATCAGCCACGAAAACCTTCGCTTGCGCGACAAGGACTGGCTCGAGGGCTTCGAGCGCTGGTTTGCCGAACGCGCCGGTGTCGAGCCCGCGGCGAATGGGGCGGTGCCGCCGCCGATGTTTACGCCGTTCAGGCTTCGTGGCCTGACACTGAAGAACCGCATCGTCGTTTCGCCGATGGCGATGTATTCGGCAACGGACGGCGTGCCGAACGATTTTCATCTCGTGCATCTCGGCGCGCGCGCCATGGGCGGCGCCGCCCTCGTCTTCCCGGAAATGACCTGCGTGTCGGCCGACGCCCGCATCACGCCCGGTTGCCTGGGGCTCTGGAATGACGAGCAGGCCCAGGCCTTCAAGCGCATCGTCGACTTCGTGCACCAGCAGACACCCGCCAAGATCGGCATCCAGCTCGGCCATGCCGGCCGCAAGGGCGCGACGAAGCTCGCCTGGGAGGGGATCGACCAGCCGTTGAACGAAGGCGCATGGCCGCTCATCTCCGCATCCGCCCTGCCCTACCTCAAGCATTCCGACACGCCGCGGGAAATGACGCGGGAGGATATGGACCGGGTCGTCGCCGATTTCGTGCACGCCACCGAACGGGCCCGCGACCTCGGTTTCGATATTCTCGAACTGCACGTGGCGCACGGCTACCTGCTGTCGAGTTTCCTGTCGCCGCTCACCAATCTGCGCACCGACGACTATGGCGGCGACCATGCGGCTCGCGCCCGCTTCCCGCTCGAGGTGTTCCACGCAGTCCGTAAGGTCTGGCCCGAGGACCGACCGATGTCGGTCCGCCTCTCGACCCATGACTGGCACGAGGGCGGCAATACGCCCGAGGATGCGGCGATCTTCGCCCGGCTGTTCAAGGAGGCCGGCGCCGACATGATTGACTGCTCCTCCGGCCAGGTGGTGAAGGAGGAAAAGCCGGTTTATGGCCGGCTGTTCCAGACGCCGTTTTCCGACAAGATCCGCAACGAGATCCAGGTCCCGACCATTGCCGTCGGGGCGATTTCCGAGGCCGACCACGCCAATTCGATCATTGCCGCCGGTCGGGCCGATCTCTGCGCGATCGCCCGTCCGCATCTGGCCGACCCGTCCTTCGTCATGCACGAGGCGGCGAAGATCGGCTACGAGGAGCAGCCCTGGCCGAAACAGTACCATTCGGCTCGAGCGCAGTATGTGAACAACCTGGCGCGCGCCGCAACGACGGCGGGCAAATCATGAGCAAGAGACACGCCCTCGTCACCGGTGCCGGAAGCGGCATTGGCAAGGCGATCGCGCTGGCACTGGCCGCCGACGGCCATGTCGTCAGCCTCGCCGGCCGGCGCGCAGCACCACTTGAAGCCGTGCGGGACGAGATCCTTGCGGCCGGCGGACAGGCCCTTGTCCGTGCCGGCTTCGATGTGACCGACCCCGAGGCAGTCGAGCAAGGCATTGCGGCCGCAATTGCCGAAGCCGCAGACATCGCTGTTCTCGTCAATTGCGCCGGCGAAGCACCCTCGGCACCGTTCGAAAAGACCGACTTCGCGCTTTGGCAGCGGGTGCTTTCCATCAACCTCACCGGGGTCTATCTGGTGACGCAGGCAGCGCTTGCCTCCGTGCGGCGGGCCGGCAACGGCCGGATCGTCAACGTCGCAAGCACCGCGGGCCTCACCGGCTATGCCTATGTGTCGGCCTATTGCGCATCGAAGCACGGCGTCGTCGGCCTGACGCGCGCACTGGCGCTTGAGCTTGCCCGCAGCGACGTGACCGTGAACGCCGTCTGCCCCGGCTTCACCGACACGCCGCTTATCGATGGTGCACTCGATACGATCAGCGAAAAGACCGGCCGCTCGCGCGAGGAAGCGCGCGCCAGCCTTGCCCGTTCCAACCCACAGGGGCGCCTGGTGACGCCGGAAGAAGTCGCCCACACCGTCTCTTGGTTGGCATCGGAGCGAGCGACCGCAATCACCGGTCAGGCGATCGCCGTCGCCGGCGGCGAAGTTCTCGGAGGATAGAGATGACAAATCCGATGCAGGCCAAGAAGCGCGCCTTCAAAGACCATAAGGCCAAGCACTTCCTGTTCGAGACGGATGCCGACGGGCGGGTCGCCACGATCACCCTCAACCGTCCGGAAAAGAAAAACCCGCTGACCTTCGAAAGCTACGAGGAACTCTGCGATCTTTTCCGCTCGCTTGCTCGCGCCAGCGACGTGCGCGCCGTGGTGCTGACCGGCGCCGGCGACAATTTCTCCTCCGGCGGCGACGTCTTCGAGATCATCGAGCCGCTGACGCGCATGCCGATGCCCGATCTTCTGGATTTCACCCGCATGACCGGCGAACTGGTGCGCCAGATCCGCGCATGCCCTCAGCCCGTTATCGCTGCGGTCGATGGCATTTGTGCCGGTGCCGGAGCGATCCTGGCCATGGCGTCGGACTTCCGCGTGGCAACGCCGGAAGCGAAGACCGCCTTTCTCTTTACCCGCGTCGGGCTGGCCGGCGCCGATATGGGTGCCTGCGGCATTCTTCCCCGCATCATCGGCCAGGGCCGCGCAGCCGAACTGCTCTTCACCGGCCGCGTGATGACCGCGACGGAGGGCAATGCCTGGGGCTTCTACAACGCCCTGCATGAACGCTCGTCGCTGCTTGCCGAAGCGCAGAAGTTCGCGCGCAATATCGCCGACGGTCCCTGGTTTGCCCATGCGATGACCAAGAAGATGCTCGACCAGGAATGGGCGATGGGCATCGATCAGTTGATCGAGGCGGAAGCGCAGGCGCAGGCGATCTGCATGGCGACCGGCGACTTCCGCCGCGCTTTCGAGGCCTTTGCCGCCAAGGCGAAGCCGGAATTCAAGGGGAACTGAGCATGAGTTCCCATGACACGGCCTTGCGCCCGCCTTCTCGCGATCATCTGGATTGGCCGTTCTACGATGACAGCCACCGTGCGCTCGCTGTTGAGCTCGACGCCTTCGTGGCCTGTGGCGGCCTCGGCGAAGTCGACCACGCCGATGTGGATGCCGCCTGCAAGCGGCTGGTCGCAGCACTCGGCACCGCGGGCGTGCTTCGTCATTGCGTGCCGAAGGCATTCGGCGGCGCCAGCGAAGAGATCGACAGCCGGTCGCTGTGCCTGATCCGCGAGACGCTTGCCTATACAGACGGGCTTGCCGATTTTGCCTTCGCCATGCAGGGGCTCGGCACCGGTGCAATCAGCCTGTCCGGCTCCGAGGCATTGAAGCAGGCTGTCCTGCCCAAAGTCGCCCGCGGCGAATGGATTTCCGCCTTTGCACTTTCCGAACCCGAGGCCGGCTCTGATGTCGCGGCGATGGCGTGCGCTGCGCGCCGCGACGGCGATCACTTCGTGCTCGACGGCGAAAAGACCTGGATATCGAACGGCGGTATCGCCGACGTCTATACCGTCTTTGCCCGCACCGGCGAGGCGCCCGGCACGCGCGGCATTTCGGCCTTCGTGGTCTTTGCCGAGACGCCGGGCTTCACGATCGCCGAGCGCATCGAGACGATCGCGCCGCATCCGCTTGCCCGTCTTCGCTTCGACAATTGCCGCATCCCGGCCTCGCAGCTTTTGGGTGCGCCTGGCGAAGGCTTTAAGATCGCCATGCGCACACTCGACATCTTCCGCCCCTCCGTGGCTGCCGCGGCAATCGGCTTTGCCCGCCGCGCGCTCGACGAGGCGGTGGCGCACGCAAAGAGCCGCAAGATGTTCGGCGCGACTCTTTCAGATCTGCCGACGGCGCAAAGCACGCTCGGCGAGATGGCGACCGCGATCGATGCGGCAGCGCTGCTGACCGGCCGTACCGCCTGGCAGCGCGACGTGCAGAAGCGGCCGACGACGCGCGAAGCGGCAATGGCCAAGATGACGGCAACCGAGAACGCGCAATGGGTGATCGATCAGGCGCTTCAGCTCTTTGGCGGCCGCGGCGTACGCGTCGGCGAGATCACCGAGCGGCTCTATCGCGAAATCCGCGCGCTCAGGATCTACGAGGGCGCGACCGAGGTTCAAAAGCTCATCATCGGCCGGGAGCTGATGAAGGGCACGGGACGATAACGAGGGGGTGTCGAACATGCATGGTTCGAAAGCGTCATTCGACTGGCAGGATCCGTTCAACCTGGATGGGCAGCTGAGCGAAGAAGAGCGCATGGTGCGGCAGACCGCTGAGCGCTATGCCGAAGACCGGCTGGCTCCGCGCGTCCAGGAGGCCTTCCGTCACGAGAAAACCGATCCGTCGATTTTCGCCGAGATGGGCGAACTCGGCCTGCTCGGTCCGATGGTGTCGGAGGAATACGGTGGCGCCGGCCTCAACTACGTTTCTTACGGCCTGATCGCCCGCGAGGTCGAGCGCATCGACAGCGGCTACCGCTCGATGATGAGCGTACAGTCTTCGCTCGTCATCGTACCGATCTATACCTTCGGCAGCGAGGCGCAGAAGCGCAAATACCTGCCGGGCCTGATTGCCGGCACCAAGATCGGCTGTTTCGGCCTCACCGAACCGGACCACGGTTCCGATCCCGGATCGATGATCACGAAGGCCGCCAAGGTCGATGGCGGCTATCTGCTTTCCGGCTCCAAGACCTGGATCTCCAATGCGCCGATCGCCGATGTCTTCGTCGTCTGGGCAAAGACATCGGATGGTCTGATCCGCGGCTTCATTCTCGAAAAGGGATGGAAGGGTCTGAGCGCCCCGGCGATCCATGGCAAGGTGGGCCTGCGAGCCTCGATCACCGGCCAGATCGTCATGGAGGAAGTCTTCGTTCCGGACGAAAACATGCTGCCCGAGGTGACCGGCCTGAAGGGCCCCTTCACCTGCCTCAACTCAGCACGCTTCGGCATCGCCTGGGGCGCGCTCGGTGCAGCGGAATCCTGCTACGAGACGGCGCGACAATATGTGATCGACCGCAAGCAGTTCGGACGCCCGCTCGCCGCCAACCAGCTGATCCAGAAGAAGCTTGCGGACATGGCAACCGAGATCGCCCTTGGCCTGCAGGGCTGCCTGCGCCTCGGGCGCATGAAGGATGAAGGCAATCCGCCGGTCGAGCTGACGTCGATCCTCAAGCGCAACTCCTGCGGCAAGGCGCTGGAGATCGCCCGAGCGGCGCGCGACATGCTCGGCGGCAACGGCATTTCGGACGAATTTCCGGTCGCCCGCCATCTCGTCAATCTCGAAGTGGTCAACACCTATGAGGGCACGCACGACATCCATGCGCTGATCCTCGGCCGTGCCATCACCGGCATCGCCGCCTTTGCGAACTGAAGTCCGGCACAAATGTTCAGGACCAAAAGACCGCTGCGCTTTGGAGACTGCGACCCCTCGGGGATCGCCTATTTCCCGTCTTACCTCAACATTCTCGTCGGGGTGACGGAGGACTTCTTTGCCTCGCTCGGCTTTCCCTGGAAGGCCATGAACGACGAGCGGCGGATCGGCGTGCCGACGGTGCGGCTCGATCTCACCTTCTCTCGACTGGGCTTCCAGGGCGACGAACTGGATTTCGCGCTCAAGATCGCGGGCATCGGCCGCTCATCGCTCGACATGGAGCACACGGTCTCGGCGAAAGGCACCGTGCTCTGGACAGCAAAACAGCGGGTCGTTGCCACCTCGCTCGACACGCACGCTTCTTTCGCCTGGCCGGACGATATCCGCGCCGCGCTGACACAACATCTGGAGACGACCGATGCACACCATCCTGCAACCTGAAGGCTGGGCTAAGCCCATCGGCTATTCCAACGGCGTTTCGGCCAAGGGCCGCACTGTCTTCGTCGGCGGCCAGATCGGCTGGAATGCGCAGTCCGAGTTCGAGACCGACGATTTCGTCGAGCAAGTGCGCCAGACTCTGAAGAACGTCGTTGCCGTGCTTGCCGCCGGGGGCGCCGAGCCGCAGCACATCACCACCATGACCTGGTACTTCACCGACAAGCAGGAATATGTCGGCAATCTGCGCGGCATCGGCCAGGCCTATCGCGAGACCATCGGCCGGCATTTCCCGGCGATGGCCGCGATGCAGGTGGTGTCGCTCGTCGAAGACCGCGCCAAGATCGAGATCCAGGCCACCGCCGTCGTCCCCGATTGAGGTTCGCCGCGATGACCGAGATGCGATTTTCCGAGAGCGTTTCCGCCCGTGTCGAAGGCAATGTTCTCGTCGTGACCATCGACAACCCGCCCGTCAATGCGCTCTCCGCGCATGTCCGGTCCGGCCTGACGGCGGCGCTCGATCATGTTGCCGAGCACCCGGCAATTGCGGGTCTCGTCATCACCGGTGCCGGCAACACCTTCATCGGCGGCGCGGATATCAGGGAGTTCGGCAAGCCACCGATCGAACCGGTGCTGCCTGAGGTGATCGAGCGCATCGAGACCTTCGGCAAGCCTGTCATCGCCGCTGTCAACGGCGCCGCCCTTGGCGGCGGCTGCGAGGTGGCACTTGCCTGCCACGGCCGCATCGCCGGCGAGAAGGCATCGTTCGGCCTGCCGGAGGTAAAGCTCGGCCTGGTTCCGGGCGCCGGCGGGACGCAACGTCTGCCGCGCATGATCGGCATGGTCGCGGCGATCGATCTCATCGGGACGGGCCGTGCCGTGAAGGCTGGCGAAGCCGTGACGCTTGGGCTTGCCGACAGCCTTGCCGCCGATCCCGTCACCGCCGCGCTGGCTTTCATACAGGAACAGGCCGGCACGCCGCTTCGGCGGACCGGAATGATCGCGGTTCCGCCAGCGGACGGCGAAGCCATCGGCGCGGCGGAAGCGAAGGTTCTGGCGAAGGCCCGCGGCCAGGCTGCCCCCGCCGAGGCAATCCGCCTCGTCAAGGCAGCCGGAGAACTCGATCTGAAACAGGGACTGGCCGAGGAACGCGCGACCTTCTTGAGGCTTCGCGATTCCACCGAGTCAGCAGCCCTCAGGCATGTGTTCTTTGCCGAGCGCGCCGCCGGCAAGGTCGAGGGACTCGACAAGGTTTCGCCTCGGCCGATCGCGACCGTCGGCGTGGTCGGCACTGGGCTGATGGGGTCCGGCATCGCCGTCTCGGCCCTGACGTCCGGCTACCGCGTGGTCGCCCTGGAGCAGACGGAGGAATCGGCCGCCGGTGGGCGGGCGCGCATCGCCGAGACGCTGGAGAAGACCGTGCGGGCCGGACGGCTGACTGCTGATGGACGCGACGAATGCCTGGCGCGACTGCAGACAACGGCGAAAGCGGCGGAACTCGCGAAGGCCGAACTCGTCATCGAAGCGGTGTTCGACGACCTCATGGTCAAGACGGAGCTGTTTCGGAAGCTCGACGGCATCGTTGCGCCTGGCGCCATTCTCGCGACCAACACCAGCTATCTCGACCCCGATGCGATCGCGGCGACGACGGCCGATCCGTCGCGTGTTGTGGGCCTGCATTTCTTTTCTCCCGCCAACGTGATGCGGCTCGTCGAAGTCGTCGATTGTGCCCGGACGGCGCCAGATGTGCTGGCGACGGCACTCGCCTTCGTCAAACGGCTCGGCAAGCTGCCGGTCGTCACCGGCGTCACCGAAGGCTTCATCGGCAACCGCATCTTCTCGGCCTATCGCCGCGAAGCCGAGTTCATGCTCGAGGATGGAGCACTCCCGCACGAGATCGACGCCGCGCTCGAGGCCTATGGTTTTCCGATGGGCATCTTCGCCGTCAACGATATGGCCGGGCTCGAGATCGCCTGGGCACGGCGCAAGCGACACGCCGCGACCCGCGATCCTGCTGCACGCTATGTCGAAATCGCCGACAGGCTCTGCGAGGCCGGCCGTCTCGGCCGCAAGAGTGGCCGCGGCTGGTACGCCTATCCCGATGGTAAGCGCATCGTCGATCCTGATGTCACGGTGGTGATTGAGGCGGCGCGGGCAGCCAAGGGCATCACGCCGCGCGCCTTTAATTCCGACGAGATCATGAGCCGGCTTCTGGACGCCATGCGCGACGAAGGTAACGCGCTGCTTGCCGAAGACATTGCCGCGCGTCCCGGCGACATCGATCTGGTGATGATCAACGGCTACGGCTTTCCCGCCCATAAGGGTGGGCCGATGTTCGCCGCCGGGCAAAGCAAAGGATAAATCTCATGGCTGAAGCCTATATCGTCGGCGGCGTCCGCACGCCTATCGGCCGCTACGGCGGTGCGCTGTCGAGCGCCCGCCCGGACGATCTGGCAGCGCATGTGATCCGCGAGGCGTTGGCGCGCGTCTCATCCGTTCCGGCCGAAGCGATCGACGAAGTCGTGCTTGGCTGTGCCAACCAGGCCGGCGAGGACAATCGTAACGTTGCCCGCATGGCCGCCTTGCTCGCCCGGCTACCGCAGACGGTTGCGGGAACGACGATCAACCGGCTCTGTGGTTCCGGTCTGGACGCTGTCGGCTACGCTGCTCGCGCGATCCGGCTCGGCGAAGCCGAGATCATGGTCGCCGGCGGCGTCGAAAGCATGTCGCGCGCACCCTTCGTCATGCCGAAGGCCGAAGGCCCGTTCCAGCGCAGCACCGAGATCCACGACACCACCATCGGCTGGCGCTTCGTCAACCCGGTGATGAAGGACCAATACGGCATCGACTCGATGCCGGAGACCGCCGAAAACGTCGCCGCCGAGTTTTCCATCTCCCGCGAAGACCAGGATGCCTTTGCGCTTCGCAGCCAGGCGCGCGCGGCAGCTGCGCAAAAGAGTGGGCGTTTTGCCGGCGAGATCGCTCCCTATGCGATCAAAGGACGCAAGGGCGAGACGACATGGGTCGAACACGACGAGCATCCCCGCGAGACGACGATCGAAAAGCTCGGCAGCCTGCAGACGCCCTTCCGCGCCAATGGCACGGTGACCGCCGGCAATGCTTCCGGCGTCAATGACGGCGCCGCGGCAGTCATTCTCGCCTCGGCCGGCGCAGTCGAGCGTTACGGGCTTCAGCCGTTGGCCCGCGTCGACGGCATGGCAACGGCCGGTGTCGCGCCGCGCATCATGGGCATCGGCCCGGTCTTTTCGACGCGAAAGCTGCTGGAGCGTTTTGGTCTCGGCATCGGCGACATCGATATCGTCGAGTTGAACGAAGCTTTTGCCGCACAGGCGCTCGCCTGCATGCGGCAGCTTGGACTGGCCGACGATGCGCCCCACGTCAATCCGAACGGCGGCGCCATCGCGCTCGGCCATCCGCTCGGCATGTCCGGCGCGCGTCTGGCCCTCACCACGGCCCTGGAGCTTGAGGCGCAGGGTTCGAAGCGTGCGATTGCCACCATGTGCATCGGCGTCGGACAGGGCATTTCGATGCTGTTGTCACGGCCGTAGCGATTGGACGTTTCGGTCGTCCGCCGAAGGCCGCCCAAAACGTTGAGAAAGCCGGGCTACTCAGTTGAGGAGTTAAGACCGAGCCGCAGGCGGCTCGGTCTCCAAGCTTACTTTCCACCCCAGGCGGCGGGATAGTCCGGCAGCTTCTCGCAGCCGCACATAGCGTGATGCAGCGGCGGCATCTTGGCATCGACATACTGGTCGAGCGTTTCTGCCGTGATCGCCGGCTGCGGCATGACCCATTCCGGGCCGGGCACGGCCTCTCCCTGCAGCACCTTCACTGCCGCGATGATCGGCGTGCGCCATTGGTAGGTCGGATAGGTTGGCGCTATCGCCTTGAAGCCTTCCGACTTCCACTTGACCAGGAAGTCCTGCTGGTCCTCGCCGGTAATGATCGGAGGCGGCAGGCCGGCATCCTCGAAGGCTTCGAGGGCTGCAACCGCCGTCGCACCCGCATCCATCCAGATCGCATCGATCTTGCCCCGTTGCAGGTAGTCTTCGACGATCGACTTGGTCTTGGCATTGTCGCCCTCGGTGAATTCCTCGCCGATGACGTTCAGGCCGGTCTCCTTGAAAATGCGCTTGGCCGCGGACGCGCGGGTCTCGAGAACATCGACACCCGGCACGATCCGCAGCATCAGGACGTCGGCCCCCGCCGGTGCCGTGGCCGCCACGAACTCGCCTGCCTGGATACCGAAGCCGTAACCGCCGACCGGGTGGATGAAGGTGACCGGGCACTTGGTGTTGACGCCGCGGTCAAAGACGATCACCGGCAACTTGGCACAAGCTTTTTCGACCGCCGGCGTCAGGGCTGCGGTCGTATTCGGCGAGACGATCAGGGCCGAGCACTTGCCGCCATTGATGAGGTCGTCGATGTCGGCGATCTGCTTGTCGTCGGACCCTTCGGCATCGACGTGAATAAGCTCCTTGATCTCCGGATGGAGCTTCACTTCGGCCTGCATGTTCGTCCAGCCGGTTACCCGCCAAGCATTGTTCACGCCGGCGTTCGAGAAGCAGATCGTGTAAGGACCTGGCTTCTTGTACTTTGCAGTGTCGGCCATCTGGTCGCCATAGTACTGTTGCCACGGCTCCCCTTCCGGGCCATTGGCCTTGGCCGTCAGCAGCGTCCGTTGCCTGTCGAACTCGGCTGTATCGTCGAAGTTCAGCTGTTGGCTATGCGCCGTGCCGGCGATGAGTGCCGCCGAAAGGGCGGCGGTCAGCAATCTTTTCATGTCTCACTCCCATTGATCATGATTTTCAGTTCCTCCCGACGGCTTGAGGCCGGCGAAATCAGGTCCCGCCGGCGCGGTTGCGCCGGTAGGTGGCAAGCACGACCGCGGCGATCAGGATCAGGCCCTGGACGACATCGCGCGTCGGCTTCGGCAGTCCGATGAAATTGAGCAGCGTGAAGATGGCGGTCAGCGTCAGCGCGCCTGCAATCGAGGCCGAAACGGAGCCGCGGCCGCCGAGAAGCTGCGCGCCGCCGATGACGCAGGCGGTGATCGCCTGGAGCTCGTAGCCGACACCGACATCGGTCGATACGCCTGCAAATCCACCGAGCAGGATGCCCGCCGTCACCGCGCTCAGCGACGAGGCGACAAAAGCGATGATGCGCACCCTCACGATCGGGACGCCCGACATCTGCGCCGCCCGCGGATTGTCGCCGAGCGCGTGCAACATGCGCCCGAGATTGGTGCGATGCATCAGCCAGAACAGGACGAAGCCGACAACCATAAGCACCAGCAATGCCACCGGCAGGAACTGGATCAGCGGAATGCCCTGAAGGCTGGCGCGCCCGAAGAAGCGGAACGTCTCCGGCAGGTAGCCGCGCGGCGAACCGCTCGACCACATGAAGGCAGCACCATTGAGCGTGATCATCATGCCGAGCGTGGCGATCAATGACGGCACCCGGAGGTAGGAAACGACCATGCCGTTGACCACGCCGACGGCAAGCCCCACCGCATACATGACCGCAATCACCCACCAGGTCGCATCGGCGCTGTTGTCGAGCAGCATCGACGAGCCGACAACCGTCAGCGTGATGAGCGAGCCTGCGGATAAGTCAAAGCCGCCGGACACGATGACGTAGATCTGGCCGGCCGCGAGGATGGCGAGAGGAGCGGCACGCTTCAGGAAATTCATGTAGCCGGTGGGCTCCATGAAGTTCGGGTTCGAAAACGTGATGGCAACGAGAAGGGCTGCCAGCACGAAGAAGACGGGATTGATCTTCGGCAGCCGCCCAACGCTTGCCACGCCGCGCGTCTTTGCGGAGCCGACGGTTTCCTGGATCATGCCACTATCCTCTTTGAACGGACTGCGTAGAAGGCGACGGCGGCGACGATGATGATGCCGCGCATCACCTGCTTGGCGAAGGCGTCGATGCCGGCGAGATTGAAGATGGAATCGATCAGCGAGAAGATGATCACGCCGGCAACCGTGCCCCAGATCCCGCCCTTGCCGCCGGCAAGGATCGTGCCGCCGATGACGACGACCGCGATCGATTCCAGATCGTAGGCGCCTTCCGTGCCGATCCAGGGCGAGCCGGATTTCAGGCGGCTGGCCAGGTAGAGGCCGGCGAGCGCCGCGCAAAGGCTGCAGATGATATGGCTCGCCATGACGACCCGGGTCGTGTTGATGCCGGCCGCGCGCGCCGTGTCGCGGCTGCCGCCAACCGAATAGATGTTGGATCCGAAGCGCGTGAAGCGCAGCACGATCCATGCGCCAAGGACGAGCAGCGCCAGGACGATCAGGCTGACCGGTAGCCCGAGCACCTCTCCATAGGCAAAATACTGGAACGCATCCGGCACCGAACCGCCGAACCGGCCATGAAAGGAGGCAAGACAGCCCTGAATGATCAGTGCCATGCCGAGCGTCGCGATCAGCGGGTTGACGTCGAGACGCGTGATCAGGAGCCCGTTGAGCGTGCCGACCACCGCCCCCATGACGAGCACCGCAACAACCGCCGGCACCATCATCGCCGGATCGCCGTTCATGATCGCGGAGGACACCACGGCCGAGGCCGAGATGAGATGGGCCACCGACAGGTCGATCGAACCGACGAGTATGGTGAAGGTCTGCCCGACGGCGGTGATGCCAAGCGCGATGGACCGGTTGAGGATGGAGACGGTCGCCTCCGGCGTCAGGAAGCGTGTCAGGCCGAGGCTGAGCGCAATCGCGACATAGATGAGGACGGCCAGCCCGAGCAGCAGCGCCGGCGCGTAGTGTTCCCTGCGCCAGGCCGGAAAGCGGATGAGACTTACCTTGTTCATGCTGCCACCGCCTCCTCGCCGGTTGCCGCCAACATCACGTCGGCCTCACTGACCCCGCGCGAAAACGCCGCGACGAGTTCGCCATTCCGCATCACAAGGACGCGGTCGGATACGCCGAGAACCTCCGGAAGATCGGACGAGACCATCATGATGGCCGTGCCCTTGCGCGCGAGATCCCGCATCAGGTGGTAGATCCCGGCCTTGGCATTGACGTCGATCCCGCGTGTCGGCTCGATGAAGATCAACAGCCGAGGCGCGAGCGCCAGCCAGCGCGCGACGATGGCTTTCTGTTGGTTTCCGCCCGACAGCGCCTTGATGTCCTGGGCAAAGCTGCCGGCGCGCACGTCGAGTTCCCGCAGCAGCTTTTCCATTGCTTCCGTCGAGGCGAATGACGTCGCATTGGCATTGCCGGAAAGGGAGGAGAGCGCGCGGGACGTCAGCATGCCGTTGTCTACGACCGATTGCATCAACACCAGCGCTTCGGCCTTGCGATCGCCCGGTAGCAGCCCGACCCCGGCGCGGATCGCCTCGCGCGGACTGGCAAACCGTGCCGGCTTTCCGGCAAGGGTGATCTCGCCCTCGGTGAAGGGAGAAAGGCCGAATATCGCCTGCGCGAGCGCAACGCGCCCTGCCCCTTGCAAGCCGGAGAAGCCGACGATCTCGCCGGCACGCAGCTCGAAGGACACGTTTTTCAGCCGGTCGTTTCCGGCATTGCGGACTGAGAGCACGACGTCGCCGATCTCCTGCGGTGCGGCCGGTTCCGCATAGAAATCGCCAAGGTCACGGCCGACCATGGCGCGCACGATCGCCTCCGGCTCGGGCACATGGTCGAAGCAAACCGCCACCTCGCCATCCTTGAGCACCGTCACGCGATTGGCGAGCCGCGTGATTTCAGGCATGCGGTGGGTGATGTAGACGATGGCCACACCGCTCTTCTTCAGGGTGTCGACGAGACCGAAGAGCACCTCGCATTCGGCCTCGTTCAGCGCTGCCGTCGGCTCGTCCATCACGATCACCTTTGCCTCGAGCGACACCGCCTTGGCGATCTCGACCAGTTGCTGGCTGGCGACGTCGAGGTCGGCGACCACAGTGCTCGGCTCGATCCGATGCGCCGAGCCGAACAGCGCAAGCACGCGCTGCGCTTCGTCGTTCATCGCCCTGTGGTCGATCAGACCGCGACGCGTCGGCTCGCGGCCGAGGAAGATGTTCTGTGCGACGGTTCGCTCGGGCAGCAGGGAGAATTCCTGATAGATGACAGCAATGCCCGCCCGGATCGCCGCCAGCGGATGCGTGAAATGCCGTTCCTCGCCGTTCACGACAACCGCGCCTGCGTCCGGCCGATAGACGCCGGAAAGGATTTTCATCAGCGTCGACTTGCCGGCACCGTTCTCGCCGGCCAGCGCATGAACCTCGCCGCAATGGGCGGAGAAGCTGACGCTTTTCAACGCCTTGACGCCGGGGAAACTCTTGGTGATACCGCGCATCTCGATGGCGGGATGTTGCGTGTTCATGCTGCAGCCCATGTCTTGCGGATGAATGTCGCGCTCTCGGAAAAGAGCGTATCGAAGTCGGGAAACAGCGGCCGCCAGACGCGGGTCGCCGTCGCAATCGCCGGAAGCCCGGCGCCGAATGCCTCAAGCGTCAGCCAACCGTCATAGCCGATCTCCTTCAACACCGTGAACATCGCCGCAAAGTCGATATGCCCGCGCCCCGGTATGCCGCGATCGTTCTCGGAGACATGGAAGACACCGATATCCTGGCCGATCAGCCGGATCGCCGCCTCCGGCCGACGCTCCTCCACATTGGCATGGAAGGTGTCGTACATGATCTTGAAGGCAGGATGTGCCACGCGATCCACATAAGCACGCGCCTGCTCCATCGTGTTGAGAAAATAGGTCTCGAAACGATTGAGTGGCTCGAGGCTCAGATGCATGCCGTGGGCCGCGGCCCGCTCCGCGAGCGCATGGTGCGCGTCGGCCCCGTGTTTCAGCTCGTCTTCGCTGGCGCCCCGCCCGGTGAAGAAGCCGATCGGCGCATGAAACGGCCCACCCATGCTTTCGGCGCCAAGGGCGATGGCGCAGTCAAGCGCCCAGTCGAGATGGGCGCGCCCGCGCGCCCGCACGTCGGCATCGCAACTGACGGGGTTTGCCTCGGGCGTCGGGACGATCGATGTGGTGGACCGGCCGAGGCCGAGTCCGTCCAGTTCGCGGCCCAGGCGTTCGTAGTGACTTACCTTGCCCGATAGAACCGGCACTTCGACGCCGTCATAGCCGAGATCGCGCAACCGGCTGATGTTGTCGAGATGCCTCTCCTCGACGAAATCGGTCAGGCAAAGGAGATTGATACCAAGCTTCATGGGGCACTCAATTCAAAGAGATGCCGAGATCGCGACAGATCGCGCGGATCCAGGCCAGTGACGTTTCGATCATCGGGCCAGCGGCGCCTTCGCATTCGAGGCTGAGCACACCGTCGTAGCCATGGTCGCGAAGCGTGGCGAGGCAAGCCTTGATGTTCTCGGCATTGACGCCCTCGCCGAGCGCGCAATGGCTGACCGCGATCCCGGTTTGCCCGCCGCGGGCGGCCGCTGCCAGCGACGGCGACACGTCCTTCAGATGGACATGGGACACCCTGTCGATGAACCGCGACAGAAACTGCTGCGGTTCCTGCCCGGCGATGAACGTGTTGCCGGTGTCCATGTTCATGCGCAGCCACTTGCTGTCTGCGAAGTCGAGCATGCGCTCCATGAATTCCGGACGCGTCGTGAAATGACCATGGGGCTCGATGTTGACGACGATCTCGTGTGCTTCGGCGACTTCGACGATCTTTTCGTAGCTGCGCTTCATCAGCGCCATCGATTGTTCTTCGGTCAGTCCGGGCGGCATGTGGAGCCCGTCTGTCGTGTCGACGCAGGGGCTGCCGGCCTGCGCTGCCCAGGCAATCGACTTCAGCACATAGGGCACACCTCTGAGCGGCCCGTCCTCGCCAGACAGTGGATAGGCCGCATCGACCTGCGAAAAGCGCACGCCGTAGCGCTCCATCTTGCGACGCAAGAGGACGGGATCCTCGTAGAGCGCGACATGCGGTTGGTAGCCCAGTCCGTGGATCCAGCTCACGCCATCGATCAGGCCGCATTCGATCAAGTGCAAATCGTTGTCGCTTGCCCATTGCAAGCATTTTTCAAACGACCAGTAGGCCGAGTTGAACGCGTCCGTGTGGAAGCCTATCCGCACCGGCAAAATCCTCCCCATTTCCCTCCATACCATTGAGTTTCAACGGCAAATCACCAGCGCCTCCAAAATGTCGCTTGATGATGCCCAAGCATTGCGCAATAAATCGATGCCTGCGTTCGAAATAGACGACTGGTAAATTTTATACATCCGCGAGGGAGCAGCATGACGAGGAGCAGCAACGAACGGGCCGTCAATCGGCCTGCGGTCTTCCGCGAGCCGGGCGCCCTGCTCTATGCCGGCAATTGCCAGGACCTGATGAAGGCCTCGCTTGCGGGCCAGGTGTTGCTCAACGCCTGGACGCGGCGCGGCTATCCCGGCATCGATCTCGGCGCGGCGCTGCCACAGGTCTGCTCCGTCGGCGGCTGGGATGCGACCACCCCGCAGGACTGGGGCCTGCGCGAACATTGCAACGAAGGGGTCAAGATCGCCTATCTGGCGCGCGGATCATTGACGATCACTATGGATGGCCGCAGGACGACGATCAAGGAAGGCCAGATGTTCGTCGTGCGACCCTGGCAGTTGCACGCGCTCGGCGATCCCAATGTCGGCGCCAGCCACATCATCTGGGTGCTCATGGATATGGGCGTGCGCCGCCCGCACGAAACCTGGCTGTGGCCCGACTGGATCGGCTGGCCCGAGCGCGACCGAAAGCGCCTGAGCGAACTTCTGTCGAAGAACGAACAGATTTCCTACAACGCCTCGCGCGAGGTCGCCCGCACCTTCCTCGATATCCACGAGGTGGTGGCAGGCGGCGATATCGACGGTGGCGAAGCGCATCTGCGCCTTTTGATTTCGATGATGCTGCTGCAATTCCGCCAGATGCTGGAAAGCCAGGCGCCGGTTCTGGATCTTGCTCTCGCAAGCTCGAAACGCACGGTCGAGATCTTTCTGAAACGGCTGCGTCACGCGCTCGACGAGGACTGGACGCTCGAGAACATGGCGGCGGAGTGCAATCTTTCCCGCACGCAATTTTCGCAGCATTGCCAGGTGCTGACCAACATGACGCCGGTCCGCTACCTCCAGACGCTCCGGCTCAACGCCGCACGGCAGCTTCTCGAAAGCGGCGCGCATTCGGTCACCAATATCGCCTTTGATTGCGGCTTCTCATCGAGCCAGTATTTTGCCACCTGCTACAAGAAGCGCTTCGGCTTTTCGCCAATGGAAACGCCGCGTCAGACGCTATCGATCGCCAACTGAAAGTGAGCCGCCGCGACCGGATCAAAGCCGCTTCGCAGCGACGCTCGCGAGCGATGATCGAGGCGCTGGTGGAAGCGACGGCGCGTGTCCTGATCAAGGAAGGATTTGAGCGCGCAAACACAAATCGCATTGCCGAGGAGGCCGGCGTCAGCATCGGCTCCCTCTATCAATATTTTCCGAGCAAGGAAGCGCTCGTCGTTGCCGCCATCGAACGGCACAAGGGCGAGATGGTCGATGTCTTGCGGAGTACCCTCGCAAAGGTGACGACGCTACCGCTCGACAATGCCGTGCGCGAACTGGTCAAGGCGATGATCGATGCGCATCGCGTGAACCCGGACCTTCATCGGGTGCTGGTCGAGGAAACGCCTCGTGCGGGACGGATTGGCACGATCGACGGCTTTGACAGAGAGTTCTACGAGCTGATCAGGGCGTATCTCGAATTGCACAAGGTAGAACTGCGGCCGGTGGACCTGGACCTGGCCGCTTACATCTGCGTCAGTTGCACGGAAGCGCTGACGCACGGCGCGGTCGTCGGCAGTCCAGATAAGCTAAACGATGGGAACGTCGACGCCTTCATCAACGAAGTGACGACGCTGATCACACGCTACCTGAAGTAACGCCCTCCAGGTCCAGACATCCAAGATGCGAGCAGGGTCTTGGTAACGTGACGCCGCTCCGTGAACGCCTGCGGCCAACTGCGTGAATTGCCGGGGAAATTTGGAGGGGTAGCGCGCGCCGAGACAGCTTCCCGAACGCGAGTAGATTTTTGCGAGCAATCGCTCACAATTCGCCTGCGCGCGGCCATTCCGACAACCAGCCTCGTGTCGACATCGAATGCCACACGAGCGGTCAAACAACCGCTTCTCGAAGCCCCAGACCAAGGTAACAGGAAGATGTACGCACACGTCGTGATGATTCATGCCGCGGCCATGGGCACGGCATTTCTGCTGTTTGCAGCACGGGAGCTGCTTTTCATTACTGCCTGGCGAGGGCAAATCGGCGCTGCGAAATTGGCGCTGACCGCCAACTGGATTGCGGGCCTGCTCACGGGCATAGGGATTGCCGGAGGCATTGGGCTCATCGTCTTGGGCGGGTGGCCGCTATCGACACCCTGGCTACTGGTGTCATTCACCCTGATCGCCACCTTGATGGTTGTCGAAAGCAGGTTCGTACGGCCATGGGAGGCACAGGTGCAACCAGCCCTTCAAGGCGCGAGCGACACAATGGAAGTCCGAGCGCTTCTTGGAAACAAGCGCGCCCTGGGCGGCCGCCTGGCATCGATCTTACTTTTCGCTCTGGTCATAGCGCTGATGGTCGTCAAACCCGACCTACCCGGCATTTTCGGCGCCTAGGGCCACGCCGGCGGGCACAGCAGCGTTGCACGGCCCTCGGAGGACGACCCTGACAACAACGTCTAAGTCAGCCTCGCTGTTTGGCGAATGCCAAGTTTAGAGGCGGTCCCAAGGATTGACGACAGGGACACCTGCCGCCTCAAAGGGGCTTGTATCGCGTGTTGCGATTGCAAAACCCTTGGAGGCTGCGATAGCGGCGATGTACCCATCAGGCGTCGGGAGGCCCTTCCCCGCCGCTCGCGCCCCTGCTGCGAGATCCGCATAATGCCGCGCGCACGCAGCGTCGAACGGCAATACGCGATCACCGAACAATTCGAGCAGGCCATCAAGTGTTTCGGCTAGCGCTTTCTTGCGACGCCCCTCCGGCAGCGCGGCGATGCCAAACAGCAGCTCCGCCAACGTCACACTGGACAAATAAAGGGTCTCGGCGACTTGGTCATTCAACCAAGTGCGCACTGCCAGATCCGGCGCCGGCTTCATCGCTTCCGAGACAACATTCGTGTCCAGGATGATCATTCAAACCTCATTGGCTTCGCCGGCACCTTGTCCCGCACCTGGTCGAACACTTCAAAATCCTCGTTGGTCAGGCCAACCCGCGCGCCTAGTTCAGCCAAGGCGTCTCCCATACGGACACGTTCTTCCGGTTTTACCGCTAGTTCCAAGATATCTCGGACTTCCGCCTCTGTGCTGCGGCCGTGAACCGCCGCCCGAACACGCAAGGCTCTGTGCACTTCTTCAGGCACATTTCGGATTGTCAAAACAGCCACAGTCAGACACTCCATCTTGATTTCATTGACTGCAGTATAGTCTCAATGCAGTCACCACTCAAGTTACAGGATTGTGGCGAGTACGAAACGCTCATTAAAGTACCGACCAGCGCTTCAACGCAACTCGCAGCCCTCCGCGCCAGCCGTTCATCAACGGATTTGAACTCACCGCCCTACATGCAGGGCGGTGAGTTTCCGTTTCAGGGTGTCGTCACGCCAGTGCCGGCAGCAACTGGTCGATGCTCTTCTTGGCGTCGCCGTAGAACATGCGGGTGTTGTCCTTGTAGAACAGCGGGTTCTCGATGCCGGAGTAACCGGTACCCTGGCCGCGCTTGGAGACGAACACCTGCTTGGCCTTCCAGACTTCGAGCACCGGCATGCCGGCGATCGGCGAGTTCGGGTCTTCCTGAGCAGCCGGATTGACGATGTCGTTGGAGCCGATGACGATGACGACGTCGGTTTCGTGGAAGTCTTCGTTGATCTCGTCCATCTCCAGCACGATGTCGTAGGGAACCTTCGCCTCGGCCAGGAGCACGTTCATGTGGCCCGGCAGACGGCCGGCGACCGGGTGAATGGCGAAGCGGACGTTCTTGCCGGCCGCCCGCAGCTTGCGGGTAAGCTCGGAGACCGACTGCTGCGCCTGCGCCACCGCCATGCCGTAGCCCGGCACGATGATGACGCTGTCGGCGTCGTTAAGCGCAGCGGCCACACCATCGGCATCAATGGCGATCTGCTCGCCGGTGATTTCCATTGCCGGACCGGTGGTGGCGCCGAAACCACCGAGAATGACCGAGACGAAGGAGCGGTTCATCGCCTTGCACATGATGTAGGAGAGGATCGCACCCGAGGAGCCGACCAGCGCACCGGTGACGATCAGAAGGTCGTTGCCGAGCGTGAAGCCGATCGCGGCGGCCGCCCAGCCGGAATAGCTGTTCAGCATCGACACCACCACCGGCATGTCGGCGCCGCCGATGCCCATGATCAGGTGATACCCGATGAAGAAGGCGGCGAGCGTCATGACAAGCAGCGTCCAGGTGCCGGCACCATTGACGTAGAGCGCCAACAGAACGAGCGAGAGAAGAGCAGCACCGGCGTTGAGCAGGTGACCGCCCGGCAGCTTCTTGGCCTTGCCGTCGACCTTGCCGGCAAGCTTGCCGAAGGCGATGACCGAGCCGGTGAAGGTGACGGCGCCGATGAAGACGCCGAGGAAGACCTCGACCTTCATGATCGACAGTTCCACCGGTTCCTTGTGCGCGAGGATCGCGGCAAAGCCTGTCAATGCGGAGCGGGCCGCCGCATCGAGGCCGGCGACATCAGCCGCCTCGATATGGGCATTGAAGCCGATGAAGACTGCGGCGAGTCCGACGAAGGAATGGAGGGCCGCAACAAGCTGCGGCATCTCGGTCATCTGGACGCGGGAGGCAACGAAGTGGCCGAGCACGGCGCCGCCGGCAATCATCAGGACGATGATGAACCAGTTGCCGACATCGGGTCCGAAGACCGTGGCGACAATGGCGAGTGCCATGCCCGTCATACCGTACCAGACGGCGCGCTTGGCGCTTTCCTGGCCCGAAAGTCCGCCGAGCGAGAGGATGAAGAGGACGGCTGCCGCGATGTAGGCGGCCGATACGATACCGATCATCATAATGTCTACCCCTGCCCGATCAGGATTTCTGGAACATGGCGAGCATGCGCCGTGTGACGAGGAAGCCGCCGACGATGTTGATCGTGGCGATCAGCACCGACAGCGCCGCAAGCAGCACCACCAGCCAGTTGCCTGACCCGATCTGCAGCAGTGCGCCGAGAATGACGATGCCCGATACCGCGTTGGTGACGGCCATCAGCGGGGTGTGCAGCGAATGCGAGACGTTCCAGATGACCTGGAAGCCGACAAAGCAGGCGAGCACGAAGACGACGAAATGGCTCATGAAGGCCGGCGGCGCAAAGGCGCCGACCAAAAGCAGCAGCGCCGTGCCGACGGCGAGAAGCGTCAGCTGTCTCTTCGTCTGGGCCTTGAAGGCTGCGGCCTCGGTGGCGCGCTTTTCCTCCGGCGTCGGTTCCTTCACTTTCTCCTTGGGTTTCTGCGCCGCGATCGCGGCGATCTTCGGCGGTGGCGGCGGGTAGGTGATGGCGCCTTCGAAGGTGACGGTCGCGCCACGGATGACGTCGTCCTCCATATTGTGGACGAGCTTGCCATCCTTGCCCGGCGTCAGGTCGGTCAGCATATGGCGGATATTGGTGGCATAGAGCGTGGACGCCTGCGCGGCCATGCGGCTCGGGAAATCGGTATAGCCGATGACGACGACGCCGTTGTCGGAGACGATCCGCTGGTCGGCAACCGTCAGATCGCAGTTGCCGCCGCGCTCGGCGGCAAGGTCGACCACCACCGATCCCGGCTTCATTGCGGCCACCATGTCGGCAAGCCAGAGTTTCGGCGCGTCGCGACCGGGGATCAGCGCCGTGGTGATGACGATGTCGATCTGCGGCGCAAGCTCGCGGAATTTGGCAAGCTGCTTCTCGCGGAACTCCGGCGAAGACGGGGCTGCATAGCCGCCGGTGGCAGCGCCGTCCTGCTGAGTGCCCCCCTCACCATCGGCGAAATCGAGATAGACGAATTCGGCGCCCATGCTTTCGATCTGTTCGGCGACCTCTGGACGCACGTCAAAGGCATAGGTCTGGGCGCCGAGCGAGGTGGCGACACCGATCGCCGCAAGTCCGGCGACGCCGGCACCGATCACCAGGACCTTTGCCGGCGGCACCTTGCCGGCGGCCGTTACCTGGCCGGTGAAGAAGCGGCCGAAATTGTTGCCGGCCTCGATCACCGCGCGATAGCCGGCGATATTGGCCATTGACGACAGCGCATCCATCTTCTGGGCGCGGCTGATGCGCGGCACCATGTCCATGGCGATGACGTTGGCGCCCTTCGCCTTGGCAAGCTCCAGCAGTTCGGCATTCTGGCCGGGATAGAAGAACGAGATCAGCGTCTTGTCCGCAGACAGGTGCGCGACTTCACTCGGCTCGGGCGGCCGTACCTTGACGACCACATCGGCTGAACCCCACAGCGCCTCTGCCGACGGCGCCACCTCGACGCCCGCGGCGCGATAGGCATCATCGGAAAAACCAGCCGCAACGCCAGCACCCGTTTCGATGATGCTGCTATAGCCAAGTTTCGCAAGTTGCACCGCGCTGTCAGGTGTCAGCGCCACGCGCGCCTCGCTTGCGGTGACCTCCCGCGGCGCGCCAATTTTAATCGCCATGCTTGTCTGTCCTCTCCTGCCGACTAGGCAATGCCTTGTCCCTCAACAATGCGACAGCAGAACAAGCAAACCTTGAGAGTACTGTCCAGTACGCTTTGCCGCGAATCCGTCCATTCTTGTCGCTTTTTAGTTTTCCCTAATCGTTTTTATCGGCCGGGCACCACGCCAGGCCGGCCGATCGGGCGCGAATGGTCAGCAAAAAGCAGACGGAGACGCCTCCGCAAAGCGGGCGCGGAATCGGTTCCAGGGGCCCGCCGATCGCGTGTGTGAAGCGACGAACATCACCCGAGAGGGGTCCGAGTCCGCATCCGTTGCATGAAACGATCACGCCGAGCGGCGACCGGCAACGTGGCGCACCGACATCGACGCGGCACGGGGAGGTGCCGCGTCGTGCGAATCAAACTCGGCTGTCTGTTGAAGAGCCTCTAGAGAAGGCGGTAGCGTTTCAGGATTTCGGCGATCTGTTCGTCCTGCTCCCTGTTGGGCAGAAGAGCTGGCTGGCGGCTTGCGCCGACGGATGCGTCCTGAAGGTAGAGCGCGCGCTTGACCATCGCCGGGGCAAAGCCGAGTGCATAGAGGTCGGTCCGAAAGGCGGCAAAGGTTGCCTGCTGCTTCTGCGCTTCGACGATATCGCCGGCATTGAAGGCCTTCAAGATGCCCGCGAGCACATCCGGCATGGCATTTCCGAGGCCCGAGATGCAACCGGCCGCACCATTCTGCAACGCCCAGAGCACGAGGTGGTCAGGGCCGGAATAGACTTCAAAACCGTCGACCTCCTTGGCAACCTGCAGATAGGCTTCCAGCGTTTCCTTTGCGCCACCGGAATCCTTGATGCCGGCAATGTTGCCGTGGCCGGCAAGCGTGCGCGCCGTATCGGGCTCGATATGATTCTGCGTGCGGGCCGGAATATCGTAGAGGTAGACGGGCGTCTTCACGGCATCGGCCACGGTCGAGAAATGGCGGACAAGGCCATCCTGGGTGCAGGCGATGAAGAACGGCGTGATCACCGCAATGCCGTCGACGCCGATCCGGTCGAATTCGCGGGCGAGCTTGACGGTTTCGAAGGTGGCCGGCATGCCGGCATTGACGATCACCTTGACGCGACCGCCGACTTCGTCGACCACCTCTTCCGTCAGGCGCACCTTTTCCTCGAAGGTCAGCGCGGAGAAGTCGCCGTTGGTTCCGGCGCACATGATATTGTTGCCGGCTGCGACCTGGCGGCGGACCTGGGCGCGCGTCGCCTGGTAGTTGATGGTTTCGTCCTCGTTGAAGCAGGTTACGAGGGCGACGAAAGCTTGCTTGGTCATGCGGGTATTCCTCTTACTGGACGACGCCTCACGAGGCGCGCTGAAGGCGGGCGGCGCGGTGGGCTGCCTGGACATCGGGATCGGGATCGAGTCCGGCGGCGAGCAGCGCGCGCGTGTAATCCTGTTGCGGCGTCTCGAACACCTCGCGCACCGTGCCGAGCTCGACGATATTGCCCTTCTGCATGACCATGACGTGGTCGGCAAAGTCGCGCACCACCGGCAGGTCGTGAGCGATGAAGATGAAGGCGATGCCCATTTCCTTGCGCAGCCGGTCGAGCAGCGCGATCACCTGCGCCTGCACCGAAACGTCAAGTGCCGAGACCGCCTCGTCGCAGATGATGAGCTGCGGCTCGAGTGCGAGTGCGCGGGCAATGGCGATACGTTGCCGCTGGCCGCCGGAAAACTGATGCGGGTAGCGGCCCATGTGTTCCGGGCCGAGACCGACCTGCACCAGAAGTTCGGCGACGCGCTCGCGCCATTTCGCCTTGGGCAGGATATCGGGATGGATGACCCAGGCCTCGGAAATGAGCTGGTAGACGGTCATGCGCGGATTGAGCGACTGCGTCGGGTCCTGGAAAACCATCTGCAGGTCGCGGCGCAGCTTGTAGAGTTCCGCAGGCGACATCGTGAAGAGGTCACGGCCCTTCCACAGAGCGCTGCCGCTATCCGGCTCATCGAGGCGAAGCAGGATGCGCGCCAGCGTCGACTTGCCCGAGCCGCTCTCTCCGACGACGGCCATGGTCTCGCCGGGCATGAGATCGAAGGACAGACCCTTCAACGCCTCGAAGGAGCCATAACGCTTGCGCACGTCGCGAACGGAAAGGACAGGCTCGGCGCGGGCGGCCGGCGCATGCATCGCCCCCTTGCCGGGAGCAGCAGCAATCAGTTTCTTGGTATAGGGATGCTGCGGGTTCTTGTAGACCTCGCGCACGGTGCCGGCCTCGACCAGAACGCCTTTTTCCATCACCACCACGCGATCGGCGATCTCGGCGACCACACCGAGGTCGTGGGTGATGATGAGCACCGCCATCCCGGTCTCCCGCTGCAACTCTTCGAGCAGGGCGAGCACCTCGGCCTGCACGGTAACGTCGAGCGCCGTCGTCGGCTCATCGGCGATCAACAGGTCCGGGCGGAGCGCCAATGCCATGGCGATCATGACGCGCTGGCGCTGGCCGCCGGAGAATTCGTGCGGGTACTTGTCCAGCGAGCGTTCGGGGTCGGGGATGCCGACCCGGGTCAAAAGCCGCAACGCCTCGGAAGCGGCCTTCGTCGCATCCGTTCCGTGGGTGGTCAGCGCCTCGCGGATCTGCCAGCCGACGGTATAGACCGGGTTGAGATGGCTCAGCGGGTCCTGGAAGATCATCGCAATGCGGCGCCCGTTGACCTTGCGCCTTTCCTGCGCCGGCATTTTCAGAAGGTCGACGCCGTCGAGCAGGATCTCGCCCGAGCTGATACGCCCCGGTGGCATGTCGATCAGGTTCATGATCGCCGAGGAGGAGACCGACTTGCCGGATCCGCTCTCTCCGAGAATTGCGAGCGTTTCGCCCCGGTCGAGATGGTAGGAGATGTTGCGGACCGCTTTCACGACGCCAACTGCGGTGTGGAACTCGACCGACAGGTCGCGGACTTCGAGGAGATGATCAGCCATTCTTGCGACCTTTCATTTCGAGACGCCAGCGCTGCACCGGATCGAGCGCGATGCGCAGCCAGTTCGACAAGAGGTTCAGTGACATGGTGGTAAGGATGATCGCAAGGCCCGGCCAGAACGAAAGCCACCATGCGTTGGTGAGGTACTGGCGTCCCTGCGAGATCATCAGACCCCAGGTGATTTCCGGCGGCTGGATGCCGATCCCGAGGAACGAAAGCGCGCTTTCGGCCAGCATCACATAGGCGAAGTCGAGGGTCGCAAGCGTCGTCAGCGTCGGCAGCACCACGGGCAGGATGTGGCGAAAGACGATGCGCTTGCTCGATGCGCCCATGACGCGCGCTGCCTGCACGAACATGCGTTCACGGATCTCCAGCACTTCGGCGCGTGTGGTTCTGAGGTAGACCGGGATGCGGGTGATTGCCAGCACCAGCATGAGGTTCAGGACCGACGAGCCGAGAATGTAGAGAACAATGACGGCAATCAGCAGCGACGGGAAGGACATGATGACGTCGGCGAGCCGCATGATGATCTGATTGACGCGCGGCGAGGAGAAGCCGGCAACCAGGCCGAGGATGGTGCCGACGGTTGCCGAAAGCGCGACGGCACCGGCTGCCACCATCAGCGTATTCTGGGTGGCAACGATGATGCGGGCAAGCAGAGGCCGCCCGAGGGCATCGGCGCCCATCCACCAGACCCAACCACGCTCCCAGTCGAAGGGAACGGCGTTGCGGCCTCGAAGGTTCTGCTTGGTCGCGAGATCGCCGAGCCAGGTCGGCCCGATGATTGCGAGGATAAGAACGAAAAGCAGGAAGATCGCAGCGCAAAGCGCGAACTTGTCGGCAAGCAGCATGCGGAACATGCGGGTCGCAAAGCGCGGTTCTTCGGCGATGACGGGATCGGCGGTCTGCAGGGTCATGGTCCCCTCCTCAATGCCGGATGCGCGGATCGAGCAGCGCGTAGGCCAGATCGATCAGCAGGTTCATGAGGAAGATCGCCAGCGCCGTGACGAGGATGGCGGCAAGCACGACGTTGAAATCGCGCTGCAGAATCGAATCGATCATCAGCTTGCCGACGCCCGGAAAGCCGAAGATGGTTTCGACGATCACCGCGCCGTTCAGAAGGCTCGCGGCCTGGTCGCCGATGACGGTAATGACCGGCAGCATGGCGTTACGCAGCGCATGCACGAAGATGATCGGGCCGGATTTGACGCCCTTGGCGCGCGCCGTCTTCACATAGGCCGAAGAAAGCGCCCCGATCATCGAGCCGCGCACCACCTGTACGATGATGCCAAAGGGCCGGATGAACAGAACCGAGATCGGCAGGATCCAATGCAGCAGCGACCCCGTGCCTGACGTCGGCAGCCAGGCGAGGTTGACCGAAAAGACGACGATCGCGACGATGGCGATCCAGAAATCGGGAACGGAAGCGCCCACCAGCGAGATCAGCGAGGAGAGCCGATCGAAGAAGCCGCCGGCACGGAAGGCGGCAAGCGAGCCGACAACAATCGCAGCGCCGGCGACCAGCGTCATGGTGATGACGGCAAGCCAGAGCGTCCAGGTAAAGGCCTCCAGCACAACATCCAAGGCAGGGCGAGCCTTGCGCAGGGATTCGCCGAAGTCGCCGGTGACGACGTCGCCGACATAGCGTCCGAACTGCACCAGCATGGGATCGTTCAAGCCATGCAGCTCGCGGAATTGCGCCTTCATCTCAGCGGAGGCCTCGACCGGCAGGAACAAGGCGGCCGGATCACCCGTCAACCGCGACAGGAAGAAGACCATGACGAGCAGCCCGACGAGCGAGATCAGACTGGCCACGGCGCGTTTTCGAACGAATTTCAGCATGGCGCCCTCGAAGAAATCCGGCGGCGGGATCATCCCACCGCCTTGATTGCTGTTGTGACTGGCGAACCTGTCGTTCGCCAGGGCAGATTACTTGATCTTGATCTCCGAGAGCTGCAGGGTCCCGTTGGTCGCCATCGTCGGCTTGAAATCGAGCCGCTCAGAGACGCGGGAGAAGCCTACCATGTGGAAGAGCAGGACGTCGGCAACGACGTCGTCGTGCAGATAGGCGATCAGTTCCGACCAGAGCTTGGCGCGCTCGTCACCAACGGCAGCCGACGCACGCTTGATCAGGTCGTCGACCTTCGGATCGGAGAAGCCGGACTGGGTGCCTTCGGTTGCGTATTTGAAGAACATCGAGAACGACGGATCGCCCTTGGAATTGTCGTGCATGGCGGCAACGATCTGCGGACCGCGACCTTCCTTGAAGGGCTTTGAGTAGTACTGCTCGTGCTCGGCGACCTCGACGAATTTCAGCTCGACCTTGAAGCCCACTTCCTCAAGCTGCGCCTGAATGGCTTCCATGATCTCGGTCACGTTCGGAAAGTTCGCCGAACGGGCGATGATGGTGATCGGCGTGTCGACCTTGACGCCATCGGCCTTGGCTTCCTCAAGCAGCTTCTTGGCGCCTTCCGGATCGTAGGGGAAGACCTTGACGTCGGGGTTCCAGCCAAGCGTCGGCGGCGGCACGATCGCGGTGGCAAGCAGCGCGCTTTCGGGAACCAGGGTGCCGAGGAAGGCCTGGCGGTCGATGGCGATGTTGAGCGCACGGCGAACACGAACGTCGTTCAGCGGCTCTATGTTGTGATCGATGCGCAGGTAGACGGTTTCGCTGTCGAGGTAGGAAAAGTCCGTTGCCGGATTTGTGGCGTCGAGCTGCGAGATCGACGGCGAAAGGTCGGCTTCACCGGTCTGCACCATGGCCGCGCGCACCGACGGGTCGGCGCGGAACAGGTAGGTGGCTTCCGTCACTTCCGGCTTTGCGCCCCAATAGTCGTCACGGCTGGTCAGCACGATCTGCTGGCCCGGGGTCCAGTTGGTCAGCTTGTACGGACCGGTGCCGACTGGTTCGCGCACGAACTCAAGGGGGGTTTCCTCCGGCACGATCGTGACGAGAGACATCAGCAGCGGCAGGATCGGCTGAACCGGATCGGCCTTGAAATCGATCGTGTAGTCGTCGACGACCGTCGGGGTAACCGTGATGCCGCCAAAATAACGGCGCGATTCACAGGTGTTCTTGTCGCTCATGATGCGATCGAAGCTGTGCTTGACGTCCTTGGCGTCAAAGGTCGTGCCGTCGGAGAACTTGACGCCCTTGCGCAGGTGAAAGCGCCAGCTGCTGTCTTCGTTCTGCTCCCATTTGTCGGCCAGGCGCGGCATGACGCCCTTGTCGCCGCGAACGTCGAGTTCGGTCAGCGTTTCGCTGACGTTCTGCATGATGACGCGGCCGATGTTCGAGCGCGTGGCCATGCAGGGTTCTAGCAGGTCGGCCTCCTCGGCCAGCACGATCTTGATGGGGCCAGACCCCGCGAATGCGGGCGACAGGGCCGAACTCAACATGAGCGCACTCAAGACGAATAGTTTCTTCACGGCATTTCCTCCCTAGTGAAATTCGTTCAGCTGGATGTTGCTTTTCCGGATCGCGCGGCGATCAGCGCCGCACAACCGATGAGCCCGCCGCCGCAAAGGGTGGTGAGGGCGATGTCTTCACCAAAAAGCGCGAAGCCGCCGAGCGCCACGAGCGGCAGGCGCAAAAAATCGACCGGCGCGACGATCGTGGCGGGCGCGAGCGAAAAGGCATGGGTCATCATGCCCATGCAGGCCGTTCCGACGACTCCCTGCAGCGCCAGAAGCGTCATCTCCCTCGTCCCCGGCATGGTCCAGAACGGCAAGGCGAAGAGAAGCGCGATCGGAACAGTCAAAAGGAGGTTCCAGACGACCAGCGTCGCGGTCTTATCGCCCTTCGACATGGATTTCAGGATCAGCTGGATGGTCGACTGGAGCACCGCGCCGGTGAGCGCGAGAAGGATGGCGAGACTGAAGCCGGTTCCCGAGGGGCCGATGATCAGCATCGCGCCGCCAAAACCGAGCACCACCGCACCGATCATAGCCGGACCAGGCCTTTCGCCCAGCGCCAGTGCGGCCCCGAGCAAAAGGAAGATCGGCGAGGTGAAGGCGATGGCCGTCACGTCGGCAAGCGGTCCCCAGCTGAAGGCAGCGAAAAAGGCGACCATGGCGAGCAGCTTGAAGCCGGCACGGACCGCATGCTGACGCAAGGGGTGGCTCGACCTCAAGACCGATGGACGCAGGGCAATCCAGGGAAGAAGGATGACCGCGCCGAAGAAGGCGCGGAAGAAGCCAATGACGAAGGGGTGCACGGCACCGTTCAGCGCCCGCACGATCACCGCGTCGGTGGCAGCAAGGATCGCTGCGCCGACCGCGAACATGACCGCCATCTTAGCCCCCTTCGGGCTGGCTTCCGGCATAAGACCTCCTCCCGGCATCCTCTTGCCGGCTTGCCCAGACCATCCACCTTTCACCAAAGTTTGTCAAATTAATTCGCGATGTAAATTTTATTCGGAAGCAGACTAATAAAATATCATCATTAAAACAGTGCGTTAATAAACTTCAAAATGGAACTCACTCCGATTTGTAACTTTATCAAACTTGACAACTTTGAAAATTGGGTGATTTTCGAGGCAGACAGGAGGAACTCATGGACCCTGAAGAAATCGCCCGCAGCATGAACGGCCTGCTTCAAACCGTGTCGCCCGAGCGCATGGAAGCGCTATTGCCGTCGCCGATGATCCAGAACCATGCAGCCTTCCTGCACCTGCTTTCAGATGGCGCGCTCGCCTGCGCCTGGTTCGGCGGCACGCTCGAGGGCAAGTCGGACATTTCCATTTTTGCTTCGGTGCTGCCGAAGGGCGCGACGCAATGGGGGCCGCCACAGCGCCTGAGCTTCGATGCCGCGCATTCTGAACAAAACCCGGTGCTCTTCACCGCATCCGACGGCAGGCTGTGGCTCTTTCACACCTCCCAACCCTCCGGCAATCAGGATGAGTGCCGGATCCGGATGGCTGAGGTTCACCGCGATCCCTCCAACCCGTTGGCACTAACAACCAGCGAAGACCGCTATCTGAACCTTCCTCGTGGCTGCTTTATCCGCGCGCCGCTCGTGGTGCGCAGCGACGGCGCGTGGCTGCTACCGATCTTCCGCTGTGTCCAGCGCCCGGGCCAGAAATGGAACGGAAGCCACGACACGGCAGCCGTCGGCATTTCCCTCGACCAGGGCGCGACGTGGCAGCTAAAAGAACTGGATCAGTCCATTGGCTGCGTGCACATGTCGCCGGTGTCGCTTGGCGAAGGCCGTCTTGCTGCCTTCTTCCGCCGGCGGCAGGCCGATCGGGTCTACCGGACCGAGAGCCTCGATGACGGCCACTCCTGGTCCGCGCCGGAGGCGAGCGACGTCCCGAACAACAATTCCTCGATCGCCGCTCTGCGCCTGCGTGACGGCAGGATCGCGATGATCTGCAATCCCGTCAGCGCGGCCGACACCGACGAGCGACGCGCCTCGCTCTATGACGAGCTCGGCGAGGACGACAACCGCCCGGACGCCGACCCCACGGGCGGCTGCGTACCGATCTGGGGTGTCCGGCGCGCGCCGGTCGCCCTCTGCCTCTCCAAGGATGGTGGCAAGACTTTTCCCGTGCGCCTGCTGATCGAGGACGGCCCCGGCACCTGCCTATCCAACGACTCAACCGACGGCCGCAACAAGGAGATGTCCTATCCCTGGCTGCTCGAAGGGCCGGACGGGACCATGCACCTTGCCTACACCTACCACCGGCGCGCCATCAAATATGTCCGCCTAGCCCCCGGCTGGGACCACGCCGACCAACGGAGACCTTCATGAGCAACATCATCGGCATAACCATGGGCGACCCGTGCGGCGTCGGCCCCGAGATTTCGGTGCGCGCGCTGGCCGACATGTCACAGCAGGAGCGCGACACGGTCCGGATCTACGGCAATCTCGCCACACTCGAAGCGGCCCGAACCGCTCTCGGCCTTGAGGTCGATCTCGCCGGACATGTCGTCGATCTGCCGATCGAGGGGGCTCCGCTTGCCTGGGGACAGTTGAGCCCCGTCGCCGGCGACGCGGCCTTTCGCTTCATCGAAAAGGCGGTGCGCGATGCTGAAGCCGGTGTGATCGGCTGCATCGTCACGGCGCCCATCAACAAAGAAGCGCTGAACCTTGCCGGTCATCACTATGACGGCCACACCGGAATGCTGCGCAGCCTCACCGGCTCCAAGGCCGCTTACATGCTGCTTGCCTCCGAACGCCTCAAGGTCATCCACGTTTCTACCCACGTGGCGTTGCAGGAGGCGATCCGGCGCTCGACGACCGAACGGGTGCTCGCCACCATCCGCGCCGGCGACGCTCACTTGAAACGCATCGGTTATGCGGCACCCAAAATCGCGGTCGCCGGCATTAATCCCCATTGCGGCGAAAACGGCCTGTTCGGCACCGAGGATGACGACCAGATCGCGCCGGCCGTTGCAGCAGCACGTGCGGAAGGCATCGATGCCTATGGACCGATTTCCGCAGACACGGTGTTCCATCGCGCCTATTCGGGCGCCTTCGACCTCGTGGTCGCGCAGTATCACGACCAGGGGCACATCCCCGTGAAGCTCGTCGCCTTCGACACCGCCGTAAACGTCTCAGTGGACCTGCCGATCGACCGAACCTCGGTCGATCACGGCACGGCGTTCGACATCGCCGGCAAGGGGATCGCCAACCACGGCAACATGAATTCTGCCATCGCCTATGCCCGCAAGCTGGTGGCAGGCGACGCCAAGCGAGGATGACACCATGACCATCGCTCCCATCACCCTTCATCAGCCGCGCCGCCTCGCCGTCGGCGCCGGCACGATCGCAGAGGTCGGCGCCTGGGCGGCCGATGCCCGTTCAGTGCTCGTCATCGCCACGCCGATCACCACAGGCTTCGTCGATCGCCTGAAGCTTTCCGGCCGCGTCACGGTGTTCGACGCCATCCCGGGCGAACCCGATGTCGACACACTCGATGCCGCACTCGACTTCGCGCGCCAAAACAAGCCGGATCTCATCGTCGGCCTTGGGGGCGGATCGGTGCTCGACGTTGCCAAGCTGGTTGCCGTGCTTTGGGACTCTCAGCAGACGCTTGCCGACGTTGCCGGACCGAACCGGGTTCTCGGCCGCAACACGCGCCTGGCCCAGGTCGCAACAACCGCCGGCACAGGCTCGGAGGCCGGGATCCGCTCGCTGATCACCGATCCCGCGAAGGGAAACAAGATCGCGGTCGAAAGCCCGCACATGATTGCCGACTTCGCCGTTCTCGATCCGGAACTCACCTATTCCGTGCCGTCAGCGGTCACCGCCGCCACCGGCGTCGATGCCATGGCCCATTGCGTGGAAGCCTTCACCAATCGCCGCGCCCATCCGATGATCGACGGCTTTGCCCGCATGGGCTTCAAGCTCGTCGGCAAATATCTCGCCCGGGCCGTCAGGGACGGTGCAGATACCGAGGCGCGAGAGGGGATGATGCTGGCTTCCTACTACGGCGGCATCTGCCTTGGCCCGGTCAACACAGCTGCCGGCCATGCGATTGCCTATCCGCTCGGCACGCGGCTTCGCCTGCCCCATGGCCTGGCAAACGCCATCATCTTTCCGCATGTGCTCGCCTTCAACCAACCAGTTGCGGCGGGCAAGACGGCGGAAGTCGCAACGGCGCTGGGTCTTGGCGAAAATCTCTCCTCCCGGGAACTCCTGGGCGCTGCCCGTGGCTTCTGCCGTGACCTCGGCATCGAGATGTCGCTTGCCGCTCACGGCGCAAGTGCCGACGATTTGCCGCTCTATGCAAGCGAGGCCCATGCCAACCGAAGGCTGATGGACAACAATCCGAGCGACATGAGCGTGGAGGACGTGCTTGCCGTCTACAAGGCAGCCTTTTGAGCAATAGACCAATGCAAAAAACAAAACCCCGGCGTCTGCCGGGGTTTTGTTTTATCGATTACTTGGTCGCCTGGAACAGGCGTTCGCGGGATCCGGCAAGGTGGTCATGCATGAGTTGCCTCGCCTTTGCGCCTTCACGCGCGGCAATCGCTTCCGCGATCGCTTCGTGCTCACCGAAAACGCGCGTCAGCCCGGTCGTCTCCCGTTTGACCGAGGCGCCATGAAACCGCATGCCAACGGCAATGTGGTCCTTGAGCGCTTCCATCGCCGTAAAGAAATAGCTGTTCTGGGCGGCGCGGGCGATCGCAAGATGAAACTGGAAGTCGGCATCTTCCCGGTGTGATTGCCGGTTGGTGGCGTCCCGCATCAGTTCCAGCGCCTGCCGGATGGCGGCCAAGCCGGCCGCGTCATGTCGCTCCGCGGCGGCGGCCGCCGCCGCCGGCTCGACCGTCAGGCGGAACTCGTAGCAGTTCAGGAGATCGGCAACGTTCTCAAGCTGTCCGAAGCCCAGCGGCTCACGCATGCCGACGGCACGAACGAAGCTGCCGGCACCGCGGCGCGAATAGATGAAGCCCTGCTCGCGCAGTCGGCGCAGCGCCTCGCGGATGATCGGACGCGAAACCTCGAACTCGCTTGCCAGCTCGTGCTCGGTCGGCAAGCGCTCGTCCGGCTTGTAGGCGCCGGACTTGATCGCACGGTGCATGCGCTCAAAGACGAGATCGCCGAGGCTCTTGCGTGCTGTTCCGTTCTCCAGTCCCATCCGTCATCCCATCTTGCGGAGGACAGCCTCCGCGATTTCCTTAAGCGTGCCCGGCGCACCGAATCCGCCAGACTTGGCGATGATGCAACGTCCGTCGACCTCAGCCAAGCCCAGGCCGGGCAGGCATTCGCCGAGCAGGCGAAAACGCTGGATGCCCATCTTCTTCAATACTGCCTCGGCGGTTGCGCCGCCGGACAGAAGCAGTGTGCCCGCCCGTTCGACAAGGCCCGGACAAACGCTTTCGGCCAGCGCCTCGGAAACGGCCTCCGGCGTCACCTCCCCGTCACCCGGCACCGCCTGAACGAGCGTGATTGCGCCGCCGGTCTTGTCTGCGACCGAAAGCCGGCCGTTGGGCGCGGGCAAATAGGATAGGGCAAGGCCGTCGCGAAGCGTATCGATCTGGGCAAGGGTAATCGGATCACGAGACCCGATGACGAACAAGGCCGGGCCGGCCGACACCTCGGCAGCCCGCGCTTGTTGACCGCCACTCATCCTTTCGGCAAGCGCCTCGGCCAGACCACGCGCACCAATGAGCAGATCCGTGCCGCTTCTTTCCGCATCCTGAAGTAGGGCGCGCATTTCCGCCTCGGTGGAGACGTCCGGGATCACGGCCTTGCTCGCATGCGGACCGAGCTTCTCGGCAATCGAAATGGGCGTATCGACCCCGAAGCCTTGTACGCTCCCGGACATGACGACCCGACCGAAGGCTGGAATGGCAGGCGCCACGAGCGCTGACCCGAAAGACATCGCGTCGAGTTCGGCAACGATGTTGCCCTTGAGGCGGGAGTCGACCTTCTTGAAGATGCGCGAACCGGAAGGCAGCGCGGCGAGCGTGGCAACTGTTCGTTGCCTGGCCACTGCGGGGCTGAGCTCTCGCGATCCGAGATTGACCGAAACCACGTCCGGCCCCGTTTTCAGGACATCATCAATCGCTTCGGGCGCCAAGGCGACTTCGACATAAAAGCCCCTCGCGGCAAAGGGCGCTGCGGCATCCAGAGCGCCGGTCAGATCATCAGCGACAATGACGAGCATCTCAAAATCCAGACGATTTGTTGTTATCTTTAAATGTCCAGTTTATGTTGAAATGTCAATATTTTTCGAGATTAAATTACAAATCATGCGAGCTCTTCCGCAACGGGAACGAGGCACCTGTTTTCGTCCTCGGGCTCCCGCGTGCCGATCGTCAGGAAGCGCGTGCCATAGCCTGGCAACAGCAGACTGTCCGCCGCAAGGCCGGAAATCTCGCCCAGGAGGGCTGCAGCAAGTTTCTCTTCGAAGAGGAAAAGGAACGGTCGAACAGGCGGCGCCTGGATGCCCGTTCCTCAGGCGTTTTCACCAGTCGCACGGTTAAGCGTGCCACGCAGGACGAGCGTCAGGTTCGCCACGTCATCGGGCCGAATAAATTTGAGCCTCCCTGCTCCGGTGCAAGCGCCGCTGGCTGGATGTCGCGCGCACTATCGCTGCGCGACCGGGCGCACCAGTGGCGTCACGCGGCGGATGGTCACCCGGCGGTTCTCTTCCTCGGGCTCCTGCGTGCCGATCTTCAGGAAGCGCTCGCCATAGCCTTGCGTCACCAGGTTTTCCGCCGGGATGCCGTAGACTTCCGTCAGGAGAACCGCGACGGATTCGGCGCGCTCGTCGGAGAGAACGAGGTTAGACCGGTCAGAACCGACAGCGTCCGTGTGCCCTTCGATGAAGAAGGTTTCGCCGGGATCCTTGCCGAGCACTTTCTGCATGGCGTCCGCGACCGTTCGCAGCGTCTTTGCCTGTGACATCGACACTTCGGCGCTCCCCGTGTCGAAGTGAATCGTGTCGAGATCGATGCGCCGGACCTTGTCACGGAGGCGGGCCGAATTGCGGACCTCGTCGATCGTATAGACGCGCTCCACGCGCTCGACCGGCGGTTCGGACAGGAACGCGTAGTAATCCCGATCCGGTTCCTGCGAATAGTCGACGACGTAGTCGTCGACCGGGATCGTCAGGCGCATCGGCGGCAGGTCATAACCGACGTCTGCGATCGCCGGACGCCGTTCGGCCTGGTAGTCCGGCGCGTACATCAGCACATATTCGTTGCCGTCGCCGTCGACACGCGAGCGCTGCAAGACGTCACCATAGCGGTCATAGACGGTGACGATCCGGTAGCCTCCCGGGCGCACGATCGTTTCACGCACGCGGCCGCGCGGAAGTTCGTCGTAGTACGCTTCCCGCGCATCGTGGCGCAGGCGCGGGCGATCGTCGCCACGCACGAAGATCTGGTCGCCAACGCCAAGGACGACACGATCGTCGAGCCTCTCGACCACGTGCACCTCGTTCAAATCCTTGTTCCTGGTGTTGTTGACGGTCCTGGTGTTGATCACCGTATTGTTGATGACGGTGTTGTTGATGATGTTCGTTGTGTCCGGAACCGCAAAGGCAGGCGCCGCTTCGACGCGCCGGCCCTCCTCCTTGATCGCCGCCTCGATCCTCTGCGGGGCCGCCTGCCGAACCCCGGCCGGGATTTCGGCCTGGGCCGCGGCGTCATCCGTCGGCGGCGCTACGGCCTTTTGCTCGGTGCGTAGCTCTTCACGCTGCTTGCGCCGAGCCTCGCGCGCCCGGTCGCCACCCGACTTGTCGGCATCCTTGTCGCTGTCGAGCACGGCGGCACCGTTATCGACCGGAAGCACGACGGTTTCGTCGGTCGCCGCCGGGTCCTCAGCGATCTTGCGCTTCTCAGCCTTCGTGCGCTTGTCGACGACCACAGGTGAAGGCCTGCCCTGAGGCTCCTCACCCTGACGCTGCTCGGCTGTTGCGGGCTGTTTAGACCCTGGAACCAGCTGCTGCTCACTCTCGCCGGTCTGTGGCGCCGGCTGTTCCGTGGACGGTGCGGCACGCTGTTCGGGCGCCGTCTGCTCATCCGGCCGCTGACCTTCAGCTTGCTGCTTGCGTTTCTTGGGCACTGGGACCTGCTCCTCCCCAGTGTTCTGCGGAGTGCTCTCCTCCATGGCAGGCTGCTGTCCTTCCGCTTGCTGCTTGCGCTTCTTGCGTTCAGGCGCCTGTTGCTCCTCGGCCTGCCGCGGTGCCACTTCCTCGGCGCCAGGCTGCTGCTCTCCGGCCTGTTGCTTGCGCTTCTTGCGCTCAGGTGCCTGTTGTTCCTCGGCCTGCCGCGGAGCGCCTTCCTCGATGGCGGGTTGCTGTTCTTCGGCCTGCTGCTTGCGCTTCTTTCGCTCGGGCGCCCGTTGCTCCTCGGCCTGCCGCGGTGCCACGTCCTCGGCGCCAGGCTGCTGCTCTTCGACCTGCTGCTTTCGCTTCTTGCGTTCAGGCGCCTGTTGCTGGTCGGCCTGTCGCGGTGCGCTTTCCCCGGCGCCGGGCTGCTGTTCTTCAGCCTGTTGCTTGCGCTTCTTGCGAGACGGCTCTTCCGTCTGGCGCTGCGGCTCCTCGGCCTGCGGTTGCTGCTGTTCTGCCTGCCCTTCCTCGGCGGCCTGCTGCTTCTTGCGCTTCTTGAGCAACAGCAAGTCCTCGGGCGACTGCTGATCGACCCCTTCCTGCGCCACCTGGAACGGCGCCCTCAGGCTCTCGGCCAGAGCCGGCTGAATCACGAGTGATGCGGCGAAGACTGGAAGGGCGACCGTTGCGAAAAGTTTGGAAGGAACCGACATGACTTTCACTCCTCTTACTGGGAGGCCCCGGCGCCCGTCGGCGCCGTACGAACGGCGCGCGTTACGTGGCAGCACAAAAGGGGCCATCACCCACGCCTTCGACTTTTGTGTTCATCAAAGGCTAGTCCCAACGCAGCAGCGCGCGAACGGTTCCGCGCGATAGACCCGTTGCGAAACTGCTGACTGCAGGTTCGGACGGTCATTCCCAGGGATCGAAGAGGCAAAAGTGAGGCGTTGTCGGCCAGGTGTGCGGGCGGCTGTCACCGATCATGCATGCGGAGGTCGTGGCGTTCCGCTTGAGCTGCCGCCCACCCAGAATATCATCGGGTCGGCCGTGATGTTACGCGCCGTCGTCCGGTGGCTGTTACAGTCGCAGGCATTTGGCGGGTGGCGAAACGTTCGCCACCCGCCAAACGAACATGTCTACCCGGCGAGCTTCGCCCGGAGCGCCGACCAGCCGGCTGCAAAGACATGCGTAGAGATGATCTCCACGTACTTTCCGGCATCCTCCGGTGCCTCGTCGAAAACGGCGGTCCATTCGACAAAGGTGCGGTTGCCGTCGGTGATCGGAAGCAGCCTGATCCCCGCAACATAGTTCGTCACCGGAAAGGCCGGTTTCACGAAGCTGTAGGAGAGCGAATGCTCGCTATCGCTGAGGGCAAGGAGCTGCTCGCGAACATGGGCTCCATCCTGAAGATAGAAGGAGCGCACGCAACCGACTTCGGCGCTGCCTCTTCCCTCTTCGATTTCACTGCTGGCGATGGCCGGGTGCCAGGTCGCCAGGCCGTTGAAGTCGCGAACGATCTTCCAGACGGTCTCAATCGGCGCATCGATCACTGCGCTTGCATATGCCTTTGCCACATTTCCCTCCTACTGCTGGATGACAAGTTTCTTGAAGGCCTGCGTCTGGGCGACGAGGGCCTTTTCGACCGGAAGACGCTCCATGCTGGATGCGCCATAAAACCCGTGGCAACCCGGGCATCGTTCGAGGATGTAGCGGGCATCCTCCGGCTCGGCGATCGGGCCGCCATGGCAAAGAACGATGATGTCGGGATTGACGCTTCGGGCCGCAGCCGCGATCGCGTTGACCTCATCGACACACGCCTCAAGCGTCAGCGCGGTGTCAGCGCCAATCGCGCCGCCGGTCGTCAGCCCCATATGGGCGACGACGATGTCTGCCCCCGCCTCCGTCATGGCCCGGGCATCGTTGGCCGAAAACACATAGGGCGTGGTCAGCATGTCTTTGCTGCGCGCCAGGCGAACGAGGTCGACCTCCAGGGCGTAACCCATGCCCGTCTCTTCGAGATTGGCCCGGAAGGTGCCGTCGATGAGACCCACGGTTGGAAAATTCTGAATGCCGGCGAAACCGACGGCCTTCAGCTGGTCCAGGAAGAAATCGAAGTTGCAGAACGGATCCGTGCCGTTCACGCCGGCAAGAACCGGCGTGTGCTTGACCACGGGCAGCACCTCGCGTGCCATGTCGAGCACGATCTCGTTGGCGTTGCCATAGGCAAGCAGGCCGGCAAGCGACCCTCGTCCGGCCATGCGGTAGCGGCCGGAGTTGTAGATGACGATGAGGTCGATGCCGCCGGCTTCCTCGCATTTGGCCGAAAGGCCGGTGCCAGCGCCGCCGCCGATGATCGGGATCTTCGCTTTGATCTGCTGGCGAAATTTGTCCAGCAACTGGCGTCTTTCAAACTTCATACTAACTGCCTCTACTGATTTCGTTGAAATGACGAAGGATTTCGGAACTGAATTCGGGCGCGTTGATCGCGTGCGGCACGCGCAGGACGCGACGCTCGTCGGTCTGCTCAACCGTGTTTTCGATGGTGGTGAACAGGGCCTCGTCTGCCTCCGGGTCGTGGAAAGGCTGGCCCGGTGCATCGAGCAGCGACACCCCGCCCGTCGGCAGAAGGAAGCGAACCGGACCGATGCTGCGGTTCAGGCGCTCGCCGATCCATTTGCCCATCGCGACATTCTCGTCGACCGTCGTGCGCATCAGCGTGATCTGCGGGTTGTGCACATAGAGATTGCGGTGGCGATACTTCTCCGGAACCGTCTCGAGGCCGGCGAAGTTCACCATGTCGAGGGCGCCGCAGGATCCGACATAAGGAAGGTCCGACTGGGCAAGGAAGCCGAACCGCTCTTCGGTCGCCGGCAAGATGCCGTCAAACAGCAGATCGCACACCTCAGTGGTGGTGATGTCTAGAACGCCTGCGAGATAGCCGGACGAAGCAAGCTTCTCCATCGACTGCCCGCCGATGCCGGTCGCGTGGAACACCAGGCATTCGTACCGGTCGCGCAGCTGCTCGACGACCTGGGTGACGCAAGGGGTGGTGACGCCGAACATCGTCAGGCCAAGCGCCGGCCGGTCGTCCTGCTCGGCTTCCCGCCGGTTGCGCACCATTCCGGCGATTGAATTGGCGGCATTGGCAAGGACGGTTCGCGAGATGCGGTTGAGCCCGGCGATATCCGTGATCGAATTCACCATCGCGATGTCGTTCGGACCGACATAGGCGCTGACGTTTCCGGCCGCCACCGTCGAGACCATCACCCGCGGCGTTCCGACCGGCAGGGCGCGCATGGCCTGGGTGACGACCGCGGTTCCTCCGGATCCGCCAAGCCCGATGATGCCGCCGACGTCGTCACGCGACAGGATGAACCGTTCGAACGCCAGTCCCATGGCGGAAACGGCGCTGCCGCGATCCCCGGTAAAGACGGCTAAGACACCGCCCGGATGGAAACCGGCAACCTCTCTCGCGTCGATATCGGCATCCGCCGAAGGCTTGGCGGTGGAAAGATCCACCAGAACCGCAGGCATCGATTGCGCCCTGATCAGCTCCGCCACGTAGCGCAGCTCGTCACCCTTGGTGTCGAAAGTGCCCGCTACATAAATCGTCTTGGCTGTACTCATTCATTCCTCCTCAGGTATTTCTTATCTTTCTCATCGCCCCGCGCAGGCCGAGGCCGATCATCGCCAACAGGGTGATCGCGTAGGGCGCGATATCGGTGATCTGGTTCGGCAAGCCCTGGCCCTGCAGCCGCAGGCCGATCGCGTCTGCGAGACCGAAACCGAAACAGGCGAGCGCGATGCCGAGTGGATGGGCGCGCCCAAGCATGACGGCAACCACCGCGATCCAACCGCGACCGGCCGTCATGTTTTCGGCAAATAGGGCGACTGAGCCGAGCGCCAGCTGCGCACCCGCCAGACCGCACAGAGCGCCCGCGAGAAGCACGATCGCCGTCTGATAGCGGTTCACATTCGCGCCCATCGCCGCTGCTGCAGACGGCACTTCACCGATCCCCCGCAAGCGCAGGCCCCATCGCGTGCGAAACAGGTAGACGTTGAGGACGAGCACGAGCAGCCATGAGAGATAGACCAGCAGATTGTGCCCATCGACGATGGCGCCGAGGACGGGAATCCCGGCAAAAGCGCCGATACCGAAGCGCGGCAAGGCGATCACCGCGGGATCGACCAGTGTGCCGGTGACGCCGAAAAGCGCGCTCAGAAGATAGGTTGTTAGCCCTGCGGCAAGCAGGTTCAGCCCGATACCGATCACGATCGGATCGCCGCCGAAGCGGGCGCCGCCGAGCGCAAGGGGGAACGCGAAGATCGCGGTGCAGACGACGGCGAACAGAACCGCAACCATCGGCAAGCCGAAGGCAACGCTCGCCGCGACCGCGGCGAAAGCGCCGACCAGCATCTTGCCCTCAAGCGCGATGTTGAAGACGCCTGCGCGCTCGCACAATGTTCCGGCCATCGCCGCCAGAAGCACCGGCGTCATCAGATCGAGGACCTGCGAAAGAAGCATGTTGAGCATGGTCTATCGCCTCTTGAAGAACACGGGACGCGCAGCGAGGCACAGAATGATCAGCGCCTGCAGGACCCATGTGAGGACAGCCGGAAGACCGAGCGCCCGCTCCATGGCGAAGCCCCCCACCTGCAGCGCCGCGAAGAACGCCGCGGTGACGACCGTCGCGATCGGGTTTGCCATCGCAAGAACCGCGGCCATCAGCCCCGACCAGGTATAGCCCGGCGCAAGCAAGGCCCCGTCGGTGAACCGGTACTGCTGCCCGAGGATCAACAGCGCCCCAACCAGACCGGCAAGAGCGCCGCTCAGGAATGCCACCCTCTGTGTCTGCCGCGGCAGGTTCGTACCCGAGTACCCGGCGAAACGCGGATTAAGCCCAGTCATTCGCCACTCGAAACCGTTGACGCCATGCTTGTCGTTGACGATGACGGCAATCGCAACCGCGGCCATGATCAACATTCCGACGCTGATCGGCAGATCGAAAATGCTGCTTGGGAGGCGCGCCGCGGAGGCGACGCGATAGGTTTCCGGCATGCCCGTGGAGGGATCGCGCAACGGGTAGCGTACCAGATAGGATGTGACGCCGCGTGCGATGTAGCTGAGCAGCAGGCTCGTGATCAGAAACGGGATGGCGAGGCCAAGCTGAAGTACTGCCGCGATCCAGGCATAAAGCCCACCCGCACAAATGGCGGCCGTCAAGGCGAGCACGGCCCGCACGGCCCCTGGTGCCGGAACATAGAGCGCAACGAGCGCGGCCGCGAGCCCGCCCACCAGCATCTGCCCGTCGCCGCCAAGATTGATGAGGCCGGCGCGAAAGGCAATTGCGGCTGCAAGACCCATGCCGATCAACGGGACCGAGCGGCTGAGCGTCTCACCCAGACCGCGTCCCAGAAGCGCACCCTGGACGATTTCCTGATAGACCGAGAGGGGATTGGCGCCGGTCGAAAGCACCACGAGCCCCCCAAGTACGACGGCGACCGCGATGGACAGCAAGATTGCCGTCAATCGAGATTTCGTCTCGAGACCAACTCCTGTCATGCCCCTGCCGCTCCCCCCATCATCCATCTCCCAATGGTGTCTTCGTTCATGTCTTTCCCACTGAGGCTGGCGTCGATACGGCCTTCAAACATCACGAGAATCCGGTCTGAGAGCGCCAGCAGTTCGGTGAGGTCAGACGAGACCACCAGAATGGCCCGGCCCTTGTCCCGTTCGGCGATCAGGGTCTTGTGAATGAATTCGATCGCCCCGACGTCCACGCCCCGTGTCGGCTCTTCGATGACGATCAGCGGCGACCCGTGCTCGATTTCGCGCGCGATGACGACCTTCTGCATGTTGCCGCCCGACAGCGATCCGATCGGCACGTCTTCCGAGGCGGCCTTCACCTTGAATTGCTCGATGAGCTTGCGGGCCTGCGCGCGGATCGCCTGCTTCTTCAAAAACCCGTAGCTCGACACCGCGGCCGTTCGATGCGTGCCGAAGGCAATGTTTTCGGCGATCGAAGCGGCCGGTGCCGTGCCCGTCAGGTGACGATCTTCCGGCACGTATGAAATGCCGACGGCGCGGCGTTCAGCAATCGAAAGCCCCGCAACGTTCCGCCCTGCGATGACGACCTCGCCGGTCGAAGCCTCAAGCCCGGTCACAGCCGAAATCAACTGCGGCTGCCCGTTTCCCGGAACGCCGGCGATCCCGACGATTTCGCCCGGCCGCACATCGAACGTCACGTCGTTTACCACGGCCACGCCGCCCTTTCGCACCGACAGGTTCCGGACAGAGAGCATCGGCTGTGCGGTCGACGTGACCTTGGCGGCAACCGTCGGTGGCACGTTGCGCCCGACCATCGCGCGGATGATCTCCGCCTCGTTGGTCTGCCGGGTCGTCAGCGCGCCCGAGACCCTGCCGTCACGCATGACCGTGATCTCGTCGGTGACGGCAATGACCTCGGGGATCTTGTGCGTCACCAGGATGAGAGCCATGCCCTGGCTTGCCAGATGGCGCATCGCCACAAAGAGACTGTCGCGCTCCTGCGGCGTAAGCACCGCCGTCGGCTCATCGAGGATCAGTACCTTCGCCTGGCGCGAAAGCGCCTTCAGGATCTCGAGACGCTGGCGAATGCCCACCGCCAAATCACGCACGCGGCTGTCGGGATTAATTTCCAGGCCGTGTTTTTCCCCGAGCTGCCGCACGACATCGCGCGCGGCAGCTGCGGAAACAAACGGCCCCTGTCCCGGTTCGTTCTGGAACACCAGGTTCTCCCAAACGGTCAGGTCGGGAAACTGCCTGAACGTCTGGTGGACCATGCCGACACCGGCAGCGATAGCACCGAGCGGGCTTGCGAAGTCCATCGCCTTGCCATCGATCCGGATCTCGCCGGCATCCGGCTTGAGCAACCCATACAGGATGTTCATCAGGGTCGATTTTCCGGCCCCGTTTTCTCCCATCAAGGCATGGATTTCACCGCTTTTGACCGAAAGGTCGATCCCGTCATTGGCAACGAGACTGCCAAATCGCTTCGAGATGCCTTTCATCTGGAGCAAGGTCATTGCTTCAGCTCCCGGACCGCTATTGGGCCATGGGGTCAGGCACAGTGATGGCGCCCGACACGATCTTTGCCTGGATCTCGGTCAGCTTGCCGATGACATCAGGCGCCTTGGCGATCATGCAGCCGGACGCGGCCAGGTCCTCGGACATGGCAACGAGTTCGAGCCCGCCTTCCGCCAGACCGAAGCTCTCGACAGGCCTAGCCGTGCCTTTCAGGATGCCGTCAATGGTTGCGGGAAGAACGACGTCCACGCGCTTGAGCGTGCTGTCGAGTATCGCGCCTGGCGCATCGCCGCATTGGTTGACGTCGAGGCCGATCGCCATCGCTCCCGGCTTTTCCGCCACCGCCTTGAACACGCCGCCGTTGCTGCCGGCCGCGACCGCGTAGATGCGGTCTGCACCGTTGGAGAGCTGCAGGACCGCCTGGGTCTGTGCCCGCACCGGATCCTGGAAGGGATTGTCCCCGCCGATCCACGCCGTCGGCAGCACGTTGATGTCGGGGTTGGCAGCCTTGGCGCCGAGTTCATAGGAATCCGTGTAGCGATGCAGGAACGGAATATCGAGCGCACCGATTACGGCCACCGTCTTGCTCTGTGACGTCAGGGCAGCTTCGGCCCCGGCGAGATAGGCGATTTCCTGTTCGCGGAACACCGCGCAATAGACATTCTCCGGTGCTTCCGGAATGCAGGTGTCGATGATTACGAACTTCGTTTCCGGGTTTTCCGGTGCCAGATCGGCAATGATGTCACCGAACTCGAAGCCCATGACCGTGACGATCGGGGCGCCCATGTCGATGGCGGCCTGAACGTTCTGGCGGCGGGTCGACGGATCCGTGCCCTCGAATATGCGCGCTTTCGCCCCTTGAGCCTCGGCGGCCTTTTCGATCCCCGTCTTGCCGAGACCGAGGAACTTGTTCACGCCGATGCGGCTCGGTGTCACCAGGACATAGGACGTGTCGTCGGCCCTGGCGGACGCTGTCGTCGCCGCAACGGCGAGCAAGGAACCGAGGCAGATATGCAGGAATTTGCTGGTAGTCGTCATCTTGGACTCCATGAGCAAGTGTGTCGCGATGGTGGAACGCTGCGGACGCCGGTTCGCCGGCGCACCGATCAGTACGGCGTGTCGCCACCGTCGGCGTTGATCGCCTGACCGCGAATGATGATCGCGTCGTCGCTGAGCAGGAACGAAATCGTCCGCGCCACTTCGACCGGGTCGATATGACGACGCAACTGCGAGCTGACGAGCTGCTTGAAGACCTCGTCGGGCGCCTGCTTGACCAGGTCGCCATAGGCGACAGCAACCTCACGCAACATGTCCGTCGCCATGCCACCGGGGCAGACGCAGTTGACGTTGATGTCCTGCGGCGCAAGCACTTCGGACAGAACGCGGGTGAAATTGATCATGGCCGCCTTGCTGGCGCTGTAGGCCAGCGACTGCGTATGGCCTTTCTTGCCGGCCTCCGAAGCGACATTGACGATCGCTCCCTTGATGCCCTTGGCAATCATTGCCTTGGAAACGAGCCTGGCTGCCTCGAACGCGCCGTAGACGTTGATGGAGAAGATGCGCTCCCAATCGCTCCAGGGCGTTTCGAGCGGATCGACATGACGAACGATCGCCGCGCAGTTTACCAGCCCGTCGATTGCACCGAGGCGCGCTTCGGCTTCCTTGATCGCAGCTGCGATCGAGCCTGCATCGGCCAGGTCGACGACAACGCCGGACAGCGCCTTGCGGTCATGACCGAGGCTCGCAATCGCCTCTTCCAAGGCTTGCGCACGGACATCGCCGATGACGACCGAGGCACCCTCGGCAACGAGCAATCCTGCAGCCGCCTTGCCGGCGCCGCCCGCACCGCCAAGCACCAGGTAGCGCTTGTTCGCATGCGAGCGCGTCGGCGCAACCTGCCTTACGGCCAACGGGGCATGTTCGCCCCTCGTGGCAAAGGAACCCATGTATCCTCCCTTTGAGCCTCCGCTTGGAAACTCTTCCTCTCTGTTCTCCGGGAACCACGTTGCTCCAGTCACGGGGATCTGACAAAGTCCACTTGTCGAGAAGTGGATCACACATGAACAGGATTTCTCCCGCCCGCATCGGCCGGCTTATCGGCAACTGGCGAACCTCAGACGGCAAGGTCAGCGAGCAGCTCAGTCTTTCGATCGGCAGATTGATTACGGCAAGGGAGTTGCCCGTCGGCGGTGTCCTGCCGTCGGAACGGGCGCTGGCGACGGCGCTTGCGGTCAGTCGCGGGACGGTCGTGGCGGCCTACGGCTCGCTGCGGGACGCCGGGGTGCGGGACAGCCGCCATGGCAGCGGCCACCGCATCGTTGCCGCCGCGGCGCCATCGGGAGCTGCGCACACGCGCCTGGCCGGCGAGATCCGGGCGCTGCCACAGGACATCGACATGACGAGCGGCGCCCTGCAGCCGTCACCCATCCTGACCGAAATGCTGGCGGCGTTGAAAGGGGCGGACCTTGCCAGTGTGGCAGCAGGCCTCGGCTACGACGCCTCCGGCCTGCCGACGTTGCGCTGGGCCATCGCGCGCTATTACGCGGACCTTGGGTTGCCGACGCATCCGGACAACATCCTGATTACCAGTGGCGCGCAGCAGGCCGTCTGGTTGCTCGCCAATGCGATGGTGGATGCGTCGGACGCGGTGGTGGTCGAAGACCCTGTCTATCGCGGTTCGCTCGAAGCCTTCCGCCGCCGCAACGCGCGGATCGTTCCGATCGCGGTGACCGACGAGGGCCTTGATATCGGCCAATTGGAGAAGGCACTCAAGAACCGCCCGAGGCTGCTTTATCTCTTTCCCGAGGCGCACAATCCGACCGGTCGTTCGCTCAGCGATCAGAGCCGGCGTGAGCTCCTCGACCTCCTCGAGCGCTATCCGACGTTTCTGATCGAGGACGGCGCGCAGAACGAGCTTTCGACCATCGCCGGGCGAACACCGCGCCCTGTGGCGGGACAAGCCAACCCGGAGCTTGTCGCAACCATCGGCACGCTTTCGAAGCTGTTCTGGGGCGGCCTGCGCATCGGCTGGATCCGTGCCGCGCCGCCGGTCGTGAAGCGCCTGGCGAGCTTCAAGGCAGTCAACGACCTCGGCTGCTCGATGTTCGATCAGCACCTGGCCGTCGGCTTGCTAGAAAACATTCGCGAGGCGCGGGTCTATCGTCACCGCGAGATTTCCGAGCATCTGGAGGCGGCAGAAAGGATCATCGCCGATCATGCGCCGGGCCACTGGCATTGGTCGCGCCCCTCGGGTGGGACTGCGATGTGGATCAACATGCCCGGCATCGATGCGGTGGCCTTGTGCCAGGAAGCACAACGCCACCGCCTGTTCCTGTCTGCCGGACCCGGCTATTCCGCGCGGGAAAATTTCGGCGACGTCATACGCCTGCCCTTTGTGCGCCCGCTGCAAACCATGCAGTTCGCAATCGAAACCATCTGCAGCCTGGCAGGCGGAAAATCCGCCGGTTAGGCGCAGCAACGCTTCGCTATTGTTCCAGGTTCACGTAGGAATCCGGGAAAAAGCGCGGCGTGCACAGGCAATAGAACTCAAGATCGACCGAGCCTGTGTTTTCGATACGTTGCGCCGCACCGGCCGGTATCACCGCCTGATCGCCGACGCGAAGCGTCTGCTTGACGCCGTCGACCTCGAGAATGCCCTCGCCCTGGCGAAGAACGTAGCGCTCGATCACCCCGGTGAGGCTGTGCAGTTGCGTGGTAACCCCAACCTCCACGCGGGCGACTGCAAGCGATGCCTCGGGCGACGCGTCGCAATTGTGCAGTTCGGTGATGTAGCACCGTTCATCCGTCCAGAATTCTCCCTGACCGTTTGCAAATACGATCCCGCCTTTGTCTACAACCACGGCATTCCTCCTTCTTGTTGCGGACTGAACAGAACGGGGAACACCTGGATCGACAAGGACCACTTTTTACAAAGTGGTCCAGGGGCCATACTGTCTAACAGATCTTGGGGCAGACGGCCCTGCCGGACCCCTTTGGCCACATGCGGCCAAAATGCGCTGGCGGACGATCGGTGTTCTTGGCCGATATCATGTGCTCCGCCAGATTAGTTCACACCATATCGCCCTGGTATCGGTTGAGGGGGAGATCCATGCCGGTCGCCATGCGATGGATTTGTGCCATGGCGGGTTCGAAGATCGCATTGCGGCGCTCAAGCTCGGCATGTTCGGCAAGGTAGGCCGGTACGAGTTCGGAAATCTCATCGAGCACGGCCTGTTCATCCACCGTGGTCAGACGACCGTCCTGCATCACAACCCGTCCGGCAACCATGACCGTCTCGATCGAGCATCCATTTTCCGAATAGACAAGGTGCTTGGCGATATCGTTGAGAGGCTGGAAGGGATAGTTGCGCATGTTCAGGATCAGGAGATCGGCCGATTTGCCGACTTCGAGGGAGCCGGTCACCTGCTCCAGCATCGCCGTTTTCGCGCCGCCGATAGTCGCCATGGCGAGAATCTCGTCCGCCTTCAGCCATCTCTCATAGTCGGGACCGGCAGCACTATGTACGAGACCGGCGACGCGCATGACGTCGAAGATACGCGATGTATCGTTCGACGAAACGCCATCGGTGCCGAGGCCAACAGTGATGCCGGTATCGAGCAGGCGGCGGATCGGCGCGATGCCGGCGCCAAGCTTCAGGTTCGAGACGGCATTATGAGCGATGGAGACGCCCGCCTGTCCCATGAGCTCGATGTCGTCGTCGCTCACCCATACCGAGTGGGCGATGGTCGTATTGCGCTTTAGAAGCCCAAGGTCGTGCATATAGGCGATCAACGACTTGCCGTGTCGAACGAGCCCCGTTACCGCCTGCGTCTTGGTCTCGAGGATGTGCGTGTGGAACGGCACGTGTTTGTCCACCGCCAGGTCCATGCAGGCGGCCATGAGATCCGGTGTGCAGCGCTGCGGCGCCGACGGGGCGATCATGAACCGCAGGCGACCAGACATGCCATGCAGGCTGGAAAAGGCCGCTCGGCAATAATCCGCATAGGTTTCAGCCGACATCGGCGGGCCGAAATCAAGCAGCTCCTGCAGTGCCAAGGGCATGACCTCCCGCGCAAATGGCAGCGCATCGAGCGTATGCACATTCATCGCCGCGCTGGAGACATTGGCGCGGATGCCGGCATCGTCATAGGCGCGAAAGACGGTGGCGAGCCGGTCGAGGTCGTGACGCGGCGGATCGAAAAAGTCGTCGCAAAGCGTCGTGACGCCGTTGCGCAGAGATTCCATCGCCAAGAGCAGGCTGCGCAGGTACAGCAAGCGCTCGCCGATCGGGTCATTCATCAGCAGGCGATAGGCGTAGAGCAGCCAGACTTCGAGCGGCATGCGCTCATAGCGCCCCCGCAGGAATGTCTCGCTGGAATGCGTATGGGCATTGACCAGACCTGGCATGACCAGCTTGCCACGCCCGTCGATGATTTGAGCGTCGGGCCCAGCCGCAAGTCCCGACCCGATGGATTTGATCTCGGTGCCTTCGATCAGTATGTCGGCGGCAAACGGGGTGGCGCCGTGAGCGCCGTCCATTGCAACAAGTGTGGCATTGCGGATGAGAATTTCGCGCATGACTACGTCCCGGAAATGACTGAACGATCCGATGATGGCGCCCGCCACGACATCGCGACTATTGATCCCTGAGCTCGGCAAATGAGCTTGCGCCCTTCGCTCCGCCGCGAAGCTTTCCCGACAGCCAGACGCCGAAGACCGTCGCCAGATACGGCAAGGCCTGCAGGAGGTCGTGGGGGATCCGGTCTCCGAACGTCAACTGCGCCCGGATGCCGATGGCGCCCACGATGGCGAAGAACAGGGCGGCGAAGGTGGCGCCAACCGGATGGGCCGCACCGAAAATCACCGCCGCAAACGCCATGAAGCCGCGACCGGCCGTCATGCCCTGGGCAAAGAATTGCAGGCTGCCCGCGGCAAGTTCCGCGCCGCCAATGGCGCACAGGACGCCGCCGATCGAAAGCGCTGCCAGCCGCATGCGCGAAGGGTCGGCGCCGACACCGCGCGCAGCAAACGGATGCTCTCCGCAGGCGGCAAGCCGCAGGCCGAAACGCGTTCGCCGCAACAGCACCCACATGGCAAAGACGACGAAGGGCATGGCCGCGACCGCGACCGAAAGCACGCCATAGGAACCAAAGGCCGGCCCCAGTTTCGGAATGCCGAAGGGTGCCGTCACGGTTGCCTGCGTACCAAAGATCGACTGGACGGCCAATGCCGTACCACCGATGCCAAGGCCCGTCAGCCCGAGACCGGCGATAATGGGATTGGCCTTCAGCCTGTCGATGACGAACCACAGAAGCACCGAGGCCAAGACGCAGGCTATGATGGCTATCAGTATGGCAGCGCCAACGGACTTGGTGAGCATGATGCCGAGAATTGTTGCGCAGGCACCGATGATCATCAGTCCCTCGAGCCCGAGGTTCCAGACCCCTGCCCGTTGCGCGATAACGCCGGCGAGCGTGACATAGATCAGCGGCGTTCCGGAACGCAGAATGGAGATGATGATCTCGTTCATGTCTTGCGCCCTCCGAGACGCAGCACCCTATCGATGACGGTCGACCTTGCCGTTATGAACAGCGCGATCGCCGCATTGATGATGTCGATCGCCGCCGACGGCAGCCCGGCCATGATCGGCAGATAGAGCGCCGCCGAGGCCAGCCCGCCGAAGAACACCGCAGCCACCGCCGTCCCGAGAACGGAGAGGTTGGCGACGAGCGCGATCAGGATCGCCGTGAACCCATGGGCCGGCAGGAAACCAGAGGCGATGCGGCCGTTCGGCCCCATGAATTCGATGGTACCGGCAAGACCCGCAAGCGCACCCGATATCAGGAAACTCGAAAGGCCGAGCTTCCAGAGACGTGCGCCCTGCCACTCCACCATGGTGCCGTTGCGGCCGGCAAGGCTTGCCAGAACCCCGAAGGCAGTCCGGTTGACCAGCAGCCACATGAGGATGCCGATGGCGACCGCAATCACGATGATCGTTGGCGAAAGACCGAGCGAATCCGAGATGCGGTAGGCCGGGTCCAGCGGACGGCTCGATGCCTGCTGACCGGAGCCCGAGGGATCCTTGAGCGGCCCCGAAGTGACATAGACGAGCAGCAGGCCGGCCATGAAGTTGCCCATGAGCGTGGTGATGACCTCGTCGGTGCCGGAGCGAAGCCGCAGCAATCCCGGCCAGAGCGCCCAGAGTGCACCGCCGAGCATGCCGGCTAGAAGCAGGGTCGGGATCACGAGGAAGGCGGGCCCGCCTCTTACAGCTTCGGCTGCGAAGGCGGCGCAAATCGCACCGACATAGAACTGCCCCTGGGCACCGATGTTGAAGAAGCCCGCGCGGAAGGAGATGCCGACACCGACGGCCGTTATGAACAGCGGCAGTGCCCATCGGAGACTTTGCTCGATCGCCCCGGTCCTGAGAAACGCCCCGTCGAGCACCGCCCAAAGTGTCACTGGCGCGTTATAGCCGGCAAGCTGGAACACGAGCGCGCAAAGGATGAGCGCGAACGTCACGAAGATCAGGCTGCGAACGACGGTGATGAGACTGTCTTTCATGCGCTTGCCCCCGCCGCGGCACCGGTCATGGCCGCCCCCACAACGCTTATGTCGAAGGGCGCTTGGAACTCACCATTCAGGCGTCCCGACAGCATCACCACGACGCGATCCGATATGTCGAAGAGCTCGTCGAGATCCGACGAGATCAAGAGTATGGCCGCGCCACGGTCGCGCGCTTGCCGCAGGGCCTGCCAGACGAAGGCGGTCGCCCCGATGTCGAGGCCGCGTGTCGGCTGTGCCGCAATGATCAGCTTGGCCTCAGGATCGATTTCCCGCGCAAGGATCACCTTTTGCGCGTTGCCGCCCGAAAGCGACCCGGCCCTCTGCCCGGAATTGTTATAGTGGACGCTCCATGCCTTTAGCGACCGGTCGCAAGCTTCGCGGATCGCAGCGGGCCGAATGCCCTTGAGCAAGCTCCCCTGCAACAGTTCGCGCGCGCTCCAGTTTTGCCAGAGGGAACTCGTGAGGCTGAGGCCCTCCACATTGCGCTCGAAGGGAATGATCCGAAGGCCGATCTTGCGGCGTGCGGCAAGTGGCTGCCAGGTCACGTCGTGCCCAGTGAGATTGATCGTTCCGCCTTCGAGATCTGCGAGTGCGGAGATCGCCCGCACCAGGGTTTTCTGCCCATTGCCTTCCACCCCGGCGACGCCGACGATCTCTCCCGGGCGGATCTCGAGGTCGACGGCATCGAGAGCGATACCCCCGCTGTCCGGCCTCGTGGAGACAGCTTTCATCGAAAGGATGGCAGTCCCGACCGCATGCGTGTGCGGATCGGAGTTCCCATGCCCGGTTGGCTTCGTTCCGACCAATGCATCGCGGTCTTGGCCACCGAGCGTCTTGGCTATGGCCTCGCCGACGATGAGGTTGGCCAGCCGCTCACTTGAAACTTCCGCGACCGGCAGCGGCCCTTCGACCTTCCGGCCGCCCCGCAACACCGTGACTGTGTCCGCGATGCCCAGCACCTCGCGGATCTTGTGCAGGATAAGGACGACTGTGACCCCACGTTCCTTAAGGCGGCGAACGCGCGCGAACAGCATGTCGATGCCGGCCGGGGACAGGACCGCGGTCGGCTCGTCGAGAATGAGGACGCGCGCATCCGTAACCAGCGCGCGGGCAATCTCTATCCCCTGCTGTGTCTCGATCGGGAGGTCCCTGATCCGCCGGTTCAGATCGACCTGAACGTCGAGACCCGCAAGATGCGACCGCCATTTTTCAACGAGACCCCTGCGGCTGAAGACGCCGCCCCTGCCCGTTGCGCCAAACTCCATGGCTTCGGCAACCGTGAAGGACGGCGGCAAGGCAAAGCTCTGGTGGACGAGTTCCACCCCGGCGGCCCGGCTTTCGCTGACCTGCCCCGTCCGGATGTCGTGACCCATCACATTGACGGCGCCGGAAGTGGGCTGGACCAGGCCGGCCGCCACACGGGCAAAGGTGGTCTTGCCGGCGCCGTTCTGACCGACAACCGCATGGATTTGCCCCGGCGCGAACGAAGCTGAAACCTCCGACAATGCCGTCACGTCTCCGAATTTGACGGTGACGTTGCGGCACTCCAGAGCCGATTTCGCAGATTTGGACATTGAGCTTCCCATCGAGAGCAGGCGTCGCGGCCGTCAAAAGGGCTGGAACCGGTCCGCGAACCCCAGTGAACTCCCCAAGGGGGAGGCCTTACCGACGTCTTTCGAACGATCGGCCTGGCTCGGCAGCCAGCACCGGGAGATCAAAGGGTGGTGTTGAAAGGCACCTTGATGGATCCATCGAGGATGCCGGCACGAACCTTGTCGACCTCTACCAGCGCTTCCTTCGCCCTGGCGTTCAGGTCCGCCGGCCCCTGCTCGGCAAAGACCGGCGAGAGAATGAAGTCGATGACGCCCGTGCCGAGACCCGTATGCTCGTGCGCACCACCCTTCCATTCGGGCCCGACCGCCTTGCCGGTTTCGTTGTAGAGCGAAACGCCGAAGTCGAGGCTGACGATCGAGATCAGCGATTTCGGGCCGAGCTCATACTGTCCCGGCGCAAGGCAGCTCACCATGCGGCCTTCCTTCTCGTTCGCCGCAGCAATGATGCCGCCATCGGTGGCCGCCGCGTCGGTCTGAATGTAGTCGATGCCATCATTGTACATTTGGGTCGCGATTTCCTGGCCCTTTGCCGGGTCCTGGAACGAGCCTGCGAAGGCAGCGATAACCGTGGCATCCGGTCGAACGGAATGCACGCCGGCCTTGAACGCGTTGAAGTCTGCGTTGAGCGGAGGGATGGAAACCCCGCCGATGAAGCCGGTCTTGCCGGTCGACGTCATCTTGGCCGCAAAGACGCCCGAGAGATAGCAGCCAAGATAATAGTCGTAGGAGACGGTCACCACATTCGGGATTGCCGGCTCAAAGGGATCGGCGAACAGCTGGATCCACTTGGTATTCGGGTAGGAAGGTGCGAGCGCCTTGAAGGGCTCGGCCACTTCGTTGAAGGTCGAGACGATGATCGCCGCGCCGGCGTCGCCGAGCGTGCGGTAGACAGTCTCATAGGTTGCAGGGTCCTGCGCGTAAATGGCGCGGTACTCAAAACCTTTTTCTTCCGAAAGCTGCTTGAGCTTGGCGATCATTTGGTCCACCGGGCCATTGTCGCCTGCAGCCTGCGTGTGCACCAGGGCGACCAGCCCTCCGGACGCGCGGGCGAACTCCGGGACGATGGTCGCCGCAAAGGCCAGCGCTGCGGCGCCCGCGCTCGCCTGCAGGAATGTCCGGCGATGCATCATGTGCTGTGCGCTATTTCCAGTCTTGTCCGTCATGATTGTTCCCTCTTTTTGTCTTGTCGTTTCTCATGCGCATGCCAGGGCGCAGGCAATGCCCTGCGCCGCTTCCCGCCTCAAAGGGGCGGGGAATAGGGGGCCGGGTTCATGATCATCACCTCCTGCTTCTGGATTGCGTCCAGCGCCCAGACTTCGGAGATGAATTTCTGCCAGTCCGGGTCGGCATACATGGCCGTCCGGCGCGCTTCTCGGTCCGCGAGACTGTCGTAGGCCCACATCAAAACCGTGGTGTGGAGCGTGCCCAGTTCCGACACATAGAGACCAACGAACTTGTTCAGATGGCGCTTCTGCACAGGCAAGCCGTCCGCCTCGTACTTCTTCATCCACTTGTCGACCGTGCCGGGCTTGAAGGTGTAGGTGCGGTGTTCCAGGATCATCAGGTTACTCCCTATGCGTTCAGGATGAATTCGGCGCATTTCTCGCCGATCATGATGGCTGGCGCGTTGGTGTTGCCGCTTGAGATTACGGGCATGATCGAAGCGTCCGCGACCCGCAGCCCCTCGATGCCGCGCACCTTGAGCCGCGCGTCCACCACAGCCATGCGGTCGTTGCCCATCTTGGCGGTCCCGACCGGATGAAACGTCGTCATCGCGGTCGCCCGCAGCCAGCGGGTCAAAGTGGCATCGTCAAGCGCTTCCGGCCCCGGAGCCAGCTCCTTGCCGCGATAGCGGTCGAAAGCCTTCTGGCCGACGATGTCGCGGGTCAGCCGGATGGCATCGATCATCGTGCGGATGTCGAAATCGTCGCGGAGGTAATTGGCCTGGATCTTCGGCTTGTCCGTCGCGTTCGCCGAGCGCAGCGTGATCTCGCCGCGGCTCACCGGATTGACCGGGCCGACGCGGATCGTGAACCCGTGGTTGGCTTCCACCGCCTGCTTCTTTCGGAACGGATTGGGGAAGTGCAGATTGGCTGTCTTTTCCAGCGCCGGCATGAAATGCAGCTGAATGTCGGGCGCGATCAGGCCATCGTTCGAACGGATGAAGGCACCCGCCTCATAAGGGAACGTCGTGGTGACGCCCTCGCCGAACAACATGCCCTGGGCAACAGCGGGGATGAGCTTGTCAGCCCGCAGGTCGCTGAACAGCGTGATGGGCTCGCGGCATTCCCAGCTCATGACGCAGTCGACATGGTCCTGGAGGTTCTTGCCGACGCCCGGCAGGTCCAGCACCGGCGCGATGCCAAGCGCCCGAAGCTCGTCCGCCGGCCCGATGCCGGAGAGAAGCAACGCCTTTGGCGAATTGACCACGCCTGAAGAGAGGATCACCTCTCGCGCCGCCCGGGCGCGTCCCAGGACGCCGTCCTTCAGATACTCGACGCCGCACGCCCGGTCGCCTTCGATGATCAGACGCGTGAGTTCCGCCCCCGTCAGCACCGTGAGGTTCTTACGGCCGAGCGCCGGGCGCAGGAACGCCCACGAGGTGGACCACCGTTTTCCCTTGCGGATGGTGAAGTCGTAGCGGCCAAAGCCTTCTTGCGTCTCTCCGTTGAAGTCGTCGTTGGCCGGGTAACCCGCCTGGATGCCCGCCTCGCAGAACACGTCCATCAGCGGATTGTTGCCGCGAGCCCGGCAGACGGTGAGCTCTCCGTCGCCGCTGTGGAAAGCGTCCTTGCGCTCGACATGGGTCTCGGAGCGTCGGAATGCTGGAAGCACCTCGTCATAGGACCAGCCGGGCAGCCCGAGCTGCGACCAACGGTCGTAATCATGGCGATTGCCGCGCACGTAGATCATGCCGTTGATGGTGGACGTCCCGCCCAGCACCTTGCCTCGCGGCCAATAGAGCGAGCGGCCATTGAGATGGGGCTCGGGCTCTGTGTGATAATGCCAGTTGTAGATGCCCGAATGGAACAGCTTGCCCATCAGCATCGGCAACCGGAACAAGGGGTTGCGATCCTTGCCGCCAGCCTCGATCAAAAGCACGCGGTTTGTCGGATCCTTCGACAGGCGGTTGGCGAGAACACAACCGGCCGAGCCCGCACCAACGATGATGAAATCATATTCCGGGTTACGCGCCATGGGTCACCATGCGATGGGCCGGTCGCCCATCGCCTCCAGATGAAAATTGCTGAGAAGGAAAGGATTTTCCCGGCCGAGCACCTTGTCGGCAAAGGCGGGATGCTCGCGCTGGATATAGGCGACATGATCCTTGCGCCCCTCGGCAACGCCGGCTTCTGCAAAGATGTCAGCAGCCGCGCCACCGAAGCCGAGGAAGACGATTGGCTTACCGCGCGCCAAGAGCGCTTCGACCACGCGCAGCATCAACGGCCGCCAGAAGGCAAGGTGACCGCGCGACTGGTGCGGATCGATATCGACACGAAAGCGAGAAAGCGTCAGCGACGCATTGAGCAGGAGCACCCCCTCCTTGACCCAACGATCTGCGATCAGGCTCGGCGGCTCGAACGACCCTGCGGGATCGCAAAGCAGATGCCGCACATCCGGCCACCGGCTGAAATCGCGCGCGAGATCCTCGTCACCCAGCCGCGCAGCCGCGATCAGCTGCATATAGGCGCGGATGCTCTTTGAGAACATCTTGTCCAGCTCGCCCCACGCCGCCAGGTTGCCCGCCTCGAACGCCCGCCCCGTTGCAAAACCCGGCTCGGGATAAGGATCTTGCCCAAGCACGAGGCAGCGCACGCCATCGGGTGCAATGCCGTCAAACGCCGCGAGCGCATGTGCGCCCCGTGGCTGACCGGGAAAAACCCGGCCGCGGCGCACCGGGAAGATCGGTTCCCACGGTTCGAGATCAAGGTCCGCATCGATGCGGGAGAAATCGTCGCCAACGGCGCCGAGCGCATCGCGCCAAACAGGCGGAAGGTCGTCCTCCCAGCCCGCAAACGTTTCCGCCATTGCCTCCCTCAAGCGCATCGGCATCACGGCTCCTCTTCCGTTCGTTGAAGGTGAGACTAGACAAAAGCTGACCAAAGTGTCAACTTTCAAAAAGATAAAAAATGACGACTCGGTCAAGTTTTTCTGACCATATCGTCAACTTTCCAGCGAAGGTCGATACGCTTGCTTTTCGCTGGAAAACGCGGCAATTGCGAAAGCAGTCCCGCCACCACGCAAGATTGCCTGGTGCGAAGCGAGATGGAGGCGAAACCATATGGCAAGGGCAGTACGAGATCCCGAAGAGCGCATCCGCGAACGCAACATGCGGCTCATCATCAAGGCCGGGATCGAAATCTTCGCCCGCAAGGGCTTCGACGGCACGCGCATCGCCGAGATTGCCGAGGCTTCGGGGCTGCCCAAGGCAAATGTCTACTACTACTTCTCGTCCAAGGAGGAGATCTATACCGCCATCATCGCACATCTCATCGCCAGCTGGGACGATGCGTTGAAATACATCTCGCCGGAGCGGGAGCCGGCAGAAGCGTTCAAGCTCTACATCAAGGCGAAACTCGAATACACGCGCAAGAACATGGCCGAGTCCCGGCTCTTTGCCAGCGAGATCATTCAGGGCGCGCGCTTCCTGTCCCGGAAGGATCGCGAGCATATCCGCCAGGTCACGGATACCCATGTCGCCGTCGTCGAGGGCTGGATCGCCGCCGGCAAGATGCTGCCGGTCGATCCGCGCCATCTTTTCATCATGCTCTGGGCGTCGACGCAGTTTTACTCGGACTTCGAACCTGTCGCCGTCGACGCGCTCAGAAAGCCCCGCTTGAAAGCCGACGATTATGAAAAGGCGGCCGCCACGATCACCGAGACGATCCTGAGAGGCATTCTCCGGCAGCCCTAGCCGACAAGCGGACAAGCGCACTCTACCTGCATGACCTGACTGCCCTACGACCGGGCGATCACGCGCGTCTCAGGCTCGCGCTTTTGCGGCACTTCACTTAGTCACGGGATCAACTTCTATAGAAAGACGCACCGGTCGTTGCCTTTTTGGCAATCGACATTGCGAATATCTATGCTTCTTCGGCAAGGGAAACTCTGAATAATTGGCCGGGCAAGCAACTCTTCAGAGACCCGCAAGATGGCCTATGTCATTACCGAACCCTGCATCGACATAAAGGATGGCGACTGCACCGCCGCCTGTCCTGTGGACTGCATCTACGAGGGCGGCCGTACCTTCTACATCCACCCGGATGAGTGCATTAATTGTGGCCTCTGTCTTTCGATCTGTCCGGTCGATGCCATTGTCTGGGATCAGGAGATACCCGACAGCCAGCGCCATTTCATCGCTGTGAACAAGGAGTTCTTCGGGTCCGACGTCACAGGGATGGGGTCGCCTGGCGGCTGGAGCAAGGAGTGCTCCACGACGCAGGACCATCCGTTCGTTGCCGCCTTCGAGAAAACAGCCGCGATCGCTTAGCAAGTTCGCCCCTTAGGAGAGACCAGCGGGTGACGCCTACCGCCTTGTCGCCGCGCTCACCAGTCGGCGTAATAGGCCTTTGTTGCCGCGGCCAGCTTGGTCACGCGTCCGCGCTCAGCGGTCAGCCGCGGCAGGTCAGCGCGCGCCTGCTGCAGAAGCTCGGCCCGGGCGGCCTCGAAATCGACCCGGGTCAACCGTCCATCGCACATGATCTCCTGTCCGCCGACATAGAGCGCCTTTGCATGCGCGGCCGTCATCCGCATGAGCAGCACCTCCGCTTCATCCAGGTCGTTCATCAGACTGTCGGCAATCAGCGCAGCATAATCCACGAGCACCAGGTCTTCGTTTGCCGGCGCATTCACCACCTTGGCGCCGACATGGATCGCGGCATCGAAGACACGTCCCGGCGTAAAGGCTCGCGTCAGGTCGCGGCCGCCATGCAAAAGATGGGCAAGGCGCAATTCGCGCCAGAGATCCTGGTCGTCGTCAAAGCCCGTTCCGTCGAGGCCGAACGCGAAGTCGGGGCCGCTTGCCGGAAGCGTGGCGACCGGTGCCACACCTGAGCGCAGGCGCAAATTCGCCGACGGGTTCGAAACGAGCTGTACGCCGCGCGCAGCCAGCAGTTCCAGCTCGTCCGATCTGAGCTGGACGCCGTGGGCGACGGCAAGGCGGGGCGAGAGGAAGCCGATCTCGTCGAGATATCGGACGACCCCTTGCGGGAAGCGTCGATCCAGCCATTGCCTCTGCCTCGGGCTTTCAAGCAGATGCATGTGGATGCGCCGGCCGGTTGCGTGAGAGGCCTCGGCGATCGCTTCGAGCAGTGCATTGGAACACCATTGCGGCCCGATCGGACCATACTGCACATCGATCAACGGACTTGTATTGGCCGCGGCGACCGCGTCGGCTGCCGAGATCTGCACCGATGGCGACGCATATTTCGGGATCGAGGCGCTGAGATCGTCCCAGTCTGCTGGAGCGAGATACGGCCGCAATCGCTCAGGCCCGCCGTCATAGGCCCACGGATCGTAGTCGAGAAGCGGACAGGAAAGCGCAAGCCTTATGCCGACCTCGCTCGCCGCCCGCATGACCGCACCGGCCTCGTCGACGAGACGGTCGATGTTCAGAGAATTATGGCAATGCATGGTCGCGCCGACGCCCGTTTGCGCCAACCTCGAGAAGGCCACCAGCGCTTCCAGATAGGGGTCGGTTCGCGGTCGGAGCCGCAGTCCGGGGATCCACACTTCCAGGGCATCGTCGACATTGCCAAAATCAAGTGTGCGGATGCCATAGCCATGGTCATGGGCATTGACGGGCGGCGGCATCAGCAGAGCATCGGCCGGGATCGCCGTCCATGAGGCGCCCTCAGGCAAATGGTCCAGGAGATTTGGCGCGCGCCCTGCAGCCTCGTGGCCAGGTCGCAGGAGAAGCCGCCCGGGAACGGATGCTGCACTCACGGATGAATCGCCTCCATGATCTGGTCGCTGAACTTCTGCAGTTCTGCGCCAACGAATTCGATAACGGCCTCGGCCGCGTGCGTGCGCTGCCGGCGTCGCTGCACCAGAATCCCGATATGCAGGTTCTGAAGACGCGAGCCGGAAAGCGGTATGGCGACGAGATCGCCCGACCTGATCTCGGCAAGGAATCCGATCGGCGTGAAGAACGCCACGCCCTGACCGGACAGGATGAATGGCTTGAGCATCATCTGGCTGTTCGAGAGAACAAAGGGCCGCCCGGTCCGCTCGAAGACCGAGAGTTCGATTTCGATGAGCGAGCGGATCGGTTGCGTGTCGAGCTGCAGGAGAAGGTCGTACTGGGCGCATTCGGCAAGCGAGACCTGCCGCTGTTTGGCCAGCGGGTGTTCCCGACCAACGAAAGCCATCAGCGGCATCGGCACGCGAAAGAGCATCTCGGTATCGTCAGGCCGGGCGAGATCGAAGGTCATGCCCATATCGACATCGCCTTCGGCGACCAGGCTGCTGATATTGCCGTGACCGGCGGTATGGATGTGAAAGCTCACGCCGGGGTGGATGCTGTGAAACGCGTTGACCATGTCCGGCAGGAACTGGATGGCCAGGCTGTCGAGACAGGACATTTGCACGCGACCGGTCTTTTTCCCCTGCAGGGCGCCGAGGTCGCTGCGCAGCAGTTCGAAATTTTCCAGCGTCACCCTGGCGTGGCGCAACACGTTTTCCCCGGCAACTGTCAGCCGCAAGCCATTCGAGAGCCGCTCGAAGAGCGCTATTCCAAGCTCGTCCTCCAGTTTCTTGATCTGCCGGCTGACCGCCGAGGACGCGACATGAAGCTCCTCGGAGGCCTTGCGAATGGACCCGGATCGCGCGACCGAGACGAAGTATTTCAGGATGCTGGCGTGCATTCGATTGGACCCCTCCTCCCTGGGCCCCGACCTATAACACGCTCATCGTCCCCTCCAAACGGGCGCGCGCTTCTCCTGAAAAGCGCTGACGCCTTCCATCGCGTCCTCGCTGTTCAGCGCCTTGACGAGCGCGGGCGTGCGCAACCCCTGGGCCTCGGCCGGTGACAGATGCCCGGTGCGATTGACCGTCTGCTTGATGGCGCGCAGCGAGAGCGGCGCACAGGCGACGATCTCCTTCACCCAACGGGCAACGGCCGCATCGAGCGCACCCGGTTCGACCAGTTCGTTGACGACGCCGAAGGCATGCATCTCGGCTGCCGAAAACCGGCGGCCGGTCAACAGCACACCCATGGCAAGATTGTGCGGGATCCGCCGCTGGAGAAGCACCATGCCGCCATCGAGCGGCAGGCGCCCGACGCGGGCTTCGGGCAGGCCGAACGCCGCCTCCGTCGAGGCGATGACGATATCGCAGCCGAGCACCATCTCGAACCCGCCACCGAGTGCGTAGCCATTGACCCTGGCGATGACGGGCACGTCGAGCGAGCGGCGAAACGCCAGTCCCCCGAAGCCGTTCGGGCGGCTTTCGGTCCAGTATTCAAGACCGGTCTTTTCAGCCCCCTTCAGATCAGCCCCGGCGCAAAATGCCCGTTCGCCGGCGCCCGTCAGCACGACGCAACTGATGTCGTCGCGCGCTTCGATCTCTTGCCAGATCGCCTCCAGTTCGCGCTCGGTTGCAGCATCGACCGCATTCATCCGTTCCGGGCGGTTCAGCGTGACGCTGGCGACGCGATCCTCTACGACGAAGGTGACGCTCATGCCGCATCTCCCCGACGAACGGAAAGCCCCGAAAGGACCTCGTCATTGTGCTCGCCGAGCTTCGGCGGAGCGATGCGCACCGTCACGGTCGCCGCCGACATGTCGATCGGCGAGCCGACCAGCCGGATCGGCCCGGCCTTCGTTTCGCCGGCCTCGAGGATCATCCGGTTGATCGTCGTCTGCTCATCGTCAAGGGCTTCGGGAAGCGAGCGCACCGGTGCGCAGAGGATGTCCACCTGCTCCAGCCGGCCGAGCCAATGGGCGCTGCTGTTCTTTGCAAACGCCTCGCGGAAGATCTTCTGCAATTCCGGGCGTCGCTGCATCTGCGCGTCGAAGTCGGCAAATTGCGGCTGGAGGGACAGGTCTTCGATCTCGAGCGCAGTGCAGATGTCGCGCAGCGGATTCTGCTTGAAGGCGCCGACCATGACGATGGCGCCATCGGTGGTCTCGAACACACCGGTCAGCGGGAAGGCGCCCCAGTTCAGGTCCTTTTCCCGCATCATGTGCGTGGTGCCTTCCTGCATCTGCATGGCGAGCATGGAGCTGTAGAGGCTGACCGCCACCTGCTGCCCGTGCCCGGTCTTTTCCCGATGCAGCAATGCAAGCAGAATGCCTTGCACCAGGTGCATGCCGGCCGAGTAGTCGGCAAGCGGCGTCGCGTAGATCGACAGCGGATGGCTGGCATCGGACTTGCGCCGCATGACGCCCGAAAGCGCCTGCGCCAGGATGTCCTGCCCGCCCTTGTGCCGGTAGGGACCCTCAAGGCCGAAGCCGGTACCGACAGCGTAGATCAGTCGCGGGTTTGTCCGTTTGAGTTCCTCATAGCCGAAGCCCATGCGCTCCATGACGTCAGGGCGGAAATTGTTGACGACCACGTCCGCCGTGTCGATCAGCGCGCGGACGGCCGCCCGCGCCTCGTCCTGCTTGAGGTCGAGCGCGAGGCTCTTCTTGTTGCGGTTGAGCGAGGAGAAAACCGGATTGTTGAGGCCATCCGGGTCCGAACCCAGCGACCAGCGCGAGAGGTCGCCGATCTTGGCCTTTTCGACCTTGATGACCTCGGCGCCGTAGTCGGCGAGCACCTGCGTGCAGCACGGGCCAAGCATGACCTGGGTGAAATCGACGACACGGATACCGTCGAGGGGAAGAGACGTCATTCTGCGGCCTCCAGATAGGTTGCGTTTTCGGATGGTACGTCGCCGGGATCGGCACCCTGCGCCCGCAGTTGCTTCTGGATCGCCTTGACATCGGCGTCTCGCACCTTGACGCCGGCATTGAGCGCGACGGTGGCGGCAACACCCGCCGCCTCGCCCATCGCCATGCAGGGCGGGATCTCGCGGCTCGACTTCTGCGCCTGAATGGTCGCGGAATAATGCCGGCCTGCGACGATCAACTGATCGACTTCCTTGGGCAGCATGGCCCTATAGGGCGTGTAGTAGTCGCGGCCACGGCACACCGTGTCGGTGAAGTGCTGGCGGTTCATCACGTCGTCCTTGGTGACGACATATTCGCCCTGGAGCAGCCGTGACTGGCGCACGCCCGTCTGCGGCGCGAAGTCGATCACATGGGCATTTTCGAAGCCCGGCAGGTTGGCGCGGGCGAAGTCGAGCAGGCGGGCGATGCGGCCACGGCCCTCGAGTTCCGCATAGGTCAGGTCTTCGACACGGAGGCCGGAGAGCTTCGGCATGTGCGGGCAGTTGAGCCAGATGACGCCCGGCAGCGGGGTCTTCAGCCACCAGAACGACCAGCAACCACCGATCAGACGCTTGGCCTCGTGATCGATAGCCTTGAACTTTTCCGGCTCCTCGAATTCGAAGCGCTCGGCGGCTTCAGTGTCGATGCCGCCCCAGCGGGAAACCGTCGTCAGGATGAAATTGCCGTCCGTATGCTGGGCACCGGCATCGGCGGCAACGTCGAGGTCGCCCGAGGCGTCGATGACGACGTCGCCCATGATGGCCTCGCGGCCGGATTTCGTCTGGCAGACCACACCCTTGATCGTGCCGTTCTCGACGATTGCCGAGGAAAACCAGCTGTGCGTCCTGAGCTTCACGCCGGATTCGCGAAGAATGTCATAGGAGACGCGCTTGAAGGCGTCCGGATCGAAGGCGGCCGCGTAGCAGATCGGGTGCGGCGCAGACGGCGTGTGGAAATCGAACAGGCCCCAACGCGCCCATTTTTGCCAGGCCTCCGGCGTATCGCGAATATCGAGCTGGCGGTCGCCGTCCGTCGGCGTGACGCAAAGGCCAAGCGTCTTCATCCGTTCGATCATTTCCATGCAGATGCCGCGCACGGTGATTTCGACGCCGTTGACCATGTCGTCGAGCACCAGAACCATGCCGCCTGCGGCAAGGCCGCCGACATAGGGATAGCGTTCGAGCAATGTGACGCTCGCTCCGGTGCGTGCCGCAGAAACCGCGGCGGAGATCCCAGCCGGGCCACCGCCGACGACGACGACGTCCGAGCGGTCGACGATCCGGGCATTGCGCAGGGGTTCTCTGATTGTTTCCATAGTCGTTTCCTCCATAGGGGAAGTGTCCGGCGAAATGTGAGGAGCTCACAGCCAGTGACTTCGTCGTTGACCGGACCCGGGTATCCAGGTCCGGCAGCAAAGGGTTTGGGGGGTCAGTGGTCCGTCGTCGGCTTCCAGCGGACGATCTTCGATTCCGCGTAGGAGACGGCGAAGAAGAGAACCACGGCAAGCGAGGCCGCAATCACCACCGTCGCATAGAGCAGCGGCGAACGGAAATTGTAGGTCGCCTCGATGATGAGCGCGCCGAGACCGTAGCTCGAGCCGATCCATTCGGCGACGATGGCGCCCATCACGCTGCTGGTTGCCGCGATCTTCAGCGCCGCGAACAGGAAAGGCAGCGAGCCCGGCAGGCGAACCTTCCAGAAGATTTCGGAATTGCTGGCAGACAGGATGCGCATCAGATCGAGCATTGCGGGACTCGCCGACTTCAGTCCCTGCACCATGTTGACCAGCGTCGGGAAGAAGCAGATCAGGCCGGCGATGATGATCTTCGGCGCAATGCCGTTGCCGACGAGCAGCACCATGATTGGAGCAAGCGCGATGATCGGGATCGACTTGATGATGACGGCGATCGGATAGAAGGCGCGTTCCGCGAGCGGGCTATAGACGAACCAGACCGCCAGAAGGACGGCAATCACGTTGCCGAAGATGAAGCCGAGAACCGCCTCCATGAGCGTCGGCCAGAAGTTCGTCCAGAGCACGCCGGCGTTTTCGCCGAAGGCCTTGATGACGTCGACCGGCCCGGGCGCCATGAAGGTCGGCACCGAAAAACCCCAGACGACGAGTTGCCACAAAAGGATGCAGCCAAGGATCGCGAGTGTCGCCGGCAGATGCCGCAGGATCGCAGCGGCAAGGCCATCGAGTATCCGGAACCGGTTGCCGTCGGTCAAAGCGCGGCCTTCCGCCGGTGAAGGAAGGGCATTGGCCATCAGCATTCTCCCAAAAGTTTGCGCAGGTGGGCGGTCACCTGGATGAACTCGACCGTGTCGCGCATCGCTAGGGACCGCGGATAGGGCAGATCGACTTTCATGAATTCTTTGACGCGGCCGGGATGGGCGGCGAGCATCAACACATGTTGACCGAGGAAGACCGCCTCGGGGATCGAATGGGTGACGAAGAGGATCGTCGTGCCGGTTTCCTGCCAGAGGCGCAGTAGCTCTTCGTTGAGCTTGTCGCGCGTGATCTCGTCCAGCGCACCGAAGGGCTCGTCCATCAGGAGAATACGCGGACGGGTCACCAGCGCGCGGGCGATCGCCACGCGCTGGCGCTGGCCGCCCGACAATTCGTGCGGCATCGACTTTTCACGCCCCTTGAGCCCCACGAGGGCGAGAAGCTCCTCCGGATCGGCATAGGTCGCGCCCGCCTCGCGTTTCCCCACCAGCAACGGGAGACGCACATTGTCGATCACATTGCGCCAGGGCAGCAGCGTTGCTTCCTGGAAGACGAAGGCGAAATCGCGTCCCTCGCGCGCCTTGCGCGGCGTCTGGCCATGCACCGACACCGAACCGTCGGTGATGTGCACGAGATCCGCGACCGTACGCAGCAAGGTCGACTTGCCGCAGCCGGATGGGCCGAGCATGGTCACGAGCGAGCCGGCCGGTATCTCGACCGAGACATCCGAGAGTGCGGTGAAGCCTGAATCATCCGCGCCAAAGCGAATGTGAAGGTTCTTCACCGACACGGCGACGTTGCCGACCGAAGCCTGGCCAGGTCTGATGAGCGTTTCCAGCATCGCCTTATCCTACGCTTTTGCGGACATCGGCGGTCGCATCCAGGATCGCCGTTGTGTAGACGTCGTCGACGTTGGGAACCGGACCTGTGAACTGGCCGAGGTCCGCATAGGTCTTGATCTGCTCCGCCCAGTTTGCCTGGTCCATGCCACCCCAGCCCTCGCTCGCGGTGGTTTCGTTGAACACGAACTTCATCAGCGGCCCGATGGCCTCCAATTCGCTCGCCTTGTCGAGGTTGGGGTAGGATTCGAGCAGGATGTCGACGGCCTCTTCCTGATGGTCACGGGCATAACCCCAACCGCGGGCCGAACCGGATACGAAAGCTGCGAGCTGGTCCGCGTGATTTTGCAGCTGGTCGTCGGTGGTATAATAGACGTTGGCATAGAGCCGGATACCGCCATCCCAGAGCGTCAGATCGACCCTGTCATCCCCGAGCACCTTCAGCGCGTTGACGTTCGTCAGCCATCCACAGACCGCGTCGGCCTGGCCAGTCACCAGCTGGTTCATGTCCGAGCCCATGTTGACGATCTTGACCTGGTCTTCCGAGATCCCGTTCTTGGCGAGCAGCGCGCGCAGAAGGATGACCGAGGTCGGGATCGCGGCGATCGTCTTGCCGATCATGTCCTGAGGCTTGGCGATCGGATTTGCCTTGCGGGAGAAATAGGCGAAGGGATGTTTCTGGTAGCCGGCGGCGAATGCCTTGATCGGCGCGCCGGCCGAACGCGCCAGCATGACGGACGGGCTGGAGGAAATCTGGCCGATGGTCGACTGGCCAACGGCAACGCCCGCAACGCCATCGACATTCGGCCCGCCGGGCACGATTTCGAGCTCAATGTTCTGTTCGGCGTAGTAGCCCTTCTTGCGGGCCACGAGCTCTCCGAGAAGCCCGTTCGACGGCAGCCAACCGAGCTGCATGCGGATGGTGGCGGAATCGGCCGCAAGGCCGGGTGAAACATTGATGAGGCTATGGGTGGCAGCGATCGCGCCCATTGCGGCCGCACTCGAAAGGAAACCTCGGCGGTTCATCATTAAACGAGACATATCGTTCCCCTTGCTTGTTATGGGAGCGATGATGATGGAATTTGGCATCTCATAAAGCACAATTTTTAGCGGTTGGTATTGCCGATACGGCAACGCTCGGGCCGACCTTCAGGTTTGCCGTTTCGGCAATGGCGGGGTCGAAAGATTGTTCTTTCTGCCGGCCCCATCGCGTCCGATAAGCGGAGACATAGTCAAAGTGTGAGCGCCGCGGAGGATAGATATGGTGCAGAAAAACCTGATCGATGGGGAATGGATCGCCGGTAGTGAAGCGTTCCGCAACATCAACCCGTCCGACACCAATGACGTGGTCGGCGAATATGCGCGTGCGTCTGCGGACGATGCGCGGGCGGCGATTGCCGCTGCGAAGGCGGCGTTTCCGGCCTGGTCGCGTTCGGGTATCCTCGAGCGCCATGCGATCCTGAGGAAGACCGCCGACGAGATCCTTGCCCGCAGGGACGAGCTCGGAAAGCTGTTGTCGCGCGAGGAAGGCAAGACATTGGCCGAAGGCATCGGCGAGACCGTGCGCGCCGGCCAGATCTTCGACTTCTTCGCCGGCGAATGCTTGCGGTTGGCAGGCGAAGTGCTGCCGTCGGCAAGGCCCAATATCGGTGTCGAGATCACCCGCGAGCCGGTCGGCGTCGTCGGCATCATCACGCCCTGGAATTTCCCGATCGCCATCCCCGCCTGGAAGATCGCGCCGGCGCTTTGTTACGGCAACACCGTCGTCTTCAAGCCGGCCGAACTGGTGCCCGGCAGCTCCTGGGCCATCGTCGACATCCTGCATCGCGCCGGCCTGCCGAAGGGCGTGTTGAACCTCGTCATGGGCAAGGGCTCGGTCGTCGGCCAGGCGATGCTCGACAGCCCCGACGTGCACGCCATCACCTTCACCGGCTCGACCGGCACCGGCAAACGCGTCGCGCTCGCTTCCGTCGAGCACAATCGCAAATACCAGCTGGAAATGGGCGGCAAGAACCCCTTCGTCGTGCTCGACGATGCCGATCTCAGTGTCGCGGTCGAGGCAGCGGTCAATTCTGCCTTCTTCTCCACCGGCCAGCGCTGCACCGCGTCGTCGCGCCTCATCGTCACCGAGGGCATCCACGATCGCTTTGTCGCGGCCATGGGCGAGCGGATGAAGGGGCTTGTTATCGACGACGCCTTGAAGGCCGGCACCCAGATCGGCCCGGTGGTCGACCAGAGCCAGCTCAACCAGGACACCGACTATATCGCCATCGGAAAGCAGGAGGGCGCAAAGCTTGCCTTCGGCGGCGAACTCTTGAAACGCGACACGCCCGGCTTTTACCTGCAGCCGGCGCTGTTTACCGAAGCCACGAACCAGATGCGCATCTCGCGCGAAGAAATCTTCGGTCCGGTCGCATCGGTCATCCGGGTCAAGGACTACGACGAGGCGCTCTCTGTCGCCAACGACACGCCCTTCGGCCTGTCGTCGGGCATCGCCACCACCAGCCTCAAGCATGCGACCCATTTCAAGCGCAATGCGGAAGCCGGCATGGTGATGGTCAACCTGCCGACCGCCGGCGTCGATTTCCACGTGCCCTTCGGTGGCCGCAAGGGCTCGTCACACGGCTCGCGCGAGCAGGGGCGCTACGCCGCCGAATTCTACACAACCGTCAAGACGGCCTACACCCTGGCGTAAGTCTCGGGCAAAGCCCTGCCACCCATCAAGCGACTGGCTTGTTGGGTGGCAGGGCTATTTCGCTTGTTGAAAGAGATGCGCGAGGAAAGCAGCCAAGGCCGCCAGCTTAAGGCGCACGCGCGCGGCTTTCTCTCAAAGAGCGGGATAGAGAGATCGCGAGGAGACCACGTACTGGATCGTTGCAAGCAGGATGGCGACCGCAACGATCACACCGATCCGCAACGTTCGTTCAAGGAAATCTTCCTGGCCTTGCATCTTCAAGCCTCGTTCTTCAACCGCCATGTTCGACGATCGCCAAGACCGAAATCCCGTCCTCATGGCCCTCGGCTCAGGATGGTGGAGGATGGCCCCCTCTACGCCCGTCCGCGGCCTTTGATCGGCGGTGGACGGGCTTGGGACAGGCGGGTAATTAAAGGGCAGCGCGCTTGTCGTGTCGCGCGACGCGGGCAAGCAGGTAATCCACTTCTGCCCGCGCGGCCGACGTGAGCATCTGTGCCGGCTTGCGCTGCGCGTCGGTGGCGATGACGCCGCGACGCTTCAAAACGTGCTTGCGAATGGCAAGGCCGATCCCGAGCTGCTGCTCGTAACGGATCAGAGGCAGGTGCGCGTCGAAGAGATCGTGTGCTTCATCCCTCTTTCCGGCCGCAGAAAGCTTCATCAGTTCGGTGAGCATGTCCGGAAAGCCATAGCCGGTCATGGCTCCATCGGCACCGCGCTCCGGCTCGAAGTCGAGGAACAGCCCGCCGTTGCCGCAAAGGATGGAAAACTCGCGAAGGTCGCCCGCCTTCTGCATGGCGCGCAACTTCGAAATCTTCTCAAGGCCGGGCCAGTCCTCGTGCTTCAGCATGAGGCAGGACGGGTGGTTGGTGATGATCTTCGCGATGACGCCTGGTGTCATGACAACCGTGAGGGTCAGCGGGTAATCCTGCAGAACCCACGGCACATCTTCGCCGACCGCTTCCACCGCCCCGGCGAAATAGTTGACGATCTGATCATCCGTGCGCAGCGCGGGTGGCGGAGCGATCATGACGCCGGCAGCACCCATCTCCATCGAGTCACGCGCCAGCGAGCGCATGCTGGCAAAGCCTGGGGCGGAGACCCCGACGATCACTGGAATCTTCGACCGGGAGACAACGCGCTTGACGATGGCTCGGCTTTCCTCCGGCTCGAGCTTCGGGGCCTCCCCCATGATCCCAAGGATCGTGACACCGGTGCAACCGCTCTCTTCATAAAAGTCCGTCAACTTGTCGATCGAGTTGAAGTCGATCGAGCCGTCCTCGAAGAACGGTGTCGTCGCAATGGCGTAGACGCCCTTGGATTGCGTGCTGAACGTCATTTCTGCTTTTCCTTCCAGGCCTCGTAGCGGGCCTTCGTTTCAGCGTTCATCGGGTAAAGACCGGGAAGCGGTACGCCCCGGTCCACTTCGCTCATGATCCAGCCTTCTATGCGTTCCTGTTCGGGGGCCTCAGCGAGCACCTCTTCGAGGAGCGCGGCCGGGATAAGGACTGCACCGTCGTCGTCGACCACGACAATATCATCAGGCAGAACGGCAACACCGCCGCAATTGATCGGCTCCTGCCATCCAACGAAGGTCAGGCCCGCGACGGAAGGCGGTGCTGCGATGCCATTGCACCACACCTTCATGCCGCTCGCCAGCACCCCCTCACCGTCCCGCATCACGCCATCGGTGACGAGGCCGGCAACTTTGCGTTTCGCCATCCGGGCGCACAGGATGTCGCCGAAGATGCCGGCGTCACTGACGCCCACCGCATCCGCGACGGCGATGCAGCCCTCCGGCATCGCTTCGATCGCCGCCCGGGTGGAGATTGGCGAGGCCCAGCTTGCAGGCGTAGCGAGGTCCTCTCGGGCAGGAATGAAGCGCAGCGTAAATGCCTTGCCGACAACCCGTCCCTGGCCGGGCTTCAGCGGCTTCGTGCCGCGCATCCAGATGTTGCGAAGCCCCTTTTTGAGGAGAACCGTCGTGAGCGTCGCAGTGGAGACACTCTTCAGGGTTTCAACGACGTGAGGCTCAACTGTCATGGGATACCCACCCAAATCAAATGCTGTTGATCAGGCCGCCATCGACACGGATGACTGAGCCGGTGATGTAGGAGGCGCGGGGGCTCGCAAGGAAAGTGACGGTGTCGCCATATTCCTTCGGATCGCCGTAGCGGCCGACCGGGATCGACCCGGTGCTTTCAGCCGTGACATCGGCAACAGGCCGGTTCTCGCGCTTGGCCTTCTGCTCGTCCAGAAAGACGATCCGGCCGGTGGCGATGCGCCCCGGCAGCACGATGTTTGCGGTGATGCCGTCGCGGCCGACCTCGCGCGCCAGGGTCTTCGACCAGCCGACCAAGGCCAGCCGCAGGCTGTTTGATATACCGAGATTTGCAATCGGCGCGACGACGCCGGAAGACGTCGAGGTAACGATGCGGCCCCATTTGCGCTCGCGCATGCCCGGAAGCACCGCATCGGTGACCGCAATCACCGAGCGAACCATGAGATCGAAATATTTCGACCAATCGTCGGGCGACTGCCCGGCGGCGGGCGTCGGCGGCGGCCCGCCGGTGTTGTTGACAAGGATGTCGACCGGCCCGAACGCAGCCTTGATGGCATCGAGCTTCTGACCGATCAGGGAAAGGTCGCCGATATCCCAAACGAGCGGAATGGCCTTGCCGCCAGTCTCCTTGATTGCTTGCGCGGTCGCCTTGGCGCTCTCCTCGTGGATATCGGCCACGACGACGGAAACGCCTTCGGCCGCAAGCGACCTGGCGATCGCGCCACCAAGTCCACCACCGGCGCCGAATACGAGCGCCGTCTTGCCATTCAACTGAAGATCCAACTCTTCCTCCTGTGTTTGACGGCACTATGACAAGGCGAAAACGGAAGAAAAACCTTCCTTTTTATCCCTTCAGACGATAGAAAAACTAACGATGGAGACACGCTTTCTCGAAACCTTTCTGGCAGTGGTCCAGCATGGCTCTCTCGCCGAGGCGTCGCGCCGCATGGGCGTCACGCCCGCGGCGGTCGCGCAACGCATCCAGGCGCTGGAAGACGAGATCGGACTGCCTCTCCTTGCGCGTTCTGGCAGGCGGGTTAAGCCAACCGAAGCGGGCGTCGCAATCCTGGAAAAGAGCCGACGCGTTCTGGCCGAAGTCAGGCAGTTGAAAGGCCTGGCGCGCGACGACCAAGCATTCGGAGAACTGCGGCTGGGCGCCATTTCGACGGTTCTGACCGGTTTGCTTCCGAACGCCTTGCGGCGGGTCTTCGATAGGATGCCGGGCGTCGACATCTTCCTGCTCCCGGGTACGTCGGCCGAACTCTACAACGGTGTCGCGGAGGAGAGGATCGATGCGGCGATCCTTGTCAAACCGCCCTTCCCCATCCCCAAGACGCTCAGTTGGGACCTCATCCGGTCGGAACGGTTCGTGCTCCTAGCCCCGCCGGACCTTGCAGACATTCCCGTCGATCGCCTGCTTCGCGAGCAACCATTCATTCGCTACGACCGAAGCAACTGGGGCGGCCGGCTGGCCGATACCTACCTTCAAACCCAGCGTATTCTCCCTCGTGAGTGGCTGGAGCTCGATTCACTGGAAGCCATGTCGATGATGGTTGAAGCTGGGCTCGGGGTATCGCTGATGCCCGACTGGCGCTCGCCGCTTTTCGACAACCTGCGCGTTGCCCGTCTGCCGCTACCGAACGCGCCAAACCGTGAGATCGGCTTGCTCCGGCCGCGCAACGTACCGTCCGGTCGACTGATCCAGACCGTCCTCGACGCCATTCGATCATAGAAAAGCGCGGGTCGCGTCGGCGATTACCTCGAGGGCGCCTTGGGCACTGGCCGACGGCCCCGAGCCGGAACCGACACCCGAGCCAAGATTATTCGGTAATTCCGAAATAACATTTCCGTTCGTCACGGATTATCGTGACAGGCCGCAAGGTACTATCGTCACTCGTAGTCGATCGGGGCTCTTTGACGAGGACGTGCCCTGATCGGCCCAAAGCATTTCAACCCGTTTGCACCAACCATCCGCGGAACCACGGACGGGGTCGTCCGCGCGCCCGTCGGAAGGCTTCGGCTGGATGATCGCCAAGACAACCGCCCGACGAAAGGAGCCGTCATGACCAAAGAAAAGGTAATCTCCATCGCGATCTTGAAGGCCAAGCCGCACCAGCGCGAGGCTCTCCGGCAAGGCCTGCTCGGCCTCATCGCCCCAACGCGGGCAGAACCCGGTAACCTCGACTATGTCTTGTTCGAGCTGCGCGATGAGCCCGGAACCTTTTACATGCGCGAGGCTTTCGCCGACCAGGCTGCGCTCGACGCACATTTCGCGACACCCCATTTTCAAGCCTTCGCCGCCGAAATCGATGCCCTCCTTGAAGAACCTCTGCGCCTGATTTTCTTGGATCAGGTCTCCACCTGAGGCGCGGTAACGATCTCACGTACGGGCGCGACCGCCGGAACAACTCGCTACGAGGCGAAATTGCGCTTGTAAGTCGAAGCGATCAAGGCCGCTGCGCGGTCGAATGCCTTGTCCTCGTCGCGGTCTTCAATCGCGATCAGGATCGCCTCGTGCTGGGCCAGGGATTGGCCAAAACCGCCTGTCGCCGCCATCGTCTTCGGGATGCTGATGGAGAGCGCCGCCCGGATGACGGACGCAACCGGCAGGAGGAAACGGTTGTGCGCAGCCTGGAAGATGTTGAGGTGGAAGGCGATATCGGCCTCGATCGCGTCTTCGACGCGGGCGCCACCCTCTGCCATCCGCTCGAAGGCGGCGCGGATCTCGGCATGTTCGGCCGCAGATCCACGTCTGGCGGCAAGGCGTGCGGCAAGCGGCTCGATCGACAGGCGGAGTTCGAACAGTTCTTCGGCAAGCGTTGCCTGATCCTCCGCATCGCTTTGCCACGACAGCACGACGGGATCGAGCGTGTTCCAGTGTTCGGCTGCCCGCACGCGCGTCCCGAGCCGTGGCTTTGCCTCGATGAAGCCCTTGGTCGACAGGATCTTCAGCGCTTCGCGCAGCGTCGTGCGGCTGACGCCGAGCGTCGCCAGCATGTCGGCTTCCTTCGGCAGGGTGTCGCCGACCTTCAGTTCGCCGAGCGTGATGCGGCGGCCAATATCGCCTGCGATACGAGCCGGCAGGCCACGATCCTCCCGAGCGATTGCCTTCATGCCCACACTCTCCATTGCATCTCCGCCCCGTTCATAGCCGGTCGCCCCGATCAGGAAAAGCCACCCATCGCGGCCGCATAGCGGCGGGTCATTTCGATGCCAAGCGCAGTCGGCCGCATGGCCGGCGCACGGTCGTGGATCGTTATGCCCGCCCGCTCGCCGAAGAGGCGCTTGCCGTAACAAAGCAGCGTCTCGATGCCCTGCATGGTGAAGACCACACCGGGCAGCATCTGCCGATAGGCCTCCTCGGCATGCTCGTCCCAGCCGTCTGAAAAGAACTCATAGGCGCGCACGGCGTAGTCGATCGAGTCAGGCGCAAGGATCAGGCCGTGGCAACCGATCCGCAGGTTCTCGAGCAGTTCGAGGCCCGCACGACCGTTGAACACCGGCAACCGGCCCTCCGTAACCTCGATGAGATGGGCGATGTCGACGACGGGCCCCTCGCCCTTCACCAGCCGGATGTTCGGGTGCTGGCGCACGAGTTCGCGAATATCCGCGGCCGTCAGCCCGCGCCCCATCAGGGCCGGGGCGTTCTGGATGGCAAGCGGCAGATCGGTCTGATCGGCGATGCGGCCGAAGAAGCGGATGTATTCGGCAGCCGCGAATTGGCCGACCATCGGAGGCTGGAGGATCAACCAGTCGGCGCCAACCCGTGCCGCATGCCGCGCCTGGCGTACCTGTTCCTCGACCGACGCGCCAAAGATCGTCAGGGCGACCGGCACCTGGCCAGCCGTATCCTCGACCAGCCACTCCATGATCGCCATGCGCTCTGCCTCATCCAGCTTTGAAGCCTCGGTCGCAAGGCCAAGCCCTGCCATGCCGTGCACGCCGCTTGCCAGGCAGATCTCCGTCTGGCGTCGCATGGCGGCGCGGTCGAGTTTTTCATCTTTGTCGAAGAGCGCGTAGAGGATGGCGTGGATGCCGTGAAGGTTTTCGATGCGGAAGTCGTCCACCGTTGCCTCCTCAGTGGCTTTCGCGCGGAACCGCATGGCCGCGGCTGCCGACAAGGAAATCGAGATCCGCACCGGTGTCGGCCTGCATCACGCGCTCGACATAGAGGCCCTGGTAACCGCCGGCCATCTCGGGGACAGGCGCCTTCCAAGCCGCCCTTCGGCGCGCCAGCTCCTCTTCACTCACATCGAGGTGGAGGCGACGACCGGCGACGTCGAGCTCGATCCAGTCGCCATCTTGCACCAGCGCCAGCGTGCCGCCGACAGCGGCTTCGGGGGCCGTGTGAAGAACGACAGTGCCAAAGGCGGTGCCGGACATGCGCGCGTCCGAAATCCTGACCATGTCGCGCACGCCCTTTTTCAGCAGCTTCTGGGGGAGAGCCATGTTGCCGACCTCGGCCATGCCCGGATACCCCTTCGGGCCGCAGTTCTTCAGCACCATGATCGAGGTCTCGTCGATATCGAGATCCGGGTCATCGATGCGCGCCTTGTAGTGGTCGATGGTTTCGAACACGACGGCGCGACCACGGTGCTGCATCAGCGCCGGCGTGGCTGCCGAAGGCTTGATGATCGCGCCATCAGGCGCAAGGTTTCCGCACAGGACAGCAATCCCGCCGCTTGCGGTGAGAGCCCGATCGAGCGGCAGGATGACATCGTCGTTGAAGTTTTCGACGCCTTCGATATTGGCGCCGACGCTCTGGCCCGTCACCGTCAGGGCGCTGAGTTCCAGAAGCGCGGCAATCTCCTGCATCACGGCAGGCAGCCCGCCAGCATAGTGGAAATCCTCCATCAGGTAGCGACCCGAAGGCATGAGGTTGACGATGGTCGGGACGTCGCGGCCGAGCCGATCCCAGTCGTCCAGCGAGAGCTTCGTGCCTATCCGGCCAGCAATTGCCAGGAGATGCACCACCGCGTTGGTGGAACCGCCGATCGCGCCATTGACGCGGATCGCATTGGCGAAGGCGTCACGGGTGAGGATCTTCGACAGGCGTAGATCCTCGGCCACCATTTCGACGATCCGCCGCCCGGTCAGCCGCGCCAGCCGGGCGCGGCCGGCGTCAACCGCCGGACAGGACGCATTGCCGGGCAGCGCCAACCCCAGGGCTTCAACCATGGAGGCCATGGTCGAGGCGGTGCCCATGGTCATGCAATGGCCCGGCGAGCGCGACATGGCGCTTTCGGCCGCCATGAAATCCTGCTGGGACATGACACCGGCGCGCACGTCTTCGGAAAACTTCCACACGTCCGTACCCGAGCCGATCGTCCGGCCCTTGAAGCGGCCGTTCAACATCGGCCCACCGGAAATGACGATCGAAGGAAGATCGCAGGAGGCGGCCCCCATCACGAGCGACGGTGTGGTCTTGTCGCAACCGGCCATCAGCACGACGCCGTCGATGGGGTTGCCGCGGATCGCCTCCTCGACGTCCATCGAGGCGAGGTTGCGGAAGAGCATGGCGGTCGGCCGCAGATTGGACTCACCGCAGGAAAACACCGGAAACTCCAGCGGCAGACCGCCAGCTTCGAGCACGCCCGCCTTGATGTGTTCAACCAGCCCGCGGAAATGTGCGTTGCAGGGCGTCAGCTCCGAGAAGGTGTTGCAGATGCCGATCACCGGCCGCCCGTCGAAGACATCGTCAGGCAAACCGTTGTTCTTCATCCAGCTGCGGTGAATGAAGGCGTCCTTGTCCAGTCCGCCAAACCAATTCTGTGATCTCAATTTTCTGGACATGCGCCCTCCCTGACGACGTTGAGCGCCGCCGCTCATTGTATTTCTCATATAATCGGAGTTATTTTCGGTCAAGCGGTGAACGGCCCGAACGTGAAGGCAAAGAAAAACCTCCGGCGGGAGACGCCGGAGGCTGCAAAAAGTCGAGGAAAGCTGTCGAAGTGGTCGTTCAGGGATGATGCAGCACGCTCATGCCGCCATCGACTGTCAGGCAGGTGGCATTCATGAACGGGCATTCGTCCGAGATCATGAAGAGCGCAGCCTTGGCGATTTCCTCTGGCGTTGCGATGCGGCCGCCGGGATGGAGCTTCATCGTCTCGGCCTCGGCTGCGAGCGGATCGGGGAAGCTGTTCCAGTATTCCACGGCCTTCTGCGTGCGCACATAGCCCGGCGCCAGCGCATTCACGCGCACGCCCTGCCCGGCATATTCGAGCCCCAGCGCCTTGGTCATGCCGAGAAGCGCATGTTTGGCGACCGGATAGGGGAAGGTGTGGGGGATGATCGTGAAGGCGTGGGTCGAGGCGATATTGAGGATGACGCCGCCGCCGGCCGCAATCATGCCCGGCAACACAGCCTTGCTGCAGTTCCACGCGCCCTTGAGATTGATGTCGAAGCAGCGCTGCCAGTCGGCGTCCGACAGTTTCAACGGCTCGAAGAATACGTTGACGCCGGCATTGTTGACGAGCGCATTCGGCTGGCCGATCTCACGCGCGGCGGCAGCAACGGTCTGCTCGATGGCATCCGCATCGGTGATGTCGGCCGTGGCGTAGCCGACCTTTCCGCCCGCCGCACGCAGCCGCTCGGCTTCGCTCGCCAAGAGGTCGCCATCGCGGTCGATGAGGAAGAGGCTCGCCCCCTCCCCAAGGAAAGCTTCGGCGATGGCAAGACCTATCCCCTGCGCTGCGCCGGTGACAACGACGCGTTTTCCCTCAAGACGACCCGCCATATCCGCGCTCCCTACCACTCGGCGACGCTGCCATCGGCGTGGCGCCAGATCGGGTTGCGCCAGCGATGGCCCTCCTTTGCCCGCTCGATAACATATTGCTCGTCCACCTCGATGCCGAGGCCAGGACCTTGCGGGATCGAAACGAAGCCATCCGCGTAGTGAAAGACTTCCTTGTTGGAGATGTAGTCGAGAATGTCGTTACCTGTGTTGTAGTGGATGCCGAGGCTCTGTTCCTGGATGAAGGCGTTGTAGCTGACGGCATCGACCTGGAGGCAGGCGGCAAGCGCGATCGGTCCGAGTGGGCAATGCGGCGCCAGCGCCACGTCATAGGCTTCCGCCATCGCAGCAATCTTGCGGCATTCGGTGATGCCGCCGGCATGTGACAGGTCCGGCTGCAGGATATCGACATAGCCGTCGGACAGCACCGACTTGAAGTCCCAGCGCGAATAGAGCCGCTCCCCGAGCGCGATCGGCGTCGAGCAATGGTTGGCGATCTCCTTCAACGCTTCGCGGTTTTCCGAAAGCACCGGCTCTTCGATGAACATCAGGTTGAAGGGCTGAAGCTCCCTTGCCAAGACCTTCGCCATCGGCCGGTGCACGCGGCCGTGGAAATCGACGCCGATGCCGATATGCGGGCCGATCGCCTCTCGGATCGTGGCAATGGTTTCGACCGCCTTTTCCACCTTCTCCCAGGTGTCGACGATCTGCATCTCTTCGCAGCCGTTGAGCTTGATCGCCTTGAAGCCGCGGGCGACCACGTCGCGGGCATTTTTGGCGACATCGGACGGGCGGTCGCCACCAATCCAGGAATAGACCTTGATGCGGTCGCGCACCTGGCCGCCGAGCAGCGCATGCACCGGCTGGCCGTAGGCCTTGCCCTTGATGTCCCAGAGCGCCTGGTCGATGCCTGCGATCGCCGACATGTGGACGGCACCGCCGCGGTAGAAGCCGCCGCGATACATGACCTGCCAATGGTCCTCGATCAGCAGCGGATCCTTGCCGATCAGATAGTCCGCAAGCTCGTTGACGGCGGCTTCCACGGTCAGGGCGCGGCCTTCAACAACCGGCTCCCCCCAACCGACGATGCCTTCGTCGGTCTCGATCTTCAAAAACAGCCAACGCGGCGGAACGATATAGGTGGTGAGCTTGGTGATCTTCATGGTGCGATATCCGCTGGGTGGGACAGGGCGGCGACGGCCGTCCGGGAAAGGGTTTCAGCGCGCCGACAGGGCGGGCCGGTGACGTTCGACGGCAAGCTTGAGGTCGCGGGCGGCGAGATCCAGCATGCGCGTGGAACAGTCGCGCGCCCGTGCCTTGTCGCGCAGACGCAGGGCCTCGACCAGTTCGCCATGGATATCGATTGCTTCGTCACGACGTTCGGCAACTTCGTTGGAGGCATACAGCGAGAACTTCAGCGCCGCCTGGATGATGCCGACGAGTTGCAGGAAGACCTGGTTATGGCTGGCCTTGAGCAGGCAGGTATGAAAGGCGACGTCGGCATCGGTGAAGCCGACGACATCGCGCTCGCCGTCACGCATCGCCTGCCAGGCGTGCTCGAGGTCGGCGATTTCCTGGACGGTCGCGCGCTCGGCTGCAAACTCAGCGGCCGCCGGCTCGATCGCGCGGCGCGCCTCCAGGACGCAGTTCAGTAGGTCGAATTCGAAGATGCGCTCGCCGATCCATTCGAGCACCTGGGAATCGAGGATGTTCCACTCGTCCTTGTTGCAGACGATCGTGCCCACCCGGGAGCGGCCGCGGACCATGCCCTTCGATTCCAGCACCTTCAAGGTTTCGCGGATGACGGTGCGGCTGACGCCATAGCGTTCGCAGAGGTCGTTTTCACGCGGCAGGAAGGAACCGACCGGAAAGACGTCGGTGCAAATGTCCGAGGCGATGGCGCGCGTCACATTCTTCTGAACGCGCGGACGGCGCTGGCCGCGCTCCTCCGCGCCGTTGCTGTAGTCTTGCTCTTCCACCGCCATTTTCCTCCCGCTTCCGTCTCCCTGTCGCTCCATAGCGCAGACGCTTGAAGGCGACAACGCAGCGAAGCACATTATCGTTATACATCACTATCGCATTCATCATACAAAGGCAATTGACGAATATGATGATTCATCATACACAAATGCTCACTGCAGGAGGCAGTTCACCAGGGAGAGACATCATGCGCTTTATCAAGGCAGCCATTCTGGCTGGTACCGTCGCCGTGTTTGCGGCAACCTCGGCGTTCGCTGCCGACGTCAAGATCGGCTTCATCGTCAAGCAGCCGGAAGAGCCGTGGTTCCAGGACGAATGGAAGTTCGCCGACGTCGCCGCCAAGGAAAAGGGCTTCACGCTCGTCAAGATCGGCGCCGAAGACGGCGAGAAAGTTCAGTCGGCGATCGACAATCTCGGTGCCCAGGGCGCGCAGGGCTTCATCGTCTGCACCCCTGACGTCAAGCTCGGCCCCGGCATCGTCGCCAAGGCGGCCGCCAACGACCTCAAGCTGATGACGGTCGACGACCGGCTGGTCAACGCCGACGGCAGCCCGATCGAAGACGTGCCTCACATGGGCATTTCGGCGACGAAAATCGGCGAAGCCGTCGGCCAGGCCCTGGTCGACGAAATCAAGAAGCGTGGCTGGGACATGAAGGACGTCGGCGCGATCCGCGTTTCCTACGACCAGCTCCCAACCGCGGTCGACCGCGTCGAGGGCGCACTCTCGGTTCTCAAGGCCAACGGCTTCCCGGAAGCCAACATCTTCGACGCGCCGCAGGCCAAGACCGACACAGAGGCGGCACTCAACGCCTCGACGATCGTGCTCAACAAGAACGCCGGCATCAAGAAGTGGGTCGCGATCGGCCTCAATGACGAAGCGGTACTCGGCGCCGTACGCGCGACCGAGACGGTCGGCATTGCGCCCGACAGCATGATCGGCGTCGGCATCGGCGGCGCGGATTCGGCGATCAACGAGTTCAAGAAGCCTGCTGCGACCGGCTTCTTCGGCACCGTGATCATCTCGCCGAAGCGCCACGGCTACGAGACCGCACTCAACATGTATGAGTGGATCGCCAACGGCAAGGAACCGGAAAAGCTGACGCTGACTGCCGGCCAGCTTGCGCTTCGCGACAACTACGAGGCCGTGCGCAAGGATCTCGGCATCGAGTAATCGCGTTCCGCGACACCAGATCACGAGTGTTTGGGTCTGACCGACCCAAACACTAAACGTGATCGATTCTGGTAGTTTAGAGCGGGATGCGAGCGGAAAACCGCGCACACCTCATCCCGCTCTATCGGCCCGGCGGCTCGACTGCCTGGCATTCCGCTTCGGAGCCGCGCATGCAAGATTTTCTCGAATTCCAATCGATCTCCAAGGGCTATCCCGGTGTCCAGGCGCTGTCGGATGTCTCGTTTTCCGTGCGCAAGGGTGCCGTCCATGGCCTCATGGGCGAGAACGGCGCCGGCAAGTCGACGCTCATCCGCCTGCTCTCCGGAGACCAGTCCGCCGATGAGGGAGATATCCGCATCGACGGCGAGACGCAGAGCTATCGCTCCGTGCGCGACGCCTTCCGCGCCGGCGTCATCGTCATCCACCAGGAACTGCAGCTCGTTCCGGAACTGACGGTCGCCGAAAACCTCTGGCTCGGCCACTTCCCCGGCAAGGGCGGAGTGATCGATCGCCGCCAGTTGCTTCGCGTCGTCGTTGAGAAGCTCGCGGAAATCGGCATCGACGTCGATCCGTCCGCTAAGATCGCCTCGCTGTCGATCGGCGAGCGCCAGATGGTCGAGATCGCCAAGGCGGTGATGCTCGATGCGCGCGTCATTGCGCTCGACGAGCCGACCTCGTCGCTGTCGTCCCGCGAGAGCGAAATCCTCTTTGCCCTGATCGATCGCCTGCGTTCGAACGGCACTGTGATCCTTTACGTGTCCCACCGGCTCGACGAGATCTTCCGGCTCTGCGACAGCCTGACGGTGTTGCGCGACGGCAAGCTTGCCGCCCATCATCCCGACATTTCCAAGGTCACGCGCGACCAGATCATCGCCGAGATGGTCGGACGCGAGATCTCCAACATCTGGGGCTGGCGCGGCCGCGATCTCGGTGCTGAACGTCTGCGCGTCGACGCGATCTGCGGCCCGAAGCTGAAGACACCCTTGAGCTTCTCGGTCCGGCGCGGCGAGATCCTCGGCTTTTTCGGCCTGATCGGCGCTGGCCGTAGCGAGATGACCCGGCTGGTCTATGGCGCAGACAGACGCCACCAGGGAACCGTGACGATCGACGGCGCGATCGTTCCGGCCGACAATCCGCCACAATCGATCCGCGCCGGCATGGTGCTCTGCCCGGAGGACCGCAAGTTCGACGGCATCGTCCAGGGGCGCAGCATCGAAGAAAACATGGCGATCTCGTCGCGCCGGCACTTTTCGCCCTTCGGCATCCTCAACCTCAAAAAGGAAGCGGAACTGGCCGACCGCTTCATCGCCAAGCTTCGGGTGCGCACACCGTCCCGCAAGCAGGACATCATCAACCTCTCCGGCGGCAACCAGCAGAAGGTCATCCTTGGCCGCTGGCTTTCCGAGCAGGGCGTGAAGGTTCTGATCATCGATGAGCCGACGCGCGGCATCGATGTCGGCGCCAAGTCGGAGATCTACGAAATCCTCTACGAACTCGCCGGTCAGGGCATGGCGATCGTCGTCATCTCCAGCGAGTTGCCCGAGGTGATGGGCATTACCGACCGCATCCTCGTCATGTGCCAGGGCCGGATCGCCGCCGATTTCGCGCGCGCAGATTTCGACGAACGCCGCATCCTCGCCGCCGCCCTTCCCGATGTTCCAACCGAGCAGGTTCAGCCGTCATGACTTCCTTGAAAAAACTTCTACTCGGCGAACAGGGTCTGGTCGTCATCTTCGCCGTCGCCTTCGCCATCGTGGCGCTGACGGTTCCGAACTTCCTGACCGAGCGCAACATGCTCGGCCTGCTGCAATCGGTCGTCACCATCGGCATCGTCGCCTGCACGATGATGTTCTGCCTGGCCTCACGTGACTTCGACCTCTCGGTCGGCTCGACCGTTGCCTTCTCGGGCATGGCCGCCGTCATGGCGTCGAACGCCTCCGGCTCGATCCTCGTCGGCCTGATAGCGGCACTCCTGTGCGGCGGCTTTGTCGGCCTCGTCAACGGCGTGGTGATTGCGCATTTCCGCATCAACGCGCTGATCACGACGCTTGCCACCATGCAGATCGTGCGTGGCTTTGCACTGATTGCCTCCGATGGCCGCGCGGTCGGAATCAACGATCCGAGCTTCTACCAACTGGCGCTGTCGAAGTTCTTGGGCATCCCGACGCCAATCTGGGTGATGGGTTGCTTCTTCCTCGTGTTCGGCTTCGTCTTGAACCGCACCGTCTTCGGCAAAAACACGCTGGCGATCGGCGGCAATCCGGAGGCTTCGCGGCTAGCCGGCGTCAACGTTTCCAACATGCGCATCTGGATCTTCGCGTTGCAGGGCCTCGTCTGCGCCGTTGCCGGAGTGCTGCTCGCCTCGCGCATCACTTCGGGCCAGCCGAATGCCGCGACCGGCCTCGAGCTCTCGGTCATCTCGGCCTGTGTGCTCGGCGGCGTGTCGCTTGCCGGCGGCCGGGCTGCCATGACCGGCGTAATCGTCGGTGTTCTCATCATGGGCATCGCCGAAAACGTCATGAACCTCCTCAACATCCAGGCCTTCTATCAATATGTCGTGCGCGGCCTGATCCTTCTGCTCGCGGTGCTGCTCGACAATCTGCGCTCAGCCGCCGCCGGTCGTCGCAGCTAGGGGCATGACGGACGACACCGTCCTCCTCGAAAACGAAGAAGGGCTCACCGTCGAGGTGAGCCCGCTTGGCGGCGCGATCCTGTCGGCTCGCTGGCGCGGCATTCCCGTGTTCGCGCCGACGCCGGCACCGGGGCTTGCCTCGCAAGTGTTCGGCGCCGAGGCCTGCTTTCCGTTGGTGCCCTTCGGTAATCGCATCGAGGACAACAGCTTCCAGTTCGAAGGGCGTGACTACAGGCTGGAAGCAAACACGACCGATCCGCTGGTCTTGCACGGAGACGGCTGGCTTGGGCGTTGGTCGATCCTGCAGCGCAACCGGCAATCGGTCACTCTTCGCTTTGACCAGGAGGCAAGCGTTGCCACGCCCTTTGCCTATGAAGCGGTACAGACGGTCGCCATCGACGGAGCCCGCCTGATCCTCTCGCTCGCCATCACCAACCGCGCCGACCAGACCCTGCCCTATGGACTGGGCTTCCATCCATACTTTCCGCGCACGCCTGAAACGCGGCTCTTTGCCCGTGCCGACCGATACTGGAGCGAACGGGAAGGTCATCTGCCAGGCCGCCCCGGCCCCATCCCTCAGGACATCAACTTTGCATCCGGCGCCCCCTTGCCCCCGAACTGGGTAAACAACGCCTTCGACGGCTGGGATGGACGAGCCCGCATCGAATGGCCGGAAACGGGGTTTGCCGTTTCGCTGGAAGCCGATGGGCATTTTCGGTTCTTCGTTCTCTACTCGCCGTCGGCGACAAGCAGCTTCTTTTGCTTCGAGCCGATGAGCCATCGGCCGAACGCGCACCGCGATCAACGAGACGGCGGCCTCGTCCGGCTTCAGCCTCGCCAAACCGTGACGGGAACGATCGCGCTCAACGTCGAGGACCTGGCGAGCGGGTAGCGGTTCGCAAGGAGCGGTTTCCCATCAGGAACGCCGCAATCGTTTAAAGGCACCCCAGGGAATAGCTTCGATCGACCATCCGGTCGCGGGGTAACTTGCGTATATCAATGATTCCGTGGAACTTTTTTGAGCAAGCTCCGTTTAAAAGCCGCCACGACCGTGCCGGTCGGTGGTGAGACTGAACAGGAGATATGCATGAATTATGTGACCGCCGCCGCGCTTTCCCTTGCCCTCGTTTCCAGCGCCGCCTTCGCGCAAGAACCCGCAGCAAACGGCGCAGATGCGATGCTGGTCGGCCCGGGCATCACGATGGGCACCGCCGCAACGATGCCGCTGAAATTTGTGGAAATCAAAGACACCGATATCGTCAATTCGCAGCTTATCGGCGTCGATATCTACAACAAGCAGGACGAGACGATCGGCGAGATCTCCGACGTCGTCATCGGAGACGGCAAGTCCGTCATCGGCATCGTCGCAAGCGTCGGCGGTTTCCTCGGCCTGGGCGAGAGCTATGTCGTCATCGACCCGGCGTCACTTGCCCTTGCCAACGACAACGGCACTTGGAAGGCCTATGTCGACACCAACAAGGATGACCTCTCCAAGGCACCCAAGTTCGACTACGGCAAGCTGAAGAAATAAAGACCGGCTGCCGCGCGCGTTCGCTTCTTCGGCGAACGCGTTTTTCGTCGCCGAGGCGCCCTGCACACCGCCGCTGACGATCGCCTTCAGGAGCGCGAAAGCATTCCATTTTCAGCGATAAGAATCGCCAAAACTTAGTTTTCTATACTCCCAATGTGGACATTTCTGTATAGGTATGCCAAAAGACAATCTGATTGCGACATGATGTCGTGTTTGCGCAGGCCTTTCTGGTCGTGCGCTTTTCCGTTTCGCTGATCGTTTCATCAGCCTTTCAAACACGAAGGAGAGTGCCCCGCTTCCGGAGCCGGGGCCCAGAACATATGGCACTTCAAACTGAGAGCGACCGCTCGGCCGACGAGCAACCGGTCAAGATCAGTATCAAGAACGTTTTCAAGGTTTTTGGCGAGCGGCCGGACGAGGCGCTGAACCTGCTTAAGGCGGGTAGCACCAAGGCGGAGATCCACGCCGAGACGGGCTGCACCATCGGCGTCAACAACGCGTCCTTCGACATTCGTGCCGGCGAGATTTTCGTCATCATGGGACTTTCGGGTTCCGGCAAATCGACGATGCTGCGCCTCCTCAACCGCCTGATCGAACCGACCTCCGGCTCCATCGAGATCGACGGCAAAGACGTGGCGCGCTTGCCGCGCAGCGAACTGATCGCCTTGCGCCGCCGCGACATCAGCATGGTCTTCCAGTCCTTCGCGCTGCTGCCGAACCGCAGCGTTATCGACAACGCGGCCTTCGGCCTTGAGGTCGCCGGCGTCGGCGAGGCCGAGCGCAAGGCGCGGGCCCGAACGGCTCTGCACGCTGTCGGGCTGGAAGGTTACGACGACAGCCGCCCCGACCAGCTCTCCGGCGGCATGAAGCAGCGCGTCGGCCTGGCGCGAGCGCTCGCCGCCGAGCCTTCGGTACTGCTCATGGACGAGGCCTTTTCCGCGCTTGACCCGCTGATCCGCACCGAGATGCAGGATGAACTCGTTCGCCTTCAGGCTGAACACAGTCGGACCATCGTCTTCGTCAGCCACGATCTCGACGAAGCCATGCGGATCGGCGACCGCATCTGCATCATGCAAAATGGTGAGGTCGTGCAGGTGGGCACCCCGGACGAGATCGTATTGAAGCCCGCCAACGACTATGTGCGGTCGTTCTTCCGCAATGTCGATGTCTCGCAGGTGTTCCGCGCCGGCGACGTCGCCCGCAAGACGCAGGTGACGATCATCGAGCGACAGGGCGTTTCGGCCGCAGCTGCCCTTGAGCGCATGGAGCACTACGATCGCGAGGTCGCCATCATTCTCGGCCGCGACAAGACCTATCACGGCATGATCAGCCGATCCTCGTTGATCGCGACCGCCCGAGACGGCGCCGCCGATCCCTATCGGCGCGCCTTCCTGGCGGATATCGAGCCGATCCCCGCGTCGGAAAGCTTGTCCAACGTGCTTGGCAAGGTGGCTGCAAGCCCCTTCCCCATGCCCGTCATCGACGAAGCCAACCGCTACCTCGGCTCGATCAGCAAATCCGCGCTGCTCGAAACGCTCGATCGCACCGCCTGATCCAGCCCTTTCGGAGACAATCCATGACTTTCGATATCGGTGACGGCGTCGACAGCGCCGTCAACTACATCCTCGACAATTTCGCACCGCTGCTCGATCTGATCGCCGCTGCCATCGGCACCGTGACCAACAGCATCCAGGCTGCACTTCTCGCCGCCCCCTTGGCCCTCGGGCTTACGATCTTCGTGCTCTTGTCGCTGTGGCGGGTCGGCTTCGGCTTTGCGGTCTTTACCGCCCTTTCCCTGCTGCTGGTCGAACACATGGGCCTTTGGTCCGCAATGATGGAAACGCTGTCGCTGGTTATCGCGTCAACGCTCGTCGCCATGCTCATCGGCCTGCCGCTCGGCATTGCCATGGCGCGCAGCGATCGCGTCGCGGCAGCCGTACGACCCATGCTCGACCTCATGCAAACGATGCCGGCCTTCGTCTATCTCATCCCGGCGGCGATGTTCTTCGGCCTTGGAGCCGTGCCCGGGACGATCGCAACGGTCATCTTCTCGATGCCGCCGGTCGTGCGGCTCACCAATCTCGGCATCCGTCAGGTGCATGTGGAGTTCATCGAGGCCGGCAACGCCTTCGGCTGCACCGCCTGGCAGCTGCTGGTAAAGGTACAACTGCCCAACGCCATGCCTTCGATCATGGCGGGCATCAACCAGACGATCATGCTTTCGCTCTCCATGGTGGTGATCGCCTCGATGATCGGTGCGGGTGGCATTGGCAACACGGTCCTGACCGGGATCCAGCGTCTCGACGTCGGAACCGGTTTCGAAGGCGGTCTCGCCGTCGTCATCCTCGCCGTCATTCTCGACCGGATCACCCAGAGCTTCGGCAAGGAGCGCACCAGCCCGTGGCGCGTCCTGTTCCGCCGGCGACGGGAACAACCCCAGACCTCCCCCGTCACGGCCTGACGCTGCGGACGTTCCTATCCATCTGGCGGCGTTCGCGTTGCCGACTGCAAACCTTCCTGAAAGGAGCACCCATGTTCAAGACCCTTGCGACCATCAGCCTTGCGGCCGGCATCGCCGCCGGTACGTTCGGCGCGGCTGCCGCAGAAGAAAAGCCAGCTGTCAGGATCGGCTGGGCCGCCTGGTCGGACGCCGAGTTCGTCACCAAGCTCGCCGCAAAACTGATCAAGGACGAACTCGGCCAGGAGGTCGAACTGGTCCAGACGGACATCGCGCCGCTTTACCAGGGGGTGGGCCGCGGCGACCTCGATGCCATGATGATGGCTTGGCTGCCGGAAACCCACGCCGACTACTTCGCCAAGGTGAAGGACAAGGTAACGACGCTTGGGACCGTTTACGACGGTGCCAGGCTCGGCTGGGTGGTGCCGAAATACGTTCCCGAAGACGCCATCGCCTCGATCGACGACCTGAAGAAAGACGACGTGAAGGAGAAGCTCAAGGGCCGGATCGAGGGCATCGATCCCGGCGCGGGCCTTACACGCCTGTCCGAGCAGGCAGTCAAAGACTACGCGCTCGACGGATACAAGCTGCAGATCTCCAGTGAGGCCGGCATGCTGACGACGGTTGACCGGGCGATGCGCAAGAAGGATTGGTTTGTCGCCACGGCCTGGAGCCCGCATTGGATGTTCGGCAAGTACGAGCTTCGCTATATCGCGGATCCGAAGAACGCGCTCGGCAAGGCCGAACGGGTGGACGTGCTGGCACGCAAGGACATCGAGAAGGACAACCCTGAAGTTTCAGGCCTGCTGTCGCGCATGAAGCTGCCGATCGGCGATCTCGAAGCCGCGATGTTCAACGCCCAGCAGACCTCCTACGAAAAGGCAGTCGACAAGTACATCGCGGATCATCCGGACCAAATCAAAGCCTGGCTCGCCAAGGACGATGGCTGAGCTTGGCCGCTAATGCATGTCGCGCGAAAAAATGCGCAGCGGTTTTGCGGCAACGACATGCATAAAAACAAGAGCTTAAAGCCTGGAGTGTGAACCATTTTTCACGCGACGGGCCTTAGCGTCCGACCGACGCCCGCGACCACGTTGCGGGCGTTCCTCCCGACAGAAGGATCATCGACATCATGAACGACATGCTTGCACCCCGCGCCACGGCGGACGCCACAGACGACACGATCGGCGGCCGCATTTCGCTTGCCCGCGATGCCATCAACCTTTCGATCGAACAGATATCCGCGATCGCGGGTGTTACCGAGGAGACCTGGATCAGCTGGGAAAACGATCGCGCCGAGCCGAGGGCCAACCGCCTCGACATGATGGCCGGTATCCTACAGGTCAACATCGCCTGGCTCCTCGATGGGCGGGGAACGGGACCAATGGAGGCGAGGTAGTCCGCAAGGACAACCCGTTCGGCGCGCACGCTGGAAGAACACCAAGGCCATCGTCGCTACGGCAGCCGCCGCCTTGCTTTCGTCGATCGGGGCCGAGGCCCCCGACGACGTTCCTTGGTCGCCCCTTAAACGGACGCCGCTTCCAGGCGTACGCGTTCAAAATGCGCGTTCATCGCAAGGATCGATCCGGCATCAGGCATCAGGCATGCGGCTGTCGCCAGTGCGTCGGCGATGGCGGCGGATGGTGCCGAGATCGAGACAGAGCGCCAGTTTGCTGGCGCGGGCATACCAGTTACGGGGTCGAGAATATGTCCGTCTCTGGCTGCCTGATCGAAGGTCGTGCCGAGAGGGGCGGAGGTCGCGACCGCCCGCTGGCGCAGCGGCAGGCGCTCGCCCGATTCCAGTCGGACCGGCCATCCGTCGCCGCCCGGTTGCCCCCCGAGCGCACGGAACTCGCCGGTGTCGATCAGAATGTCCGTCAGTCCCTCAGCTTCAAGCATTGCTGCCACACGGTCGGCAACATACCCCTGGCCGATGCCGTTCAACGTCAGCGCCATGCCCGGATGCAGCGTAATTGCTGCTGCATCGAGCCTGACCTTGCCCCAGCCAACGTTGCCACGCACGCGATCGACGTCCGCCGAGTCGGGTCGCGTGCCGTGTGCAGCCGATTGAGCCCAGAGCGTCCAGAGCGGCTGCACCGTCGGATCGAAGCGCCCGCCGCTTGCCAGGTGGACTGCGTCGGCCAGTGACAGACATTCCAAAAGCTCGAATGGCGGATCTTGAAGATGGCCGTCGCGGTTCAGTCGGCAAAGCGCGCTGTTCGCACGGTAGAGGCTGAGGATGTTTTCCAGGCGATCGATCTCGGCCATGACCCTGGCGACAATGGCCCCTGCCTCTGGATGCTCGATGCGGATCGAGGCACGCGCGCCAAGCGCCTGACCTGTCCAGAAGCGGGTTGCCGCGTTGGCACGGGCGATGGCGGGCGCTGTTGCGAGAACTGCAGAAATTGCAATCAGGCGGCGTCGGGTCACAAGCATGGGGTCAACCTCCGGCTGGATTGGGCAATGCGCGCAGACGGCCGAGATAGTCTTCGTCGTCCGCGCCCGGTTCCGAGCCGGTCTCCACCGGCGTCAAAACCATGGCATCGGTGATATCGGCGAGCGCGAGCACCTGGCCGCCCTCGGCAAGGACGAAGGCGGCAGCCTCGTCGCGGCTTGAGAACGGCACGGTTTCTGGCGCACCCATGCCGCCTCGCCGGGCAGAGCCGACCACGTAGAACGCCTTGTCGGCGGCGATCCAGTTGCCGTCACCGGGCTGGTCCCAGCTTGCCCCTGCAGCCCCCATATCGTTGACGTAGATAACGAGGATCGGCGCAATCTGCTCCGGGCCGCGCGCATAGGCGATCGCGTCGCGCACCTGACTGAAGAAGAGCGGTGCGGGGCTTCCTTCCAGAAAGATCTGCGCCTTCGGGCCGGGGTGCTCCAGAAGGTTCATCTGGCAGTAATGGCCGAGGGTCTCGGGCGTCATGTCCTGCGGCACGATGCTTTGGGCCACGTCCTCCTTGCAGGCGGAAAGCAGCGCCAATCCGGCAGCAACGAGGACGAAGCGAAGTCGGTTCCTCATGGGGTCACCTTTCGGAAGGCTGCGGCGGCCAGTGCGATGGCGGCCAATGGCCAGGTGAGAAGAGAGGCCGCCGATTGCCAAAGCGGGATCGCGCCGGCGGCGCCACCCAGTCCGCCGGCGGCAGAAACCGCTTGTGCGGCCGAGAGGTTAAAGACGCGGAAGGCATCGGCAGGGTTGGCAAGCAGAGCGACGGGCAATGCGTGTGTGGTGAAAGCACCGCCGCCATCCGTCACGATGAGCGCCAATAGGGCAAGATCGTAGAGCACCACCGCCACCAGCCAGAGCGCGATGGCCAGACCCGCCGCCCCCGACGGCCTTCGCGCCAAAGCCGAAAGCGCGTAGCCGGTGCCAAGAAAGGTCGCGCCCAGCAGCACCGAGGACCAGATCAGCCGCCAGAGCGCGCCAAGCCCTGCGGTCGCTCCAGGATCGAACCAGACGGCTGCGAGCGCCGCCGCGCCATAGCCAAGCGTCACGGCAAGTGCGAGGATTGCGAGATGCGCCAGCAGTTTGCCGAGCAGGATCTGCAGACGCGAGACGGGATAGGTGAGAAGCAGTGGCAGCGTGCCGCGTTCCACCTCGCCAGCCACAGCATCGAAACTCATCAGCAATGCCAAAAGCGGGACCAGATAGACCGCAAGCGAAGTGAGCGAGGCGACCGTGACCGAGAGCCGGTCGACGCCGACATCGCCTGTCGGGGCAGAGCCGGCGGCGGCCAGCACCAGGGCGAACAGCACCATCATGCCGGTGGCGATGGAGACCCAGCGATTGCGGAAAGCGATGCGGAATTCGCTGACGGCGGTGGCAAGGATGCGCGTCATTGCCCGTCCCTCCGGCTAAAGTGGCTGTAGATGTCCTCGAGGCTGGGCGGAATGACATCGAGATCGGCAACGGCGCTCCCAAGCGCCGCAATACGGGCAAGAAGCGGCAGTTTTTCCGACTGCGAACCACGAAGGCGCAGGAGGCCGTCCTCCCCTTGCACACCTTCGGGAAAGGTCGCGGCCAGTGCCGGCGCATGGCCCGGTGCGGGGCGAACGGAAAAGGCGACCGGAAGTGCCGCACGGGTCCGAAGATCGGCAAGCGTACCTTCCGCCACCAGCTCCCCACCGGACAGGATGAGGATGCTGTCGGTGCGAGCCTCCACCTCGGTCAATACGTGGGAGGAGAGCAGGATGGCGGTCCCTTCTGCGGCCAACCCGTCGAGCAGGTCGTAGAAGTCCCGTCGCGACACCGGATCGAGGCCCGAGGTCGGTTCGTCCAGCACCAGGAGACGAGGGCGGCCGATCAGCGTCTGGGCCAGACCCACGCGCTGGCGCATGCCTTTGGAATAGGTGCCGATCCGACGCCGCGCCGCGTGACCAAGCCCGACGCGCGCAAGAAGCTCTATGGCCAGCGCCGGGCTTTCACCGCGCAGCGCGAGATAGTGGCGAAGCTGTTCCTCTCCCGTCAAAGCCGGGTGAAAGGCGACATTTTCCGGCAGATATGCCACCTGGGCCCGCGCGGTGGGCGAACCGGGCGCCGAGCCGCAAACGAAAACCTCGCCGCCGTCGAAGGGGATGAGACCGAGCACGATCTTCATCATCGTCGACTTGCCGGCACCGTTATGGCCGAGCAGTGCCGCGCGCCGTCCCGGCTCCAGCGCAAGGGAAACGGACTTCAGCGCTTCCACCGATTGGAAACGCTTAGTGAGCCTGGAGATTGTCAGCGTCGGTGTCATCGTAATTTCCTTCAGTCCAGCGCCCTGCGGCCTCCGCCTCGCAGGCAAGGATGTCGGGCGGGACAGGGATGGTCAGGGGGCGCATCAGCGGCGCGCTGTCGCGCACGCCTCCAGGTAGGGTGGCGGGAAAATCCCGTTGGCTCCAGCGAACGATCTGCACGGCCGGCGCACCGGTGAGCAGGCCTGCCGCGGGCTGCGACCAGAGGATCTGGTCCATCAGGTCGTTGGGGCGGTAAAAACTGTCGGCAATGCCGTCGCCGTTGAGGTCGAAGGCCGGATGGTCGGACCAGAAATTGCCCCGGCCTTCATGGCTCCATTCCATGTTGCGGGTGCCGACATATTTGACCTGCTCGCGGTTGGCGATGAAGGCGTTGCCTGTCAGCACATTCTTTTCCGAACCGGCGGTGAAATGAATGCCGATGCCGCAGCTCTCGAAGCGGTTTCCCCAGATCAGGTTCTTGTGGGCGTTGTAGATGAACAGGCATTTCTTCGTGCCGCCGCGCACCAGATTGCCCGACACGTCGGCATTGTTGGCATAGTTCAGCATCAGGCCGTGCTCGCGGTCGCCGAGGCTGAGATTGTTCAGGATCTTCGCGCGGTTGGAGAACATGATCGCGAAGCCGAGATGGTTTCCGATCGAGATGTTGTCGGAAACCTCGGTGTTGCGGGTGTACATGAAGTGCACGGCAAAACGCAGGTCGCGCATGATGTTGCGGCGATAGATGCTGTCGGCGCTGGCGTTCGAAAAGATGCCGTCGCGACCGTAGCGAATGACATTGTCCTGAAGCAGCGTGCCCGGGCTGTTCCAGACATAGATGCCATTGCCGCGCTCGTTCATGCGAGGGCTGCGCGTGCCGACGATCTCGTTTTCAGAGACAATCGCGTCGCGGCCGCCATGGACGTCGATGCCGTGCATGTTGTCGGTAACGAGCAGTTTCTCGACACGGGCGCGATCGGCGCCCTGAACGATTTTGACCCCCGCGTCGAGATCCTGGTTGATGCGACCCGAACCGGTGACGGTGAAACCTCTCAAGGTGACGTCCGGCGCGGCAATCGTCACCACGCTACCCTGCCCGAGCCCGTCCACCACCGCTCCACGCGGACCAGTGATGGTCAATCGCCGGTCGATGGTAACGGGGCCGCGATAGGCCCCGTCGGTCAGTGTCAACACATCGCCGGGCTCCGCCCCGGCGATGGCTGCGGCAAGACTGCCCGCACCCGGCACGACCGCGCGCTCCGCCGCGAAGAGCGGAGAGGCGAGAAGAAGACCGATCAGGAGAACGGACAGCCGCATCGATCAGGCGTCCTTCGGTTCCACGAACATGCGTCCGCGCATTTCCATGTGCAGGGCATGGCAGAACCATTGGCAATAGTACCAGTAGACGCCAGCATTGGCCGCAACGAAGGTGACGGAGCTCGTCTGTTGCGGGCCGACCTCCATCGCCACGCCATGATTGCCCATGGTGAAACCATGGGTGAGGTCATCGATCTCATCGAGATTGGTGACGATGATCGTGACCTCGTCGCCCTCCTTCACCGTAAAGCTCGGCTGGCTGAAGCTGGGCGCGACGGAGGTCATGTAGACGCGAACCTTGTTACCGTCGCGGATCACGGCCTCGGTCCATTCGTCGATGTCGACCTCATCGGCCTCGGCCTGCTTGCGCGTTTCGGCCCAGAGCGGATCCTTACGATCCCAGACCGAGCGGATGTTCGGCAGGATCGAGGGGGAGACTGCGATGGCGTCATGCGGCTCGGCGAAGGTCGGGCCGTCATGGACCAGCACCATCTTGTCACCGGAAATGTCGATCAACTGATCGTTTTCCGGCTTCAGCGGGCCGACATTCAGGAACCGGTCCTTGGAGAACTTGCAAAGGCAAACGAGCCAGTCGTTGGCGGCATCCAGCGTTTCGCCCATCACCGTCTTCAGGTGGCCAGGCTGGTACTGAACGTCGAGCTTGTCCTTGATCGGATTGATCTTTTCACCGGCGTAAGCGCGGATGGCCTCGTCGATGTTCCACTTTACCACCTGGCTATCGAGGAACAGCGAGGTATAGGCGTTGCCGCGCCCGTCGAAGGCGGTGTGCAACGGGCCGAGGCCCAGCTCCGGCTCCGCTACCACGGCGCTGCGCGGCTCGGCATTGTCGTAGAACAGGGCATCGAACTTCGTCACGTCCAGCACGGTGACGGTGGGCGAGAGCTTGCCGGCGACGCACAGATGCTTCCTGTCCGGCGCCATGTTGCAGCCGTGCGGGTTGTTGGCGATCGGGATGTAGCGGGTGAAAAGCGACTTGGCTTCCTTGCGCCCGTCCACCACCTTGACGCCGTTGATCTCCTCGTATTTGCCGGCCGCAATCGCCTTCTCGATTTCGGCGATGTTGAAGACGACGATGTGGTCCATCTCGGACTTGGTCATCTCTTCCAGCGTCATGCCCATTTCGGAATTGTAGCTGGTGGAGAACGCCCACTTGCCCTCGTAGTCGGCATCGCAATTGTCGAGGTTGCCCGAGACCTTCACCTGCCAGGCCACTTCCCACTTGTCGGCATCGACAGCGGTGAAGATGTTCACGTAGGTCGCCACGTCAGTCATCGTCGAGCCGTCGTTGACGAGCGGGGCCTCGTCCTCGCCGTTGCAGAACACATAGTTCGAACGCGGCCATTTCTGCGGACGCATGCCGTGGATGCCCTTGGCGTTGGGGATCTCCAGGATGGCGTCGGTCTTCATCACGTCGCAGCGCACGCGCGCCACGCGCGTATTGGCCTTGTCGTTCATGAACAGGAAGCGGCCGTCATATTTGCCGTCGGTAAACGACATGTGGACGTGGTGCAGGTCACCGTTGTCGTGGATTTTCTTGCCGTTGGCGGCGAGCTGCTTTTTCGTCTTCTCCGACATCGTGCGCTGGTGGATGTGGATCGATTCATTGGTCTGCCCCCAACCGGTGGCCGAGCAACGGTTGAATACCGGCACCCGCATCAGCTCGCGCATCGAGGGGATGCCGAGAATGCGCATTTCACCTGTCTGGCCGGAGGACCAGAAGCCGTAATAGTCGTCGAGCTTGCCGGGTGCGACCGAGCCGTCGGCGCCTGTCGCGGCACGGGCCGGCGTCGCCAGTCCTGCAGCGCCGAGGCTGAGTGCGGCCGGCCCGACCGTGCCCGCCAGGATGGCGCTGCCTGCGGTCGCGCTGAACAGCGCTCGGCGGCTTAGTCCCTTGTGTTCCTTTGTTTCCATGATCTGGTTCCTTTTTGCTTGAACCTTGGCTTCGATTAAACTTTGGCTGCGGGTTGATGGGTCGGCACGCCGCCCGGGCTTGCCGCAAGCTTCGCCCGTGACTTCATCTTCTTGATCACGACGGGGCAGACGGTTTCCGACTGGTAGAGCACCTGGCAGTGCAGGCAGTTGATGCACTCGTTCGGATTGATCTCGCCGGTCCGGTGGATCGCCTGCACCGGACATTGGTGGGCGCAGGTCTGGCAGGGGTTTCCGCATTCATGGTAGCGCTTGAGCCAGTCGAACATGCGGATGCGCGCAGGGATCGCGAGCGCCGCACCGAGCGGGCAGAGATAGCGGCAGTAGAACCGCTCGACGAAGAGCCCGGCGACGAGAAGTGCGACTACATAGGCCACGAACGGCCAGGCGCGGATGAACTTCAGGATGATCGCCGTCTTGAACGGCTCGATTTCGGCCAGATGTTCCGCCTGCTCGACGCTCATCAGCGAGACCCCGAAAAGACCGAGGAAGATCATGTATTTGATCGGCCAGAGCCGCTCGTGCAGGCCCCATGGCAACGTCCATTGCGGGATGCGCAGCTTGCGCGCGATCTGGTTGGTCAGCTCCTGCAGGGCGCCGAAGGGGCAGAGCCAGCCGCAATAGGCTCCCCGTCCCCAAAACAGGAGCGCTGCGGCAACGGCAAACCAGAGGATGAAGGTCAGCGGGTCGAGCAGGAAAGCCTGCCAGCTGAAGCCGTTGACGAGGCTCCCGAAGAGCGCCATCAGATTGACGACGGAAAGCTGCGCGTTGGCGTACCAGCCGAGGAAGACCAGCGTCACCGTCAGGAAGATGATGCGGAAGATGTAGAACGCCCGTGCGTTTCTGACCGCATAGGTCTGGAAGAAGAACACGCCCGTCAGCACGACCAACATGGCGCCGAGCACGACAATCTTCAGCTTCGAGTCGTCCCAGATGCGTTTCCACAGGTCGGCCTGTGCCGTGCCCTCGTCACGATCGACTACGGCGGCAACCTCCTTCACCGGTGGCGCGACAGCATGCAGATACTTCTGCGGCAGCTGATACCCCAGATCGAAGGTATGAAAGACCTTTTCGACCGGTCCAACCTCGCGGTGCGCCAGAAGCTGTATGCGGAATGGTTTTGTCGGATCGAAGCCAAGGCCTGCCTTAATGCGGAACAGGTCCATCTCGTTGTATTCCGGCGCACCGGCAAGCGCGATTGCCCCCAGGCGACGGTGGTCGCGATCACGAAAGCGAACGGAAACATCATCTTGGATCAGCACGATGCGATCAAAGATGCCGCCGCGCACATAGCCAGACCCCTTGAAGGAATAGAGCCCGCGTCCGACTACGGCGATCGCGTGCTCACCTTCGCCGAGCCAGGACTGAAGGTTTTTCTCTTCGGCCGGCCCGAGAAGGGCCTTGCCGATCGCGGGGACCGAGACCAGTGCCGCCTGCATCTCGATGAACGTCGTTTCGGGCGCTTGCGCAATCGCGCGCTCGCGGGCGCGTTCATCGGGATGGCCAGCGAAAGCAGCATTGACCTGGGCAACGTCGAGCGACAGGCGGCGCAGCGTGCCATCGCCTTCTGCCTCGACCCAATCAGCCGGCGCGACGGCCGCGGGATCGATCTCGAAGCGCGGGCCGGCGTTGGCTGCTTCCGGCGTCAGCCCGCCAAGGCCGAGCGCGCGCGCGACCTTAAGCCCGGACCGCACGATCGAATCGTCGATCACCATAACCGTCACCGTCGCGCCCGAGATGATATCCACCTCATGGGTCGTACCGCCGGATTTCGCCTCGGCGACGAGATCGAGGCCAGCATAGCCGGCAACCAGCGCCTTTACCTTGGCGTCCGGAATGCCGATGAGGACGATGGGCTCGGAGTGTTTCACCAGCCGGACGCCGACGATCTTCGCATCCTTGTCCACCGCGACAAGCGTATGGATGGGCTTGCCGGAATAGCCCGTCGTTCCGACAAAATCCGAGGTCACAAAGACCCACGCCACTGTCTCGCCGCCCTTGAGCACCGGGGCCACCGCCACATCATCACGCACGGCGCCGAAACCGTCTGCGCCCGGCACAAGATCCGAAGCGGTGGTGGTCGGCAAAAACTCCTGCAGCACCGATGCCGCACTGGCGGATACGGCGCCGCAAAGGCTGAGGCAGAGCAGAAGGACAAGACGGAAGAGTTTCATTCCAGGGTGTTTTCCCGCAAATCGTTGCCGGAGCATTGGAACTTTGGCGCGGGACGTTCTTTGATCTAGCTCAAACAAAGACAGCTTCGTTAATTGCAATCCTTGATTGTTACCTGTCGCGTACATGGTGATGCTCAGGTGGATCTGCTGGAACGACTGCGCGTCAAGCCGCCGGTCGGCCGGCGCAACAACGATAGCTTTGAAGTCGGATGGGGCGGCCCATGGCCTGCCCTTCCCGCGATATTTGCCGGAAGTCGGCAGATGGCTGCCACCCACAACCATTGCGCGATCCGCAGGTTTAAGTTCCGCCCTTTGAGCTCATCTCGCGACGAGCAGATTGATCGCCGCCGTGGCTCATGGGTTCGCGGCGGCGCCACCTTAAAACAATGAAAGTGTCTCCGCCGCCAAGCGCCGGGTCGGATTGCGTGCAAAGAGTTGTGTGAAGCTCCGTCTCCTCCCGTTGGGCAAAGCGATGCCTGTCAGGGCCTCACCCCGCGGAAAGCGCTGCTGATGAGAGAGCGGCGCCATCGACTGCATCAATGGCGGCGAACCGTGGAAACAGAACGCGGTTTTCGAGATGCATATGCGTGACGAGATCGTCGCAGAATTTTTGAACTCCGACATAGAGCGCCGTCCAGGACCTGCAGGCCCCGTCGGGAAGCGCAAATCCATGCGTCAAATGCTCGATCACCGCGAGGCTCCGGCTTTCGCATGCATGATCGTCCCGCATGCCGGCAATCAAGTGCCCGATGTCCGGATCGGGCTTATGGCGCATCATGGGAAAGAGCGCGAGCTCTTCGCGCGCCATGTGGGGAAGAAGGTGTTCCTTGAGCTCGACCAGCGCGTCAGCCAAGCCGAGTGGCGCGGAACCATGCGCGCCGTGGACGTGCTCCACCTTTTGCGCAAGCGGGATCAGCCATTCCAGATCGGTGCGGTGCGTCTGGTGATAACGCTCCAGAATATGCGCGATAAGCTCGCCGGTCGCAGCCGGAGCTTCGCGTCTTGCAGCAAGCTCCAGTGCCTGAAGCCGGGCGAGCAGATCAGCGGCCTCTATGCCGGCATCCGCAGCCGCTTGCGCAAGCGGTACGTCGCCGCCACAGCAAAATCCGATACCGGCCTGCCTGAAGAGTTCCGCGGCGCCGGGAAGCTCGCACGCAATCGTTCCAACGGCGGTGTCCAAAGTATACTCGGTCAATGTGCTCTCCCTGATGCCCGAAGGGTCATGATCCGCAATCGATGCGTTGCTCAAGGGAGAGGCTGGCGCAGTTTTTCCAATCGTTCTTTGTCGAAACGCAACTTCGTGCCGGAGCGATCCAATTCTTCCGACCAATGCCGCATGCGCCAAGTTGCAGCCGGTGGTGATTGGTTCGGCGCGCCCCTGCCGCGATTTCCTCCCGCCACCTCACCAGCGCGCTAACCTTCGCGACATTGCCTGCGCGGAAGCGCCCAGCACTAAAACGGCCAGCACGAGAACCGAACAGCATGTTCCAAAGGCGGCCGTAGAGCCTTGGCCCTCGACGAGCGATAGGGCTTGTCGACCTTCTTGTTGCGCGATGCGACCGTCTCGCCCGCTACCCCCGTTGACAGCAGGAAAAACCACTCTTAAACACCTGTATACAGGTATAGCTATCTTTACCTGTTTAAGGAGGGGAAGAAATATGCTTCGGTCTTATCTCGCGGCAGCGCTCGCCTGCGCCGCCGGTCTTGCAATCACGTCCCATGCTCAGGCTGGTCCGGTTTTTGATGAAGTGGTGTCTGGCGGCAAGCTCGTCTGCCTGGTCAGCCCCAGTGCGCCGGGTTTCTCCGTGCCCGACAGCGCCGGCGTCTTCCAGGGTTTCAACGCTGACTTCTGCCGCATGGCGGCGGCCGCCATCCTCGGCGATGCGAGCAAGGCGGATATCCGCGGCATTGGCTTTTCCGACTCGTTGAAGAGCCTGGTCTCGCGGCAGGCGCACATGGCCTCCCGCTCGGTCACGGAAACCGGCACGCGTTCTGCCGACCCGGGCCTCGCCTTCGTCGCGACCACATTTTATGACGGCCAGGGCTTCATGGTGCCGAAGGCGCTGGGCGTGAAATCAGCAATGGAGTTGAAGGGCGCAACGATCTGCGCCGAGGACGGCTCGACGACACTGCTCAACATCGCCGACTGGTTCGCCGCCCAAGGGCTCACCTACAAGGTCGAGAACATCGCCGACAAGACCGCACGCTTGCAGGCGTTCTTCGCCGGCAAGTGCGACGCCTACGCCTCCGACATGACGGCGCTTGCCGCCGACCGTCGCCTGGCCAAGGATCCCGACGACTACGAACTCCTGCCGGAGATCATCTCGGCCGAGCCGCTGACGCTGGTGACCCAGCCGGATGAAACGCTGGAAAAGGCAGTGCGCTGGGCTTTCCAGGTCATGCTGAACGCCGACGAACTCGGCATCAATTCCAGCAATGTCGATGCGGCCATCGCCGATCTCGACAAGCAGCCGAAGGCCGTGCAGCGTCTCTTCGCCAAGGACGGCGCAACCGCCGACATGGCCGCCAAGATGAAGCTTCCCGCCGACTGGGCTTACCAGGTCATCAAGCAGGTCGGCTCCTACGGCGAAGTGTACGACCGCCATCTCGGTCCTGCGACGCCTTTCAAGCTCAAGCGCGATGGCACCCAGAACGCCTCGACCACCAATGGTGGCCTGATGTACGCCTATCCGATACGGTGAGGAGAGCGGCCAGAAGGAGGAGCGGCGGCGTGACGGATATCGACGGACCCATATCCATCCGCGCCACCGTCGATTGCCCAGCCGGAGGACGCCTCGTAACCCTCGGCGCACCCGGCCTGACGATCAGTCCGCGCGGCGAGGTCTGGGTGGACCCCGAGGGCATCGACGAGACGCTCGCCGCCCTTGTTGCCCGCGGAGCCGATCTCTTTTTGTTTCTGGCGCGCGACAGCGACTGCCCGCCCGGCTACCGCATCCTGCTGCGCAAGCATGTCAGGCAGACAGGCATGGCGTTTGCGGCCTTGCCGATCGACGATTTTTCCGCGCCCGGCCAAACGTGGATAAAGGCTTGGCGGCGGTTGGAGGGGCGTGTTTACGCTCTGCTTGCCGCGAACCAGGCCATTGCGCTGTGCTGCAGCTATGGTGCTGGACGCAGCGGTATGATCGCCGCGCATATTCTCAATGCGCGGGGCCTTTCGGTCGACGAGGCGCTGTCGACAGTGCGCCTCGCTTTTCCCGAATCGGTCGAAAGCCCGCTGCAGGAAGACTGGCTATACAACCAGAACAACGGCCGCGCCGACGCGCGCCAAAGCATAGGAAGGGGGAAAGCGTGAGCTTGCCGCAAACATCGAGATCCGGTCCGCCCCGCTCGGAGGACATGCTGCAGGAGTTGCGCTTCCGCATCTGCACGACCCACCCCGATACGCCGATGATGCTACACGAAGGCAAGCTGGCGCAGGAGTTCGGCGTCAGCCGCACCCCGATCCGCCAGGTCCTGCAGCGGCTTTCCTTCGAGCACCTCCTCGAAACGCGCTCGGGCGTCGGCACGGTGGTCAGCACACTCGATCCCGCCCAGCGCAACCTGCATTTCACCATGCTGTCGGATATGCTGAACCTGTGCACGCGATGCTGTGCGGCGAATTTCGCCATGCCCGCCCGGGTCCAGCTCGCCACCATCGGCGAGCTCGCCGCCAACCCGGGCGAGGCGCCCGTCGAAAGCTACTTCACCATCCGCGCCTGCCTCCTCGAACTCGTCTCCGGCCTGGTGCTCGATCCGATTGCCGCCGAAGCCCATGCGGCCCTGCACTGGCGCGTGATCCGCTGGCGCATGCAAGCCGCACATGATGATCTCGAGGCCGCGTTCAGAGCGCTGCGCACGACAGTCACTGCGGTCTTAACGGCGCAGACGCCGACCCACCTTCTCTCGGAGCTCGCAGCGGAAACCGCATGACAAATACACATTTCCTGCGCCCCCTCCGACTGCCGTCTGGCATTGCCGGCACGCTCTGGCTCGGACCTATGCCCGGCCGCCTGCGCCCGTTTTCCGACGACATGGACGATCTGCGCGCGCAGAAGATCAGCCGCATCGTCAGCCTTACCCCGCTTGCGGAGATCGAGGAAAAGGCACCGGACTATGCTGCAAGCCTTGCCGCAGGGACGGACATTCCCGTCGTGCGGTTCCCGATCGCGGATTTCGGCGTGCCCGCCGACGAGGCCGGGCTCTTCGCCCTCGCCGGCGAGATGGCGCAGGCGCTTGCCTCCGGCGAGCGGGTCTTCGTTCATTGCGCGGCCGGCATAGGCCGCACCGGCACCTTCGCCATCTGCATTCTGCGCGCTTTCGGCCTAGATCTGACGCAGGCCACCGCCCTTGTCGCCAGCGCTGGCTCGGGGCCGGAGACCGAGGCGCAGAAGGCGCTGGTCGCTCGCTTTACCCTGCCTGCCGAAACCAATCCCTGAGCACACCCATGGACCGGAAACTGCAAATTCCCCACGCCCCGCAGGACGGTCCGCCCAAGGCAAGGCCGGCCGTTTCCCTCGCCGATATCGGTGTCGGCGTTGCGATCCTCGCGGCCTTCGCCGTCGTCGCCTTCAACGTCCACTCCAACATGCTCGCGGCCGGCATCCAGCCCGGCTTCGCCTTCCTCACCCAGCAGGCCGGTTTTGACCTTAGCGAAACACTCATCCCCTATGGGGCGAATGATACCTACCTGCGCGCCATCTTGGCCGGACTTGCCAACACCATCGTCGTCGCCGTCGCGAGCCTCGTCATCGCATCGTTTGCCGGCCTGCTGCTCGGCCTTCTCAGCGTCAGCGCTTCGCCGCTCGCGCGCCTCTTCGCACTCGCTTACGTCGAACTCTTCCGCAACCTGCCGAAGATCCTGGTCTTGCTGGTCATTTTCGTTGCCGCTGTGAACGGTCTGCCCGCCATCCGGCAGGCGCTGATCCTTGGACCCTTCACGATCTCGAACCGGGCGATCTACCTGCCCTGGCTTTCGCAAGATCCGCGCAATACGCTCTGGCTTTTCGCAAGCATCTTTCTCGTCTCAGCGCTCATCTGGCTGTGGGCACGCCATGCCGCCCGCCGCCAGGCCCTCACCGGCCGGCGCCTGCCCGTTCTGACGGTCGCACTGGCCCTATGCCTTGCCGTCCCGGCGGTGCTTGCCATCGTGCTCGACGCACCGCTTGGGCTTACCTGGCCGACACTTCAAGGGTTTTCGGTGGAAGGCGGCGTCGCCCTTTCCATCCAGTTCTGCACGGTGGCCGTCGCACTCGGTCTTTATCACGGCGCGCAGATCGCAGAGGTGCTGCGCGGCGGCATCGAGGCCATTCCTAAAGGCCAGATCGAAGCCGCAGCGGCGCTCGGCCTCAAGAGCGGCCAGACCACCCGTCTCGTCGTCGTGCCCCAGGTGCTGCGCACCGTCGTTCCACCGCTCAACAACCAGTTCGCCAATCTCCTGAAGAACACCTCGATCTCGATTGCCGTTGGCTATTCAGATCTCATGTCGGTCGCTGGCACCGCAATCAACCAGACCTTCCGGCCGCTCGAAACGATGCTGATCACCATGTCGATATACCTGCTGCTTTGCCTTGCGCTCACCGGCGTGCTGAACCATTGGAGCGCCCGTATTCGCGCCCGGGAAGGAAGGGGCGTGCGATGAGCGGAGCGACACAACCGATCGGCCCGAGCCGGCTTTCCGCCTGGCTGCTGAGGCAGGTTTCCCGACCGGGCGCAAGCCTCCTCTCCCTTGCAAGCGGCGGCCTCGTGCTCGCCATTCTTTGGGTTGTAGCCGACTGGCTCGTGCTGGCGGCCGTACCGCCCTTTGCCGATCCGGCCGCCTGTGCCGAGGCTTCCGGCGCCTGCTGGCCCTTCTGGGTGGAGAAATCCCGCTTCATCCTGTTCGGCACCTATCCGTTCGACGAACAGTGGCGGCCGATGCTCGCATCGCTGCTGCTCCTTGGCCTTTCCATCGCCACCGGCCAGATGGCTGTCAGCGGGCGCTGGCCGGACATGAGGCTCTTCGCGGGACTCTGGCTGGCGGGCATGGCCGCGTCCTTCGCGCTGATGAGCGGCGGCACCCTCGGCCTCGCTCCGGTCGATGCCTCCCGTTGGAACGGCCTGCCGATCCTCCTCATCCTTTCCACCATCGCGCTCGCCCTTGCCCTGCCGGTCGGCGTGCTGCTCGCGCTTGCCCGATACCAGACGCGCCATCGGCTGCTGCACCGCGCCGCAGGCGCCTATGTCGAGATCATGCGCGGCGTGCCGATGGTGACGCTGCTGTTCGTCGGGGTTTTCGTGCTGCCGCTGACGCTGCCCAAGGGCACGAGCATCGACCCGATCGTGGCGGTGCTGATCGCCCTCATCTTCTTCCATGCCGCCTATTTCGCCGAGGATGTGCGAAGCGGCCTCATGGCTCTGCCGGCCGGCCAGCATGAGGCCGCCTCTTCGCTTGGTCTCGGCTTCTGGCCAACTGCCCGTCTCGTGCTCCTGCCACAGGCCACCGAACGGGCCATGCCCGCGCTCGTCAACAGCACCATCGGCGCCTACAAGGACACGTCCCTCGTCGTGATCCTCGGCCTGCACGATCTCAGCGCCACCGCGCGCATGGCTTTCAGCGACGTTGCCTGGGGCAACCAGGCACTCGAGGCCTATGTCTTCGTTGGCGTCTGGTTCCTCGTCTCCTGCTCCTACCTCTCCTGGATCGGCCGACGGCTTGCCAACAAGAGCGTAAAAGCCCGGCGTCGGAGCGACTGACGGCCCGCAACGTCTAGGCGCTCAAGCACCGCGCACGCGCGATGCCTTTCAACGACGATGTCGAAGGTGGTTTGGTTAGGGCCAACAGAACAAGCCGCGCGCCGTTGCCGGCGGCGCGAAGATCCATCCGGAACGGCAAGGGCAAAGCAGTCGAGCGGCAGCTACCAATTAAAGGACAAGCGGACTTGTCCTGTTCTCGATCAGGCGAACGAGGTTCAGTGCCGTCATCTCCGAGGATTTCGGATTGGTTGCAAGCGGACGGTTTTGGAGGCGGATTTCGAGCGTGCCGAAGGCGCCGCGGGCGACAATGCTGTGCGTATTTTCCACGGCCTTGGGATCGGCGACGAGCTGCACGCGCGTCTGTTCCATGCCGATGCCGGCAAGGGATGTGGTCGCCGCCACATTGGCATTTTGCGGAAAGGCGGTCGCGGCTTCCGCGGCCGATCCTGCGAAGAAGGCTTCCGCCTCCTGAAGTTCGCCAAGGCGACAGAGCGCCTCGGCCGGCGTCCCGAACCAAGCCCGCGCGGGCTTGGTGATGGTGTGCTCCACGCTGTCCAGACCCAGCCGCGAGGCCGCCGAGAGAGCATCGATGCCGCCGAGCGCGCCTGGCGGAACGATGAGCTGGCAACCGTTTTGCCGGGCGAGTTCCACGAGTTCGTCGAGCACGGCAGCATCCACCAGGGCCGAGGTCGAGGACACAGCGAAATCGATGCCCGCTGCCAACGCCGCCCGGGCGAAGGGCTTGACGCTTTCGCGGCTCGCCGCCTCGACAACCAACGTCGCGCCGGTCGCCGCCAACGCTTCGGGACCGGCAACATGGACCGCCCCTTCCGGCATGGTCGCTGCGACTTCACCGGGATCGCGCACGGCGATCCCGACGATCCGGGCATTCGCGCCGCGCGCCCTGAGAAGTTCTGCCACCCGTTGACCGATGGCGCCCCAGCCTATGAGGCAGATGGCTTCGACTTTCGACATGACAGTCCTTTGCTGGTTTGCTGCCGGTTCAGAGCGTCACCCAGCCCTCGGGCGGGGTTTTGCCGGGGTGCACGGTCCCGCATTTCGGGCATGTGCGCAGCTTTTCGTCGGCATAGAAGGCCTGGTAGATCGGCGGCAGGTCGTCGACGATAGATTCGAGGTCTACCTCCGCGCGGTGCACCAGCTCCGCGCATTCGAAGCAGTACCATTCGACGGCGTCGAGCAGGCCTTCAGGCCGCGTCGGCTCGATCACCAGACCGATCGATCCCTCCATCGGCCGCTGCGGCGAATGGCGCACATGCGGCGGCAGCAGGAAGATGTCGCCCTCCCGGATCGGCACGTCGTAGAATTCCTTGCCGTCATAGAGCTTCAGCACCATGTCGCCCTTGAGCTGATAGAAGAACTCCTCGACGGGATCGTCGTGATAGTCGGTGCGCTTGTTGGGGCCGCCGACAATCGTCACCATGAGGTCGGCATCTTTCCAGATCTGCTGGTTGCCGACCGGCGGCTTCAAAAGGTGCTTGTGCTCGTCGATCCACTTTTGCAGATTGAACGCCTTGAGCTTCGTCATCGATATTCCTCCCTGTCCCGTTCAGCGCAGTTTCAGGCCGCATTCCTCGAAGGCGGCTCTGGTCAGTGTCTTTTCCTCATCCGTCAGCTCCAGCAGCGGCCGGCGGACGGCGCCACCCACCTGGCCAAGCAGTTCCTGCCAGTACTTCTGGTGGGCATGCGGCTTTTCCGCGGGCTTGGACTTGCGGAACGCGTCACGCACCCCTTGCAGGCTCGCGCTGACGGCGCGGGCCTCCTCGGCTTTTCCGGCGAAGGCGAGTGCCGTGTATTCGGCCATGCGCCGGTCGGCCTTGGTCTGGAGCGTGTAGGGCGGCGACGAGCAGAGATAAAGCTGCCAGCCCAGCTCCAGCACGTTATCCAGCCATTCCTCTTCCGAAGCGGTCGAGACAAGAATGCGGTCACCGGCAAGCGCCGTCAGCGCCTTGTACATCGCGCGTGGCACGGAGTACTTGATCGCCACCACCGTCTCGATGTCGGCAAGCCGGTTGCACAGCTCCGGGCTCATCAGATAGCCGCTGTCGGGATGCGACCAGAGCGCCATGCCGATATCCACCTTGGAGGCGATGGTCTCATAGTAACGCAGCAGCGTTTCATCCTGCTGCTTGAAGAAATGCAGGATCGGCGCATGCACGACGATATAGTCGGCGCCGCAGGCCTGCGCGTGCCGGGCAAGGTCGATCACGACGTCCATGTTCTGATCCGAGCAGGACATGATGGTCTGCGCGCGACCGCCAGCCGCATCCACCGAGAGATCGAACATGCGCTTGCGCTCGTCGACCGACATCGCGAAAAACTCGCCCTGCTTTCCGGCAATGAAGAGGCCGTCGATGCCGAGATCCGAGATCCAATGGTCGACGTTGCGGCGATAGCCCTCCTCGTCGATCGCGCCATCGGCCGTAAACGGCGTATTGGCCGCCGCCCACACGCCGCGCATCGTGGCACGGGAATGAGCCTTTGCATCTTTACGCTGGTATTTCATGACGCTCCCTGTCGCATGTCCGTCCGGTGGCGCACGAAGCAGCCGTTCCGGTCTCTGTCGGCGCATTTAGCGCAGGATTTTTTTATTCATTAAGACGCATAGTCCGTATATATTCATGCTGAAATCAGTATGGATCCCGCGATGCTCAATCTCCGTCAGATCAAGTGTTTTCAGGCCGTGGTCGAACTCGGCAATTTCTCCCGTGCCGCCGAGCGGCTGCACACCAGCCAGGCCGGCATCTCGCATGCCATCCGCGACCTCGAAGCGCTGCTCGGCGCCCGACTGTTCGACCGCACGACCCGGCGCGTCGAACTGACCGAAGCCGGACGTGTCTTTGCCGCCGGCGCCTTGCCCGGGCTTTCGGAAATCGAGCGTGCCGTCGATGCGGTGCGCGATCTCGGGCAGCTCAGGACCGGTCTCGTGCGCATCGCCGCACCGCCCTTTCTTGGCGCAACCGTGCTGCCGCGGCTGTTGCAGGAGGTCGCGTCGACCCACCCGAACCTGAAGCTCAGGATCGAGGACGTGGTGACCGATCTGATCGCCCCCAAAGTGCGCAGCGGCCTTTGCGATCTCGGTGTCGGCACCTTTGCCAGCGACGAAGACGGGCTCGAGATCCAGCGCGTGCTGCGTGACCAGCTGATGGTTTTCGCGCCCGAAGGGCACGCTGTCTGCGCCAAGGCCGAAGTGGCGTGGTCCGCGCTCGCCGACCAGCCGATCATCACGCTGACGCGCGAAAGCAACATCCGCCTTTTGACCGAGGTCGGCTTCGAGAGCGCCGGCGTGCCGCTGCGCCCTTCCCTGGAAGTCCACCAGATCAACACGGCCTTGTCGCTGGTCGAGCGCGAGGCTGGCCTTGCAATCCTCCCGACCTATGCCTTTACCGGTCTCAACGGCCGGAAGATTTCTGCGCGGCCATTGGTCGAGCCGTCGATCGCCCGTGACGTTGCCATTATCACCGCGCGTGAGCGCACACCGTCCCCCGCGACGATCGCAGTCCGCACCATGCTGCGCAAAGTGCTGCGTGACATGATCCCGGTCGTCGGCTGACGAAACGCCTGAGGCTGAAACCGTGCAACGACGGTTTCAGCCTCAGCTTGTCACAGGTGCAACTGTGCGAAGGTCGTCAGGCGACGCGCAGGGAAACGTTCTTCACCACGGTGTAGTGATGCAGGCCTTCCGCACCGCCCTCGCGGCCAAGGCCGCTTTCCTTGACCCCGCCGAACGGCGTTTCCGCCACCGAGGCTTCCAGAGTGTTGATCGACAGGTTGCCGGCCTCTATGCCCTGCATGAGGCGATCCACATTGGCCGTCGAGTTCGTGAAACCGTAGGCCGCAAGACCAAAGGGAAGCGCGTTCGCCTTGGCCAGCGCCTCGTCCACCGAGGACACCGGATTGATCAGCGCCAGCGGGCCGAAAGGCTCTTCGGAAAGCGCGCGGGCATCGTCGGGCAACTCGGCGATCGCGGTCGGTGCGAAGAAGTAGCCCTTGCCTTCCAGGCGCCCGCCACCGCAAAGGATGCGTGCACCCTTAGCGCGCGCATCGTCCACGAGTTCCTGCAGGGCGGCGATGCGCCGGTCATTGGCAACCGGCCCCATCTGGGTCGATGCATCGAGGCCGTCGCCGACCTTGATCGATCGCGCCTTCTCCACGAAGGCTGCCGTGAAGCGCTCGTAGAGCGCCTCATGCACGAAGAAGCGTGTCGGCGAGGTGCAGACCTGGCCGGAGTTGCGGTACTTGCGCGTTGCGCAGGCGACACCGGCCGCAACGGCATCGGCATCCTCGCAGACGATGACCGGCGCATGACCGCCAAGCTCCATCAACGCCGGCTTCATGACCTGTGACGCGAGCGTCGTCAGGTGCTTGCCGACGGCGGTCGATCCGGTGAAGGCGACCATGCGGATCCTGTCCTGCGGGATAAGATATTCCGAGATCTCGGCGGGATGTCCGAAGACGAGGTTGAGCACACCCGCCGGCAGACCGGCATCGTGGAACGCCCGGGCGATGTGCACGACGCCCGTCGGTGTCTCTTCGGACGCCTTCATGATGATCGAACAGCCAGCGGCAAGCGCCCCGCCGATCTTGCGGGCGGGCTGGCTCATCGGGAAGTTCCAGGGCGAAAAGGCCGCGACCGGGCCGATCGGCTCGTGCAGCACGATGTAGCGGATGCCCGGCGCACTCGGGATGACCCGGCCGTAGAGGCGCACGCATTCGCCGGCGTCCCATTCGAAGAACTCGCAACCGCGAATGACCTCGGACCGTGCCTCGGAAAGCGGCTTGCCGTTTTCGAGCGTGATCGAGCGGGCGATCTCTTCGGAACGTTCGCGAAGCAGCTGAGCGGCCTTCAGAATGATTGCCGCCCGGGCGGCGGGTGATGTCCGGCTCCAGAGCTGAAAGCCTTGCCAGGCGGCGTCCGTCGCATCGGCGAGATCCGTCTCGCGGGCGACCGCTACCTTGCCGATGACATCCTCATTGGCGGGGTTGATGACGGCGAGCGTCTCGGAGGTCGCCCTCCACTTGCCGCCGATATAGAGCTGAGCATGCGTATCCTGAGCCATGAGATTGCCTTTTCGCCATTCCTTCAGAGGCTGCGCCTTCCTGTCCGGTAATGGATGCAATCAGCGGTCTAATATAACAATCCACATAGGTTGAATGAATTGATATCGAGATGTGATAAGTCTCGAGACAACTCCAAACGCAAAAAGCGCCTTCCCGGCAGGGAAAGCGCTTTTCCATTTCTCTCGGCGATCGCGATCAGGTCACGGCACTACGGACAGCGAAGCGCGCATCGCGCCAGGCACCCGTCGCCATCACGTCATGCAGCACGTCCACGGCGTTCCACACATCCCTAAAGCTCGTATAGAGTGGCGTGAAACCGAAACGGATGGTGGCCGGGGCGCGGAAATCGCCGATGACGCCCCGCTCGATCAGAGCCTGCATGATTTCATAGGCCCCCTCATGCTCGAAGGAGACCTGGCTGCCGCGCACCGTGACGTCCGTTGGACCCACCAGTTTCAGGCCAAACGCGCCGCAACGCGCTTCGACGAGCTTGATGAAGAGGCCGGTGAGCGCGACGCTCTTCCGGCGGATAGCCGTCATATCCACCTCGTCCCAGAGATCGAGTGCTGCCGACAGCGTGCGCAGCGACAGGATCGGCTGGGTACCGGAGAGGAAGCGCAGGATGCCCGCGCCGCCATCATAGTTACGCTCAAAGGCGAACGGACGGGCATGCCCCCACCAACCGCTGAGCGGCTGGCTGGCCTTTTCCTGATGACGCCTGGCCACGTAGATGAAGGCCGGCGCGCCAGGACCGCCATTGAGGTACTTGTAGGTGCAGCCGACCGCGAAATCGACGTTACAACGGTCGAGTTCCACCGGCAGCGCACCGGCCGAATGGCAGAGATCCCAGACCACCAGCGCGCCCACATCGTGCGCGCGCTTGGTCAGCGCCGCCATGTCGCGCAGAGCGCCGGTCTTGTAGTTGACGTGATTGACGAGAACCACGGCGACGCTCTCGTCGATCAGGTCTTCGATCCGCGGGCCATCGACGCCCTCGAGCCTGAGGACGGTACCGGGCCGCGTCGCAATCACGCCTTCGGCCATGTAGAGATCGGTCGGGAAGCTCTCGCTTTCCGCGACGATGACCTTGCGGTCTGCGTTGAGGCCAAGCGCTGCGTGCAGCGCCTTATAGACATTGGCAGACGTATGGTCGGTCACAGCGGTCTGGCCGGGGGCCGCGCCGATGAGGCGGCCGACACGGTCGCCGAGCGTTAGCGGCAGGGCGAACCAGCCAGCCGTGTTCCAGCTCCGGATGAGGTCACGACCCCATTCGAGTTTCGCAGCCTTCTCGATCTCGGCATAGGAGGCAAAGAGCGCCGCGCCGAGCGAATTGCCGTCGAGATAGGTGACGCCTTCAGGCAGGTCGAAGCGCTTCTTGAAGCCCGCGAGCGGATCGTCGCGGTCCAGCGCCTCGACGGCATGGATATCGATGTTCATGGAGCAATCCTTCTATTCACGGACGGTTTCGCGGGCCGGCATAGGGCCGCGGGCGCGCTTGAGGGTCGGCAGCGCCAGCATGGCGAGCACGAAGAGGCCGGTGGCGAGTTTGAGGTCGGTCGGCGGCATGCCGGCGGCAAGGCAGAGCGAAACAAGCTGGTAGTAGACGATGGCGCCGACAAAGGGTGCCGCAAGCTGGCGCCGACAAAGGGTGCCGCAAGCTGGCGCCGGATCGTCTGCTTGCCGACGATGGCTTCGCCGATCATCAGCGCCGCAAGGCCGTTGATCAAGGTGCCGATGCCCATGTTGACATCAGCAAATCCCTGCGACTGCACCATCAGGGCGCCGCTGGTGGCCGAGAAGGCGCCAGCCAGGCCGACCCCACCGATGGTGAAGGCCCAGATGCTGATCCCTTGCGCTTCCGCCATATCCGGGTTGGAGCCGACGGCGCGCATGGCCGTGCCACGCTCGGTGCGGAAATAAAGGTTCAAGAGGCAATAGACGGCGATGCCAAGCAGGCCCGCGACGACAATCTTCGCGACCGGGAAACCCGGTTCGACAAAGGGTACGCCATCGAAAATGGTCGGCGTGCCGTAGACCGAGAGGTTGGACTTGCCCATCAGCCGCAGATTGATCGAGTAAAGCATCGTCATCATCAGGATGCCGGCAAGCAGCGTATGAATGCGGAAACGCAGATGCACGAAGGCCGTGCAGCTACCCGCCAGGAAACCGGCGGCCATCGCCACCAGGATGGCCAGCCAGCCCGGCGCGCCACCCGCCAGCGACAACGCACAGACACAGCCACCGAGGGGGAACGCGCCTTCGCTCGTCAGGTCCGGGAAGTTCAGCGTGCGGAACGGCAACATGATGCCGAGGACGATGAAGGAAAGGATGAGGCTCTGCGCCAGCGTGACCGGAACGAGCGTGATGAAGTTCGAGAATATGGTTGAAACTGTTTCCATGTCCGTCTCAGCTTGCCAGCAGCATGCGATCGGTCTTCATGCCGAAGTGACCGATGAGTTTCGGGATCGTGACGTCGGCCTTTTCCGCGCCGGTGATTTCGAGCCGGATCTGGCCGGCATCGAGCATCACCACGCTGTGGCCGAAATCGACGGCGTGCTGCATGTTGTGCGTCACCATCAGCGTGGTGAGATTGAAGGCTTCGACCGCGCGCACCGTCGCCTGCATGACGATGTCTGCAGTGCGGGGATCAAGGGCGGCCGTATGTTCGTCGAGCAGCAACAGATCCGGCTGGTCGCACGTTGCCATGATCAGCGAAAGCGATTGACGCTGTCCGCCCGAAAGCAGTTCGACGCGCGTATCCAGCCGGTTTTCCAGCCCGAGGTTCAGCGCCGCCAGGCGTTCGCGGTAGCTCGCAAGCCGCCTGGCGTTGAGCCCGCGGCTGAGGCCGAGCTTTTTGCCACGCAATTCGGCGAGCAGCATGTTCTCCGCGACCGTCATCGAAGCGGCGGTCCCCTTCATCGGGTCCTGGAAGACCCGGGCGACCCGCGTTGCGCGCTTGTGCACAGGCAGCGCCGTGACATCGTCGCCGTTTATGAGGATCTTGCCGCTGTCGAGCATGAGTGCGCCGGATATGGCGTTCAGCATGCTGCTCTTGCCGGCGCCGTTCGATCCGATGACGATGGCGAAGTTGCCGGTCGGAAGCGTCAGGCTGAGATCGTTGAGGGCGATCTTCTCATCGGGCTGTCCCTTGTAGAAGACCTTTCGTGCAGATCGGATTTCGAGCATCCGTTCCTCCTCTGAGCAATTCCGTAGAGGCCGCCTCCGCAGCCTTGTTCCGGAATTCATGTAAATACGAATGGACAGGGCGCGCTCGGCGCTCTCATGGACGGCGGCGTCGTGGCCGCCGCCCGTTGCAGGCGTCGGGTTACTCGACGATGCAGTTGCAATCGGCGAGCGAAGCCGGGATCTCGACGCCGAAGGCGGCCATGGCCTTCTTCGAGATCAGCGCCTGGTGATCCTCGTAGGCGGGAAACACCGGGGCGATGGACTTCGGGTCCTTGCCCTTCAGGACTTCGGCGGCGATCTTGCCGGCGTTCTTTCCGACCTGTTCGTAGTTGACGGCGAAGCTTGCCGGCACGAAGCCTTCCCGAACGGCCGTATCGACGGCATTGACAACGGGAATGCCGGACTGGCGCGCAGCCGATGCAACCGCCGCGATCGCCGGCTGGATCATGTTGGACGTCGGGCCATAGATAACGTCCACCTTGCCGGAGAGCGAGGTAATGCGCTGCTGGATGTCGTTGAGGTTGTCGACGCCGACTTCGACGACTTCAAAACCCTGTTCCGGAGCGATCTTGCGCACGCTTTCGAGCAGCGCGACGTCATTGGCTTCGCCCGGGTTATAGGGAAGGCCGAGCCGCTTGGCGTTCGGCAGCAGCTTTTTGGTGAAGGCGAGCACCGCTGCCATATCCTGGCTGTCGGTCGCCCCGGTGATGCCGTCATCACCGCTTTCGCGGGAGGGTACGAGCTTGGCGGCGACCGGATCGGTCACGGCGGTAAAGATCACCGGGATGCCCGAACCTGCCAGCGCCTTCTTGGCAATCTGCGAGACCGGCGTGGTGACGGTGTAGACGAGCTTCGGCTGTTCGGCCTGCAGCTTCGCGATCATCTGCGGCACGAGCGACGCGTCGAAATTGGTGTGGCTCTCGGTGTAGACGACGTCCTTGCCCTCGACGAAGCCGTTTTCCGCAAGCGCCGCCTTGAAACCGGCGATAGCGGCATTGAGCGGGGGGTGTTCGCCGAAATTGGCGATGCCGATGCGGATCGGATCGGCGGCGGCCGAGCCGATGCCGGCAAGGACGATGCCGGCTGCCATCAGACCTGTCATGAGTTTCGATTTTGTCGTGGCCATCTTGTTCCTCCTCTGACTGTCGCAGTTGACAGCATGAGCGATGAGGAAGCGCAGCCCCACGGCAAAGTCAACGATATAGTATACAATTATAGCAATTGGCGATTATCATATATTATTCTCGCATATATGATGACCGTACATTCGGGCGGTGAATTTTGGAGGTGCCTTTGGTCGACGAGCAGGAAAACAGCACGAAAACGGAGATCGCCTACAGGATCTTGCGGACGGAGATCCTCATGGCCCGTCTGCAACCGGAGGCGCCGTTGCGGCCCGATCTTCTGAGCAAGGCCTACGATATCGGGCGGACGCCGCTGCGCGAGGCCCTGTCGCGGCTGGAGGCGGAGCGGCTGGTGGTGGCGATCTCCAATCGAGGCTTCACCGTCGCGCCCGTGTCGCGCAAGGGACTGGAGGATCTGACGAAGGCCCGCGCGGTCGTCGAAATCCCCCTGTTGCTGGAAGCCATGGAGCGCGGCGGCGCGGAGTGGGAATCGGCAATCGTCACGGCGCACTACCGACTGTCGCGCTGCAAGACGGTCGTCGAGGATTCTTCCAACCTTGCCGTCGATACCTGGATGGAACGGCACGAGGCGTTTCACGCCGCGCTGCTCAGCGCGGCGCAATCGAGTTGGCTGATGCACTTTCGCTCGACCATTTCCGACCAGCTCCAGCGCCACTACCGGTTCCTCGCCTTTGCCCCCGTCCTGCGCGCGGAACACGGAGAGACGGCCGGCTACGCGGAGGCCATGGCCGCGCTGCACAAGGCGCAGTCGATCGGTCCGCACACCGAACTGATGGAGGCCGTGCTCGACCGCAACGCCGAACGCGCCCGCCTCCTGATGGACGAGCATTTCGGTTATCCGCTCGAGGTCTACGCGGTCGAAGAAGGGGAAGCGGTGTCATCAGCATCCCGCAAAGCATCAACACGCCCGGGAACTCATAAGAAATCCGCATGAATTAATGCTGATTAAGGCGATTGTTATAGGGAAAGCGACCCTGTTTCATGGCGCCTAGCAAACGGGAGCGGCGTGATTTGCGCGGGCATGAGGAGGCCTGCGCGATCAACTGACACGACGAGAGAATTCGGAACGCGACACAAGGGGGCGTCGCCGCCGCGCCGTCGTTTGCTTGCGCCGCTGCCAGGCTTGGACGCGGCCATTCACCGATATTCCAGGAGGAGACCGACATGCCGAAACGGCTGATCATCACATGCTCGATTTTATGTCTGGCAGCGGGCGCGACCTTTGCGGCCGGCTGGGAAAAGGAAGTGCCGACGGAGATCAACATCCAGGATCCGCACCTCAAGCGCTGGTCGGAACTGACCTATGACAAGCAGCCGCCGGCGCTGGTTCCGGGCAAGGACTACGGCATGGATCCGGCCACGGGCACCTTCAAGGCTCCGCGTGCCACCGCACTTGGCGCATCACCCAATTTCCCCGGTCAGCTCACCCATTGGGACGACAAGACCTACAAGAGCAATGTCGAGGAAATCGCCTTCTACCCCCACATCACCTCGCCATGGCACGCCTGGCCCGATGTCGCGGATTTCGACGGCAAGCGCTACATGTACCTGCACGACCGCGACTACATGCGCGTGCTCGATATCACCGACCCGACCAAGGCCAAGGTCGTCTATTCGAAGGGCGGCGTCTGGGGACCGGAAGGTTCGAGCGAAGACTGGGACGCCAAGACGGTACAGGACTATTTCGGCGGCATGACGATTGCCTGGAGCGAGAAGCTCCAGAAGAACGTCGTCGTCGCCTCCTACGAGATCGGCCGCTTCGGCATCCTCGACAACAAGCGCACCCAGCCCGACATCGTCGAAACGCTACGCCACTACAATTCGCTCAAGGGCTTCAAGGTCTATGAGATGAACGGCCCGCTGCCGAGCGACTGGAAGCTGATTGCGACCCGCACGACGGACCTCAAGAACCCCGACGCACCCATCGGCAAGCAGCAGGGCTCCGGCTCGCTCGATGCGCCGGCCTGGTTCGGCGGCAAGTACATGTATCTCTCGTCGGCACCCGACGACAGCTACGCATTGACCGAGTACCCCGATTACCTGCATTCGCCCGGCTACCAGGCCTGGGACATGACGGACCCGGCAAACCCCGTCTTCGTCAGCCAGGTCACGGTTCCTGGCCAAATCGCCGGCGACAAGGCAAGCGAGGACGCGTACCTCATGAACCCGCGCGCCGGCAACCGCACCTCCTGGATGGGTTCGCGCATGCCGCTGTTCCTGCCGAAGCCGGTGGAAAAAGGCGGCAAGATCGGCTTCGGCGCCATGGGCGGCCTTGGCTTCTACACCTTCGACCTCACCAAGCCCGGCACCCCGGAAATGATGGGGCATCTCAGCATCCCGCCGAGCTTTGCCGGCACCGAGTTCGACAATGCCGATACCAGCCAATACGAGCGCACCGGCTATGTCTTTGCCAACGGCTATCCGATGAACTCCAATTGCTACGAGCCCTACAAGGACGTGCTGGTCATCGACGCCAAGGATCCGAAGGACCCGAAGGTTGTCGCCACCTTCCCGCGTCCGACCCCGCCGGCAGAAGCAGAATTCACCGACTATTGCCAACGGCGCGGCAGCTTCGGCCCGAAGCGCTCCGGCACGACCCACCAGCCGGGATACAGCCGGCAGGGTATCCTGCCCTACGCCTTCTATAATGCCGGCCTGCAGATCTTCGACGTCAACGACCCGAAGGATCCGAAGATCGCCGGCTACTACGTGCCGCGCTTCCCCAAGCCAGAGGAAATGCCCGAATACACCTATGAGAACGCCAGCTTCGCGGTCTTTACCGAATATGACCGCAACATCATCTGGCTGATCAGCATCGACGGCATCCGCGCCCTGAAGACGCCTCTTCTCGGCGAACCGAAGACCGGGCTTTCCGGCGAGGTCTGGCCGCCGCGCGGGTAACACCCGACCGGGCCGGCATCGCAACCGATACCGGCCTTTCTCTCCTTTTCACACAATCCCAGTCAGCACCCGCTTGTCCCGCATGCCGTGGACGGAGCCGGCGAAGCTTTTTCGATTTTACAAGAACACCGAGGGGACCAACTCGACATGAACAAGCAAACAATCGCGACGTCACCACTCTTCTTGAAAGGTGCCGTAGCGGCGCTCTGCACGATGGCGGGCCTGCAGCCGGCAAAGGCTGCAGATGCGGAACCCGTCGAATATGTCCGCGTCTGCGATGCCTATGGCAACGGCTTCTTCTATGTGCCGGGTACCGAGACCTGCCTGAAGATCAGCGGCTACCTGCGCCACGAGGTGGCGGCGGGCGACGATGTCTATTGGGGCGGCTCGCTCGACGGTCTGCCGGGCAAGGCGCGCGCCACGATGCGCTTCGACGCCCGCAACGAAACCGAGTTCGGAACGCTGCGCTCCTATCTGGAGACGCGTTTCGAACACAAGGCGTCGGGCGAGCGCATCTATATTTCAGAGGCCGTCATCGAGCTCGCCGGCTTCTCGGTCGGCATCGCCGATTCCCTCTTTGCCAACTGGACCTGGGGTGCGGGCAACGTCATCTATGACGACGTCATCTACTACTCGGGCGACCGCACGATGCAGGCAAGCTACACCCACGACTTCGGGAACGGCTTTTCCGCCATGGTCGGCGCCGAGGAAGGCAACGGCTCGTGGGAACTGGAGACGGTCGATGGATCGGGCGTGGCACGCCGTGAATGGTTCGATCTTCGGGCCGACAGCGTGCCGCATTTGCTTGGCGGCGTGAAATATGAGCAGGACCGGATGACGCTGTTCGGCATGGCGGCCTATGACACCCGCTACGACGCCTGGGCCTTCAAGGCGCGCGTCAATCTCGACGTCACCGACGCGCTCTCATTGTTCGTCATGGGCGCCTACCAGTCCGACCCGAGCCGGCCGAATTATTATGGAAGCTGGTATGGCGACTGGGCAATGTGGGGCGGTGCTTCCGTGAAGGTCAGCGAGAAGGCAACCATCAACAGCCAGATCGACTTCGAGGAGGACGGCACCTGGAACGCGGCCCTCAATGTCGCCTACGAGGTCGTGCCGGGCTTCAAGATCACGCCGGAACTCGACTACACGGCCTTCCGCGGGTTTCGCGGACACGAAGACGCTTTCGGCGGCGTCGTGCGCTTCCAGAGAAACTTTTAAGCTTGGGGTTGAGGAGCCGGGGGCGACATTGCCGCCGGCTCCATCCGGCTGCAATAGCTCCGTGGGCTGCCACGCCCATCGCCGGCTTGGTAAGCCGCGAAAAGGAGGTTGAATGGCCAGCGCCACCTGAATGTAGCGAAAACCTTCAATCACGGGTTCGGCGAACGCTTGAATGACCACCTATACCATCCCTATTGTACTTCCAGGCGGTGAGGTGATTTTGAACGAGCAGCGACTACACCAGATCTTCCAACTCAGCATCCTCGCCAAAGGCGTCCACGCGCTGGCAGAATGTGTCGGCGGTGTCGCGCTATGGCTGGTCTCGAACGACGCCATCACCAGGTTTGCAAGGTCGATCACGCATCTGGAACTGATCGAGGACCCGAGGGATTTTCTTGCCACGCATCTCCTGACCTTTGCGCAGAACTTCTCGGTCGAAACGCGACATTTCTACGCATTCTACCTGGTCAGTCATGGCGTCGTGAAGCTGTTCCTTGTCGCAGCCCTCTTGCGAAACAAGCTATGGGCCTACCCAGCTTCGCTGGTGGTAATGGCCCTGTTCATTGTCTACCAGCTCTACCGCTTTAGCTACACGCACAGCTGGGGCCTGATCGCGCTGACAGTGTTTGATGTCATCGTCATTTGGCTCATCTGGCATGAGTACAAACTGGTCATGCGCCGACGTCCGGCGACTTGAGGCGTCGCGAACGGCGGAAAAGGCCGTCTTTTCCCAACGAGCGAACAACCGATTGACGCCGAACTGAAGATATCGATAGAACGCCCTATCGAATTTGCTCGCGAGCTTTGGTTATTGCGCAGTTGGCTTCGCGCTCTGAACGAACCTTCCTTTCAAAATCGCTATCGGGCCCCAAGCTTCGCGCGGAGCCTCCCAGTCCCGGTTTGCCTGATGCGTCCACAGCAATGACTCAAGGCGATCATGTCATACAACCAACTAGGAAGACGCCTTGAAGAATACCAGAGTCAGCCCGCTTTCCGACCACGGCGCCGCAGCAACCGTCGATCGTGAAAAAGCCTGGCTGAAGATCCTGTCCACCTATCGACAGCCGCATATCGGCCGCAGCACGTTCGAGCTGGCGGTGACCTTTGTGCCATTCGTTTTGCTGTGGGTAGCGGCTTGGGCCTGCATGCACTTCGGGTACTGGCTCGGCATCGTGCTAATCGTCCCTGTTGCGGCGGGTTTCCTCCTGCGCCTGTTCATGCTGCAACATGACTGCGGCCATGGTTCGTTCTTCGGGCGCCGCCGCCTGGATGACTGGACGGGCCGAGTGATCAGCGTGCTGACACTGACACCCTATGACTACTGGCGCCGCGCCCACGCCGTCCACCACGCTTCGGCAGGCAACCTCGACGAACGGGGTGTCGGTGACATTGCCACACTCACCGTTGCCGAATACGAGGCCCTCCCGCGCAGAGGGCGGCTTGTTTACCGCCTCTACCGACATCCGCTCGTTATGTTCGGCATCGGTCCCGCATGGCTCTTTCTGATCAAGCAGCGCTTACCGTTCGGAATGATGCGTGCAGGTCCCCGGCCGTGGATTTCCACCATGGCAACGAACGTGGCCATCGCCGCACTCGCGGGCATTCTTATCTGGGCAGTGGGTGTCGCACCGTTTCTGCTGATCCATCTGCCGATTGTGCTCCTTGCTGGCGCAGCAGGCGTTTGGCTGTTTTACGTCCAGCACCAGTTCGAAGACACGCACTGGTCGAGGCCTCCCGAGTGGACGTTCCAATACGCGGCCATGCATGGCGCCTCGCACTATGATCTGCCGCAGCCCTTGCGCTGGATCACCGGCAATATCGGCATGCACCATCTTCACCACCTGTCGAGCCGCGTTCCCTTCTATAGACTTCCTGAGGTCATCCGCGATCATCCCGAGCTGGGAGATATGGGCCGCATCACCATCCGGCAGAGCCTGGGCCTGGTGAAGCTCGTCCTTTGGGACGAGGCCTCGCACCGGCTGGTATCATTTCGAGAAGCAAACGCACGCCAAGCTGCAGCAGGATCCGCTGTGCCGACGCCTGCCTGATAGCGCAGTCGAGCAATCCGCACCGACAAGGATTGAAATGCAGCCCTTCGACCACCGCGACGAAACAGGAGCAGTGGCGTCGCCCGTGGCCCACGCCATTCCGTCGTCGCGCAAACGCCGGGATAGCGCCGCGCCGGCTTGAGCGACCGTCGATTTGGCAGCCATGCCAGCCGCGCGCGCGACCCGTCATCGGCCGGTCGTTGTTATCGAGGCTTCCGGTTCTAAGCCAAGGCCACCGGCATCGCCGGTCGCACCATGGACTGGGCCGGATCGTGCGCAGTCTCCTGTGCTGCCGCCACTCTCAAAGCTTGACGATGGTCTTTTTCGCAAGCAGCCCCTGCGGGGCAAAGAGTAGTACCCCGATGACGAGCAGGATAGTGAAGGCATCACGGTAGCTGAGCAGGCTTTCCGGCAGATAGGCTTGCAGGAAGACTTCGATAAAGCCGAGCAGAAAGCCGCCGGCGACAGCGCCGGAGAGGCTGCCGAGCCCGCCGATAATCGCAGCGATGAAGGCTTTGAGCACCGGCAGGAAACCCATCAGAGGATCGACACTGCCGCGCTGGGCCACCCAGAGGATACCGGCGACACCGGCAAGCAGGCCGGAGATCGCAAAGGCGGTGGCGACGACCGCATTGGCGCGAATGCCCATCAGCCGAACGATGGCGAAATCTTCGGAAGCGGCGCGCATGGCACGGCCGAGCACGGTCGTGCGAAGGAAGAGGTTGAGACCGACCAGCATGATGATCGTGACGAGGATCGAAGTCCCCTGGATGAGGCCGAGATGCAGGCCGCCGATCTCGATCGTGCCGGAAAAGCTCTCGGGCATCGGCACCGGCTTCGGCCGGGCGGAAATGAAGTTCTGGAAGATGACGCGCAGGATGGCGCTGACGGCGAAGCTCGTCAGAAGCAGTGTCGTGCCGCTGGCGCCGCGCACCGGCCGGAAGGCGATGCGCTCCATCAGCATGGCGAGCACGATCGCGATCATCAGCGCCGCGCAGATGGCGAGCGGAAACGGCAGACCCAGCAACAGGGCGAAGCAGAGGCCGTAGCCGGCCGCCGTCATCAGCTCGCCATGGGCGAAGTTGATGAGCCCCATGATCGAGAAGACGACCGCAAGGCCGAGCGCCAGCAGCGCATAGGTGCCGCCGAGGCTCAGCGCATTGACGAGCTGCTGCAGGAACATGTCCATGGTTTTGACCTCTTGCCCGCCGGGCCTCAGGCGCCGAGATAGGCGCCCTGGATTTCGGATGAATTGCGAAGTTCGGCGGCCGTGCCCGACAGCACGATCCGGCCATTGGCCATGACGTAGCCGGCGTCGGCGATCTCGAGCGACAGCGACACGTTCTGCTCGACGAGCAAGATCGTCAGACCCTTCTGTCGAAGGCCGGCGATCAGGTCGAAGATCAGGTCGACGATCTGCGGCGCAAGGCCGAGCGACGGTTCGTCCAGCAACAGCAGGTCCGGCGACGACATCATCGACCGGGCGATCGCCAGCATCTGCTGTTCGCCGCCCGAGAGCGAGCCGGCCTTCTGGCTGAGCCGTTCCTTCAGGATCGGAAAGCGTGACAGCATGTCTTCGCGCACTTCCGCTATCGCGCCGCGGGCCTTGTGCATGGCGCCGCCTAGAAGCAGGTGTTCGTCGACCGAAAGGCTCGGAAAGATCCGCCGACCCTCCGGTGTCAACGTCATGCCGAGCCGGACGATCTGTTCCGGCGCGAGGCTTGAAATATCCTGGCCGTTGAACGAAACGCGCCCGGCCTTCTTCGCTGCCAGCCCGACAAGCGAATTCAAGGTCGAGCTCTTGCCGGCGCCGTTGGCGCCGAGCAGCGTCACGATCTGCCCCTTGCCGACGGTGAGATCGACGCCCTTCAGCGCCTCGACCGCGCCATAGGCGACCTTGAGACCGCTGACTTCCAGAAGCGGCTTCGGAACGGGAATTTCACTCATCATCATCGGGCAAAGTCCTTGCCGTGGATTGCGAAGCGCCGCCGGCGCAGGCGGGAGCGACCCCCGGCAAAAACCGGGAGATCGCCTCATGACGTCAATCAGGGTGCCGGAACGTCGGCAGCGGCCGGAACGCCCTGGCTGATCAGCTGGCGATTGCCGCCTTCGATCTGCACCAGCGACACCGAGCGCATCGGCATGCCTTGCGTGCCGGCGTAGCTGATCGGCCCGGTCACGCCCTGGACGTTTTCGAGCGAGGCAATCGCATTGCGGATGGCGACCGGATCGATGCTGTTGGCTTCGGTCACCGCCGCGTCGATCACCTTGCCAAGGTCATAGCCGTTGGCGATGTAGACCGTGTCCGGCACCTGGCCGTATTTTTCCTTGTACTTCACGTTGAAGTCAGCGAGCGGGCTGCCTTCGCTGGCAAAGCCGGCGGTGGTGAAGACGACGCCATCGACGGTGGCGCCAAGGCCGAAGGTGGTGGGTGAATCGATGCCGTCACTGCCGAGGATCGGGGTGGTCACGCCGGCACCGCGCAGCTGGCGGATGAAGGCCGGGAAATCGGGCTCGTAGGCGGCGGTCATGATAACGTCGGGCGCCGGGTTCATCGCCTTGATCTTGGTGACCTCGGCGCCGAAGTCCTGCTGGCCCATGCTGTAGGTGCCTTCACCGAGTAGCTCGCCGCCCTTGGCCTTGAAAGCGATGCCGAAGTATTCCGGTAGTTTCAGCGTATAAGCGCTGTCGGGCGACTTCAGGATATAGGCCTTCTTGTAGCCCTTCTCGGCCGCATAGGTCGCAAGCACCGAAGCCTGGACGTTGTCGGCGGGATAGTTGCCGAACATGTAGTCGCCGACGGCAAGCGGCATCGTCGGCGTCGTGGCGCAGAAGGAGAAGGCCGGGATCTGGGCGGCCTGAGTCACCTGGCCGGCGGCGATCGACGGATCGGCGTCGCACGGCGTGATCACGATCTTGACGCCTTCGTCAACCAGTTCCTGCGCCACCAGCGCGGTTTGCGCCGCATCCGAGCGCGTATCCTTGGCGACGAGTTTGATCGGGAATTTGCCGGCGGCACCGCCGGCCGCGTTGATTTCCTCGACGGCCATTTCCAGGCCCTTCAACGACGGCTGGTCATAGGGCGCAAGACCGCCTGTCTGGGCGGTCGCAAGGCCGATGACCAGATCTTCTGCAAATGCCGGCAATGCCGACAGGGCAAAACCGCCGAGCATGGTGGTGAGGCACAGGGCCGTGACGTTCTTCTTCATCCGAAAAGCTCCCTCTTTTGATTTATGCGGGTTTATGCAGGCCCGGCGCGCCGGACGGCAGAGCAGGGGCACCGACGGGCTCGCTGCGCGCCTGCGCCGCTGAGCGGCGGCGGCCGATATAAGCCTCGACGACATCGGGGTTCGCCTGGATTTCCGCCGGCGTGCCGATGGCGATCTGCTGGCCCTTGTTGAGGACGACGACGACGTCGCAGAGCCGCATGATCAGCTTCAGGTCGTGCTCGACGACGAGCAGGCCGAGGCGGTATTTCGTGCGGATGCGGTCGAGCACATGCATCAATTCCTCGGTCTCGGCCGGGTTCATGCCGGCGGCCGGCTCATCGAGCAGCAGGTAACGCGGTTTGAGCGCCAGCGCGCGGGCGATTTCAAGCCGCCGCTGCGCGCCGTAGGAAAGCGTGCCGGCCAGCCGGTCGGCAAATTCCGCAAGGCCCACTTCCGAAAGCACCGTCAAGGCGCGGGCCGCCGGATCCTCGCCGCCCGCCTTAAGGGCGCTCGCCGCGACCGTGACGTTTTCGATGACCGTCAGGTTCTTGAAGAGACGGATGTTCTGGAAGGTGCGGGCAAGGCCTGCGGTCGGAACAGCGTGAACGGCAAGCGACGCCACGTCCTGACCGTCGATGAGCACGCGTCCCGTCGACGGCGGCACGACGCCGGACACGCTGTTGATCAGCGTCGACTTGCCGGCGCCGTTAGGGCCGATGAGGCCGGTGACGAGACCGGGCTTGATCTCGAAGTTGGCGTTTTCGAGTGCAACGAGCCCTGCAAATTTCTTCCCGAGATTTTCGACCCGAAGCGTGCCTTGGCCGGCCGAAGAGCTAGCGGCGGCAACCGTGCCCTTCAGCGGTAGAGCCTCCTTCGTCGTGGAGCGCTTGAACCAGCCGAAGCGCTCGTCGAGTTCGCGCACACCGAACAGCCCATCCTGCAGGCGGTACATCACGACGAGGATAGCTACGCCGATGCCGATATCGGTGAGGCCGAAGACGGTCGGCAGCTTGAGGAAACCGAGATCGACGCCACCCTCGAGCTTTCGCAGGAGTTCGACGATCAGCATGATCACGGCGGCGCCGCCAACGGCACCGGAAACCGTGGTGATGCCGCCGAGGATCAGCATGGCCAAAAGCATGAAGGTCAGGTTGAAGTAGAAGTCCTTGGGCGAGAAGGCGCCGAGGAAATGGGCCAGCAAGGCACCGGCAGCACCGGCAAGCACCGCACCGAGAACCCAGGCAAAGAAGCGGTGCAGCTTGACATTGACGCCGACGGCGGTCGAGGCGATCTCGTCCTCGCGCGACGCCCGAAGCTTCAGGCCCGCACTCGAATCCCGATAGAGACGCGCGACCACAACGGCGGCGATAGCAAAGGGCACCGCCACCCAGAGGTTGACCGCGCGCGGAATGCCAAAAAAGGTCTGGCTGCCGCGGGTGAAATCGGTCGAGGCGACGAGCACGACATGCACGATAACAAGGAAACCAAGGGTCGCGATCGAAGCCGATGAGCCGCCAAGGCGCGCAACAGGAATGCCGATCAGCACCGCGACGAACGCGACCACGACAAGAGCAATCGCAAGTGCCGGAAGGAAGGGCATGCCGATCCCCGCCAGCCATTCCGGCAGATGTGGCAGCGCCGTTTTCTGAATGATCGGATTGAGCGTCAACAGGCCCGACGCATAGGCGCCGATCGCCATGAAGCCGACATGGCCGAAGGAAACGATACCGGAGTTGCCGGCATAAATGCCGATCCCGAGCACGGCGATCACGTTGATCATGTAGAGCGTCACCAGGCGCTCGCCGCTGCCTGGAAAAAACAACGAGGCGATGGCGGCAGCGGCCAGAAGCGGCAGCGACGTTACAAGGATACCAACGACGGTTTCTCGCCTGACGCGCACCATCCGCATTCCCCCAGATTTCGGCCCGCCTCATATTTTTTGGCTCGGGCCCGTTCCCGACATGAACGTTATCGCAGATCGACCGAATGTCAATCTTGTTTCAAAAAACATTCTCTGCTAGCAATTATGTAACAAAAAGTAGAAAACGGGATTCACGCCATCGTTTTTGGGAGGCAGAAATCGTGGCAATCCGGGACCGACTGACAGACGGCGCCATTACCTTCACGCGCTCTGAACTGAAGATCGTCAGGCAGCTTCTGTCGAATTATCCGGCAGCGGGACTGAACACTGTTGCGCATCTTGCGGCGGCGGCTGGCGTCAGCAATCCGACCGTCGTGCGCTTTGCCAACACACTGGGCTTTGAGGGTTATCCCGAGTTCCAGAAGGCGCTGCTCAGCGAAGTCCAGGAGCGGATGAGCTCGCCGCTCTCCATGCTCGACGCGCGGCGCCCGTCATTGGAGCAGGAGAACTTCTACCAGTACTTCCTGCGCGCCAGCATCCATGCGCTGGAATCCTCGATGCAGATGCTGCCTTCGGAAGACTTCGAGGCAGCCGTGGATGCGGCGGCAGACATGAGCGCCCGTATCCACTGCCTCGGCGGCCGGTTCAGCGGCTTTCTCGCCGGCCTGCTCTGGTCGCACATGAAGCAGCTGAGGGGTGACACCCGCTGGATCAACGGCAGCCAGGCCGACCAGGTCGACCAGCTTGTCGATCTCGGCAAGCGCGACGTGCTCTTCGTCTATGACTATCGCCGCTACCAGAACGACACGATCCGCTTTGCCCGCCAGGCGGCAACGCAAGGCGCGCGCATCGTGCTTTTCACCGACCGCTGGCTCTCGCCGATCGCCGATTTCGCCACCGTCACGCTGACGGCACCTGTCGATACCGTCTCGCCCTACGACACGATGGTGCCGGCGATCGCCCAGACGGAAGCGCTGATCGCGGCGTTGACCGCCCGCCTCGCCACCCAATCGCGCGGCCGCATCGAGAAGATGGAGGAGCTGCGCCGCGGCTACGCCATCACTGAAGACGCGCTGAACCCGAACGTCGACGACGGCCGCTGACCCCTTGCCGCAAGGCGAAAACCGACAACCGAGGAGAACCCAATGAGTGCCGTTACAGTGAAGGTCGGGGACGACATGCTGAGACGCGACAGCGACTATGAGCGCGGCCGTACGTCCGTGCTGTTCGTCGACATGCAGCGCATCTGGTGCGAGCCCAACCTCGACCCGACCCATCCGCAGGATGCCGACAGCTATTACCACAGGCGTCTGCGCCAGACCGTCATCCCCAACCAGGTACGCATTCTGGAGACGGCGCGAAAGGCCGGTTGCGAAGTGCTGCACACGATCATCGAAAGCCTGACGCTCGACGGCCGCGACCGGTCGCTCGACCACAAGCTCTCCGACATGCACGTGCCGAAGGGATCACCCGAGGGCCAAGTCATTCCGGAACTGGCGCCGATCGACAACGAGATCGTGCTGCCGAAGACGTCGTCCGGCGTCTTCAACTCGACCAACATCGACTACGTCCTGCGCAATCTCAACACCCGCTACCTGATCATCGCCGGCGTCATCACCGACCAGTGCGTCGACATGGCGGTGCGTGACGCCGCCGACCGCGGCTACCTCGTCACCGTGGTCAACGACGCCTGCGCCACCTACAGCGAGCAGCGCCATGACGCGGCCCTTCGGGCCTATTCGGGCTACTGCTGGACGACCGACACCGACACCGTCGTCAGCCGCCTGAACGGCCTGCGCCAGGCCTGAGCGCGCGCAGAAAAACAAGACTGGAGGGGAACTCATGACCGAAACCAACAATGGCAAGGTGGCCGCCGAACTGATGGAGCTCGCCACCTTCGTCACCACCGACATCGCCGGCATCACCCGCGGCCGTAGCTTCGCTGCGACCGAAATCGACAGCTATCTGCGCAAGGGCGTCGGCTGGGTGCCGGCCAACCTGGCACTGACACCCTTCGACCTGATCGCCGAAAACAATCCATGGGGTTCGGCCGGCGACCTGCGGCTGATGGCGGATCCAAACAGCAAGGCGCGCGTCACCTGCCTGCCCAACGAAACGCCGCTGCATTTCTACCACGCCGACATCACCGACCTTCAAGGCAATGCCTGGGACTGCTGTGTGCGCAGTTTCCTGAAACAGACGCTGAAGGAATATGAAGAGATCGGCCTCAGGGTCATTTCCGCGGTCGAGCAGGAGTTCCAGCTTCTCGGCGTCGACTGGCCGGACGCCCCCTCCTTCGGCCTGCGCGCCCAACGCCGCGCCGAGCCTTTCGGCTCGCTCTTGATGACCGCACTTGAAGAAGCCGGCGCCGAACCGGAAATGTTCCTGCCGGAATACGGCAAGGACCAGTTCGAAATCACCTGCCGTCCCGCCGACGCGCTGACAGCCGCCGACCGCGGCGCCACCATCCGCGCGATCACCAAGGAAGTCGCCGCCCTCTTCGGCTGGAATGCGAGCTTCGCGCCCAAGACCGCCTCGAATGGCGTCGGCAACGGCGTGCACCTGCATGTGAGCTTCACCGATCTCGACGGCAATCCGGTCACCTTCGACGCATCGCGCCCCGGCAGGCTCTCCAAGATCGCCGGTGCCTTTGCCGCCGGCGTCATCAAGCATCTGCCGGCGCTGACCGCCTTTACCGCTCCATCGGTGCTTTCCTACATGCGGCTCGTGCCGCACCATTGGAGTGCGGCCTATACCTGCCTCGGTGAAAAGAACCGCGAAGCGACGCTGCGGATCTGCCCGACGCTGGACCTGCCCGGCAGCAATCCGGCCAGGCAGTTCAACATGGAGTATCGGGCGGCCGACGCCTGCGCCAGCCCCCATCTGTCGTTGGCTGTCCTCTTGAAGGCCGGGCTCGAAGGCATCAGGGCCGGGCTCGAGCAGCCGCCCCTGATCAATTCGGACCCGTCCGATTTCTCGGCGGCAGAGCAGGAGAAGCTCGGCATCCGTCGCCTGCCCGCAAGCCTGCCGGAAGCGCTGGACACACTCGCCGCCGATCCGGTCGTCACCGGCTGGTTCTCGCGAGATTTCCTTGCCTGCTACATGGGGATGAAGCGCAAGGAGATCGACATCGTCGACGGGCTCTCGCCGGACGAACTCTGCGCCCGCTATGCGGCGGTCTACTGATTGATGGATGGGCAGCCCATGACCTCGACAACGGCCATCAAGAGCCCCGAACAGGGCGCGCGACACGACCCGAGCGCGCCGCTGCTTTCGATCGACGAACTGCCGCCCTATGCGGTCTTCAATCCGGACGGCACCTCGCCGATCCTGCTTTTGTGCGAACACGCCTCCAACCGGATGCCGCGCGCGCTCGGCGATATGGGGCTGCCGTTGCACGAGCGCCAGCGCCACATCGCCTGGGATATCGGCGCCATGGCGCTGGCCCAGCATTTGAGCCTCAGCCTCGATGCGCCTTTGTTCTTCACCAATTATTCGCGACTGGTGATCGACTGCAACCGGCCGCTTTCCGCCCCCTCGATGATCCCCGAGGTCAGCGAGACGACGGAAATTCTCGCCAACCGAAGCTTAAGCGACGAAGAACGGCAGCAGCGGATCGACACGCTGTTCACGCCTTTTGCCAACGCCGTCAGCCGCCGCCTTGACCGGCTTGAAGGCGAAGGCAAGCGGCCCTTCGTCGTCGGCATCCACAGCTTCACGCCCGTCTATTTCGGCAAGCCACGCCCCTGGCAGGCGGGCATTCTCTATCGCGACGCGGTCGATTTCGCCGGCGCGCTGATCCGTGAACTGGCGAGCGAACGCGAACTGACGATCGGCGACAACGAGCCCTACAACATCCACCCGGACGAGGATTACACCGTGCCGGTCCATGCCGATGCGCGCGGGCTTCCGGGCGTTCTGGTCGAGGTGCGCCACGATCTGATCGACACGCATGCGGGCGTCGCCGCCTGGGGCGAACGCCTGACCCGCTGTCTGAAAGCCAGCATTGGGGAAGGCCGGTGACGACACTCTACGAGAGGGACCGGGAAGCGGTTGCCAACCTGCAGAAGCTGCGCTTCTTCCCGCTTGCCGTGACCGGTGGCCGCGGCGCGCGGGTGATCGAGGAAAACGGCCGTGAACTGATCGACCTCTCCGGTGCCTGGGGTGCGGCAAACCTTGGCTACGGCCACCCGGCGCTGGTCGAGGCAATTTCCGGTGCCGCGGCAAATCCCGCCGGCGCCAGCGTCCTGTCTGCCGCCAACGGACCGGCGACGGCGCTTGCCGAAAAACTGCTCGCGGCCTTTCCCGGGGCGGGCGACAACAAGGTCTGGTTCGGCCATTCCGGATCCGACGCCAACGAGGCGGTCTTCCGCGCTGTCACCAAGGCGACGGGACGATCGGGCGTCATCGCGTTCGTCGGCGCCTATCATGGTTGTACCGTGGGTTCGATGGCCTTTTCCGGGCATAGCGTGCAGGCGGGCGCGGCCAAGGCAGAGGGCCTGCTCTTGCTGCCCTACCCCGATCGCTACCGCCCCTATCGCGACGACCCGACGGGTGGCGCGATCCTCGCGGAATTGCGGGAGCGGCTTGAGGCGGCGCCCGAACATTTCGCCGCCGCCTTCATCGAGCCGATCCAGTCAGATGGCGGCCTGATCGTCCCGCCGCCCGGCTTTTTCAAAGCCTTTGCCGCGATCTGCCGTGAATACGGCGTGCTTGTCGTCTGCGACGAAGTGAAGGTCGGGCTTGGCCGCAGCGGTCGGCTGCACTGCTTCGAGCACGAGGATTTCGTCCCCGACATCCTGACCATCGGCAAGGGCCTCGGCGGCGGGCTGCCGCTTTCCGCCGCGATCGGTCCGGCGCGCATCCTTGATTGCGCCAGCGCCTTTGCCATGCAGACACTCCACGGCAACCCGATCTCTTGCGCCGCCGGACTTGCCGTTCTCGAAACCATTGAACGCGAAGAACTTGCGCAGGAAGCCGAGCGCAAGGGCAAATTGCTGCGCGAAGGCCTGGCAAGGATTGCCCAACGACATCAAGTGATCGGCGATATCCGCGGTCGAGGTCTTGCCTGCGGCGTCGATCTCGTCCTCGATCGGCAAACACGGGCGCCAGCGCGAACGGAAGCGGCGAAACTCATCTATCGGGCCTATGAACTCGGCCTCGTCGTCTACTGTGTCGGGATGAACGCAAACGTTCTGGAGATGACCCCGCCACTAACCATCCCGGACACCGATATCCGTCAGGCACTGGGCGTTCTGGAACAGGCCTTTGCCGAAGCAGGTGCCATTCCCGATGACGTTGTGGCGCAGTTTGCGGGCTGGTGACCACAACAGCCTGCGCCCGCGAGGGCCAGGACCTTGAGGTGGAACCCGTCCCGACTGCCAGCATGAGCGCAACGGCGGCAAGCAGGGCGGCACCGTCGCCCGGCTCGACGCTACAGATCGAAGGACGCAAGGATCGGGCAAGGACCCGACTTGTCGGTGGCACATTCCCCGACCAGTCGCTGCAAGGCTTTCCGCGCCTGTTGAAGCTCCGCGATCTTGGCATCCAGCGCACCAATGCGGTTTTTCGCAAGGTTTCGCGCTCTCTCCCTGTCTTCTCCAGAATCGAGATCGAGAAGCTCCTTGATCTCCTCGAGCGTGAAGCCGGCCGTTTGGGCCTGCCGGATGAACTGCAAGCGGCGGACGTCTCCGTCACCGTAATGGCGGATGCCCTCAAGTCTTCGTGGCGTGTCCAGCAACCCTCGCCGCTGATAGTAGCGGATCGTCTCTACGCCGACGCCGCCGGCTGCTGCAAATTTTCCGATCGTCAGTTCCATGGCTCTTGACTCCGTACCATGGTACGGAACGTATGGTCGTGCCAACAGTTTCACAAGAGTAAAAGGAGACGTGAGATGTTGGACAGGACGAACCAAGGACAGGCGCGCAAGAAGGCCGTTCTCTATCGAATGGTCATGGGTGAGCATACCTGCCCCTATGGCTTGAAGGCGAAAGACCTGCTCAAGCGGTCGGGCTACGATGTCGACGACCGCCATTTGACAAGCCGCGAGGAGACCGACGCCTTCAAGGCACAGCACGGCGTGGCGACGACACCCCAGGTGTTTATCGATGAAAACAGGGTCGGAGGGTACGACGACCTGAGAAGGTTTCTCGGAAAGCCGGTCGCGGACCCCAAGGCCACGAGCTACCGCCCTGTCGTCGTTCTGTTCGCCTTGACCGCCTTGATGGCGATGGCCGCCAGCTACGCGGTCGACGGCAGCCCATTCACGCTGCGCGCCGGCGAATGGTTCATCGCCTTCTCGATGGTCGTGCTTGCACTCCTGAAGCTCCAGAACGTCGAAGGTTTTGCGACGATGTTTCTGAACTACGACTTGCTGGCGAAGCGCTGGGTTCCCTACAGCTACATCTATCCCTATGCCGAAGGCCTCGCCGGGGTCCTGATGATAGCGGGAGCGTTGAACTGGCTGTCGGTCCCGGTCGCGCTCTTCATCGGCACGGTGGGAGCCGCATCGGTCTTCAAGGCGGTCTACATCGACAAGCGGGAACTGAAGTGCGCCTGCGTCGGCGGATCCAGCAACGTTCCTCTCGGCTTCATCTCGCTCACGGAAAACCTGATGATGATTGCCATGGCCGTCTGGATGGCTGCTGCCTCGTTCGGCATCGCGGTCGGACACGCCATGTAGCGAGCCTGTTCCGATCGGCGGCAACGCGCCGAATGGGCGGTTGCACCGATCGGACATCGCATTCAGCAGAAGCCTCACAGGAAGCAGGTCGGATCACAGCCAGGTTTCGGATCGCAAATACGATGCGCGCCTGCCGCCGCGGGTGAAGCCATCGTCTATCGGAACAGGCGGTCGACGTAGTCGCGACCAAGGCCGACTTTCTCGTAGTGGTCGCGACAAAGCGCGATGTAATTATGCACGTCGAAGAAGCCGTCCGGCTCGCCCTTCTCGTCGAGCCAGATCAGCGGCCCCTTGACCTGGAAGAACACCTTCATCGGCTGTTCGTGTTCATAGGCAACCAGGGTATGGCCCTCTCCCGGCGTCTCATAGACGAAATCGCCGGCCGTTGCCGTCCAGTCGTGTTCCAGGTAGCCCCACTTGCCCGAGATCGTGTAGGCGAAGACTTCGTGGGGATGGTAGTGGCGGTTTACCAGCCCCGCCTTCTTCGCCATCAGGATATCGCACCACTTGTTCTGCGTCGGCGAGATCCAGAGCGGCCGTGACGATACGGTTTCAGTAAAGGGCACATAGAAGCGCTCGTCCTCCGTCGCCGCATTTTCCAGGTAGACCTCGGGCAAGGCATCCGGCTGGAACACCTTGGTGATCGGCTTCAGGTCCTTCCAGAATTCCGTTGTCGCAAGCTCAGGCATGATGTCCTCCGGGTTTGGTCCAGTGCTCAGGCGCGCACGTGCACGTTCAGCAACGCAGCGCCCCGTTTGGTATCGATGTGGCTGATGGCGCGCTTCAGCGCTGCTGCCAGTTCCTCCCCGCGGCTGACGGTTTCGGCATGGGCATTGCTGGCTTCGGCGACCTTGGCGAAGTCGGGAACCGGCGACAGCGAGGTGAGCGGCATCCGGTTTGCTTTGGCGGCATAGCCTTCGGGATAGACGCCGAGCACCGACTGGCGCACGGCACCCCACTCCGCATTGTTGAGGATGACGATGAGGATCGGCAGAACCAGCGCCTCGGCGATCTGGTGGCAGGCGGCCGGATTGGAAAAGATGTAAGAGCCGTCGCCCATCGTCGCGACGATCAGCCTGTCGCGGTCGGCCAGCTGCATGCCGAGCGCGGCCGGAAACGCCCAGCCGAGACCGCCGGAATGCGGCTCCTGATACCAGGCGCGCGGGTGATCGAGCCTCATCGGCGCAAGGGGGCAGCCAAGCTCGGAAAGCACGGTCGCCTCGCGGCCGGCAATCGCCTCCGACAGTTTCAGGCTCACCCATTCCTTCGTCATGGGATCGGCCATGCCGGCGACCGCCCTCGCCTCCGTCGCGTTGCGGGCGGCGCGATTGGTTGCGGCCACGCGCCCGCGGCGCGCCTCGACCTCGGCTGACACTGGAAATTGCCGCAAGGCATCCTGCAGGGCCAAGAGCCCCGCATCGATGTCGCAGGCGATCGTCACGTCGGAACGGAAGTAGCGAACGGGGAACCGCTGGAACAGCGGATCCTGCCCGAGCTGGATCACCTTGCAGCCGGGCTTGAGCCGATGGATATCCGGCGACCATGGCGCCAGTGCATCGATGACGAGGATGACGTCGGCATCTTCCACCAGCGCTTTCGGATCGGCGGCGGCCGCCATCGGATGATCGGTGGCAATCGCAAGCTGCACGGCCCAGTACTGGCAGACAGGAATGCCGCGATCGAACGCAAGAGATGACAGGGCCTGAAAACCGGCTTCGGAGCCCGCCCCGCGTTGGGCGACAATGAGCGGGTTTTGAGCCCCGGCGAGCAGTTGGGCGGCCGCGGCGATTGCCTCTGCCGACGGCGCATGCACGGCCGGCTTCATCGACAGCGGCTCGGCAAGCCCGTCGCTCGGACAGGGGCGGCAGAGCACCTCGCGCGGCAGGCTCATATAGACGGGGCCGCGCGGCGTCGAGGTGGCAATCGCATAGGCCCGATCGACCATTTGAGGCACGTGTTCGGCAAAGCGCAACTCGTCGTCCCACTTGACCGCCTCGCGCACCAGCGCCGCCTGGTCGCGCATCTCCTGGCCCCAGCCGATCGGCACCGTGCGCGAGCCGAGCTGTCCGCGCTCGGTGACCGGCGTCTTGCCGGAAAACAACAGGACCGGGATGTGCTCGGTGGCCGCGTTGATCGCGCCGATCGCGCAATTGGCAAGCCCGACATTGGTGTGGGCCATGACCGCCTGCGCCCGTCCGGTCGCCAGATAGTAGCCATGCGCCATGCCCATTGCCGCGCTTTCGTGCGGCATGACAATCGCCTCGGGCAAGGCCACACCCTTGGCTTCAGCCTCAGCCAACCCCTCGATGATCGGCGGGAAGTCCGTTCCGGAATTGGCGAAGATGTAGTCGACGCCGACCGCTTTCAGGCGTGCGAGCAAGGCGCCGCCTGCCGTCATCGTTCTTGTATCGTGTTCGCCGTTCTCACTGGCCAAAGTGCGCTCCCTTGCGTTGTCAGCAGCTCATGCCGCCATCGACCATCAGCATCGTTCCGGTGACGAAGCTCGACTGATCCGAGGCGAGGTAAAGCACCGAACGGGCAATCTCGTCTGGCGTTCCATGCCGCCCGAGCGGGATCATCCGGTTGAAGAATTCGGTTCCGTCTTCGCCGATCGCAGCTCCCAGGCCCTGTTCGACCGCAAGCTGGAAACCGTTGTCGATCGGGCCGGGGTGAATGGTGTTGACCCGGATGCGCCGCGGCGCCAGTTCCTTCGCCAGGCAGCGCATCAGGCCGACCTGCGCATGTTTGGCGGTGATGTATGCGTAGACGCCGGCATCGCCCCGGGTGGCTGCCACCGACGAGGTGATGACGATGCTGCCGCCGTCGCGCATGGCCGGAACCGCATGTTTTGCAGCGAGGAACGCGCCCTTCACATGTACGGCCTGGACCGCGTCGAACACATCGTCGGGATAATCGGCGATCGGCGCCACAGTGCCGAAATTTCCGGCATTGGAGACCAGCACGTCGATCGGCCCGAAGCGCGCGACGGTTTCGCCGACATAACGCTGCGTCTCGGCCCTGTCGGAAACGTCAGCCGCGATGAGCAGGACCCGATCGCGCGGCGAGCCTTTCGCCGCAGTCTCCAGTGATGCCATGGAGAGATCGACAAGGGTGACGTTGGCGCCTTCGGCCAGAAACAGCCTGGCACAGGCAAGGCCAAGGCTGCCGGCCCCGCCGGTCACGATGCAGGTCTTGCGTTCAAGTGCTGGCACGTGGCGGATCTCCTTTCGAACGCATCTGTTGCCGTCCTTCCGGGAAGCCGCGTCCACCCTCAAGGGACGCGGAGCCGGCGGTCGACGTGCACTTAGATCGGGTAGTGGATCGGACCGTCCTGGATCGTGACCCATCGCAGCTCGGTGAACTCGGCGATGCCGGCCTTGCCGCCGAAGCGGCCGTAGCCGCTTTCCTTGACGCCGCCGAACGGCATCTGCGCCTCGTCATGGACCGTCGGTCCGTTGATGTGGCAGATGCCGGACTCGATGCGACGCGCGACGGCCATCGCCCGGTTGACGTCGCGACCGAAGACGGCCGAGGACAGGCCGTATTCGGTGTCGTTGGCGACCCGGACGGCTTCGTCGACCGACCCGACACGCACCACAGAAACCACCGGCCCGAAGCTTTCCTCGCCATAGATACGCATGGACGGAACGACACGGTCGAGCAGGATGGCATCGACGATCGTGCCGTTGATGCCGCCGCCTGCGGCAAGGACGGCGCCCTTGGAGACGGCGTCGCGAACCAGCGCGTCGATGCGCTGCGCCGCATGGGCATCGACGACAGATCCGAGCGGCGTTTCGCCCTTGCGCGGATCGCCTGCCGTGAGCGTCTTGACCTTGGCGGCCAGCGCCTCGACGAAGCGATCGGCAATCGCATCGTCGACGACGATACGTTCGGTCGACATGCAGATCTGCCCCTGGTTCATGTAGGCGCCGAAGGCCGCCGCAGCGACCGCCTGGTCGAGGTCGGCGTCATCGAGCACGACAAAGGGCGCCTTGCCCCCGAGTTCGAGCAGCGCCGGCTTCAGGTGGCGCCCCGCCGTTTCGGCGATGATCCGTCCGACGCGCGTCGACCCGGTGAAGTTGACGCGCCGCACGGCCGGATGGGCGATCAGCGCCTCGACGATCGCGCCGGCGTCTTCCGGTGCGTTCGACACGGCATTGAGCACGCCATCGGGCAGGCCCGCCTCGTGCAGCGCGTCAACAATCAAACGGTGGGTTCTGGGGCAGATTTCCGATGTCTTCATCACGACGGTGTTGCCGCAGGCAAGCGGCATGGCGATGGAGCGCACGCCGAGAATGACCGGCGCATTCCACGGCGCGATCGAGAGCACCACGCCGGCCGGCTGGCGGACCGCCATGGCAAGGCTGCCCGGCCGGTTGGAGGGGATGATCTCGCCGGAAATCTGGGTCGTCATCGAAGCGGCTTCGCGCAGCATGTCTGCGGCAAGGCCGACATTGAACATCGCCCAACCCGCCGTTGCGCCGGTTTCGGCGGCCATCGCAGCGACGAATTCCTCTGCCTTTGCTTGCAGGCGGTCTGCGGCGGCAAGCAGCAGCTTGCGGCGCTCTCGGGGACCGGTTGCCGCCCAGGCCGGGAAAGCCTTCGCCGCGGCGTTCACCGCGAGCCGCGCATCGTCGATGCTGGCGGCCGCCACCTTCGAGGCCACCTCGCCCGAGATGGGGTTCAGTCGCTCGAAGAAGCGCCCGTCCGCAGCCTCGATCTCGGCGTTGTTGATCTTCAATCCCAGCATGTTCATGGGTTTCTCCTTATCGAAATTTCAGACGGCGGCGCCGAGGAACGCGCGCTGGACAGCGGCATCGTTCATCAGCGCCTGTGCGGTGCCTTCGCCGGTGATGCGCCCGGCTTCGGCGAGGTAGCCGCGATCGGCGATCGATAGGCTCATCTTGACGTTCTGCTCGACGATCAGCAGCGCAAGCCCCACCTCCCGGATCCGTCCGAGACTGGCGAAGAGTTCGCCGACGACGACCGGTGCGAGCCCCAGGCTCGGTTCGTCCAGCATCAGAAGGTCCGGCTTCGACATCAGCGCGCGGCCGATTGCCACCATCTGTTGCTCGCCGCCAGACATGGTGTTGACGTATTGGCGCCTTCGGTCGCGCAGTTTCGGGAACAGCTCGTAGACAAAGGCCTGACGGTCGCGCGCGCCGTCTCTTGCCCGCCTTGCATAGGCACCAAGGGCGAGGTTCTCCTCGACCGTCAGATCGCCAAAAACGCCGCGCCCCTCCGGTACCAGCGCGATGCCGGCTTCGACTACATCATGCGCTGGGGTACCGGTAATATTGCGGCCGTCAAAGGTGATGCGCGTACCGTCGTCCGCCCGGACCAGGCCGGCAATTGCCTTGAGCAAGGACGATTTGCCGGCGCCGTTGGCGCCGAGGATGACGACCGTTTCGCGTCGGCCGACCTGGAGCGACAGGTCGCGAAGCGCAACATGGCGTCCGTAGTGCAGGCAGAGATTGCTGACTTCAAGCATGGTCATCTCCAAGATAGGCTTTGACGACCTCGGGATCGGTCAGCGTCTCGGCCGTCGGCCCATCGGCGATCTTTCGCCCGGCATTCATGACGACGCAACGGCCGCAAAGGGCCCGGATGGCATCCATCACGTGCTCGACGAGCAGAATGGTGATGCCGCGATCGGCAAGTCCCTGGATCAGGTCGATGCCAGTGCGAAGCTCCGTCGGGTTGAGGCCTGCGAGCCATTCGTCGAGTAGCAACAGTTCGGGCTCGGCCGCCAGCGCGCGGGCAAGCTCCATGCGCTTCTGGTCGATGTAGGTCAATTCCTGCGCGCTCTGGTCGGCCCTTTGCGCAAGGCCGACCTCGGCAAGCCGGGCAAGCGCCTCGCTGCGGGCCTCATCCCCCCAAAGCTTCCGCCGGCCGAAGGCGAGCGCGGCGATGACGTTCTCGGCGACGGTCAGCGACGGCAGTCCACGAACCAGCTGGAAAGTCCGGGCAACCCCCTTCAAGGCGATCCGGTTGGGCGCCAGACCGGAAATGGTGTTGCCGTTGAGCGTTATCGTTCCGCCTGACGGCGCGAGGTGCCCCGAAATCATGTTGAGCACGGTGGTCTTGCCGGAGCCATTCGGGCCAAGCAGCCCGACGATTTCGCCTTTGGTCAGGGAGAACGACGCGGCGTTGACCGCAGTCAGCCCGCCAAAACGCTTCGTCAGGCCGGAAATGGTCAGGATCTCGCTCATTGCGCCCCTCCTGCAGCCGGCTTGATGGCCGGTCGGCGCCAGCGGCTCCAATGTTCTTCGGCAAAGGCGAGCACACCGCGCGGCAGAACGAAGACGATGGCGATAAAGAGAAGGCCGAGGATGATCGAATAGTGGTTCGGGAAATTGGCCGAGAGCCACTCGAACAACAGGAAGAGCGGCACCGCCCCGAAGATCGGGCCATAGAGCCGGTTGGCGCCACCGAGCAGGGCCATGATCAGCGTCAGGAACGACACCGTCGGGTTGAACGCGATGGAGGGTTCGACATAGGTCCATCGCGGCGCCTGGATCGCTCCGACCAGCGTGATGATCACCGAACTCAAGGCAAAGAGCGCAAGCTTCAGCCGGGCGATATCGATGCCGCAATGGCGCGCCACGACTTCGTCGTCGCCGATGACCTTCAGCGCCAGCCCGAAGCGGCTGCGACCGATCGCAAAGGACAAGAGGAAGGTGACGGTGGCAAGCGCCAGCAACTGCCAGTAGATGCCCTCAGGCGTCACCGGCAGGAAGATATAGCGGCCGAGCGTTCCCGTCATGTTGACCTCGTACCAGGTGACCAGCTGGCGGACCAGTTCGGCAAGACCGAAGGTGAAGATGACGAAATAGACCCCGGCAAGTCGCAACGTCGACAGACCGACGACGATCGCAACGACAAGGCCGATCGCGGCGGCAACGAGAAGCAGCAGCGGATAGCTGAGGCTCTCGCTGAAGACGGCGACCGTGTAGGCGCCGATGCCGAAGAAAGCGACGGTTGCAAGCGACACATAGCGCGTCGGGCCGGAGAACATCGCCCAGGCGGACGCAAGCGTCACGTAGCCGAGCATGCCGATCATCAGCGTTACGCCGTAAGGACCGACGAGGTAGGGAACGAAGGCCAGAGCGCCGATCACCAAGGCGAAAAACAGGGCTGGCAAACGTGGAATACGGCTCATCGCGCAGCCCTCCCGAATAGGCCGGCGGGACGCCACAGCAGCACCACGAGGAACATGGCATAGGTCGAGGCCAGCGTCAGGCCAGGATCGAGATAGGTGGCGACGAAGGTCTCGACGACGCCGAGGATGAGGCCGGCCGACAGTGCACCGGGAACATTGCCGACACCGCCCATGATGACGACGATCAGCGCCTTCATGGTGAAGACGACGCCGGAGGTGGCGGTAAACGTCTGGTACATGGAAATTACCACGCCGCCGACCGCGGCAAGTGCGCCGCCGAGCGCAAAGGCCAGGCGGGCCGCACGGTCGACATCGATGCCAACGAGCGGCGCCGAGCCAGGTGCGACCGAGACGGCGCGCAGCGCCGTTCCCCAGAGCGTGCGCGTGAGGACCAGATAGAGAGCACCTGCAAAGACGGTGGCCAGCACGAAGGCGAGCAGCCGGTTGGCGGCGATCGTGGTTCCGAACACATCGACGGCGATATTGAGATAGCTGTAGCTGGTGAAGTTGGCGCCGAAGGCGACGAGCAGCACGCCCTGGATGACGAAGAGCAGGCCGAAGGTCGCCAGGATGGAATCGATCTCGAGGCTCGCCTTGTCTTTCGCCCTCGCCACCAGCGGCCGCATCATCACCACATAGATCAGATAGCCGAGGGCAAAGCCGGCAGGTGCAGCGACCAACAGGCCGAGCACCGGATTAAGCCCCCAGAAATTGAACAGGCTATAGGCCAGGAAGGCCGCAGCGATGATGATTTCGCCATAGGCGAGATTCATGATCCGCGCGATGCCGTATTGGAGCGTCAGCCCCATCGCGACAAGCGCATAGGTTCCGCCGAGCACGAGCCCGGACAAAAGGGCCGTGGCGAACATCGGCCTCCTCCTCTATTGCATTCTTGGGACCGTCGCGATCGCGCGCCTGCCCCCTTGGGATCGCCCCTCCCCGCGATGGGGATGGGGCTTGTCTCGCTTGGCTGACCAGGACGCCGGCACGGCGCGCCGCGGCGGCCTTCCTGCTCGGCTCTACCCTGGGCAGTTTTCCGGCCGACGCGGTCTCAGGGCTACTTCCAGGCCTGGCGCGGCAGGAGGGGTTTGCTCGCGCCCTCCCGGTCGCCTGGCGCCACGCCGACGAACTGGCCGTTCTGCCATTGTCCCGTCCACCAGAGCTTGCGCAACTGGTTGTCCTCGAACCGGGTTTCGCCGATGACGGTTTCGAACGTGCCGCTCGAAAGTTCGGCAGACACCGCCACCCGGTCGAGACCCTTGCGCTTGATCGCCTCCTGCAGCATCTGCAGGCTGGCATAGGTGATGACGCTGCCCCAGTAATCAGGCGCGACGCCGGTGACGGCTTCGTGGCGCTTGCGATAGTCGGCATTGGCCGCGTTGTTCGGGTCGATGCCACCCAGGCTCATGATGCCTGTGGCGTTGTCGCCGTTGTTCTTGCCGTAGACCGGAAAGCCGGTGCCAACCCCGAGATAGAGCACCTTGGGATTGAAGCTTGCCACCTGTGCCTGCTGCGTCAGCGCGAAAGTGTCCGGCGGATAGGAGAAGGCAACGAAGGTATCGGCGCCGCTTGCCTTCGCCTCATTGATCATCGGCGAGAAGTCGGAGGTGCCGACAGGATAGGTCTTGTCGTAGACGACCTCGATGCCGGTTTCCTCGAAGGCCGGACGGGCGGCCGTGACCAGATCGATGCCGAAGCCGTCGGCAACCGAGACCATCGCCACCTTGGTGTTGATCGTGCCGGCCTTGCTGGTTTCGGCAAGGATCGCGGCGAGCGCCCGCGCATAGTCGTGGCCGCCGCCCAGCATCCAGAAGCTCTTCTTCCAGCGCTGCACGAATTGCGGCGCCTTGTCGGTGACGGCGGAAACGGCAAGCTGCGGATAGCCGTAGCGGTCAAACAGCGGTGCGACGGCCAGGTTGAAGCCCGTGCCCCAGGGCACGAGCATGAAATCGACCTCGTCCTGGGTCGCCAGGCGCTCGACCGCTCGCACGACCTCTTCGGACGAGGAGCGGTCGTCATACTCGATGACTTCGATCGGCAGTTTCGAACCGTCAGGCAGTTCGAGGCCGCCGGCGTCGTTCACGTCCTTTACCCAAAGCTGGTAGTTCGGCAGCGTGGTAATGCCGGCACCGCCCGCGTTCGGCCCGGTCTTCGAGATCGCATAACCGATCTTCACGGACTTGCGGTCCTCAGCCATCGCCGTGCTGGCGACGCCGCTGGCGAGCATGATCACGGCGAGCGCCGTCGTTCGCAGGACTTGCCTGCGTCGAAAGGTTTTCATGATTCTCCTCCCATTTGCCCGCGTGGTGCGAGCCCCGTCGTCATGCTCGCCTGGTGCCCGTTCTCCTCCGGCATCCAGAAGCTGTATTCGACCCTCTCAGGCTAATACCGGCACTGTCGCTACGGAATAGACTTTTACAAGAGATACTTGTACTTTTCACGGAAACCGGGATCACGATGTGACGCCAGCTTCCAGCACCTCTGCAACGAACCAGCCAACCGCAAACGCACGCCCCGCCGGCCCCACCGAGGCACGGGTGTTCAAGGCGGCCCTGTCGCAGTCGGAATGGACGTTCCGCGGGACCCGTAACCGGATCTTCGTCGTGCTTTCGGGCGGCGGCCATATCCGCCTCGGTCGGCATGACGTTCCGCTATCCGGCCCGGCAATCGTGTGGGCGCCGGCAGGCGAGACAGGATCCGTCCTGTTCGATGCGGGCGCCGAGGGGGCGTCGCTGGCTATTCCCGATCTCGTGCTCGGTTCGGCGATGCCGACGGGCGCCGTCTTTGCCCAGGTGCGCGAAGCGATCGCGCGCCCGATCCTTGGCGCCCGTATCCCGGTCGCGGCTGCCCGCCAGTTGTCCCAGGCGTTGCAAGCCATAGAACAGGAACTCAGCGCCAACGAGCCCGGCGCACAGGAAGTCATCCGCCATCAACTGGCGCTGGTGCTGATCTCCATCTGGCGGCTGGCAAACCCCGGTCACGACCGGCCGCAACCGTCGCCGCGGGCGATCGTGCGCAGCTTCGTCCATCTCGTGGAACTGCACATTCGCGACCACTGGTCGATCGGCGCCTATGCCGAGGCGCTCGGCGTGACCGCCGACCGGCTGAACACCGCGACCCGGCGAGCGACCGGCCGAACCCCGATGGAACTCATTCACGAGCGGCTGATGACGGAAGCCTCGATCCTGCTCGACAATTCCGGCCTGCAGGTTTCGGAAGTGGCAGAAGCGCTCGGCTTCAAGGACGCCGCCTATTTCAGCCGGTTCTTCAAGCGCATCGCGGGCGTGTCGCCCCGCGCCCATCGCGCCGGCGCCGCCTTGAAGAGGAGCGACGTCAACACGAACTACGCGGCCTGGCCGTGAGCCTCAGGCAGTGTCGGGTGCGCGGTCGCCGGGATCCGGCGCGGTTGCCGATTTGCGGCGGTTTTGCTAGGTGTGCAACCAACGAATATTGAGGCAGATGTGGTAAAGTTTGGAAATTCCGCAGCCCTTACAAGGACCTACAACCGGGCTGTAATCCTCGACGCGCTTCGGCGGACGGAAAGTCTATCGCGGGTCGAGCTTGCAAGGTTGAGCGGCCTGACGCCACAAGCCGTAAGGAACATTGTGGAAGACCTGTTGGCCGAAGGCTTCGTCAAACAGATCGGCAGGCGCAAGGGGCTTCGGGGTCAGCCGCAGATCGAGGTCGCCATCAATCCCGACCGCGGCTATTCGCTCGGCTTTCACCTGACCGGGTCCGAATGCCGGTACCTGGGCACCAATCTGGTCGGAGACGTCGTGTTCGAGGGCGGCGCCTTCAAGCTCGCGTCGGACGCGGCGGAAATACGCCGGTCCCTGGAACGAATAGAAGCGGCCTGTTCGCAAAGCATGCAAGACAGGGCGCGGCTTGGCGTCGGGATCGCGGTCTCGGCCCCGCTTGCCATGCCACGGCACCGCGAGCCGCATTCGGATTATCTCGAGCAAGTCGGCACGATCCAGCACTTCTTCGGTCCGGACACGTGGATCGAGAATGACGCGAATGCAGCCGCGATGGCGGAAAATCTCTCGGGTACGGCCAAGGAACGAAGCGACTTCCTTTACATCTTCATTGGCGCCGGCGTCGGTGGCGCGATCGTGCGCGACAGCAAGCTGCAGCGCGGCTATCGCGGGAACGCCGGCGAATTCGGTCACATCCTCGTGGACCCGAACGGCCCTCAATGCCACTGCGGCAACAGGGGCTGCCTGCACACCTATTTGTCGCTGGCCGAATTCGGCGATCGGATCGATCGCCTGGGTTCCGACGACGGCGAGATCAAAGCCTGGCTTGCAAGGGCGGTCCCTCCCCTCACGCGCGCCATAGTGACGTTGGAAAACGCATTCGACCCCGATCGGATCATTCTGGGCGGAACGGCGCCCGGCTGGTTGCTGGAGTTGCTTCTCGCCGGCGTGCAGGAAATCCTGCCGTCGATTTGCACGGACGAGGCTCATCAAAGGGTCGAGATTAGCAGGCTGGGCAGCACGAGCGCGCTTTTGGGCGCATCCGCTCTTCCTCTCTTGAACCTGATGACGCCGCACCCGGATCTGCTGACGAAGCAATCGCTCGAGGGGATGCGGTAGGCAGGCGGCGCCGTTACCAGCCGACGCGATCACATCGTTTCGGCCGGCTCCCGGATATGTCAGCGCTGAAAATCAGCGCAACAGGGATTGGACATAGCCAACCACATCGACGTCTGGATCTGCAAGGATGTCCCTGGAAGGAGAAATGCCGCGTGCGAGAAGCTTCTTCCCCATCACAAACGATTTGCCATCGTTGATGGCGTCGACGGCGAGAAACCGTTCCTTGTCGAAGTACCAGAGCGAACGCGCGTCGGCAGTCTTTCCAACGCGCGACAGGACGTCGGTGTAACCCGTGTTCAGTCCGGCGATCTGCAGCTTCGCATCATATTGATCGGACCAGAACCAGGGCACTGGTGCATAGGGTTTCGGGGAACCCGCAATCGATGCTGAAGCAGCTTCGGCGAGGTCAATCGCGTTCTGTACGCACTCCAATCGGACCGTGCCTTGACCGTACGGAAAGGCGGCGCAATCTCCGACGGCGTAGACGTTTGGATCCGAGGTTCTGCCGAAGGCGTCAACCAGGATACCGTTCATCACGGCGAGCCCGCATCCTTCTGCCAGGCCGATGTTCGGGGTGATCCCAATTCCAACGATTGCGAAATTGATGGGCAGGATGGAGCCGTCGCTCATTTCGGCTTCGGCGACGCGGCCGTTGTTGCCGACGAAGCGAACAAGGCCAGTTCTCTCCTTGATGGAGACCCCATGGCGCACGTGAAGTTCTTTTAAAAAGTCTGATGTCGCCGATGATGCAACACGATTGAGAATCCGGGCCTCCGCCTCGATCACCGTCACGTTCAGGCCGAGTTCAGCGCCGACGGCGGCAGCTTCAAGGCCGACATAGCCGCCACCGACGACCAGCATGGTCTTTCCAGTTATCATTTCAGGCATAAGCCGATCGGCATCCGCCTTGTTCCGCGCCACATAGACACCGTCCAGGTTTCCCCCGAGGGTCGCCGGCCAGGTCCGTGGAGATCCGCCCGTTGCCAGAACGAGCGTTTCGTAGGCACGCTCTTCGCCGGTGTCGCAGGTGACACGTTGCCGGTTGCGATCGATATGATCGACCCGTGTCCCGGTCAAGATTTCGATGCCGAGGCCGGCGTACCAACTCGCGGGCCTGAGCAAGATATCGGTGAGAGAAGCACCGCCCAGCAGGTAGCTCTTCGAAAGCGGCGGTCTTTGGTAAGGCAGCACGGCTTCGTCGGCAATGATCGTGATCGGCCGCTCGACCTTGAGCGCCCTCAACCTGGAAGCCGCAGCAACGGCAGCCTGGCCGCCACCCACTATCACTATAGCACTCACGGTTCTGCCATCCCTTCTGAGCCAAAAGCTCGACGGTCGTTCCTGGTTATCCCTGCACTTCGGGAACGCGCACGGTCAGCCCGTCCAGCTCGGGCTTCAACTTGATCTGGCAGGCAAGTCGGCTTTGCGGCGTGAGGTTTTCCGACAATGACAGCATGTCGGCTTCATCGTCGGCGACCGATGGGAGCCTTGCCATCCAGTGCTCGTCGACGTGGACCTGGCACGTCCCGCAGCCGCATGTTCCACCACAGTCTCCAAGGATGCTCCCGACATTGTTGGCCAGCGCCAATTGCATGAGGCTGCCCACGGGCTCGGTCAGCACGACGCATTGCTCACCGTTCGATTGGATGAATTTCACTTCGATCATTGGCGCCTCAGTAAAGTGTTCGTTGATCGCCGACGCGGATCTTTTCCACCATCTCGTCCTTGTCGAGACCGGCAATCTGATCCGCAAGGATCGCACCGAGTGGCGGAAAGTCTTCGCGCATTGCAAAGGTTGCCGGATTCCAGAGTTTCGAGCGGATGACCGCCTTGGAGCAGTGAAAGAACACTTCCCTGACATGCACCCGGATCGCCACGCGCGGCGCCCTGCCCTGAATGGAAAGGGCTTCGAGCGCGTCGCCGACCACGATGTCGGCAACGCCGTTGACGCGAAGGATCTCGCCCAGGCCAGGCACAAGAAACAGGCATCCGACCACGGGATCAGCCAGGATGTTTTCCATGGTGTCGAGCCGGTTGTTGCCAGGGCGGTCGGGGATAAGGAACGTGTTTTCATCCAACACGTGGACGAACCCCCTTGGATCCCCGCGTGGCGATACGTCTCCACCCGCCTGGCTGCGCGTGCCGATCAAGGCGAACGGAGACAGCGAGAGAAATTGAAGACAGTGTTTGTCGAGCCGGGTGAGTTGTTTGCTGACAACCAACGCCTCGGGCGCGGGAAACATCCGTCGCAGTTCAGTTTGGTCGATTGAGCGCATGCCTTGCCCTCCCCTTGAGCGCAAGGAGTGTCAAAAAACCGACGCCTCGTCAATAAAGAAAAACAATTGTTTTATTATTATCCGATCGATATGGTCGCCGAAGACCAACTCCCGGCCAATGGAGCGGATAATGCATGTCATCGAAACCAACAGCGCGAAGGTAACGTTCAACCCGCAGGGCGGTCATCTGGAGGAGGTCGTCTTTGGGACCGGGCCCGACCGGATACGACCGATGCATCGTGCACCCTGGCGCACAGGCGAGGACAATGGGGGCTGTCCGGAACGTGTACCCGCAGCCATGGGCCAAAGCCTTGCCAGTCTTTCCGGTGATTTCTTCTGCGCGCCGTTCGGGCATGATGACGTCAGCGGTACCGTCGAACATGGCTTGACCGCCAACGGGGTCTGGCTGGAGGAGAGCTGCCGGACAGATGCCGACGGTACGGTTACAGCGATCTTCCGGCTCGACGGACAGGTTGCTGGCGCCGCTGTATTCAAGGAGCTGACGCTCAAGCCCGACCAGCCGATTGTCTATCAGCGTCATCGTTTCGTCGGGGGCTTCGGCATGCTTCCCGTCGCACACCATCCAATGGTCCGGATAACGGGAGAAGCATCTCTGAACTTCTCGCCGAAAGCTTTCGGGGCAACGCCCGAACATGCCGTGGAAACCGACCCGCAACGCGGAAACTCGGCACTCATGTACCCTCAAGAGTTTGTCGATCTGACAAGCGTGCGACTGAAGGGAGGCGGCGCGGTGGATCTGAGCGTTCAGCCGGGTCCACCCGATTCCGAGGATTTCCTGATCCTCGCGGAGGAGCCGAACTCGACCATGGGATGGACCGCAGTGTCGGCGCGTGATGACGGATTCTTGTTTTTCTCCGTCAGGGACCCGCGGGTCTTGCCATTCTCGATGCTCTGGATGAGCAACGGGGGACGTCACTACGAGCCCTTCTCGGGCAGGCATCGGGGCGTGCTGGGACTGGAGGAAGGATGCACCTTCTTCGGCTACGGTCGCGAGGCAAGCAGCCGACCGAACTGGCTGAACGAGCGGGGTTACCCGACGGCAATCGAGCTTGTGCCGGACGGGGAAGTCGCCATCGGCTTTGCATTCGGCGCCATCCGCCTGCCCGATGGCTGGCGCGCCGTTTCCGACATCGGCGTTTCGCGCGAGAACCTGATCATTTCGTCGGACACGGAGGCAACGGTCGCGTTGCCTTTCTGGATGGACGGCGTCTTCTCCCGGTAGGCGTTAGAATAGCAACTCGCCCATGGAGAGCCTGCGAAGCGCCAGGCAGACATTGGCGACCAGCGCCTCCTTTTTGGGGCCACGATCCGGGTAGCGGGTCATGTTGTCGCCATTGTGCATGAAGACATAGCCTCCACGCCCCGTCGTCGTCGGATACTGCCACAGCCAGTCCGCAGGCTTCGGGTCGCCCTCCGGTCCGACATCTGTCAGCCAGATCGCTCCGGGGGGCGGATCGCTCCAACCTCGCGCATATTGCCCGAATATGCCTTCCCAGCCATCGAAGTCGTCACCGAGATCGGCAAAGATGCCAAACCGGTCGTTGCGCACCCGTACCTTGATGTTGGTGAACGGACGCGGCGAGACCGCATGGAAGGGGGCCATGAACGGCAGCCATGGCTGGCACGGCTCGGCGCAGATGACGAGGTTTCCGCCACGGGCGAGGAACGCAAGGAGATCGTCGGACCGGCTTTTCAGGAAGAACTCGTCGTGGCTGCTCGGAATATAGAGCGTGTCCGTCTTTTCCAGGAGTTGGGGCCCGAGTTCGTAAAGCGGCGAAAACAAGGTCTCAAAACCGGCACGTTCGAGACTTTCCTCGATCCAGGCGGGATGCCACTCCGAGGGCACATGCGAGCACTGCAGGTAGGTGAAGCGATTGTTCGACGGGCGCTTGATGCCGAGTTCACGGTTGAGCCAGGGATAGAAGGACTGAAGGAACCGCGTGGTCGCCGGCATGAAGCGCTGACCGTTGTGCGAATGGGGATCGAGCGTCGAAAGCAGCAGCCGCCCGCCGCCCGGCAGCGACGGAAAATCGAGAAACAGGCTGCCGCGGCCACCATCGATCTCAAGTATCGAGCGCGCGCCTTCCGGCACGTTATAGGATCCGCCCCAATGCCAGCTCATATGCGAAAGCGGAATACTGTCGGTGATCGGATGAAGCGGCTGTGTGAAGCTCACCTCCAGCCTTTCCCCTTTGGTCCACCACAGCCAGTCGCGGCAGTTTCCCGGCGTCCATTCAAGGCCAGGAATCTCGAGCCAGTCGGCATGCCCCTGCAGACTGACGACGAGAAAGCCGCCACCCTTCAGATAGGCATTCAGCTGCTGTCGGTGCGGGATCGGCGCGGCCGCATCCATCGCATCCGGCATGATGACCGCGGCGTAGGTCGAAAGGTCGAACCGAGGCAGGTCGTGGATATAGATGAGATCGTCGATATAGTGGTTGAAGTCCTGGAAGCTTCGCAGCTGCCAACTGTTGCCCCAATGGATGTAGGCGATCCGCTTTGCGGCGTTGGGCGTCACGTCAGCCATCAAACCGAACTCCATCATGACGAAAAACCGGGGCATAGGTATGCTTCGGCAGCCCATCGAAATCGGCGCGCGCAATCGGCAGGTCGTAGAGCGCCGTCAGGTTCTCGGCGCTCAGCGCCTCGGCCATCGGCCCTGAGACATACTTGCTGCCGCTTGTCATCAAAAGCACGTCGCTGGCGATCTCGACTGCGTGCTGCGGCATGTGGGTCGAAAACACGATCGTCATACCGTGCTCGTCCTTGAGGTGTTCGAGCAGGCTGAGGACCTTGTCCTGGTTCTTGTAGTCAAGGGCCGCACAGGGCTCGTCGAGCACCAGAAGGTCACATTCCGACGAAAGTGCCTGGGCGATCATCACCAGCTGGCGCTGGCCGCCGCTCAAGGAATTGAACGATTGCCCCTCGAAATGTTCGATGCCAAGCAGGTGGAAATAATGCCGGACGATCTCGTAGTCTTTCTTGCCCGGCGCACCGAAAAGGCCAAGATGGCGCGCCCGTCCCATGAGTGCGATGTCGAAGGCGGAATAGGAAAACGGCGCCTCGAACAGTTGCGGCACATAACCCACCTGCCCGCTGACGGAAAGCCGGCCGGATTTCGGCTTGATGACACCGATCAGCGTGTTGATGAGCGTCGTCTTGCCAACACCGTTGGCCCCAAGCACAGCAAGCACATGCCCACGCTCGAGGCGAAGGCTGTAATTGGCCAGAATGGTCCTGCCCCCGCGCTCGACGGTCAGATCTCGTGCCTCAATCACTGCTCCAGCCTCCCTTTGCATGCAGGCGGCGAAGGATGACGGCAAAGACGGGAACGCCGATCAGGGCGGTGATGATGCCGAGCGGGATTTCCGCCGTCGTGACCGTTCGGGCCAGATCGTCGACCAAAAGCAGGTAGATCGCGCCAATCACGCCCGCCACCGGCAGGAGGCGCCGATGATCGGCGCCGACGAGCGCGCGCGCGATGTGCGGAACGACGAGACCGACCCAGCCGATGATGCCGGAGGTGGCCACCACACCAGCCGAAATCAATGCGGAGGCAAGGAGGATGATCCACTGCACCAAGACCACTTTTGTACCGAGCGCGCGGGCTTTCTCCTCGCCGAGCGACAGGATGTTGATCTGGAAGCGCAGCAGGTAGATCGCGATGGCGGAGGGAACCACGGCGACCGCGAGCAGCAAAACATCCAGATAATTGGTCGAAGCGATGCTTCCCATGAGCCAGTAGGTGATGGCGGGCAGCTTCTGAAAGGGATCGGCCAGCAGCTTGGCAATGGAAATCGCTGCCGAAAAGAAAGCGGAAATGACAACGCCCGCCAGGACCAGCGTCAGCATGCTGGTGCGTCCGCGCACGGTCGACAACAGCTTGACGAGGAAGACGCTGCCGATGCCGAACAGGAACGCCAAGGTCAACAGCGCGTAGCCCTGCCATCCGAGAAGGATCGCGAGCGTCCCGCCAAAACCGGCACCGGAGGTGACGCCGATGATCCCCGGATCCACCAGCGGATTGCGGAAAAGGCCCTGCAGAGCGGCCCCCGACATGGAAAGGCCGAAACCGATGATGACCGCCGCCATAATGCGCGGCAGCCGAACCTGCTCGACCACCACCTCCTGGACCGGATCCCAGTAGGGAACGATCAAGGGGTGAACGTTGTCGATCAGAATGTAACCCACGTCCCGCACGGAGAGGTCGTAGCGCCCGATCGTCACCGAATAGAGGACGACGGCCACCAGGAGCCCCAGGAGGACAGCCAGGACGGAGACGGAAGCGCTTTTCCGCCCCAATCCGGAAGGCACGCTCATCGATGCCTTACTGGAAGAGCTCGGCATATTTGCTCGCAGGCGCATTGCTTTCAGTTTCGAGGATCGCAGCGACCTGGCCGTCTTTCAGCTCGGCGCCGTAAATGAGCTTGTAGCTGTCGAGGATCTGCTTCTTGAAGTTGGGAGCAAAATCGGCCCCATGGGCGATCGCCGCCAACCATTCCGATGTCAGGAAGATTTCCGGCGCATCGGGGGTGCGGGCAAAGACCGGCTGCTTATAGACGCGCTTTTCCTTCACAGCCTTGAGACTGGCTAGCACCGGGTTATCGAAGAAATCCTTCGGGTTGAGGTCGGTCGCATAGGCGGGAATGATGATGATATCAGGGTTCCAGACGAGCAACTGTTCGAAATCGACGGTGCGCCACCATTCGCCGGTATTGTCTGCCGCCGGATTGGTGACACCGCTGAGGGAAAGATCCTGCGAGCCGTTGGCGATGACCTGGATCTGATCGGCAACCTTGTCGATGTGGAGGACAGACGGAAGCGCCGACTTGTCGAGCTTGGCTACCTTTTCATCAAGGGCCTTCAAAGTCTCGGACTGAGCTTTCAGGATCGCCTGCGCGCGGTCGTTACGGCCGGTCATGTAGCCGCTGAGCGTGACATAGTCGAGCCGGTCCTGCTCGGAGCAGCATTGCCAGCCGACGACAGTGAGCCCCACCCGTTCCAGCGGCTCGATGAGCTTCTCGTCATGGGTCCACTGGATCACCGCGTCGGGTTTCTCAGCAAGGATCGCCTCTACATTCGGCACGAAGCCGTCCTGTGCTGCGCTGGCATTGATCTTGGCCATTTCCGGGAGCATCTCGGCATAGATGCCGCTGGTAAAGTATCGCACCAGCGAATCCTTGTTCATGCCGACGATACGATCGGCCTTTTCGTCCACGGCACGATAGATGATCGGCGCCGAACGGACGATCGTCACGACGCGCTCCGGCGGTTTTGCAAATGTGATCGTCTTGCCGCGGTGATCGAGGAAGGCCGTTTCGGCCGACGCCGCTGCCGGCAGGAGCGCCGACAGGGACAGGGCCAGTGCAGTGAATGTCTTGAGGCGGCTTGACATGTACGCTCCATCGCAAGGCCGGCAGGTCCGGGCCAAGTTCGTTTTCATGAGTGTGCTAGTCAAGTTATAGTCACATGTCCAGCGCTCTGTAGATTTTTAGGGGTGGCGTCGCCTCGGAAGCGCTCCTCCTGAAATCATTCAGAGCACTCCCAGCATGACCCGGAGAGCTTCATCGATTGTCCCAAGATGGCGCGCGACCGGCAGCCCTTTCACGTCTTTTTAACCATGATTCGTGAAACTGCGCCCATCCGGAGGCATGATGCCGACGTTCGTCTGGGGTAAAAGTGCATGCGTAAGCCGCAAGATCAGAAGCTGTCCTCCGGTGCAACCATTTCGGAGCCCGGCTACGTCGTCTCCCGCCGCGCCCTGCTTTCGAACCTCGGTATCATGACGCTGCTGGGTGCGTCCGGGTGCTCGCAGGCCCTCGACCTCCCATCGCTCGAGCCGTCCGGTCGTATGTCGCCTATGGGTGTTGACACGATGTCGACAGGGGCAATTCCACCGATCAGCGTCGACAGCAACATCACCGACAACAGCACGATGTATGCGTCGCTGGCCGACAACGGCTTCGTCATCCCGGCCATTCCGTTCCAGAAGGTCAAACCGGAATTCCGTCGTCAGATCGTTCGCGATCCCACCGGTGAGGCGCCGGGCACAATCGTGGTGCGGCTCAATGAGCGGCATCTCTATTGGGTGCAGGACGGTGGCGAAGCGGTCCGCTACGGTGTCGGCATCGGCAAGGCCGGCTTCGAGTGGAGCGGCCGTGCGGAGATCCAGTACACGAAGGTGTGGCCGACCTGGACGCCGCCCAGGGAGATGATCGCGCGCAAGCCTGAGCTGGTGAAATGGACGAACGGCCAGCCGGGTGGCCTCGATAACCCGCTCGGAGCCCGGGCACATTACATCTTCAAGGACGGCCAGGACACCGGCTATCGCGTGCACGGCTCACCGGAATGGTGGACCATCGGCACGCAGGCGTCTTCCGGTTGCGTGCGCATGATGAACCAGGACGTCGTCGATTTGTACAACCGGGTCAAGGCGTCACCGATCAAGGTCCCGATTGTGGTGGCATAGGGCGCTACGCCGCATGAAACGGGGGCTGAGAGCGACGACGGCCCTGGCAAAATCAAACGCTCGACCTGACGCGCCGGACCACGCCTCCTCGACGGGCTGATCGCGCGCGAAATGGAACAAAGAAGACTCGGCGGGAAAGATAGGGCTCCTTCATCGCATCTGCACAGTTGAGCCACGGCGCCCATCATTTAAGATACAAGGTCGGCGGGCCAGACTGATCCACGTCACGGCGCGACCGACAGCTGGATCATGCCGCGACATGCCGTCACCAATTACGATTAGAGCCGCCCGACAGGATGACATGCCCGTGCTTGGCGCGTTTGGCACGCAACTGACGGCACTCCATCATCAATGGGACCCCACGCGCTTCATCGCGGCGGGAGCCGGCACGAAGGCTTCCTATGGCCGATGGTTGCACAGTCAGCTTGAAGAGCCGGATGTCGTGGTCCTCACAGCCGAGCAGGAAAATGCAATCGTCGGATATGCCTATGCCTCTCGCGAGGGATACGATTACATGGCACTCCGAGGACCGGCCGGCGTCATTCACGACCTTTTCGTGGATCCCGAACGTCGCAGCCAGGGCATCGGCCGCATGTTGCTCGACGCGGCCGTTGCAGAGTTGCGAAAGCGAGGGGCTGGCCTGGTCGTGCTTTCCACAGCGCACCGGAACGAGGCAGCGCAAAGGCTGTTCGCAACCGCAGGCTTTCGTCCGACGATGGTCGAGATGGCGCTGGACGATAAGGCTTGATCAGGCAGCAATCTGCTCGCGGTTTGGGCAAGCCTTCCTCCTCAACTCGACCTCGGAACGACCGAACGTAAAAGGAATGGCCAAAGCCCGTTCGCTTGCGGCTGACCGGAAAAAGGGGCGCGAGTCCTGGGCACCAGAACATCGACGGTGAGGAGCGTCGGTCGCTTCGGAACCGATCGCACTGTGCTTCCGTTTCTCCTGCGCATCGACGACGGTTGTCGCTGGCTCCAACGCCTTCAGGGCAAATTCTTGCTGCCAGGCGTGGTCGGCGGCACCTCATTCCAGGTAGGAGCCCCTATGCGCATCGCCTTCCTTGTCAACGCGATCGAGTCCGAAAAGCCTTCCTATACGACAACGTCGTTGGCGCTTGCCGCGCTCGCTCGCGGCCACGACGTGCTCTATGTAACGCCGGGTGATTTCATCCTTGGCCCCGACGACGCATTGATGATCCGCGCAGCAAATCTTGGCGACGCGCGCCCCAAGAAGTCCGAAACACTGCTGCGTGCTCTGATCGCTCCCGAACAGCAAAGAACCCTTGTCAATGTCGAGGAGGTGGATGTCCTGTTCTTACGGAACGATCCCTCGCTGGATGCCGATAGTCGCCCCTGGGCAGCGCATGCCGGCGCGAATTTCGGTCGGCTTGCCGCTGAGCGAGGCACGATCGTCGTCAACGACCCCTGTGGTCTGGCCCTGGCGCAGGACAAACTCTACTTCCAGGATTTCCCGGCCATCGTTCGTCCGACCACTTTGATTTCCAAGGACATAGAGGAGATCAGAACGTTTATCGACGACCATTCGGACGGTGTGATCATCAAACCGCTGCAGGGATCCGGCGGAAAGAACGTTTTTCGGGTTGGAAGCAGCACCGAGTCCAATCTCAATCAAATCATCGATGCCGTCGGTGAGGTCGGCTATCTCATTGCGCAGTGTTACCTTCCAAAAGCGTCGGAAGGCGATACCCGATTGTTTCTCATGAACGGACGCCCCTTGCAGCGTGGCGACGTATACGCTGCATTCAGGCGCGTCCCCGCGAAGGGCGACGTGCGTTCCAACATCCACGCGCGCGGGACCCCAAAACGGGCGCAGGTCACAAAGGAAATGCTGGCGATCGCCGAGACCCTGCGGCCCAAGCTTGTCGAAGATGGCATGTTTCTGGTCGGCCTCGATATCGTCGGCGACAAGCTGCTCGAGATAAACGTGTTCACGCCCGGCGGTCTCCAGACCATTCGTGAACTCTACGACGTCGACTTCTGCGAAGACATCCTTGCCTCGCTGGAAAACAAAGTTGCGACCAGGAAGACCTACGGCGGATCGTTGAGCAACCGTATCCTGTCGACCCACTAGGACTTTGCCGAAGAATTCTGGCGCACGATCCACCCCAAAGCGCAATTGACGGGCTATTTTGCCGGCGGCGAGCTCCGACTGCCCCGGAGGCAGTCGCGACCGGATGGCTGCCTTGAACAAAATCGTACCCGGGGCTTCGGAACCGATGGCGCCGTGCTCAGTTTCTCCTTCATACGCGAAAGGAGATGAAAGCGATGGCCAAAGACGACGATCTGAAAGCGGGCTTCACAGGCACACCCGAAGAACCCCTTGCCGGTATGCGCAAAGCTGCACAGACAGCCAGCGAAGCAGTAAAGAGGGAAACGACCGCCGTCGCGACCGCCGCGGCACAACATCCTCACACCGCGACCACCCTCAGCGTGCTGATCGGCGCGCTCGCCTTTACCATCGGCTACGTCGTGGGACGATCATCGGTCGATACCGGGCGGGGATACTGGCGATAAACCGGCCAGCCGGCGAGGCTGATGTTTCGCCGGCGCCTCTTAAATCACGACAACTTCCTCCTTACCATGAATTTAGGTAGCGCTAATATCCATTGACTGCAGCGTGCACTGTGCAAAGCTGAAAGCTCTTGATTGTGCCACGACGCTGCAGGGATCCTTCATGTTTTTGGTCCGCACCGATCTCGATGTCGCCATCACGCGATGGCGCGAGATCATCTTGACGTCCTTGCCGTGGGACCGACTTGGCGGCTACGTCGCGTTGCGCAAACATGATTTGACCATCGAACTCCACGACCTCGATGAGGATAGCGATCTGCTCGTCTTTGCAACCGATGGCGAAGCTCTGGCCAGCCGGTTCCGTTCAGCCTATCCCTTTGTGGTGACATACGGCAGGAACCCCGGCTATCCGCTTGAATATCTGGTCTGGCTTTCATTCCATATGCAAGCGAACTTCGATCGGTTGGGCGCCCTGGAGATGAGCGCGACTTACGAGGACGAAGAGGGCGACATCGAGAGCATGTCTGCCGTGGCCATGGGCTTCTCACGTCAGGCCGACCTTGAAGACTTTATTGCGCGGTTCGACGGCAAGGACCTGAGCCAAGACCTGTTGTTCGGCTACGACGCATACCTGTCGGAGGTGGGAGCGAAAGTCGACTGAGGCCGCGCCTCTTTTTCCGCCCCACTTAGTCCTATTGCGAACCAAGCGGGTTTTCAGGCCCTTCCGGTCGGCCAGGGCCAAGGGAGATTGGTTGGCCTGCCTGTCGCGCGCCAGCGTTACGAAACTTTCATTTTATCATCATGCAGATTGTCACGGACTGTCACACGCAACTGTTAGCAAGCGCCCCGGCTTCATCGTGCCACCGATCCTGGTGTCCGCCATCCTGCAAGGAGCGTTTTGCAAATGAGAGTCTCCGTCACTACTTCCGTATTCCTCGGCCTGATGGCGAGCGTCGCGTTCGGCGCGTCGGCTGCGGCCGCCGAAAAGACGAAATTCGAATTCTGGTACGGCCTTTCGGGCGACCTCGGCGAACGCGTCCAGGATGCCTGCAAGAAGTTCAACGACAGCCAGTCGGAGTTCGAGATCGTCTGCACCTCGCAAAACGGTTACGACACGACCCTGCAGAACACGATTGCCGCCTACCGCGCCAAGAAGCAGCCGGCGATCACCCAGATCTATGATGCCGGCACGCTCGACATGATGCTGTCCGGCGCCTTCGTGCCCGCCAAGAAGCTGATGGCCGACAACGGCTATACGATCGACTGGAACAACTATTTCGGCGGCATCGCCAATTACTACGCCACAGCAAAGGGCGCACTGAACTCCTTCCCGTTCAACTCCTCCACCGCGATGTTCTACTACAACGTCGACGCCTTCCAGAAGGCCGGCATCGACTTCAAGCCGGACACCTGGGAGCAGGTCGAGGAAGCGGCCCGCAAGCTGAAGACGGCCGGTTTCGAATGCCCGCTGGCGTTCAACTTCGACACCTGGCCGCTGATGGAGCAGTTCTCGGCCATCCATAACCAGCCGATCGCCACCCAAGCGAACGGTTACAATGGCCTCAACGCCGAGCTTGTCGTCAACAAGACCAAGTTCGTCGACCATGTGAAGTTCTTCAAGAAAATGGCCGACGAGAAGCTCTTCGTCGTCAAGACCAAGCAGCTCGGCATGGACATCGTCCCAGCCTTCACCTCCCAGACCTGCCAGATGATCCAGACCTCGGTCGCCGACCACGGCACCATCGGCAAGACCCTGCCTGAGGGTGTGAAGTGGGAAGTCGCCATGTTGCCGGTCTGGAAGGGCACCGAGCGGCAGAACTCGCTCGTCGGCGGCGCCTCGCTTTGGGTGCTCGCCGGTCGTCCGGAAGCCGAATACAAGGGCGCGGCCGCCTTCCTCAACTACCTTGCGACGCCGGAAATGGCCGAGTGGTGGTCGACGGTAACCGGCTACATCCCGGTGACCAAGACCGGTTTCGACGCCATGAAGGCCAATGGCTTCTATGACAAGGCTCCCTACAAGGGCCGCGAATTCGCCATCCAGAGCCTGTCCTTCACCCCGACCTCGGAAAACACCCGCGGCATTCGCCTCGGCGGCTTCACGCAGATCCGCAAGGAATTCGCAACCGCCCTCGAAGCGATCTTCATGCAAAACGCAGACGTACAGGCCGAGCTCGACAAGACGGTCGAACGCGGCAACGCCGTTCTGCGCCGCTTCGAGAAGACCTACGCCGGACAGACGCTGAACTAAGATCCGATCCGCCCGGAGCCTGCCGCGATATCGGCGGGCTCCGATCGCTCTTCTTGCGCATTGGAATTTCGACATATGGACAAGCGCGCGGCCTTTCGCAGCTGGTGGCTGCCGAGCCTTTTCGCCCTGCCGCAGATCATTTTGATCCTGCTCTTTTTCTACTGGCCAGCGGTCGCCGTGTTGCGATGGGCCTTCACGCTGGAGCCGCCGTTCGGCGGGGCGGCAGAGTTCGTCGGCTTGGCAAACTTCCAGGAAGTGTTTGCCGATCCGCTCTACTGGAACTCGGTCGGCGTCAGCCTGGCATTTGCCCTTTGCGGCACGCTTGCCACCATTTTTATCGGCCTTGTCCTTGCCCTTGCGGTCGACCGGCAACTGCCGGGTTCCGCGCCGTTCCGGTTCCTCTACATTCTGCCCTATGCGATTGCCGGGCCTGCAGCCGGCATGGCCTTCCGCTTCATCCTGTCGCCGGAGCGCGGGCTGATGGCATCCGTCAACGCCGCCTTTCCGGATTTCTGGAACCCGGCCAAGTACGGCAGCCACGCCCTCATCCTCGTCATCGTCGTCTTTGCCTGGAAATGGGCGGGCTACACGTTCATCTTCCTGCTTGCCGGCCTGCAGTCGGTTCCGCGTTCGCTGATCGAGGCGGCCGCGATGGACGGCTGCGGCCCGATCCGTCGCGCGGTCGATATCCAGATCCCGTTGTTGGCGCCAACGCTCTTCTTCCTGCTGGTCATCATGATGACCGAGGGTTTCGTCGGCGCTGACACCTACGGCATCGTCGCCCGCACGACCGATGGCGGCCCGAACCACGGCACTGACGTGATGGTCTACCGCATCGTCGAGGAGGCGTTCCGCGGCCTGAACTACTCCGGTGCGTCCGCCCAGAGCCTCGTGCTCATCGGCCTCATCATGATTTTCACCTTCATCCAGTTCCGCTTCATCGAGCGCCAGGTCCATTACAAGTGAGGCTCCCATGATCCAGCGGACACCCTTTGCCAACGCCCTGACCTATGGCGTGATGATCTTCGGCTTCCTGCTTTTGATCGGCCCCTTCATCGTCATCGTGTCGGGCGCCAGCCAGACTTTCCAGCAGGTCAACGCCATTCCCTTCAGCTTCGTGCCGCAGGATCGCCTTTTCGAGAACATGGGTGCGGCCTGGTCGCGCGCCAGTCTCGGGACGGCGATGCTGAACAGCTTCGTGATGGCGAGCCTCGTCACGGTCGGCAAAGTGGCGCTGTCGGCGCTGACGGCCTTTGCCATCGTGTTCTTCCGAACACCCTTGAAAGGCTTCTTCTTCTGGATGGTGTTCATCACCCTGATGCTGCCGCTCGAAGTACGCGTGGTGCCGACCTATGCCGTCGCCGCCGACCTGTTCCAACCGATCCGCTTGCTGATTTCCGCCGTCACCGGCTTCGAGGTCTCCGTCGATTGGAACCTTCTCAATTCCTATGCCGGCCTCACTTTGCCGTTGATCGCCACGGCGACCGGAACCTTCCTCTATCGCCAGTTCTACCTGACCCTGCCGGACGAACTGGCGGAGGCTGCGCGCATGGACGGGTCGGGCGCGATCCGCTTCTTCATCGACATGCTGCTTCCGCTCTCGCGCACCAACATGCTGGCACTGACGACCATCATGTTCGTCTACGGCTGGAACCAGTATCTCTGGCCGCTCCTGATGGTGACGGACCCGCAATACAAGACCACGATGATGTCGCTGGTAGCGCTCCTGCCCGCCGACAACGGCACGCCGGACTGGAATGTGACGCTCGCCGGTTCGCTGATCATCATGCTGCCACCGCTCGTCGTCGTCGCCGTCTTACAGCGGTGGTTCGTTCGCGGCCTCGTGGCCACGGAAAAATGACCCCGCTTTCCCCAATCAGAACAGACAGAGAGGTCCGCGCTCATGGCTGACATCGCAATTCGCGCCGTGCGTAAATCCTACGGCAAGAACCCCACCCTGCACGGCATCGACCTCGCTTTCGCATCCGGAGAATTCGTCGTGATCCTCGGCCCGTCCGGCTGCGGGAAATCGACGCTTCTGCGGATGATCGCGGGGCTTGAGGAGATCACCGCAGGTGAGATCGCGATCAACGGAAAAGTTGTGAACAAGCTCGAACCGCGCGAACGCGGCTGCGCCATGGTGTTCCAGAACTACGCCCTCTACCCGCACATGACCGTTGCGGGAAACATCGGCTACGCGCTGAAGGTGGCGGGCGTTGCAAAGGCGGAGCGGCTTCGCCGGATCGAGGAAACGGCCAAGATCGTCGGGCTTTCCGACTATCTCGATCGCAAGCCGGCCGCCCTTTCCGGCGGTCAGCGGCAGCGCGTCGCCATGGCGCGCGCGATCATTCGCGAGCCGAACGTGTTCCTGTTCGACGAACCGCTGTCGAACCTGGATGCCAAGCTCCGCGTCACCATGCGGGCTGAAATCCGCAAGCTGCATCAGCGTCTGGCAGCAACGTCTGTCTTCGTCACGCACGACCAGGTGGAAGCAATGACCTTGGCCGACAAGCTGGTGGTGATGAACAAGGGCGTGGTCGAGCAGGTGGGCCAGCCGCTCGACATCTATCACCGGCCGGCAAGCGTCTTCGTCGCATCCTTCATCGGCTCACCGGCGATGAACCTGTTCGAAGCCACCGTCGATGTTGAAAATGCGTGCCTCACATTCGGCGGCACCAAGATGCCGGTCAACAAGGGCCTTGCCACGCGACTGGGCGCAAGACAGATCACCGTCGGCATTCGACCGGAACAATGCGTCGTTGCGCCGGACGGCGTCTCGATCAAGGTGGATTTCATCGAGGAGCTCGGCTCCGGCCGCGTCATTCACTCGGACCTGAACGGCTATCCTTTCGCCGCCGCTGTCGACGAGCATCTGCGCGTGCGGCCGGGCGATCGCGTTACCCTGAAGCTGCCGCTCGCACACCTCCACCTCTTCGACAAGGAAACCGGTCGCCGGATCGAGATCGATCTGGAGCCGCGCGCCGTGAGCAGTTCCGCCAGCCAACCGACACTCCAAGCAGTCTGAACACTTCCATAGATCAGGAGAACCGTAATGAACGACATCATTTCCGCCGTGGGATTCTGCAACCGGACAGGCAAGGGCGATCTTTCGAGCCTTGACGCCTCGCTCCGTGAAGTTGCCGAGACGGGCGCCGACGCCTGCGAGATCGGGATCTATGGCGAAGAGATCGTCAGCGGCGGTCGCATCATCGAAGACCGTGTCCAGCGCGTCGCCGAGATCACCAAGAAGTACACGTTCGACAAGCTGTCGCTGCACGGCCAGATCGTCTCCAATTTCATGGATCGCCAGCACCACCATCTGCAGAAGAAGGTCGTGAGGGCGATGCTTGAACTCTGCGATCGGCTTGGCGCGGGGATCCTCGTCCACCACTCCGGCGCAGCACAGCTTGCCGCCGGCGAGAGCGCCGCGGATCTCGACAAGATGGAACGCGACGCTCTTGCGGAGATGGCGGACGTCGCAAAAGGTTACGGCGTTCGCATCGCACTTGAGAACATCTTCACCACGGAAAGCGGCCAATACCGGCAGACGCCGAGCCAGGTTGCCGAAACGGTGCGGGCGATCGGTTCCGACAACGTCGTCGCGCTCATCGACTTCTCGCATGCCTATATCGAGGCCACGCATCGCGGGCTCGATTTCCGCGACGAACTCAGGGCCATGGCCCCGGTGACCGGTCACCTGCATGTGCACGACAGCTTCGGCCTGCCCTATACCATGAACCGCTTTTATCATCCGGCAGAAGCGACTGCGCTCGGCATCGGTGACCTGCATCTGCCGATCGGCTGGGGCGACATTGCCTGGGATGAGATCTTCTCTGAGCTGACCTTCCTTCCGGATACGACGCTGATCATGGAAATTGGCGCCGAGCGCTTTGCCGATCAGCAGCCGGCGTCCCTGGAGCACGCAAGGCGCCTGGCGGCGCGCGTGGGGCTTCGGCGCGCTGCTTAACGTGTCACCGACCGCCCTGGGGCTGAATAGGCCTTCCGGCTTGTCGCAAGCAAAGACACCGACAGTATCAAACGGTACCGAGGCGCACGATCGACAAGACGTGCGCCTCAACTTGCCCCCAACACCGTGCTTCTGGTCTGCGCCTCTCGGCCGCCCGGCATCGCCTGCGACTGGGCCATGTCGATGAGGTCGTCTCCTGGCGGTGACGTGAAGGGGGACCGAAGATTCCTCCTTCGGCTTTTTGGGCGCCCGACCACCGCAAGCATTTTCATGCGAGGAAAAGAACCGGCGACCAGTGTCTCGATCGCCGGTTCAACCGCCTCAGCGGTCGCGAGATGGACAACAGGGGATGTTAGCAGGTCCTTCTGTCGTCCAGATCCACGCCTTCAAGCTTCGCCATCAGCGTAGCGCGGTCCTCAACTGATCTGAGGCGGACCGTCAAGGCGATACTCTTGACCGGAACCTGCGGGGGAAGGGACAAGGCGATCCCTGGGATGTTCTCGGCGGCCCACTGTTTGAATCGGGGCAGCTTGTTTGCGCCGCTGATCGGCAAAGTATGACTGTATCTGAAGCTCATCGCTTATTCTCTCCGTATGCGGAATTGGCCGGATAGGTCGGCCTTTGAAGGATCAATGCTCGCGAGGTCCTGGCGCCGCTCTTGCCGTCGCAGGTAGTGGCGCCAGGCGATTAGCGTGCGCGACTGACCCTATGGCTGCAGACGGCCTTAACTGGTCGCCGCCATTTTTCGAGGTGCGAGTACGTCGACACGGGCCTAACGCCTCAACATGAGGATCTCGTCGAGCGAGGGTTTCCTACCGCCGACCCCGGTCGGTGCTTCCAAACATTCAGACGCGGCATCCAGGGTGCGCACGAACTCCGAGAGTTCGCGGTCATCAAGCGTGTCTGCCGCCGCTGCGAGCGAAAACCACCGCCGCTGCCTTTGTGCTTTTTCCCGCCAATCAACCAGTGTCCCGCGCACGTTCAGTCCGAACACCGCCACGCGGCAGACAACGTTTGCGCCGCTATCCAGTTGTTTCATGTAGCGATAGGTCGTCACCGGCGCCTTAGAAAGGACGCCGATGACACCGCCCTCTTCCAATGCTTCCCGCGATGCGGTCTGACGGGGCGCAAGGCCCTTCATTGGCCATCCCTTGGGCACGATCCACCGCCCGCTCCTGCGCGACGTGACGAGCAATATCCTTGCTTCGCCATTCCTGGCGATGCGCCAGGGAAGAGCTCCGACCTGCTGCATCTCTTCCGGTGCGGCCTCCGCAGCGGCGCAAATGTTCCTGGTGTTCGTCATTTTCCGCTCCCTTTGCAAAACGCGCAGGGAGCCGGCGGATGCGCGCTCCGTTCGCGCGCGGCGCACGCGTTGCGGCGGGCGGCGGCGCAATGCGTCTTGCACCACGGGCAACGGCGAGCAGAAAGGGGAAGATGCCGGTTGCAAACGATGCAAACGGGGCGAGTTGGAGACGCGGACACGGGTACACTCCGTCAATCATGAACCGCACTGTTGGTCAGTGGATTCCCGGAGCGGCGGGGGCTGTGGCGGCGTTACAGGATCAGGGCAGCCGGCTCCGGGTAAGGGAGCGTGCTTGATCGATGAGCCGCGATATCCTGATGAAAGTTTCCGTATGCATACCCCTCACATCGCCCTTTCTTTCCAGCACATCAATGGGCAATTTTGTCGCGCCGAGAACCTGATGGGCTGGATGTTCGGCGACGGCGACACGATCGTCCTGACGATGAGAAGAAAGGATCTCGTCGCGGGCCGGTTCGATGCCGTCAGGGTCCAGGTTTCCAACCAGAGTGTCATCCCGCCCCAGCCGGAACTGGGCCGAGATAAACGCCCCAGTCGTGGCGCCGGCGCGCTACAGTCCAGAGAGCTCCTTGAGGCTTTTCTCGACGATATCGAACATCTCGTCGACCTGCGCCTTGGTGATGATCATGGGCGGGCAGAAGGCGATCGCGTCGCCGATGTTACGGGAGATCAATCCGTTCTTCTGCAACAGAGCTGCGGCCCGAGCGCCCATCGTCCCCGTCGGCGCGCCGTCGGCAGCCTCCAGTTCCAAGGCCCCGATCAGCCCGACACCGCGCGCTTCGACTGCAAGGGGGTGCCGCTCCAGCGCGTTGAGGCGCTCGAGAAAATGTGGCGCCAGCCGGCGCACGTTTCCGACGAGATCGCGCTCCTCGATGATCGCCAGGTTCTCCAGCGAAACCGCGGCGGCGACGGGATGGCCGCTTGCGGTGTAACCATGGCCGAGCGTGCCGATCCGGTCTGCCTCGGATGCAATAGGCTCGTAGACGCGCGCGTTGATCATCAGCGCCGAGATCGGCTGATAGGACGAGGAGAGCTGCTTGGAGACCGTCATGATATCGGAACGCAGCCCATAGGTTTCCGAGCCGAACATGTTGCCGGTGCGGCCGAATCCGCAGATCACCTCGTCGGCGATGAGCAGAATATCGTAGCGGTCGAGCACTTCCTGGATGGCCGCCCAGTAGCCTTCCGGCGGTACGATGACGCCTCCCGCCCCCATCACCGGCTCGCCGATGAAGGCGGCAATCGTTTCCGGCCCCTCCTCCAGGATCATGGCCTCCAGTTCCTCGGCGCAGCAACGCGAGAAGGCAAGCTCGTCCTGTCCCGGTTCCGCGCCCGTTCGATAGTGCGGGCAGGTCGTGTGCAGGATGTTGGGAAACGGCAGATCAAAGGAACGATGATTGTTGGGCAGGCCGGTCAGGCTCGCACTCAGCGCCGTCACGCCGTGATAGCCCTTGATCCGAGAGATGATCTTCTTCTTTTCGGGTTTGCCGAGCGCGTTGGAACGATACCAGACGAGCTTGATCGCCGTGTCGTTCGCCTCCGAACCGGAATTGGCAAAATAGACCTTGGACATCGGCACTGGCGCAAGAGACACCAGCTTCTCCGCGAGATCGGCGACGGGGCCGTGCGATTTCTGCGAGAAGGTATGGTAGTAGGGCAACTGGCTCAATTGTTTGCGTGCGGCCTCGACGAGCCGCTTCTCGCCGAAGCCGACGGCGACACTCCACAGCCCCGCCATGCCCTCGATGTAGCGTTTGCCGCTGTTGTCGAAGACATGGATGCCCTCCCCCCGCTCGATCACCATCGGCCCTTCGCGTTCCAGGCGTCGGGGATTGGTGTAGGAATGGAGGTGGTACGCCATGTCCCGCGCTTCGGTGGAATTTGGCTGTGCGGTCATCGGCGTCTCCCTGCTGCAATTTCAAAGCGTGATATCATAAGTAATCCAATCGGTACGCGACGCGACCCGGTCATAGAGCGTTCGTGCACGATAATTGTTGTCGCGCGTGATCCAACGGATCGAGTTCCAGCCGCGTTCGCGCCCGATGTCGGCGACCGCACGGATCAGCGTGGTGGCAGCGCCGCTCCCGCGTGCCTCGGGTGCAACGAACAGATCGTCGAGAAAGCCGCCGCGCGCCGCGAATAACGGCCGGATGTATTCGCGAAAGTGCGTCAAGCCGATCGCACGGCCAGCGCCGTCGAGCGCAAGGCGGCATTCGAGCCGGCCGTCCTTGATCCAGCCCCACACCCGATCGCGCATTTCGTCGGTCTGTTCGACGCCGTAGTAGCTGGCAAACCCCGCATGCAGTTCGTTCCACGCTGACCTGTCGCCCTCAGTTACGGCGACGATCGTGATATCATCCATTGTTACCCCCCGACCCCGGGTGGGCCAACCACCCACCCTCCAGGCATTTTCGACACTATTGCCAGGCGGCCGCCGAACGCTTGCGATACATCTCCCGGAACTGGGCCGTGGAGACCGGCAGCAGATCGCCGCTGTCCCAGTCGAGGATGACAGCATAGCGACGCACGGCGTCCAAGGCATCGATCTCACCGGCCTTGAACCGCCTGGAGACATGCTCCGGATCAGCTGCCAGCCAATCGTTGCGTTCCGCCCGGATCTGCCGGCGCAAGGCAACGGTCGCATCCTTGTCAATCTCATAGGCGCAGATTTCCGGATCGATCGGTTGAATGACGACGCCATAGTCCTTGGCAGCGCGTTCGACCGAGACATAGTCGTCGATGACATCCTCCAGCACCCGCTTCGGATCGCGCTCCAGCGGATCACCGAAACCACCACCGCCGGCGGTCGGACGAGAGAAGACGTCGCCTGCTTCGATCGCGACGTCCGAGAAGGTTGCGCCGAGCCACTCCTTTTGCCCGGTCGCCGCGCGCGTCAGCGTCAGCCCGTGCGGTATCGACGGCAGGCCGCCCTCGATACCCCAGACGATCGCCCGCTCGCGGTCGCAGATATAGGAAATGACCGTGCTCTCCGCCTCAAGCATGCGCGAGGTCTTCATGACACCGGCACCCCCGCGCCATTTGCCTGGCCCAGCAGAATCCTTGAGCACCTCGAACTCGGTCGTCAGGATCGGATTTGCGCGCTCCTGCCCCTCGACCGGCTGCGCCATCAGTCCAGTGCCGAAGCAGGCGGTGGTGACATTGCAGCCGTCTTTCCCGTTGCGCCCGCCCCAGCCCCCCGGCAGCCAGTCATAAAACATGAAGATCGGCTTTTCTTTCGCCCGGGCATCGCGCCCACCGGTCAGGAGATATTCGAGGTTGAAGGCGCAGGCGATCGCCCGCTCCGGAATGATCTTCGACCAGATCTCATAGATCGCATTCATGATCTTCTCGAAGGGCATCAGGAAGCCGGTGACCGCCACCGGCCATTTCGCATCGACGATGGAACCTTCCGGGGCAATGATCTCGAAGACGCGGTAAAAGCCGCTGTTGAGCGGAAGGTCCGGGAAGAAGGTTTTCATACCGGCGGCAACTGCCGAGAAGGTGGCGCCGAATGCCGAGTTGTAGATCGACCCGATCGTCGGGTGGCTACCGGTGAAATCGTAGATTACCCGATCGCCCTTGATCGTCAGCTTGACCTTGATTGGGATCATGCCCTCGCTGCCGGCCGGATCGCGATCGATGAAGTCCTGCGTTTCCCAGGTCCCATCCGGCAGCGCTGCGATGCGCTGGCGCATGGCGCGTTCCACATAGTCCTGCACGGCACCGAGGCCCTGCTTCACGGTGCCTTCGCCGTATTTGCCGACGAGCCGAAGGATTTCGCGCTCGCAGACCTGGGTGGCCTGCGCCTGGGCGTGGATGTCGCCAATGATCGAGGCCGGATCACGCGTGTTCGAAGCGATCAGGTTGGCGACGTCCTTGCAGAACCGGCCGCGGTCGAAGAGCCGGATCGGCGTGATGCGCATGCCCTCCTTGAACATCTCCTTCGCAGCCACGTCGAACGAGCCCGGCACGCTGCCGCCGAGGTCCGACCAGTGGCCGTTGGACTGACTGAAGGCGATGATCCGGCCGTCGACGAAAATCGGGCGGATCAGACGTACATCGTTGAAATGGGTGCCGCCGGCATAGGGATCGTTGATGGCATAGACGTCGCCCGGATGCATGTCGCCGTCGAAGGCGCGGATGACGTCCTTGCAGGTGAAATGCAGGGTGCCGACATGCACCGCGATGTCCTGGTTTCCTTGAGCGGCCGAGTTGCCTTCTGCATCATGCAGCGCGCTCGAGAAATCGCGGTTGTAGATGACGAAGGAATAGCAGGTCCTCAATATCTGCTCTGCCATCTGGTCGACGCTGGTGATGAAGGAATTCTTCAGCACCTCGAAGGTGACGGGATCAAGGCTCTGCTGTTCAGACATTCTTCTCACCTTCGATGCGGATGATGATGTTGAGATACCGGTCGACTTCGGCGCGTGTGTCCGGTGGAATGACGACCGTGGAATCGAGCTGTTCGACGATGGCGGGCCCGGAAAGAACGAGCCCGGCCGGCAGGGTTTCGCGCTCGTAGACCGGCGTATCCAGACCACGTTCGCCATCGAACCAGACCGTGCGCCGCGTCTTCGGTTCGGGCACGATGCCCGTCGGCTCATGGCGCGCCAAGGTCGCCTTGGGCACGACGCCGATTGCCTTCAGATTGATGCGGAAGAGGCTCACCGGCGTTTCGTCGCGGCGGAAATTGTATTCGCGCTCGTGTTCGCGGTGGAAGGCTTCGACGAGCGGCGCGATCTCGGTCATGGCCGAAGGGGCTGAAACCGCGAGCGAGCGCCATTGGCCGAGATACATCATGTCGATGCTGCGCTGGAGCACCACGTCCTTTTCGGCGACACCCTCGTGGGCAAGCCGTTCCAGCGCCTCTTTTTCAAGACGGAGGAAGGCTGCCTCGATCGCGGCGGGATCGGCATCGGCCGCCGCCTTCAAGTAGCTTTCCGAGAAGTCGTGCTGCATGTCGACAAGCAGGCAGCCGAGCGCCGAGGTCACGCCGGGATTGGGTGGCACGATCACAGCCGGGATCGAAAGCTCCCGGGCGATCGCCGCCCCGTGCAGCGCGCCGGCACCACCGAATGCGACCAGCGCAAAGTCGCGCGGATCATAGCCACGGCTGATGGAGATCAAACGTACCGCATCGGACATGTTGGCATTGGCGACGCGGATGATCGCGTCCGCAGCCTCGTGCAGACCGAGACCGAAGGGTGCTGCGACGCCGTCCTTGACCGCAACTTCTGCCAGTCCCGCATCAAGCGTGATCTTGCCGCCGGCCAGACTGGTGCCCAAGCGACCGAGGACGACATTGGCATCGGTGTTGGTCGGCTGTTTGTTGCCCTTGCCGTAACAAGCCGGGCCCGGATTGGCGCCGGCCGATTGTGGGCCGTTGCGCAACGAGCCCGCCTCATCCGTCCAGGCAAGCGATCCGCCACCGGCACCGATCGTCAGCACCTCGATCGAAGAGAAGCGGATCGGGTATCCGAATTCGATGAACCAGTCTTTGGTCACCCGCGATTGCCCGTCATAGGCAAGCGACACGTCGGTCGAGGTGCCGCCCATGTCGAGGCCGATCGAGTTTTTGAAGCCGCAAAGTTCGGCGATGTATTTGCTGGCGATCGCGCCGGCGGCGATACCGGAACCGGCAAGCCGGGCGGCAAAGTCCTCCACGCTCTTCGGCGTCATCACCCCGCCGCCCGTATGAAGCAGCAGCAGGTCGCGCTGATAACCGTCCGCGGCAAGGCGCTTGCCGAGCCTCGAGGTATAGTCGACGACAACAGGGCTCAGTGCCGCATTGGCCACCGTGGTCGAAAACCGCTCGTGTTCGAAGATCTCCGGCAGCACTTCCGACGAGGTCGAGACCGGCACGCCGGGCATCACCTCCATCAGGATCTCTTTCATCCGCCGCTCGTTCTCGCCATTCATGAAGGCGTTCATGAAGCAGACCGCGACGGCGGCGACGTTGCGGCGCTTGAGGATACGGGCGACGTCGCGGGCTTCTTTCTCGTCGAGCGGCGTCACCACTTCGCCCTGGGCGTCGACGCGCTCCGATACGACGAGCCGGTCGCGTCTTGGCACGTAGGGCGGCACGACATCCTTGTAGGTATCCCAGAGGTCTTCCTTGTTGGCGCGCCGGATTTCGATGACGTCGCGGAAGCCTTTCGTCGAGACCATCGCCGTGCGCGGCAGGCGCCGGGTGATCAGGGCGTTGGTGGCAACGGTGGTGCCGTGCGAAAACAGCGCCACCTTTTCGAGATCGATGCCGGCCTTTTCCACGCCCGACATGATGCCATCGATCGGATCGACAGAGGATGATGTCTTTTCGACGCGGATGAGGCCAGTCGTCTCGTCCATGATGCAGATGTCGGTGAAAGTACCGCCGACATCGACCGCTACGCGAAGGTTCTGCAAGTTCCGTCTCCTGTCTCGAAGGTAGAAATTGGGCAAGGCTTCGCCATCGGCCAAAGCGACCGCTGGAAAGCGTCACGGTAGGGTGGTCGCTGAACGATCAGCCCGATGCGGGCACACGCTCCTTCAGGTATCTTTCGCGCGCTTCGGTCGGGCTGAGGCCGAAATGCGCCTTGTAATGGCGGCTGAGCTGGGCGTGGTCCCCAAAACCCAAGGCATAGGCGATCTCCGAAACCAGCTTGCGGCAAACGGGATCCCGAAGCATTTCGTCGCAGCGTAGCAACCGCTGCAGCCGGATCCACTGGCATGTCGACGTGCCTTGCTGCTTCATGATCTGGTGCAGATAGCGCACCGAGATGCCGCAGGCCTCGGCAATTGTCTGCGGACCGAGATCGCTTCTGGCGAGATTGGCCCGTACGAAGCTCTCGACCCGGTGCAAGTGGCCGAGTTGAACCGATGTCGCATCCGACATCAGCATGCGCTCGTCCGCTGTCAGCGACATCGCCAGGATGTCGACGAGGTGCTTTCCGGTCATGTCGCGGGCGGATGCATCCATTTCCACGAGCCGCGGCGCGATCAGGCGGATCATGTCGACGAAGAGGGCACCGGTGCCGCGGGTTGAATCGAAGCTCAGCGAGGCAATGCGCTCAGGCAGTCCGACACGGGGTCGTAACGCGACGATCGGCACTTTCAGCACCCAAAGGGTGTTCTTCGCACTATAGCTGAATTCATAAGGCAGATGGCTGCGTTCGACCAGGAAAGCGCCGGGCTTGCAGGTCACTTCCTTGCCGCTCTGCTCGAAGCTGATCTCGGCCTTCTCCGGCACAGTGATCAGGTAGCTCTCCTCGCGCTCATGCAACAGATGCCGTTTCTGCCGGCGGTAAAGCAGGCCGTCAGATTCCAACCGTGACAGTGAGACGGCGCCAAGATCCCAGACGTTGAGTTCGCCGGAAAACTCCTGCGCATTCTGGAAGCGCAGATCGAGCGGAAAATAAGTGCTCGACACGGCCTCGTCCCAATAGCGCTTGCGCTCGAACGCAGCGGTGCCTGCCGTGGAATAACTCACGTCCATGCGAAGCTCCCATCAAGTCCGACGGCCCCTCGCTCGGCTGTTCCCTTGTGCCAAGCGCTGCCGATCTCGGTCATTCTGTGATCCCACCGGCCTTCGTTTCGCGACATCTTTCGTGTCTTGCGCTTGAGGCTTTCGCGGAGGATCTCCTGCAAAGTGCTTCAGCATCCGTTGCGCATTTCATAAGGCGCAGGGCGCTGTAGGGTCAGTAAACTACGGCTCTTGCGGCCCGGCTAGTCGCAAAGTGCGTTCGCTCTTGTCGGTGGGCGTAGTGCCATAGCCTGCAATTCCACGACATCAGCCCACACGAACCACGTCTTCCGCGGCCAGTGCCACGGAAAGAAGATGCGTATCGTGATGCGGCAGAGCGGACAGCAGAAGACCAACCGGCATACCCGCTTCGCCGGTGCCACAGGGCAGCGAGACGCCACACCAATCCAGGAAGTTGCCGATCAATGTGTTGCGCAGCGTCCGGCCATTCGTCTCCACGAACAGGGCGTCATCCGCTTCGAGCGGCACCGTTGGGGGCGCGACGTGCGCGACAGTCGGATAGGCGATGATCTCGCTTGGGCCGACCAACGTCGAAACCTCGGCGACCAATCGGTCGCGGGCGTCAAGGATTGCGATATAGTCGGAGAGTGCGATCTTCTCCCCAAGCCGAGCCCGAGACACGACGCGCCTGTCCATCGATGCGGCATCCGCGCCTTCGAGCCTGAAGCGATGCAAGGCGTATGCCTCGGCCGTTACGAGGGGACCATGAGCGGCAGTGATCTCGAAGATGCGTTTGAAAGCGGGAAACGCCTGACGCCTGACCCTTGCGCCCGCCCGTTCAAGCCGCGACAGCGCCCCTTCGAAGGCAAAGACCACACCGTCTTCAGCTCCATCGAAAACGACATCGGTCGGCACGACGATCGAAAGTCCCTCCAGGCTACCCCTGCGCACTTCCGATGCTGGAAGACCGCGCATCGCGGCATCAACCCAGACGGCATCCTGGACCGTGCGGCAAAGAGGGCCAAGGGAATCGAGGCTTTTTGCCAGCGGGAAGACCCCGCGCATCGAATAGCGACCGCGCGTCGCCTTGTAACCGACGATGCCGTTCAGCGCCGCCGGAATGCGGATCGACCCTCCGGTGTCGGTGCCGATCGAGACCGGCACGAGACCTGCGGCGACCGCAACACCGGACCCGGAAGACGAACCGCCAGGAATGCGCCCGACGTCCTTTGAGCATGGGTTGCGCGGCGTGCCGTAGTGCGGATTGAGCCCGAGGCCGGAGAAGGCGAACTCGCTCATATTGACCCGCCCGACACTGACCATGCCGGCATTGGCGAGAGCAGCCACGACGGCCGCGTCCTCTGTGGCCGCCGGATCATTCTTCAACACGATCGAGCCGGCGGTGGTCGACAGGCCCTTGATCGCGAAGAGATCCTTCCAGGCGACAGGGATACCGTCGAGAAGTCCAAGCGGACGGCCAGACGAAAGCCGCATGTGCGATGCCTCGGCCTCGCGCATCGCCCGTTCCGGCGTGACGACCGTAAAGATCGCCTGATCCGCATGATCCCTGACACGTCCAAGCGTCCACTCCGTGAGCGCGCGCGGGTCGAGTGCCCCGGATTGCAACAACACCGAGAGCTGCGCAATCGAGCGCCCGCTAAGATCCTGCATCATAGACTTCCTTTAGCGCTCGACGAGCTGCATCCAGCGGCGGACCAGATAGTTGTGCTCGTCCATCGTGGTGTTCCAGACGGCAATGCAGTTGGCGCGCTGCCAGTAGGAGCCGCCGCTGCGCACAGAGCCCGCCTTGATACGGATCGTGCCGTCGGGACCCGGCAGATCGGTGGCCGCCGGCAACCCGCCATACCAATAGTCCCACTCCGCCACCGACATGAAGGCGCGGGACCGTTCGGGGGTGGAAATGTAATAGCCCTGGCGGGCGACGACGGCACCCGGCCAACCGGCAATCCACCAGTTGAGATACTCGTAGGCGACGTCGAGCATGCGGCCAGAGAGATGGCGAGCGAGACACAATCCTCCATGCCACGCGCGGTATCCTTCTGCGGGGACGGCCTGCTCGACGGGAACGCCCTGGCCGTTGAGGATGTTGATGCCGGTCGACCACATGCTCTGAATATCCGTTTCGCCGCGCAACATCAGCCTAGCGGCGTCCTCTGCGGTGCGCCAAAAGGCGCGGAAATAGCCATCCTTCTTACGCTCTTCCAGCAGCCCGATCAGGCGATCGATCTCATCGACACTCATGCTGCCGATGTTGTCGAAGCTCATGAGGCCGGCAGCTTGAGCCGCGAGCGCTGCATCGAAGATGCCGATTGCCGGCTCGTCGACCAGCGCAGCGCGGCCAGCCCAACGCTCGTCGAGCAACGCCGCCCAACTGTTCATCGCAACCGCGTTCGGCGCCACATCCGTGCGATAGGCAAAACTGTCGAAGTTATGGGTCGTCGGCAACATGGAAACCGACGTCGACGGCGTATCGCCCAGTTCGAGATTGGGCTGGACGAAGAGCTTCTTGACGGGCGCGTCCCCCTGCCCCAACCGTGCATTTGGACCGATATGCCCGGTCTTCGTCAGATCGTTGATTTCGTCCCAAAGCGCAATGCGCCCGATGCTGATCGGCTGGATCGCCCGCCAGTACCAGACGATGTCCAGGTTATGAAAGCACTGGTCATAGATGTCGTAGCTGTCCGGTTCCTGTGCCGCCTTGTGCTGGGTCGTCAGGAAGTCGTTGTTGTCGAACACCACCTCAATGCCGAGGTCCTCTTCGGCGCGCACCCGAAGTTCCTCAAGCAGGGAAATCGCCGTGCCGAGCACCCGGAGCTTCGGCCGGCCGACCAGATGCAGGGCAGGAGTGGGAATTTTCGTTTGATCAGGCTGCTGCTTGCTCATTGGGACGAAAGCCGTTCCTGTAATACCGGTTCTTCGGCAACATCCGAGGTGAGCACGGGCGTCCGATCGAGCGCGAATGCCTCGAACGACCGTTTGAGCAGTCCGACATCGAGACCGTCAACGATAAAGACGATGCGCGAGCGGCGGTCCTCATCCGGCCAGCGCTCCATATGGACAGGCGTATGCACCAGCTGCTGAACGCCGTGGATGGCGACAGGGCGCTCTTCCCCGGCGATATTGAGGATGCCCTTGACCCGCAAAACCCGTTCACCGTGGCGATTGAGCAGCATCGTCAGCCAAAGGCCGAAGGCGGTCCAGTCCACCGCCCTTTCGACCGTCATGACGAATGAGGCCACCGCGGAGGCATGCGCCGTACCATCAGCCGTCGTCAGAACCGTGGGCGCATCGCAATAAAAACCGCTCGACGACTGCAGGCCGCCCGCGCGCAGCGTGGGCCCTTCGTCGATCAGCGCAGCAAGGTCGATGTCCGGTTCGCCAGCCAGCACCAGTGGCGCATCCGGATTGATGATCCGCAGTTTGTCCGATAGTGCCCCGACAGTGCCTGCATCGCTCAGATCAGACTTGGTGACGACCAGGCGATCGGCGACGGCCGCCTGGCGGTTGGATTCGACGTATGTCTCGAGTTGCGTCAGGCCGTTGACCGCGTCGACCGTGGTGATGACGTTTCCCGGGCGAAAGTGATGGCGCAATACCGGATCCGCCTTGATCGTTGAGAGCACCGGAAAGGGATCGGCGAGCCCGGTGCTTTCGACGACAATGCGCCGAAATGGGGGTACGAGCCCACGCTCACGTTTGGAATGCAGGACCTTGATGGCATCGGCGAGTTCACCGCGCACGGTGCAGCAGAGGCAACCGGACTGCAGAAGCACCATGGTGTCGTCGATACGCTCGACCAGATGGTGGTCGAGACCGACTTCGCCGAATTCGTTGATGAGCACCGCGGCGTCGCTGAGCGCCGGGTCGGCAAGCAGGCGCGACAGCAGCGTCGTCTTGCCCGATCCGAGGAAGCCGGTCAAAAGGTTGATAGGCGTGAGCCGCGATATCTCCTCGACCATCACGTTTCCTCCGCCCCGGCAATGAAGGCAGGATCGAGCGGATCGCAGAGCCGGCCGCAGAGCCGTTCGGCCGCCGGCCACAAATGGCCGAGATCCTCGATGATCTCGCTCTTGCCCGTCCGCGTCGACAGCACGAAGGATGCGCCTTGCCAATCGGCAAGCGTCAGGCCGAAGCGGGCAAGCATTGCGTTGGCGATGCGCACACGGTTCGCCCGTTCACGCCGGCGATCGATCCGCTCGACATTGCGGGTGAAGACACCGGGGCGCGCCACGGCGTCCGCCCAATGTTCGTTGCCGCCGAGGATGCCGCAGAGGGAACACATGATGCTGTCCGTTCAAAAGGTCTAAAGGGGGCGGCAGGCCGCCCCCGGGTTGGTTATTTCTTCCGCGGGAAGCGCTTGGCAAAATCGTCGGCGATCTCGTTCATCGTCACGAACTTCACGCCCGGATGCTTGATCATGTGGGCATAGAGCCGCTCGAGCATCATCAGAACCTGCGGGCGTCCGGCGACATCCGGATGGATGGTAATCGGAAACACCGCATAGTCCATCTCGCGATAGACCCAGTCGAACTGGTCGCGCCAGATCTGTTCGATATCGTGCGGATTGACGAAGCCGTGGCTGTTCGGGGACTTCTTGATGAACATCATCGGCGGCAGGTCATCGAGATACCAGGAGGCCGGGATTTCGATCAGATCGGTTTCCTTGCCGCGCGTGAGCGGCACCATCCAGTCCGAAGGCTTCTTCGAATAGTCGATCTTGGTCCAATTGTCGCCGACGCGCACGTAATAGGGCGTGAAGTCGTTGTGCATCAGCGAGTGATCGTACTTGATGCCGCGTTCGAGCAGCAGCTCGTTGGTGACATTGGAGAACTCCCACCAGGGGGCGACGTAGCCGGTCGGTCGCTTGCCCGAGAGCTTGGTGACGAGCTCGATGCACTTGTCGAGCACTTCGGTTTCCTGCTCGCGGGTCATGGCGATCGGGTTTTCGTGGGTGTAGCCGTGAATGCCGATCTCGTGGCCGGCATCGGCAACCGCCTGCATCTGCTCCGGAAACGTCTCGATCGAGTGCCCGGGGATGAACCAGGTGGTCTTGATGCCGAAGCGCTCGAAAAGCTTCAGCAATCGCGGGCTGCCGACCTCGCCGGCAAAAAGTCCGCGCGAGATGTCGTCCGGCGAATCCTCGCCTCCGTAGGATCCGAGCCAGCCGGCGACCGCATCGACGTCGATGCCGAAGCTGCAGAGGATTTCCTTGGCCATGATGTGTGTCTCCTTCGTGTTTTCGTTCAAGAGGTCAGGCTGGGATCACGGTTGCTTCGCCGGGTTGCCAGCTCAAAAGAATGTCGGCGCCGACGGGGAAGGCGTCGGGCTGGTATTTGTCGACGTGGGCCTCCAGCGAGACGGTGCGACCGTCCGGAAGGGCTGCCGTCAAATGCGAGACATGGCCGACGACGTCGAAGCGGCTCACATTTGCGCCGACGACGTTGCCGCCGTAGTTGGCAGCGATCCGGTCACGGTCGACGCGCGCGGCTGCGTGAACCTCGATCGCCTCTGCCGGAATGACGACGTTGACGCGTGACCGTCCGGCGAAGGCGCCGTTGACGCGCCCGGACAATTGGCCGACGGCAGTCGATACCAGAGCCCGCTCGCCGGAGGCGTCGTCGACCTCGCCATGAAAGATGGTGTTGTTGCCGATGAACTGGGCGACGAAGGCCGTGTTCGGCCGCGTATAGAGCTGATGTGGCGGGCTGATCTGCTCGACCCGCCCCTGGTTCATGACAACGATCCGATCCGACAGGGCAAGCGCTTCGGATTGGGCGTGCGTGACGAAGATGAAGGTCACGCCGAGCGTCTTTTGCAGCAGCTTGAGCTCGTTCTGGATCGCCTTGCGCAAATTGGCGTCGAGTGCGCCCAGCGGTTCGTCGAGCAGCAGAATATCAGGCTCGACCACCAGGCCACGCGCCAGCGCGATGCGTTGCCGCTGACCGCCGGACAGCCGGTCGGGCTTCTTGTCGGCAATGTCTTCCAGGCCAAGTGTTGCCAGGATGCGATCGACCTTCGCGTCGCGCTCCGGCTTGGCCATGCCCTTCACCTCCAGACCGTAGCCGACATTGCGGCGCACGGTCATGTGCGGAAAGAGCGCGTAGCTCTGGAAGATCATCGAGGTCGGCCGATGCTCTGGCCTGACGTCGTTCATCCGCTTACCCTTGATCAGCATGTCGCCGGAGGAAATCGCCTCGAAACCGGCGATCATCCTGAGCGTCGTTGTCTTGCCGCAGCCGGAAGGGCCGAGGAACGCGATGAACTCGCCCTTGGCGACGGACAGGTTAAAGTCGATCACGGCAGGCGTGCCGTTGTCATAGACCTTGCCGACATTGTTGAGTTCGAGGTCGAAGATCATCGTGGCTCTCCGGAGCTTGTCTGAAATCACGGCTATCGGGCACATGGCCCCGGCCATCCCGACCGGTTGGTATGTAAGCCGACCGGGTGGTCGCTTGGGGCCATGCACCATGTCTCAAGAACCGGGCGGCACGGCCGCCCGGCCTGTTCGATCAGGCGTTCAGGAACTCGTCCCACTTCTGGATCAGGTGATCGTATTCGTCCGGCCACTGGTGCCAGTAGGCGACGTTCTTGGCGCGCTCTTCGAGCGAGCCGCCGTCGCGCAGGTCCCCTTCCTTGATGCCGCGCTCGGCAGCACCGACCCAGGGCTTGCCCTCGTACCAGAAGGCATATTTCTCCGGCGCCATGACGCTCTTGATGTTGGTCGACGGCGAATAGTAGCCCTGTTCCGAAACGGTGATGCCCGGTTCGCCAGAGAGCCAATAGTCGGCATAGGCGATGACGGCTTCCTTGTTCGTCGTGCCGGCGATCATCGCAGGTCCGATCGCCCAGCCGCGATACCCCTCCTTCGGCACGGCGTAGCGGCATGGCTTGCCTTGCGCCTTGACGGCCATGACGGCCGGCTGCCAGGCGTCGCAGACCACCATTTCGCCCGATGCCATGAGGTTGACGAGTTCGCCGAAATCGCCCCAGAGCGCGCGGAACTGGCCTTCCTTCTTCTTGGAGATCAGGAACTTCGCAGCTTCGTCGATCTCGGCAGCCGTCGCATTGCCGGGGTTCTTGACGTCGGAAAGTCCAAGCGAGTTCATCGCCATCATCGCCTGGCCGATCGCGATCAGCGGGTCGGTGTTGATGCCGGACTTACCCTTCCACTTGGGATCGAAGATCGCGGCCCAGCTATTGGCTTCCTCAGCCGAGAGCACATCCGGATTGTAGCCAATGGAATCGTAGTTATAGACGGCCGGCACCATGTTCAGCGAGGACTGGCCGTCGTCGGTCCAGATCTGGCCGACGATCTGGGCGGCCCGGTCCCACTTGTCGCTCGGCGTGGTGAAGGTATCGCGAATGTTCGCCCAGTTCTTCAGCGCCGAAGCCGGGATCGGCTCGACATTGTTGGTCATGACGATCGACGGCAGACGCTCGGCGATGATCTCCCAGCAATCATAGTCCTTGGAGCCGGAAAGGATTTTCGTCTGCGCGTCCGGGAAGGTGGCTGCCGTTCCCGACGTGCCGCCGACGCCGGCTGCCGCCTTGAACTGCTCGAGGATGCGCTCCTGCACAGTGACCGAAAGGCCGATGGTGCGGAGCTGCTGACTGGCGAGATCGCTCGCTTGCGCGAAGGCTGCGCGCGAGGAGAGGAACGGCGTTCCGCCTCCGATCGCGAGCGCCATCACCCCGGCGGAGCGTTTGAGGAGTGAGCGGCGATTGAGTTCCATATTCGGCATTGTCTCTTCTCCAGTTGTCGTTGTTCCCCGGAGGCCGTTTTTTCGGCCCCCTCTTCATCATTCGCCGCCACCGCGGCACTCGGTCCGGAGGCCTGGAGCCGGTCGCTCCCTCTGTGGCCGCCGCACGATTGCAAGGGCGCATCAGTAGCGCCCGACCAGGAGGCCGCCGTCGACGACCAGCACCTGCCCCGTCATGTAGCGAGCGGCATTCGACGCCAGGAACGCGATGACGTCGGCGATGTCTTCCGGCGTGCCGAGCCGTTTCATCGGAATGAAAGCGGCTGCCGCTTCCGCGCCGACGGGCCCCAGCGAGTTCTCCTCGGAAAGCAGTTGCGCCGTGCGGATGTATCCGGGCGCGACGCCGTTGACGCGCACGCCGTCGGCAGCAAGCTCGACCGCCAACCCGCGCACGAGGCCGACGACGCCGGACTTTGCCGCGGAGTAATGGACATGCTCGTCCCAGCCATAGGCGACGCCCATGATCGAGGAGAGCGCGACGATGCTGCCTTCCCCGTGCCGGCGCATGCCGGGCGCCGCGGCACGAGCCAGCCGGAAGATGCCCTTCAGGTCGATATCGAAGGTGAGATCCCACTTGTCGTCGGTAAGTTCGGTCAGCGGCGTGCGATGGGCGATGCCGGCATTGGCAACAACGACATCAATGCGGCCGTGGCGCGCCTCCAGGTCGGCGATGATGGCATCGGTCGCCGCGGTCGAGCGGACGTCATAATAGACAAACTCGGCAGAGCCGCCGGCGGCACGGATCGCCTCTACGGTGGCGATACCTTCACGCTCGAGGATATCGGTCACTACCACATGGTCGCCGGCCGCCGCAAAGGCCTTGGCGGTTGCCTGGCCGATGCCGATGCCGGCACCGGTGACGATGACAATGCGGGACGTCTTGGGAGGGTGTGTCATTTCCATCTTTCCTGTCAAAGCATCACGTCGCCGGAGTTCGGCCCGAGCGTCTGGCCAACGAAGAGGCCGGCTGCCGGCGATGCCAGAAAGGACACCGTGGCTGCGACCTCTTCCGGCTCGCCGAAGCGGCCAAGCGGCAATTGCTGTTTTTTGGCTGCGCGCCAGTCGTCCGAGAGTTCCATCACGAGCGGCGTATTGACTGGCCCGGGCGCGACGGCATTGACGCGAACGCCGCGGCTCGACACTTCACGGGCCAGCGCCTTGGTCATGCCGATGATCGCGGCCTTGGCACCGGAATAGTGGACAAGTTCGACGCCACCGATCTGACCGAGTTGCGAGGCGATATTGACGATCACCCCCTCGCCGCGCTCAAGCATCGGGCGCAGCACCGCCCGGGTCATCAGGAACGTACCGCGCACGTGAACGGCAAACATCCGGTCGAAGTCGCCGATCTCGAGGTTCTCGAACAGCGCCTGATGGGCGATGCCGGCGTTGTTGACGAGGAGTGTCGTCGTGCCATGGGCGCGCTCGCCGGCCTCCACGATCTCGCGAACATCCGCCTCGCTGGAAACATCACCGGCCACAGCAGTCGCCCTGCCGCCTGCCGCAACGATCTCGGCGGCGACGGCCTGGCTGCGCTCGGCAGAAAGATCGTTGACCAGCACAGCATATCCGTCAGTTGCGAGCCTCAAGGCGATGGCGCGTCCGATGCCGGAGCCGGCGCCGGTGACGATTGCTGCGTGAGAGGAAGCGTCTGCCATTACGCCTCCTCCTGGATCGCGACGCGCTTGGCGCGGCGTACCGAAAGCGTCATCAAGGCCGCATAGGTGCCAAGCAGCGCGAAAGAGAACAGCGTCGTCAGCACGCCGAAGGCGAAGACGTTCGGATGCACTTCAACCGAGAAGGTGCCGTAGATCGCCAGCGGCAGGGTCAGATCACGGCCCGAGGCAAAGAGCGTGCGCGAGAACTCGTCATAGGAAAGCGTGAAGGCAAAGAGCATCGCCGAGAGCACGCCGGGGAAGATCAGCGGGAACGTAACCTTGCGGAAGGTACGCGCCGGAGTGACCCCAAGCGACCAGGACGCCTCTTCCATGCTGGGGTCGAAGCGGTTGAAGATCGCAAGCATCACCAGGAAGGCGAAGGGGAACGTATAGACCACGTGCAGCACGAAGGCCGTGCCCCACCAGTGGCGATCGATGCCCAGCGTATTGGCAACGAGCGCCATGCCGAGGCCTACGAGCACGCCCGGTACCATCATGCCGAGCACGATGAGATAGAAGACCACGCCGGAACCGCGGAACTTGCGGCGGAAGGCCTGCGCTGCGGTAACGCCCAGAACAGTCGAGACGATCATCGTCATCACGGCAAGTCCGAGCGAGCGCACCAGTGCCTGTTCGATCGGCAGTGGCGCAATACGCGACGGCGGCGTCAGGCCGAAGAGATGCTGGTACCAATAGGTCGACCATTCGATGATCGGGAACTGCGGTCCGCCTTCCGGCCCGGTCTGGAACGAGAGGATCGCAAGCACCGCAAGCGGTCCGTAGAGGAAGACCAGGAAGAGCCCGGTATAGGCGCCGAGGCCGAGTTTCATGCCGCTGGCGTTCATGATCAGAGTTCCTTCCTGAGGTCGACGACCCTGAGCAAAGCGGCGATGACGGCGCCCATCAGGATGGTGAGGACGACGCCGGCAACCGCGGCAAACGCCCATTTCAACGAGCCGACCTGGGTGACGATGATGTTGCCGAGGAGGTTGACCTTGCGGCCGGAGAGCGCTGCGGACGTGGCAAACTCCCCAAGCACCATCACGGAGACGAAGATCGCGCCGACCACCACACCCGGCATGGAGAGCGGCAGGATGATCGTACGGAAGATCCGCCAGAAGCCGGCCCCCAGATCCTGCGCCGCCTCGATGATGGAGTGATCGATACGGCCAAGCATGAAGGCGATCGGCCCGACCATGAAGACGCAATAGATCTGCGTCATGCCGATGATCACCGAGAGTTCCGAAAACAGGAGGACCTCGATCGGTGTATCAATGATGCCGACGTTCATGAGGATCATGTTGATCGCGCCTTCCTTGCCGAGCATGGGGCGCCAGGCGAGAACGCGAATGAGGAACGAGGTCCAGAAGGGAATGACGCAAAGGACCAGCAGAACCGTCTGCAGCGCCTTGTTCTTGACGAACAGCCCGACATAGAGAGCGGCCGGATATCCGACGAGAACGGTCGCGACGAGAACGATCAGCCAGATACGCACCGTCGTCCAAAGCGCGCCGAGATAGGTATCGCTGGTGAAAAACGTGACCCAGCTCTTCAGGGTCAGTGTCGGCTCGATCTTGAAGGTGGTCTGCGTCCAGAAGGATACGTAGACCATCATCAGCATCGGCAGGACGAGGAACAAGACCATCCAGAGGACGCCAGGGGCGAGGAGCCAGAGCGCCTTTCCGGTGGGTTTCCTTTCAGCGACGGATTCTGCTTCCGTCTGTTCCGCAACGGCCATCATGCTCATCTCTCAATCTCCGGGGACCAGCGCAGCATCGAGGCATTGGCTCTGGCAGTTTCAGTTTCGGGCGCGTGAGGCGTTTCAAGCGTAGACAAGGGCGTCCTCCCGCTTCCAGACGAGCGCATAGCGGCCCTGATCCTCATAGGCTTCGGGGGCGGCATGGCTGAGATGGGTCTCCACTTCGAAGACCCGACCATCATCCAGGGTGAAAAATGAATTGACTGCCGCGCCGGAATACTCGCTGGCAACGAAATTGCCCTCGACGCGGACCTCGTCGCTCCCGATCGCCGCTTCGCGCGGGCGCACGGCAACACGGTCGTAGCGGATCGCATAGGCCGGTTGCGCCGCGCGGGTTGCCGGGCGATTGCCCAACGAAAAGCGCCCGGCACTGCCGACGAAGGCACCGCCCTCCAGACGTCCGGGAAAAAGGTTGTAGCAATTGAGGAAGCGGGCGACCGCCGGTGATGCCGGACGGTTGTAAATCGTATCGGAATCGGCCGATTGCGCGATGCGGCCGCGATCGAGCACCAGGACCGTGTCACCCATTGCCAGCGCCTCGGTCTCACTTCCCGTTACGTGCAGGAAAGTCACGCCGCAGCGCTCCCGGATGGCGCGAAGCTCGGTGCGCATGCGGGCGCGCAGGTTGGCATCGAGCGCACCGAGCGGCTCGTCGAGCAGAACCATGCGCGGTTCGGTGACGAGCGTGCGGGCCAGCGCGACGCGCTGCCGTTGACCGCCGGAAATCTGCGTGACGGCGCGACCTTCCAGACCTGTCAGGCCGACGAGAGCAATGATGTCCTTGACCCGCCCTTCGACCACCCGGCGGTCCGTCACCGCATCGATCTCGCGGTTTTCGAGACCGAAGGCGATGTTCTGGGCGACCGAAAGATGCGGGAACAGGGCGAAATTCTGGAACACGAAGCCGATGCCGCGCTGATGCGGCGCCACGGTGTCGATGCGCTTGCCGTCGAACAGGATGCTACCGCCGTCCGGATCCTCAAAGCCTGCGATGACGCGCAGCAAGGTGGTCTTGCCGGAGCCGCTTGGGCCGAGAAGCGAGATATAGGCGTCGCCCGGCAGCGCGAGATCGATACCATCGAGCGCACGCATCTCGCCAAAAGCCTTGGTGACGTTTTTGAGCTGTAGGACTGTCGACATCGTTTTCCTGCCCGTTATCGCCGACCGGCCATCAGCCAATGCTTCGCCCTCGCCGGCGCCGATCAGGCATCCGAACGCACATGCGATAGCGATCACGCATGGTTCACATGCGCGGCTGAAATCACGGTCCTCTACGATTTAAAAAGTAAGTTCCACCTGCGCGCTTCTTCTGAGCGCTTGCATGTCACGAACCATGACATGAATGATTTTTGTATGCAATAGACTTTTATTCGGTTTTGTCAGATGCAGATTAACGGCAGTCCCGCACTTCAATCCGAGGAAGTGACGCTTCCCTCCGGCCGCAAGACAGTGCGCCTCAAATCATACAGAAACACTATGCAATTGCGGGATCCGCCGGGCGCAACCGCGACGGATCATCAATTTGACTGGCGACCCCTGTCGGCTTCGCAGAGTCCAGTCTCCCACAGATCCGAAACGCCTTCCCATGACAACGCAATGGACAAACGCGCAGAAAAAATGCACATGGGTATTCAATATGCATTTATTTTGCGCTGTCACGATTACCGGCAAGTGGCGTAAAGAAAGGAGACGACTTTGCCAGCCAAACGGAAGATGCCAGACCGCATGAACGAGCCACGCCTCGGCCAAAATCCGCAGCGCCGATACGAAATTGCCGAGGATGTGCTGCGAACGAACATTGCCGAAGGCACGCTGCCGCCCGGCCTCGTGCTGCTCGAAGGACCGATCGCCGACATCCTGCAAATCTCGCGCGCACCGGTGCAGCGTGCTCTCCTGCAGCTCGAAAGCGACGGGCTTGTGCACCGCTTCAAAGGGCGCGGCTATCTGGTCGGTCCACCCGGCCGGGCAATCGAACCGAACCGCACCGACATCAAGACGCTCGGCCTCATCGTTCCCCAACACGCCGACGAGGCCCTGCAAAGCCGCTCGTCCTGGGAGCGCATCTACGATGAGATCGAGAACGACGTGGCCGGCTGCGTGATCTTCGGCCAGTACCGCATCATCGAAAACGAACTCGCCAACCATTTCAACGTCAGCCGCACGGTTGTGCGCGACGTGCTGACCCGCCTGCGCGAGCGTGGGCTCGTGCGCAAGAACCAGAGTTCGCACTGGATCGCCGGGCCGTTGACGGCCCAGACGGTGAAGGATCACTTCATGCTGCGCCGGCTGCTGGAGCCGCAGGCACTGGCGCTTGGCGCGGCGTATGTCGACCGCGACCGGCTGACAGCCCTTTTCAACCGGCTGGTCGCGTTCGGCGAGACGCAGGACGGGGACGGCTGGCTGGGCCTTGAAGACATTCTCGTGGAGTTTACCGAAGCCTGCGTGCTTGCGATGCCGAACGAGCGCCTGCGCGAGTTGATCCGCAACAACCTCCTGCCGGTGACCGCCACCGAAAGACTGCTTCGGCAGTTGGGGCTGCCGGGCGATCCGACCGTCATTGCCGAACTGAAGCTCATTGTCGAGCTGATGACGCGCGGCGCCTATGCGGCGGCAGCGTCCATGCTTGAAAGCCATATCGACGCGTCGCTGAACCGGACGATCGCACAGATGAAGATCGTCGCAATCATTCCCGGCCCCAGCTTTACCGCGGCCTATCTGACCCGGGTCGTCGAATAGAGGGGGTAATGGTCCGAGCCGGGCGTTTCGGACTGATCCGGACGACGACGATCGCAAAATCAGGTCCGCCCTCCTCATCATTCGCCCTCCCGTCGCCAAGCGCCTAGTCGCCGGCTGCAATCGAACTGTTCATGTTGAGGGCCAACGGCCGCTCACGCGGCCGGCGGCCGATAGTGTCACGCCTTTCCGGCGATCGCCGCCCGCAGGGCTTCGAGCCGCCTGCCCTCTTCGGCGCGAGCCGCCAACGCTTCCTCCATCGTCACCTCGACGAAACGGGTGGGCGTATGCGGCTGCAACTGACCGATGAGGTCCATGTCCGCCGAGATCACAGTCCCGACCATGAAGTAGCCGCCACCCGATACGGCGTCGCGATGCAGGATGATCGGCTCCGTTCCGCCCGGCACCTGGATCGAGCCGTAGGGATAGCAACTGTCGACGATGTTCGAAGGATCGGAACCGGCGCCGAATGGCTGGTCGCGATCGACGAAGCTGAGCTTGCGGCCGCCGCGGAAGCGGTAGCCCATTCGGTCGGCTTCCGGCGCCACCTTCCACTCGTCGGCAAAGAAGCTCTGCTTTGCCTCGTCCGTCAGGCGGTCCCAGTAGAGCCCGGGCAGCACCCGTAGTGCGGCAGGTGCCGCAGGTCTGCGGCGCAGGCTTTCGTCAACCGTCAGGCCTTCACGGCCGGCGCCCGTTTGCCCAACCGGCAGCACGTCACCGGCTGCAAGCGCGCGTCCCTTGTACCCACCAAGCGCGCCGATCGGATAGGTCGAGCGACTGCCGAGCGCCTCCGGCACGTCGATGCCGCCGGAGACGGCGATATAGATGCGCGCGCCGGATTTCAGGAAGTCGAAGCTCAGGGTTTGGCCGCCCCTCACCCGAAAGGCCGTCCAGCCCGGCTGCAGCACGTCGTCGACCTTGACCGGCATGTCGGCGCCGGTGACGGCAACGAGCGCATCTTCGGTGAATTCGAGTTTGGGCCCGAGGAAGACCGCCTCAAGCCCGGCAGCGCCTTCATCGTTGCCGACAAGCAGGTTGGCGGCACGCATCGCGTAGCGATCCATTGCGCCACCGAGCGGAATACCGAGATGGAAGTAGCCGGAACGGCCTAGGTCCTGGATGGTGGTCGCCAGACCATGATGCAGCACGTTAATGGCCATTGAGCACACCCTCCAGCTTGGTGTTGTATCCGGCGATATCCTTCTGGAACTCGCGCAGATCGAAGCTGACGTCGCAGATCGGTGGCGCGAAGCGCCCTTTGTCGACATCCTCTACCGCCTGGTCATAGGCGTCGCGATCGATCGGCTTGAACTTCACAATGTCACCGGGGCGGAAGAACACCATGAAATCGCGGAGATAACTGGTCGTCTGCGTCGGGTCGAAGATCGGCATCGGCGTGATGCCGAACATCTGGTAGCCGCCAGCGCCCCGCACCGAATAGATGCAGCCGAAACAACCGCCATGGCCAACCGTCAGCTTCGGCGTATCGGTCCGCGGCCTGAGATACTTCGGCACCTCGATCTGCCGTTGCCGCTCGACCATCTGGTACATGAAGGGCAGGCCTGCAACGAAACCGACCATCGAGACGAACCAGGGCGAGCCTGAGTGGGCGGCTACGAAGTCGGTCACCGCGTCGTATCCGTTGATACGCGCCGCATAGTCGAGGTCGGTACCGCCGGGGTCCTGGTGCCGTTCACGGAAGCGCATCAGCGTTTCGTGCGTCCAGGGGTCGTTGTAAAAGACCGGGATCTCGACGATACGCGTGCGGATGACCGGCTCAGCCCGCTCCGCCGCCCCTTCGATGGCGCGGACTTCCTTCAGGACGTCATCCGGCTTGATGACGTCAGGATCGAACTTGATCTGGAAGGAAGCGTTCGCCGGGCAGATTTCGGTGACGCCGCGGATGCGGCTCTCCCGCACGCCCTTCGCCATGGATAGGCTCTTGAAGAAGGCTTCGAGGGACATCTCGTCGCTGCATTCGACGAACAGATGCTCGTCGCCTCCAAACGTATAACGTGTCGGCATCACGCGACCTCCGCGGTGCGGCCGCCCGAAGCGGCGAATTCGGTTTCCAGCCAAGTTTCGAGAAAGCGGGTGTGGAACGCGCCGGCCGCGACTTGCGCGTCAGCGGCCAGCGCCTGATGCAGGGCGATCGTCGTCGGCACGCCCTCGATCTTCAAATCGGCAAGCGCGCGCGAGAGTCTGGCGAGACACGCTGCCCTGTCCTCGCCCCAGACGATCAGCTTGCCAAGCAAGGAGTCGTAGAAAGGCGGTATCGTGTAGCCCTCGTAGAGCATCGTGTCGAAACGAACACCCTCGCCTTCCGGAACACGCAAACGGGAAATCTTGCCGGGCGCCGGCATGAAGCCGCGTGCCGGGTCCTCGGCATTGATCCGGCACTCGATCGCGTGGCCGCGCACGGCGATGTCCGATTGACGTACGGAGAGCGACGCACCGCCGGCGACACGGAACATCTCCTGCACGAGGTCGATGCCCGTGATCATCTCGGTAACCGGATGCTCGACCTGAATGCGGGTGTTGACCTCGATAAAATAGAAATCCCGGGTTTCATCGTCATAGAGGTATTCGACGGTGCCGGCGCCGCGATAGCCGACGGCCCGGGCGAGCGCGACCGCGCTGTCGCAGAGCTTCTGTCGTACATCTGCAGGCAGGAGGAACGAAGGCGCCTCTTCCCAGACCTTCTGACGGCGGCGCTGCAGCGAGCACTCCCGCTCGAAGCAATGCACGAAGTTCTCGCCGTCACCGAGGATCTGCACCTCGACGTGACGCGCGCGGGTGATGACTTTTTCGAGGTAGAGGCCGCCGTCGCCGAAGGAGGCGAGCGCCTCGGCCGACGCCTGGGGGAACTGCTTGTCGAGTTCCGCCGGATCGTTGACGATGCGGATGCCGCGCCCGCCGCCGCCGGCCGCCGCCTTGATCATGACCGGGAAGCCGGTCTCAGCCGTTACCGCATGCGCCTCTTCCACGCTCGAAATCCGGCCGTTGCTGCCGGGTACCGTCGGCACACCTGCCTTCTCGGCGACGGCACGGGCCTGCACCTTGTCGCCGAGCAACCGGATGGCGTCACCGGAAGGGCCGATGAAGATCATGCCGGCTGCAACCACCGCATCGGCGAAATCGCCGTTTTCCGACAGGAAACCGTAGCCCGGATGCACGGCATCGACCCCGGCACGCTTGGCCGCAGCGATCACGGCGGCAATGTCGAGATAGGATTTCTTCGGCGCCGGCGGGCCGATTTCGACGGCTTCATCCGCGAGCTTCACGGCCAGCATATCCGCATCCGCGGCGCTGTAGACCTGAACCGTGCGAATGCCGAGCGCCTTTGCCGCCCGGATAATGCGCACGGCGATCTCGCCGCGATTGGCAATCAGGACAGAGCGGATGGTCATTGCTCCACCTCGGCGATCACCTGGCCGGCCATCACGGGCTCTTCATTGTCGACGAGGAACCGGATGCTTCCGCCGGTGACGCCCGCCTGGATCTCCTGGAAGGTCTTCATCACTTCGATCAGACCGATCGCCTCATTGGAGGCAACCGCATCGCCGTCCGATTTAAACGGTGGCACATCCGGAGCAGACGACCGATAGAAGGTTCCTGGAAGGGGCGATCGGATTTCGTGCTTGCTCATGGTTGCCTCCGCTTGTCATTTGTTGCCTGGATCACGATGCAACCGGTCGGAGCGACCAAAGCCATAAACGTGATCGGTTCTCATTGGTTGGGGCAGAATGCGGGCGGCGTGCCGCCCACACCTTTCCTCACCCCACTTTAAGCTGTGAAACAGGAGCGATGCGGATACCCTCCGCCGCAAGCGCTTCCCGCATGCGGCGCACGATATCGAGTGCGCCGAGCGTATCGGAATGGAAACAGATGGATTCGAACGCGATCTCGATGTCGCTGCCGGTCACGGTGCGCACGCGCCCTTCCTTGCAGGCGCGCACCACCTTGCGCGCGATCGCGGCCGGGTCGGGACGCCCGGCATCGCGGGTAAAGACGATCGAGCCACTGTCGTCGTAGTCGCGATCGGCATAGAACTCGCGAATGACCGGCTGCCCGACTTCGCGTGCGGCGATGTCCGTCTCCGAACCGGCCATGCAGAAGACGAAGGCGGTCGGTGCCACCGTGCGCATATATTGCAGGAAGATCTGGGAGAGTTCGCGGTTGACCGCCATCTCCATGTAAAGCGCGCCGTGCGGCTTCACATGCTGCAGGCTGGTGCCGTGCCGTCTTGCAAATTCGCGGATGGCGCCCACCTGGTAGACGATATCGTTGACCAGTTCGCGTGCGGTGCCGGCGATCTTGCGGCGACCGAAGCCCTGCAAGTCACGGTAACCCGGGTGCGCCCCAATGCCGACGCCATGCTCGGCGGCAAGCCGCACGGTCTCGTCCATCAGATTGGGATCCCCGGCGTGGAAGCCCGCGGCAATGTTGGCGGAGCTGATCAGCGCCATGAGCGTCGCATCGTCCGTGTCGCCTATGTGCCAGCGACCGAAGGCTTCTCCCATGTCACAGTTGATGTCGACGACGTCGAGCAAGACCATTCCCTTCGATCAGGGCCGCCTCGAAAGCCGGCCAAACCTTCAATAGGGAAACGCTATGAGCATTTATTGCATTTGAAAAATTCTATTTTCATATGCCCCATATCTGCTTTTCAGAATTCGCAGTTGCAAGATCGCCTATGAGAAAATACCGTTAATACGGCCATTTACGCGGATCTGCACGAAACGCGGTCAAGTATCTGCACAAGGAGCGAGCAGGCTTTCTGATTTTCCAGCCTGCGCTATCGAAAAATCAGAAGAGAAGTCGATGTCGATCAGCCTTCGCCAGCTTCGCTATTTCGTCGCCACCGCCGAACTCGGGCAGATCTCGCAGGCTGCCGTCGATCTCTCCATTTCGCAGTCGGCGATTACCACCGCGATCAAGGAGTTGGAGCGCATCGTGGGCGCCAGCCTCTTCCTGCGCACGCCGAGCGGCATGGATCTGACCATGGCAGGCCGTCAGTTTCTCTCGCATGCCTACGAGATCTTGAAGAAGGTCGATGAGGCAACGCATCTCAACGTGGTGAGCAGTTCGGTGGAGGGTACGCTGGCTATAGCCGCCACCTATACGGTGATCGGCTACTTCCTGCCGCAACATATAGAGCGGCTTCGGCGGCTATTCCCGAAGCTCGAGGTCCAGTTGTACGAACTCAATCGTGAGTCGATCGAGGAGGGGTTGCTGACGAACCGCTACGATATGGCCGTCCTGCTCACCTCCAATATCCTCAATCCCGCGCTTCAAACCGAAAAACTCATGAGTTCGACGCGGCGCCTCTGGGTTCCCGCCCAGCATCCGCTGCTTGCGCGCGACAATGTCGGCTTTCGCGAGATCGCGCAGGAACCCTATATCATGCTGACGGTCGACGAGGCCGCTCATACCTCGCTCAAATACTGGAGCGCATCGACCTATCAACCGCGCGTCATCCTTCGGACCTCGTCGGTCGAGGCGGTTCGGTCTCTGGTAGCCAACAGCCAGGGCGTGGCGATCCTCTCCGACATGGTTCACCGTCCCTGGTCACTGGAAGGGCGCCGTATCGAAACGATCGACGTGCGCGACGCAGTTCCGGCGATGGATGTCGGGCTTGCCTGGCGCCGAGGCGCGGAGTTCACGCCGGCCATGACGGCGCTTCGTTCCTATTTCCAGCAGAGCTTTCATCTGCCGGGCGTTCGGTCCAGTTCGTTCGGAGCGGAGTGACCCGTACTGTCCTGTGCCGATCCGGGGAGCCCAGGCTGGGGCTGCACATCGCCTGCGTCGCCAGCAGCAATCGACATTCAGTCCATTTTCGACTAAAAGTTGCATTCTCTCGTATTTTTCGATTGCGGACAAACCCGTTCCTCAGAGCACCCGCGCTGCGACGGAGTGGATCGAGTTATTGCCGTAGCCGAGACGGTTCCACTCGGCGCGCTCGGGTTGCGTGCGGCCTGTCATGTCGGTGGCGCGTGCGCGCACGGTGAGTGGACCGATCTCCTCAAGTCGAGTGATCAACTCCCACCATTGCCAGGCAGAGTGTCGTCGTTCGCCAACGAGCCGCGCCTCGCGCCACGGGCCGCCGTTTAGGCTGACATCGACCCTGGAAATGGCCCCAGTGCCCGACCACGCGACCCCACGGATCGCGGTGTCGCCGCGCGAAAGGCTCTCCCCCTCTCCAGGCGACGATATCAACGCTCGCACGTTCATCAGTTTCACCTGCGCGCGTTCATCGTGCCCATTTCGCGTCCACTCGTACCAGTACTTCTCCGCCTGGTAGTACGCATCGCAGGCTTGGTCGGTAACGCTAATCTCGGTCAGCCACTTGACGGACGCCACCGCATACCAGCCGGGCACAATCAGCCGCAACGGATAGCCATGAAGCGGCGACAGCGGTTCGCCGTTCATGTCATAGGCAAGAATCGCATCCGTTTCCCGAACCTGCTCCAGGCTGAGGCCGCGTTCAAAACGGACGGGCGCATCATGCCCGTCAACGACCCCGCTGTCGGCGCCGCGAAAGGTGAGCTCGCTCGCGCCGGCTCGCAATCCCGCTCGCTCAAGCACGTCCATCAGACGAACACCGGTCCACTCGGCGGTGCTGACGGCGCCTAGCCCCCAGGCTTCGCCGGGCACGACCGGATCGAAGAGGCTGCGGCCGTTGCCAGCGCATTCAAGCGTCACCACCCGGGTTTCGGCATGAAGATTGTGAAGCTCCCTCATGCTCAGTGCCAACGGCCTTTCGACCAGTCCGCCGATCGAAAGCCGGTAGGTGTCACCGCCAAGGGCCGGAATGTCGAAATGATTGCGCAGGTAGAACCGACCGTTTGGCATCACGGCACCGCCTGCAAGGTCCGGCACCGAGGTCTCGCCATTCAACGGATTGACGCTGTGGATGAGAAGACCGGCTTCGGCTGCATCCTGGCAGGCGTCTGCGAGATCAAGTGTATCTGCCGAGACATCCACTGGATGTTCCGCGCATCCACCGCTCGACACCATCGCGGCGAACGTTACCGCTGGCATCACATCGACATCCCCGGCTTCACGGAGGGGTACCAAGAAAGCCTGAAGGATCGCTTCATCCGCTGCCTCGGCAATGAGCACCAGCAAATGTGAGCCCTGCGCGACCGCTTCCCCCTTGATCAACACACCGTGGCGAGCAGCGTTTGGCCGGCTCAAATGGTTCAGGAGCGTCGCGCCTTTGACCGCATCACGCGCCAGGAAGGCTTCGTGCGAGCGGTGATGATGCACAATGAACAACGGCAAGGGGACCTCCATATTCGAGCGGCAGCGAACCGTCAGCTCGGTCTCATACGATCAGCGGTGGTCTTCAGGCCATTTCAGCACCCGCATGATCAAATAGAACCGCGCGGCCTTGCGACCAGAATTACAGCCCGGATTTTTTTGTGCTGCGTGTTTTTGATCACGGCCGGCCTCTCGCTTGAAACGGCCGACCTCTGGATGCTTTCGGCCGATCTGCTCTTCGACATCGAAGGTGACGGCGAAAAAAGCCGTTGGCGGCAAAGTGAGGGCGGGAAAGCAGTTCTGACGCCAGATGACCGTCGATGGTGCTGCGCCCGAGCCGAGCGGCACCATCGACGCCATTGCATTCGTCTCGAGCGCGTGGGTGGAGTGTTCGTCTGCCCCGCCCAGATGGACATAGCGGCGGAGAACGCGGCTAAGCCGTTCCCGCCGATGTATCATGCGGTTTCATTGGCACAAGGCGTGGAGAAGCATTGCCTCGGCGTGCGTTTGAAACATGACGAAAGCGCGGACGTATGTTTTCTGGCCTCGCTTCCAAAACCATCAAGCCAGTCGTGTCCAATACCGCTCATCAAGGGCTCCGGGCGCCAATGCAAGCAATCGGCGTGGCAACAGGCACCGTAGGCGATAGACGCTGGATTGAGCGCCTTTATCGTCGGATTGCGAGAGCTACATTCAATCGAGCCGGAGGCGCGCATGTGCGATATCGGCCACGACCGATACTGCGAGTGAACGTGCATCCCTTGCCTTGTCGAAAAGGCCGATCGGCGCCTTGATGCGATAAAGCAGACGCTCGTCTCCCCCGCCATCACGCAGCAGCTGGCAGCGTTTCGCATGGGTCCGGCGGCTGCCAAGGGCGCCGATGTAGAACGCATGCGACGCCAGCGCTGCGTTGAGCAGCGGCAACTCGCGATCCACGTCGTGGAAAAGCAGCGCGACAGCGGTATCGGCGTCGAGTTCGTCTGGCGACGGTATCTGGCCGCGCCCGAGCGTGACTGTCTCGTAACCGGCCGCAACTGCAATGCGCGCCACCGTGTCGATCTCCAGCGGCGTGCCGGCGATCACGACCCGCGGCCTTGGTCGGTAGGCGCGCACAAAGCAATCGCCATACCAACCGCTTGCCTCCTCACCGCGCTGCAATGAAAGTGTGCGCCTGCCAGGGTGATAGCGCAGTCCCACCGGCGAGCGACGTTGAAGCGCGGATAGCGCCTGGCTCAAGACGGCTGCGTCCTCCAATACATGGATCGCAAGCGTAATGCCGCCGCCACAGGGCAGGACAATATCGAAAAACGGGGACCCCTCGCCAAGTCGAAGAAGACGATCCATGCCCTTGTTCAGGGCAGACATTGCGTCTGCGGCGACGGCCGCTTCGGTGCAACCGCCGGAGACGAAACCGCAATAGAGACCATCGCCGCGCACGACCATTTGCGCGCCAAGGGCGCGCGCCGCACCGCCACGAATGTCGACGAGCGTGATGAGGGCCGTCGGCTGGCCCTCTTCGAGCGATCGAGCAGCAAAGGACAATATCTCGATCGCATCGTCGGACAGGAAGGCCGCGCGCGGTTCTGGCGCAAGCGTTTCCGGATCGGCGGCTATGTGGATCGTCATCTCACTCCACTCCCTGCGTTCCCCGCCAGCGGCGCACGATACCCGGGTCGAGATCAAAGAGATCAAGCACGCGGCCGACGGTGTGGTCGACCATGTCTTCGATGCTCTGGGGTTTCGCATAAAAGGCCGGGACAGGCGGATAGATGATGCCGCCCATTTCGGTCACCTGCGCCATGTTGCGGATATGGCCGAGATGAAGCGGCGTCTCTCTGAGCATCAGGACGAGGCGACGGCGTTCCTTCAGCACCACGTCGGCCGCGCGGGAAATGAGGTTGTCCGTCGTGCCCGTGGCGATCTCGGCCAGCGTCTTGACCGAACAGGGGGCGACGATCATGCCGAGCGTCTTGTAGGAGCCGGAGGAACAGACGGCGCCGATATCCTTGTTGGAATGGGTGGTCGTCGCCAGCGCTTCGAGGTCCTGCCTGGAAAACGTCGCTTCGGCCGCAAGCGTGATGCAGGCGGCACGCGACATGATCAGATGGGTCTCGATCTCGAGATCGCGCAAAAGTTCGAGGATGCGCTTGCCGTAGACCACGCCCGACGCGCCCGAAATGCCGACGATCATGCGTCTTGGATGCGTCATCGCCCTATCCCGCGCTTTTGAGGAGTGCCGCAGCGCGTGCGCATGCCTCGTCGCTGATACGGGCGCGCACGCCATGGAAATTCGGGCCGCGCGTCGCGTCGAGCCCCATGCGCGAGGTCGTGCCGATGCCGCTGGCGGACGGATCGAGCGCATTGCCCGGCAGGCCCTCGATGATGACGACATCCTTGTGCGGCTGGAAATGGGTGGCGAGCGCCCAGAGCACCTCGCTGTCGCGGGTAATATCGACATCCGCGTCCACCACGACCACGGTCTTCAGGTACTGGTCCCAGCCGAGAAGACCGAGCATGACCTGCCGCGCCTCTCCCTCACGCGTCTGGTTCATGGCGATGTAGGCGTGAAAATGCGTGCCTGACGAGGGGTAGTGCACGGCTGTGATCGAGGGAAAGCGCGCCTTCAGTTTCTCCACCACCTCCGCTTCGCGCGGCACACGGCCGAGGTTCAAATGTTCGGCCGAATTGCCGCCCGCCACGCTGACGAGAATGGCGTCGCGCCGCCGCATCACGGTTTCGACGGTGAAGAGGTTGTTGGTCGAGCGATCGGAGGAGTAGCCGGTAAACTCGCCGAAGGGCCCTTCCTCCACATGCGCCTCGGGATCCAGCACACCTTCGAGCACGATCTCGGCATGGGCGGGAACGCGAATTCCGTATTTCGGGGTGCGCACGACCTGAAGCGGTTCACCCATCAGCCCGCCGGCGACATCGCGCTCGTCTTCGCCGAAGGCGAGCCGAGCAGAGGCTGCGATCATGAACAGCGGATGGCCGCCGATGACCATCGCGACCGGCATCGGCCGGCCCTTCTCCTTCGCCATGTTCATCAGCCGCCAGAGATGGCCGCGCGAATGCAGCGAGGTCGCAAGCGAATTCTTCGAATGGATCATCGCACGGTGGTAGCTGAGATTGCCGGCACCGGTTTCCGGATGCTCGCCGATGATGATGCCGCTGGTGATGTATTTCGCCCGGTCCGTGTCGAAGTGCTTGAGCATCGGCAGCGCGTCGAGATCGACGGCATCGCCCGAGACGACCTCCTGCGTTATCGGGCCTTCTTTCAGGACCTCCGGCGTGAACGGCCGGTTGGCGCGCCCCTGGTAGGCCTCGTGCAACCTGTCGGCGGTCGAACCGAGAAGACGGGCGATACGGTCGCGAGACGCAAAGATGTTGCAAAGCACTTCGCTACCGATGCCGGCAACGTTCTTCAGATGCAGCATCGGGTGCCGGCCCCGCTCGGCCAAGTTCCAGATCAGCGCCGTTGCATCCTGATCGTCCGACACCGGCTGGTCGATGGTGATGACATCTTCAGGGTGCTCCGCGCTGTAGTCGGCGAGGAAGCTGCGGACATCTTGCTTGTGGTACTGGGTCATATCTTAGCCTCGGCGCGACGGGAGGGTGACGGCGCCCGGTTGGGCGCCGTTTTCTTCGATCAGGCAAATTCCCTGTGCTTGCCCGTGGCCCGGTCGACACCGGCGTAGCTATCCTTCAGACGCGCCTGAGCGTCCCTCAGGTCACGCGGCGGCGGCGACGGATCGATGCCGACGAGCTTGGCGATGTTGTTGCCGAGATAGCCTTCCAGATCGTCCTCGGAGAGGTTGATGCCGTGCGGCGGATCCTTGCAGAGCACTTCGAGCTCGCGCAGCCACATGCCCGGATCGTTCGGCGGGCTGTCCGTGCCGAAGACGATCTTGTTCTTCGGCAACTGCTGGGCGAACTCCACGATACGCGACTGGAAGCACCAGCCGGACTCGCAGTAGACGTTCGGGGTGTCCATCGCCATCCAGAAGGACTCGAACGAGTAGTTGCCGCCGGTCTGGATGCCGAAGTGACCGATGATGAAGTTGACCATCGGGAACTCGCGGATGATCGGGTAGAACATCGTCGGGATGGTGTACGGGCCGTCGCCGGTATGGATGAGCACCACGACGCCGAGTTCGGCGCATTTCTTCATCGCCGGACGCAGCCAGTCGAGCGCGCGGTCGGGCCGGTAGCCGTGCATGTTCGCGTGCAGCTTCAGCATCTTGAAGCCGTATTCCTTGACGTGGAATTCGAGCTCCGCCGCGCCGTTTTCAGGTCCCCAGCGCGGGTTGTAGTTGAAGTTGCCGATAAAGCGGTCCGGGTATTTCTGGCAAAGCTCGGCGCAATAGGCCATGTAGTCGCGAATGCCGTCGCGACCCTTGCGGTTGCCGTCGCGGTATCCGGTGTTGCCCGGCGGCGGCTGGATGAAGCCCATGTCGATCCGGCGCGGTTTGCCGTTGATCATGTAGGGACCGTCCATCAGCTTGAGCATGCGCTCGCCGGTGAAGGGCTCGCCCGTGTGACGCCACGCCTCGTCGACGAGGTTGGTCGGGTGAAGATGGGTATCGATGATCATTGTTCACTCCGTTCAAGTTTACGCGGCAAGGGCGACGCCGTGCTGGCGCAGATACGCCTCGGCTTCCTCGACGGTGGCCGGGGGCTTGGTTGTCTCAAGGCCAATCATGCGGGCGACGTTGTTGCCGAGGTAATCTTCGAGCGTATCCTCATCGAGGTTCAGGCCCTGCGGCGGCTCGTGGCAGAGGACTTCCAGGAGGTTGATCCACATGCCCGGCTCGTTCGGCGGCGTGTCGGAGCCGAAGAGGATCTTGTGCTTGGGCAGCACCTTGGCGAATTCGACGATGCGCGACTGCAGGCACCAGCCGGATTCCACGTAGACACTCGGCGTGTCGAGCGCCATCTGCATAGGCTCGAACACATAGACGCCGCCGGTCTGAACGCCGAAATGCGCCAGGATGAAGTTGACCTCCGGGAACTCGCGGATGATCGGGTAGAACTCCGTCGGGATCGAGTACGGACCGTCGCCGGTATGCACCTTCACCATCAGGCCGAGATCCGCGCACTTCTTCAGTGCCGGTCGCAGCCAGTCGAGCGCGCGGTCCGGGCGGTAGGCGTGCATGTTCGCCTGCAGCTGCACCATCTTGAAATCGAACTCCTTGGCATAGCGTTCGATTTCTTCGGCGCCATTCTGGGTGCCGTAGCGCGGGTTGTAGACGAAGCAGCCGAGGAACCGGTCGGGATGCTCGGTCACCATCTTTTCCGTGTAGGCCATGTACTGGCGGATGGCGGCCTTGCCTTCGAGATCCATCACTTCATGCGTGTAGATCGTGTTGCCTTGCGGCGGCTGGATGAAGGCCTTGTCGATCCGGCGCGGCTTGCCGTTCACATAGTATGGGCCATCCATCATCTTCAGCAGCTTGTCGCCGGTGAACGGCGGTCCGTCGTGTCGCCAAGCCAGGTCCACCAGGTCGGTGGGATAGCAGCTCAGGTCAATAATCATAGGTTTCTCCTGTCGTAGAGGGTCCGGTCGATGCGGGGCCGCGCGATGAACGCCATGCCGGCCGAAGCCGGTCGTGGATCCGCGATCTCAGGAAATGCCGAAGACGGAGAAAACGGGCCGGCGCGTAAGCTCCCAGGGCGGGGCAACCGGGCGTTCCTTTTGTAATCAGCATCGACATCGCAGCCTCATCTTCCAACAGACGGTGAGCAATTGTCGGTGCTTCTACTCGCCTTCAAGGGAACCACTTCGCGCGATTTCTGTCAACACGAAAATATATCTAAGTTATTGTTTTTAAATATATTTTTTAAGAAAACAGCAGCAACCGCCCGCGCTGGAGGAGCGCGGGCGGCTCAGACAGAAATGCTTACGCAAGCGCCGTCCGGCGTTGGAGACTCGCTGCTAAGGCACCAGGCATGCACGCAAGTTTCTGTCGATACTTTCGCGGTCGAGATTGCGGCCGATGAACACGAACTTCGACTTCCGCTTGTCTTCGCCCCAGGCATGGTCCGGACGGAAATCGACGAGCTTGTGCACGGCCTGAAGCACGAAGAAGCGGTCGTCGCCGGCAACGGAAACGATGCCCTTCGTGCGAAAAATGTCGCCCCCGTGCGCACCGAGATAGTCCTTCAGGAAGCCCGCGAGCCTCTCGCCGTCGAAGGCTTCGGGATAGACGAACGAGTGCGACTTCACCGTCGCATCGTGCTGGTGCGGCCGAAGGGCGGGCGCGGGCGCACGTCCATGGTCATGATGGTGGTGGTGCCCATGGTCGTGATGGGCATGGTCGCAACATGGCTCCTTGCAATCATGGTGATGATGATCGGCGTCGTGATCGTCATCCATGTCGATGTCGAGGATTTCCGCCCGCTCCCTCACATAGGACGGACGGAAGCCTTTGACCCCGAGGATGTTGGAAAGGTCCACCTTGCCGTAGCTGGAGCGGAGGATGGGAGCTGTCTGGTTGAGCCTGCGCAACGAGCTTTCCAGCGAGCCGAGCGCTTCCTCCTCTGCAAGGTCGATCTTGTTGACGAGGATGCGGTCGGCAGCGACGATCTGGTTGACCGCCTGGTTGTCGCTGCCGTCGAGCACCGGATCATAGAGGTGCTGGTCGATATGCATCGCGTCCACCAGCGTCACGACCGCATCGAGTTCCACTTCGTCGGCGACACTGCGGTCGACGAAGAAGGCGGTGGCGACCGGCGTCGGGTCGGCTAGCCCCGAGGTCTCGACGATGATGTGGTCGAACTTGTCCTTGTGGCTCAGGAGTTTCTTCATCACGTCGATCAGATCGTTGCGCACGTCGACGAAGCAGCAAATGCAGCCGTTCTGCATCTGGAAGATTTCTTCGTCCGAGGCGAGCACCAGGTCGCTGTCGACGTCCACCTCGCCGTATTCGTTCTCGATCACCGCGATGCGGTGACCGTGACGCTCGGTGAGAATGTAGTTGAGCAGCGTCGTCTTTCCGGATCCAAGAAACCCGGTGAGGATCGTGATCGGGAGTTTCTGCTGGCTCGCAGGCTCGATATGCATGTTCATGCGCCCTTCTCCCTCAAGGCTTTCAGGATGTCTTCCGGCGTGATCGGATAGTGGTGGAACCGGACGCCGATGGCGTCGTGGATGGCGTTGGCGATGGAGGGGCCGATGGCGATGATCGGATCTTCGCCCACACCCTTGGCGCCCCAGGGCCCACCCGGGTCGGGTGCTGCCTCAAGGATGATCGTCTCTATGTCGGGCATGTCCATCGAGAGCGGCATCTTGTAGTCGACGAGGCCCGCATTGAGCGAACGCCCGGTCTTCTTGTCGATGACGTAGTCTTCGGTCAGCGTGTGGCCGATGCCCTGCTGGATGCCGCCCTCGATCTGGCCCTGCGCCGCGATCGGATGGATGACGCGACCGACGTCGTGCACCGGCACGACGCGCTTGACCTCGACGATGCCCGTTTCGGTGTCGACGTCCACCTCGGTGAAATGCGCGGCGAAGGAGTAGGATTTCGTCGGCTCATAGGTGCCGTTGGCGACGATGTTGGCGGCAGGGATGCCGCGCGAGGGCCCCATGGCCTCCGACACCGTCATAGAGCGATCGGGCTCGGCAATGAGGAAGACGCTGCCTTCGGAGAGGTCGATCTCTTCCGGTGAGACCTGCAGTTTCATCGCCGCCCTGGCGAGCACGTCGGCGCGGACCTTGCCGGCTGCCATTTTGGCGGCCGTGCCGACCAGATAGGTCGTGTGGCTGGCGAAGGCGCCGATGTCCCATGGCACGACGTCCGTATCGCCATGGATGACGCCGACATCCTCGAAGCGCACGCCGAGCTCTTCGGCAACGATCTGCGCCAGCGCCGTATGTGCTCCGGTGCCAAGGCCGGCAGCACCGGTCAACAGCGTCACCGTGCCGTCCTCGTTCACCTTTACCGTGGCATTCCCCTGCTCCTTGATGCCGGGATAGGCAGACGAGCCGTGCATCTCGCAGCCGATGCCCCACCCCTTGCGGATATGCGGACGCTTCGGATCCTGCGTCCGGTCGCGGTTCCGAAGCGCCTTCCAGTCGAGCACGTCGATGCCGTGCTGAAGGCAAATCTCAAGCCCGTGACCGATGATCGGGTGGCCTGACGGCGCGATGTCGCCGGCCCGCACCACGTTCTTCAGCTTCAGCTCGGCCGGGTCCATGCCGAGCCGTTCGGCGGCTTCGTCCATCTGGATGTCAAGCGCGTAGTAGCTTTGCACAACCCCGTAGCCGCGGAAGGCGCCGTTAATCGGGGTGTTGGTGTAGACGCAGCGACCCTCCAGCCGCACGTTCTCACAGCGATAGAGCGAGGTGGCGGCGGTCGTGCCGACGATGGTCACGCCCGGGCCATGGGAACCGTAGGCGCCTGAATCATAGACCAGCTTCATGTCGCGGGCGACGAGCGTGCCGTCGTTCTTGAAGCCCTGCTTCAGCCAGATCTTGCAGGGGTGACGCGAACGACCGGCGACGAAGGTCTCATGGCGGGTGAATTCCATCTTCACCGGCCGGCGGGTTTCTTTCGCCAGCAGCGCGCAGAGAAACTCGTGCTGGAAAAGGTCCTGCTTGGCGCCGAAGCCGCCGCCCATATGATCGACGAGCACGCGCACCTTGGTGAGTGGCAGGCCGAGCACTTCGGCAAGGATGCCGCGCACCATGAAGGAGGTCTGGGTCGAGGTCCAGAAGGTTAGCTTGTTGGAGCCGTCCCAGTCGGCGACGCAGACGTTCGGCTCCATATAGGCCGGATGCGGCCGCCCGCCTGCGAAAGTGCCCTCGAGCACGAAGTCCGCCTCGGCAAAGCCCTTGTCGACGTCGCCGCGATTGACGCGAACCGGGTCGAGCACCAGATTGCCGCCCGGCCCGACCTCATGGATCAGCGGCGCGCCGGGCTGGGCGGCGTCCTCCGGTTCAAAGACGGCCGGCAAAGGTTCGTATTCCACCTCGATCAGGTCGAGCGCCTCGTCGGCGATCTCCTCGCTGATCGCGGCGACGGCGGCGACGCCCTCGCCCCAGAACCGCACCTTGTCGTCGAGAATGTACTGGTCCTTGGTGCAGGAGGCCGAACGGGGATGCGGCGAGCCATAGTGCAGCACGCGCGGCACGGTCTCGTGTGTCAGCACCGCCTTGACGCCGGGGTAGGCGAGCGCCTTGCTGACGTCGATCGACTTGATGCGCGCATGGGCGATCGCCGCACGCTTGATCTTGCCGTGCAGCATGCCGGGGAGCTTGATGTCGCCGGTATACTGCGCCTCGCCCGTCACCTTCTCAAGCACGTCGTCGCGCCTGACGCTCTTGCCGACGATCTTGAACTCGCGCTGCTCGATGGGAGTGGTCATGTTCATGATCTTGCTGCCTCCATCTCGCGCGCGGCGGATCTGATCGCATCGAATATCTTGGTGTAGCCGGTGCAGCGGCAGATGTTGCCCGAGAGCCCGAAGCGGATGTCCTCGTCGGTTGGGCGCGGATTGTCGTCGAGCAGCTTCTTGGCCATCATCAGGATGCCAGGCGTGCAGAAGCCGCACTGCGAGGCGCCGTGCCGCATGAAGGCGTCCTGCAGCGGATGGAGCGTATCGACGCTCGGCTGCAAGCCCTCGACTGTCTCGACCAAGCGGCCTTCGACCTCCACGGCCAGCACCAGGCAGGCATTGACGGGCTCGCCGTCGATCAGCACGGTGCAGGCGCCGCAGTCGCCAACGTCGCAGCCCTTCTTGGTACCGGTGAGACCGACATCGTCGCGTAGCGCATCGAGCAGGGAGCGACAGGTATCGACCGCCATTTCTCGCGCTTCGCCATTCACGGTGAATTCGACCATGCGTTTCATGCGAAGCTCTCCAATGCCTGTTTGATGGCGCGGCCGGTCAGCACACCGACCATGTCGCGGCGGTAATCGGCGCTGGCGCGCACGTTGCTGATCGGCGTGCACTCCTCCATCGCCTTGCTCGCGGCACTTCTGACCGTCGCTACGTCGAGCGAGGTTCCGCGCAGCATGGCTTCGACCTGCGGCGCGCGCAGCACGGTCGCGCCGACCGCACCGAGTGCGATGCGGATGTCGCTGCAGACGCCCTCTTCCATCAAGAGGCTGACGGCGACGCCGACGGTAGAAAGCTCCATCGCCTTGCGGCGACCGTGCTTGATGTAGGCCTTGCCTGTCGTGTCGCCCGCCGGTGGCACGGTGATACCGGTGACGATCTCCCCCTTGGCAAGGACCGTTCTGCCGGGTCCGGTGAAGAACTCGGCGATCGGCACGACGCGCATGTTGGTGCGGCTGTAGATGTGAACGAAGGCGCCGTCGGCAACCAGCGGCGGAATGGTGTCGGCCGACGGCGAGGCGCGACAGATATTGCCGACCACGGTCGCCCGGTTGCGCACTTGGATGGAACCGAGCGAGGCGAAGGCGGCTCTCAAGTTCGGATAGCGCTGGCAGACCAGCGGCAGACGCTCCAGGCGTCCCACCGTCACCAGTGCCCCGAAGGTGAGCCCGCGCGTCTCGTCATAGGTGATGTCGGAAAGGCCGGGGATCTGTTTGATGTCGACGACGTTGCGCACACGGCGCAGCCGCTCGCGGATCTCGACCAGAAGATCGGTGCCACCGTTGAACAGAAACGTATCATCACCGAGTTCGGTGAGAAGACGGGAGGCATGCTCCAGCGTTTCCGCCCGATGATAATCGAAGCGTCTCATGGTTTCCTCATGGGGTTTGGGGCTCCGGCGGCTCAGACGCGCCGCCGGACTAATGATGTGAGCCTTCAGGCCGGGTCGGCGGCAGGCGCACCTTCGGCGAGTTCCGCCTCCACCGGCTCCCGGGCGGGGACACCGTTGAAGAGGATGTTGAGAAGTGCCGCCGCGAAGGTGCCGACGAGCACGCCGCTATGCAGGAACTTCTCGAGCGCTGCCGGCAGCTGGTCGAAGATGTTCTCTGCGACGACCGGCACCATGGCGAGGCCGACACTGACGGCGACGATGTAGAGGTTGCGCCTGTTCGCCACAAAATCGACCTTCGACAGGATCTTCACGCCCGTCGCCGACACCATGCCGAACATGACGATGGCGGCACCGCCGACGACATAGCTCGGGATCGATGCGCTGACGAAGGCAACCTTCGGCAGCGAGCCGAGCAGGACCAGGATGGCGCCGCCCGCTGCCACCACGAAGCGGCTGAGCACGCCGGTGATCTGCAGCAGCCCGACGTTCTGCGCGTAGGTCGTGTAGGTGAAGGTGTTGAGCAGGCCGCCGATGATGTTGCCGACGCCGTCGGTTCTTAAACCCCGGGTGAGTTCGGCCTCGGTGATCTTGCGTCCGGCCATGTCGCCGACAGCCAGGAACTGGCCGGTCGATTCGATCATCATGACCGTCATGACCGCACAGAGCGACAGGATCGACCAGAACTCGAAGATCGGCCAGCCGAAGGCGAGCGGGTGAATGATGCGCACCCAATCGGCCTCGGCAACACCGTGGAAATCCACTTTGCCGGCGGTGATCGCAACCAGAAAGCCGATCCCGATCCCGATCAGGACCGCAAGATTGGCCATGAAGCCCTTGAGAACGCGGGTGAGAAGCAGGATCGACATGAGCACGATCGCGGCCACGGCGAGCGCGAAGGGTGCGCCGTAGGCAGGGTTCGGGATCATGCCGTCTGGCCCCTTGATCATCGGCTGGCCACCCGCCGCCCAGTTTACCCCAACGCGCATCAGCGAGAGGCCGATGACCAGCATCACCGTGCCGGTGACAACAGGCGGAAAGAACCGCACCCAGCGGCCGAAGAACGGGGCGACCAGGATGGTGAACACCCCGGAGCCGATGACAGCGCCGATAACGCCCGGCATGCCGAGATCGGGATTGGTACCCGTGGCGATGATCGAGGGTACGGCGGTGAACGAAATCCCCATCATGATCGGCAGGCGAATGCCGATGTTCCAGATGCCGAGCGCCTGGATGAGGGTGACGATGCCACAACAGAAGAGATCCGCGCTGACGAGCATAGCGATCTGTTCCTTGGGTAGTTGAAGTGCGCTGCCGACGATCAGCGGCACGGCGACCGCTCCGGCATACATGACGAGAACATGCTGCAGGCCAAGGGCCATTAAACTCGGGATTGGGTAGGTTTTTTCGACAGGATCAGTCGTATCGGGGTTATGCATTCGCTTTCCTCCCAGCGAACAGCTTCCGGCGCGGTGGGAGGGCAACTTCGGCCTCATGATCTTGTCACCGCACGCCGTACAACACGGATCATGCGGCTGGCCAAATCAGCAAACAACCGGCATAATCATATTTATTCATATAGTAATTGAATGAATGGATCGGCATGGACATTACGCTGAAGCAGCTTCGCGCCTTCGTCACCGTCGCCAATTTGGGGCAGTTCACCTTGGCCGCCGACAGGCTCGGCTCCTCGCAGTCGGCGGTGAGCACACTGGTGCGTCAGCTGGAACAGAATCTGAAGCTGCGCCTGTTCGACAGGCATACGCGCCTTCTGCGCCTCACGCAGGCGGGCATGGACATCCTGCCGGTTGCCGCGCGTGCGGTCGCCGACATCGACGGCATGGTTGAAAGCTCGCGCGAATTGAACGCACTGAGGCGCGGCAAGGTTTCGATCGCGGCCGGCACCGTGCAGGCGGCATTGATGCTGCCGCAACTCGTCAACGCCTTTACAAGGCTCTATCCCGACATCGCAGTCGCCCTCCACGATGTCGCGGAGATCGCCGTGCTGGAACAGGTGACCAACAGTTCGGTTGACCTTGGCATCGGAACCGTGCCGGAGGACGATACCGAATTGATGGGCACCCGGCTGACGACCGACGAATTCCTCATCGTTCTTCACCCGGAGGACCCTTTGGTCAGACTGCGTGAAATTCGTTGGACCGATCTCGTCGACCGCAAACTGATCGGACCGCACCGCGGCAACCCGATCAGGGACCGGCTCGAAAGCGAACTGGCGCGCAACGGTATCGTGCTGCCGTTTGACAAGGCGATGCAGGAAGTGGCCTTGCCGCTGACGATTATCGGCATGGTTGAGGGCGGGCTCGGCGTCGCGATCATGACGTCCGCGGTCACACGGCTCGCAACGTCCATGGGCCTCGTGGTGCGCACGCCGACCGAACCGCATATCAAGCGTGAGGTCAGCCTGATCCAGAAGCGGACACGCTCGCTGTCTCCCGCTGCCCGACGGTTTCGTGACTTCCTGCTGAAATCAGTACACTAGTCATCTGCGAAGAAACCGGGCGCCTTGCCCGCAGGCGCGACGCCACGCTGTTTGACCACGCGCATTTTCCGGCGTTATCTGGGCGCGCTGCTGGACCGCGAAACCGCGGGCAGGCAGGGCGCAGCATTCGCTGCGCGCGGCAGGCTTTCCGCCGGCCGCCGCTCCCAGCTCAAGCCAAACCAGGAGCACTTATGGCCCATTCCCTGAAGAGCAGTAGCGAAACGGCACGGTCCAACCGGCCCGATCTTTCCACCGACGCGATCCGCAGCACCAAGGAAGACCTGGCTGCCTGCTTCCGCATGGCGGCGCGCAACGGTTTCGAGGAGGGCATCTGCAACCATTTTTCCGCTGTCGTGCCGGGCCATGACGACCTCTTCATCGTCAACCCCTACGGCTATGCCTTTCGCGAGCTGACGGCATCAAGACTGCTGGTGTGCGATTTCAACGGCACCGTCATCGACGGTGAAGGTGAGCCGGAGGCGACGGCTTTTTACATCCATGCCGAAATCCACCGGCGGCTCCCGCGCGCCAAGGTCGCCTTCCACACGCACATGCCCTATGCGACCGCATTGTCCATGACCGAGGGCGCGCCCTTGATCTGGGCCGGCCAGACGGCGCTGAAATTCTACGGTCGCACCGCGGTCGATGAAAACTACAACGGCCTTGCCCTCGATCATCGCGAAGGCGCCCGCATTGCGGCCGCAGCAGGCGACGCCGATATCGTCTTCCTGAAACACCACGGCGTGCTGGTCCTGGCGCCGAACATCGCCGAAGCCTGGGACGATCTCTACTATCTGGAGCGCGCCGCCGAAGTGCAGGTGCTTGCAATGTCTACCGGCCGCGACGTCCTGCCGGTCGCCCCTGAGATCGCCGAGGCCGCGTATCGGCAGATGCGCGAAGGCGACCCCGAGTCTGCACGGGCCCATCTTGCCGCCATTCGCCGGCAACTCGATGCCGAGGAACCGCAATACAGGCACTGACTGCGAACCGGGCCGATGCCAAAGCCGATCGCATCGGCCCGTGCCAGATCGTCGGTCAACCAGTTGATCAGGCGCCTCTTTCCGTGAGGCTGGCCATGCTCGAGCGTTGCCTTGCCGCCGGCAATTATTACGATACATTTATCAAACAATTGAAATAATGAATTTGTTTGAATTAAAAGCGCGTGCTTAGTTTTCCGCCATAACAACAAGGTGGGGGACGACATGGCACGAGAAAATCCAGCTGCGTTGCTCGCAAGACTGATCCCCGGTCAGTCCTTTGCTCTTAAGGGCGGAACCGTCATAAACGATGACGGCACGCAGTCGGCAAGCGACATCATCGTCGGCGCCGACGGGCGCATCACAGTCGTCGAGCCCTTTCTCGACACCGGTTCCTGTGGCGCCTGCATAGACATCTCCGGCATGCTCGTTTCGCCTGGCTTCGTCGACGCGCACCAGCATCTCGACAAGACCGGTGTTCTGCGGTTTACGCCCAATCCCTCCGGCACCCTCCAGGGCGCCCGCGAAGCCTTTGCGAAATACGCCCGCACCGCCGGCCCCGACGACATTCACAAGCGCGCGACGCGCACGATCGGACGATGTCTTTCCCGCGGGACGACCGCGATCCGCAGCCACATCAACGTCGACAAGGATGCCGGTTTCCATGGCATCGAGACGCTGGCCGCCATTCGCGATGCCGAAAAGCACCGAATCACGCTTCAGCTCGTCGCCTTCATGACGCCGCATCCCGGCCAGGACTTCGAATGGCTGGGCAAGAACATCGACGGCGCCGTGGCCCTTGCCGACGCCGTCGGCGGAACGCCCGCCGTTTCCGAGGACCCGCCGCGCTACCTCGACATCCTGTTTTCCGCCGCTGTGAAATCCGGCAAGCCGATCGACCTGCACCTCGACGAACACCTCAATGCCGGCGTGCATCTTCTCGATGCCGCACTCGATCGCGTCGAGCGCTTCGGCATGCAGGGGCGCTGCGTCTTCAGCCACGTCTCGGTGCTGAGCGCCCTGCCGCGCCGCGATTTCCTTCGAATAGCCGAGCGTCTGAAGAAACTGGACGTCGGCGTCGTGACGCTGCCGGCGGCAAACCTCTATCTGCAGGGCCGCGACTACGACGTTCTGCCGCCGCGCGGACTGACGCGTGTCGCCGAACTCTACCGCGCCGGCATCACCATCGCCACAGCGTCGGACAACATCCAGGATCCGTTCGTCCCGACCGGTTCGGGCGACATGCTGGAAATCGCCCGCTGGACACTGCTTGCCGGCCATCTGCGCGGAGACGAGCTCGCCGCAGCGCACAACATGATCACCGCGGCCCCTGCCCGGCTGATGGGGCTTGGCAAGGACTACGGTTTCAGACCCGGCGCGCGCGCCGACTTCGTCATTACTGACTGCATCGATACCGACACGCTGGTCGCCGGCGGGCCGGATCAGGCTTTCGTCTTCTCGAACGGGCGCCTTGTCTCGCACAGCACTACTGAAAATATCCGCCTGAAGGAGAACGCATAAAAGGGAACGGCTGCTCCGGGGGGATTGGGACTTCAATCTAATGGGAGGAATGAAATGATTATTGAGATTTCGCGTCGTTCACTGCTTGCATCCACACTCGGACTGGCCCTTGCCGGAACGCTCTGGCTGGACCACGCACGCGCCGATGACTTCAAGATGGGCCTGCTGGTTCCAGGCAGCGTTTCCGAAGAGGGATGGAACCGGATCGGCTACAACGCGCTCAAGGGCGTGGAAGAACAGCTTGGCGCCAAGATCAGCTATGTCGAACTGCAGCAGAATCCGGCTTCGTTCGAGAAGGCATTTCGCGACTATGCCAGCCAGGGCTACAAGGTCATCCTCGGGCATGGCTTCGAATTCCAGGACGCAGCACGGGACGTCGCTGTCGACTACCCGGACACCTATTTCCTGATCTCGTCGAGTGCGATCCATGAAGGCAACGTCATCGGGCTCAACACCGACACCAGCCAGCCCTTCTACCTGATGGGCGTGATCGCTGCGAAAATGGGCGGCAAGGCAGGACTTGTCGGCGGCATGGAAATCCCGCCGATCCAGCAGGCTTTCGCCGGCTTCAAGAACGGCGCAAAAAGCATCAATCCGAATTTCCCGATCAGCGAAGCCTATATCGGCAACTTCACCGATACGACGGCCGCCAAGGAAGCGGCGCTCAGCATGATTTCGCAAGGTGCTGACTTCGTCGTGCCGAACGCTTCGGGCGCCACCGTCGGCGGCTACCAGGCAATTGCCGAATCCGGCCCGGACGTGCGCTCCTTCTCGATCTTCAGCGACTTTACCGAGGTTGCGCCCAACAACATCCTCGGGCTCTACGTCGCCGACTATGCACAAGGCGTGGTCGAAGTCGTCCGCGCGATCAAGGACGGCAATCCGCCGACGGAGAACGTGGTCTTCGGCCTGAAGGATCCGAAAGTCATCTCGTTCACCTTCCGCGACGACGGCCCCGTCTCCGTGCCGGAGGATATCCGCGCCGAGGTCAAGGCGATCAGCGCCAAGATCGCCTCTGGCGAGATCAACACCGGCGGCCAATAGCTGCCTCCATGCTGCGGCAGGAAATCCGGCCGCAGCCCTTCCCGCGTCACACCAACATCCGGACACACCCATGGCTGAGATAAACCAGGGAGTGCGTGAGACCGTGAATTCTCAAGCAGCCCAAGCTTTCTACAGGATGCTCTCGCAGGCTGCGATCAGCGCCCTGACACCCATCGCGGCGGTTCTGGTTGCGCTCGCCTTCGGCGCGCTCCTCCTCTGGCTGAACGGCTTCAACGGCAGCGACGTCGTCACCGTCATGGTCTTCGGCTCATTCCAGGACATGCGCTCGGTTGGAGAAATTCTCCTGAAGGCCACGCCGCTGATCCTGATCGGCGCGGGGCTCTGCGTCGCGTTCCGCTGTTCGATCTGGAACATCGGCGCCGAAGGCCAGCTCTATGTCGGCGCGATCGCCGCAACACTCGTGGGCACTAGCATCGACGGCCTTTCCGTCTGGGTGCACGCGCCGCTCGTGATGTTGGCGGGGGCATTGGCGGGCGCTGCCTGGGCCGGGATCGCCGGCTATCTGAAGGTGCGCTTTCAGGCGAGCGAGATCGTCACCACGATCATGCTCAACTACATCGCGCTCATCTTGACGAGCTATCTCGTCACCGGTCCGATGCGCGACGCGAGTGCCGCCTATCCGCAATCGGCAAGGCTGGTGCGCGAAGCCTGGACGCCACGCCTGGTGACCGACCTTAGGCTTCACATCGGCATCCTCGTCGCGGTGGTTCTGGCGGTTGCGCTCTACATTTTCCTGCGGAGAAGCAGCCGCGGCTTTGCGCTACGCGTCGTCGGTCTCAACCCGCATGCCGCCCGCTACGCCGGCATGAACGTCGCCCGAAACATAATGATCGCGATGTGCATCAGCGGCGCGATGGCGGGTCTTGCCGGCGCCTTCGAGGTGGCGGGCGTCACACGTCGGCTCTACCAGAACATTTCGCCGGGCTATGGCTTCGAGGGCATCGCTGTGGCGCTCCTGGCGGGCAACAATCCGTTGGCGGCGATCCTATCTGGCGGGCTTTTTGCGACGCTTCGCTCCGGCTCGGAAGTCCTCCAGATCACCTCACAGGTCCCGCAGGTCCTGGTGTTGGTCATCCAAGGCATCGTCATCCTCTCGGTCGTCGCCTTCGCAAAGCTGCGCGACATCCTCAGGACAGTGGCTTGAAAGCATGGAAACTCCCACGTGGCTGTAGACCGCCCGCGGGAAAACAAAACTTTGGCGACATTCCTGGAGGATCGGCCCCATGGACGACATGATTTCTCTCACCTTTCTCGCGACGCTCGTCGGGGCCGCCTGGAGGCTTGCCACACCCCTGATATTCGCCTCGATCGGCGAGGTCTTTTCCGAGCGCGCCGGCGTGCTCAACATCGGTCTTGAAGGCACGATGCTGGTCGGCGCCTTTTCAGGCTTCGCTGCGGCCGCAGCCACCGGCAACATTCCGCTCGGGCTACTGGCCGGCGTTGCCGGCGGCATGCTGTTCGGGCTCGTCTTCGCCTTCTTCACGATCACCATCAAGGCGGACCAGATCGTGGTCGGCGCGGCGCTCAACCTGCTTGGAATGGGCCTGACGGCTTTTCTCTTCCGCACCTATTACGTTTCGACCGGCAAGGGCATCGAGATCGTCCAGCCGGTCCACATTCCCTGGCTGAGCGACCTGCCCTTTCTCGGCGAGGCGTTCTTCCGCCAAAACCTCATCGTCTATTCCACTGTGCTGGTCGCCATCCTCGCCACCCTGGTACTTTACCGCACCTCCTTCGGCCTGACGCTCCGCGCCGTCGGCGAGCACCCGAAGGCCGTCGACGTCGCCGGTCGCAGCGTCGTTGGCTACCGCTATGGCGCCGTCCTCGTCGGCACAGGGCTTGCGGGGCTCGGAGGCGCGTTCCTGACGCTCGGCCATTCCAACCAGTTCGTCGAAGGCATCACCTCCGGCCGCGGCTTCATCGCCCTCGCCGTCGTGGTCTTTGCCCGCTGGTCGCCGATCGGCGCCTTCTTCGTTTCGTTGCTCTTCGGCCTGTTCTACGCGCTGCAGCTCATGCTCCAGGCACAGGCATCCGTCGTCGTGCCCTACCAGGTGCTCCAGGCGCTTCCCTACATCATGACGATCGTCACGCTGGTCGCCTTCCGCGGCAAGGGCGCCGCACCCAGCAAGCTTGGCCAGCCCTACGAGATGAGGTGATCGACATGTCGAAAAAACCGTTCCTGCGCATAGACAATATCCGCAAACGTTTCGGCCCGATCGTCGCCAGCGATGGTGTTTCGCTCGAAATCGAGGAAGGCGAGATCCATTCGCTGCTCGGCGAAAACGGTGCCGGCAAGAGCGTGCTGATGAGCATGATATGCGGCATGGTGCGGCCGGATGAGGGCGAGATCATCTACAAGGGGCAATCGGTGCGGTTCGCAAGCCCGCGCGACGCGATCCGCCAGCGCATCGGCATGGTGCACCAGCACTTCATGCTGGTGCCGAACCTGACGGTCGCGGAAAACTACATCCTCGGCCAGGGTTCAGCGTTCAGCGTCATATCCGATATCGACAAGGTCCACCGAAAGATCCGCGCCCTTTCCGAGCGCTACGCCCTCGACGTACGTCCCGACGCAATCGTCGAAGACCTCTCGGTCGGCGAGCAGCAGCGAGTGGAAATCTTGAAGGTGCTGTTTCACGGTATCGACCTGCTCATCCTTGACGAGCCGACCGCCGTTCTTACGCCGCAGGAGACCGACCGTCTCCTGTCCCTGATGGGCGATCTCGTGAAGGACGGAAAGACCGTCGTCTTCATTTCGCACAAGCTGGACGAGGTGATGCGGGTCAGCAATCGCATCAGCGTCATGCGTGACGGGCGCGTCGTCAACACGGTCAAGGTCGGGGACACGAATGCGCGTGAGCTCGCGCGCATGATGGTCGGCCGTGACGTGCGCATGGAGCTGCCGCGCAGCCCCAAGCCTGCCGGCCGTATCGTGCTTTCAGTGGAAAACCTCACCTGCAGCGCCGAGACCGGCCTTCCGGCCGTGCGCGGTGTGAGCCTCAACGTGCGCGCCGGCGAAATCGTCGGCATTGCCGGGGTATCCGGCAACGGCCAGACGGAACTGTCGCTGGCGCTCGCCGGCCTGCTGCCGGTCGAAACCGGGAGGGTCGTTCTCAACGGAAACGACATAACCGGGCTCGACCCGGCCGACATCAATGCCCGGCGCTTTTCCCACATTCCGGAAGACCGCCACAAACACGGCATCGTGCTGCCGCTGTCGCTGAGCGAAAACACCATTCTCCAACGCTATGACCAAAAGCCGTTCGCGACGGGCGGCATGCTCAACCGCAGGAAAATTGGCGAGCACACCCGCGACCTGATCAAGCGGTTTCGCGTCAAGTGCCGGGACGAGAACCAGCCGATCGCAGCACTGTCAGGTGGGAACCAGCAAAAGCTCGTCGTTGCGCGGGAACTGGCGCGCGACCCGGATTTCATCCTCGTCAACCAGCTTGCCCGCGGCATCGATATCGGCGCGATGGAGTTTGTGATGGAGGAGATGCTGCGCCAGCGCGACAGCGGCCGGGCCATCCTGCTGATCTCCACGGAACTCGAGGAGCTGTTTGCGATCTGCGACCGCATCCTCGTGATGTTCCATGGCGAAATCCTTGGGGAATTGCCGCCGGATCGCACGCGTCTCGACGAACTCGGCCTGCTGATGGCCGGCAACAAGGATCAACCGGCACTAGCGGGGTAGACAAGCCAAGGCCTGGCGGGCTTTTATGGGAATGAGATAACGGGAGGCCGCGCGTACATGAACATTACCCTGCGGCAACTCAGGGCCTTCATCGCCGTGGCAGAACTCGGACAGTTCAACATCGCCGCACGCAACCTTCATCTCACCCAGTCTGCGGTCAGCATCCTCATCAGGGACCTGGAACGGGAGATCGGTGCGCGCCTCTTTGACCGGCACACGCGCATGGTCTCTCTCACCCTGGTCGGCCAGGAATTCCTGCCCCAGGCGCGCAAGATCCTGAAGGATCTCGAGCTTGCCGTTGGCGACGTGCGCGACAATGCTTCGTTGAAGCGCGGCCAGGTGACGATCGCCGCTGCGATTGTGCTTGCCGCAACGGTGGTGCCGCCGATCATCGCCAGATTCCTGAACAAGTACCCGGAAATCTCCGTCAACATTCGCGACATGCCTGAAGAGCAGATAACCCCGGCGCTCAAGCGCCACGAGGTCGATATCGCCGTCGGCACGCTTTCGGAGGAAGACCCGGAAATCGCCGCCACTCCGCTTCTGCGCGACAAACTGATGCTTGTCTGCCGCGAGGATCACCGGTTCGCCAAACGCAAATCCGTGCGCTGGGCCGAACTCAAGGACGAGACGCTTATCACCCTTGCCGCCTCCAACCCGCTGCGCAACATCGTCGAGCACAACCTCATTCGCGTCGTGCCGAACTATCGGCCGAAATACGAGGTCCGCTTTTCGACGACGGCAATCAGCATGATTGCCGCTGGAATGGGCGTTTCGGTGCTGCCGGAGAACTCCGGACAGCTCGCCTCGGCCGTCGGGGTCACCACCGTCGATCTCATCGACCCCGTTGTCATGCGTGACGTCTCTTTGCTTCAACGGCGCCACCACAGCCTTTCGCCCGCCGCCGAGCATCTGAAAGCGGCCTTCATCGCCAGCGTTGCGAAACAGGTCTGAGAGACCTGGAGTAACGGCCGGCCGTTCCAGAGCTGCATGGCGCCTTCCAGGCGCCTTTCTCGTATTCCCAAACAGGTGAACTCACGCCAATTGCTGCCAGAAAACCTTTTGGCAGCGCTCCATTTCAGCCCTACACGTCTGTTCGCGGAACGAAGCAGCGACGAAAACCGGGCGGGAATTCTGAGCTTCCCGTTATGGCGGGCGTTTTCGACCATCGTTATATTTCTTGAAATATAACGATGGGTAGGTTTACCTGTGATGACGAGACCCGTTCGCGGATGTGCGACGCGCGCGACCGCATCTCGAAGTGCCAGCAACTGCCCTAGCTCCGGAACGCCCATGCCCACGTTGCCACGTCTCAAATCCCACGGTGTCCCTCTGCCTGCTGCGGCCTTGTCCTTCGCTGCACGTCCGGATGGTCACACGCCCAGGATCAGTGCCCATCGCTTGCGGACCTGGGACATTGCCTCGACCTTTCATTGCTCGATCATCGGCACCTGCTTGACGTCAGGAGAATTGCGCCAGGTTCTGATCAGAGCCGGCCACGATGATGCGCGCGCCGCGACCGACCATACCTTGCACGGCCGGGGCGTGTGGCTTGCTGGTCAACGGGATCAGGCGGCAAAGTTGCTCAACAAGGCGCTCGACAAACGCCACGAGAGCAGCATCAAGCGCATTCCCCGGCAGGCCGATCAAGACGAACTCCGCAACATCTGGCGCAGTTCCTTCGAGCGCGGCGACATCGCCGGCCCGTACTGGGCGCTGATAAGCCATCCGGGAACATCGCCCGAATTGATGCGCGAGATCTTCGGGGAAGTGCATATGCTGTCGCACTTGGTCGGCAGCGCAAGTCGTCTCGACATCGCACGACTGACCCAGCTGGAAAAGGAACTCGAACAGGAACGCGAAAGAACCGCCCGGCAGGAGACACGTCTGAAGGCGGCCGCCGATGAGCGTATCGCTTTGCAACAGCGCCTGCGGCAATTGGAAGAGAGAGCAATCCACGCCGAAGCAATCGCCGCGGCTGTCGCCCCCTCGGCGCGCATCGCAAGAAGCACGAGGGGTCTGTCTGAAGCCAAGGAAACGGACGACATCCGCAGCGAGGCCTTCGCCCAGCGCCTTGCTGCATCCGAGGAGAAATCCGCTGCTCTGCAGCGGGAACTGGAGCAAATGCAGGACCTGCGTTATGCGGTCCTACGCGAGAACGAAGCCCTTGAGGCGGCAATAACAGCGCAAATCAGAGACGACAGCAACACGCCGCCCGCGCAGCTTACCGGCCCCGTGCTCTATGTCGGCGGCCGCCGCAATCTATTTGATCACCTTCGCGACTACGCAAGAATACGCGGCATCGACCTTCTCCTCCACGACGGAGGCATGGAAGATAGCACGACGCTCCTGCCTGCCCTCGTCGGGCAGGCAGCGACGATCCTCTTTCCGGTCGATCACATCAGTCACGCCGCAGTGGGCCTGGTCAAACGCCTTTGCCGCGAGCAGCAAAAGCAGTACCTGCCGCTTCGCTCCGCCGGGCTTGCCAGCTTCCTCACCGCCATCAGCGGCGCCGGCGGAGCCTATGGACGTCTATAGCTCCGGTGATCTGTCCATGACCTGCGGTCGCGGGGACGTCGTTCACCGGACGATCAGGAACACCCCACTGACGATGGCAAAGCCGAGGACGGCGATGCGCAGGCCGCGGCCGCCGATGCGGCCATGGACGTGTCTTGAAACAGCACTTCCGAGCAGTACCGCCGGCGTCAGATAAAGGGCGACGAGCAGTTGCTCTGACCCAACGCGCCCGGATATGGCCAGCACGGCGAGGGACATGACCTCGCCGACGAAGAAGCAAAGGGCGACCGTTGCCCTTAGGACCGGCGCCTTGGCGTGCTGGTAGAGCAGCGCAAGCGGCGGGCCGCCGATGCCCGTGGCGGTTTCGGTGACGCCGGTGAACAATCCCACCCCGAGTGCGCTCGGCCTGTTCGGCGTGAACGGCGGGGCGACGAGAGCGGCAACGGCTGCAACCACCGTAAACACACCGACGGCAAGATCCAGTTGTTCGATCGAAAGCGCTGCCAGCAGCCACAGGCCACCGAAGGTTCCAGCGAAGCGACCGATCGTGATCCAGGTCGCACCCGACCAGTCGACATGGGCACGCTCTCGCGCCGCCACGTGCAAATTGAGCGGCAGCATCAGCAAAAGCAGGGTCACCGGCAGCAGATCGGGCTTCAGCATCCCGACGATCGGCGCGACGATCAGGGCAAAGCCGATGCCGATCGACCCTTGAATGAAGGCCGAGACGAATGTCACGGCGGCAAGAACGGCAAGAAGACCAAAGCTCATCGGTATTGTCCAAGGCCGCGATGTGCTTCGGAGAGCGGATGAATGCGCTGGATCGGCGCCTGGGCAATGGCGGTTGCCGTCTCGCCGCGCACCTCTTCGAGAAGCGCCCGGGCATCCCAATCGATCGGCCAGCCTTGCCACAGCCGAAGCTGGCCGTTGGTAAACACCGCGTCGATCTGATCGCGATTGCCGTAGCGGACAAGCTCCCAGGTCAGATCGTGTGAGGGCGTGAACTCAGGTCGGTCGAGATCGACGAGCAGGAAATCGGCGGCAAGCCCCTCGGTGATCGATCCGGTCACACCGGAAAGGCCCGCAGCGTCTGCGGCGCCGGACGTTGCCCGATCGAGCCAGAGCCAGCCGCCGCCGCAGGAAGAGTCCCCGGTTGCAAGTCCGAAGCCCGCGCGCTGAAGGCCTTCGGCCGCATCCATCAGACGGAACGCGTCGGCGCGCGTTCCGTCCGTTCCAAGCCCGAACCTAATGCCGAGCGCTGCCATCTGCAGGGCTGGTGCGACGGCATTCCCCTTCCATAAGGTGGCAACGGGATTGTAAGCGACGGCGGTGCCTGTCTCGCGCAAGAGATTGAGTTCATGCGGCGTGACGAGCGTCGAGTGTGCCAGCAGGACCTGAGGCCCAAGAACACCCAGATGCGCCAGGTGCTCGATCGGTCGCCGTCCTCTTGCTGCCAACGAGCGTTCAACGGCAACGAGGTGTTCGTTGACATGGGTCTGGAACACCGCCCCGGACGCGGCTGCCATTTCGGAAACCGCTCTAAGCATTCCGTCCGTGGCGGCCTCCGGGATCGAAATCGCCAGCGAGGGGTGGATCAGAGGGTTTCGTCTGTAGGCGGACACGTGCTCCTCGGCCAGACGCAGGATGGCGGCGGGTTCGGCGATCTCAGCACTGCCGGAAAGATCGTTGCATATAAAGCCGACGACGCTTCGAAGCCCCACCTCCCCTGCAGCCCGCACCAGCGCGCCGACATGGCCCTTTGAGCGGGTACCGGCGTCAACGGCGGTGGTAAATCCGCCGCGCAACGCTTCCCATGCGGCAAGCTTTGCCGAGAGATAGACCATGCGCTCATTGAGGCTGCCTTCCAGCGGCACCCAGACCCGCCGGAAGATTTCCGACGGTTCTCCAAAGACGAGGGCCTTGCCGAGCGACTGGGTCAGGTGCGTATGGGTATCGACGAAGCCGGGCATCAGCAGATGGTCGGGCAGGTCGATCGGGACAATTTCGGGGAAGTCCCGGGCGATTGCTTCCACCGTGTCGATCCGGTGGAAGATACCGTCGCGCACGACAATGGCGTTTCCGCTGCGCGGGCCTTCGGGCAGAAGCACCTGCCCTGGGCGCAGCATGAGGTCGCCGGTTGTCGACAGTTGTTGGCGGATTGCGCTCACTCGCTTGCTCCTTGAGTGGTGGATTGCAGAGGCGCCGTCGCGATCGCGGATCGTCCCGCTTGGCCCCAATGCGAAAAAATGGCGTTGACGACGACGGCGGTGATCGTGCCTGCGGCAAGCCCGTTGCCGAGGATCATCTGCGTCCATTGCGGGAACTGACTGTAGACACCGGGCACAAGGATCGGCAGGAGCCCCATCGACAGGGCAGAAGCAAGCGTGAACATGGAGCCATGCTCACGCAGATCGACGCGACGCAGGAGGTCGATGCCGATGACGCCGATAATCGAAAAGACGATGACGGCCGTGCCGCCGACGACCGCTTCAGGCAAGGCCGTGGCCATCCGGCCGATCGGCGCGAAGAGAGCAATGAGAACGAGGATGGCGCCCGCCATTGCCGTCACATAACGGGACCTGACGCCGGTCGCGCGCACGATCCCGACGTTTTCGCCGCTGGTGATGATCAGCGATGTGCCGAACAGGCCACCGACAAGCGACATCAGTGCATCGCCGCGGATGGTCGAAGGCACGATCGCATGGGCATCTCCCCGGCGGCCGACGATTTCGGCCGTCGCGATCGTCTGACCGGTCGCCTCCGCCATGGAAATGATCGAGAACACGATCAGCGGGATGGCTGCGACGAGGTCGAACTTCGGCATGCCGAAGGGGAATAATTGCGGAACGGCGATGACCGGCCCGGTAAACACGCCGGACAGATCCATGTGGCCGATGACGAGCGCGACGAGCGCACCGCCGACCAACCCGAGCATGACGGCGAGCCGCTGGAGCGTTCCGGAAAAGACCCGCGCGGCAGCGACCGTCAGGATGATCGTGATTAGCGCCAGTCCGACCTCGACGGGTGCGGCGAAACCTTCGCTACCAGGCTTTCCGGTGATGGTCACGCCATAGATGCGCACGAGATTGACCGAGACCAGCAACAGCATCGTTCCAACGACGATCGGCGGAAAATAACGCAGCAACCTGCGGAAAACCGGCAGTGCCAGAAAGTAAAAGAGAGCCGTGACGATGACGGAGCCCACGGCGGTCTGAACATCCGTCTGCTGGGCGATCGCCAGAAAGATCGCAATCGGCGCGCCGCCCGGCACCATCACGAAGGGCAGGCGTGCGCCAAACCCTTTTGGCCCGAAGCTCTGCAGCATCGAGCCGAGGCCACAGACGAAAAACGTGGCGCTGATGAGCGAGACTGTCACCGCGTCCGAAAACCCAAGGGCCTTGCTGACAAGAAAGACGGCGGTGATGGGAGACGCGGCCATCACCAGCACGTGTTGAAGACCGAACAGGAACAGGCTGCGCAGCGGCAGCCCCTCATCGACCGGTTCGACCACTCCATTCAATTCACTCTGCATGTTTTTCCTCCTCCCGGCCTCCTCAAGCCGTTATGCAAATCGTTTTGCATGCGCATCCACTAACACACAATCGCGGCTTTGCAAATCGTTTTGCTTCGGTACGATCGGCGTGATAGGAGAGGTTGATCGGAGGACTGATGGGCAAACCTACTATCGCCGACCTTGCCAAGGTGGCCGGAGTGTCGGTCACAACTGTTTCGCACGCATTCAGCGGCCGGCGTTACGTCGAGCCGGAAACGCGCAAACGCATCGAGACGCTGGCGCAGGAGATGGGCTATCGTCCCAATCACCGTGCGCAGCGTTTGCGCACCGGCAGAGCCGGATCGATTGCGCTGGTTTCATCGATGCCCTTTGCGGTGGCCGCCGGACCGTCGAGGCTGGGTTTCCTCATGGAAATTGCCGCCGCCGCCGCAGTAACGGCTTTTGCCAGGGGCATTTCCCTTTGCCTCGTCCCGCCGCTCGGGCCCCGCGACCGCCTCGACGCGCTTGAGGTGGACGGGGCCATCGTCGTCGAGCCGGAACAGGACGACCCGGTGCTGGATTTCTTCTCCTCCCGCGGGACCGAAGTCGTGTGCATCGGGCGCGCGCCCGGCCGTAGCGATCTTCCGTTCGTGGATTTGCAGAGCACGGCCACGGCGCATCTGCTGCTCGATCACCTCATTGCGGGCGACGGCCAGGTCGGGCTGATAACGGGCCAGCAAAGGCGCAATTCCTACATCGAGATGGAGGCTGCCTATGCGCAGCGCATGGCCGGAAGCGGCTTTGCGCCGCTCGCCATTCGCATCGACGAACAGGGTGGCGAGCAGGCGGCGGCAATCGCGGCTGAAAGCTTGCTGCGCGCCAATCCCTCGATCTCCACCCTTTGCGTGCCGGTCGACGCCTTTGCGACAGGCGTTGTCAACGCGGCCCACGCCACCGGGCGCCAGATCCCACGCGATCTACGGATCGCGACCCGCTACGACGGCATGCGGGCCAAGCTCGCCAACCCTCCACTGACAGCAGTTGATCTGCACCTTGGCGAGGTGGCCCCCGCCGCAGTCGACTTGCTCCTGGCGCGATTGGAGCAGGTGAACATCGAACCAGCGGATCTCCCGCCACCAGGGCTGATCCTGCGCCCCTCTTCGCTGGTTTCGCGTGATACCCTCTGAGCAAGGCTCAAGCCAAGAGCGCTGTGGCCCGACATGCGCGCGGATGCCCGCATACCGCTTTACTCCGCGACGCGACGATTATGAGGTACGGCCACCGGCGCCTCGAACCGATCTTGCCGGGGTCCGCCCGTTACCATCCCCGAGCACAGCGAAAACAACCCGAAGCCTCACTCGTGTCGGACACAGTTCGCCACGACCGATCGTCGGCACCTTTGGTTCCGATATGGGTCATTGAGACCAATCAGAACAATACCAGTTTAAAACCTAGGAAAAATTTTGCATAAGGGGTCATCCGGAAAGGTGATCTCCCATGAACGATCAGACAGCGCTCGCGTTTCTTGCCAAGCAAATGTCAGGCGACAGCAGCGAGCCGCTCTATCGCCGTCTTGAAGAGGCGATCAAGCAGGCCATAAACGCATCGACACTCCGCCGTGGCGCCGTCATCCCCAGCGAGCGGGACTTAAGCGAGGGCCTTTCGATCTCGCGCGTAACGGTGCGCAAGGCGATCGAGGGCCTGGTTGCCGATGGCCTGCTCGACCGCCGTCAAGGCGCAAAGACCGTGGTTTCCTCACGCGTCGAGAAGTCGCTGGCGACGATGACGAGCTTTTCCGAAGACATGCGCTCGCGCGGGCTCGAACCCGGCTGCACCTGGATCTCCCGCGAAATCAGTCGCCCGTCACCGGCCGAAATGATGGCGCTCGGGATTCCGGCGGGCGAAAAAATCGTGCGCCTCCGACGCCTGAGAACCGCCAACGACACCCCGATCGCGATCGAAACGGCATCGCTCCCTGCCCGCTTCGTGCCAGATCCCGGTGCAATCGGCGCATCCCTGTACGAGTACCTCGCCACCCACGGCGCGCTACCCGTCCGGGCACTGCAGCGCATGCAGGCCAAGCCCGCCAGCGAGGAGGAGCGGCGCCTGCTCGAAACGCCCGAAGGTACGAGCCTGCTCGTCATGGAGCGGCGCTGTTTCCTGGCCGACGGGCAGATTGTCGAGTTCACCCAGACCAAGTACCGGGGCGACGTCTACGACTTCGTCATCGAACTGATGAGATAATACCAGTATAATTCCTGTTGCAATCTGGTCTTACACTGCTACCGTTAGGCCTCCATTGGGAGAGCCTGCGTGACCTTCGACATCCATAGCCTCAGGCACGGCCTGATCGTTTCCTGCCAACCGGTGAAGGGCGGCGTCATGGACAATGCCGCCATGGTTGTCGGTTTCGCGTTGGCCGCGCTCGACGGCGGCGCAACCGCCCTTCGCATCGAGTCCGCGGACTATGTTCGCGCCGTGCGGCAGGCGACCGATCGCCCGATTATCGGCCTCGTCAAGCGCGACCTGGACACGTCACCGGTCCGTATCACCCCCTTCATCGAAGACGTCGACGCTCTGGCCGCAGCCGGCGCCGATATCATCGCCTATGATGCCACGTCCCGTGAGCGGCCGGTTGCGACCAAGACGCTCGTCGAGCGCATCCACACCGCCGGCAAGATCGCCATGGCCGATTGCTCGGTCGTTGCCGACGCCGAGCGCGCGCTTGTCGAAGGCGCGCAGATCGTCGGCTCCACACTTGCCGGGTACACGGGACCGGTCGAGCCGACGGAACCGGACTTCGCCCTCATCGCCGCCATGCGCAGGCTGACCCCTCACGTGGTTGCCGAAGGCTGTGTGCGCACGCCCGAACAGGCCGCTCAGGCGCTTCAGGCAGGCGCCTTCACCGTCGTCGTCGGCTCCGCGATCACGCGTCCCGAGCACGTGACGGCGTGGTTCCGGCAGGCGCTCGACGAAACGCTTGTCGGAAGCGAGGCTTGACCATGAGCAAGCCCCGGACCGTTCTTTCGATCGATGTCGGCGGCACGAAGATGCTCGCTGCCCTTGTCCAGGGAACAGAGATCGTCGACACGCACCGGATGCCGACGCCCCGCGAAGGCGACCCGGCGCAATGGCTGACCGCCCTCTTCGGGGCGATCGCGCCCTGGCGCGGTGCCTATGGCTCGGTTGGCGCCGCGGTTAGCGGTATTGTCGATAATGGCCAATGGTCGGCGCTCAACCGCAAGACCCTCGATATCCCCGACGGCTTTGCTCTGACGGAAACGATCGAGCGGCTCGCAGGTGTGCCGGTGCTGGCTGCAAACGACGCCCACGCGGCCGCCTGGGGCGAATACGCCTTCGGCGCAGGCAACCGCGAAGACATGGTTTTCCTGACGATCTCGACCGGCATCGGCGGGGGCGTCGTCCTGAACGGGCGCCTGCTCGAAGGGCTTGCCGGACACTTCGGCCAGTCGCGCAGCGCCGAATGGCCAGATGACGCGCTTGAAGACCACATTTCCGGCCACTGGATCGCCAGGCAGGCAGCCCCCCACCAATCGGGCGCAACCGCACGGGACGTCTTTTCCGCCGCTCGCGACGGACACGACTTCGCGAGGCGCATCATAGCAACATCCGCAGAGCGAACCGCTTTGCTCTGCCGCAACATCCAGCTTTCGCTGGACCCGAGGCGCATCGTCATCGGCGGCAGCATCGGTCTGGCCGAAGGCTATCTCGCCGCCGTCGACCGCGGACTGGAAGCAGTGCCGCCACGCCTTCGACCGTCGCTACACGCCGCCGCCCTTGGGGAGAATGCAGGGGTGATCGGCATCGCTGATCTTGCAGAGCGTCAACAAAACTTGAGGGAGAACCAAAGATGACATTTGCGACCACGAAAAGACATGCACTGCTTGCGGCCGCGGGCATTGCCGGGCTGCTGGCGGCAACGCCAGCCCTAGCGGAAGTGACCGTTCTCGGCTGGCCGGGCGGCCCGGAAGAGACAGCGCTGCGTGCCGCTGCCGATGCATACAACGCCAAGTCCGATGTCGCCGAGAACGACAAGGTCGAACTTCTGTTCTTCAACCGCGACGGCTTCTGGGACAAGCTGCAGGCCGACCTCGCCGCCGGCTCGAAGGCCTTCGATCTCAATCTGCTTGCCACCTATTCGATTGGCCGCTATGCGCCGTTCATGGAGCCGGTCGAGCTCTCGAGCGAAGCCAAGGCGGTCTACGGCGATTCCGTTCTGTCGACCATGCAGTACCAGGGCAAGCAATATGGCGTGCCGACCGATCTCTCGCTCCATTTCATGTATTTCCGCAAGGATCTGATCGAGGCCTTGCTGAAGGATGACGCCGGCAAGGCGAAATATGCCGAGATCTCCGAGAAGTATCTTGGCAAGAAGCTGGAGCCGAAGACCCCGGACGAATGGACCTGGGACGATTACGCCGCCACCGCGCTCTATTTCACCCAGGCCGTCAACCCGGACAGCCCGACCCGCTACGGCACGGTGCTGCAGCTCAAGAACCTGCTGTTCAACATCATGGTCTGGCAGTCGGTACCGCGCGCCTATGGTGCCAACTGGATGGACAACAGCGGCAAGATCACCGTCAACTCGGATGCCTATCGCAAGGGCCTCGAGATCTACAAGCTGCTCTACGACAATGGCGCGACCCCGAAAGACTCGCTGTCCTACGAGTTTGCCGAAGCGAATGCCGCCTTTGCCTCCGGCCAAGTGGCCGCAATGCTGCAATGGAATGCGGCCGCCAGCGACCTGACGAGCAAGGAAAAATCGCCTGCCGTTGCCGACGTGACCGAAACGGTTGCGCCCCCTGCAGGTCCCGAAGGGCGCTTCACCCACATCCACGGCCTCGGTTTCGGCCTCAACAAGAATGCCGAAAACAAGGAGGGGGCGGCCAAGTTCCTGAAGTGGCTGTCTTCCAAGGAAGCCGCACTGACCTACGCCAAGAACAACGGCGCGCCGGCCCTGACACCTGAGGTGGTTGCCGAAGTTGCTGAATCCCGACCTGATCTCGTCAAGCTGGGCGAATTCGCCGGCAAGTACGGTTACGTCATGAACGGCGCTACGTCGGCCAAGGCGCTTTCGGTCTACGAGCTGCAGGCCAAGGAGTTCACCGGCTACTGGTCCGGCCAGCAGTCGATCGACGACGCGCTCGCCAATACCGAAAAGGGCATGGCAGACCTGCTGAAGTAAGTGACAGGCTGCGGTGTCCGACAGGACGCCGCAGCCTTCCACGACAAGCGGGTACTGGGGAAGCTCCCCGGCTCTCAAGGATGTGGGCTGGCAAAAGCTCCCGTAACAGGCGCGAAAAAGAGGACCAAGGAAACACCTTGCGTCCCCTTGCCCGTCCGACAACAGACACAGATCGGTGCCATGACGATAGCCAGACCGCAATCCAATGCCCCTGAGTTCCGGCTACTCGCCACGCCGCTCGTCCTCTTCCTGCTCGTGTTTCTGGGCTTCCCGGCCCTCGTCAATCTGATCTATTCGGTCTCCGAGGTTTCTTTCGAAACGCTGCGTGAGCCGGCATTTACGGGGTTCAAGAATTTCCGCTCGGTCTGGAACGACGCGGCCTTCTGGCAGGCGAGCTGGTTCTCGCTGCGCTTCGGCTTGCTGACGGCCATTCTCGAATGTCTTTTCGGTCTATTTCTGGCGATATTCCTGTCGCCGCTGATCGAAAAACGGAGCTGGCTGATGGCGATCCTGATGCTGCCGCTGATGGTCGCTCCCGCGCTGGTCGGCCTAATGTACCGCCTTGTCCTGCACGAGTTCGTCGGCCCGGTGCCCTACTATCTCTGGACCTATTTCGGCGCCAGCATCTCGTTCCTTGGGCCTGGCTCGGCTTTCTGGACCCTGGTCGTCGTTGAGACGCTGCAGTGGACACCGTTCACGTTGCTGCTTTTCTACATGGCTTATCAGGCAATCCCCTCGGAGATTGCCGAAGCATCCGCCATGGATGGTGCCAGAAGCCTGCAGCGCCTGTGGTTCATCGAACTGCCGATGATGGGACCGACGATCGCGGCCGCCCTGCTTATCCGCTTCATCGACGGCTTCCGGGTCTTCGACAATGTCTATGTGCTGACCGGCAGCGGTCCCGGCGGATCGACGGCATCGCTATCGATCTACATCTACGAGGCCTTCTTCAAGCAGGGCGCCATCGGCAAGGCGGTTGCCGCCTCGGTCGTCCTGTTTATCGCCTCGTTCGCCGTGCTCTACGGCCTCAATGCTCTCGCCAGCCGGCGCAAAGGAGCCAAGCAATGATCACAGCGCTCCGTTGGCTGGTTTTCGCCATTGCCGCCATCGCCTTGAACTTTCCGGTACTGGTGACACTTTCCACCTCGCTCAAAAGCGCGCGCGAGCTTTCCGGCAATCCCGGTCTTTGGGTCCAGGCACCGACATTCGAGAACTACCGCGCCGTCTTTGAGGTCTCCGACCGGCTGAACATCTTCCTCTATTTGTTCAACAGCCTCGCGGTCGCGCTGATGGGCACGGTGCTTGCCGTGGCACTGGCGCTTCCGGCAGCTTACGCGATCGCCCGCGGCAGGATCGGCGAACGCACGCTTCTGCCCTTCATCGTCAATCTGCGCGCCGTACCGCTGATCATCTTCGCGATCCCGCTCTACATGATGTTCCAGTGGCTGGCGCTGCTCGATACGCGCCTGGGGCTCGGGCTGATCCTGACGATCGTCAATCTGCCGCTCGCACTCGTCATTCTCGTCAATGCCATCCGGGACCTGCCTTCAGAACTCGACGAGGCTGCCCTCATGGACGGTGCGAACCGCACGCAGATCCTCATCAAGGTCGTGACGCCGCTCTGCCGGCCGGCGATCGTCACCAGCCTGATCTTCGGCTTCATCACCGCCTGGAACGAGTTCCTCTTCGGCCTGATGCTGACGACCTCCAAGGCTGTTCCGGTCACGGTCGGCGCATCCTTCTTTTTCGCCGCAAGCGGCGGTGGCGTGCAATGGGGTGTCGCCTCGGCGGTAATGATCGTCGGCGCTCTTCCACCAATGCTGCTCGGCCTTGTCATGTACCGCCAGATCAGCGGATCGATGACCGCCGGCGCGGTCAAGGGTTGATAGTCCAGGAGACACGCATGGGTACGATTTCGCTCAAGAAAGCCGGCAAGCGCTACGGCGCGGTGGAGATCATCCGGGAGCTCGACCTCGAGATCGCCGACGGGGAATTCGTCGTCATCGTCGGGCCCTCCGGCTGCGGTAAGTCCACGCTGCTGCGCATGATCGCAGGCCTCGAGGCGACGACCGCTGGGCAAATCCTCATCGATGGACGGGATGTGACGTCGGCTTCACCGGTCGATCGACAGCTCGCCATGGTTTTCCAGTCCTACGCGCTCTATCCGCACATGACGGTGCGGCAGAACATGGGCTTCGGACTGCGGCTTGCCAAGGTGCCGGCGGCAACCGCCAAGGCCAAGATCGAGGCCGCGGCAGAAACGCTCAAGCTTACGCCGCTGCTCGACCGCTACCCCAGAGAGCTCTCCGGTGGCCAGCGCCAACGCGTCGCCATCGGCCGGGCGATCGTGCGTGAGCCGGTCGGCTTCCTCTTCGACGAACCGCTGTCGAACCTCGATGCGGCGCTGCGGGTCGATATGCGGCTTGAGATCGCCAAGCTGCATCGCACCCTCGGCGCCACCATGATCTATGTGACCCACGACCAGGTGGAGGCGATGACGCTCGCCGACAGGATCGTGGTGATGAAGGACGGGCGGATCATGCAGCAGGGTCGTCCGAGAGACCTCTACGAAAAACCGGCGAACCTTTTCGTGGCACAGTTCATCGGCAGCCCGAAGATGAACCTCCTGCCCTGCCGGCGCGACCGGGGCGACCGCCTCGACCTGAGCGGCGAAGGCAATCTGACGCTTCCCATCTCGGGGATGTCTGAACCCGAGCAATTGGGCGCGCGACCCGAGCACCTGGCGCTGGTTGCACCGGAGAGCGGTCACTGCCGCGGCGTCATCGAGGCGAGCGAATATCTCGGCGGCAATATGAGCGTCTTCGTTCGCGCCGGCCGGCTCGGCCTGATCAACGTCAGTGCACCGGCCGACACGCCTTTCCAGGTCGGCGAAGCCGTCGGGATCCGGATCGATGAGCACCGGTCGTCGCTGTTCGATAGCGCAGGCGCGGCGATTGGTGCCTGGCGCTAGAGCGTCCGCCTCTGGTCTGTGAGCAGAGGAAGTCCGCAAGCCGTCTTGTCCTGCCCTTGGCCGCTGTCGCTGCACCCCCAGGCGATTAAGGTTCATCAAGCAGTCCCCCTCCTCGGATAAAGGAGGGGCCATCCTTCATCGTTGGGGACATTGCTGGAACTCCAGCGCGCGCTACTTCTTCTCCATCTCTTGGCGGAGGAACAAAGATGTCTGTAACGGCGCGACCTCGAGCGGCATCCGCTCCGGCCGGGAAAACAGAGCCGGCAGCGGCCAAGCGGGCGGGATCAGGGCATCACTGGATCAGGAAGGCCGACGCCGACCAGACGAGAGCAAGCTTTCCCGAACTCTTCTTCGATCTCGTTTTTGTCTTCGCCCTTGTCCAGCTCGCAAAGACACTCGCCACTGATTTCGGCCCCACGGCCCTTGCCGAGGCTGCACTTCTCATCCTGGCGATCTGGTGGATCTGGATCCACACGACGTGGGTCACAAATCTGCTCGACACCGAGCAGGATCCGGTGCGGCTGATGCTCTTTCTCTTGATGTTCGGCGGCATTCTTCTGGCAATCGCCTTGCCGGGCGCGTTTGCAGACCATGGCTTTGCCTTTGCAATGATCTACTGCAGCATGCAGATAGGGCGGTCCGTGTTCATGCTCTTCGCCTATCATCGCGTCGACGCCGCATCTTTCCGGACCTTCCTGCGCATTACCTTGTGGCTGGTCCTTGCGAGCCTGTTCTGGCTGGTGGGCTCGCAAATGGAGACGACGGCGCGAATTGCGTTGTGGAGTGTCGCGCTCCTCATCGAATACCTGGCTCCGGCCCTAAGATACTATCTTCCAGGTCTTGGGAGATCGGCACCCGAGACGCTGGACGTTTCCGGCAAGCACATGGCTGAACGCTGCGCCTTGTTTGTGATTATTTGCCTGGGCGAAACGATCCTGACGACCGGGCGCAACGCCGCAGAGCACATGACGGACGACATGACCTTTGCCGTCTTCTGCAGCGCGTTCCTAAGCACCGGCTTCATGTGGTGGATCTACTTCCACCACGGGCAGGAGAAAGCCGCCGACAAGGCGGAAGCGACGTCGAAACCGGAAGCACTGTCCCTCAATCTGTTTACGTATGGCCACTTGCCAATCGTCTCCGGCGTCATTCTGACGGCGGTCGGCGAGGACTTCAGCCTGTCTCACGCCGAAGAAGAAAGCACGATGAAAACCGCCTTGGCGGTGCTCGGCGGTCCGGCGCTGTTTTTGGCCGGCAACATCTGGATAAAGTTGGCCGCGGCGCGCCAGTTCCCGATTTCACACGTTGTCGGGCTCGCCGGCCTGGCCGCCGCGGGCATGTTTTTTGCGGTTGCCGCCAACTATCACCTGCAGTTTCTGGCGACGACCATCCTCTTTGTCGTTGCCATCTGGGAGTATCTGGCATTGCGCGGTGCCTCAGCTTCAACGGCATAACCGAGACGACAAACCGACGGGGCAACCTCCGAGACATGCGCGCCGTTTCTTAATGCTGAACGCGCCGGCCGATCGACACGACATAAGGCCGCGTTTCCACCACGCTCCCGAGTGCGTGAATTGCAGTTTCCTGTTGGGGTGACTAAACATCGTGGAATGTTGGCTGATCTCAATCTCAATCTCCTGCGCTCGTTCTTCCTGATTGCAAAGGAGCGCAGCCTGACACGGGCCGCGGCGCGGCTGAACATGAGCCAGCCGTCGGTCAGCCAGGCACTCCAAAGGCTGGAAGAGCAACTGGGGTGCCAGTTGGTGCTTCGAGGCAGCCGCAAGTTTGAACTGACAGCGCCCGGGCAGAAGGTCTTCGAAGAGTGCAGCGAAATCTTCGAGGCCGTCGAGCGTATCGCCCAGCGAACGCAGGAACGGGCAGTCGAGGAATTCGGCGAGGTCCGGATCCAGATCATCTCAAACCTTGAATCGCCGCTCGTCAACGAAGCCCTCAGGCTCTACCACCAGCGCTATCCCTCGGTCACCTGGACGGTCGAGGTCCAGAACAGCCAGGATACCATCAAACGCATCCAGACGGAGAAGTGTGGCATCGGGTTCTGTCTGCTTTCCCGTCCCGTCTTCAGCCTCAGTTGCCAGCTTCTCTTCCGGGAGGAATTCAGCGTCTATTGCGGCGCGGAGCACCCCTTCTTCGGGCGCAAGGAGGTGGAGAAGCGTGAACTGCGGCAGGAGTCCTTCGTGTCGTTTACCTGCGCGACCGAAGGCATGGGTCTCGAGCCTATGGCGGTGTTGAGCCAAAGTCTTGGCCTTGGCGAACGCATCAGCGGCCAGAGTCCAAACCTGGAGGAAGTCCGGCGGATGATCGTGGCTGGCCTCGGGATCGGCATCCTGCCATTGACGGCGGTTCACGACGAAGTCGCCAAGGGCCTTCTCTGGCCGCTCGAGATCAAGGGATTTCCGCTTGGCGCGGATGTCTTCCTCGTGACACATCCCGAATGCGACTATTCCCGCGCGGAGCGACACTTCCTCGACCTCATCAAGGAACTGCGCATTCTTTACCCCGACATGCACTAGGGGCGCCCAGGGCGCCCCCAAGCTCAAGGGTCAGCGGTCGGCCCGTGCAACAACCGAATGGAGAAGGACGTTGAGGCCCGGCGCCAGATCGTCACGGTCGCAGTCTTCCTCGTTGTTGTGCGTGATGCCTCCCTTGCAGGGCGTGAAGATCATCGCGGTCGGGCAGTGGCGCGCGAGGAAATAGGCATCGTGCCCGGCCTGAGACTGGATATCGCGCCAATTATAGTCCATGCGGACGGCTTGAGACCGGATGCCGTCAACCATGGACCGGTCGAAAATGTCGCCGCCCCAAAACCACTCATCCTCGATCACCGCCTCGCAACCCGCGCGAGCAGCGCTTTCGAAGACTGCACGGCGCATCTTTTCGCCCATCACGCGTGCTGTCGCTGGCTCGGGATGTCGCACGTCGCAGATGGCTTGCGCGGTGTCGGAGAGGATGCCCGGCTTGTTCGGCCAGGCGGCAAGCCTTGCGCCCGTCGCCTTACCGTCGCCGACGGCAAAGTCCCACCCGATATCGTCCACCGCCGTCAGCCAACGGGCCCCGGCGATCAGCGCGTTGCGCCGCAGATCCATTGGCGTCGGCCCCGTATGCGCGGTTTTGCCTTCGAAGCGCACCCGCATGCCGTAGCTCGGGTAGCCGCCGGTGACCACGCCGACGTCGCGCCCCTCAAGATCAAGGATGGGGCCCTGTTCGATGTGCAGCTCGTAGTAGGCGTCGATCTCACCGCCACGACACGGCCGGTTGCCATTGTAGCCGATGCGCTCCAGTTCATCGCCGAAGCGCGCACCGTCATCGGCGATCAGATTGCGTACCCAGTCAGCCTCATAGGCGCCGACGAAGCAGCCGGACGCCACCATGGGCGGCGAGAACCGCGCACCCTCCTCGTTCGTCCAATCGACGACAACGATCGGACGGCGCGTGACGTGGCCGGCATCGTTCAGCGTGCGGATGACCTCAAGCCCAGCAAGGACGCCCGCGATGCCATCGAAGCGACCACCGTTGATCTGGGTGTCGAGATGGCTGCCGATCAGGACGGGCGGCAAGGAAGGATCAAGTCCTTCCCGGCGGCCGAAGATGTTTCCAAGTTCGTCGATCTCGACACTCAGTCCCGCGTCCCGGCACCAGGTAACGAAGAGGTCGCGCATCTGGCGGTCGGCATCCGTCAATGTCAGACGGGCAAGGCCCCCCGGCCTGCCCTGACCGATCTCGGCGGAGCTTTCGATGGTCGACCAGAAGCGATCGATATCGACACGGGTATTGGGTGCGAACGACATGGTTCACCTTTCAGATGCGATTGCGGAGGGTCTCATCACATGCCGAACGACATCAGCGTCATAAGGCCCGGGAACAGGACAAGCAGGAACATGATGAGCGTCATGACGCCGATGAACGGCAGGAGGTAGCGGAAGGAGGCGGACATCGGTATGCCCCCGGTGCGGCAGGCGGCCATGAGGTCGATCCCGAGCGGCGGCGTGTTCGCGCCGATCGCCAGGTTAATCGTGAGCAGCACGCCGAAATAGACCGGATCGATCTCGAATGCCCTGAGCACCGGAAGGAAGACTGGCGCCAGGATGAGGATGATCGCGATCGATTCCATAAACGTTCCGAGCACCAGAACCGCGAGCATCATCAGCATCAAAGCGATGGTGGCGCTTTCGGTCGCGCCGGTAATGGCGTTGACCACGAGTTGCGGCACCTGCTCGACCGTAAGGATCCAGCCGAAGACCGAAGCCGCGGCTATGACGATGAGGATCGAACCCGTCATCTCCGTCGTGTCGCGCAGAAGCGTGAAGACCTTTTCGAGCGAAAGTCGGCGGTAGACCAATGTACCCACAAGAAGCGCATAGGCGACGCCGATGCCTGCAGCTTCCGTCGGCGTGAAGATACCGAAGCGGATGCCACCGACGATGATCACGGGTGCAAGCAGCGCCAAAACGGATTCACGCAGCGCCTCCGACAGCCGGCCCCAGCTAAAGGGCTCGCCGCCCTTCCAGCCGTTCTTGCGCGAGATCCACCAGGCAACAACCATCAAACCGAGTCCGAGCAAGATGCCAGGGCCGATGGAGTGGATGAACAACTGGCCGATGGACGTGCCGGTTGCCGTGCCGTAGACGATGAGCACGATCGACGGCGGAATGACCGTGCCGAGCGATCCGGCGCAGCCGAGGCCCGCAGCGGAAAAGCCCGGATCGTATCCGCGTTCCTTCATCGCCGGCAGCAGCATCGAACCGATCGCGACCACATCGGCGACGCCCGAACCGGAGAGAGATCCGAACATCATGCAGGCAGCGATCATCACGATCGCAAGACCGCCGGTGCGCTGGCCGACGACAGCCGCACAGAGATTGACGATCCGCGGTGCAAGGCCCCCATGCACCATCAGCAGGCCGGCGAGCAGGAACAAGGGAATGGCAAGCAGCGTAAAGCTGTCGATACCGGCAACCATGCGCTGCGCGACCACCATCACCGGAAGTGCGTCGCCCACCAAGAGATAGGCGACCGAAGACAGGGCAAGCGCGATCACAATCGGCGCGTCGATGAGCAAAAGCAGGACGAAGACGAGAAAGAGAACGATAAGCGCCAGGCTCATTTGCGCAGCTCCATGGCGAGAAGGGCGACGAAGGCGAGAGCGGCGGTGACCGGAAGGGAGAGATAGACGAGGCCGGCAGGCCAGCTCAGCACCGTCGTTTCGTGCGACCAGGTGAGTCCCGTGATCTTCCATCCGGACCAGAAAACGACCGCCAGGAACAGGAAGGCGGAAACGCGCGCAAGCAGCGCAAGAATGGCGCGCAGCCGGCCCGGCGCGACGATGAGATCCGTAAGGCCCGCGCACAGATGTGTGTTGCGCACGAACGCCGAGATCGCTCCGATGAATGTTACCCAGACGAGCAGCAGGCGTGGAATTTCTTCCGACCAGCGCGGGGTAAAGGAGAATGCATATCGGCAGATGACGACATAGACGATGAGGGCGGTGAAGGTGGCGATTGCCAGGCCACCAATGGTGCCTGCTGCCCTGTCGATGGCAGTGGCAATGCGCGATTGCGGCATCGGTTGACTTTGCATGGAAGATCTCGCTGGTGTCAGAAGGACGGGCCGGTGAAACGCGTCGTCCTGCCCGCTGGTAGCGGGCAGGACGGAATGCGTCACTTGCGGTAGCTGTCCATGATGGCGAGCAACTCAGGACCGAAAACGTCCTTTTCGTTCTCCCAGATCGGCTTCAGCGCCTCGACGAAGGCGGCCTTGTCGACTTCGTTGAATTCCATGCCCTTCGACTTGAGCTTCTCGATCAACGCGACCTCGTTGTCGGCAACCATCTGGCGCTGGGCGTTGCCCCACTTGACGGCCGCATCCTTGACGATCGCCTGATCCTCAGGTGAAATCTGGGCCCAGGTCATGCTCGATACCGTGAGGCAGGCCGCACCCCAGATATGGCCGGTCATCGAAACGTACTTCTGTACTTCGAAGAAGGAGGAAGCGTCGATGATCGACAGCGGGTTCTCCTGGGCATCGAAAACGCCCTGCTGCAGGGCCGAATAGAGTTCACCGAACGCAAGCGGTGCCGGCTGCGCGCCGAGCAGTTCGAATGTGGCGAGCCGCACCTTGTCCGGAGTCACGCGGATCTTGATGCCAGCGAGGTCAGCAGGCTTGGTGATCGGATGCTTGCTGTTGGTGATATTGCGGAAGCCGTTTTCCCACCAGGCAAGCACCTCGATGCCCTTGGGGCGAAGCAGATCGGCAAGCGTCGTACCCAGCTTGCCATCGAGCGCTGCAAACGCCTGCTCGCGGCTGGTCCAGGCGTAAGGCATCTCAATGATGCCGAACTTCGGCTCGACGAACTGGAAGGAGCCACTGCCGATCAGACCGGCCTGGACCGTGCCGATCTGCATGCCCTCGATGACTTCCTTCTCGGTGCCAATCTGGCCCGAGGGGAAGATTTCGATCTTCACGCGGCCCTCGGTCTTTTCGGCCACTTCCTTGGCGAAGTCAGTGGAAGCCTTATGCCAGCTGTGCGTATCGGCAAGCACGTGTCCAAGACGGATCGTGGTTTCGGCCATCGCGGCGGAGTGAGTGGAAAGACCGATGATGCCTGCCATCATCGTCGCGGCCAGGCCGCGCGAAATCTTCGAAATGCCCAGTTTCATTGCACCCTCTTTTTGTTGCATTTGTTCTGGGCACATTAGGCAGACAGGACCGACCATAGACAAATAGCCAGTCCCAATGGAAAGCATTGCGTCTGCCTATGCGACGCAACGCAATTTTCTGTGGCAATCGCTCGCCTCACCCGATCGTTGCAATGCACTCGATCTCGATGTCGAACAGCGCCCAGGGCTTGATCGCGACGCAGCTTCGAGCTGGAAATCGGTCGGGGAAGTACTCTCGATACACCGCGTTCATTTCAACGGCCAAAGCATTGTCTGTGATAAAAACAAGTGATTTGAAGACGTTATCAAGCGACGACCCGGCGTGCTGGAGCGTAAAGGACAGTGCCTCCAGGCAGGCGCGCGTCTGGGTCGCGATATCACCTCTGACGATTTCCCCCGTCTTGAGATCGATTGGCGGCATTCCGCAGGTGTAGAGAAGTCCATCGACGCGAGAGAGAGCAGACGTGGGCGCACCGAGTTTTCGGATCGCTTCCGAAATCACAGGAATTTCAATAAGTTCATGCTTCATGCTTCGTCGTTCTCCTTGCCTGGCTGCAGATAGCGTTCGTGTCTTATTGCATAGCCTCGAGGCGATGGGGACCACATGGGCAGAGCGCCAAACGCGACCAAGCGGCGCTCGGCATCCATAAGTCACGTCCACGGCCATGGCCGACTTCGGCCGCGATCGCCGGTTCCGCTCGCCCCATAAGTGGGAACAAATGAAGAGGCGGCTTGCCCGACCGACCGTCCTCCCCGATGACGCCGCCGCTGGCCGTCAGGCGCTGATCCCGTCGTCGCGTATGGTCAGACACCGAGCGGTCGAGCGGCAGGAGGGCTTAAATCTGGAATCATCCCGTCTATGCCCCTTGCGCAAACCATGACCGGGCTGGATACAGATAGCCCCTCACCGATCTCGCCGCGCTCAGATCACGACAGATCCGCCGCACAGGCCCAAAGCAACTCCGGAACACTGACATGCCAGTCGTCGCCTCCTACATGTATCGTTCGGGCAAGCGCGCCGAAGAAATCCCGCTTGCCGCCAAGCCATTCGAAGCATCAGGTGGCGACTTCGCCTGGATCGGGTTGACTGAGCCGACAAAGGAGGAAATGGCCGATCTTCAGACCATGTTCGCTCTTCATCCGCTCGCGGTCGAAGACGCCCTCAGCGGCAATCAGGTGCCGAAGGTGGACATCTACGGCGATCAGTTGTTCGTCATCGTCAAAACCGCCCACCTTGAGGGTGACAAGATCACCTACGGCGAAACCTGCATTTTCGTGGGGAGACACCACCTGATTTCTGTTCGCCATGGGTCTGCCCGCTCCCATAAGGAGTTGCGCCAACAGCTGGAACAGTCACCGAAGTTCCTTGAGCACGGCCCGGACTACGTCCTGCACGGCATTATCGACTTTGTCGTTGACGGCTATTTGCCGGTCGTCGAGACGCTCGAGGACAAGGTTCTGGAGCTCGAGAAACACGTCCTTGTGTCCTTCCTGCAGCCCGAGCAAATCAGGCGCATCTTCCGCATGCGCCGCCACGTCATCCGCTTTCAGCGGGTGCTCGGGCCGATGGGAGAGGTGGCGGGGAAGCTCACCCATTTCGAGCTGCCCTGCATCGACGACAATGCCAAGCCCTTCTTCAAAGATGTTCTTGACCATGTGAGACGTGTGGAAGGCCTGGTCGGCGGCCTTCGCGAGATCATGACATCCGTGTTCGAAGCTTCCAATCTCCTGGAGCAGCAGCGCCAAGGCACCATCACACGTCAGCTTGCAGCCTGGGCGGCAATCCTTGCCGTGCCGACCGCCATTGCCGGCATCTATGGCATGAACTTCGAGCACATGCCGGAGCTTGCGACCCGCTACGGCTACTTTGCCGTCCTCGGTGTCATTGCGACGCTCTGCTCAATCCTCTACTGGCGGTTCAAGAGGTCGGGCTGGCTGTAAGAGCCGCGCCGCCTTGGAACTCCGCCGCATGCCCCGCCAACGTCACGTCGAAGGCAGGTTGCGCGCTCCGGAAAATTCGGTCGGAAAGTCCGGACGCCGTCCAAGGTCGTTGGACGCCGCCGAGGGCTTCGCCCACAGCGAGCCCTGCCTGGATGGCATCCTCGTGGAAACCTGAACCGAAATACGAGCCGCAAAACCAGGTATTGGACTGCCCTTGCAGTGACCAAAGCTGCTTCTGTGCCGCAAGGGTGGCCGCGTTAAAGAGCGGATGCTGATAGAAGCCGCGCCAAAACACCTTGTGCTCTTCCGGCGGATGCAGCGGGCTGAGCGTCACGAAGAGCGGGCGCCGGCTCTCAATGCCTTGAAGCCTGTTCATCCAGTAGGTCACGCAGGGCTTGCGCCGCTCGCCGCCCTCGCGACCCGAGCGCGCCAGGTAGTTCCAGCTCGCCCAGACGCGATTTCGCTGCGGCATCAGGCTCTCGTCGCTATGAAGAATTGTTTCGTTCACCCCATAGGAAAAGGCGCCTAAGGTCTCGGCCTCTCGTTTCGAACGGTCGACCAGAAGCCCGAGCGCGTGGTCGGCATGGGCGCCGATCACGACGTGGTCGTACCATTCCGGTTCCGCGCCTGGCACCGTTATCTCTACCGCGCCGTTCAGCCGTCGGATCTCCGTCACGGGCGCTTTCAAACGGATGCGATCGGAAAAGGAAGCGGTAAGCCGTTCGACATAGGCACGGCTGCCACCATCAACGGTCCGCCAGACAGGGCGGCGAAAGAACTTCAGGAGACCGTGGTTTTCACAAAACCGGACGAAGGAAACCGCGGGATAGTTGCCGATCTCGAGCGCTGGCGTCGACCAGATCGCGGCTGCCATCGGATAGAGATGATCCTCGCGGAAGGCTGTTCCAAACCCCGCCCCATTGAGATAGTCGTCGAGGCTCGCCGAGGGATCGAGGTCCCGCACGCCCTCCGGCGCCTCCCTGTAGAAACGCACCAGATCGCGCAGCATCGACCAGAAGCGCGGACTTGCAAGATTGCTGCGCTGCGCGAAAAGACCGGCGAGGCTGGTTCCCGAGTATTCGAGAAGGCCGTCATCCATAGAGACGGCAAAGGACATGTCCGAGGCCTTCGTCGGCACTTCAAGGTGGCGAAACAGTGCCGTCAGGTTCGGATAGGTCAGTTCGTTATAGACGATAAAGCCGGTATCGACCGCTGCGCCATCCGCGTCCACCGTGTGGCAGTGTCCGCCGATGCGGTCGTCTGCCTCAAACACCGTCACTTCATGACGCTCAGACAGCAGCCAAGCAGCGGAAAGACCAGCGATACCCGTGCCCACCACGGCGACTTTGAGGGGCCGGTCGGACCGCGAAATATGGCGCATTGGGAACCTTCCTGCCGCTGTCGATTTGTGTCGTAGTTTCTGTAATTCTACGAGTGCGGAGCCCGTCCGGATCACCGTCGTTCAATAATTCCGAGCCGGTGATCCGCAGAAGCAACCGCCGCGTAAAAAGGCGCATGTATGGTAGCTCGACCGACATCGACGAAAAGGCTGGAAATGGCACGCCGCCAAAGCGGTATGCCATCGTGAGCCTCATTGAAAACCGGCAAGCGCCGACCCCCGAAGAGCTGATCGACCTTATCAAGGCCGTCTCGCGCGACCGGGACCGCCAGGCCTTTGCGCTGGTCTTTCAGCACTTTGGACCGCGATTGAAGACATACTTCCTAAGGCTAACCGTTTCATCGGGTCTGGCAGAGGATCTCGTGCAGGAGACGATGCTGAACGTCTGGCGCAAGTCCTCCTACTTCGACCCCGCGCGCGCCGGCGTTGCGACATGGATCTTTACGATCGCCCGCAACATTCGCATCGATCATCTGCGCCGCCAGCGCGATCCATCAAAGCTGCCACCCGATCCGGAGGAGATGCCTGCTTCCGTCGAAGAACACGTCCTTGGCGCCGAGCGCGATGAGCGGGTCCGTCGCGCGCTCGCAGAACTCTCGGCCGATCAGCAGACGATAATCCGCCTTTCCTATTTCAGCGAGAAATCACAGAGCGACATAGCCGCAGAACTGGGCATTCCGCTCGGCACCGTGAAATCGCGAACTCGCCTGGCGATCAACCGCCTCCGCACGCTTTTGGAAGACCAGACATGACCGCCAATCACCACGCAACGGACGAGACCCTGATGCGCTTTGCAGCCGGCACACTCGCTGCGGGACCGGCAATCGTTGTTGAAGCCCATCTGGCGCAATGCACCGCCTGTCGTGCGCGCGTCGGTGAATATCAGGCATTGGGTGGCGCACTCCTCGAAGATGCGTCTCCGACCTCTCTTTCGGCGACCGCACTGAGCGACGTCCTTGCGCTCATCGAAGCGGAGGAAGCGGTCGACGCGCCCGCAACGCGTCCCCTCGCCCCGCTTGAGATCGACGGCGTTCTGCTTCCGGAGGCACTGCGCGGTTGCGATATCGGACGCTGGCGCTGGATCGGCCCGGGCATGAAGATGAGCCGGGTCGAAGTGCCGCACGATCCCGACGCCAATCTCATTCTCCTGAAGGTTGGGCCCGGCCGGGCCCTGCCCGATCACGGGCATGTCGGTACCGAGTTCACCTTCATCGTCTCGGGCTCCTACACAGACCGGTTCGGAACCTTTCGACCCGGCGATCTTGCCGAAATGGACGAGGACGTGGAGCACCAACCGATCGTCGACCAAGACGATGAATGCGTTTGTCTTGCCGCCATGGAAGGAAAGATGCGCTTCAAGGGGATGATCGGACGGATGCTGCAGCCAATCTTCGGGATCTGAGCCATGGTACCGGCAGCCTTCTTCGTCCTGCTCGCTGCCGCCCTTTCCCTTGCGATGATGCTTGCATGGCTGTCCGTGCTGGCTGGCTCCAAATCCGGCTGGGTCGATGCGACCTGGTCCTTTCTCCTCGGAGCGGCCGGACTTGTCGCGGCATTGACGCCGCTTTCCGGCTGGGAGGGTGAGTTTGCAAGGCGGCTTGCCGTTGCGGTTGCCGCCGGCGTCTCGGCGTCAAGGCTTGGATTGCACATCGCCCACCGCACGCTTGGCGGTGGTGAGGACCCGCGATACGCGAAGCTGCGGGAGGAATGGGGCGCACGCTGGCGCTTTCGCCTGCTCGTCTTCCTTGAGATCCAGGCGGGCGCCGCCTTGCTGCTCGCCGGCACGATTTTTCTCGCGGCCCGCAACCCGGCCCCAGGTCTGCAGTGGACCGACGTCGGCGGCTTCCTCATCCTATTGGTCGCGATCGTTGGCGAGGGGATTGCAGACGCGCAACTGGCGCGGTTCCGCAGCGATCCCGCACACAAGGATCAGGTTTGCGATGTCGGCTTGTGGGGCTTCTCGCGCCATCCGAACTATTTCTTCCAGTGGCTTGGCTGGACCGGTTACGCGGTGATCGCCATCGGCCCCGTGGGTGGGTGGCCCTTGGGCTGGGCGGCGGTTGCCGGGCCTGTCTTCATGTACTGGCTGCTTGTCCACGTTTCCGGCATTCCGCCGCTGGAAGCGCACATGTGGCGCACACGCGGCCCGGCCTTTGCCGCCTATGTAGAGCGCGTCAACGCGTTTTGGCCGGGGCCGCAAACCAAGGAGGTATCGCGTTGAAACTTGCCGTCGCCGCCATTGCCGCCGCCGAACGACTGCCGCTCCCCGACAGCGCCCTTCGCTTCGGCATCGAACGCCTTGTCAGTCGAACCCGTCGCCGATTGCAAGATGGGTTTTCGACCGACCCGGATTTCGCAGCGGCCATGGCGGGATGGCCGATCGCCGTCCATACGGGGACAGCCAATGCGCAGCACTACGAACTGCCGCCCGAATTCTTCGCGCTTACCCTCGGAGCCCGCAAGAAATACTCCTGCTGCCTCTACGACACGCCAAACAGCAAGCTTGCCGACGCCGAGATAGCGGCACTGGAGCAGACGTGCCTCCATGCCGAACTCGCCGACGGGCAGGACGTGCTGGAGCTTGGATGCGGTTGGGGCTCTCTGTCTCTCTTCATGGCCGAGCGCTATCCGTCGTCGCGCATCCTCTCAGTGTCGAACTCCGTGTCGCAACGCCTTCACATCGAGGCGGAAATCCGGCGCCGCGGGCTTGAAAACCTCGCGGTCGTCACCGCCGATGTGGGTACCCTTGCGTCGGCCCAGCATTTCGACCGGATCGTCTCGGTCGAAATGTTCGAGCACATGTCGAACTGGAAAGACCTTTTGGAACGGGCACGCGCCTGGATGAAGCCGGATGGGAAGCTGTTTGTGCATGTTTTCTCCCATCGGAATTGCGCCTACCGCTTTGACCATACCGACCAGGAGGACTGGATCGCCCAGCATTTCTTCACCGGCGGCGTCATGCCGAGCCATGGCCTGATGCGGGAATTCGGCGAGAGTTTCACCGTCGAAAGGGAATGGCGGTGGAACGGCAAGCACTATGCCCGCACCGCGCTCGATTGGCTGCGCAACATGGATAGCAAGCGCGAAGAGGTCCGGGCGATCTTTGAGAGAACCTACGGTCGCGACGCATCGCTTTGGCTGCGGCGCTGGCGCTTGTTCTTCCTGGCTACGGCGGGGCTGTTCGGCCATGCAGAGGGCAAGGAATGGGGCGTCAGTCACTATCTGCTCCGTCCGGCGGAACGGAGATGACCGCGGTCCTCAGAAACGTTGTTGCAATAGCGCGGCGCTATGCCGATCATCCGGATCCGCGCGTCGCTTGCGCAAACACCATCGCGCTGCTCGTCGCGTCCAACCAGCCGTTCTATCCGCTCTATGTCCTGTGGGCGGTGAGGCAGGATATCACGCCGGTCTGGTTCACTTTTTTCTCCACGCCCTTCTTTCTCGCGGTACCGGCGCTCTCACGTCGCAGCGGTGTCGCGGGGCGGGTCTTGCTGCCACTCACGGGCATTGCAAATACAGTTCTCAGCGCATGGCTGTTTGGCGTAGCCTCGGCCGTGGAGATTTTCCTTATCCCTTGCTCGATTATCGCGCTTCTCCTGTTTCGCCCCTCCGAGCGCGCTGTCGCCTTTGCCTTGGCGGGATTGGCTCTTGTAGCGTTCCTGTTCCTCCACGAGGTCTATGGAGCGCCGATGATCGACTATACGGCACAAGAATATGCGGCGCTTGCACGGCTGAACGCGATCAGTGCTGCGATGCTGACGGGGTTTGTCGCGCTTGTTTTTTCGAACCGCCTCGCCGAGGCCGAACGATCAGCCGAAGCGGTTGGCGACCAGAAATCCGGTTGACGCGCCCACCGCTGTCACGAAGGCGCCCCAGGGAATGTCAGCGAGCGTTACCGCCAACGGCCAATCGCGCAGGGTCGCCTGGTTCGTCAGATCGTAAGTGGAATAGGCGACAATCCCGAGCACTGCACCGTTGAGGGCTGCCTTTCCCATTCCGCCGCCCTGAAGCGCCGGCAGGACCGCGAAGAAGACGATACCCGCCACATAGATGAGATAGAAAAAAATGGCAGGCGCGAGCTTGAACGCCGGTTCGAGCCTGTCGCCCAGCAAAGGTCGGTAAAGCGTGTCGGCCATGGTCGTCAGCCAAATGGCATCAACGACAAGGAACGCAATGCCGACGGCAAAATAGGCGATCACTGCAGTCTTCATGCCGAAACTCCGGTGGGATCTTTCGGCTTTTACGCCTTCTCCGCCTCTTCGGATCACCTCAGAGTGAACCATTCGCCTTTCTGTCGCGTATGAAAGAGATGGAGGATACGCGATGAAAATCCCTCTTCTGACAGCCCTTGCCTTCTCCACACTCGCCGCATCTGCGGCCGCCCAGCAACCGGCCGATCCAAGCGGTGTCTGGATGCGCGACGACGGCAATGCCCGCGTACGCATCGCGCCATGCGGCACGAACATCTGCGCCACCAACCTTTGGATAGGCGATACGAGTAAAGGCGAGGAGGCCGGTGATCGTCTCGTGATGTCGCTCACGCAGAAAACGGCCGATACGCTCGCCGGAACGGCCTACGATCCCAAACGCAACAGGACCTATTCGATAACCGTGGTCGTCTTGGACAAATCACTGGTGACGCGCGGATGCATTCTCGGCGGCATCCTTTGCCGGGACGTGCATTGGGCGCCCGCACAGTGACGGCCGCAGGCAGGCCCACATGACCCACCAGAGGATTTCTTGCATGACGGAAAACGGGCCGCCTTCCGAAGCGGCCGGAACCCTCTACTGCGGAAAGGTCATGCATCAGCGGTTGAGCCCCTTCGGCCACCGCTTCAGCTATTCCGTCTTCTCCCTGCTCGTCGACATCGATCGACTGGAAGAGCTCGGCCGCATGACGAATCTGCTCTCCGTCGACCGGCCCGGCGTCCTGTCCTTTCACACGCGGGATCACGTCGAGCAGGAGAAAGAAACCGTGCGGGCGTTCGCCGATCGCCTGTTGGCCAAGGCGGGGATTGCAACGCCGGCAGAGCGCATCTTGCTGCTCGCGTTCCCGCGGATGTTTGGCTACGCGTTCAATCCGCTTTCCACCTATTTCGCCTATGACGCGCAAGGAAATCTGATTGCCATCGTCTATGCTGTGCGCAACACCTTCGGCGAACGGCACAGCTATGTCGCCCCGGTGTTGCCCGGCGAAGAGAGCGCGGCCGGCATTCGCCAGAGCCGCACGAAGATCTTCCATGTTTCACCCTTCATGGACATGGGCCTGCGCTACCATTTCCGGGTATTGCCTCCGGGAAAAACCGTGCGGCTGCGCATCCACGAGACCGCGGGAAACACGCCTGTTCTGACCGCAACGTTCAATGGCACCGCGGCCTGCGTCTCCGACGCCAATCTCGTTCGCGCTCTCGTGCGCTTTCCCTTCATGACGCTGAAGGTCATTGCCGGTATCCATTGGGAAGCGCTCAAGCTGTGGCTGAAGGGCGCCCGCTTCCGTCGCAGTCCACCGCCGCCAGCATCCGCGAGCTTTGGTGATGAGACCGGGAGCCCATGAAGTGGCGCAGACCGGAGGCTGGCGACGTCGTTTTCTATCCCCAGCGGCTGGCAACGGATCGAAGAAACCTCCGCTCATCACCAGCACAATGGCGGCGCCGGGCCAGCCCCTCCGACGCGCTTGGGTGAGCCGTCAACGCACCAGCGCCTATGCTTGGTGTCGCATACGAATTCGTTCCGCTCGGTCACCCATCAAGACGCCGCGGATCGTCGCCGCGCCCCCTAAGGTGACTGAACTCCGCCACGCGCTCCAAAAAGGGGCCTCTTCTGATAATGAAGAGGCTCCAGTTGGACTACATGCTGCCGCAACAGGGGTCGTCGCCTGCCGCAATCGCACGATTTCAGGTTACAATGCCGCCAAATGAGCGCAACTCGCCCGATAGAAGTGTATCTAGCTGATTGGAATTACATTTCCCCGCAGGTGGCCTCGTTTCGACGGTCGGTTAGATTGGCGAGCATGCGTGGATGGCCGCCCCTTGGATGCGAAGAAGACCACCATTTCTTTACGCTTGGACGGGGGCTTGAGCCTCCGCGCCGGCGTTAAAGGCTGATTGAGGCCGTCCAGCAATCCTCCACCGAGGCGAATGGACCTGCGCTACTCTCCTCGTCCAGAAAGCAATGCGTCGAGCTGCTCCATCTGCTCCGGCAATGCGGTCGCCGAGCCCTGTAAGGCTTCCTCGAGCGCCTCCTTCGAAGGATAGATCTCGTGGAATGTCAGCAGCGTTTTCTCGCCCTGACCCTTAAAGGTTACGGTTGTGACCGCACCTTCTTCGCCCTCATCGTTGGTCCAGACGATGCGCTCGTTCGGCACCACCTCGAGATACTTGCCGTAGAAGGCCATTGTGTCCGATCCGCCGGCGCCGAACTCCAGTCGATATTTGCCGCCGGTACGCACATCCATTTCGCACGAGACGAGCAAGATGCCGGGTGCCGACTTCGGCACCCACCAGCGCTGGAACAATTCAGGCTGGCTCCATGCCCTGAAAACCGTGCTCGGTGACGCATCAAATGTCCGCGTTACGACGAGCTCACGGTCCCCTTTGCGCTCGACCGACGTGCGGTTCTGCGCGCCAGCTGCGTCGTTGACTTGCTCATTCATCGCCTACCTCCCGTTTCAGTTCGTCGATGATTTCGTCCAGTGCCTCGAAGCGAGCCTCAAAGAGCTTGCGGTGCGCCTCGATCCACTCGGCCTCCGCCTGAAGACCGTCCTTCCCAAGCTTGCAGGTTCTCACCCGCCCGACCTTTTGCGTGACGACGAGGCCGGCCCGCTCGAGAACCTGGACGTGCTTCTTCATGCCGGTCAGCGTCATGTGGAACTGGTCCGCGAGACTGGTGATCGACGCCTCCCCTCGCCCAAGCTGATCGATGATCCCGCGGCGGGTCGCGTCGGATAGCGCCGCGAACGAAAGATCGAGAGGGGAACCTATATACTGAACCATTCAGTTCAGTTTTACCCTGCCGACGCGCGAAGCGAAAGCGTCTCGGAGCGCGTCCGCGTGCTTGACGCTTCCGCCCGATCGGGGGCGCCTCAGCAGGCGCGAAAGCTTGCGCTGGCTTGCCTCGTCGGGCCGAGACTGGGCCGAACGCCCGACGGCGTGCACTAAACGACGCTTCCAACGATCATCGCACTCAATGCGGCAACCGCTTCATCTGCCAGTGTCTGCACCGTTCGGGCTTCGCCTGCCATCGCTTCGGCTGCGCCCAAGATACCGACGCAGCGCAGGCTAAGCTGCTCATCCGTGAGGCTGGAGTGAACGCGCAGCGCTCCGCACATGATTTGCACGTATTCATCGACCATGGCTCTTTGTTGCGCCGCCATCTCGTCGGTGCCTTTGAGTGCCGCCGAGATGGCTGGTGCCTCCGCGCCAATATCGGCGAGACAGTTGAAATATGCGCGGCTCATCACGTCGGCCAACGCCTGCAAATCCCCGGGAGCCGAGGCAAGAGCCTGTCGCAGTTTTTCAGCGTAGTTGTCTTCGAGGCGCTGGAACAGCGCCAGCAACAAACCCGGCCGCGTGGCAAAGTGCTCATAGGTGACGGGACGGCTGACGCCGGCGCGCGCAGCCAGTGTCGCAAGGGTCAGTTCGTCCGCACCCTTGTCCCGGACGATCTCCATCGCCAAATCGATCAACTGCTCACGCCGCTGATCCTTGGGCATCTTTGCCATTCTCGCCCCACTTGTTTTCTACATTTTGTAAGTTACATTTTGTAGGAATTGAAATCAAGGAGGGAATGCGTGATGAGCGATGTCAGCGTAGTGGGGCTCGGAGAAATGGGCAGCGCGTTGGCGCGGGCCCTGGTCGGTGCCGGCAAGGGCGTGACGGTCTGGAACCGCAACATGTCGAAGGCTCCTCCGCTGATTGCACTCGGCGCGACAGCTGCCGACACAGTCGCCGAGGCATTGGAAGCCAGTCCGGTGACCGTGATCTGCCTCTCGGATTATGCGGCAACACTGTCGCTCCTCGACAAACCCGTAGCCCGGAAAGCGCTCGAGGGAAAATTGGTGATCCAGCTCAGCTCCGGCGCACCTGACCATGCCCGCTCGTTCGATGGCTGGATCAGAGATCACGGCGCGCGTTATGTCGACGGCGCCATCGCTGCCTGGCCACGCCAGATCGGCGGTCCGGAGGCCGCAATCACAGTCGCCGGTTCCGAGAACGCGTTTGCCGCCGCTGAGCCTTTGCTCAGGACACTGGCCGGCAACATCAACTATGCAGGTACGAACATTGGCCACCCGGCGGCGCTGGCCAATGCCGGCCTCGCGTACTTTGCCGGACACTGGCTAGGCTTTGCCCACGGTGCCGCTGTATGCGAAGCAGAAGGCATTGATCCGGCCGTGTTTGGCGACATGATGGCTGAGATCGCGCCGATGTTTGCTGACGACATGCTGAGGATGGGCAAGGCCATGGCCGAAAACCGCTTCGACAGCGCCGAGGCTACCATCAAGACGATTTCCGCCGACCTCCGCTGGCTCGCCGAATATGCAGAGCGTACCGGGATCAGCAACGCGTTTCCACGGCTGGCGGCCGACATCTTTCAGCAGGCCCAGGATGCCGGCGCAGGCGCCCAACAGCATGGCGCGGTGATCAAGGTCATCCGGCCCACAAGCAAATAGCCACCGCGACGCATCTCGAAATGGCAGCTTTCGAGACGTTTCAAATGGGCCCGAACGACGACAAAGGGCAAGCGACGCATCTGTCTTATCCGCGTCAGTTTAACGGTGTCGCGGTGCGGACAATCTGTTCCTCAACGGGCTTTTTTCCAGTAACTGATCCTCATTTGTGTCACCGAACAATGACGACCAAACGGGAGATCAGATGAAAGGCCGAAGAACGCATACGGCAGTGCTGGCGCTAATTGCAGCAACCGTCTTTCAGCCGTCAGCAGCTGCGCCCAGGACACAGGAGCAAATCATGGCAGATTTGGCTGCCGGCAAAAAAACTCCCCTCGATCCTGAGACCTTTCTGCGCCTAACAGGACGCGCAATCGCGATTGGCATGTACTGTCCAGATGCCGAACCCAACATGTCTTACATTCAGGGCGTCTCTGACGGCGCTGGATTGGCCACCGACTTACATCCAGTCTTTCGGGATTCTTTCAACAGGGCGCAAGAAGAGGTCAAACAGCAAGGGGAGGACCTGTTCTGCGAAGCTTACATCAAGCTTCTGAATGCGAGTGGAATGCCTATCCTCACGCCCAGAGTGACGCCTTTGCGCGGCACCAAAACAAGCAGGTAAGGGCTTGGTGTCGATAGGCTCCCAAAAACCGTCCGATGGCTCACATCGACAAAATGGCCTCGTACAGACGCATCGCGTAGCGGATGCGAGCTAGCTGGTGGCCAATCGAGACATGAGGGCGAGTGATCAGGGCATCCTCCCTTCACCTTCTCTATTCGGCGGGTCGAGGTCAAGCGTCGTCGAGCTCCGTTTCCGTCCTAAGGAATTCCATCGCGGGGTCTTGCTTCTCTCCGGGATCGGCCTTGCGGGCCTTCCCACTATGGGGTCAGAAGAATGAAGCAGAACAATCTGCACCGACGTCCTGATCGCCTGCGGCAATCGATACAAGGTGAGGGCCGAACTTACTTCATCCATCGTCCCGCGAGGGACCTCTTCTCCGCACGAAGCGGAAACCGTCATCTTGTCAGGATCATTAGCCGTGTCATGCATGCACGGTGGTTGGTAATCCCTTCCTCGTCCAGCGGAACTCGGTGCCATCACTCCACATGCGGTGCATGATCACTGCCAGGCGGCGCGCCAATGCGGTAATGGCTTTTTGGCGCCCTCGCCTCTTGGCCACGTTCATGGCCCAAGCTTTCAGCCACGACCATTTCCTTGTGACGGACAACAAGCTTTGCGCGGCTTCATGGAGCAGCATCCGCATCATCGCGTCCCCGCAACAAGAGATGTGCCCAACGCGTTTGCTTTCGCCCGACTCGTTCAGTTTGGGCGTCAATCCCAGCACAGCACCGACCACCTTTGAGTTTTTGAATCGCTGAGGAATGTCGATTGTGCTGGTGAATGCGAGCGAAACGACGGGGCCGACGCCGGGAATCGTCATCAGCCGCCGGCATTCAAGGTCGTTGCGGGCGATATCCAGAACCTTTTTGTGAAGCCGCGAGAATTCGTCACGCAGCTTCTGTCTTGCCGCCAACAGTGGCTCCATAATTTCTCCGATATCGGAGATGTCATCCACCAGTTCCCGGATTCGCTCCTCGAACTTGACCGCGCCGACGATACCGACCTTCAGTCCAAAATTGCGCAACAGTCCGCGGATGTCGTTTTCAATGGCGATCGCCTTTCCCTGCAGCAATTTACGCGCCGTCAGCAAGGCCCGGCGCTTCTGGCTCACCAGTGTCTTCACATGCACCGGCCGGAACAGATTGACGCGCATCATCTGGGCGATCCCACGGGCGTCGTTGCGATCGCTCTTGTTCGGCTGTGCCTTGAGAAATGCCTTGGTATGGCGCGTTTCGATGCAGATGACCGGTAACCCGGCCATCGCAAGGCCTTCGAACAGCCATTGCGATAGGGGGCCGGCCTCAAGACCGATCCGGTCCAGATTCCAGGCAGGATCTCGCAACACGGCCACCAGGTCGTCGGGATGGCTGACCGCCTTGAACTCGCGGCAAATCCTGCCGGTTTCATCGACGATGCAAATGGACGTCTCCTTCACCGAAACGTCGAGGCCGCTATAGTATTTCATGCTGCGCTCCTTTCCGATGTTTGTGGCTGTTGCAATACAAGACCACGTTTTATCATCGCTCGAAGCGCAGCACCTCCTCTCTACAGTCCACCGGTATCGAAAGATGAGGCTTGAGCCGAATACCTCATCTGCCCGGCTGCGTCCGACTGGCAATGTTTATGATGCCATCCTGCGTTGCGCCCCGTCACAGTTGACGGCTCGCGATCAGGGCGCATCGACCGAAAGCTCCTAAAGGCGGCGACCTGCCACTTGTTCTCCAGCCTTTGCCGAAATAATCTTCGTTGGTGGGAGTGGCCTTCGCGTGAACACCAATGTTGTGATCGTCGGCGCCGGGCCCGCGGGCCTCGCGGTCGGCGCCTGCCTGACACGGGCGGGTCTCGATTTCATTGTCCTTGAAAAGGCGGGCGAGATCGCGCCGGCCTGGCGACGTCATTATCGGCGCCTGCACCTGCATACGGTCAAGGCGTTCTCCTCGTTGCCGCACATGCCATTCCCGGAGAACTATCCGCGCTACGTGCCGCGCGAAAAGATGGTCGAGTATCTCGACGCCTACGCCGCGCGTTTCGAGCTTCGGCCGCACTTCGGCGAGACGGTCAACTCCATCCGCCGCGAGAACGGTAACTACCTGGTCGAGACCGGCACGAAAACCGTGTCCGCTCGCCACGTCGTCATCGCCAGCGGCAACAATGCCGAGCCCATCGTTCCCAATCTGCCCGAAATGGGGACCTTCGCCGGCAGCCTGTTGCATAGCGCTGACTATGCCGATGCCACCCCGTTCGTTGGCCAATCGGTACTGGTGATCGGCATGGGCAACACCGGCGCCGAGATTGCGCTCGACCTTGCCGAGTTCGGCGCCCGGCCGACGCTGTCGGTACGCAACGGCGTCCACATTGTGCCGAGACAGCTCTTCGGCGTACCGATCCAGATGGTTGCAATGGCCACCCAGCTGCTGCCGCGAGCAGTGAACGATGCGTTTTTCCCGATCATTCTCGACTTTGCGCTGGGCAAGCCTGAAGAATTCGGCATCGTCAGACCAAAGCATGGCATCCTTGAGCAGGTCGCTGCCGGGCACATCCCGGTCATCGATGTCGGCACTGTTGCAGCGATCAAGTCCGGCAGCATCAAGGTGGCACCTGCCATCACGCGTTTCACCGAGCGCGGCGTCATCTTTGTTTCTGGCAGACAGGCAGAGTTCGACAGCGTCATCCTTGCCACCGGCTACCGGCCAAGTTTCGAGAAATTTCTGCCTGCGAACCTTCGCCCCGGAAAAAGCGGCGTCACGCGGCAGTCCGCCGAACTCGGCCTCTATCTCGTCGGCTTCCACAATCCAGTCACCGGCCTGCTCCGGGAAATCGGCCGAGAGGCGGCCGCGGTGACCGCCGACATCGAGCGACAAAGCCGCGTAAAGTAATTGCTGCGAATGTGTGCGATGGTGGAAAGTGTGCGCAAATGAGGCGGGCTACCCGGTTCGCCTAGCCGCGTCAAAAACCAGCGCTCGCGTGGCATCATCCATCGACTCCGAAGTCGAAAGGACACGCGCGCCAATCGATTTTTGGAAACGCCGACGAAACCGTCGATGCCGGCCAAGCGACGTTCAGCGTGTTTGACGGCGGCCGTCTCGCCGGTATGTCGGATCCAGTTGCTTCGGCTCGCTCGCCGGTCCCTCTGTTTTCTCAAATCCAAACACGCTGCGGCCGCCCCATTCGGCCGAACGGCGAAACTCTCCGGCAACGATTTCCTTAAGGTCCGGGCCAGTGGCGTATCTCTCGAGCTGCCGTGCCTGGTCGTCCAGACGCCTCAGAGCCTCCAGCTCCTCGCCAAGTCCCAGCCGCGCCTTCGTCACTGCCGATCGCATGACCGCAATCGTGTGGTCATAGACCTTGAGCGGCACGGGAAACGGATGGCGATCCTTGCCGCCGTGGGCAAGCGAAAACCGCGCCGGGTCGGCGAAACGGCAAGGGGCGCCGTGGACGACCTCCGCCACCATCGCGAGCGCGTTGACCGTGCGGGCACCGACGCCCGGAACCATCAACAGCTGCTCGAAATCTTCGGGGCCGCGATCGGCGGCCGCAGAAAGTGTCGCATGCAGCCGTCGCATATTGACGTTCTCCTCCCGCACATCGTGGTGCGCCGGCATCACGAGATGCGGGAGCAAAGGCTGATCAACCTTTTTCGACCTTCCCTTTGGATCCAGAGCAACGACTTCCCGGACAATTCGGTCCGGCCCAAGCGACGCCAAAAGGTCAAGCTGCCCATTGCGCGAGGCGGCGGCCCGCTTGTCTGCGAGATTGACGATTTCCCCCTGCCCTTTTCCTTCGATCGCCGCATGGGGAGAGTCGACGAAACTCGAAACGCCTTCGGAGAACCAGTGATAGCGCCGGGCCTGGCGTTTATCGCCGTTCATGCCCTGCTGCACCACCACCCATTTGCCGTCATCGGCAACAATGAAGCCGTGCAGGTAGAGATCGAAGCCATCCTGGACAGCCGCACTGTCGACTTTTGCAACAAGCCGGCTGGTGGCAGCAAGCCCGGCACCATCGAAGCCGACGCGGTTGCCGATGGCAATCAGTTCGTCAGGCGTCTGCCGCGAATGCCGCCCGCGGCCACCGCAGACGCTTATCCCGAGATCCCGGGAACGAGAAGCCAGACCACGCTTGAGAGCGCCGATCACGCTGGTCGTGATGCCGGAAGAGTGCCAATCCATGCCCATGACGCAGCCGAAGGACTGGAACCAGAAAGGATGGGCCAGCCGGCGCAGAAACTCGTCACGGCCATATTCGATGACGATGGCTTCGGCGATGATCGTCCCGAGCTTCGTCATGCGGTCTCCGAGCCAAGGAGGAACCCTGCCGCCATGAAGAGGGAGATCTGCACTTCCAGCTCGCTGAACCATTCGTGTCTTATAGGCCGCTTACAGGCGTTGCGACAGAGTAAAGTTCTGCGAATGTTCCACCCAGCGGAATTCAGAACACGAATGACCCTGAAGGCAGCACTTCGAACTGGCGGTAGCGAGAACAAACGCTGACAGCGTATCGGGCATGACGCTCCAGGAGATTCCCCTGGAGCGTCACCCGGTTGCCTCAAGCCACCTGAATTTGCCAGCAGATCACGCGACCGTCATCGGCATCAATGCGCTCCCCCGTGCGCAGGAAGCCATTGCTTTCAAGTACGCGCTGAGAGGCCACGTTTTCCGTGCCCGTTTCTGCCGAGACGTGCGTGACCCGCGGATCATGCAACGCCCATTCAAGCATCTGGCGCACACCCTTGGTCGCAAACCCGCGGCCTTGGCGACTTGGCGCGACCCCGTAACCGATATGGAGATCGCCTTCGGGCGAAACCCGTATCACAGAGCAAAGACCAACGATCTCGCCCTCATGCACGATCCACCAAGCCGACGGGGCAAAACGTCGCCTTGTTTCGAAAGCGAGGTTGCGCAGCATTTCCATCACCTCTGGCGGAGCGATCACAGTATCTGCGGCGAGGTACAGGCCTTCGCGCACGACGCCTCCAGGCATCGCGATGAAATCATCATCAATTGCTTCGATAAGCATTTTTCGGCTTTCTGATCTGTCAGGTGTCCAAAGCCGAACAGCGAGCGCGTTTAACTATGCCGAACCCGACGACATCAACGCACGCACCGCTGCGGCCAACGATTTTGGGAACAACTCGACGGCAATCATAGGCCTTCTCCTGCGGTTGAACGCGACGCTACTCGATCCCAGCCGAAACGACAACGTGTTGCACCCCCGCCGGTCGCGGCTTTCCGGCGTACGAGGCCCGGCAATGAGGCGATGCAGATCTCAGTTGTTAAGGTTTGTCAGCGGTATGCGAAGCGCCAGACAAAGTCCGTCGGTCCGCCAATTTCGCACCAGCGATCCGTTCAGCCCCAGAACGGCCGCTTTCTCCAGCGTCGTGCCAAATCCCGTCCTTTCGGAACTCTCGGATAACGGATGTGAGCCATGTTCACTCCACTTGACGTGAAGTTCCTCGTCGATGGTCGAAACGTCGATGGTCAGTTGCCCCGTGGGGACGGAAAGGGCGCCATATTTGACAGCGTTGGTGGTCAGCTCGTGCAGAAGGAGGGCAAGGGACGTCAGTGCCTTGTCGCCGAGCGGAGCGTCCGATCCGGATATCATGACGCGAGAGCCGTGAGCGTGGTCGTGTGGTGCAACGATTGCCTTCAACAGGGCTACAACCGTCGTCGCAATCTCTGCACGATTGTCCTCCCGAACAAGCTCGGGCAGTGTAAGCTCGTGAGCGCGAGACAGCGCGTGCAGCCGCGACCGTAGATCAGCCTCGAGATCGGAGACGGTTTCGGCTTGCCTGGCACTGACCGAGATCAACCCGGCGGTGAGGCTGAACAGATTCTTGATCCGGTGATTGATTTCCCGCAGCAGAATATCCTTGTGCTCCGCTGCCTGTTTGAGCGCCTGTGCCTGGGCAGCGAGTTCATCTCGTTGGGCGGCAAGTTGCTGCCGCTGCCGGTAGAGTTCGAAGAACACGTTGACTTTGCTGGCCAGGACGTCCGGTTCAATCGGCTTTTGAATGAAGTCCACCGCTCCAGCTTCGTAGCCGCGAAATCGGCGTTGGCCGTCTGCGATACCGGCCGTCACGAAAATGATGGGAATGTGCCGCGTGCGTTCGTTGCCGCGCATCAGCTCGGCGAGTTCGAAACCGTCGAGACCCGGCATCTGAACATCGACGAGCGCGAGCGCTACGTCTTGTCGAAGCAGGATCTCAAGCGCCTGATCACCGGACCGCGCTTTCATGAGAAGGCGATCGTCGCGGCGAAGCAGTGCCTCCAGCGACAGGAGGTTTTCCTCGAGGTCATCGACCAGTAGAAACGGGACGGGCTCCATAATTATTCTCAGACCTCTTTCAAGTATTCGGCAATGGCATCGAGCGTCAGGATAAGAGCGCTCGGGCAAGACTGGATTGCGGCTTCCGGCATGGCGCGAGCGTGAGCGCCTTCAGGGTTTTGCACGATCGCCGTCCCACCTGCTTCATGGACTGCCGCCAGGCCATCCGCCCCATCACGATTGGCACCGGTCAGGACAATCGCGACGAGAGCCGGCCCGAAGGCATCGGCAGCACTTTCGAAAAGTATGTCGATCGACGGGCGGGAAAAGAGGACAGGCTCATCCGAAGAGAGGGACAGGTTGCCGTCCGTTTCCACGAGCAGATGATAGTCCGGCGGCGCAAAATAGATCGTGCCGGCCTCGAGCGACTGCTTGTCCTCGGCCTCTTCGACAGGCAACAGGCACTTTGCACGGAACAGGTCGACCATAAGGCTCGGTCTGTCCGATGGAATGTGAACGACCACGATCACGGGCAGCGCGAAGCTGCGCGGCAGCGCCGGCAGGATGGCCGAAAGCGCTTCGACGGCCCCGGCCGACGCGCCAATGATCACCACTTGGGCTTTTGCGGGCGTCATTCGGCACGCCTTTGGTAGATTTTCTCCTCGCGTACGAAATCCGTGAACGCATCGGCATGAAGCGAAAACCGCAGGTTCTCCTTGGCGCCGAGCCCAAGGAAACCTTTGCGGGCGAGCGAGTCCTTGAAAAGACCCACGGCTCGGTCCTGGAGCGCGCGGTCGAAATAAATCATGACGTTGCGGCACGATATGAGGTGCATTTCTGCAAAAACAGCGTCGGTCACCAGGCTGTGGTCCGAAAACACGACGTTGCGGCGCAAGGTCTTATCGAACAGCGCCTTGCCGTACGCCGCCTGATAATAGTCCGACAACGATGACTTTCCGCCGGATTTTCGATGGTTCTCGGTGAAAAGCTGTACCCTGTCGAGGGCATAGACGCCCGCCTCGGCCGCCTCCAGCGCTTCATGACTGATGTCAGTGGCATAGAAGATCGTTCGATCTTCGAGGCCTTCTTCCCGAAACAGGATAACCAGCGAGTAAAGCTCCTCGCCGCTGCTGCAGCCAGCAATCCACACCTTCAAGGAAGGGTAGGTCTTCAAATGGGGAACGACCTTTTCCCGGATCGCCTGGAAGTAACTGGGGTCCCGAAACATCTCGCTTACCTGAACCGTCAGAAAGCGCAGCAATTGCGGCAGCATTGCCTGATCGTGCAGAAGTGCCTCCTGCATCGCCGAGAAAGTTTCGAACCCCAGTTGTTCGCGGGCCTTCTTCAGCCGGCGCTTGATCGACGCCAACGCATAGTTGCGAAAGTCGTAGTGGTATTTGAGAAACAGCGCTTCCAGCAGCAGCCGGATTTCGATGTCTTCCACCTTTTCAACCGCGGCGGCTTCGATCATTTGGGCATCCATACGCGCACCAGCGACAACAGTCTGTCGACGTCCAGGGGCTTGGCCATGTAATCATTCGCGCCAGCTTCGATGCAGCGCTCCTGATCGTCCGGCATCGCCTTGGCTGTCAGCGCAATGATCGGCAACTTCCTCCAAGCCGGGTTCCTTCGAATCTCGGCGGTTGCGACCAACCCATCCATAACGGGCATCATGACGTCCATCAGCACGAGTTCGATGGGGCGCCCTGGGCCAGATGACGCATTTTCGAGGGCGTCCAGCGCCTCGCGCCCGTTGCGCGCGATCTCGACGATCGCGCCGCGCGGTTCAAGAATGTTGGTCAGCGCGTAGACGTTTCGGATATCGTCTTCCACCACGAGGATGCGACGGCCCTCCAACAGCGCATCGCGGTTTCGCGCCTTGCGGATCATCTTTTGCTGCTCGTCCGGCAGTTCCGATATCACCTGATGCAGGAACAGGCTCACTTCATCAAGCAGCCGCTCAGGGGATTTAGCCCCCTTGATGATGATTGACTTCGAGTATCGCCTCAACTTCTGCTCATCATCTGCCGAGAGTTCGCGTCCGGTGTAAACGATGACAGGCGGGAAGGCATAGGCGCTCTGCGAACTCAACGTCTCAAGCAACGAATATCCGGACGCGTCAGGCAACGACAGGTCAAGCACCATGCAGTCGAAAGTCTGGTGCTTGAGGAGGTCAAGGCATTCGGCGGCGGTGCTGGCGGTCACCGTCTCGACGTCCTGGGTACCGATCAGTTTTGCGACCGCCTCGCGCTGAACCGGATCGTCCTCGACGACCAGGACGCGATGCATCTGTTTCGTAAAACGCGCCTCAAGTTCTTGCAGAACTTTCAACAGCTCTTCTCGATTGACGGGCTTGATGGCATAGCCCGCGGCCCCGAGAGAGTAGGCACTCTCGGCATGATCGCTGCCCGACACGACATGGATGGGGATATGACGGGTGAAGACATCATGCTTCAACCGGTCAAGCACGGCCAGGCCCGATTGGTCCGGCAGCCCGATATCGAGCACGATGGCGCTTGGCATGAACTCCTTGGCAAGTGAGAGTGCCTCTTCGGCCGTTGCCGCGACAATTGCCTGGAACCCCATTTCCCTCGACAGGTCGCGAACGATAGCTGCAAATGTGTCGTCATCTTCGATGACCAGCAACACACGTCTGGTATCGCTCAGAACGTCGCGGTCGTCATCGATCCGGCGGATCGGCACTGGCGTCGCTGCAGGCACCTTTGAGGCGGCACCCGCCATCGGGAGCGAAAGCGCGCGTGGTTCAAGAGGCGTTTGCTTGGTTGGCTCGTATCGCTCAGCGATCGAGAAAGCGAAGGTGCTACCCTTGCCCACCTGGCTATCAAGCGTGATCGCTCCTCCCAACAGCCGCGCCAATTGCCGAGATATGGAAAGGCCGAGGCCGGTGCCGCCATACTTGCGACTGATCGTGCCATCGGCCTGATGAAACGCGTCAAAGATCGCATTCTGGTGTTCCTGCGCAATCCCGATCCCGGTGTCGCTGACGCGGAAGCTGATCTTGCCGTGGCCCGCAGGCCCGATCGACAAGGTGACCTTGCCTGCCTCGGTGAACTTGATCGCGTTTGAAATCAAGTTCTTGAGGATCTGTTCGAGTCGCAGCGGATCGGTTTCGATGCTGACGGGGCATTCCTCAGCAAGTTCAACGGAGAACCCGAGTTTCTTCTCGGTCGCCAACGGCAGAAACACCTGGCGCAGGTTGCCGGCCAATCGCTCGAGCGACACGGTTTCCGGCCGGATTTCCACATGCCCGGCCTCGATCTTGGAGAGATCGAGAATATCGTTGATCAGGTTCAAGAGATCATTGCCCGAGGATTGGATCGTCTTGGCGAACTTCACCTGCTCCTGGGTCAGGTTTTCGTCTGGATTGTCCGCAAGCAGCTTGGCCAGGATCAGCGAAGAGTTGAGTGGCGTGCGCAACTCGTGGGACATGTTGGCAAGGAAGTCGGATTTGTATCGGCTTGCCTGCTCCAGTTCTTTCGCCTTGGCCGACATCGATACGTTCGCGCGCTCCAGTTCATCGCGCTGAACCTCGAGCCGCTGGGCTTGTGTTTCCAGCTGAGCATTGTTCTGCTCAAGTTCAATCTGCTGCTGCTCAAGGTGCGCCTGAGATTCCTTCAGCGCCCGCCCCTGTTCCTCGAGCTCCTCGTTGGAAACGCGCAACTCCTCGCTTTGCGTTTGCAATTCCTCGGACTGCCTTTGCGTTTCCTCCAGCAGGTTGTGGAGCTGGCCGCGATAGGTTGCTGACTTCACGGCAGTCGCGATTGCTTCCGACGCGCGATCAAGCAGGGTGACGATCGCCTCGTCGATCGGCGTTAGAAAGCCGAGTTCGATCACCGAATTCACCGACCCGTCGACCTTGCCCGTCTGGATCGCGAGATGGCGTGGCTTGTCCATCCCAAGCCCGGAACCGAAGGTCAGGTAGCCGTCCGGGACATCGTCAACCACGATTGCCCCCCCTTCCACAACCGCTTGGCCCAGGAGACCTTCGCGAGGCCGAATAGTCATCGGCAGGTTCGCCTCGGGCGGAACGCCACGGACGCAAGCCCGCTGGAACGAACCGCCACCGCGAATGAAGATCGCTCCGGCAACGGCGCCGGCATACGGCGCCAGAAAGTCGAGGATACTGTTGCCCAGCTGCTCGATCGACTGATCGCCCATCATCGCCGATGCCAACCCGACCTGACCGGCCTGAAGCCACTCATCCCTGCGGCGGGCGATCGTGGCCTTGCGGATGAGGAGTACGATTGCAGCGGTCAAAGCAATGCCGAGAAGAGCAGAAAGCAGAGTGCTGAGGCGCGCCGTCTTCTGCGCGCTTTCCATTTCAGCTAGCCGATCAAGGCGCACTTCCAGCTCTGCGCCCGATATTGCCGCGACTTGCGCGCGCACGGCATCCATTTCGATCTTACCGCGATCGGAATTCACCATCGCGATCGCCGCGTCCAAACCGTTGGCCCGTCTGACGTCAATGGTTTCGCCAAGTTCTGCAAGCTTGGCGTCCACATGTTGCCGGAGGGCGACGAGCCGCTGGCTCTGACCCGGATTGGCGGCCGTCAACTGGCCGATCTGATCGAGCTTCGGCCGGATGGCGCGAACTGCGGCATTGTAGGGAGCAAGATAGCCGCCGCTATTCGTCAACAAAAAGCCACGCTGTCCGGTCTCGGCATCCTGAACAAGCGACAACAGTTCGTCGAGAGAGACAATGGCCACGTGCGTTTGCACGATCCTCTCGTTGCCTCGCTGCAGCGCCTCCAGGTTGAGATAGGCAACGACGCTACTTGCGACAAAAAAGATGAGGGTGCCTGCCAGGCCGAGGGCCACGCCCGGTTCCAGGCCCAAAAGCGCTCGGAACGAGCGCGAACTCAAGCTCGGTCTTTTGGTTGCGGTCGCGGACATTCAGACTCCGGGGAAAAAGCAATTGCTGAGGGGAACAGCGGCCGTTTACGGACGTTGCATTGCTGATTGAAAGACCATCCATGCATTGGCGGTTCCTGCCGAAGCCCGAATCCCACCAGTCCATACGGGTTCGCACCGCTTCTATATTGCAATATCAGGACTGCCCACCGATGCGTACAAACTTTTGAAACAAAAGGCCGTTTGTTCACCCATCTCCCCCAGAAACCTCCCCCTTGAAACCGCGCAATGCGGGACTTGCGAGCTCTAACTATGGCTCCCTCATTCTTTTTCCATCTCCGGGCCACCACGTTACTGTCGGCAGGCACCACATGTCACATTTTGGTGACACCTCACGGCAGTCACCGCAGCGGCTTCACAAAGAAACCCGCGGCACCTCCAGGAAGCGTTCCGCGGGCCCGACCAATCGCCACCGGGCAAATCCATCTCCGTGGGCGGATTCTACCTTTGCGTTTAGGGCTTGCGGTACAGTCCTCTTCAGCACGACCGCGCCAAACCCTGAGTGCGGCAACTGGTAGTCGCGACCTTTCGAGCCAAGGTGCTCATCCCAAATCATTGAGAAGGCAAGGCCCGCCGGAGACGTTGCCAGCGCCCAGGTGATCGAAATCGTGCCGTCGCCCATCCGCAACACGCCACCCTTTGATGAATGCAGGGCCAACTCGTGGATCGCCATCCCAAGATTTTCGATCGCAGCCGGCGCAAGTGCTATCCCTGGGCCAGAAATCCGACAGAACGCTTCGGCATGAAACGCCGCGATCTGCTTTTCGACCAGGCCTCTCAGATCCGTTGCTTGCCAATCCGCCGATGCGATCAGGTCGTGGGATGCCGAAAGGGCCCAGATGCGGTTCTCAAGATCCTTCTGGAAGACCGCAGGTTCCGTGTCTTCGCTCCTGCTTTGCCTGATCATCGAAAGAATGATGGCATAGTGGTTCTTGACCCGGTGATTGACCTCCCGCAGGAGCAGGCGAATTCGCCTTTCGCGGTCCTTTGTCGCCGTGATGTCACGGGCAACCTTGGAGGCTCCGATGATGCGGCCTTTGGCGTTGCGGATCGGGGAGATCGTCAGCGAAACGGTTATGTAGCTGCCGTCCTTGCGTTGCCTGACGGTCTCGAACGGTTCAATCTGCTCACCTTTGCGCAGGCGCTGCAGCAACTCTCTCTCTTCACCGTGAAGGTGCGAGGGGATGATCTTCAGGATTGACTGCCCGACCATTTCCTCGGCCGGATAACCGAACATGCGCTCGGCAGCGCCGTTCCAGGTTTGCACAGTACCATCGAGATCCTTGCTGACGATGGCGTCGAAGGACGACTCCACAATGGCTGCAAGCCTCGCCCGCAAGATATCTTCACTCCCCTCCTTGTCGAAAGAACCCAAGGGCATCGCTTACTGCTCCAACTTCACGAACATTCCCTTTTCAAAGGGCTACCAACCCGGTGGAAAGACGTGGACGTTGTTATTGTTCCAATGCCCAGTGCGGACGGCTCGGCGCGATCGCGGTGCAGTTGATCGATGCACGCATGGAACCTGCCGGCATCCAGGGGCGCATGAGCAAGCCGGCGCATCAGGAACTTGGCGCTGGCTCTCGACGTTACCTCTGCCAACAGGAAATGCTGCAGCGTTCTTGTGAGGCCGACAGCAGCCTTGAGAGGGAAAGATGACCAAGGGCAGGACGCGGGCCGATTTTGACCATGGCCGCTTCGCGAAGGGCCTGGCACGGGGCTTTGCCGGCGCGTTGCTTTTTGCGCTGCCCATGTTCCTGACGATGGAAATGTGGGAACTCGGGCTCTACATCGACCGCGGCCGGCTGCTGGTCCTGCTTCTGGCCAACATTCCGCTCCTCGTCCTCCTTGCGCGTCGGATCGGCTTCGAAAACGTTTCGACGTGGGGCGAAGCGCTGCGAGACGCGAGCATTGCATACTGCCTTGGTGTCGGGGCGAGTGCCTTTGTTCTTTTCATCATTGGCGTTCTAAAGATCGGCCAGGCAGTGCCGGAAGTGCTTGGAATGATCACTATCCAGGCGGTCCCGGCCAGCATCGGCGCCTTGCTTGGCCGCAGCGAACTGGGGACACGAACCGAAGGTAGCGAGGACGAGAAGGATCCGATCGGCGAAACCCGGGGAGATGGCTACGGCGGCGAACTTTTCATGATGGTCGTCGGGGCTCTGTTTCTCGGTCTCAATGTTGCCCCAACCGAAGAAATGATCCTGATATCCTTCAAGATGTCACTGTGGCACGCCATTGCCGCCCTATTGGCGTCGATCCTGCTGATGCATGGCTTCGTCTACGCCTTGTCCTTCATAGGCGGCCATGAACTCGATGAGACCACGCCGGGCTGGCATGCGCTTATCCGCTTCACAATGCCGGGCTACGTTATCGCGTTTGCGATCAGCCTCTATTGCCTGTGGACGTTTCATCGGCTCGACGGCCTTGAGCCAACCCAGGCGATTGTCGCCACGACGGTTCTCGCCTTCCCGAGCGCAATCGGCGCGGCGGCCGCGCGGCTCATCCTCTAGGTGATATGATGGCGAATTCCCCCAAACCAGGCTTAGTTGAAAATCGCAAGGCGCATTGGATCGAATGGGCGACCGGTGCGGTGTCCGCGATCCTGGTCATGACGCTTGTTGGCTGGATCGCATATGAGGCAGCAACACAGGATGACAGCCCTCCGGATCTCTCGGTGACCATCGTCAACAGCGCGGGGCGTGCTGGCGGATATCTGGTCATGTTCGATGTGAACAATGCAGCCGACCGAACGGCGGCGGCCGTCGTCGTGCGCGGCGAAATCACGGATCAAAACACCATCATAGAGACCGTCGAAACCACACTCGACTATGTGCCGGCGCGATCGACGGCGCGAGGCGGGCTGATCTTTCGCAACGACCCGACGGGCAGGTCCCGTCTTTTCGCGACCGGCTTCAGCGAACCATAGCGATCGGAGCCCGTCGGCTTGGCATCAAGGAACCTGTTTGTGCCGTGGCAGTTAGAACCTGGAATCAGCCAATGGGAGCAAGGCAATGACTTTGACGCTGAACGACATCTCAGATCACCTGAAAAACATCGACTTCGGGATGCTGTCGACAAAGAAGGCGGACGGAACGATCGCCAGCCGTCCAATGAGCAACAACGGCGACGTGGAGTATGCGGGCGACACATGGTTCTTCTGCGACGCACAATCGCGCAAGATCACGGAAATCATGTCCGATCCGAACGTCTCACTGACGTACACCGCTCGCCCAAGCCTGCTCGGCAAGCCCGGCATTTTCATTGCCATCGAAGGTCGCGCATCGCTCGTGGACGACAAGACGACATTCACCGAGCATTGGCTATCCGAACTTGAGAGGTGGTTTCCACAGGGCGTCGACACGCCAGGCCTTTTGATGATCAAGGTTCACGCCTCGAAAATCAGCTATTGGGACGGCGAAGAGGCGGGCAACATCGCTGTCCGACCAGATGGCCCTTAGGCAAATCGATCGCCGGGTGCGAAATCGATACCCGCGCAACAACGACCACGACCCGGCAATGCCGGCCCGCGCGCCTGAGCAATCAGCCGATCGATAAAGTCCAACTTCACGACGACCGGCGGCAACAGGACGAACGGAGCGCGCTTGCCCATGGTCCCTACGAGGGCGTTGGAAGCGAGATCCACCGGAACCCAAGGACCAATTGCCGCGCGCCGAGCCCCTTTAAGGGTTAGTCGCCCTCTGCTTCGAGATCATCGTGGCGACCAACGGTCCGAAGGATCTTGTCGTTTCGCGCGCGTCAACGACGTTAAACAAGTGCGCCGGGCTTCTTGCAATGTCTTCGAATGGATCACTGCTTGCGTAGGCGGACATAAAGCTGTCTTGCCAATTGGCAGGTGGACCGCCGTCGTCGTTCCTTTCCCGCAAATTGGTAGAGGCGCATATCTCACGTCCACTCGCGCCGCCGAAGGCGCCGATAAAGGCCATCGTGGCGGCGCGCATCGTCCAGAGGCGCTCATCTGGCAGAGGTTCTTGCATCGATCGGGCAAAACAGCTGCGCGCGCATCAAACGCCGAAAACGCGTAGAAGTTCCTTGAAAAAACTTCGTTTTTCGGCGCCCCGAAGAGGGAACAGATCGGCTCGTTCTGCCGTTCAATCGCCGTGAAGGCCGGTGTCGTATCGGCCCATGGAGAAGATCACAATGCTGAAACCGATTGTTACTCTCGCCTTCGTCGCGGCGTTCGCCAGCCCGGTCCTCGCACAGCAGAAGGTCGTCTGCGACGAAGCCTCGATCGCCAAGGCTGAACAACAGGTCGCACAGATTTCCGACGGGGCTAAGAAGATCGAGTCTACGAAGGAATTGACCATGGCGCGGGATGCCATGATGGCGAACGACATGGAGAAGTGCACGTCGCATCTCGACAATGCCATCAAGGGCATGGACGCCATGTAGCATTCCGTTCGGACGGGTTCTCACTGCGCCAAGGCGCAGTGCTCCCGCCGACCGCCAGTCGAAATGAATTCGGGCGCAATCGGATTTGCCCCTCGGACCTTAAGTCCCCGCAAATCGAGACGCCTTGGCCGGGAAGGCCACGAACAAGGAACCAGATCATGAAAAAATTGCTGCTCGCCGCGGTCTTCCTCGGCGCATCGACGATTGGCGCGCTCGCGCAGACTGCAACGCCTCCCGCCACCGCGAACGGCGATACGCCTGCGGTTGCCACGCCCGACACGACCAACCCGACGGCTCCCGTTGCCGGCGCCAACAGCTTTACCGAAGCGCAGGCAAAAGATCGGCTCACAAAGGCCGGCTACAGCGATGTGACGGGGCTCAAGCTCGACGACAAGGGCGTCTGGCGCGCAACCGCATCGAAGGACGGCAAGTCCGTGCAACTCGCCCTCGACTACCAGGGCAACATTGTAGCCAACTAATTCCAAAAGCGAGGAAATCCCAATGAAAACCGTTAGTGGACTTTTTGACGACTATGCCGACGCCCGCGCCGCAGTGTCGGCGCTTGAAGATCGCGGCATTCCCTCCGACGACATCAGCATTGTTTCCAACAATGTCGGCGATCGCTATGGCAGCGAAAAAGACAGCAATGCCGCCGAAGGCGCCGGAACGGGCGCCGGTGTCGGCGCTGCGGTCGGGGGCATTGGTGGCCTGTTGACCGGTCTCGGGGTCATGGCCATTCCGGGTGTCGGGCCGGTGGTCGCAGCTGGTTGGCTTGCCGCGACGGCAGCTGGTGCTGCGGCCGGCGCGGTTGCCGGTGGGGCCGCCGGCGGCATCATCGGTGCGATGACGGATTCGGGCGTTTCGGAAGAACACGCCCATGTCTATGCCGAGGGCGTACGCCGCGGTGGCGCCGTCGTCACGGCACGGGTCGACGACGCGCTCCAGGCGGATGCGGAAGCGATCCTGCGGCGCGGTAGCTGGGTCGACCCGGTGCAGCGCCGAGCGTCCTATGCCGAACAAGGCTGGCGCCGCTTTGACCCGACGCTCGCCCCCTACACGGCCGACGAGGTCGAAGAAGAACGCCGGCGCTACAGGCTCTGACGCCTTTTTCTGGATATCTTCTCGGTGTGTTCAACTCCTCCGTTGCCAGCATGGTCCGCTGGCAACGGATAGCTTTGTCGGCCGAAGGCACCTTATTCTTCCTCAGGCCCCTCGCCCGATTTACTCCCCGTCATAAAGATCGAGCCCCTCCCAGGTACGAATCCCCTCCCCAGATGTCGAGTTTGCGCGCAGCATCTGCTGCCTGGCGGCATCATTTTATCGACCATCTTGCCGACCAGGCCTCGTCGACCGACCCCACCGCTCTTCCCACGACAACTTCGAGAAAAAACGGAACAAGTGCGAGGTTCAGTCGTTCCAGAAATGTACCTGAAACAACAACGGAGTGTCCTCGATGGATTGGAACCGTGTCGAAGGAAACTGGAAGCAGATCAAGGGCAAGGTCAAGGAGCAGTGGGGAAAACTGACAGACGACGACCTCGACCAGATCAATGGCAAGCGTGAGCAGCTCGAAGGCAAGATCCAGGAGCGCTACGGATATGCCAAGGATCAGGCAAAGAAAGACATCGACGACTGGTATTCAAACCAGCGTTTCCATTGAGCCAAGATGCGCTCGTGCTTTAGCTTTCAAAGGTCGCCGTTCCGGCGGCCTTTTTGATTTGGGGTCCGGCGTCGAACTCAGCGAAAAGCGAACAGTTCGCTGTCCGGATCGCGGTGGCCCAGAATAGCTGACGACACGATCTCGGCAGCGATCTGGCTGTAGGTGATGCCATTTCCCCCGTAACCCATCACAGCATAGACATTGTTGAAACCTGGAACGGCTCCGATGATCGGCAAGCCGTCAGCGGTCGTGCCAAAGGGCGCAGCCCAAAGGTAGTCCGGTTCGCCAATTTCTACGTCCAGGAGCGCCGACAGCTTTGCGCGCAAGGTCTTGGATTTCGACTTGAGCTTTGAAGGGTCGGCAAAGGCCGTGTCACCTTCTTCGTCTTCCCCGCCAACAATCAGGCGACCATCTATCGTCGAGCGAAAATAGAGGTAGGGATCGGATGCCTCCCAAACGAGATGGTTCTTGAGCCAGTCAGGCCGCGGGTGATACGGTTTGGTTGCAAGAGCCCAGGTGGATACCATTCGATGGCCTTGGTCGGCCACGGCGTCTAGAAACTCGTAGCCTGTGCAAAACACAACGTGCCTGGCCTGGATGATTTCACCTTTCGAGGTTGCGACAGCGTTCCATTCGCCAACGCTGCGAACATCCGTGATTTCGGTATCGGCAACGAGCGAGACGCCGTCATCCTGTACTTTATGCCACAACCCGGCTGTCAATTGCGCCGGATTGGCGGCTGCAGAAACATCGGACTGGATTGCCGCGGTGCGATTGAGACCAAACTCGTCGCGCAAGGAAGAGGACTTGAGAAACCTTGCTGAAATGCCGGCGGTCTGCCGCGCGTCGGCTTCCAGGCGAAGCGCTCGGGCCCCATAGTCATTGCCGGACAAATAGAGAGACTTCTTCCTTTCAAGGCGACAGCCGATCCCGAGAGTGTCGACAAGCGTGATCAGTGTTTCCACCGCTTTTGCCGAGCGTTGCCAAGCCCGCCGCGCCTTGTCCTGTCCAATCATCGTGGTGAGCCGGTGGAGCGGCACATCGATCTCGTGCTGGATCATCGCGGTGCTCGCCAAGGTACTGCCCTTCGCCGGCCCGCGGCGGTCGACGACGAGAATTTTCATGTTTCGCTTGGCAAGGGCCAATGCCATGAGCGCTCCACCGATGCCCGCGCCGACGATCAGCACGTCGACGTTGTCGGCGCAGATCCGACTTTGCGCGGCAACCTTGATATGAGGCGTGTTGGACCACAGTGGCCGGTTGGCCCGCAGCTTGCGCTTTCGTGTAATCTCCTCCAACTGGGGCGTCTCCATGTTCCGGTAGATGGCGCATAGCCGGACGAATGCGCCTCATTCCGCTTTGGGCTTTGTACATTTCCGGATCCCTTGCATGCCGCGGGCGTCGCAACGCCCGCAAGAGAGGAGCCCCGCCGACAAGGGGTCGTGCCGCAGATAACAGCGCGGGCCGCTCATCGCTCCGACACGGACCACACGCCGTTGCTCGCTTCGAGACGCGCGTCTTGGGATGGATGCAGGCAAGGCCTGCGAGGACCGTTGTATGGCTGGTAGGCGTTGTCAGCGGCGCGATACGACTGATAGCCGGCGCACGATGCTAGGCGCAGACCGGCCGTCGCGTAGCCCACAAACCGCCGATTGATTTGCGCCGTCCGGCTTTCGTTCGTCGGATGGCCGGCCGCGTAGGGCGACCGGCACGCTCGCATTTGCCCGCCATACGCGCGGTACGCGTTGGTTTCTGGGTCATAGGACTTGTAGCGGCTCGAGCACCAATCGAGGTGGGCGGTCGAGATGCCGGCACCAGAGGCCGCCCATGTTGGAGCGGTGGTTGCCGGACGCCGCGACGTTAGCTTCACTGAGACCGGGTTCGTAACGTAGCTGGAATAGACGGGCGGCAAACGCTCGTAGTTCTGCTGGCTCCGATCGATCCGTACCGGCGTTGCGGTCCAAAGGTCTGGAGCTGAAGCCGCCTTGAGCAGAGGACGTTCGGTGGGCTCGGCCAGCACGAGTGATGCCACGGATGCAGCCCCGGCGCTGGCGCAAACCGACAACGCGATGCCAAATGCCAGCGATCCGATCGCTTTCATGGTTTTGCCCCTCCGTCCGCCACTGGGAATGCCTGTTGGTATCGGCGCAAGATCGGAAAGCGATTGAATTCCCAACGAAAACGCCTTGCCGCAACGACCGTGGTCGCCGACAGCTAAATGCCGAGGCTGATTTTTTGTTCCCGCTACCGTCGTTCGGCGGATGAAATTCAGACCAGGTGGGGCTGATCGAGCGCTTTGAAATCCCGAAAGCGCGGACTTGGCGATTGCACGGCGGCCTTGTCGACCGACTGCGCGCAGGCGGCGATCCACCAGTGAAATGCAAGGACGCCTGGCGCGCCAGGTCCGCTTTTATTGGCGGATCAAGCTTTCGACCCGCCGCGCCAGCACATCAGCGGTGAAGGGTTTCGTGACCACTTCCATACCATGGTCGAGGTGCCCGTGGTTGAGCACTGCGTTCTCCGCGTACCCTGTGACGAAGAGCACGTTAAGACCGGGACGCTGGACGCGCACCGCATCGGCAAGCTGCCGTCCGTTCATGCCATTCGGCAGCCCGACGTCGGTGACCAGAAGATCGATGGTGGGGCGTGCGTCCAGTATCTTGAGGGCGGAAGGACCGTCGCTCGCCTCCAGCACCTCGTATCCCAGCTCTTCGAGGATTTCGACCGCGACCATCCTGACCAGAGGCTCGTCGTCCACGACCAGGATGGTGTGCACGCCGGACGCCGCAGGCGCAGGGCCCGCTTCGACTGGCATGTCGGGGCTATGATCTTCGGCCGCATGGCGGGGCAAATAGATGCAGATCATCGTGCCCTTGCCCACCTCGGAATAGATGCGCACGGCACCACCGGACTGGCCGGCAAATCCGTAGACCATGGAAAGGCCGAGCCCCGTACCCTGGCCGATCGGCTTCGTCGTAAAGAACGGATCAAAGGCGCGGGCGACCACATCGGGCGACATGCCCGTTCCGGTGTCGCTAACGCACAAGGAAACATATTGTCCCGGCAGCAATCCCCGTTCTGCCGCTGCGCGTTCGTCGAGCCATCGGTTACCCGTCTCGATCGTCAAGCGCCCACCATCCGGCATCGCGTCGCGGGCATTGATGCAAAGATTGAGCAGAGCGTTCTCGAGCTGGCCGACATCGACGAACGCCGTCCACAGTCCTCCGGCTCCGACCGTTTCGACCGCCACCCCAGGGCCGACGCTGCGACTGATCAAGTCCTGCATGCCCGCAACGATGCGATTGATGTCCGACGGCTTGGGATCGAGCGTCTGCCTGCGGGAAAAAGCAAGGAGGCGCTGGGTTAGGCCGGCGGCCCGTTTTACCGCCCCTTGTGCGCCCGTCATGTAACGATCGATTTCACTCACGCGGCCCTGGGCCAGCCGCGTTTTCATCAGGTCGAGGCTGCCGCTGATACCGGCGAGGATGTTGTTGAAGTCGTGCGCCAGCCCACCGGTCAGTTGTCCGACGGCCTCCATCTTTTGCGCCTGGCGCAGGGCGTCTTCAGCCTGAACCAGTGCCGCGGTGCGTTCCTCTACCCGTTGTTCCAGCGTCTCGTTGAGGGTGCGCAGGGCCGCAAGGGCATCGTCACGTTCGGCCTCGACGGCGCGCCGCTCCTCGATATCGATAAGGACGCCGGGAAATTTGAGCGCAACACCGTCGCTGCTGCATTCCACGCGTCCGTTCGCCTCGAGCCAGCGATATGTCCCGTCCTCGCGGCGGGTCCGGTATTGCTGGGCATAGGCGCCGCCTTTTGCCAGGGCGTTTTTGACGGAGGCGGTGACCCGTTCCTGGTCGTCGGGGTGAACGGCGCCGACGATATCGGCAAGGCTGAGACCCGAACGCCCCTGCCCCGGTTCGAACCCAAATGCAGCCGCGAATGCTTCGTCGACGGTGAAGCGGTCGGAAGGCACGTCCCAGAGCCACGTGCCGATGATCGCCCCTGCCGCCATCGCCATCTGCACGCGCTGGACGTTGTCGCGCGCGTAGCTTTCGCTCTCGCGCAACGCCGCTTCGGCTTTCCTTCTTTGCGTCACGTCGCGAAACAGCACCGCAACCTGACGCAGGCCTTCCGGCTCAATGCGGGTGGCGGAAACCTCGATGTGCCTGGCGACCGACTGGAACTCCTGCTCGAAGCGCACTGGTTCGCCAGTGCGCAACACGCTGCCGTAGATATCCAGCCAGACATCGGCGTTATCGGGCTCGATTTCGCGAAGCCGCTTGCCGACGATGTTCGAGATGCCAGTGTGGCGCCCATAGCCGGAATTGGCTTCGAGGTGCACGTAGTCGCTGAGCGGGCCATGCGGTCCGTCGATGAAGCCGATAATACAGAAACCGTCGTCAATTGCCTCGAACAGCGCACGGTAGCGTGCCTCGCGCGCATCATCGCCGGCGTCACCCCTCTTCTCGCTGACACCGTCCTGCAGCAAGGCTCTCAACCCCAGGATCTCTTCTTCGAGTTGCTCGCGAGACAACGATTGGATGTCGGACATCGATTTTAGTCTTTCTCACTCGCGTCACTGCGCTTTGCGCGCATCCCGATGGGTCTCGTCCCACAGCAGTGAAAGTGCCCCGACCATGGCGCTTCGACTGTATGGTTTGCGCACGATCGACACGCCAACGAGTTCCGGCGGCAGATCCGCCCCCTCACCATAGCCCGTCGCAAACACGAATGGGATGCCCCTGCGCATGAGCTCGGTGGCGATCCCGAACGAATTGGTCTGACCGAGATTGATATCGAGGATCGCCAGCTCCGGAGCAGCTCTTTCGATATGTGCCATGGCCTGCTGGACGGAGCTCGCGGTCGAGACCTCCGAGAACCCCTCGTCCGACAACATTGCTTCGAGATCAAGCGCGATGAGCATCTGATCCTCGACGATCATGATCCTGGGGTTTGCACGGACAAGGCCGCTCTGTTCTGGGGCGGCGGTGCCGACCATGTATGTTGCCATTGTCGGACCTGACCCGGTGAGTTTGACGTGTGGGGACGGGATGCTGAACTCTGCCTCAAGCCCTGATGGTTCGAAGCGGACGGAGCTGCGTCCATGAAGATCGTAGGGAACGCTGCGCTCGATGAGCGCGCTGCCGAAGCCTCTGCGCGACGGGAGAGTGACGAGAGGACCGTTTCGCTCGCGCCAGGAGACGTCGCAATCCCGGCCGGTCATCGTCCAGCGCACCTCCACTTCGCCAGCCGTCACCGAAAGCGCGCCGTATTTGGCGGCATTGGTCGCCAACTCGTGAAACACCAGCGCCATTACAGAAAAGGCACGGCTGTCGAGCCAGACGGCAGGACCTTCGAGCGTGATTGTCGACAGCTTTGTCCGGTAAGGCTGAAGCTCTGCCTCAAGCAGGTCAGCGAGTATGCCGCCACCATCGCCGCGCACCACCTGGTCATGCGCGACGGCGAGCGCCTCGATGCGACCTTGCAGGGTCGAGACATACTCTTCGAGCGAATTCTTGTGCTGCTGCGGGCTCGTCACCAGCGACTTGATGACAGCGAGGATGTTCTTGACGCGATGGCTCAGCTCCTGGTTCAGCATCCGCTGCCGAACTTCGGACTTGCGCCGCTCACCCGCCATCAGCTCGTTGTGCCGCAGCACCACCTCGACAATTGCGACCCGGACTATCTCGGCGATTTCGCGTTCGGCCTCCGACCATGGCTGCGCCTGCGCCTTAACCGTTTCCTTCCAGATCGCAAAGCTCTTGCGCGGTGTCAGCCGGTCGCCGAGAGGACCTGCTTCATAGGTTTTTTCAGGGTTTCCGGCCCAGTTGAGGGTCTGGACCAATTCCTTGCGAAAGAACAGCAGGCAATCCGAGCCGGTCTGCGAAAGGGGAATGGCCAGAACCCCTGAAAGCCGCTCGCTATAGCCCGAAGCCTCCGGGACTTTCTGAGACAGGGCGTGCGTGGCCCAGACGCGGCCTTCGCTGACGGTGCGGATGAAGTCCAGAAGGGCGGCTCTTTCTTCGTCCGGCGGAGCGGTGCCGATCCCCGCCCATTTGCCGTCGACCATGACGCCGATACCGTCGTTTGCCAGCAGTTGCGAGAATTCACGCAGGCTCTGGCGCAGCAGTTCCCCGACATCCTCGTGATGGGACGACAGAATGAGAAAGCGGTCGAGCGCTTCGCGTGTGCCGGCGACGGCCGCCACCCGACGCCGTTCCTTCAGAGATTTCAGGTGTAGCGAAAAAAATTCGCCGAACACTTCGAGAGCGACGCGCTGGGCCATCGGCAGTGCGCGCGGCGAATAGTGATGGCAGGCGATCAACCCCCAGAGCTGGCCGTCCAGAACAACCGAAATCGACATCGACGCAGCGACGCCCATGTTGCGCAAGTATTCGCAATGGATGGGCGAGACGCTGCGAAGATGCGCGAAACTGAGGTCCAACGGCTCGCCCGATCCGTCCAGGACCGGCTCGACGGGGACGCGGGCGCCGCTTGCGTCCGAGATGACGCGAATGGTGTTTTTCAGATAGAGCGCACGCGCCTGCTGCGGGATGTCGCTTGCTGGAAAATACTGGCCGAGAAAACTTTCAAGGTCGGCCCGTTTCGCCTCGCTGACCACCTTGCCGGATCCGTCCTGTTCGAAGCGGTAGATCATGACGCGGTCATAGCCAATCGTACCGGCAACAATCCGGCACGCGCGCTGCACGAGACGGTCAACGTCGGTAAGGTCCTTGATGCGGCCGATCATCTCGCGGGCAATATGCAAGGGTTGACCGATAGACGGGGCCGGCTCGAATTCGATGATGACGGCCGACTTGTGCAGGTGGACGGCAATGTCGAACACGCGGTCGCCGAAAGCGACGTCGAGCATGAGGGCCGGGCGTGAAGCCGCCCCCGCGGCCGCAAGCGCATTGCGCAGATCATGCAACAGTTTCGGACCGAGCACGTCGGCAAGCTGGCGCCCGAGCAGATCGCCGTCCCAGGCGAGCATTTCGGCAGCGTTGGCCGACACCCGCTCGATCCTCGTAAAACCGATGTCGCAGGCCACAAGACAGCCGTGCGGCTGGATGCTGCCGGGAATATGAATGGGCTCCCTGTCGCAAGTCTCAAGGTTTACGGGTTCAGCTGGCGGCAACGGACGTACTTTCAAAGCAACTGAGGGCGAGCGCGAACACGGCATTTGCCGCGACCGCGGACCGCCCGACATCATAATTAGGTGTTCCCTCCAGGAGGGAAAGGAACGATGGCCACCGGGTCGTGTCACTTGCCATAGAAACAAGGTGCCTCGCACCAAAGGTTTCATCGAGCCCAAGCTTCAACGCCCTTTGACGCAACACCCGCGCACCGAGAGACGACCCTTCCACCACATAGAGCGCACCGAGCAGTGCGCTTGGATCGGAAAGATCGAAATCAGGCTCCGCATGGCGGACCGGCGGCACGCCGAGATCGCGCGCATCCTGAGCGAGCAACTCTGCAACCGCGGACGGCTGCCAATTCCAGCCTTCAGGCCAGGAGACGTTCTGCAGCGCTTCGTCCATTGTCACACGAAACGGCAAAACGTGCGCCACGTAGCGACGATAATCCTCAAGGGTGCTAAGCGTGCCGACCGCAGCGTCTACCCGCTGATGCGCTTCCCGCGTCCTGCTCCTCAATTCAACGCGTTCATTGCCGCGCATGCACCCTCCGCCCAGTCCTAAGATACTGCCTGTTTCGCAGCACGTGCGAAAAACCAAAAATCGCATCAGGAACTAGGGCATCACCATGACTGCGACAAGGGAATTGCCTTCAATTTTCGAGGGATAGCTGCATGGGGCGAGACTCTGGAACGTCAAAGCTGGACGGCTTTCAAGGGACAGTCACACGCGAACGCCGGGCTCGTCGACCCGTGACGCCTCGGGCTGCGACGCAGATATTGGACTGGTATTGACCTGGTGGGTGTCCGCCGGTGCCAGGACCTCATTTTTTGGCGACTTGAAATTCGTCATAAACCGGAGTGTCGCGAACGTGACGATCGAAAGCACGATGGCGGTATCGTAAGACCCAAGCCCGACAGCGACGCCGATTGCGCCGGTTGCCCAAATGCTCGCAGCCGTGGCGGTCCCGCGAGTGCCGAGTTTTCCAACGAGGATCGCCCCGCCTCCGATGAAACCGACACCGTTGATCAGGCCTTCCACCACGCGGGCCGTGGCCTCCGCATTGCCGAGTGTAATCGTTTCTGCTGACTGGATAAAACCGCATGAGGCGATCGCGACCAGCGGGAAGGTGCGAAGGCCAGCGCTCCGCTCGTTTTGTTCACGATCCCAACCGATCGGTAGCGCGAGGACGTAAGCCACCATCAAGGCAATGAGATGCGGTAGGATGTCCAGTTCCACGCCCATCGATACCAGCCAGTCGTTCACTCGCGCCTCCTTGAACGGTGTAAGTGCCCGGCTAGATATGAGCGCAGATGAAAATGGCCAGCCCAAAAGTCGAAATAGTGTCTTCTCGACCGGCCGATGGTCCGACGCTTCACACGCACCTCAAGCATCAGGCACGACAAGAGCGGTCGGCGTCCCTGCCATTTACGCGGCAGCCGGAACGCGCTCCTGCAGTGGTTCCGGCTTGATCTCGATTTAATACGATGCGGCTGGTCGAGCCCTGCCCCGTCCAACAAAAGCCAGTTCCGCGGCCTTCAGCCATTTGCCATTACCCCCCACCCGCTGTTGGTTTTACGATGGTCGGATCGTCAGTTTTTTGGCAATCCATCGGGTCTCAGGTACTTTCGTAGCGCCGCAATGCGAAAGATCGCATTAGCGGCTCCGTAGCCGCGATAGCCGCGCCTTTCGACGATCTCGAAGAAAAACCCTTCACCAAAGGTCGGGCTGTAGAGCTGGAAGTACTCGCCGTCCTCGTCACGGTCATAGAGGATGTTTTCGGACTTCAGCCTCTCAATGAGTTGAACGTCGAGACCGAAACGCGCTTCGACGTCATCGTAGTAATTTGGCGAAATCGGTAGAGCCTTGAACCCATTGGCGCGCAAGGCCTGCGCGGTCGAAAAAATGTCGTCGGTGGCAAAGGCCAGATGCTGGACACCGGAACCGAAGGTTTCGGCGATGAACCGGCCGGCCAGCGTGTTGCGGTTTTCCGCGCCATTCAGTGTCAGACGCAACGTGCCAGCGTCATTTTCCACGACCTGGCTGCGAACGATGCCTGCCGGATCGACGATGTCGATCATCGGCGTCTTATGAGCATCGAGTAGCGATGTGTAGAAGAGCAGCCAGGTCAGCATTTCCTCATATTTGACGGTCTGAGCGATGTGATCGACGGAGCGTAGTCCGGCAGCGACGACCGAGCCGCCGTCTCGCACTGGCTCGAACTCGATCTCCCAGATCTTGGAGAGCTCGGATTTGTCGTCCAGGAAATAGACGAGCCCTCCGCCTACGCCATGGATCGCCGGAACCACGAGCTCGCCTGGGCCAACCGGCTGCTCGAACGGTTCTGCTCCAAGCACCCGCGCCCTTTCTACCGTGGCCGCAGCATCGTCCACCATGAGGCCGAAGGCATAGGCGGACGTGCCGTGGACAAGATAGGAAGCGCTGGCAAAGCCTTCGCGCTCTGTGTTGACCACCAAATTGATGGCGCCCTGGCGATAAACCACCACCTGTTTCGTCCGATGCTGTGCTGTTTTCGCAAAGCCGATTGAAACGAGCAACGCTTCGAGTTCGCCTGCTTCCTCCGCCGAGGCACTGAACTCAACAAACGCTACATCTCTCACGTCGACGCGAGGAGGCATTGTGGGGACCGGCAAACGAGTATCCGGTTCGGCGCGCTTGACCTGATCCCCGAGATAGATCAGCGAACGATATCCGTCGACAGCGATCGCACTGGGGTTGCCGCCACGAAATTGGTCGTTGAAGATTTCGAGCGACAAGTAGCCGTCATAGCCGGTCGCCGCCACTGCGCGGGTAAAATCGGTGACCGGCAAGTCGCCCTCGCCCGGCATGTTGCGGAAATGCCGGCTCCAATACAGCAGATCCATGTCGATCAGTGGGGCATCGGCCAACTGGACGATGAAGATCTTCTCCTTTGGGATCGAGCGGATCGAGTTGATCTCGATCTTGCGCGACAGCGTATGAAAGCTGTCGAGGATCAACCCGATACTCGGGTGATCGGCGCGCCGGACGATCTCCCAGGCGTCGCGATGATCGCTGATGTGGCGCCCCCAGGCGAGCGCCTCGTAACCCACGCGCAGGCCCCGTTTTGCGGCCCTTTCACCGAGTTCGCTAAAGTCCGCAGCTGCCCTGTCAATGCCACCAACGGCAGCAGGCGAAACATTGGAGCAGACAAGGACGAGGTCGGTGCCAAGCTCCTCCATCAAGTCGAACTTGCGCTCGGCACGGTCGAACGTTCGGGCTCTTAACGGCTCCGGCATGCCCTCAAAATCCCGGAACGGCTGGAACAGACTGATCTCCAAGCCGAAATCTCGCACCATGCGGCCGACCTGACGCGGGCTTTCATCAAAAGCCAGGAAATCGTTCTCGAAGATTTCCACACCGGCAAAGCCCGCCTTGGCAATCGCACGCAGCTTGTCCTTGAGGTCGCCGCTGAGCGAAACCGTTGCTATCGAGGTCTTCATCACTCGCTCCTCGCTGAGTTCTTCGGGGTTCAGCCGGTCAGTGCCTTGAAATGGGCAAGCATCCGCGTTGTGTCGGGCTCAAGACCTGTAAACAGGCGAAATGCACCAACTGCCTGGAATACAGCCATTCCTCCACCGTCGAGCGTGCGGCATCCGCGTCGCCTTGCTTCTGAAAGCAGCGACGTCTCGAGCGGGAAATAGACGATCTCGGCGACCCAGTGGCGCGGATCGAGAAGCTCGACGTCAAGCGGCACTCCGGGATAGTTGGCCATGCCGGTCGGCGTGGCATGGATCAACCCGGATGCCGAGCGCATGGCAACAGAAAGCTCCGTGCCGGCGGTAATATCTGCGTCTGGAAACAGGGCGGTCAGCATCGCGGCCAGCAATCGCGCCCGTTCCGGCTCGCGATCGAAAACGATGAGACGCTTTAGACCGAACGAAAGCGCGGCATAGGCTGTTGCGACGCCCGCACCGCCTGCGCCCAGCTGCACGGCCGTGGACAGGTCTGCATCGGGCAATCCTCGCCTGAAGCCTTCGGCAAAGCCCCACCAATCGGTGTTGTGGCCATATCTTCGTCCCCCCTTGAGCACGACCGTGTTGACGGCACCGAGCCGCTGGGCGTCCGGCGACAGTTCATCGAGATGGGCAATGACCGCCTGCTTGCACGGATGTGTGATGTTGAGACCGGAAAACCCCTGCGTCTCAGCGTCGGCGAGCAGCCGCTGCAGATCATTTTCCGTCGCGCCGATCTCGAAAAGATCGATCAGCTCGTAGGCATAGCGGAGCCCCTGAGCTGCACCTTCGGCCACGTGCATCGCAGGCGTTAACGAGGCCTGGATGCCAGCACCGATCAGGCCCGCCTTCAAGGGTCTTACAAGCGTTTCGGACATTGTTTGTGTTTCCATCTTCCGAGCCCGTTGCAAGGGGCAACCAGCCTTCGGCCCGCCGCGGCGTCGCGGGCGGGCCAAAGTATTCGCGCGGTTACTGTCCCCGCGCGGCACCTATCTCCTTGAACAGCAACTGCACCGTATCGGCGCCGATCTCGGCGCTAAACTTTTCGATCACCGGCTTGACGGCGTCACGCAGCTTCTGCGTTTCTTCGGGGCTGAATTCGCTGACCTCCATGCCTGTCTTGCGGATTTCCTCAAGGGCTGTGGCATCCGCCTCGCGCGAGACCTTGCGTTGATAATCGCGGGCCTCCGTCGCGGCCGCTTGCAGCACGTCCTTTTCCTCGTCATTCAGCCCATCCCAGAACTTCTTGCTGACGAGCACGATCTGCGGATTGTACTGGTGACGGGTCAGCGTCATGTATTTCTGCACTTCGTAGAATTTGGCATTCAGGATGTTTGCCGCCGGGTTCTCCTGCCCATCGACCGTCCCAGTCTCAAGCGCGGTGTAGAGTTCCGTATAAGGCAGCGGAACAGCGTTGGCGCCGAGCGTGTTGAAGAGCTCGATCGGGATCGGAGACTGGATCGTGCGGATCTTCAGACCCTTGATATCTTCAAGCTTGGTCACTGCATGGCGATTGTTCGTCAGATTGCGGAAGCCGAGCTCCCAGTACCCAAGTCCGACTAGGCCGGTATCGGGCAAGAGCTTGCTGAGGCTTTCCCCGAAGGGGCCATCCATCACCTTGTCCGCCTCTTCGCCACTGTCGAAGAGGAACGGAAGGTCGACGGCGCCGAATTGCTTGACGTTGTTGGCAAGAATACCAGCGTTCAACACGGTCATCTCGATAACTCCGCCCTGGAGAGCGGAGACAGTCTGGACGTCACCACCAAGTGTGCCGCCGGGAAACAGCTTCACCTCGATCTTGCCGCCACTCTTTTCATTCACCAGCTCGGCAAACTTCTCCATGCCCGTCACTTGGGGGTGCCCCTTGTTGTTGGCTGACGCGAACTTGATGGTCTGGTCGCGTATCTCTGCAAGCGTTGGTCCTGCTGCAAACAAAACGATCGGCAGGGCGACGCCCAGGGCCACTTTTGTCAATCGGTTCAACAACATCTTATCCTCCCAGATTGGGCCGGTAATCCTGCCGGCCTGTTGAAGCGCAATAGAAAGTTGCCGTCAGTGCCCGAACCAGGAGACCGGTACGGTCACCAGTTCGGGGAACAAAACGAGCAGGAAAAGGACGACCAGTTCAGCAATGAGGAAGGGCCACACGCCCTTCATCAGGTCCTCCATCGACAATTTCGAGACGCCGCAGATAACGTTGAGGACCGTGCCCACTGGCGGGGTGATCAGGCCGATCGAATTGTTGATGATGAACAGCACGCCGAAATAGACCGGGTCGATCCCCGCCTGTTTGATGATCGGCATCAGAACCGGCGTCATGACGAGGATCGTCGGCGTCATGTCCATTGCTGTCCCGACGACAACGATCAGGACCATGATTGCGATGAGCAGAAGGGTCTGATTGTCCATCAGAGGTTCGACCAGTGCGGCAAGCGCACCGGGCACGTCGGCAACCGTAATCAGCCAGGCGGAAACGGCAGCGCAGGCAACCAGGAACATCACGACGGATGTAATTTTCGCGGCCGCGACGAAGACATGGAAGAGCTGGCCCGGCGTGAGCTCCCGGTAGATGACCATCGAAACGAACAGGGCGTAGACCGCCGCAACAACACCGGCTTCGGTTGGCGTGAACACGCCAAACTTCAGACCAACGATGATGATCACCGGCAAAAGGAGCGCCCACACACTGTCGAGCAGCGCTCCAAGCCGCACGCGGGCGCTTTGTCTTGGCGGGAGCTCGAACTGCTCCTTGCGCGCGACGATGAGCCAAGTGATGCAAAGGGCCGCGGCGATCATCAAACCCGGGAAAATGCCCGCAAGGAAGAGCTTGGTGATCGAGACGCCGCCAACCACACCGTAGAGGATGAAACCGATTGACGGTGGAATGATAGGCCCGATGATCGATGCAGAGGCAAGCAGCCCCCCGGCGCGCGCCGGATCATGACCGCTCTTCAGCATCATCGGCAGAAGCAGCGCGCCGAGGGCAGCGGCGTCGGCGACAGCTGAGCCAGAGAGGCTGGAAAGAATGCAGGCGGCAAAGATCGCCACGAAGCCGAGGCCGCCGCGAATATGACCGACCATCGCCATTGCCAAGGCGACGATGCGTCGGGAAAGCCCGCCGGTGTTCATAACCTCCCCTGCAAGCAGGAAGAAGGGCACGGCCATCAACGGAAAGCTGTCGGCGCCGTTCAAGACGTTTTGGGCGACGATCTGTGCATCGAAGAGCCCGAGAAAGAGCATCAAGGCGACACCGCTGATGATCAACGCAAATGCAATCGGCACGCCGAGCACCATGGGACCGAGAAGCGCGCCAAGGAAGATGGTGACCGTCATCGGCTCGTCCTCAGTGTTTGACGGGCAGCGGCCCGAGCGTGGCGGTGGGGGGCGGGTCGAGCGCTACTTCGTCTTCGCTGTCGCGAACCAGTTCCGCCGTCGTCACGTCGATGCGTCCGGTCGCGATGGCGAAAGCATCGGCAAGCAGGATGAGGAATGCGGGTACCCCAAAGGCGAGACCGGCCCCGTAGAAGAAGCCCATGGAAAGCCCGGTCGCAGGCGCACTGACATGCAGGTTGATGAGCGTCTGCGTCCAGCTGCCGCTAATCATCAGCCAGGTCACATAGAGCATCATCATATGACCAAGCAGCACCGCGACCTTTGCGGCGACCGGCGGCAGGCGTTTGATAAGCGTATCAACGCCGAGATGCCCGTGTTCGCGCAAGGCAACCACGGCGCCAAGAAACGTCAGCCAGACGAAGAAGATGCGTGATATTTCCTCAGAGGCCGTGATGCCTTGATTGAACGCATACCGCAAAACGACGTTGCCGAAGACGAGGACGACCATGCCGGCAAGCAGCAAGGCAATCGCCACCTTCAGTGCGAAGAAATAGAAATCGATAATACGGATCATGCGCTCCTCCCAAAGCGGAGTGCCGTCTTGGCGCCCGCGCATTACATTAGCGCCACGGGGCGGCGTCAGGCACCGGTGCGAACACATCCTCCTCAAGCGGTCTTCGCCATCACAAAATGTACGAACTAGTACGTATGTCAAGTAGACTCTCTTGAAAGACCCCCGTAACCTCAATATGAATTTCGAGGAGGCGATGTAGAGAGCCTTGGGGCTTGCCCGTTTCGATCTGGTTTCATTGGAAAATTCGGCGCGTGCCGGGGAGTAACGAAAAAAGAATGGCGCGGCGGGTTGAGGCAAGTCGGAAGAACGATCCGGAACGCACCAAGGAAGACATCCTTGTCGTTGCCACCGAGGAGTTCTCGACGCACGGCCTTGCGGGTGGACGCGTTGACGCGATCGCAGAACGGACGCGAACCTCCAAGCGCATGATCTACTACTATTTCGGGGGCAAGGAGGGTCTATACCTCTCCGTGCTCGAGCGAGCCTATCGCAAGATCCGCACGCTCGAGGAGGACCTCAAGCTCGCAAGCCTTGCGCCGGAAGAGGCGTTGCGTACGCTAATATCCAGCACATTCGACCACGATGAGGCCAATCCCGATTTCGTGCGATTGGTCAGCATCGAAAATATCCACCACGCAGCCCATATGCTGCGGTCGGAAGCCATACGCGACCTGAATGTCTCGGTCATCGAAACGATCGCGGGCATTCTGGAACGCGGTACCGCCGAGGGTGCTTTCAAGCGAAAGGCCGACCCGATCGATGTGCATATGCTGATCAGTGCCTTCTGCTTCTTCAGGGTTTCGAACCGATATACCTTCGGAACCATCTTTCGCAGGGATCTCTCCGAATCGGCCACAATCGGCCGCCATCGCCGAATGATCGCCGACGCCGTGATCAGCTACCTCCAGACGGAGGAAGGGGCAGATAACCCCATATCCTAGGGATATAGCGCATGGGATGGGAAGCACTCAGGCAATGGGGAGGAAATGCAAACCGCATCGCACCGCTCACGGGCGGAGTCGCAAACGATGTCTGGAGCGTTCGCATCGACGGGCAGATCGCAGTCGGCCGCCTTGGCTCGAGGCCTGATGCCGATCTCGCATGGGAAGCCAGTCTGCTCCAACACCTTGGCCGTGAAGGCATGACTGTTCCCGTGCCGATTCCGACGCCTGATGGGCGCCTGTTCGTGGGCGGCTTGATGGTGATGACATATATGGAAGGCGGGCCCCCACAGACGCCATCTGACTGGCGCCGGGTGGCCGACACGCTGCGCGAGTTGCATCGGTTGACCAAAGACTGGCCGCAACGCCCGGGTTGGAAGTCGTTGAGCGATCTCTTGCATGCTGAGACCGGAACAAGGATCGACCTTACCGCGATGCCACCTGAGGGCGTCGCCCGATGCCGAGCAGCATGGGCGCGGCTCCTTGGGCGTCAAACCTGCGCTGTTCATGGCAACCCGGCCAACCCGGGAAACATTCGCATGACGGCCGATCGCGTCGCATTGATCGATTGGGACGAGGCACACGTCGATGGTTCCCGACCTTGACCTCGTGCTTCCCAACAACGCTGCGGATCTCGATCACGGTGCTTATGACATTGCCGCGCAAGCGTCCGCCGCATGGGACGCCGCCGTTTGCTGGAATGACGACTACTCGATCAAACGGCTTGCCGAGGTTCGAGCGCTCTAAGCTTTGGTGGACAGGGACAACTGCTCGCGCCGTCGACCGGGCAATCTCGATGATGTGTCCCGTAACGCCTTCGGTCTTGTCTTGCTTCGTTGAAAAGTACGGTTCTGGCGCGAGAACGTAGATTTTGCCCGCATGCGCGATTGCCGCCAGGGTAAGTGCTGTATAAGGTCCTGCGGCAAAACGCAGAACACTCAGTTGACGAGGATGACATGGCAACCGGTACCGTTAAGTTTTTCAACCAGGACAAGGGTTTTGGTTTCATCACGCCCGACAGCGGCGGACCTGACGTCTTCGTCCACGTGTCGGCGCTGGAAGGCGCAACCTCACTGCGCGACGGCCAAAAGGTCAGCTACGAACTCGGCCAGGACCGCAAGACTGGAAAATCGAAGGCTGAAAACGTCAGGTCAGCCTGAACATCGCATGCCACACCGCGGGAATTCGCTTCATTGCATTCCCTCGCCTGCCCGGCCGCGCGAGCGACCGGGCAATCTCGGTGATGTCGCCCCCCAAGCCCGATCTTCAGATCGACGCAACGCACCGGCTTGAGCTCGCCGCTGCGGTTCGGCACATAAATGTTGGCGGCCAAGACATGCAGCTTCGGCTGTACATTTAGCTTTTGCGATGGCTAATCCACCCGGTCGCTTCAGCGGTTTTGTTTGTGCTGATGCGACGAGAGTGGGCGGCGCATGACCTACCGTGGCTCAATGAGCGTGCGGCGCCACAAGCTCCAAACAGCGTCGGCTTGAAACGCTCACCTTCCCTGCTTCAGATCACTTGCGCTGCGACAGGGTGGTTTGAGTTGTTGCCGCAACATAGACGGCTCCACTCGGCGCGCACGGGTTGCGTCCGGCCCGTCATGCCGGTGGCGCGAGCCTTGCCCCGCCCTCCCCGGCGGGGTTTTCTTTTGGACGATTTTATGGGCGAACCAGCCTGGAACGTCTGCTCTTCCTCTCGCCCAATCAAACGCCATAACCTCAAAAAGCAAAAGCGCCCGCAGGAGATGCAGGCGCTTGGCAATTCTTCAGTCTGTTTGGGTCGCCTTAGCGGGCGAAGGCCGTGCGTGCGACGCGGTCGATGTCAGCACGTTCGATGCCGAGGTCGCGAAGTTCGCGGTTCGACATGCGGCCCAGTTCGGTGACCGTCTGACGGTACTTGCGCCAGTTGTTGATGGAGCGTGCGATGTTCATTTGATCCCCCTTTCAATGGGCTTTCGAAGCCTGGCTGCCAGTCCGTGGCGCCTCGTTCACTTCGATGAACACCTTATAGCTCAGGCTTTCCGCAAGTTGCAGCGCTCAAAACTCAGCGCTCCCATGTGCGAAATGCATAGGCGCTCGACGAGCCAACGGCGATGGCCACAAACCATCGTGAGCTGGGCGCTACATGTCCGGTGGCAAGGTAAAACACGGCGCGAACGCGTAAGAGTGACAACCACCGAGCGGATCCATTCCACTTTGAGTACGGTCTAGTCAATCAAGGCGACCTTCGTCGCGGACTGGCGTAAGCCGGCATAGATTTGCAAGCACAAACGCGGCGCCGAGACATCCCTATCCTTTTTGACTGCGGTCGCTACCAACGAAGGGCTATCGAAACCACTCACCGTCCGCGCGATGTAGGTCTGATCCTTCGCATACCTTCACCTCAGCGGACAGCCTTGCAAAGATGACCCTAAACGAAGCAGATCCTCGCCGAAAATACGCTGTCCGTTATCCAGACGGACTGACATCAAAAGAAGCAATCACCCTGCTCGAGCAAGCATGCGCCGACGTCGCTCCGAACCTGACACTGAGCGAAATGAGTGGCGGAGCCACGATCGAGGGCGAGCCCTGGCACATCCTGTCGGTCTGCTTGGCTCTGCCGCTGTTCGAGTTGACCGAGATACTCTAGCCCCCTCGCCAGGTTTGCGCCTTCCGCTCCAGCCGGGACAATTCTACCGGGGAGTGTTTCCCGATCCATTCCAATCGCCAATGCTGGAAGGCAGTTCTTCGAGCTGGCCAAGCGTGTCGAGCGGTTCGCAACATCTCAAAGAGATTCATCGACGATGACGACGGGGCGCCCCAGGGAGCAGGCCTCTACCCGCGCCTCGACTCGATAAACCGAGCGCAGCATATCCGCGGTGATAACGTCGTGGGTGGGGCCGCTCGCCAGCACCGATCCGCCACTGATGACGATCGTGTCGTCGCAATAGCGCAGCGCATGGTTCAGATCGTGCAGCGCAATCAGCACCGCCATACCCGATTGCGCCGAGAGGCGCCTCATGAAGCCGAGCACCTCGATCTGGCGAAAGAGATCGAGCGCCGAGGTCGGTTCATCCATCAATAGCACTTCGGGCTTCCGCACGAGCGCTTGAGCAATGGAGACGAGTTGACGCTGGCCGCCTGAAAGCTCACCAAGGCCGCGAAAGGCGAGATCGGCGATCCGGAGTTCGCCCAACACCCGGTCGATCTCGGCGAGTTCGGCGTCCTTCACCTTCCAGCCGGATCCTTGCTTGGCCGATAGCAGCACCGACTCGTAGACCGTGAGCACGGCATTGGCGCCGGTATCCTGCGGCATGTAACAGATGCCATGCGGGCCCTTCGCCGCATCGGACAGATGAACAGTGCCGGGCCCGGACGTCAGGCCTGCGATGCGCTTGAACAGTGTCGATTTTCCGGCGGCATTGGGACCGATCACCGCCGTCAGACCGCCACCACGAAGCACGCCCGTGTTGACGTCCGAGAGCACCGTGTGGCGGCCGTATTTCGCGCCGACTTTTTCCAGCGTCAGGCTTACCATGCGCGCCTCCTGTTGGTGAAAATCAGCACGAAGAAGAAGGGCACGCCGACGAGCGCGGTGATGACTCCGATCGGGAGCACGGCGCCGGGAATGATCATCTTGCTGACGACCGAAGTGACCGAAAGCAGGAGTGCGCCACACAGCACAGAAGCTGGCAGGAAGAAGCGCTGATCCTCACCGACCAGCATTCGGGCGATGTGCGGTCCGACGAGACCGACAAAACCGATCGTTCCGACGAAGGAGACCGGGATCGCCGCAAGCAGGCTGACGGTCATCATTGCCTCGAGCCGCAGCCTGCGGACGTTGATGCCAAAGCTTGCTGCCTTGTCGTCGCCAAGCCGAAGCGCGGTCAAAGCCCAGGCGTGCCGGGCGAAAAGCGGCAAGGCGAACAGCAACACGGCGCCGGTAATCCAGACCTTCGGCCAGGTTGCCTTGGTGAGACTGCCCATCGTCCAGAAGACGACGGCGGCCAGCGCCTGTTCGGAGGCGAGATATTCGAGCAAAGATAGCGCAGCATTGAAGGTAAAGACGAGCGCAATGCCGAGCAGAACGATTGTTTCGACCGTAACGCCACGCATCGTGGAGGCGAAGTGGATGAAGAGCGCTGCCAGCATCGCCATCAGGAAGGCGTTGATCGGCACCATGTATTGGACGGCGACGGGAAAAACCGCCACGCCGGCAACGAGACCGAGGGCCGCACCGAAGCCGGCAGCGGCTGAAATGCCGAGCGTGAACGGGCTTGCAAGCGGATTGGCAAGGATCGTCTGCATTTGCGCGCCGGCGACCGACAGGGATGCCCCCACCGTCACGGCCATCAGGGCGATCGGCATGCGAATGTCCCAGATCACCACCCGAAGCTGGTCGCTTACCGTTTCAGGGCGAAAGAGCGCGGTCAGCACGTCGGCGAGCGGATAGTTCGCAGGCCCGAGCGCCATGTCGACAGCAACCGACGCAAAGAGCGCGCCAACGAGGCAGGAGATCAAGACCAGGCGGCGCAGAACGAGGGAGCGGTAGCGCGCTCGGCTTTCGACCCCGGATATTTGTTCGGTCACGGCAACCATCAATCACCACTCTTGGGAAGCGAGGCGAAGTAGCCAGGGCGGTAGGTCACCGGCAGGAACTTCTCATGGAACTCGCGGAAAGTCCGGTCCGGGTCGATGTCGGCAAAGAGCTCCGGATGGAACCACTTGGCAAACTGCTGGATCGGAATGAACTCGTAAGGCGCACCGTAGAACTGGTGCCAGACGGCGTGCACATTGCCCTCCTTCACCGCCTTAAGGCCTGGAAATCCAGGGCGCTGCATCAGGCCGCGCAAGCGATCTTCTGCCGCCGCCGGATCGGCGCCGCGTCCGACGCTGACGAACTGGTTGAGATCGGATTCGGCCGACCAGTTGCTGCCGGTGATGATGACGTGATCGGGATCGCTGACGATCAACTGCTCGGGATTGAGGTCGCCGAAGGTGCCCTTGATGACGTCAGAACCGATATTGTGGCCGCCAGCCTCTTCCACCATCTTGCCGAAATTGGCCGGGCCGAAGGTCCGGCAGCAGACGACGTCGCCGGTAATGCCGGGAGAGCGCTCGATGAAGACTTTCGGGCGCGCAATTTCTCCAGCCTTCCTGAGGCGATCCGTCACCAGCGCAATTTGGGCATTGCGATAGTCGATGAATTCGCGGGCCCTCGCCTCGGCGCCGAAGAGCTGGCCCAGGATTTCGACCGACTTCTCGCTGTTGGCGGCCGGATCGACGCGGAAATCGAGATAGACGACGGCGATGCCGGCGGCAGCAGCCTTTTCGATGAAGCCCGATTCCTCGACGGCCTGCTGCGCTTCGAGATTGAGCGTTAGCACGTCCGGCTTGAGTGCAATGGCTGCCTCAAGGCTAAAATCGCCTGAAGGAATGTAGCCGAAACGCGGCAGCTTCTCGATTTCGGGGAAGCGCTCCACATAAGCGGCGTAGGAATCCGGATCCTTTTTCAGGAGATCATCGCGCCAGCCGACAATCGTGTCGAAGACATGCTCGCCTTTCAACGCGGCCGCCACGTGGATCTGCCGCGCTTCGCCCAAAAGCACGCGCTTGGCAGGCAGCGCGATTTCGACCCGGCGGCCGGTAACGTCGACAATTTCAGCCGCACTTGCGGGCAGAGCCGCCAAAACGAAGGCTGCGACCATCGACGACGCGATTTTCCTGAAGATCGACATTCTCACTCCTTTCGAACGCGACGTCGGAGACCTCCCCTCTCCGGTCGTCGATGCGCTTATTTGGCTGCCGTCAGCGAAACGAAGTAGCCGCTCTTATAGGGAAGCGGCAGGAAGCGCTCATGCAACTCCTTGAACGTCGCTTCCGGATCGAGATCGGCGAAGAGATCCGGATGCAGCCACTTGGCGATCTGCTGGATGGCGACGAACTGGTAGGGGTTGTTGTAGAACTGGTGCCAGATCGCGTGGACCTGACCGTCCTTGACCGCCGCAACACCGGTGAAGGCCGGGCGCTTGGTCAGGTTCTCAAGCTTGCGGACCGCTTCCTTCTCGTCTGCGCCATAGCCGACACCGACCCAGGCGCCGCCTGGCACATAACCCTGCCAGTTGCCGCCGGTGATGATGATCTGGTCGGGGTTGGCAGCGATGATCTGTTCCGGATTGACCACGCCGAAGGTGCCTGGAATGATGTCCTTTGCCATGTTCACGCCGCCGGCGAACTCGACCATCTTGCCGAAATTCTCGTTACCGAAAGACATGCAGCAATCGTCGGAATAACCACCGGCGCGTTCCACAAAAACGAGCGGCTTCTTCGGATTGGCCTTCGCCAAGACGTCGGTCACCTTGGCGATGCTCTCGGCGCGGAACTTGATGAACTCCTCGGCCTTTTCTTCCTTGCCGAGCAGCTTTCCCATCACGCGCATGCTCGGCTCGGTGTTTTCCATCGGCTTTTCGCGGAAATCGACGTAGACGAGCGGGATGCCGACCTTGGCGAGTTTCTCGATGTAGCCGGCCTCTTCCGTTGCCGTCTTGGCGTCGACGTTCATCAGAACGACATCTGGTTTCAGGGCCACCGCCTGCTCGATATCGAAGGTCCCATCCTTCATGCCGCCGAAGGTCGGCAGCTTGGCAATGTCAGGGTACTTTGCGAGATAGGCAGCGTAGCTTTCAGGGTCCGCCTTCGCCAGATCATCGCGCCATCCGACGACGCGCTTGAACGGCTCCTCGCGGTCAAGCGCGCCGAGGAAGTAGATCTGGCGCCCTTCGCCGAGAATCACGTGCTCGACGGGTACATTGACCTCGACATCGCGGCCTGTGACATCCTTCAACGTCACGACATCAGCGAAGGCGGCCGTGGAAAAAAGCACGCAAAGGCTTGCGGCGGCCGCAGCCACCCTGTTGAAAAACCGCATTGTTTTAGCTCCGCTGGAAAATTCAGGCGATCTAATGTTTCATGACTTTATTAGTCAACATTTATCTTTTAGAACGCCTCCAAACAGGAACGAACGGTATCGACATGAGTGGTGTGACGGAGCGGCAGAACTACAACCTGCGCGATGAAATCAAGGCCTACTGGTCGGACCGGGCGGCAACCTTCGATTTGTCCCCGGGCCACGAGATCTTCTCGGAGGAAGAACGCGCGGCCTGGCACCAACTGTTTCTCCGTCACCTTGGGCCGGGCGCAGGGCGTGCCGCGCTGGATCTCGCGAGCGGCACCGGCGTCATCTCGCATCTTCTCGATGAACTCGACTTCAAGGTGCAGGGTCTCGACTGGGCCGAGCCGATGCTTCAACGCGCCCGGGAAAAGGCGCGCAAGCGCGGACGAGCGATCCGCTTTGCCCTCGGCGACGCCGAAAATACCATGGAGCCCGACGACCACTACGATGTAATCGTCAACCGGCATCTGGTCTGGACGCTTGTCGACCCGGCCGCAGCCTTTGCCGAATGGCTGCGGGTCCTGAAGCCCGGCGGCAGGTTGCTGATCGTCGATGGTGACTTCGTCAATACCACCGCGCTCGAGCGGCTGTTTTCCAAGCTCAGTACCTGGGGGCAGCGCCTCGGGCTTTTCAAGACGGAGACGCCGACCGGTTCACCGCAAATGATGGCAACCCACCGCAGCATCCTCTCGCGCGTGCATTTCTCCGAGGGCGCTCGGGCCGAAGCCGTCGTCGAACTGTTGCGCGGAGCCGGCTTCGTCGACATCATGATCGACAGGGACCTTCACGAGATTCATCGCACCCAGGCCGCAAACTGGAATCTCTTCAAGGGCTTGGCGAGGCGCTCGCAGCATCGCTACGCCATTCGCGCGACAAAAGAGTGACGATGCCACAACCGAAGAGATCGGCGCCAACGAGCATCGCGATCTGTTCCTTGGGCAATTGACGTGCGCTGTCAACGATCAGCGGCAAGCTCCTGAAGGCGGCACTCGTTGCCGGACCTGAACGATGAGCCTGATGGGCCCGTCCGACGCAGCCGTTTTCAGAACTTAGGACCGCCCCGATCTTGGTGGGTGCGCCTGCCCTGGCGGTTGCTCGAACTTTTCCCAGCTTGCGTCCATGGCGTATGTCGCGGAAAGCAGTGGTAGACCGATATGACCGAATCGGATCGAAAGTTGCTGTTCCGCCTCCTCCTCGTCTACGTTCGCGACCTTGTTCAGATAGATCACCGAGGCTAGGCCAGTTCGATCAGAGCCGGAGCGACAATGAATCAGCAGCGGCTTGGGAGCGTCCCGGAGGATGGCCGCCAGCTTTTGCATCTCCTCGACACTCAATTCCGTGCCGGCGTTCATGCCGAAATCGATGTGGACCAGTCCTAGCGAGCCGGCGGCAGCGATTTCCTCCTTGTACCAGGTTGAGCCTTTGGCAGCACCGCGCAGGTTGAGGACCGCCTTGATGCCATAGCGCTTGCTATAGTCGATGAGTTCCGCGGCCGAAGGTTGGTTGGATCGGTAGATTTCGCCCGGCACGACAATGGCGAAGTTTCCCGACAGCTGAATGCCGAAGAGGTAGGCTCCGAGCCCGAGGGCGGCCGCGGCGACGGAGTAACCCGCCCATTTCCATTGTTTCTTCATGTCGAGCTTTCGCGCTGTCAGGACTACCCGAATGGCATCATTAGCTGACAGCAAGCTGAACGCCGGCGACGATGGTGACGACCCATCGCATCGCAACTCAGGAAGGCTCCGGTTTGGTGGCGTGAAACAGGTCTGCGGGCACCATCTGATCACGTCTTAAAAAGGTGCCATTGCCTGTGAGCGAACAGCGCAAATTGCATTGGTAAGTGTCGAAAGATCAAACGGCTTGACGAGGTAATCGGTGGCGCCGGAACTGACGGCGTTCATCCGGTCAGATATCTGATCATTCGCTGTTATGACGATCACCGGCGTGGCGTCATTGGTCGCTCGTAGGTTTCGCAGCAGCGACAAGCCATTTCCATCAGGGAGGTTGAGGTCGAGGAGCACCAGATCGAAACGCCCCGCCTGGACAGCGATATTCGCCTCCCCAAGGGGAAGGTACCAGTCTGCGGCGTGCCCCATAGCGGCGAGATGGTCGCGAAGCGCATCTCCCAACACCTCGTTGTCCTCAACGAGAAGGCATCTCATCGTTGCCTCCCGCTCTAATCGAGCCGCCGGCCGGGCACCCGATGGTGGCCGGGCAATGGACTGTGATCACCAGTTCCTTCGGTTTCATAGAGATCGAAGCTCCATCGAGTGGATCAAGGGGCGGGGCGACAGTGGCGTCACCGCGCGGATCATCGCTGACGGTATCTGCTGCGCTATTTGACGCGCTCGACCGACGACGCGACGTTTTCTCCATGCCTCTTCGTGTAAGTGGCCCTGACTTTTGTGCCGGGCTTGAAGTTCTCGGCTTCGGTGCCCTCGCTTAGCCTGAGCACCATACCGTCTCTCAGCCGGATCGCGTCTCGTGACTTATCAATGCTCGGCACTACCCCAGAAACATTGGCTGCCATTGCCGATGAAGCGATGATGGTGGCTGCGGTGACGCATGCTGTCATGAGGAGCTTTTTCATGTTCTTCGCCTTGGTCCTTCCGAACTGCGACTGCTTTCACACGCACTTTCGATTTCAACGGTGTCACGAACGTGTTCGCCAGCATACCGATTGGACAGCTTTGCAGTGTCTCGGTTCTCGTTTTCCTGGTATTTGCAGCGGCTTCTCCGCCCCCATTTCAAGGCGGCATTTCAAAGTGTTGATTGCCGCGCACCGACTCTTTCGGACAGCGGCGGGCATGTATTTGAGCCGCAAGCCGAACCTTACAAAGCCGTAAGGGTTGCGAAAGGTCACCCTATGGCCGGCGTTCTACTCTTGCTTGGAAAGCAACCTCCCTTGTGATTGTCCAAAGGAGAAGCGCCGTGAGCATGCAACCGAGTGCCTCGAGCGAGCGCTGTGCCGATTAGATACGACGCCCGGCGGTGTCTGGCCGCGCGCCGACAGGGAGAGGAGAAACCCCGCCCTTCCTCACCAGCGCAGACGCGATTGGATCCTCCTTGTTCGAGGCGACACCAATCCCGACCTTCAGGTCAACGCCAAGCGCGGGTCTGAGTTCGGAGTTGGGGTTCGGCAGATCCGAGGCAGCGAATGACGAGCTGAACATTTAGCCGATGTGACACGCCAGTTACGCCACGATGAAATCGTAGCGACCGAATTTTCCGTCGGTCGTCGCGCTGATATCGAGTACCAAGGCTGCATTGAATATGCGGTCACGTTCGTTGCCTGGCTCATTGGCAAAATAAAGTTGCGTCGTCAGCACGTCCCCGCCGGGCCGCTGGACTTTCACATGGTAGTGCCGGGTGCGACCGGGATAGAGCCCTGGCACGATCGTCTCGAACCACCATTTGCCATCGGCATCTGTGAATTGATGTCCGCGGAGTTTGTATCCGCTGTTGTCGTAGGTGCCGTTCTCATCCGCGTGCCATAGCTCGATCAACGCTCTCGCTACCGGCTGGCAGTTCTTGGTGAGTACAAGACCAGCAAGCGTCAGCCTTTCTCCGCCCGGTGCATCCTTCGCAAAGTCCTGTTTTTCAGGGCTCTGCGGCGTAAAATACGGGCCTTCGGTCTGGTCCGGCGTCAGCTCGTGGTCATCGCCGCAACTAGCCGTAAGCGGCAACTCCACCGGAATGCCAGCAGCCTGGCTCAGGCCCGGCAGCACAATCGGCGTAGCGACGAAGCTGATAAGGAAATTTCGCCGGGTCGGCATGGTGCTGTTCTCCAAACACGGAAGCCAGGATCGTTGCCGCCCCATTGGGCAGAAGTGGGGCCGACATTAGCGGAATCTCGATCACAACGTGACCGGCAACACCGCTGTTGGGAGTCTGGCGATATCGAACAGCGGCGCAGATAGCCCGCACGCAACGAAGATGGATAAGGCGGTTGGCCTGACTGTCCGCACGGTCAATCGCCAACCTGACGAAGCTTCGTGACGGCCCAACGCATTGTCCAACAACGGCGCCCATGCCCGTCGCGACCTGCAGGTCTTCCCTTCGTCGCAAAACCTGGCTATATTGAATGAACGTTCAGCAAAAATGGAGACCGTGGTGAACGAACTGGCCCGCGACATTTCCGTTCCAAACGACTGGGATCGCCGTGGGCTGCCCGGATGGTGCTATCATAGCGATGCCCTGCTGGAGCTGGAAAAGGAACATGTCTTCAGGCAGCATTGGCAGATCGCCTGTCACGTGTCCGACGTTCCCGAGCCGGGTAACTACATCACCATGGATGTCGTCGGTGAGCGGGCGCTGATCCTGCGCGGCCAGGATGGCGCGATCCGCGGCTTTCACAACATCTGCCGGCACCGCGGCTCGCGGGTCGTCGCCGACGACAAGGGCACCTGCCGCAACGCGCTCGTCTGTCCGTTTCACGGCTGGGTCTACAATCTCGATGGAACGCTGCGCGGAGCTGCGCGCCCCCGCTCCTTCCCGCCGCTCGACAAGCTGGCCTTCGGGCTGATCCCGCTCGAACTCGAGGTCTGGATGGGCTTCGTCTTCATCCGCTTCCGCCCGGGGCCGCAGCCCTCCGTCGCCGAACTCATGCAGCCCTTTGCCGAAGAACTCGGCCAGTACGACACCGAGACGATGGTGCCGACGCACGGCATCTGGACGCAGGACAGCCCCGTCAACTGGAAATCCGTTCGCGACGTCGACAACGAAGGCTACCACGTCGCCATGGCGCATCCGGCGCTCCAGGATCTCTACGGCTCGACCTACTACGACGAGCCTTTCGTCAACGGCCTCTGCCGCTCGTTCGCCACCTACAACCCGCATGCGGGCCGGCGCTGGAGCGTCCGGCAGTACGTGACGGTCGCGCCGGAAGCCACCCATCTGCCCGAGCGGCTGCGCAAGGCCTGGATCTATTTCGGCCTGTTTCCGAATGCCGTCATCGCGGTCACGCCGGAGAGCGTGCAGTTCTACCAGGAATTCCCGCTGTCGACCGGCAAGACGCTGCTGCGCGGCGCGATCTATCGCTATCCGGACGAGACGCGTCAGCAGCGGCTCGCCCGCTACCTTGCCTTCCGCATCGACCGCGACACCCAGTCCGAGGACGTGCAGCTGACGATCTGGTCAAACGAGTCGATGACCTCGAAAGCCTTCGGCGGCTTCTATCTCTCCGACCTCGAATATGGCGTGCGCACCCACCACGACCACCTGCGCGCCGTGCTGCCGGTGATGACGCTCGAACAGGCGCCGCGCGAGGAAGAGATGGCCTCGGTCAACGCGACGATGGCGACGCGTTAGCCGAACAAAAAAGAAGGGCCGGAGATCATCCGGCCCCTGAAATCGGCCCTGCCGGGGAATGCTGGCAGGGCCGAGGCATTTCAAGCCGTCTTCAACCCTTCCAGAGTCCTTCGCGCACAAGCTCGTCCATCGTCCGGCGAATGCTGACATCGAGGATCTCGGCCATGTCGTCGATCTGGCCTGTGGTGATCGTCAGCGGCGGCGACATCACGCACATGTTGATTAGCGGCCGGACGAGCAGCCCGAGTTCCTGGCAGTGCCGATCGATGCGTTTGCCGACCTCCAGATCGAGCGTCAGCGGATTGTTGCTGACCCGGTCGGCCACACATTCGATGCAGGCCATCAGCCCCACCCCGCGCACCTCTCCGACCAGCGGCAGCGCTTCAAGCCGTTTCAGCGCGCCCTGGAAATGACTGGTGATGGCGCGCGCATGGTCGAGCAACCCGTCTTCCAGAATGTCGAGATTTTTGAGCGCCACCGCGCAGCCGATCGGGTGGCTGGAATAGGTGAGACCGTGGGCAAACATCGCGTCGGGATGGTTCGACTGGCGCAACGCTTCGAGAAGCCGCGACGAGATCATCACCCCCCCGAGCGGGAAATAGCCTGACGTCACCCCCTTGGCGAAGGTGATCATGTCCGGTTCGATCGAAAACACGGTCTTTGAGGCGAAGACCTCGCCGAGTCGACCAAAGGCCGTCACCACCTCGTCGGCAATGAAGAGGATGTCGTTTTCGGTGCAGAGCGCCCGCATGCGCTGGAGATAGCCCACCGGAGGCACGATCACGCCGCCCGACGCCATGACCGGCTCAGCGATGAAGGCGCCGATTTTTTCCGCCCCGCGCGCCTCAATCACCGCGCGGAACTCTTCCACGAGGAAATCGCAGAACGCCTCTTCGGACTGGCCGGCCGGGCGGCGGAAAGGGTTAGGACAGGTGAGCTTGATCACCTGATCCGATGCGCTGTCCATCCAGTCGTGATCGCGCGGGCGCCCGTTCAGCGACGCCGAAAGATAGGTCGAGCCGTGATAGCCGCCCTGACGCGAGACGATCAACTTCTTGTCCGGGCGGCCACGCACGTTGTTCATGAACTGCATGAAGCGCAGCGCGGTCTCGACCGCCGAGGATCCGCCGGTCGTATAGAACACGTGGCCGAGATCGCCGGGCGCGTGGCCGGCAAGCCTTTGGGCAAGTTCTACCGAGGGCGTGCTCGTCGTGTACCACGGCGAATTGTACGAGAGCGCCAGCGCCTGGTCGTGCAGCACCTGAGCAAGTTCCGTCCGGCGATGACCGACATTGACGCACCACATGCCCGCCGGGCCGTCGATCAGGCGGCGCCCTTCGCCGTCCGTCACGTAGATCCCCTCGCCGCTCTCGATCGCGCCGCGATGCTCGGCGCCGATGCTGCCGGCAACCGGCCAGGGCTGGACGAGATGCCGCGCGGCGCGTTCAGAGATTTCGTCGACCTCTTCATTGTGCATATCTGCCGGATCGCGCTTCGCAGCCATCACGAAATCTCCCATTAAATATGACGACATAAGCCACTCAATTACATGATATTAATCGATAAACGTTCACTTTATTGAATGGCTGTTCAATCAATATTGCAGAAATTCCGCTTGCGTTCAATCCCGATTTGCGTTTTGCTAATCAAGGGAACACCAGAAGGCGGATACCGCCACGGGATGGATTGAATGAAGCGATCGCTGCATTTCCAGTGTCCACGCTCTACGCATTGCGCGAGGGCACGCTGATGGCGGTATTGCCGGGCATCGAAGTGGACCATCGGCCCTCAGCCCCGCCGAAAGGCCGAACGCGCTGGATCGCCAGCGAAGAGGCCAGCGGCCTCGCCCTCATCTCGCCGACCCTGCTTTACGCGCTTGCCCTGCTGTTCCTGCCCGTCCTGATCGTCATCGCCTACAGTTTCTGGACCCAGGACTATCTGACGATCGACCGCACCTTCACCCTTGAAAATTACCGCACTGCCCTTGGCGAGCCGATCTACCAGGACCTTTTGGTGCGCTCGCTGGTGATTTCGCTGGTCGTGAGCGTGGTGACCGTCACCGTTTCCTACCCGATCGCCTGGTTCATCTCCTTCCATGGCGGGGTGCACAAGAACCTCTGGCTGTTCCTGATCACCGTGCCCTGCTGGACGAGCTACCTTCTGCGCGTGATGTCCTGGAAGGTCATCCTGGGCTATGGCGGCGTGATGAACACCGGACTTCTGTCCATCGGCCTGATCGACAAGCCGCTGACGACGCTGCTTTACAATTCCAATGCGGTGGTCATCACGCTCGTCCACAGCTGGGCGGCCTTCGCGATCCTGCCGATCTACGTGTCGCTCGAAAAGGTCGATCGGTCGCTGATCGAAGCGGCGCACGATCTCGGCGACAACAAGCTGATGAGCTTCCTGCGCGTCACCCTGCCGCTCTCGCTGCCGGGCGTCATTTCCGCCTTTCTCATCGTCATGATCCCGACGGTCGGCGACTACGTCACGCCAAAACTCGTCGGCGGCAAGGACGGGGTGATGATTGCGACCGCGATCCAGGCACAATTCGGCAAGGGCGCCAACTGGCCGCTCGGCGCCGCCCTTTCGGTCACGACCATGGTCGTCGTCTCGGCGATGGCGGGGCTCGTTGTCCTCATGCTCAAGCTTTTGCTGAGGGTGACAAAATGAGCGGTCGTCACGGCATTCCGAAGTCCCGCTGGTTACCGGCCTATGTCGGCCTCTACCTGCTCTTCCTCTATTTCCCGATCCTGTTGCTGCCGATCTTCTCGTTCAACAACGCCTCGACCACCACTTTCCCGCTCGCGGGCTTCACCACCAAATGGTACGCCTCGCTCTGGGGCAATTCGGCGATGCTGGAAGCGGCCCGCAACAGCCTGATCGTCGGCGTTTCCGTTGCGATCCTCAGCACCGTGCTTGGCATCTGCGCCGCCCGCGCGCTGACCCGCTACCGCTTCCGCGGCAAGAAGCCGGCGACCGGCCTGATCATGGCGCCCTTGTTTCTGCCTGAAATCATCGTCGCGGTTTCGCTGCTGATGGTGCTGTTGCAGCTCGGGCTTGAGCTCTCGCTCGTCACCGTCATCCTCGGCCAGGTGATCTTCTGCCTGCCCTATGCCATGTCGGTGCTGATTTCCGGCTTCGACGGCTTCGACCGTTCGCTGGAGGAAGCCTCGCTCGATCTCGGCGAAACGGCGATCGGCACCTTTCGCCGGGTGACCCTGCCCGTCGTCGCGCCGGCGATCGTCTCGAGCCTGCTCGTCTCCTTCACCGTCTCGCTCGACGAATTCATCCTCGCCTTCTTCCTTTCGGGAACCGAGCCGACGCTGCCGGTCTATATCTGGGGTCAGTTGCGGTTCGCGGCCAAGCTTCCGGGCGTGCTCGCACTCGGCAGCCTGATGCTCCTGATCTCGATCCTGCTTCTCACACTTTCAGAAATCATCCGTCGCCGCGCCGAACACAGGCTCAGGGCACAAGGAGCGCAGCATGCCTGACAAACCGATGATCGCGATCGACGGCGTCAACAAGTTCTACGGCATCTACAAGGCGCTCGACAGCGTCTCGCTCGACATCGCCGCCGGCGAGTTCTTCTCGCTGCTCGGGCCTTCCGGCTGCGGCAAGACCACGCTTCTGCGCTCGATCGCAGGCTTCGACACGCCGACCGAAGGCGATATCCGCATCGACGGCCAGTCGGTGATCGGCGTGCCGCCGAACCACCGCCCGACCAACATGGTCTTCCAGAACTACGCGATCTTTCCGCATCTCGATGTTGCGGAAAACGTCGCTTATGGCCTGAAGCGGCTGAAGCTCGATGCGACCGAGGAGCGCCGCCGCGTCGCCGCAGCCCTCGAGCAGGTACGGCTCGGCCATCTCGGCAAGCGCCGGGCACATGAACTGTCAGGCGGCCAGCGCCAGCGTGTGGCGCTGGCGCGCGCCCTGGTGATGCGCCCGAAAGTGCTTTTGCTCGACGAACCGCTGTCGGCGCTCGACAAGAAGCTGCGCGAAGAGATGCAGTTGGAGTTGCGCACGCTGCAGCGCGCCGTCGGCATCACCTTCATCCTCGTCACCCACGATCAATACGAGGCACTGGCGCTGTCCGACCGCATCGCGGTGATGTTCGGCGGCCGGATCGCTCAGGTTGCGACGCCGAAGGAAATCTATCAGCGCCCCAACACCCGCCAGGTCGCCGACTTCCTGGGGGGCATGAATTTCATGAAGGCGCGCGTGACCAACGAGACCGCGACACGGATCTCCGTCGAGACCCCGCGGTTCGGCGGCGTCACGATCGACAAGCCGCTCGGCTTCGTCGCCCGCAACGGCTCAGCGACGATCGGCATCCGGCCGGAGCGGCTGCGCGTTCTCTGGGACGACGCCCGCTCCGACTTCGAGGTCGCGGGCAAGGTCGTCGACCGACACTATTTCGGTGAAATCACCCACCTGATCGTCGATATCCCGGGCCTCGAACAGCCGCTCTCGGTTTCGGAAACCAACAATTTCGGCGCCGACGACATTCCGGTCGGAGACACCGTACGGCTGGCCTACGATCCGGATGCGCTGGTTGCAGTCGCCGACTGAGGAGAATTCGGCGAGCCGTGCTTCACGGCTCGCCGGTATTTCCACTCAGTAGCCGGATTTGATCTTCTCGAACTCGGCGATCATGCGCTGACGCAGTTCGATCGGCATCGGCGACTGGAACAGCGTGTTGGCGAGGAACTTCGAGACATCCGCATAGCCCTTATCGGCAAGAATTTTCGGATCGACCTGCGCCATGCCGCGAGCGTTGGCGTGCCCATAGCCCCAGGCGTCGACCATGTAGGAGGTGATCGCCGGGTCGGAGATCGAATTGAGGAAATCATATTGTTCGTCGACCGGCGCTGCCGCCCCCTTGAGCCGGACATAGCCGCAAACCCAGGTCGAAAGTCCCTCAGCCGTATCCTTCTTGATCGCCGCCGGAACGCCGTCGGCCTGAAGCGTGGTCGCCGTCTCGTTCCAAGCCCAGGCAAGATCGACCTCGCCGCTGGCGATCGCCTGGCTCAAATCGGTGTTGTCGGTCCAGTAGAGGCGGACGTTCTTGTGCACCTCCCGCAGGAAATCGGAGGCCTGCTTGAACTGCTCGTCGGTCATCGTCGTCCAGTCCTTGACGCCGATGGCGAGGCTCGCCAGCGCATAGGCGTCATCGACATTGTCGCCGATGGAGACCCGGTCCTTGAACTTCGGATCGGCAAAGGCCTTGAGCGACTTGACCTCGTCCTCCTTCACCGTGTCGGTGCGGTAGGTGAGCACCGTGTTGCCCCATTCGAAGGGCAGCAGCCAGGCCTTTCCGTCCGGCGTGGTCACCAGCCCCTTCATGGCAGAGATCGCCGGATCGATATCGTTCCAATAGGTGAGCTTGGAGGTGTCGAGCGGCTCGATCAGCCCGGCTTCACGCCATTTCGCCACGCTCTGCGAACAGGGATGGGCGAGGTCCGCCTTGAAGCCGGAGCGCAGCTTCTGGAACGCCTCCTCTTCGTCACCGAAGAAACTGAAGTCGGGCTCGTCCCCATGTTTTGCCGTGTAGGACGGATGGAAAGCCGGGTCCTCGTAGCCGGACCAGTCGAAGATCGTGAGGTTCTCGGCAGCAAGGGCCGGCAGGGCGGTGGTCGAGACAAGCGAGGCGAGAAGGGCGCCTCCCAAGATTTGCCTGCACGCGTTCACCAATGTCATTGCCAACCTCCTCTATCCGGCCATTCCGGCGTTATCGTTCCCTATTTCGGCCCTTCCCGGGTGAAATGCTTCGGGAAGGCGACGAGCAGATATTCGACCGCCGCCGCGAACGCCTTTTCGCGCGTCAGCCCGTCGCCCATCATCAGCCGCAGCCAGAGCCCTTCCATCGATGCGCAAAGCGCCAACGTCATACCTTCCGGCTCGTAGGCGTAGCCGCCCTCGTCCTTCAGCGTCTGGCAGAGCGCCAGGAAAATATCCTGATACTTGACGTCGCGCGCACCGCAGAGCGCCTGGTAGGTCGGGCGCGACTTCGCCTCGCCCCAGAAGGCGCACCAGGCCGCCAGCTTGCGCTTGGTGCAGATCTTGCGGTCAAAGTCGCAGGCAACGAGCGCCCAGAGTTGCGCCGCCGCCTTGTCTCCTGCCTTTTCAAGTGCCGCGCCCCAATTGGCGGCATATTCGTCCGCCATGAATTGCAGCGTGGCGATCAGCAGCTTTTCCTTGCTCTCGAAATGGAAGTTGACGATGCCGCGCGACAGGCCGGCGCCGTCGGCGACATCGGCGAGCGTCGTTTCCGAATAGCCGCGCTTGGCAAGCGAATCGATCGTCGCCTCGATCAGTTGCTGCCTGCGTGTCTCCTTCGACGCCTTGCGCCCACGCTTCTCCGTGTCCGCCGCTTCCCGCACTTCAGGGGTGAGTTTCATCCGTACCGCCGTCTCGTTCTTCTTCAGGCGCAGGTGCATGTCATGCATCCCGCCGCATCGGCTTGATGCCCCGCAGATGAGTGGGACAATGCTCACCACTGTCAAGCACCTTCTGCATGGCCGTCCAGGTCCGGATATTCTTGGCCACATAGGCCTCGCCAACCGCTGCGACGGCAGCCGAATGCAACGCTCCCTCGAGACGCAAAAGCTCCTGGCGCGCGACGCCGCGGTACCATTCATTGCGGCTTTCCGCGCGTGTTTCCACGAAGCCCGCCTCCCCCATGGCAGAAAGATAGGTCGCGGCGGAAGCCATGCCGAAACTTAAACCCTCGGCCCTGAGATAGGCCTTCATGTCGTCGGAGGGTTCGCCGTCATGGGCGATCAACCAGTCGGAGGCGGCAAAGGTGCCGCCCGGCGAAAGCACGCGAAAGATCTCGCAAAACAGGTCGTGCTTCTGGGGCACATGAACGAGCGCATCCTTGGAAAAGACGACATCGAAACTGCCGTCGAGGAATGGCAAGAGGCCGGGCGGCGCCTGGACGAAGGAGACGCCGGCGACGCCCGCGCGCTCGGCCGCCGTCCTTGCATGTCCGATCACCGGCGCCTCGACGTCGAAACCGGTGATGACAAGGGGATGATGGGTTCGGGCGATATGCAGGGTCACGCCGCCGGCGCCGCAGCCGAGGTCAAGGACGCGTTTGCCCGCCAGATCGAGCCCACGAAGCACGCGATCGACCTCCTCGGGACCACCGGGCGACAGATACCCCTCGCCCCACAGCACCTCGAGGAAACGGATAGCCGTATCGTCATATTCGACGCCGTGCACCGCTTCTTGATCGACCGACGACATCCGAGCTCCTGGCCACATCAACCCTTGCTAAAAATCCTATCGCATTATCAGCGGATTGCAATATATTTGCTGAACGCTCATTCAAAATGGATGGACAACATTCTGCTTTCCGTGTCATTTTTTGATCAACGACAAGGGGAGCCACATGAAAAAATACGACGTGGTGATGATCGGAGGAGGACATAACGGCCTGGTCGCCGCCTGCTATCTGCAGCGGGCGGGGCTGAATGTCGTCGTCCTAGAAAAGAATGACTGGGTTGGGGGTGCTGCCACCAGCCGCGAGCTGACGCCCGGCTTTCTTTATTCGAACTGTTCCTATGTCTGCTCGCTCTTCCGCCCGGAAATCATGCGCGACCTCGAACTGCCGAAACATGGGCTGCAGGTGATCTCCTACGAGGGTGGCGCGGTCCTGACCCGCGACGGCGACTATCTCGCCTCCTATCGCGACCACGATTCCCACCGCCGCGAATTCGCGCGCTACTCCAAGCGCGATGCAGAAGCCTATGAGCGCTACGCCCGCGACGTCACCCGCCAGTGCCGCTTCATCCAGCCGCTTTTGATGCGCACCGCCCCCGACCCGTTCAGCTTCAAGCCGCGCGACATCTCGGAACTTCTCTATCTCGGAAAGAAATTCGGCGAATTCTTACCGGCCGAGATGGCGGCGACGCTGCGCTTCTGGACCATGTCGATCGCCGATTTCCTCGACGAGTATTTCGAGACCGACGTGATCAAGGCCTATCTGGCGCTTTCCGGCATCATCGGCACCGCACTCGGGCCGATGTCGCCGGGCACTGCCTATGTGCTTCTGCACCACTATATGGGCGAGGTCGACGGTTCGGTCGGCGCCTGGGGTTACGCCCGCGGCGGCATGGGCGCCGTCACTAAGGCGCTCGCCTCCTCGTTTAAGGCCGCAGGCGGCACGATCCGCACCGGCGCCGACGTCGCCAAGGTCCTGACCCGGGGCGGCCGCGCCCAAGGTGCCGTGCTTGCCGACGGCGAAGAGGTTCACGGCCGCCTCGTCGTCTCCAATGCCGACGTCAAGCGCACGTTCCTGAAACTCGTCGATGAGGACGCCCTGCCGGAGCGCTTCGTCCACCGCGTCAAGCACTTCAAGATGCGCGGCTCCTCCGGCAAGCTCAACATCGCGCTCGACAGCCTGCCGGAATTCCCGGCGCTGCCTGCCGGCTCCTCCTGCATCCGCGGCGACCTGCATTTCACCGACAGCGTCGAGCGCATGGAGCGGGCCTATGACGACTGGAAGGCCGGGCGCTGGTCGGCCGACCCCTTCGTCGACATGATGATCCCGACGACGCTCGACCCGACGATGGCTCCGCCGGGAAAACATTTCGTCTCCTGTTTCGTGCAGTACTGCCCACCGAAGGTGGAGGGCCGGGACTGGACCGATGCCGACAGGGACGCCTTCGCCGAGACGGTGGTCAAGCAGATCAGCGACTACTCACCGGGTTTTCGCGACCGCATCCTGCACATGGAGGTGCGCACGCCACGCGAGATCGAGCAGGAAGTTGGGCTGACGGAAGGCAACATCTTCCAGGGTGAACTCACCTTTGACCAGTTGCTCTTCAACCGGCCGGTCCCCGGCTATGCGCAGTATCGCAGCCCCGTGCGCGGCCTCTACATCTGCGGTTCGTCGACCCACCCGGGCGGTGGCGTCATGGGGGCGCCCGGCCGCAATGCCGCCGCCGAGATCCTGCGCGATCTTCGTCACAACCCCTCCGACAGGATGAGCCCCGCCCATGACGTCATTTGATGCCATCGTCATCGGCGGCGGCCACAACGGCCTGACCGCCGCCACTTTTCTCGCCCGCTCCGGCGCCAGGGTCCTCCTCGTGGAGGCAAGCGACGCGCTCGGAGGTGCGGCACGCGGCTATTCCTTCCATCCGGGCTTCTCGAGCCCGGGGCTTGCCCATGTCGTCAACCGCCTCGACCCGGAAGTGGGGGCGGCCATCGCGCTCGACGGCAGCCGCGACACGCCCGCGCCGACCGTCGTTCTGTCCCTGAGCGGACGTCACGCGGTGCTTCGCGGCGGCTATGGCGAGGTCATCGACGGCGTTTCTGACGACGAGGCGAAGCGCTTCCAGGATCTGCGCGGCAAGCTGATTTTCCAGGCAGGGATCCTGAAGCGTTTTCTGAAGCGCCGCCCGCCGGAGATTGGCGAGATGGCGCTGACTGACCTTGCCGCGCTGGCCGGCGCCGGGATCGGACTTTTGCGCAAGGGGCGCGAGGAAAGCCGCGACTTCCTGCGCATGCTGCTGATGAATGTCGCCGATATCGCCGACGAGTATCTGACCGACGACCGATTGAAAGCGCTCATTGCCTTCGACGCGACGCTCGGCATCCACCTCGGGCCCCGCTCGCCCACCTCGCTGCTCGGCCTCTATTATCGCCTGACCGGCGAGATGCAGGGCGTGACAGGCGCCCAGCGGATCGCCGGCAGTGGCGGGCGATCGACGATCGCAGCCTTTGAGAAAGCGGCAATCGGTGCGGGCGTGACCGTGCGAACCGGCGCTCGGGTCGAGCGTATCGTTGCGGACCGGGGCTGCGCCTCGGCAATCGTGCTTTCCTCCGGCGAAACGATCGAGGCCGCGGCCATCGTCTCGGCGATCCACCCGAAGGCGACCCTCACAAGCCTTGTCGATGCGGCCGAGATCGGCACCGGCTTTCGCCGCGCCGTCGGCAACATCCGCTCAAACGGCAATGTCGCCAAACTCGACCTGGCGCTTGATCGTGTGCCGGCATTTGCCGGCGTCGCATCCGCCGATCTTGAGGGCCGGCTGGTGATCGCCCGTTCGGTAGACCATGTCGAAGAGGCGTTCAACCCGGCGAAATACGGCCAGTTCTCCAACGATCCGGTGATGGAGATCACCCTGCCGAGCCTTGGCGATCCGTCGCTGGCGCCTCCCGGGGGCTGCACCCTGTCGGCACTTGTCGAATTCGCCCCCTATTCGCTCGCCGATGGCTGGGACAAGGGCAAGCCCGTCTTTGAAAGGATCGTGCTCGACACGCTGGAACGCTACGCGCCCGGCCTTGGAGATAGCATCGTGGCCGCCCACCTCCTGACCCCCGCCGACATCGAAGACCGCTACAACCTGCCCGGCGGCCACTGGCACCACGGCGAGCTCCAGGCTGACCAGCTGCTCGTCAACCGCCCGGTCAACGCGGCTTCCGGTTACGCAACGCCGCTGCGCGGCCTTTATCTGGCAAGCGCCGGCTCGCATCCGGGAGGCGGCATCTCGGGCTTGCCGGGCCTGCTCGCGGCCCGCCAGGTTCTTTCGGAGAAACGCTGATGACGATGCATCCGACCGCCCTTCGCCGCGCAGCCCAGGGCCATATCCAGACGCCCCGGCTGGAAACGCCGTTCCACGCACGCCTTGCAGCGCTCAGCGAAACCAACGACTGGTACAGCTGGGCAGGCTATAAGGCGCCGCACTCGATCTTCGACACGGAGCTCGAATATTTCGCGATCCGCTCGACCGCGGCGTTGTTCGACATCTCGCCGATGGTGAAGTACCGCATTCGCGGCGCGGATGCCGAGCGCTATCTCAACCGGCTGACGCTGCGCAACGTCGCAAAGCTCGGCACCGGCCGGGTGCATTATACCGCCTGGTGCGACGACCATGGCCACGTGCTCGATGACGGGACGCTGTTCCGGCTCGGCGCCAGCGACTTTCGCCTCTGCTGCCAGGAGCGCCATCTGCCATGGCTGTTCGACAGCGTGGCAGGTTTTTCCGTCGAAATCATCGAGGAAACGAGCGACATCGCGGCGGTCGCGCTTCAGGGCCCTACATCCTTCGCGGTTCTGGAAGCCGCGGGTCTTGCCGGCGTGGCGACGCTGAAACCGTTCCAGTTGGCCGAATTTCCGCACGGCGACGGCACCGTGACCATCTCGCGCACCGGGTTTACCGGCGATCTCGGCTACGAACTCTTCGTCGATGCTAGGCAGGCCGTCAGCCTCTGGGACCGGCTGTGGGCGGCCGGCACCGGCTTCGGTCTCAAGGCGATCGGCTACGATGCTCTCAACCGAGCCCGTGTCGAAGCCGGGTTCATCGTCGCCAACGCCGATTTCATCACCGCCGAGGCCGCACTTCGTGCTGACCGCGAGCGTTTGCCGGACGAAATCGGCCTCGACTGGCTGGTGGACGCGGAAAAGCCCTTCTTCAACGGACGCGACGCCATCTTCCGCGCGCGCGAAAGGAACACGCTGAAGCATGTGCTCGTCGGCCTTGAGATCGAAGGCAACATCCCGGCTGAGGGGGCAATTGTCTATCACCGCGGCAAGAAGGAAGTCGGTCTTGTCACCGCGGCGATCTGGTCACCGCTTGCCAAGCGCAACATTGCGATCGCCACTCTTTCACGGCCTTACGGCACACGCATCGTCGACGATCTCTGGGTCGAGATTTATGCGCTGCGGGAACTTCAGTATCAGAAACTCATGAAACGGGCCCGCATCGTCGCCCGACCCTTCGTCAAGCTCGACCGCCGTTCGGCCAACCCGCCGGGACGGTTCTGAGATCACCGCCATGGACTACGAGACGAAACGGCACTGGGAGATGATCAGGTTTCCGGCCGGAACCGAGTGGTCCGGCCGTGCCCGATATGCCGCCGCCATGTTCTTCTACCAGCACGGCCTGATGGATGCTGAAACGCTCGAGGTCTATCGGATCTGCTCTCGTCTCGATGCCGAGGACCCCGCTGCCGTTCTGCGGCGCTACAAGATCGGCGTTGATTGGCTGGCCCTGCTGGAAGGCTCCGTCGATCCGTAACCTCCCCGAGGGAAATGGAGCTGGGTGGCGAGACTTCTAGCGCCCGGCCGCTGCATCGTGACTTGGAAATGCCGCGTCCTGCGTGATTAAAGGCCTGGCGCGACGGTATTGAATCCCCCGCGATCGCGGCATCGGCTTAGCCGTGTTGTCGCTAATTTTGTCGTCGCGGTTTCGGCGGAGATGAGGCGCAAGCGTCGTCTTGGCAACCACGCCCCACTCGCTCCTACAACTGCTGTTTGCGAGCATGACTGCAGTTGTCGACGCGGAAGCATTGTTGCCGCGTCACGCCGGATCTCATGCAAGCGTTGACCTGAAAGCGCCACCGTCGAGCAGGATGTTCTGGCCGACGATGTAGCCCGCGTGCTGGCTGCAAAGAAATGCCGCGGTAGCGCCGAATTCGTCAATCGTGCCGAAGCGCCCGGTCGGATTCTCCGCATGCGCCTGCTGCCGCACCTGTTCAAGTGAGATACCCTGCATTTCTGCCCTTCGCTGGAGAAGCGCGGCTACACGATCAGTCTCATGCGAGCCCGGCAGGAGGTTGTTGATCGTTACCCCATGTTTCGCGACTTGCCTTGCCGTGCCGGCCACGAAACCAGTCAGCCCGCTGCGCGAGGCGTTGGACAGGCCCAACTCCGCGATCGGTGACTTTACTGACGCGGAGGTGATGTTGATCACACGGCCCCAGCCCCTGTCGATCATGCCGGGCAGAACCGCCTTCATCAGCAGGATCGGTGTCAGCATGTTGGCGTTCAATGCATTCAACCATTCATTCGCCTCCCAATCGGACCACAGCCCAGGCGGCGGTCCTCCTGCATTGGTCACGAGGATGTCGGCTTTCGGTTCTGCTTCGAGAAGCTGTTGCCTGCCTTCTACGGTCGTCACATCGGCTACCACGGCATAGACTTCGCCACTTGTCAGCGCGCGAAGCTCCCTTGCGGTGGCCTCCAGCGTTTCATGGCTCCGACCATTGAGGGTAACGATCACGCCCGCCTCTGCGAGCTTCTGCGCCACACCTCTGCCCAGCCCTTTTGAACTCGCACAGACGATCGCGCGCTTGCCCCTTATTCCCAGATCCATCGTGGTTCCGTCCTTCTATCGGATTGCATCTTTTGCGATTTTTTCAACCGCATCGACGAGGTCCTCAACCTCTCCCGCAGTGTTGTAGTAACTGACCGAGGCCCGGGCTATTTCCTGTAGTCCGCGCGCGGTCATGTCGAACGGCGTGTAGGGTACGCCGTTTGCCCCGATCGAGATACTTTTCTCGGCCAGCTTGCTTCGTACAACCGATGCGGAAATTCCCTCCACGGTAAAAGAGACGAGGCCTGACTGTTTCGTGCCGAGATCGCGCACCTCGACACCCGAAATGCACTTCAACCCTTTCCGAAGCCGGGTTGCCAGGAAGGCAATGCGGGCTTGGATCGCCTCGACGCCCAATTCCGAAGCCAGCGCGATCGCCTCGCCGAGCCCGAGAAGCAGCGATATCGGCGCTTCGGACGTTTCGAACAGGCGGGCGTCTTTCCTCAGTTCGACTTTTCCATCCACGAGAGGGCCGGAGCTTACGTCGACGAAACCGGGATTGAGCGTCTCAAGGAACTTGGAGCGAATGTAGACGAGAGCGGTTCCGCGGGGGCCTCTGACGTATTTCCTGCCGGCCGCCTTGAGGACATCGCAACCTATCTTCGACACGTCGATCGGGAGCTGACCAAGCGCTTGTCCGGCATCCACGAAGTATGGGACGCCCGCGGCGTTGGCTACCCGCCCGATGGCTTCGGCATCGTTTATCAATCCCCCATTGGCAGGAAGCCATGTCAGCGAGATTAGGCGCACCTTGTCGTTGAGCATTGCAGAAAGAGCGTTCGCATCGACACTGCCGTCGTCCAGGCAGGGAATGATCTCGATGCTTGCGCCGGCATGGCTTGCCGCACGCTGCATCGATGCGACGTTGCCGCCCCATTCCTGTCGGCCGATGAGAATACGGTCACCCGATCTCAGTGGTGGCAAAGCGGCAAACACGCTTCCCCAAAGGGCAGACCCCGATCCACCGAACGCAACCTCGCCTTCTTCGGCGCCGATGAATCTGGAAGCGTTGGTACGCAGCATCGCGAGCTCGTCCGTAACCCGTGCGGCAGCTTCCATCGGACCTCGCGTGGATTCCAGCATCAGGTGACCGACAATGGCTTCGGTGACGCGCCTTGGCGGCAGCGAAGCTCCGGCGTGATTGAAGTGCCTGCGCTCGGCGCAACCGGGTGTATCGCTACGCAGGCTGTCGATTCTTGCGTCGCTCAGCACCTGGTCGCCTCCAGTTCCACGACCGCGTCGATCTCGACGGCTGCCCCAGCGGGAAGCGAACTGACACCAATGGCGGCCCTCGTGTGCTGTCCGGCTTCGCCGAACACCGCGACCATCAGGTCGGAGGCACCGTTTGCAATCTTCGACTGATCCTTGAAATCGTTCGTTGCCGCAACGAACACGCCGAGCTTGACAATACGACGGACAGACGAAAGCGAACCGTCCGTCTTGGCGGCGATCTGCCCCAAAACGTTGAGGGCTGCGACACGCGCCGCGTGCACCCCCTGCTCGTGGGAGATGTCCGCCCCCAAGATGCCCGCGACGATATCACCATCCGGCGCCCTGCTGATCTGACCGGAAATGAACAGGAGGTCGCCGGTGCGGACCACCGAAATGTAATTCGCAGCCGGAGAGGTCGGCGCGGGCAGTTCCAGGCCAAGAGTAGCCAGTTTTTCTCGGATCGAAATCGTCATCGCTTTCTCCTTTTCTTTCTTGCTTCATGGAAGAAATCCGAGGAGCCCGCCAATTCAAAGCTTTGCGCCCTGCGATCGAATTTGTTAATGTCAACCGTCAATCATCCGCGAGGCATCGGCACGTTGCGAAGTTCCCCATCCCTCCCACCTCTTTCCGCGGCCAGGGTCTTTCAGGTGGTCGCAAAACGAGGAAGCTTCCGATTGGCCGGCGAGGGAACTGCTCATTACCCAAAGCGCGGTGAGCCACCACATCAAGCAGCTCGAGAGTGCTCTGGGCACTCCGCTCTTTCGTCGGATGAGTAAGAGCATAGAGCTGACCGAGGCAGGCACGATGTTTCTTGCCACCGTTGACGAGGCTTTCGCTGTGCTATCGGAGGGCACCGCGAAGGTGCGCTCGCGTTCCGGGCAGACCAGCTTGCGTGTGAGCCTGCTCCCCTCTTTCGCCGCGAACTGGCTGGTCAACAGACTTGGCGGTTTCCTCAAGAGCCATCCAGCGATCGAACTCGAATTGGATCCGACGCTGCGAATTGTCGATGTCGGGCGCGGAGAAGCCGATATCGCGATCCGATTTGGTGATTTTGGCGCGAGCAAACAGTCCTGCGTGCACCTCGCAGACGAAGATTTATCTCCAGTCTTGAGCCCGGCGCTGTACGGTGACGGATCCAAGTTTCAATCCCCCCTCGACATTCTCGACCACGAGATATTGCAGGCCAAGAGCGGCCTCGAGTGGCAGCTGTGGTCCGAGGCATTCGGATTTCCGCTTGAGAAGGCCAAGCAGACCCGCCTGACCGACTACAACATCGTCTTGCAAGCTGCTCTTGATGGTCAGGGCGTCGCCATGGGACGCGGCCTCCTTGTTCGGGAGCATGTTCGGGCCGGGCGGCTCATCAGGCCCTTGTCAGCGACCTTGAGCTCACAGAAAGCAGCGTACTGGGCAGCCTTCGACCCTCTCTCGAAAAAACGTTCAGCGATCGAAGCGTTTGTCGGCTGGTTGAAGAACGAGATGACCCTATCGGCGTAGCGAGCCGTGCGGCCCCAGGTCTGATCGATGCAATTCGTGCATTTCAACGACGCGAGCGGCGGAGTGGTGGCGATCAGAGACTGCGCTGCCCGTCAGCGTAAAATGCCCCCTCACCTCATCTGCCCGGCCACGCCAGCGACGGCGATGTCGATGATGTCGTCCGTGCACTGAGGGATCCTGTCATTGGCCGCTCGAGTGAGGTGAGCGCGAGCCTTGTTCTTGTCTCACCGTAGGCGGCTCGCTTGGTTCATCCTCCATCCGGGCTAATGGCGGCACGGCCAAACGCATGATAGTTTTATATTACTAATTGCGAATATATTGGTGCTTGTTTTGGGCGCGACATAGTTCGCATTCCTTGCGCAGCTGCCGGTGGACGATACTTCCGGCCGACTTTCGTCTCGTCTCCAACAATTCGCGGGAAGCCGAGGCAGAACGCAACGGGATCGCTCGGACCGCCGCGCGGCAGGCTTATGGGGGGCTGGGCGGGTGCGACCGGCAACTGCGCCGGGTTGATCTCGCATCGAGTACGAGTGGGAGGGGACATGCTGAAAAATATGATGCTGTTGTTGATCTCGCTCACCGTGGCGCTCGGTGTCGGGGAAGCAATGCTGCGCATGTTTACGCCGTTTCCAATCGGCACACGGACACACAAGAGCATCGACGAGAAATACGGCTATCGCCTCGATCCGGCACTGGGCGACGTCGATAAGGACGGCTTTCGGGATCCCTCTGGACTAAGCCATGACTTCCAGGTCGCGGCGGTCGGCGATTCGATGACCTATGGCAACAACGTTGACAGCGCGCATTCCTGGCCGGCGGCTTTTGCGGCAATGACGGGCGAGCGCACGTACAACTTCGGTGTTGGAAGCTACGGTATCTACACTTATCACGCCATCGTGCACGATGCTTTGGCCGCGGGCGCGAAAGGCAACATTGTCGCCGTTTTCCCTGCCAACGACTTCGCGGTCGTCTTTTCCGCCTGTGATATCATGAAGGCTCGTTCCGACTTCTGGCTCTCAGAGCAGAAGCGGCTTCATCTGAAGGCCCTGTTTGGTGACGCGCGAGGCTATTCGATGTGCGGCGAGGAGCAATCCGAGAGCCTCAAGACGAAGCTTGTCGAGAATGTCGCGATCCTGAGTGCCTATCACCATGAGATAGCGGAACGACTGAAGAGCCTTTACGCCCAACTGTTCAAGCAAGGCGACGGGGAAACATCCGAATACTATACATTTCCGGACGGGTGCCCTTCGGTCCTGAAGCGCTATGTCGACGACCACGGCCGGATGGCGGATCTGGCGTCGCCCGAAACCGCAGCAATGTTTGGCGACTTCCAGCGGTTTGCGGCCGATTGGGCACAGCAGCGGCCGGGGCGGGTCGGCATTCTGCTCATTCCGTCAAAAGAGCGCGTGATCTTCGAGTGGCTGCGTCGCCACGACCGGCTGGCGTCAGCCGCGCCGGAGTTTGTACTCAGCGTTGAACGCCAAGTTGCCCTCGAGGACAAGATCCGCCAGACCGCAGAGGAGTTCGGTTTGCCGTATCACAGCGCGCTGGCCGCAACCACCGATGCCCTGCAGGAGGCGATCCTTGCCGGGCACCGCCTTTATCCTGAACGAGACGGCCATCCGTTTGAAGCTGGTTACAGCGCGTTCGCACGGACAGCATCATTACTTTGGGATGAGATGACGGTGAGGGCCGCTCAGGCTGGCGACTAGTCGCCGATCGGAAGCCCTTTGATAGGGCCCAGCGAGCAATGAACGCTGTGCCGATGCGCGAGATTTCCCCCTCTTGGACCAGGCAACCCTTTGATCGACGCCGCGCACGAGCTTGGCGTCAATCAGAGTTCAGACTGAATGACGTTGACTATTATGCCTGATGGTCAACGCCACCCCTTGAAACCGCAGAGCGGGCGCGGTCAAAGCACCAGCAAATCTGGACCAACTCGCTTGGCCAATTTGCTAATCGCGCCTGGCGATTCAGAATTCCTGCCAATCGCTGCTGACATCGAGTGCTGCGCTCCCGTGGTAAGCTGCTGTCCTACGTGTCGGCCGATGCGGCTGAGAGCTGTCGCTCCTTGTGGTCGTTCGCGCATTCGCCAAGGGCGTCTCCGCTATGCCCTGAAGCTTGAATTGGCTGACAAGCTCCCTGAGGCGCACGGCCTCATTGGCAAGCGTGTTGGATGCCGCATTGGACTGCTCCACCATTGCCGCATTCTGCTGCGTCGTCTGATCCATCGCGTTGACGGCGGTGTTGACTTCGGCAAGCCCGACGGACTGCTCTTTCGCCGACGTGGCGATCGATTCCATATGGACATTGATTTCGACAATGAAGCCACTGATCGTCTTCAACGCGGAGCCTGCGTCCCGGACGAGCTTCACACCGTTCTCCACCTCTGCGGAGGAGTTGTGAATGAGGCCTTTGATTTCCTTGGCTGCCTGCGCCGAACGCTGCGCCAGCTCACGAACTTCCTGGGCAACGACCGCAAAGCCCTTGCCGGCTTCGCCCGCCCGGGCCGCCTCCACCCCGGCGTTGAGGGCAAGAAGGTTCGTCTGAAACGCAATCTCGTCGATAACGCCGATAATGTTGGAAATCTGCTGCGAACTTTCCTCGATCTTTCGCATGGCCTCTTCGGCGTGGGATACGACCTGGGCGGATTCAGCGGCCGAATGGTTGGCGCGGCTTGCCACCGCCTTGGCCTCCTCGGTTCGTTTGGAGGAATTGGCGACGTTGACGGTAATCTCGTCGAGCGCCGCCGCGGTCTCCTCGAGGGAGGCTGCCTGCTGCTCCGTTCGCTTTGAAAGATCGTCCGTTCCGACGGCGATCTCGCGCGTGCCGGTATCAAGGGTCGAAATCGATCCTGAAATCTGCACAAGGGTCGTGCCGAGTTGGGCGACTGACTGATTGAAATCGTGGCGAAGCGCTTCGAAATCCTGCGCGAAGGCATTATTGAGCTGGAAGGCCAGGTCGCCGGATGCCAGCCTCTTCAAGCCAGCTGCCAGGCCCGACGTTGCGACGCGCAACCGTTCGGTGGCATCGGCTTCAGCCTTTTCCTGCATGGCAATGCGCTCGAACTCGGCGCGTTTGCGGCTTTCTGCGGCGTCCTGTTCGAGCCGCCGGTTCGTGATGGCGGCCTGGCGGAAGACTTCAAGCGCCTTGCCCATATCACCGATTTCATCGGAATTGCGCGCAAGTTCGATCTGGGCGTCCAGCTGCCCCTCGGCAACGAGACCCATGGAAGTCCCAAGCCTGTACATGCCTCCGATAATGCGTTTGAAGGTGACAAATCCGACAATGACAAGCATGAGCGCCAAAGCGGACATGGCGATGGTGATAAGGGTCCAGTAGAACGATGCCTCGACATTGGCTTCGTCGACCGCGGCTTGCGTGCGATGCTCCAATTTCACGTAGAAAGCATCCACCGGCTTCATGATCTCAGCCTTGAACCGGTGGTAGTCCGGCGAGTTGAGCATTTTCGTCGCTTTGCCCTTGGCTTCGGGCCCAAGTGTGGCGGCGTTGTCAACGAGCTCCATCGCCTCGGTTTCAAGCTTGATCAGCGCATCGGAGCGCTTTCCCGCCTCGTCGAGAAGGGCGAATTCCTCCTTGGTGAAACCGGCCTGCTTCATCAGGTCCTGCATGGACACGGCCGCCCCGTCAGGACGCGGCTTTGCGTCCCCGCCGGCGACGAAATCCCAATAGATGCGGTGATAGTCTTCAGGCCGAGGCCGCGTTCCATTGCGGATTTCAACCACCGCATTGTATTGGTCCTTGAAGGAAGGGTCCCCGGTCTCCGCGTAGGTACGCACAAGCCGGGTCAGATCATCCGACGATTGCCGGAAGTTGTCAGCCAACATGTAGGAACGATACTTCTGGTCGTATGCACGCGTAACATCGGCTGCGGCACCCGCGTAGCCCCAAAGGCTGGCGACGAGGCCAGCCATGGTCATACCGGTGACCGATGCCAGAACGATGAATTGGCTCTTAATTCTCATGACGACGATTCCTGATGCGGATATCGCTGCTGGCGCGCCGAATTCATTTCTTCGCCAGAGGCCATACCTCACACAAAAGCAGGGTAGACCGGACTGCATTGCCCGAAACAAGTATCCCCTAGAATAAATTGGTTATTGAACCGATAATCGATGTTGAGGATACAACGAATTTTCAATAAATTCTGAATATTCCCTTTTAGGTTGCAATATTTATTATAATAATTTGTGGTTTACCTCTTTCTGGTTGGTCGCGCATATTGCTGCCATAGCGCATGGTATCGAAGATTATACCTTCTAATGGTCGATATGCGTCGCTACAATTTCTGAGTGAGAATTTGGAGACTGCGCGGTCCTGCCGCGGAAAGACCAAGCCCTCGGCCGTTCAACCCGTTCACGATGCTAATCCAATAAGGATCGCCAACGGTGAAACGACTGGAAGCTGGGACGATTGCTGTTCAACCACTACCTGGCGAAGACCAGCAACATATTGTTGGCAGGCATCTCGATCGTCTCGCGGAGATTTAGTCCGGCGGCCTCAGCCGCTTGCTCAAGCGCAACGATGTCACGCACACCCCAGGATGGGTTTCGCTCCCTTAGAGCGGCGTCGAAGGTCGCGTTCGAAGGGGCGTTGTGTGCGCCATCGCGCATGTAGGGGCCGTAGAGAACAAGAAGCCCACCCGCCCGAAGCAAACGGCCAGCTCCTGCAAACAATCCCAAGCTTGCCGCCCATGGCGCGATATGGATCATATTGATCGACACGATGGCGTCAAAATGCCCCGCTTGCTCGACGCCCCATTGTCCTGAGCACACATCAATATCCAGCGGTGGCAGCACATTCTCCTGCCCTGCGAATTTGATCCAGCTGGACGTGCTCGCGCGTGCGTCGGCATCCGGATCGCTCGGCTGCCAGGTGAGGTTCGGCATTGCTCCCGCAAAACACACGGCGTGCTCGCCGGTCCCGCTACCGATCTCCAGTATGGCCCCATGTGCCGGAAGGACACGTTTCAGGACCGCGAGGATGGGCGCCGAATTTCGCGCAACGGAAGGCGAGAACATGCGCTTGTCAGCAGTTGCGCTGCGCTTTTCCAGCGCGACAGACGAGCGATCCTCCTTCTTTGTGGGCATAGGTCTTACATCTCCTTTGGGCGCTGTGCTTTTCGGACGGCGCCGAGGCCAGCTCTTCGGCATCCAGATGATTGCTATGGCCGCCCGGCCGCTGCCGCAAGCGGTGAACGACAGATTGCGGCGCAGACCATCACGGAGAGCAGGCGCAGACCGCGTTGATGTCCAGAGCCCCTTGTTTCCACATCCTGGCGCTTCGCACCTTCTTTGAGCAAGTGCTGACAAAGCGGCTTGACACCAGGCGAAAGCGTCCGTAGTTAGTTGTAGGCCTAACCCTACAAGTGGAATTCATGCCTCATTTGCCTCACTCTTCGCCCGCAGCCCTGCAGCTGACCGATCTGCCCGGCCCGGATGTGACCGTACGTCGCCTGCGGCACCCCGGCCGCTGGATCAGCGGGGGCCTCGTTCTGCTGCTGCTCGCCGTCATCGGCCGGGCCTTCGCCGTCGGGCAGATCCAGTGGACCGTGGTCGGACAGTTTCTGACTGCCGGCGTCATCGTCACTGGCTTCGGCTGGACGCTGCTGATTTCGGCCTGTGCTTTGGTACTCGGCGTCGCCCTTGGCTTTGCCTTCGGCATCATGCGGCTCTCGGAAAATCCGATCCTGCGTTTTGCCGCGTGGCTCTATGTCTGGGTTTTCCGCGGCACGCCGGTACTCCTGCAGCTGCTCATCTGGTTCAACATCGCGCTGGTCTTCCCACGCCTCTATATTCCGGGCATCGTCGACGAGCGCATGGTCGACGTCGTCACGCCGTTCGTGGCAGCTGTCCTCGGGCTCGGCGTCAATGAAGGTTCCTATCTCACCGAAGTGGTGCGCGGTGGTATCGGCTCCGTCGACCGCGGCCAGAAGGAAGCGGCCCACACGCTCGGCATGACGCCGGGCCAGACCATGCGACGCATCATCCTGCCCCAGACGGTGCGCCTGATCCTGCCGGTGCTCGGCAACAGCGCCATCGGCATGCTGAAATTCTCCTCGCTGGCCGCCACGATCGCCATGGGCGAGATGCTGAACGCTGCACAGCGCATCTACTTCATCAACGGTGCGGTGATCGAGCTCCTGTTCGTCTGCGCTGTCTGGTACCTGGCCGGGACCACCGTCCTTTCCATCGGCCAATATTATCTCGAACGTCACTTCGGCCGCGATGCCGCAACCGCCACCAGCGATCGCCGCGGGTTCTGGGCCTGGGCGCGCCGGCCGGCCGCAAGGGGGGAAGCATGAGCCTCGCAGTCAAGGCGGTCGGTATCCGCAAGAGTTTTGGCAGCCACGAGGTCCTCAAGGGCCTGGATCTCGACGTCGCCTATGGCGAGGTGCTTTGCATTCTCGGGCCATCCGGCAGCGGCAAGAGCACGTTCCTGCGCTGCATCAACCACCTGGAAACACCCAATGGCGGCTATGTCTGGGTCGATGGTTCGATCATGGGCTATGAGCTTAACCGCGGCGCGCTTCAGGAATTGCCGATCAAGCGGTTGCGCGCCCAGCAGAGCCAGCTCGGCATGGTGTTCCAGCATTTCAATTTGTTCGCGCATCGAACGGTGCTCGGAAACGTCATCGAGGGCCCGATGGTTGTGCGCGGTCTCAGCCGTAGCGAGGCCGAAGCCCGCGCCATGACCCTGCTCGAGCAGGTCGGCATGGCCGCCAAGGCGTCCAGCTACCCCTCGCAACTTTCTGGCGGCCAAAAGCAGCGTGTCGCGATTGCAAGAGCACTGGCGATGGAACCGCGCGTCATGCTGTTCGACGAACCGACCAGCGCGCTGGATCCGGAACTCGTCGGCGAGGTGCTGGAAGTGATGCGCAATCTGGCACGCGGCGGCACGACCATGATCGTCGTCACGCACGAGATCGGCTTTGCCCGCGAGGTCGCCGACCGCGTCGTGGTGATGATCGACGGCGAAATCCGCGAAAACGGTGCGCCGCAGCAGGTTCTCAGCAACCCCGGCGACCCGCGCGTGCGCAGTTTCCTCAGCCGCGTGCTGGCCTGATCAACAAAGTTCAAAAAAGGGAGAACGGAAATGAAACAACTGCTGCCGACGGTCCTCGGGCTCGCCTCAGCCACATTCATCAGCCTCGCATCCGGCCTGGCCGCCCATGCCGCCGACGAAAAGCTAGCAGCCACCCTGCCGGAAGCGGTTCGCTCGGCCGGTAAGCTGAACTTCACCATCAGCCTCGCCTATCCACCGATGGAATACAGCGACGCCGGTTCGACCGAACTCAAGGGTTTCGACATCGACCTTGCCAAGGCGATCGCCGAACGCCTCGGCCTGACGGCAGAATTCCAGAATGTCGAGTTTCCGCAGCTCATTCCGCAGGTCGTCACCGGCCGCTCGGACATGATCATCACCGCCTTCTCCGACAAGGTGGAGCGACAGGGCCAGCTCGACTTCATTGACTATTTCAAGACCGGCAACGTCTTCTACTCGACGCTCGATCATCAGAGCGAGATCAAGACCGAGGCCGACCTTTGCGGAAAGACGGTGGCCGTGGCCACCGGCACGAGCTGGGTTACCTGGGCGGAAGAGCTTGGAAAATCGATCTGCCCGGCCGACAAGCTGATCACCGTCATCCAGATCCCGACCCAGGCCGAGCACATCATGCAGATCCGCCAGGGCCGTGCCCAGGCCTCGGTCATCGGGCTCGAGGGGCTTCTCGATCTCATCAAGCAGGAGCCGGGCAAGTTCTACCAGATCGGCGATGTCGGAGAAATCAACCACTACGGCATCGCCTTCGCCAAGGCGAACGGCGATTTGCGCGATGCGGTGCATGCAACGCTCAATGCGCTGAAGGCAGACGGTACTTATGCACAGATCCTCGACCGCCACGGCTTGAAAGAGGCTGGCGTCGAGGAGTTCAAGATAAACGGAGCGACAAAGTAACCCCTTGCCGGAGCCTGCCTTGACCCATCCTTCCACGCCAGACGCCAACGCAACGACCGAAAGCCCGGATGACCGGCTGTCGCGCTTTCGCCTCGATTCCTTTTCGAGCGAGCAGCTCTACCGGCAGCTATACCGGGCCTTGCGTGCCGCCATTCTGAGCGGTGACTTCTCCGAAGGGGAAGCCATCCCCTCGGAGAACCAGTTGCGCGACCAGTTCGGCATTGCCAGGACCACCGTGCGCAACGCGATGGCGCTGCTGGTGTCGGAAGGATTGGTTCAGCAGGTGCGCGGTCGGGGCACCATCGTCTCGCACCGACCGATCAGCCACAACATCTGGAACTTCGGCAGTTTTACCGAGCTGGCCCGACGCCAGGGCCAGCGCCCGGTGACCCGGGTGCTGGAGCACAAGGTGGAAAACGGCGAACTCCTCCTGGTGCGCGCCCGGGGCCTTGCGAACGGCGAGACGATCAGCTGGCTGAACGTCGACACGTCGCACCTCGACCTTTCCCTCTACCCCGGCATCGATGCCTACGATTTCGGCGCGCAATCCCTCTACGAGGTGCTGCGCCGCGATTACCATCGCCATCCCCTTCGCTCGGAACTGCTGCTCACCGTCGTGCCGCCGTCCGATCGTCTTCGGGAGGTCTTTGCTCCGGCGCCTTCAGTGCCGGGCTATCTTTGCGCCAGCGGAGACGTGCTCGATGCCGACGACCAATTGGTTGAACGCACGTCGATCGTCTACTCGCCGGCCGTCCAGATGAAATTCGCAACGCGCTGGGGGCGCGATACCGCGCCCGCATGAAGGCGGTGCGACCCAGGAGAACTGACATGAGCCGTTTTGGCGAGACTTTCACAACCCCGAAACCCATCCTCGGCATGCTGCACCTGACCGGCGATGGACCCGCCGCAAAATGCGCCCAGGCCGAAGAAGAGGCCCGCATCATGGCCGGCGAAGGGGTCGACGGGCTGGTGGTCGAGAACTATTTTGGCGATGCCGACGATGTCGAGCGCGTCCTCGAACGGTTGTGCACCCTCAACCTCGGCGCGCGGATCGGCGTCAACGTGCTGCGCGACGATGCGCGGGCGTTTGCGCTTGCCGCACGCTTCCCCGTCTCCTTCATTCAGGTGGATTCCGTTGCCGGCCACCTGCCGCCGGAAAGCGACGTCTCGTTTGCGGCTGACCTTGCCGCCCGGCGGGCCGGCGTACCGGCCTTGCTTCTCGGTGGCGTACGGTTCAAGTACCAGCCGGTTCTTTCGGGGCGATCCGAAGAAGATGACGTCCGCCTGGGGGCAGCACGCTGTGACGGCCTCGTGGTGACGTCGGATGCCACAGGCCAGCCAACCGACATGGAAAAGGTGGCGCGCTTCCGCGCGGCAACCGGCGGCACCGTGCCGCTCCTCATCGGCGCCGGCCTCACGGAAGCCAATGCGGTCGAGCAGCTTGCGCACGCCGACGGCGCCGTTGTCGGGAGTTGGTTCAAGCACGACCATAAGGATACCGGCCTGGTGGAGGCCGGCCATGTGGCACGGCTGATGCGCGTCGTGCGCACCGCACGGAGTGCAGCATGAGCACCCACACCGTTGCGGCGCGCCCGGTGACGCCTGAGAATTTTGCCCGCTACGGCAAGGTCTATGACCTCGTCGACGATCTGGACGCGCAGGTGATCTGGACGACGGGCGATGGATGGCATGATGGCTTCACCCGTATCCCGCTGGTAGAAGGCTCGCCCCGCCTCGGCATCACGCGTGCGCCGGGAGCGCCATGGTCGTGCACCGCGATGGAACGGCATCTGCTGACCGAGGAGGCGATTTTCTGCGCCGGCGAGCCGGTCGTCCTTGCGGTGGCTCCCGCTTCGGCGGCCGATGCTCCCGTTGCGGCCGACATCGAGGCCTTCATCATCACGCCGGGCAAGGCCGTGGTGATGCATCGGGGTATCTGGCATGACGCCTGCCGGGGTGCATCCGGCCCGACGCCCTATTATTGGATGGCGGTCTGCGGCCTCGGCGAAAGTCCATGGGTGCCGGTCGAGGGAGGACCGCGCCAGATCGAGGTCGTGCAAGGACAAACCGCATGACCGCCTTTTTCATCGGCGATATCGCGCTCGACGAATACTACACGGCCGATCGTTGGCCCGGCCGCGCAGACAAGGGCATGGTCCGCGAATTGCCGGCCGAAATCGGCGGCTCCATTGCCAACGCCGCCGTCGTGCACGCGGCGCTCGGGGGCGATACCCAGTTCATTTCGCTGCTCAATGACAGCCCGCTGTCGCGCCGCCTGATCGACGACCTCGGGCAGAACAGCGTCGCTGCCGATCATATGCTGACCGATCGCACGGTTGCGGAATCGCGCAATCTCATCTTCCTCATCGACGGCGAGCATGTCGTTTTGACAGTCGAGATGGGCGAGCAGCCAATGTGGCTCCCACCGGCAACGCTTGCTGCCCTGCGCCAGCCAGGCTTCCTCTACACGACGCTTTACCGGGTGCGTCGGCTCCATGCAGAGACCGACGGGGGCGTGCTGAAGCAGGCCGATCTCGTTGCCGATCTCAGGCGCCACGACCGCCGCGCGATCTTCGATCTCGATGTCGGCGGCTGCGCATCCGAAGACCTGCCCTATCTCAAGGGCGCTGCCGTCGTCATCTTCAACCAAGTCGGCTTCCGCGCCGCCTTCGGCCATGACGACATCTCCCGCATTGCTGACTGGATACGGGATCACGAGATCGGCTGGGTCGTGCGCACCCTGGCCGCCGACGGTGCGGAGGCACACGACGGAAAGACGCGCCTTGAGGCAAAAGGCTACCCGGTCGACGTCGTCGACGTGACGGGTGCCGGAGATACGTTCGGCGGAGCATTGACCTGGTGTTTGAGCGAGGGGCAATCCTTTGCAGAGGCGCTGGATTTTTCCATCGCCGCCGCGTCGCGCTCCGTTACGATCCATGGCCCGCGCGGCGGTAAGGCGAGCGCGCCGGATATCCTTGCATGGCGTGCGCAAAGGCGCGGGCCCTGATAGGCCGAGACTGCGACCGTGCCTCAGCCCCGAAATCGCCGCCCGTACGCTTTGCCTTGATCTCGCGAAACGGGAGGCCTTGCCTCCTGCTTCGCAAGCTCGCGCTGACCGATGGGGATTGAAGTTGAAGCGCCTGCGCGAGGAACCGGCCGCACGGAGCGAAACGTCAGTGAAGTAAAGGAAGCCGGGCGGCAGGTGCGTGAAGAGGCGGAGGGAGCAGCTCCCGGCCCCTCAAAGTTCACGAAGACCCGGTTGTGACGTCGAACTCCGCGGCCAAAGGGCATGATACGCACGACGACCAGGGCTCCCCAGGGCCGCTCGCGGACCTACCCGGTGGTTTGCCGGCCCCCACCAACGCTGCGCTCGTCGCGGCAGCGGCCACGGCAAGCGCTGGATAAGGTCCCGCGGCACCTGGCCGATCGCATCGAACGGTTCGCAAGCCAACGGCATGACCAAGCAAGAGGTGGAACTCTGCACCATCCTGACAACGCCCGTTGCAGTTGCGCCACAAATGGACATCCGTTGATATGGACGAATAGAGTTTGCTGGCCGGCTCAACGACATCACGCAACGCGGTTGGCTTTTGCAAGCGTTCGATCCTCGTCACCTGTCCCGGAAGACTTGCGGATGTGTACGGCGCCGGCCGCTCTGAATGCCACGGCGGCCGTCATCAGCGCGAGTGCCGCGATCACCGCTGCGCCCACCGGCAATGCGGCGATGTCGTAGCGGACAAGGAAACCGCCGACGATCGTTCCCAGTCCGACGCCAACATGCATTGCCGAAAAATTCAGGCTGATGCCGGCTTCGGCTGTTTCCGGTCCGGTCGAGATCAAAAAGCGCTGCACGACGGGCGAAATCATCCAGCTGATGCAGGCCCAAACCATCATGACGGCGAACAACGGCCCGGGGCTGCCTTTGAGCAAGGGGAGCCCTGCAAGCGCCGCGAGATAGGCCGACGGCGTCAACAGGAGGGCTGCGCGCGGTGACAACCTGTCTGCAAGCCACCCCCCGAAATATCCACCGCTTACGCCTGCTATTCCCAACGCGGCGAAGCCAAGAGCGACATTCCCGTCCGCGATGCCGGCAACCTCGACGAGATAGGGCGCGAGAAAGGCAAAGAGAACGAAGTGCCCGCCAATCATCAAGATGGAGACCAGCTGCCCGGCGGCGAGAGGGGCCGATCTCAAATGCTTGAGATATCCAGGTAGCGCGACCTCGCGGAGGCCGGAGGCGGGAATGCAGCGCCAGCTCACCATCCACACGGTGAAAGCAAGTGCGGCGAGCGCAAGAAAGACCCCTCGCCAACCGGTTACGTCCGCTATCAAGATGCCTGCCGGAACGCCGAGCACCAACGACCCGCTGATCCCCATGAACATAATCCCGATCGCCCGCCCTTGCATGCTCTCATCTGCGAGTTCCGTCGCAAGCATTGTTGCCAGCAGGCACACGGTCGCGCTCGCCGCAGCCATCCCGATACGAGTAAGAAGCATGATCGCGAAATTCGGGCTCGCGGCCGCGGCAAAGGTGCTCAGGATGAAGAGGCCGAGCGCTGCAAGGAACAAGCGTCTGCGATCAATCCGTTTCGTCAGGACGAGCGCAAGAGGCGCCGTGACCGCAAAGACGATGGAAAAGACGGCGGTCAGTTGACCCGCAAGCGCCAACGACACAGCGAGACCGCCGGCTACTTCGGGAAGGATCCCGACAATGATGTTCTCCGCCGTCCCCGTCACAAAGGTTGCGAAGGCCAGCAAGATGACGACGGGATTCATGCGTTTCACCCTCCAAACATGACGACCCATGTTGGGTGGCGAATAGCCGGCCCGACACGGAAAGACGTGTCGGGTTTCGAGGCAAAGCTTCGGTTATCCCTTAACGGCACGACTAACACGCCATTGGGAAAGCGGAAAGCCTTTTCGGTGCCATGACTGCAGGTCGACGCCCAGGCGGGCCACTGGCCAGTCGCCAAGCTATAGGGCATCGAACTCCATGCGGGGATGCGCGATCGTCCGGATAGAAAATATTCGGCACCATGAATGCCGCAAGTTTCGCGCTCACCACATCTGCGATGTGTTTCGGGCATGATTTGCGCGAACGGAACATCAATGGGCGGGAACATGGAGCGCGACGAAACCACCGAGCTGACGCAAACGCTCCTCCAAAGCCTTTCGGTGATTGCCGAAAGTGACGATCAAACACGGCTTCGGATCAAAAATACCTATCAATCCGGTCTTATGCTTTCAGCCCATCTCGCCCTGACGGGCGATGATGCGCGCCCGGGTATCCGAACCTGTCTTGCGTGGTATCGGGCAGCAAGCGAGGCAAACGAGGCCGCTTCCGTCGGCTGGCTGCTCGCTGCAATCGACGAGCGGATCAACGCGCGCGATCTGCGGGACTGGCAAGCCCTGCAGAAGCTGCTTGATGACGCTCACGACTGTCTGACGCCCACGCATCACTAGACGATAGCACAGCCACCGATTCTAAAACCCGCCGAGCGAGGCCGCTCGCGGCGACAAGCGGTCGATGTGGAAAGCAGGCCGGGCCCGCACGTGAAGCTCTCCGACACATTCTGGCGTGGCCTACGAAAGGGGTGATCATAGCCCACGGTCCGCCGATCACCGATGACGGGCAAGCCTTCCTGCGCAGTGCGTTTCACTGGTTAACTGGCCAAGGGTGAACTTCGAACGCGATCCGGCGACGGGGATCTGTTCCGTCATGATGGGCAGTCCACCTCCTGAGGCGCCGTGGGAAGCGCGGCGCAAACTCCCACCTCGGTGTCGACCGATTTCAGGCGGGAGTAAATTGTAGGACGGCCAGCGTGATCTCGCGGCAGCAACGTGACGTCAATCGGTCGCCCGACCCCGTTCTAAAGATAACGGTGATCGCGTCCTCAAGGGCTTGTGACAGGCCGGAGACATTTAGTCCAACAATAGTCAGAAAATTCGTACGTTATTGCGAGCGCTTGCGTCGGCCATACGAAGAATGCGCCCGATGCAGCCCGTACATTTTACGGCCCGCGAACACCGAGACTTGATACAATTGCCGTCGGTGTTCTCAGGGCTTTGACGGAACGTGGTCTGCGCGTCCCGCAAGACATCGCCCTTGCCGGCTTCGACGACCTTCCCATCGCGTCGATGCTCACGCCCTCTCTCACCACGGTTAGACATGACCCGAGCCAGCATGCCGCGCTGGCCGCGGATATGCTTGTGCGCCAGATCCATCGAAAAGCTGTAACCGAACGACAGGTTGAAATCGCTCCAGAGCTGGTGATCCGCGAGTCCTGCGGTCGGCTATCGGATTGATCGAAACAGCCGCGGGTTGACGCAAGATTTTCACGTCGGCGAGCATTTCTGTCGATACCTATGCCGCTCTAACAGGAACATAGCGTGTCGAGCGTTGTCGTCGCACCCAATTTGGCCGCGCCGACGTTACGCCCCAGATCGCCGCACGTTGGACGACATCGCGCGGATCAGCGCTTCTCAGTTGCAAGCTCTATGGCTGGAGCGGAGGGTCGAAGGCCTCTGGTGCACGGAAAACTGCAACCGAAACGCGACCTGATCAAGCTTTCAGGAAAACCAGCGCGCGCAAGATCTCGGCAAAATCCGCATGCTTGAAGGCAACGGCGCGAGGACCGTGCGCATAGGCTCCGGGATACCAGCCGGCACGATAGGCATCTGTCGGATTGTTGAACTCGATCACCACTTCGTAGCGCTCGGCCCTGGACGGCAGCACCTGAGAAAAATCGCCGGACAGCGCTTCTGCTACGCCTTCACGAATAAGCCGGCGCGACCAGGCAGGCGAGATCGACGTCGTAGAACGACCTTTACCCTCCAGTGTTTCCACGGACTTCAGCCCCGGCACCATCGCCCGGGCGTCGGAGCATATACCGGCATCGCCGGCAAGGAAGACCGACGGTACGCCGTAACCGGCGGCGCAGAGCGCGTTGACGCTGAATTCCGAGGCGACCTCGCCGTTCAGAAGCAGGCGCGAGATGCGCATGGTGGAGGTATGGGCGAGCGGATTTGCCTCGCTGCCGGCTTTGGAGTGATAGCCCGTATAGATCGCGGCCGCGAAGCCGGCATCGAGGCCGAACATCATCGCATCAGGATGGCCGGACCAGCCGCGCACGATGCGGACATAGTCCGGCAGGCGGTCGAGAATGAGGTTGCGGCCGCTGTCATGGGCGTCTTTCACCATGACTTCGGTCGCACCGGCGGCACGCGCGCCCTCGCAGGCGGCGACTACCTCGGCGGTCATCAGGGCGCGAAATTCGGTCCAGTCGGCATGGGTGCGCTCGGCTTCGTCCCATTGCGCAATGCCTGCGGTGCCTTCGATGTCAGCGGAAATGAAGACTTTCATGGGTAGGTTCCTCTATCGGTCAATCGGGAAGAGCGGGATAGATGCGGTCGTTTCAGGCAGGCATCACGAAGGCCAACACCCGCGCTCGGCGCCCCGCAACCGCAGGGCTTCAGCGGCCACTTGGGCAGACTTGTTATCGGCGAGGCACGCGTGACTGGTAACCGGCGATTTGCATGTCGTTGGGACGGAACATTGGTCAAGCTCCCCACCACAGGCCAATTCAATTTGCGCAAAACTCCATGCAAAAATCGCCTAACCCCTGAAATTTCAATTTGTTATGGATACCCTCTCACGAACAGACGGGCACGCACGATCGGTAGCGCGATGCCGCCGACGCCAAAGTCGGCGGCATCGCCACACGCAGTTCTAGAGAAGCTCGCCCATCGACTGCAGGAGCCGATCGATCTGATCGGTCGTGTGCTCGGAAAACACCGCAAGCCGCATGGTCGCGACATCGGACGCGTCGGAATAGCCACCAGGCTGCTGCACCCTGACAATGATATCGCGCTCCGCAAGGCGATCGCGCAGCTGTTCGAGGTCGGTGACGCCCTTGATGGTGACGATCGGTACCGGCGTGTCGGCAACGTCGAACCCGAGGCTCCGCAACCCGCAGCGCACATGCTTGACGTTGCGAACGAGATTGGCGCGCTTTTGCGGTGTCGCCTGCAGAACGCGCAACGATGCCGCGGCAGCGGCTGCAAGCCCCGGTGGCGCCGGCGAGGCGCCACGCATGATCATGGCATTTCCCGCGATCTTGGCAGCCAGATCCGCACTGCCGGGAACGATGCCGCCGAGCGCGCCGAACGCCTTGCTCATCGTGCCGGCGAGATAGTTGCCCTCGCCTTCGAGACCCGCGTGCTGCAGCGATCCGCGGCCGGTCTCACCAAGAACGCCGACGCCGTGGGAATCGTCGATGCAGAGCAGCGCGCCATCATAGGGGGTCATGGCCTGCCGATAATCCCCAAGTGGCGCCAGCCGCCCGGACGACGGAAAGACGCCGTCGGTCAGCACCGCCGGTCGCTCGCCCGCCTTCACATACAGCGACAGTTGCGCAGCAAGATCCTCCGGATCGGCATGTCGAAACTCATGAACCCGCTTGCCGAGCGTCGGGATCGCGTCACGGGTGCTGTAATGCGTTGCGGAATCCATCAGGATGACATCGAATTCGTCGCGCAGCCCCTGCAGCAACACCATGGGGCTGGTGTAGCCGGAGATCATGTAGACGACCTCCTCCGTGCCGAACCAGTCGCGCAACCGCTCCTGCAAATCGGCATAGACCTGCATATGGGCAAGTGTCCCCGGACCCATGCCGTAGCGCCTCGTCGCTTCGCAGGCCGCCTCGATCACCTCGGAGTGGCCATGCAGGCAGAAGTACGACGTTCCGCAATAATAGTCGACCTCGCGCCCGCCGATGAACATGCGGGCGCCAAGAGGTGACTCCATCTTGATTGGAGGGGTCATGATTGGGTCACGCAGCTTCGGCTTGAGACGGGCTGCGTCGCTCCAGGAACATCGGGCCGACGCGGATGCCGCGCTTGCCGTTGTCGTCGACGGCGTCGAGCTCGAGGATCTCGTCTTCGTAAAGCCGCCCGTGCATGCGGAAGCGTCCCTCCTCGACCGGCTCGCATGTGTGGGTGCAGAAGTACTCGATCAGGCACTTCAGCCCGCCGTGGCTGTAGGTCAGGTAGGTGATGTTGAAGTCCGGCCCGTATTCGCCGAGATGCGGCGCAATGGCATCGGGCACAGTCTCATCCTCGGGCGTCTCTATGCGTGTCCAGCTTGTATCCCGCCAGACGAGCTTGCCGGCTGCCGGGAAGGAGAGGTTCATGTGGGCATAGTCCGCACCGCGCCCGTAGATACGACCGTCGATGACGAAATCGTTGCCGGCAACCGGACGGATCTGGTGCGGTACGCCCTCGCCCATCAAGTAGATCTTGCCGCCCTTGGACTTGACCTCGACAATCTCTTGCGTCGCATCGTCCCGGTAGTAGCCCGGAAGCGTCTCGAACTGCGCTTCCGTAATTTCCGGCGGACGCTGTGTCCGCTCCGGCATCTTGCCCATCTTGCGTTCGGCAAGGACAATTCGCACACCTTCGACACCGAGCCGCGAGGCGATCTGGTTGGCGAAGTCGAGGGTCGCGAAGATCAGCACGCCGACGCCGGCTGACGGCAGCAGCATCATCTGCGAGGCGTAGCCGTAAACCGCGCCGCCATGGCCGACGGAAGTCCAGCCGTCAACTTCGCCTGCGCCAAAGCACAGGCCATAACCGGCGAGCGTCTTGTCGCCACCCGGACGCTTGCCGAACGGCGTCCACATTTCGCGCAGCGACGCCGGCGAGATGATGGAATTGCCCTCGGCATCGAAGCCTCCGCGCAGCAGGCATTGGGCGTAGCGCGCCATGTCGCCGGTGGTGGAGAAGATGTTGCCGGCCGGCGACCCGCCGAGGCTGAACACCGGCGCCGGCGTGTCGCCGTCGAGCGTCCACATGTCGGCAGGTGCCAGCCGCTCGCGAATGCCGGGCGCCATGCCGCAGGAGGAACTGTCCATACCGAGCGGTTTCAGGATGTTGGCAGCGACATAGTCGGAATAGCTCTGGCCTGTGACGACCTCGATCACCCGGCCAACGACGGCGATGCCGGCGTTGGAATAGTGCATCACGCCAATGCTCGGATCCTGCTTCAGGACGGAGGTTGCCAGCTCGTTGACCGTGTCTTCGAGCGGAGGACGGGTTGCGTCGAGATAGTGGCCACTCTTCGGTTCGCGCACGAGGCCCGCCGTATGGGTCATCAGCTTGCGCAGGCTAATGACCGAGCCGTAGGGCCCGCCCTCGGCACCGGCGAACGGGTTCTCCGGCTTGAAGCCGGGCAGATAGGTCGAGACGTCGACATCGATATCGACAAGGCCCTTTTCGACCAATTGCATGATCGCGAGCGACGTGAAGGTCTTGGTGATCGAGCCGATACGGAAGCACGTGTCCTTGCCCATGTGGAAATGGCGGTCATGGCGCTGGACATGGCCTTCGGCAAGCACACCGTCGCGGTCGACGAGGGCGTAGGAGATCGACGGGATCGCCTTATCCTCGACCTCGTACCGGATCAGGTCCTCGAATAGCTCGATGGAAGCAGCAGACAGAGGGGACATGGAAAATGCTCCTTGGGTCGTAAAGGGATTGGGTCTCAATAGGCGTGGCGCGGGTCGAGCATGTCGCGCAGCGCATCGCCGACCAGGTTCCACGACAGCACGAACAGGAAGACGGCCGCACCGGGGAAGGCCAGCGTGTACCAGAACTGGAAGGGATTGCCGGGCTGACCGACGATCCAGTTGCGCGAATAGGCGATGAACTGGCCCCAGTCGGCATACCCTTCTTCGGTGCCGACGCCGAGGAAGCTGAGCGCCGAGGCGGACAGCACCATGGAACCGGTCGCCATCGTCGCGAGCACCAGCACCGGGAACATGGCGTTCGGCAGGATATGCAGCACGATCAGCCTGAGATCGCTGGCGCCATAGCTCCTGGCTGCGTGGATGTAATCCATCTCGCGGATCCTCAGGATCTCGCTTCGAACGATACGGGCATAACTCATCCAGCCGAATGTCGTGAGCGCGATCGTGATGGGCACGATGCCTTTGCCGAGCAACGCCGTCAGCACCATGGCGGCGATCAGGAAGGGTACGGCCATGAACACGTCGACGATGCGCATCAGCACTTCCTCGACGACGCCGCCGTAGTAGGCCGCGACAGCGCCGACGACCGTGCCGATGAGCACGGAGATCGCCACGACCCCGAGCCCGATCTTGAAGGCCGTGCGCGTACCCCAGACGACGCCATAGAAGATGTCGTACTGACCCTGGGTCGTGCCAAACACGGCCTCCGGCGAAGGCGGTTGCGGCGTCGCCAGGAAACCCGCGCGCGGCGTGTCGTAGGGCGAAAGCTGGAAGCTCTGCGGCGGTGCCAAGACGGGGGCGAAGACGGCGATCAGCACGAAAGCGAGCAGGATCACGACGCCAAACAGCGACACCGGATTGCGTGCGAGGTAGCGAAGAAACTTCATTGCGTCTTCACCCTCGGGTCAAGCAACGGATAGATGAGATCGACGACCAGGTTCATCAGCACCAGGACGACTGCGAAATAGAGGCCGAAGCCGAGAACTGCAGGAAAGTCGAGATTGGCGGCGGTCTTGGCGGCGAACTGGCCGAGGCCGGCATAGTCGAAGATGGTCTCGGTGATGACCACGCCGCCCATCATCACGGCGAGTTCCATGCCGGCGATGGTTGCGAGTGGCAGAAGCGCGTTGCGTCTGGCGTGATGCAATTCGACGACGCGGCGCGGCAGTCCCTTGGCGCGGGCGGTGCGCACGTAGTCCTGGCGCAGCGTTTCCAGCATCGAGGTGCGCATCACCCGCGTCATGCTGGCGACGTTGACATAGGTCAGCGTGATGACGGGCGCCGCAAGGTGGCGAAGTGCATCGCCGAAGATCGCCAGGTTACCGTTCAAGAGGGCATCTATGGTGTTGGCGCCGGTGTAGCGAACGAAGTCGCTTGAACTGACGATGGTCTGGGCCCACTGGCTGAGCCGGCCGGGCGGGAACCAGTCAAGCGCCGAATAGAAGATCAGCAGCATCAGCAGGCCGAAGACGTAGACCGGAAAAGACCAGCCAAGAATGGTGAAGATGCGGATGACATGGTCCGGCCAGCGGTTGAGATAGATGCCGGCGCGCGAACCGAGGTAGACGGCGAGCAGCAGACAGGGCACGAAGGCCAGCACGACCAGCTCCAGCGTCGCCGGAAACAGCGACATCAGCGCCGTCGACACCGGCTGGCGGGCGGTCTCGGACCAGCCGAGATTGCCGCTGAGAACGCCGCCGATCCAGCGGCCGTACTGGAGGTAGAAGGGATCGTTCAGCCCGTACTGCTCGATCATCCGGCGAATGCTTTCCTGACCGCCCTTGAGATAATCGGGCGACGGTGCGTAGGCCGCCAGTCTCTGTGTCGGCGAAAGCGACATCTGCAGTGCGAAGATCATCAACGACAGCGCGAAGAGGACGATCGGCAGCATCATCAATCGTCTGAGTGCATAGTTCAGCACGGCTCACACATTCCGATTTCAGGGAAAATGAAACAAGGGCTACCGGGCGGGATCGCCACCCGGCAGCCCTGGCCAATCAGTCGTTGGCCTTGGTGACCGGGTAGAAGTCCCACGCACCGTAGAGGATCATGTTGTCGACATAACCATCGATATTGCTGCGGGTGACGACGTAGCCGAAGTCTTCCCAGAGGAACTGGGTGGTGGCGTATTCGTAAGACATTTCCTGCAGCTTGGCGTAGATCGGCTCGCGCACGGCGGGGTCGACCGAGGCCCAGGCTTCGTCCAAGAGCGGTTTGAACTTCTCCGCCATCAGGTCGCGGTAGCCCTGGCCGACCATGCCGCCGACGAGACCCGTGGGCGAAAGATAGTAGCTGGCGGCACCGAGCGGACCGCCCGGATCGGAATAGTCAGGTCCCCAACCCATCACCGTCAGGGGTGCTGCCGGCTTTTCGCGGTTGTTGAGCTTGTCCGAGACGGAGGCCCAGGGCAGCGCCTGGATCTGCATCTTGAACTTCGGATTGATGCGCGACAGACCCTGCTGCAGCGCGGAAAGTGCGGCGGTCAGCTGCGGATTGCCTTCGGTCACATAGGCGGTGAAGGCAAAGCCTGTGTCCCAGAGCTTACCGCCGAACGCCTTCTTGAAGTGTTCTTCGGCCTTGGCGGGATCATAGCTGTAGACAGGTGAATCCGGCCGGTAGCCCATGATGCCGCGAACGGTCGGGCCGCGCGACTGCACGGTCTTGTTGAGCAGCACCTGGGTCAACAGCGCATCGTAGTTCTGGGCGTAGTTGAAGCCCTTGCGCACGTCGATGTCGGCAAAGAAGTCCGGGGGAATGCCGGCACCGTCCAGCTTACCACTGCCGATTGCCGGATTGTCGTTGTCGTCGAGCGGCCAGGCAAAGAAGGCGCCGCGCGAAAATACCTTCTGCAGGCCGTCAATGACTTTCACGCCTTCGGTCTTGCTGAGTTCGTCGATGAACTCGACCGGGGCGGTGACGAAATCGGCGTCACCGGACAGAAGCTGCAGGCGCCGCGTCGTCCATTCCGGCACGGTGCGCATGACCACGCGCTCAAGCTTGGCGGGGCCCATGAAGTAATTATCGAAGCGTTTCAGGGTGATGCGCCGGTCGGTCCGGTCCCATTCCTCGAGCATGAACGGTCCGGTGCCGTTTTCTTCGGCAAACAGCGGATTGGCGCCAAGTTCCGGTCGGTAATAGGCCTTCCAAGTGTCGCCGGAACCGTCCCAGCCGCCGACAGATGCAACCCATTCCTTGTCGACAACCGAGGTGCCGAAGGGCAGCGCGATCACGCCGAGCGTCGCCGGAAACGACTTCGGCAGTTTCAGCGTGACATTATCGCCGTCGACGACGATCTGCGAGGCGAGCTGGTCATAGACCTTGCGCAAAACCTCGGGGCTGGCGTCATTGATGGATTTGACCTCGCCTTCGGTCTCAACCCACTTGGCGATGTCGGTGTATTTGCCGGCGGTAATCACTTCGGTGATCGCGTTCGACATCCACGACTGCCCCTGGAGGATGGCGCGCAGCAGCGAATACCGCACGTCCTCCGGCGTGATCTGGCCATAGCCAGGCTCGATCGTCGCCTTTTGGGCGTCGGTCAGCTTGTCGTAGTACTCCCAGGTGACTTTGCCGTCAGCGCCCTTGATCCCGACCTTGTGGGCGAGAACGCCTTTGCGGATGGGGAAGGTGTAGCTGACGGAGCCATCGGCCGCCTGCTTGATGAGGCCGTTTTCGAGCGACGGTACTTCGGTCGAGAGCGACGGCACGAACTCGGAAATCTTCGAGCCGTTGAAGTTCAACAGGCGGCTGTAGATGTTGAGCGAGCCGTAAGAGCTCGGCGTGTTGGCGATATAGGCCGGATCGAACGACTGGATGTCGTCAGTCCACATGAAGACGAAGGTGCCGGGGTTCTTGGTCTCGGCCATAGCGGGCGCAGCCGCGATGCCGAGCCCCAAGCAGAGAGCTAGGGCTAAGGTGCGTTTCATCGTTGTTCCCATTTGGTGGAGGCGGAAGTTTTTCTTCTCGTTATGGGGGAGGCTAGAAGAGCCCTTGCAGGTCTGTCCAATGTGTAATTAGGATAGACTATGCAAAACACGCATGAGGGCCGGCATGGAACTGCAATGGCTTGAAGATTTTCTCGAAATTGCCGCCACGCGGAATTTCTCGACGGCGGCGACGGCACGCAACATTTCGCAGCCTGCCTTCAGTCGCCGCATCAAATCGCTTGAGAACTGGATCGGCGCAGACCTGATCGACCGCAGCACCTATCCTGTTCAATTGACACGGGCGGGAACGATGTTCCTTCCGGGTTGCCAGCGTCTCGTGCGTGAGGCCTACCGGCTGCGCACCGATTGCCGCAACGTCGCGGGCGAAAGCTCGGCCATGCTGACATTTACCTCGCTGCATACGCTGGCGATGTATTTTTTCCCGAGATGGATCGGCTCGCCGCTAATCTCGCGGATGCCGCTTCGCACCAGCATGCATGCCGCCGACTTCCTTGAAAGCATAGATCACCTATGTTCGGGCCAGTGCGATTTTGCCATCACCTATGTGCATCCCGATGGCCCGCCGGTTCTGGAAGGCGGTCCGTTCGAATCCCTGCAGATCGGCAGGGACAGGCTCATCCTCGTGTCGGGAACCGACGAGAGCGGCCGCCCGCTATTCGACATCGACGGGCCTGAAACCACGGAAATTCCCTACCTCGCCTATTCCTGGAGCGACGGTTACATCGGCAAGCTGGCAACGCTCATCCAATCCCGCTGGCGCCGCCCGCTCAACCTCAGCACCGTCTACCAGTCGGGCCTTGCCGACGGCCTGAAGCACATGGCCGTCGCCGGGCGCGGCGTCGCCTGGCTGCCGCAGATCTGCGTGGCGGAAGCCCTGCGCCAAGGCCGCCTCGTCCAGATCGGCGGGCCACAAATGTCGCTCGAAATGGAGATCCGCATCTTCAGGCGCGCCGGCCCTGGTAGCGCCGACAGCGATGCGTTGTGGCAGCATCTCAAGCAATGTGCGGCACTGCCACAGTACAAGAACGGATTCGATGCCGGCATCGACGCCGCCTGAGGCACCGTCATGACCGAAATCGCCCGACCGAGACCGTATGCGAAGACAGGCGACACGATGCAGAAAGCGCATAGTTTCGATTGCCACATTCGCGACACATTGATTTCATTCGGTTTTGTGGGACGGACCGAAGCCGCTCGGATGCCGCCCGGGCACTGACGGTCAACCTCCCAGGGAGTTCTCCACCATCCGAGCATATTGACAGGATGCAACCCCGTTGCGAGACCTGACAGGGCAACGTCCCCTCGAAATCGGGTCCATGTGCTGATGTTCCTGTCTAAATCCGCGCCCCCTGAACTGCCCGAGGATGTCATCCTATCCGTGGAAGACCTTGAGGTTTCCTTCGCGGCCGGCACCCGCTCACAGCTGCGCGCGGTGCGGGGCGTCTCCTTCCGCATCGCGCGTGGCGAGACAGTTGCGCTGGTCGGCGAGTCCGGATCCGGCAAATCGGTGACCGCCATGACGATCATGCGGCTGACCGAATATGACGGCGCGGCGATTACCGGCGGACGGGTGCTGATGCGCTTGAAGGACGGCAAGGTCGCCGACCTTGCGACATTATCGGAAAAGCGGGTCGAAGCCCTTCGCGGCGCGGACATCTCGATCGTGTTCCAGGATCCGATGTCCAGCCTAAACCCGGTCTTTACCGTGGGCGACCAGATTGCCGAAGCGGTGATCCATCACCAGAAAAAGAAACCCGAAGAAGCGCGCCAGATCGCGCTCAACACCCTCAAGCTCGTGCGTGTGCCCGATGCGGAGCGCAGGCTCGACCAGTATCCTCACCAACTCTCCGGCGGCATGCGCCAGCGCGTCATGATCGCCATTGCGCTTGCCTGCCGCCCATCGCTGATGATCCTCGACGAGCCGACGACCGCGCTCGACGTGACCATTCAGGCGCAGATCCTCGATCTGGTTCGCGCCCTCCAGCGCGAAATCGGCATGTCGGTGTTGTTCATTACCCACGACATGGGCGTCGTTGCGGAAGTCGCCGACCGGGTCTGCGTGATGCTCAAGGGTGAAATCGTCGAGACGGGTTCGGTCTACGACATCTTCGCCAAGCCGAAGCATGCCTATACACGCGCCCTGATTTCCGCCGTGCCGCGTCTCGGCAGCATGGCCGACAAGGATGCGCCGGAGAAATTTCCGCTGCTGGTGTTTGAACCGGAGCGGCAGCCCGCGGAGGCGACACAATGAACGCGCCGGCTCATATGACGCAAGCCCCTCGCCCACTCGTCGAGGTGCGAAACCTGGTGACGCGCTTCGATCTCAAGGCCGGGCTGTTCGGCCACGTCTCCGGCCGGGTGCACGCAGTGGAGAACGTCTCCTTCGATATTTTTCCCGGTGAGACCCTGGCGCTGGTCGGTGAATCCGGCTGCGGCAAGTCGACGGTCGCCCGCTCGCTCATGCAGCTCGATCGACCGCGCTCTGGCTCGATCCGCTTTGATGGAACCGAGTTGATCGGCGCGCCGCGCCCTGTCCTCGCGCGGTTTCGGCGCGAAGCGCAGATGATCTTCCAGGATCCGTTTTCTTCGCTCAACCCGCGCATGACGATCGAGCAATCGCTGACGGATCCGATGCGGGTCCACAAGCTGGGTTCGACCAGGGACATGCGCGCCCGCGCCGCCGAACTTCTAGCAAAGGTAGAGCTTTCGCCTGAGCACCTCGAGCGCTATCCGCATGCATTTTCCGGTGGCCAGCGCCAGCGTATCTGTATCGCCCGGGCGCTTGCGCTCAAGCCGCGTCTCATCGTCGCCGACGAGGCGGTCGCTTCGCTGGACGTGACGATCCAGGCACAGGTGATCAACCTCCTCATGGACCTGCAGCGCGAGATGCAGATCGCCCTTCTGTTCATCAGCCACGATATGGCGGTGGTCGAGCGTATCGCTCACCGCGTTGCGGTCATGTATCTCGGCGAAATCGTCGAAATCGGCGATCGCCGCTCGGTCTTCGGCAATCCGCAGCACCCTTATACCCGTAAGCTCCTATCGACCGTGCCGATTGCCGATCCGACACGCCGTCCGGAAGGGCGCCAGCCGATGTCCGACGAAATTCCAAGTGCGGTGCGTGCGCCGGACTTCGTGCCTTCCGAACTGCCGATGCGGCAGATCTCATCGACCCACTACGTGCGCCAGGTCGCAACCGGCTGACAGTAGCCGCGATACGCCATTCCAGATCAGAGTATCCCATCATGAGCACTTTCGAAGTGACGCAACCGGCTGCCAGCGCTGCCGGCCTAGCGGCGACAGATATCAGCGACAGCGCAAGCGGGACTAAGGCCACAGGGTTCCTGCGTCCAGCGGCCGCCGATCAACCGACACCCTATATCGAGGTCGACGAGAAACGGCTCACCCGCAATATCAAGGCCATGCAGCAGCGCGCCGATGCAGCCGGCGTGGCAATGTTTCCGCATGTGAAGACGCACAAGAGCCTCCACATCGCCCGGCAGCAGCTAGCTGCAGGTGCGCGCGGTATCACCGCCTCCAAGCCCAGCGAAGCGCTGGTCTTTGCCGAAGCCGGGATTCCGTCGATCATCCTGGCCTATCCCATCGTCCGCGCGGCGTCGCTTGATCGCCTGTTGCCTGCGGTCAAAGCGCGGGGTGTGGAACTGCGCACGATTACGGCAAGCGAAACAGGTGTCGATGCGCTGTCGGAGGCCGCCAGCCGGCACGGCGTCGAGATCGGCGTGTTCCTCAAGGTCGACGTAGGCCTCGGTCGCGTCGGCCTCAAACCCAATGACCCGGCAGCGCCTGAACTGTGCGCAAGGATCGCCGGCGCCCCCGGCTTGCGATTTGCCGGACTGCTTTCGCATGCCGGACATGCCTACGCCGCTCCGGAGCCGCACGCCCTCGCCACGATCGCCCGCGACGAGGCGGAGGCCCTCGCCGGCCTCGCCGACCGGCTTCGGCAACGCGGGATCGCCGTCGATTGCATTTCCGTCGGCGCAACGCCGACTTGCCTCGGTGCACCGCTGCCCCGGGAAGTCGATTACATCCGCCCCGGCAACTACGTCTTTCTCGACGGCACCGCCCTTCGGCTTGGCATCTGCACCGCCGACGACCTCGCGCTTTCAGTCGTCGCCCGCGTCGTTGCCTCCAACAACACGCACTTCATCATCGACGCCGGTTCGAAATCCATGAGCTCCGATCGCGGCGCACACGGCATGGGTGGCGCAGGGTTTGGCACGATCGTCAGCGCCGAAGGCGATGGCGAGACCGGCCTGTGGACGCTCGAGCGACTGTCCGAAGAACATGGGTTCGTCCCCCATTCCGGGCGCCCCCTGCCGCTGGGCAGCCGCGTACGCGTGTTCCCCAACCATTCCTGTGCCTCGATCGCCAACTTCGACAATTTCGTCCTGGCGCGCGCGGATGGCACCTCAGCCCGCCTGCCGGTCGACGCCCGCAACGGTCAGACGTGAATAGCGCACCGGCCTTGGCGGTCATTTGGGCGGCGATTGATCGCGGCCCGTGAGCGATCTGAAGATCTCGATTCTTTATCCATCATCAAGATGGATTGCTGGTTTCTGCGACCTAGATCTCCCAGATGTCATTGCGACGCCAATGTCAGTGCATCGAGAAGCCGACGCGGCTGATCGGACTTCAAATCTACTCCTCCAGTGCAAAGGATATGATCCATGAAGGTCCTAATGGTCCTCACTTCGCACGACACCCTCGGCAACACCGGCAAGAAGACAGGGTTCTGGCTCGAAGAGCTGGCGGCTCCCTATTACGTCTTTAAGGATGCCGGGGCCGAAATCACCCTTGCATCGCCCAAGGGCGGCCAACCGCCGCTCGACCCGAAGAGCGATGAACCGATGTTCGAGACCGATCTCACTCGTCGCTTCAAGGCTGACCGGGAAGCCAAGGCCCAGCTCGCCGAGACGGTTCGCCTCGACAGCGTCAACCAGGGGGACTTCGACACCGTTTTCTATCCCGGCGGTCACGGTCCGATGTGGGATCTCGCCGAGGACGGAAACTCGATCAGGCTGCTCGAAGCCTTCATTGCGGCGGGCAAGACGATTGCCCTCGTATGCCACGCCCCCGGCGTTCTGCGCCACGTCAAGAAGCCGGACGGCTCACCTTTCGTAAACGGTCGAAGGGTCACCGGTTTTACCAATTCCGAGGAAGCGGCCGTCGGCCTGACAGAGGTCGTGCCCTTCCTGGTGGAAGACGAGTTGCTCGATCTCGGCGCCGTTTTCTCGAAGGTGAAGGACTGGGGCGTTCACGCAGTCGTCGATGGCCGGCTCATCACCGGCCAGAATCCCGCCTCATCTGGCGAAACGGCAAAAGCCCTCCTGGCCGCCTTGAAATCGTGATCGGAGAATGGATCGCCAGAAAGAGCAGCCGCCTTGCCTTCGCTAGAGCAGTGCGCATCGATCTCATCGGTAGACATCATTGCGCTCTCATTGAGAGCATATTGCACATGATGCGAGCCGGTGAGCGATCACGACACGCTCGCTCAAATCTGGCTGCCAGATCCCCGAGCCCACCGGCGTTCAACGGCAGGCCGCGCCCAGTGTGGACTTGGTTACAGGCGGCGCCCTACAAAGGTCCACATCTCTGGGCGCTGTCTTAGCCATATGCCTGCGACGACAGTTCCCGGGGGGCATCGAAGTCAAGGCATCGTCGACGGTCAAGGCTGAGGGCTTCCGAGGACTGCGGCACGGCATCATTTTGCATGATCACGACCGTGTGGCGCAATTCGGTGATAAATTGCACGCTTCATCTCTTCCGGCCCTGTGGACGATGTAAAATCGCGCAAGATTTATTGTGGAACCTTGTCGACCATGGCCATCCGTCAATCGGCCAGCGCACGTCAATGACTTCGCCCCCGCGCCTCACAGCGGGAGTATCCCCGCTGTGAGGCCAGTCGGCGTCAACAATGCCCACTCAGGCCTCAAAGCCTCAATAATGGACAGACAAGGAGTCGATTGGCGCCGCCTTCGGCGGAGCGAACTTCGTCAGGTCGATTCCGTCAACAGCGGTTCGGTACTCATCCATGCTCGGCGTGCGGCCAAGGATCGCTGACAGCACCACGACCGGGGTCGAGGCCAGCAGCGATTCACCCTTCTTCTCTGCCGTATCTTCAACGACCCGCCCCTGGAACAGACGGGTGGAGGTTGCCAGAACCGTATCGCCCTTCTCCGCCTTTTCCTGGTTGCCCATGCACAGGTTGCAACCCGGACGCTCGAGATAGAGGATGTTCTCGTATTCGGTCCGGTTCGCAGTCTTCGGCTTCAGGTCGTCGAACTCGAAGCCCGAATACTTCTGCAGGATGTCCCAATCACCTTCGGCCTTCAGCTCGTCGATGATGTTGTAGGTCGGCGCAGCGACGACCAGCGGCGCCTTGAACTCCACCTTACCTTCGAGCTTCTCGATGTTCTTCAGCATCTGCGCGACGATCTTCATGTCGCCCTTGTGCACCATGCACGAGCCGACGAAGCCGAGGTCCACCTTCTTGGCGCCGCCGTAGTAAGAAACCGGACGGATCGTGTCGTGGGTGTAGCGCTTGGACACGTCGGCGTTGTTGACATCGGGGTCGGCGATCATCGGCTCGTCGATCACGTCCAGGTCGACAACCACTTCGGCGAAGTACTTCGCGTTGGCATCGGGAGCCAGCGCCGGCTTCTCACCCGAGCGGATCTCGGCGATGCGCGCATCCGCCTTGGCGATAAGGCCCTTCAGCGTACCGGCGGCATTTTCCATGCCCTTGTCGATCATGATCTGGATGCGCGACTTGGCGATTTCAAGCGACTCGATCAGCGTCTCGTCCTGCGAAATGCAGATCGAGGCCTTGGCCTTCATCTCGGCCGTCCAGTCGGTGAAGGTGAAAGCCTGGTCGGCGAGCAACGTGCCGATGTGGACTTCGATGATGCGGCCCTGGAAGACGTTGTCGCCACACTGCTTGAGCATCTGCGCCTGGGTCGCGTGCACCACGTCGCGGAAGTCCATGTAAGGCTGCATGGTGCCCTTGAAGGTCACCTTGACCGATTGCGGGATCGGCATGGTCGCTTCGCCGGTGGCAAGCGCCAACGCAACTGTGCCAGAGTCCGCGCCGAAGGCGACGCCCTTGGACATGCGGGTGTGGCTGTCGCCGCCGATGATGATCGCCCAGTCATCCACGGTGATGTCGTTCAACACCTTGTGGATCACGTCCGTCATCGAATGGTAGACGCCCTTCGGGTCACGAGCGGTGATCAGGCCGAAATTGTTCATGAAGCTCATGAGCTTCGGGATGTTTGCCTGCGCCTTCTTGTCCCAGACCGAGGCCGTGTGGCAGCCCGACTGATAGGCGCCGTCCACGAGCGGCGAGATGACGGTGGCCGCCATTGCCTCCAGTTCCTGCGCGGTCATCAGACCGGTCGTGTCCTGCGAGCCAACGATGTTCACCTTCACCCGCACGTCGGAGCCCGCATGAAGGGTCTTGCCCGGCGTCACGCCGACGGCGTTGCGATTGAAGATCTTCTCGACCGCGGTCAGGCCCTGACCCTCGACGGTGATTTCCTTGTTCGGGGCAAAGACCGGGGTCGCCTCGACGCCGAGGGTCTGTGCCGCGAAGGTCTGGAGCTTCTTGCCGAAGACGATGGCATAGGAGCTGCCCGCCTTCATGAACTCCATCTTCTGCGGTGTGAAGGCGGAAGCGACATCGACCAGTTCCTGGCCGGCCTCGTCGCGGAGTTTCTTGTTCCTCACGTCCAACGAAAGAACGGTGCCGGTCTCGACGGAGAACTTCTGTTCCAGGATCGGATTGCCGTCATTGTTGAGGATCGGCTTGCCGTCTTCACCTGTCTTTTTGACCCAGTTCTTCAGATTGATGCCGATGCCGCCGGTTACGTCGACGGTTGTCGCGAAGATCGGCGAGATGCCGTTAGTGCCTGCAACGACCGGGGCGTAGTTGACGAAGGGCACGTAGGGGCTGGCCTGCTTACCCGTCCAGAGCGCCACGTTGTTGACGCCCGACATGCGCGACGAGCCCACGCCCATGGTGCCCTTTTCGGCGATCATCATCACCCGCTTGTCCGGATGCTGCTTTTGCAACGCCACGATTTCCTGCTGCGCCTCCGGCGTGATCATGCACTGGCCGTGCAGTTCGCGGTCCGAGCGCGAGTGGGCTTGATTGCCGGGAGACAGAAGGTCGGTCGAGATATCGCCTTCGGCAGCGATAAAGGTCACGACCTTGATCTCGTCCTCGACCTCCGGGAGCTTTGTGAAGAACTCGGCCTTGGCGTAGCTCTCAAGGACGCCCTTTGCGATCGCATTGCCCGCCTTGAAGGCGTCACGCAGCCGGAACATGTCGGCATCGTAGAGGAAGACCTGCGTTTTTAGCACTTCACCGGCCTGCCCGGCTATTGCGGTGTCATCGCCAAGGGCAATGTCCAAGAGCACTTCGACCGAGGGACCACCCTTCATGTGCGAAAGCAGCTCCAGAGCGAATGCGGGGGAAATCTCGGAAACTACCGTTTCGCCAAGGATGATCTTCTTCAGGAACGCGGCCTTGACGCCAGCCGCACTCGTCGTGCCCGGCAGCGTATTGTAGATGAAGAATTTCAGGGCATCCGCCCGGTGCCCGTTGCCGGCATCCTCGATCAGCGCAATGATTTCGGCCACGAGCCCGCCGTCATCGATCGGCTTGGGAGCGAGCTTTTGACTTTCTCTGCTTTTGATCTCAGCCAGGTAATCGAGGTAAAGGGTCATCGCTATCTCAACGTTTAGAGGTATGTGCCGTCCAAATGCCGTTCGTTGAACAGCTTTGCTGGCTGAGGTGGTTATACGCCTCGACTACGTCAACCAACGCCGGCTGACAAGATACCGCAACCGTGTAAAAAAGTGGTGTTTTGTATTCAAGTTTAATCGGCTAGACGTTGCCTTGAATGCGCATCGGATTGGATTAGGGCAAACTTCGATTTTATCGCACTTGGCTTTTCCGATCTGTCCAACGACGAGCGTTCATCGTTTCGGTTTTTCGACTTTGGCAATCGAGCGGCACCTCTGCCATGAGCCGAAAACAGCCTGACCGACACGTTGAAAAAATGATCGGTTGCGTGACGGGCCTGCTTCTTGTTCGACGTCTTTGGAACACTTCATCGGCGAAAAACGTCCAGCAATCGCTCGGTCTTGACGGCGATCGAAGAGACGCTGCTCAACGAAATCGGTTCCGTTGACGGCGCGACAAAGCAATGCGTCAAATCGTTAAAGCCTCGGAGATCCCGCGGTCTGGCTATGACCACCTCCTGGAAGTGATCCGCAGACCACCGCGAAATTGACTATACTTAATAAATATTTCCGGAAAACCAGAATTAATTTCAAAACAATACAAGTACAATCCCCAATAATTTGAAGGGTTGACTAGGCAATACAAGACATACATCGTGACAGCATTAGAGGGGATATTTGCATGATCGATGGGAATCTGCGCACATGAAGTGGCGCGGTCGGAAGAACTTGTCCCGTTCATCCATCGCACCTAACGTTACGGCGAGGATAATCTCCGCTCACCTTCTGCTGGTGTTGTCGTCATGCACAACCGATGCGGTCGACGACCTAAATCCCAACAGCGAAATCGCACGCGGCGTCCAGGAAGAGTATCGTCGCTTCGTGGCCAAGGCCGAAGGAGACCTTGGGCCGCATACGGCGGACAAGGATGGCAACGTGACCCCTATATCGCGCTCGGATGCCGCCTATGCCGGAGCCTCGAGGATCCCTCCCAAGGTCGAAGGTCTGCCGATCGGAAAGGCATCCGCCGGGGCCTATTGGGAAAAGGCTATGAGCGCGCGGCAATCGCGCAAGCCGAAGAAGGTCCAGGTTGAAATAGACGAGCTGCTCGGTCGGATGCTTGCCAGCTCAAACCAATTGGCAGCAAGTTCCGATATCCCGATGATCCGAGAGGCGGTGGTCAAAGAGGAAGAGGGCCGCTTTTCACCCTATGCGTTCGGTGAAGGCAACTACAAGGACACGGATACCCCGCGATCGAGCCTGCTGCAGACCGGAACGTCCTCATCCTCTCCGACAACATTGAAGGAAGACGAAGGGTCGGTCGAATTCGGCCTTGGTCAACCTCTGATCACGGGCGGTGAACTGCGGCTGTCGCAACGGCTCGGCCGGCGCGACAGCAATTCGGAATTCTTCGTGCCCAAGGACCAGGCCGATGCCAAGCTGCGGCTGGAGTTCAAGCAGCCATTGCTCCGCGGTGCGGGTGTCGAGGTAAATTCTGCGCCGATGCAGCTCGCGCGGCTCGAACGTGACCGAAGCGTGGCTGATTTCCAGCGCCAGATCGAAGACCAGTTTTCCGAGGTGGTACGGGCCTACTGGACCCTCTATGCGGAACGTGCGCGGGTCTTGCAGCGGCAACGCCTCGTCGGCGAACTCCAAGGGGTCGCCGGGCGGATCGCAGCGCGAAAGGGTCTGGACACGCTAACCGGCGAGACCGAACAGGCGACCGCCTCTATTCGCAGCGCCGAAGCATCCATCATCCGCGCCCGTACGGGCGCGGACAACAGCCAGGCCCGCCTTTCCGCCCTCTTGAGCGACAAGGGGCTTTACGGCGACGAGGTCGAGGTCATTCCGACCCAGGGACCGGTCAAGAAATTCGTCGATGTCCCTCTGGAAGACGTGGCATTGCTCGCGGTGCAGAACCGTCCGGAGCTGAAAGCCGTCGCTCTACAGTTGAGGAGCGCTGAGCTTCAGGAAAAGGTCGCCAAGAACAATCTGCTCCCGGACCTCGATCTTTTTGCCGGCGTATCCAATGACGGTCTTGCAGGAAACAACCATTATGGCGATGCCTGGAAGGGCCAATGGGACCAGACCGACGTGGATGTCGATGTCGGCGTTCGCCTGAAGGTGCCGCTCGGCAACACGAGTGAGAAGGCCCAGCACGAACGTCGGCGCATCGAGCTCAGACAACTGACCTCGCAAATGCGCAACGTCAGCGACACCGTTTTGCTTGAGGCCCAGATCGCTGTGCGCGAGGTCCGCAGCGCCTATCAGGAAATGAAAGCGCGCGAGGCTGAACTTTCGGCCGTCAGCACCGAAATCGGCGCTCTTCAGGCTCGATCCGAGGAGGGGCTCGAAAGCGGCAGCGCGTTTCTGGCGACATTGATCTCCGGTCTTGAGGACCGCACACAGGCGGAAGAACGGCTAATGGAAGCCGCCGTCACCTATAATCTTGCACTTTATGCGCTGGAGCGCGCGGCCGGAACGATGTTGACCGTCCGCGGCATCCAGGCAACGCGCATCGCGTCCGACGATCTCGACTACATCAAGGTGAGCCGGCGCGACTATGTCAGCAAGGATGCCAACGCGTCGCAAGATGGCTCCGGCAACATACTTGTCGATCCGCAGGCCATTCGAAAGCGCAACGCGCAGACCGGGGCTCAAAATGCCAAGACGGCGCAGGACTAGGTCGTCAGCCAGCTGTATGATGGCGCTGATCGCCTGCGCGGTCGCAGGCGCTGCAGATGCGCAAGAGTGTACCGCAAAGGTGGCCACCGGCTTCACCGAACCGGCATCGACCGTCGAAGTGGCCGCCCGCGAACCGGGTATCGTGGCGGTGATGCATGTCGAAGCGGGCCAGAAAGTGAAAGGCGGCGACGTGCTTGCAGAACTCGACAAGACGATGGCGCAGGCCGAGGTTGACAGCGCACGCGTGCGTTACGATGCCAGGGGGCGCTTGATGATGGCAGAGGCCAAGCGTGACCTGGCGCGCCGAAAGATGAGCGAGCTTGAAAAACTCGAGAAGGCACGGGCCGTCCGCCCGCTGGAAATGATCGAGGCGCGCGCCGAGCTTCAGGTAAGCGAGGCTGAAGTCGAGGCCGTGGAGGAGGAGCGCCGCGCTGCTCAGATCGCGCTTTCGAGTGCCCAATCGCGCCTTTCGCTGCTCGACATCCGCGCTCCCTTCGACGGCGTCGTCAGCACCCTGCATCGCAAACCGTCGGAACTGGTGGGCGCCGGCGGCGACGCACGCCTCGTGACCTTGCTCAAGCTCGAAAAGCTCCACGCCGACTTCTTTGTGCCCCCGGTCTGTCTTGGCAGCGCAAAGGCGGGAACCTCCGTCCAGGTCCGGTTGTTGCGGGAGGGGCGAGAGGTCACAGCACGGGTCCGCGACCTCGGACCCGACATCGATGCACCGACAGGCTTGAGGCGGCTCGGCATTGAAATCGAGAACGGCGACTATCAGCTTTTGAGCGGGGAAAGGGTCGAGCTGGCGCTTCCTCTCTTGGCTCCCGTGCAATGAACGCGGCAGGAAAGATCGGCGCGGCCGCAAGCAGCAGTCAGGTCGATGGGGAAACGCCGCCTCCACCCGTCTACCGCCGCCTGCATGGCCTCGTCCAATCCTTCGGATCCGATCGTGGCAAACCCAACCGCCGGCAGGGCGAACTTCTGGCGGCAGTTGCCGAGCTGATCGATGCGCTTGCGCTCGGCCTGGTTGTTGACCGCGAAGGCACGCTGGCTCTCAGCGAATTTGCGCTCGACGCAAGCCATCGCGCCAACCACTTGGCGATCGGCAACGAACTCCGCCTTGCCGCAAGCGAAGCCATCCGCACGATGGAGCCACGCGCCGACGTTTCCGCCACAGTGCCGAACGCGGTTCTGCTCGCGACCCCCCTGCCCCGCGGCATCGGCGCGATTACCGCAATCAGGGCAGCCTCGGAGGCCGCGCTCGGATCATCGCGGGCCACTTTGGAATTGGCGGCGCTGGCCGTCTCTTTTGGGAATATCGACACAGATACGAGACATTCAAAGACGCTTGCGGATCTGGTGGCGGCAAGCGCAACAACGCCATTGCCGCAGGACCCAAGCGCCCTCGCCGATCGGCTTCGAGAAACCTTGCATGCGCGCTCGGTGTTGATCGCCACGCCTGGCGGCGATGTTCTGGCCGCTTCGCCGGCGGCTACACCGCGCGGCTCAGCGCCGATTTCGGAACAGATCAGGAGCTTTGCGCGACGCTGCGCTCGGCTGGACCAACCACTCGTCGAGGACAAGGCGAAAGACGGCAGGCCGGGCCTCGCCTTCGAACTCAACGCACGCAGCGTCGTCGGCTTTAAAGTCACAGACCGCCGATCGTCACACGATACCGTCATCATTGTCGCCGAGCCCGGCTCCGCGTTCGCAGAGCTGGACGGCAACGGCTGGACGGTTGTTCGCACCGTCGTCGATATCAGCGTGAAGCGCGAAGCAAAGCGGCGCATGCCGAGCCTTCGCCCCGGCGCCCGTCTGTTGATGGCCATTGCCTTGGCAGCGTTGCTGGCCGCGGCTCTCTTCGTTCCCGTGCCGGACCGCATCCGCGCGGAAGCGGAACTCGAGGCTGAGGGCAGACATTTTGTTTCTGCCAGTTTCAGCGGTGTCCTGAGGGAGGCGAAAGTCAAGGCCGGGGACGTGGTCCGGCAAGGCGACATCATCGCTCTGCTCGAAGGCGAAGCGCTGCAGCTTGCACGCAATACCGCAGCCTCGAAAGCAGACGAGGCCTTTCGGCGCCGCGACGCGGCCGTGCGGGAAAAGCGCATCACCGAGGCCGAGCTTGCCCGCAACGAAGCGGAGGCAGCCGCTGCGGAGCGCGACCTGCTCGATTGGCAGCTCGCAAATCTGGTACTGAAGGCACCGGTAGACGGGGTCGTGCTCAGCAGTCCACTCGAGCGTTCAGCAGGCGCGCCCGTACGTGAAGGCGATACGGTCGCCGAGATCGCGCCACTCGAGCACATGCGCGTGCGTGTCGACGTTCCGATCGAAGCCCTGGCGCGCCTGCCCCATCAGGCAGACGCACTGCTCTATCTCGATGGCGTGCAGTCAGAGCCCATCAAGCTTGAGAACTTCAGGAACGCGCCGGAGGTCGAAACCATCGCCGGCCGCACCGTCCTGCCGGTGCGCTCGACAATCACAAACGCCGGCCAATCCCTTCGACCGGGACAACGTGGCGTCGCGATCCTTCCGACCGGCCGGGCCCGGCTCGGAGAGATCCTCTTTCGCGACGCCTGGATTGCCCTGAAGCGGTGGTGGAGGTGAGATGGCGGACGATTTCCCACGGCTAAGGCCGGAGCTACGCTTCATCTATCGCGACGAGGACGCCCGGGAAATCGTCCTCATCGAGGATCCGTTTGGCGGAAGCTTTATGGAAACGGATCCTGAGACGGCGGCGTTTGCGCGCCTGCTCGACGGCACGATCGCCAGCAACGAGGCGCATGCCCGGCTGCTGCTCGAATATCCAGGCGCCGGGCTGAAGCAGAACGAGGTGCCTCAGCTCGTCGACGAGTTGAAGCGGCATGGACTGCTTACCGGTTCGCAAAACGCCAACTCGCCGAGCAGTCGGCGAAACCTCGGAGTGATTTCCCAGCGGATCAGGCTTGGGACCTGGGATCGGTTCTTCCAGTTTTGCGCTGTCCGATTGACGTGGCTTTATGGCCGGCTCGGAGCATTGCTCTTTCTTGTTCTGCTGGTTGCCGCTGCGGTCGAGCTTACGGGCAACTGGAATGCCTTCCGCAGCGACCTTGGATCGCTATTCAGCCTCGACATGGTTGTCTGGCTTTGGCTCGCCTGGGTCGTGAGCAAGCTTTGGCACGAATGCCAGCACGGCATTGTCGCCCGGCTCTATGGCGTCGAAATCCGGGAAGTGGGCATTCTCTTCATCCTGTTCATGCCACTGGGCGCCTATGTCGACGTGACCGGGGCCTGGCGGTTGCAATCGCGCTGGCGCCGCCTGCACATAACCGCCGCCGGCATCATGGGCGAACTGGCGCTTGGCGCGGTGGCGGTTCTCCTATGGTCGCAGGCAGAACCTGGCCAATGGAAGGCCTTTCTCCAGTCGCTGATCGTCGCAACGACGCTGAGCACGGTCGTCTTCAATGCCAACCCGCTGATGCGCTACGACGGTTACTACGCGCTGGTCGACCTGTTTCGGGTCTCCAATCTGTACCAACGCGGTGCAGCGGCGGCCCGTGACCGTGCAATGCGGCTCCTGACGGGGATCAGCCCGAAGGTGTCCGAACGCGGATGGATCGAGTTCTACGGCTGGCTCGCCTTCGCCTGGCGGCTCATCGCCGCAAGCACGCTGACGCTCGTCGCTACGCATCTGGCATTTGGTTTTGGCCTTGTCTTGGCGGCCCTCGTGGTTTGGACGATGGTGGTTACACCCTTCTTTCGCTTCCTTCTGGCGGCCTGGAAGCTCACGGCGGGCGATCGGCGAGCGGCATCTCAGCGCGTGGCATTGGGAATGGTAGTCCTGCTTGCCCTGTGGTTTGCGCCCGTCCCCGTCTGGCTGTCAGCGCCCGGCGTCATCGCCTACCGCGATGCCCTTGAAGTGCGAGCGGCCAGCGCCGGGCTGATCACCGATATCTTCGTCAGGTCGGGAGACAGGGTCGAAGCCGGCGAGCCATTGGCATTGCTTTCAAATCAGTCGTTGCAGGCAGACCGCAGCCGCCTGATGGCCCGAAAGGGTGGTATCGACATTCTTCTCGCGCGTGCGCTCGATGGCGGCGATCCGAGCGCGCAGGCAGGCGCGGAACAGGCGCTTTCGGCCATGCACGACGAGATCGCTGACACGGATGAGCGGCTGGCCGGCCTCAAGATCACTGCGCAACGATCCGGCATCATCTACGGCAACGACATGGACGCGCTTTCCGGCCGGTGGATCGAGCGTGGGGAGCTCCTCGGCGAAATTGCCGAGCCGCGAAGGTTGGAGATCAAGGCCTGGCTGCTTCCAGAGGACGCCGACTGGCTGCGCCAGGATGCGGGGGATGTGTTTTTTCGCTCAGCAGTTTTCGGATCAGGCCCGGCTCCCGTCCAGCTCCTGAGAATCGATCCGACGGCCAGCAATGCCTTGCCGCCGCCGGCGATCACGGCCGAAGGCGGGGGTCCGCTGGCCGTCGACATCAGCGGCGCCAAACACACGCTTATCGACGTCCGCTTCAACTCGGTCTTCCTGCCATATGAAGTCCAGGGGGACTGGGTCGCAGGGACGCCCGGACGGCTCACTTCGGGACTGCGATGGCGTTCCGTCGGCAGCTTTGCTTCGGAATGGCTGCACTACGTTAACCTGGGGCATCTGCCGCGCTGGGCTCACTATCGAAACTGATGTATTGTCGCGGGCACCTACCATCGCGAGTTGCGCGCCCGAGACATGACGACAAGGGAGATGGCAATGCAGATCGAGCGGGGACAAGCCTACAGACCGCGGATTCGCCGCCTTGAGGACCGGGTGCTTCTCAACGCGACACCGGAGGCGGCCGTCGTCGACCTTCCGGCCGAAGAGCTGATCAACGACGATTTCGCCTTCGCGGTCACCTTCGACAACACTGCCTCGCCCTCAGATCCGTTGGGAACCGGGTATGGTCCCTTTGTCGATGTCACGGTCGAACCCGGTGTCGAAATCAACAGCGTGACCTATCTTGGAACAACCGTGACGAGCCAGACTGTCGGCACCTGGAATGGCAGCAACTGGGTCGACGGCAGCGGCAATGTGGTCAGTGCCCATCCCTTCGGCGGCAACATGGCGCTGCCGCAGGGGACCGAGATCGGCCAGACCTGGGTCAACGTCCTCGCCCCATTCGGCAGCTATGGGCCGGACCAACCGGTCATTCGCCTGGATTTCAACGCCACGCTCGCCCAAAGCCCCAATGGGGTGGACCCGGGTGCCGTTCCCGGTGATCCGATCGACATCACAGCCCGCGGCGGTTTCCGCTTCGGTATCGACGAGCTGAACAATCCATCGACCGATCCGCCGATCCAGCAGGGATCGACCAGCACGGACGCGATCACCCCGATTGTCATGAGGCTTGAAAAGGCGGTGCAGCTGGCGGAAGGCGAGACGGCGCAGGGGCCGAACTTCCCCTTCACCTATACGATCTCCATCGATGTCGCGACCAACATCACGGTCACCGACGTGGACGTGCGGGATCTTCTGCCGACGAACCTCTACTTTCTCAACGCAACGACCAACGTCGCTGCGACATCAGCAACAGCGCCGGGTGTCGGCGCAACACCGCAAGGGGTCCCCGGCGCCGACACGGTGACCACTGCGGAGTGGAGTTTTGCGACGGTCACCGGTCGGGCTGGTGATGGCGACATCGTCATCACGCTCAGCGCCTACGCGCCCGAAAGGGATGCCAGCGGCGCGCTGATCATCAATCCGCTGAACCCGCATGTTGCGATCGCCACCAACGATGCGAGCGTCGAGGCGCTCTATCAGGGCAACCCGGTCGACGCGGCAACCGGCGGAGATCTCCAGGACAGCATCGACATCGCGATCCGCCCCTATACGGTCTTGAAGACGGTTTCGGTCGAGGGCGGCGGCGCCGCGATACCGGGCGCCTACCTGCGCTTCCAGGTGACCATCGATGTTTCCGACTACCAGGCGTTCAGAGCCGCGATCCTCAACGATATTCTCTCGGACGGTCTCACATTTGACACCACCGACAACGGCGTTCTGGAACACACGCCCGTGCTGCAACTGGTGCAGAACGGCCAGACCACGTTCATCGATCTGCAGCGACTGGTTCCTCCGAACCAGCAGACGGAACTGACCTCGGCATTCCAGACAAACGGCACGGAAACGCTGACGTTTTTCATCAGCAACGCGCTTAGCAACAGCGGCCACGATTCGCGCCTGGTCGGCGACCTCTTCGCCGGCGATGCCCAGCAAGGCGCCACGACACTGACGCTCGTCTACTTCGCTCGCATCGACGAAACGTTCCGCCAGCCGGGACGCGGCCCGGTCGTCGTCAACGAGGTGCTTTCCAATTCCGTCTCGATGACTGCAAACAGCGCGCTGCCCGGCGGAGGCGCTGCCGACCCGGATGGATCGCAAAGCTCCGTCACCGTGCCCCAACCGCAGGGCCACAAGAGCGTCTACGCCGTCAACGGCGTGCTCGGTAATCCGGGCACGGTCTCGCCCGGAGACACCGTCACCTATCGCATCCGCATCGTCGTCGCATCGAGCGACGTCGACGATCTCGTCATCACCGACTACCTGCCTTTGCCCGTTTACGACGTTGACGCCAATGGCACAGGCCTCGTGTTCACGGACACGCAGGGCGGCGTCCCTGTTGCCTTCACCATCATTCGCGGCCCCGACGATACGTTGACCGGCGGCGGCAGGGTTGCCGGCGTACCTGTTGTCACGACGCTCGGCGGCAACAATGCCATTCGCCTGTTCTTCGACAATTTCGACGAGAATGCGAGCACGGGGGGCATTATCGATATCCTCTATACCGTCGTCGCCACCGACCAGCCGTTTGCCGACGGCCTGTTGCTCGTCAACCAGGCGGTCGTTCAGACCGGCGACAGCCAATCGTCGCTTGTCCTCGAACAGGACTTCATCAACTCGATCATCCTCAGGCAACCGATCCTTTCCTTGACGAAGGGCGTTGTCGCCACCAACGCCAATGGCGCTGTCGACAATTCGCTCGCCTTCAATCCATCAACGGTCGGACCGTCGAAGCTGACCTTTACCGTTGGCACGCCCGGCTTTTCGACCACGTCACCGCTGACGACGGCAGATCTCACCTCCAGCCCGATCGTCAGCGACCTCTCAGGCATCGACGCGGGCGATACGGTCAAGTTTGCCATCGTCATCCAGAACACCGGCGGTCAGGATGCCTTCGATTTGCTTATTCGCGACCAGTTGCCGCCGGGCTTTACGATCCCGCCAGGAGCAGCCCTGCAGCTTGACGTGCGCTACGGCGACGGCACGGCGGTCGGCAGCTTTTCCGGCGATCTCTTCGGCGCCGGCCTGTCGATCACCGACGGCAACGGCATCGGTTCGATTGCGGCTGACGGCGCCAATGACGGCCGCAACATCATCATCATCACCTACCAGCTGGTGGCGATCGACAGCATCGATCCGGGCATTACCGTCGAAAACGCGGCCGAACTCGTTTCCTATGCGGCGGTCGAGGGAGGCACCGACTTCACGCTCAATGTCGAGGGCCAGTTCATCGACGCCGTTTCGCTGGTAACGCAGGGCGTTGCGGCTTCCAAGCGGCTGGTGGCGACGGACCAGACCTTTACATCCGGCAACGACTTCGCGATCGGCGAAATAGGCACGTTTCAAATTGCGGTGACCTTTCCCGATGGAGACACGGCAGCAACGGTTACGGATACCTTGCCCGCGGGCATGGTTCTCGTCGGCTCGCCGATCCTGCGCCTCACCTACGTCAATGCCGCCGGACAGACCGTCACCTTCGACGGCGTGGTCGCGCAAGGCGGTACCCTTCTTTCGAACGGCGCGCTGCTGACCTACACTTATGTCAACAACGTGCTGACTTTCGATTTCAGCAATGTGGTCGCGAACGCGGCGCCGGGCACCACGCTTTCGGGACAATCCTTCGTTATCGAGTATCAGGTGCGAGCCAGCGACGATCCCGCCCTCCAGGCTGGCGTCACGGTCAGCAACTCGGCCATCCTCGATACGCCGACGACCGCGCCGACGGCGCCGGCCGTCGTTCCGGTCGATATCGTCGAGCCCAACCTGTCGATCATCAAGGAGTTCCTGCCCGACGTGGCGCAGGGTGGCCAGCTCATCCAGATGCGCCTGACCGTTCAGAACTCGTCGGCAAGTTCGAGCACGACGTCTTTCGGCCTGCAGATGTCCGACGACGACCTGCCGCTCGGCTGGTTCACCAACCTGGTTCTTTCGTCCAAGACGGGCACCGGCGCCGTCAATACCGCGTTCGTGGACGTGACGATTTCGCAAGCCGGGGGCTTCTGGGTCATCACCGTTGCCGACAACGATCCGAACTTTGCTATCGCGCCCGGCGAGAAGCTGATGCTGAACTTTGCCATGCGCGTCGATCCGGGCATCATCACTGGAAGCACGCTTGACAACGTCGCGGTGATCCCCGACGGCGGCTATACCTCACTGCCGGGCATCGACCCGAATGAGCGCGCATTCGAGCAAGTGACAGGTCAGGATCGGCTGACGATCCTTGCGCCACAGATCACCAAGACGCTGATCAACACCTCCTACGGCGGCACTGAATATCTGACGCCCGGGCAACCGGGCTACGTCGCCGACACCAACCCCAATGTGCTTGTCGGCGAGATCCTGATCTATGAAGTCCGCGTGCCCATCCCGCGTGGCACATCGCAGAACGTCGTCGTCTACGACGACACCGACTTCCTGAACGTGCTCGGATCGCAGGGCATCATCGAGATCCTGAAAGTCGACAGTTCCAGCGTCGGCTCGGATCTGCAGCTTTCCGGAACGCCGTCCTACCAACTGCTGGACACTGACGGTGACGGTGTCGTCAATCGGTTGCAATTCGAGTTCGGCACGATCGTCAACAACGCAACGGGCACCGTCAGCGATGAGGAGACGATCGTCATCGTCGTGCGTGCCCAGGTGCTGAACGTTCCCGAAACCGATGAGGGCGACGTCCACCTCAACGGTACCGCTGTAACATTCAGCGTCGGCGACGTTCCCAATTTCGCTTTCCCCGACACCAATGTCACGGTGACGGTGACCGAACCGGCGATCGATGTGGTCAAGTCGTACACGACACCGGATAGCACGACCGATGCCGGCGACGTTGTCACCTATACCTTGACCATTCGCCACAACGCCTCGTCGACCGCAGACGGTTTCGAGCTCAACCTCGTCGACCAGCTGCCGCCGGGGACCATACTCGTTTCAAACTCGGTGACGATCCGTGCGGGCACGCCCGCCTTCGGTCTGGATCCGCTGCAATTGAGCGACGTCACGCTCGACCTCGTCAACAATCGCGTGCTCGTTTCCGGCTTCGATCTCGGTCTGAACCAGGTGGTGACTATCACCTATCAGGCGACGGTCGCGCCGAATGTCGTATCCGGTCAGGCGCTGACCAATACGGTCGACCTCACCTACAAGTCGCTGCCGGATGTCGATGTCGTCGACAACGAAGATCCTTCTCTGGCGAAGGACGTCCCCGGCGCCGTCAGTGAGCGTCGCGACGGGAGCGACGGCGGGCCGCGCACGGACGAGGCCCTGCTTAACAACTATGCCTTCACGACGACGTCTACGCTAACGATTGCCCAGCCCGGCCCGATCATCAAGACCAGCGACCGGACGACCTACACGATCGGCGAGCAGATCATCTACACGATCACCATTCCGGTCATCGAGGGACTGACGGAGAACCCGTTCCTCACCGATTTTCTTCCGGCCGGTTTCGTCTTCGTTCCAGGCAGCGGCATTGCCGTCGACGCCAACGGCAATGCTCTGGTCATCGATAGCGCCAATACGGCCACCCAGACATTGACGCTCGACCTTGCCAGTTTCACGACGCTTGCCGACAACGACCCGAACAACGACTTCATTCGGGTGAGCTTCCGCGTCCAGGTCCTGAACACGCTCGACAACGTCAACGACGCCGTCAAGGTCAACACAGCAACCTTCACCACGGATCATTCGCCGACGCGCACCGACACGGTCGACGTTCGCATCGTCGAGCCGAAGCTCACGATCGGCAAGACCAACGACGCCCAGGGCCCGGTCGATGCCGGCGATATCGTCACCTATTCCATCACCGTCGCCCACACCACGTCTTCCAAGGCGACGGCCTACGAATTTGCGTTCCGCGACCCGACGCCGGCAGGCCAGCGCGTCATCGGCATCGTCAGCGCCAGGATCAACGGCGTCGATGTCACCAACCAGATCGGTTTCGATGCCACCGGCGTCTTCTCCGTGGCCGGGTCCAATCTCGACATTCCGCTGGGCTCGACCCTGACGGTCGTCTACCAGGTCGAGATGCTGGACAGCGTCGGACCAGGGCAGACGCTGACCAACACAGTCACCGGCGACTGGAGCTCGCTCGACGGTGAGGTCAATCCGGGGGCGATCAACGGCGAGCGCATCGGCACGCCCATCCCTGACGCCAACAGCTACATCACCGCGGCACAGAGCACGATCGAGACAGCCACGACCTTCGAGATCAACAAGGAGGTCGTCGGTCCGGACACGCAGTTCACCATCGGCGAACGCATCGACTATCTGATCGATCTCAAGGTCTTCGAAGGCACGTTGCGCAACGTCGTCATCGTCGATGTGCTGGTCCCGGGGCTGCAGATCGACGCTTCAACGCTCGCCATCGTCAACAGCGGCTTTGCCGGCGGCACCGTCTCGATTCGCAATGTCCAGGTCACGACCAACGTGCTCGGCTATACGATCCTGACTTTCGAGCTCGACAACGATGCGGCGACGGCCGGCTCGCAGATCATCAATCCCGGCGACCCCGCCGGCAACACAGTTGCAAACGACACGATCCGCATCGCCTATCAGGCGATCGTGCGCAACATTTTCTCCAATCAGCAAGGCGAGTTCCTCCCGAACGTCGTCGGCGCGCAGGCGGACGATGTCGACGACGCGCTCGGCGTTGCGATCGTCGAGGTGGTCGAACCGCATCTGACGATCGACAAGCGCCAGACGACGCCACCTAGCACCGTCGATGCGGGTGACTCGGTCGGTTTCGAGGTGCTGATCACCAATGACGGGCTGTCGACTGCCTATGACGTAACGTTTGTGGATGCCGTAACGCCCAATGCCGTCTTCGGGCTCGCCACCGCCTTCGACAGTTCCGGCAATGTGGTTGGATCCTTCACGATTTCGCCGAATGGACACGTGCTTAACGGCAGTGGCTTCACCATCGCGCCCGGCGATTTCATTCGCGTCGTCTATACGATCGTTGCCTCCGACTCCCTTCAACCGGGCGACGATATCATCAACGGCGTCGATGTTCGCTGGACCTCCACACCGGGCGTCAACCCGGACGAACGGACCGGCGCCGATGGCCCCGGTCCCGATGAGACCGTACTCAACAATTATGTCGCGCGCGACGTCGAGATCGTTGCGACCGGTCGCGGAGTGAACGGGGTGGACCTCGACAAGTCCGTGTTCGATACCAGCATCGTCCAAACCGCCGGCACGAACGTCGCCGTCGGCGAAGTTGTGATGTTCCGGTTGCGGATCGTGCTGGACGAAGGCACGATTGTCGGCCTGCATCTGCGTGATTTCCTGCCTGCCGGGCAGCGCTACATTCCCGGATCCGTTTTCGTCGTGCCGGGCAATCCGGGCGCGACGCTCAATTTCGATCCTGCGAGCGTGACCGTCACCGCCGGCAACGAACTCATCATTCCGCTCGGAACCGTCGTCAATCCCGGCGACAACATTCGGCAGAACGACTTCGTCGACGTTTTCTACTCCGTCGTCATTGTCGACGATCCGACCAACGTCACCAATGGCGCCGTTCTGCCGAACACCGTGCTCCTCACCGGAAATCGTGTTGCGGCCTTCGACACGGCCGACGTGACCGTCGTCGAGCCGAAGCTCAACATCGTCAAGAACGTCAGTGCGCCCTTTGTCGCCATCGGTGATCGCGCCAGCTACACGATCACCGTCAGCCACGACCCAACCTCGGCGATCGACGCCTTCGACGTCGTCGTTTCGGATCCGTTCGACAATCCCAACATGGTGCTGGACCCGACCTCGATCACGGCCGTCATCGTCAACGGCGCCGGGCTGCCCGCTCCGATCGTCGAACTGGTCGGAACGGGCTTCCGCGTGACGGTCGCCGATCTTCCTGTCGGCGCGACGCTTCAGATCAGCTTCTCCGCCGTCGCCCAGAACACGGCAACGGTGAACGGCCAGAGCGTCGTGAACACCGCGACGATCAACTACGACACGGTGCGCGGCACCGATACGCCGGACGAGCAGCGCGGCTATAGCGATAGCGACGACGCGACGATCACGATTGCAGGTCCGGACCTGCAGGTGCTTAAGGACGCGTCCGCGCTCGTGGTGCGCCCGGGAGAAGTGTTCAGTTACACGATCCAGGTCCTCAACAAGGGCGCGCCCGGCCTCGATGCCGGATCGATCGAGCAGGCCCGCAACGTCGTGTTGACCGATACCTTGCCGCCCGACATCATCCTGCACACCGTCAGCATCGATGGCGTCGCAGTGCCATTCACTCTCGATCCGATCACCCGGCAGTTCAGCGTCAATCTCGGCACGATGAACCCGGAACAGGTTCACCTCGTGACGCTGACGGTTTCGGTGGCGGATCCGCTGTCGCCCGTCTTTAACGGTGGTCCTGACCGGTTCTTGCTCGTCAACACCGCGACCGCCACGATGGATCAGCCCGAGCCGACCCCGTTCGACAATACCGACACGGCGACGGTCACGGCACTGGCCGACCCGGATCTCGTGATCACCAAGACCAATGCGATCGAGGAGACCGGTGGCAGCGAAACCGTGACCTTCACGATTACGGCGAAGAACGTCGGGCAGCGGATCGCCGCCGGCGTCGAGATCGTCGACATGGTCGATACGACCGTCTTCGACTTCGTCTCCGCCAGCAATGGCGGAGCGTTCGACGCGGCCACCGGTCGCGTCATATGGCAGCTCAACACCCTGTCACCCATGGATCCCGATCTCACTCTGACGCTGGTGCTGAAGGTCAAACCGGGCCTGCCTGCGAGCCTTGATGAAACCACCAACGTCGTCGTCATCGGCGATAACGGCCTCGGCGGTCGCGATCCGACGCCCGACAACAATCGCGACACCCATACCGACCGGCTGATCTATCCCGACCTCGTCGTCACCAAGACCAACAATGTCGAGGAGGTTTCGCCCGGAGACGTCGTCACCTACCAGATCACCGTCAGCAATGTCGGCGCGTTCCTCGCCGATGGCGTGCGGGTCACCGATATCGCCGATCGCAGGGTCTTCCGCTTCATCAGCGCCAGCGACGGTGGTACCTACGACCCGGCGACCGGCCGCATCACCTGGGATCTCGGCACGCTTCAAGCCGGGTCCGCACCACGTGTGTTGACGCTGACAATGGAGGTCCTGTTCCCCTCGACATTCGGCATTGAAAACGCAGTCAATCTCGTGGCGATCACGAGTGACGGCACCCGCGGCCAGGATGCGAACATCTTCGACAATATCGACGTCGATATCGACAAGCTCAATGCGGCCATCGATCCGGCCGAGATTCGCGCGCTCTTTGAGCATGACGAGCCCTTCTTCGAGGAAGAAGAGGACGACCGGCTCTATATCTCTCCGATGCTAACCGGCCGCGCGGCTGTCGGTTCCTATGTATCGGTCGTGTTAATCGGACCGGACGGCCAGCGCATGGAACTTGGCTCCACGCAGACTCCAGCCAGCGGCGACTGGATGATCAGCCTGCCCGACATGCACGGAAGGGGGCCGGTTTCAGCGATCGTGACGACGGCGCCGCCCGTCATGACGAGCCTCGGGGCGCTTGACGCCAACAATGTGTTCTTCAATCCGGGTGGAGATTCGCCGATCAGTTTCCAGCGGCGCTACGATCTGTTCAGCGTCAGTGACAGTGGCAGTCATTCCGCACTTCAGGCGCGGATCGCCGCCAGCGAAGAGCCCCTCGCTCTCGCATCACGTCGGTTTGTCAACTTCAACAAGGTCGGAGCGACGGGCATCAGCCTCTTCTAACGAATGGCTTACCCATGGCATCACCTGCCTGGTCACGCCAGCGAGCGGGCAATGATATATTAGCGACAACGTACCGGATTCGCGGAAAGTGACCTTCCCGTGGCGCTTCATTCTTGGCTATGTGCGCGTGTCAGTCTTTTGATGGAGTTTCTTCCCCGCGTCCCAGAGCCAACTGGGCGCGAGCCTTGCCCCGCCTTCCCCGGCGGGGTTTTCTTTTGGACGATTTTGTGGGCGAACCAGCCTGAAACGTCTGCCGTTCCTCTCGCCAATCAAACGCCACGACCTCAAAAAGCAAAAGCGCCCGCGGGAGATGCAGGCGCTTGGCAATTCTTCGATCTATGTGGGTCGCCTTAGCGGGCGTAGGCCGTGCGTGCAACGCGGTCGATGTCGGCGCGTTCGATGCCGAGGTCGCGAAGTTCGCGGTTCGACATGCGGCCCAGTTCGGTGACCGTCTGACGGTACTTGCGCCAGTTGTTGATGGAGCGTGCGATGTTCATTTGATCCCCCTTTCAATGGGCTTTCGAAGCCTGGCCGCCAGTCCGTGGCGCCTCGTTCACTTCGATGAACACCTTATAGCTCAGGCTTTCCGTAAGTTGCAGCGCTCAAAACTCAGCGCTCCCATGTGGCAAATGCATAGGCGCTCGACGAGCCAACGGCGATGGCCACACACCATTGTGAGCCGGGCGCTACAATGTCCGGTGGGTAAAAACATGGCTGCCGCCCCGATTGACGGCTTTCAGCCTGCCCTACGCGACTTGGCCCAGCACGTGCCGTCTCCCTGCTTGGTGTACGATGCCGGCTTCCCCGACAATTACCCGGAGAGATCTGCGCGGCTGCGCTGGCCGGTGACGCTCGTGCCAGGTGAGAGCGACTGATCGATGACACTTTCGGCGAAGGCCATCATCAGCGGACCGACACCCTTGGGATCATCGGACACCACCCGTTCTGCGAGGTAGTAGCGGGGCGTACCGTCCCTGTACGTGCCTTCGAAGCCCCCGAGACCTGCAACGCAGACGATCGTCGTCATCCTGGTTATGCCCTCGGTGTCGGCAACGAGCCGCATGGAGAGCAAAGCACCGAGTGCGCGGCGCCCGGCCGCGATGGTCTCTGGCACCCGATCGGGTTCGACGAGGCCAAGACGTGCAGCGCGGATCAACGCATAGGCAAACATGGCGGAGGCAGAGCTTTCCTCGTAGTTGCCTTCAAGGTTCGGTGCGTCGAGCACCTGCATCCAGAGACCAGACGATGTCTGCCGCGCCATGAGCTCCCCCAAAAGCTGGCGCGCCCGCAACCGATGAGGACGGGAGATTTCGTCGTCAGGGAGAAGCGCCAGCGCATCCACGAGTGCCATGGCCAGCCAGCCAACAGCGCGTGCCCAGACGGCAGGCGATTTGCCTGTCTCCGGATCGGCCCACCGCTGTTTTCGGCTGTCGTCGTAGCCATGAACATAAAGGCCGGCCGGGGTCGCCGTTAGCGAAAGCGCCGTCGACAATTGCCGGAGAGCGTCAGTAATCAACCACGGCTTGTCTGTGGCGAGCGCATATTCGATTTGAAACGGCAAGCCCATGTAGAGCCCGTCAAGCCAGACCTGATGGGGATAACGCTGCTTGTGCCAGTAGTTGCCTTGGGGAATCCGCGGATGGCTTTCGAGTTGGCCGGCCAGTTGTTCTGCCGCCGCGAGGTACCGGCTGTCGCCCGTATCCCTGGCCAAGGCGAAGAGCGGTCGGCCCGCCAGGATGTGGTCGATGTTGTATTCCGCGGGATCGTAGCCGAGGAGCGTACCATCCGCCCCAATTTGCCGATCGGCCAGCCGGTGCAGATGGTCCATCCAACGCTTCTCGCCCGTTGCCTGAAAAAGAAGCTGCAGACCTCGGTAGAGGCAGCCATCCTCGTAGCACCAGCTTCCACCCTTATAGGGCCGGTAGCGCTGCGCAAACTCGTCAAAATAGTCGGTCGGGTTCATGGGAGGTCTCACTCGAAGGACGTTGATATTGCGGCCGCGCTCAGGAGCGCCAGGTCGTCGCAATCGACCTCCGCCTGTTCCGAGACGATGGTTTCGTGGCGCATCGGGCGGACATGGTCAGCCATGATGGGAGGGGCGGCCGCCGCCTTCGGATCGAAGGACGCAATTTTGAGGCGGCGAATTTTGATGTTGCGGATTGGGGCCTCCGGCAAGCCGAGGAAGGCGCCGGCAGCATGGGCTAGATCCCGGATCTCGACGTCCTCGATCGTGACGCCATCGATGATGGGCGTACCCGCATCCACCGGAGCCGGCCGACGCGATTGCACCCAGGTGTCGTGGCCATCCGGATCGCAATGGTAGTGGGCGTTGGCGGAGAGCGCAGTCTCGACGCCATCCATAAGAACGTGGCGCATCGTGATTCCGGTAATCGCGCCACCGCGCCCACGCCGCGTCTTGATACGCAGCCCGCGATCGGTACCGACCATCACGCAATTCTCGACGGCGACATCATGCACGCCGCCGGACATTTCCGAGCCGATAACGAGACCGCCGTGACCGCGCTCCATCAGGCAATGGCTCACGCGCACGCCCCGCGTTTCGCTGAGATGCTCGCCCTCGCCGTTCTGCCCGCGCTTGCCGGCTTTAACGGCAATGCAATCATCCCCGACGGAGAAGCGCACGCCGGCGATCGTCACATCCTGGCAGCTTTCGGGATTGAAGCCATCGGTGTTCGGGCTGTCGGCCGGAGCGGAGATGAAAAGCCCTGCCGCCGTCAATCGTCTGCAGCCCTGCGGATGGATCGTCCAGGACGGTGCATTGCGGATGGTGAAACCAAGAAGCGTCACATCGGAGCAGGAGGCGAGATGAAGGCCGCGCGGGCGGCGTGCACCGCCGCGCGTTTCTTTCGGCCAGGTCCACCAGTCCCCCCTGTCGCCGGATCCGTCGAGCGTGCCTTGCCCCTCGATTGTCAGCGCTGTCACGCCAACGGCATGAAGCGGAGCTGCGAAACAGTCAGCCGGAAGGCCTTCCCAGCTCCCCAACATCTCGCCGGACGTGTCACGGGCGACCAGGACGGGCCATCCGGCCCGACCCGAAGGCGCCCGCAAGACCGACCCTTGGGAAAGATGGAAGGTCATGCCGCTCTTGAGTGCGAGGGGAAATGCCGTCCAGACCCCGGCCGGCAGCCTGAGCGTACCGCCCTCGGGAACCGCAGCAACAGCCTCTCGAAGGGCAGCGGCGTTGCGGCGTGCGCCCTCGATATCGTCAGGATGGATATCGCGAACGAGACCGAACTCGCCTGCATCGACGAGCCCCGCGCAGGACGGGGTGTCAAATTCGACAGCTTCAAACCCTTCCGCTTCGAAGCGATAACGTGCGCGAGGTTGAAGCTCGTGCAAAAGCGGCACAGCAAGAGAGGTCTCTCCCTGCCGCACCTGTTCGTCCGCGTCGGACGAGGAAAGGCGCCACTTCGCTGCCGCCGGCAGGAGATAGAGCGCTCCGCGTGCCGGCAGGCAAAGCGCCGCCGTTCGCGCCGACAGCGCGATGATGGATGGTCGGGTCATGATCTCTTCTCGTGTAGGCTCCCCGCAGGGCGCAGTGACGCCCGCCGCGACGGGCAGTCTTAGCAATCAGTCAAACTTGGCGAGAACGTCATTCACCGTATCGATGATCTGTTCTGCCGCCTCCTTAGCATCGAGCTGCCCATAGGCGTATTCCTCGAGCGTATCGATGAAGGCGGCGCGGATCTCCGGGTGTTCATTGAACGGCGAAACCGTCGGACCGCCTGCGGCGAGCACGATGGCGTTGGCGGCACGGACCTCGGGCTCGCCCTTTTCGCCAAGGCGGGCTGCAGCGGCCTTCGACGCCGGCAGACCGCGAGAGGTGCCGAGCGCATCGATGCCTTCCGGTTCGTTCAAAAGGCAGTTGACGATTTGAGCCGCCGCCGCCGGGTCCTTCGAATTCTTCGAGATCGAGAACACCATGGACGGTTTGCGGTAGACGCCTTCCGTTACCGCGTCAGCGAGCTTAAGCATCGGCACCGGCGCCAGCACCTGACCGTCCTTCAACGGATCGGCATACTTGGAATAGGTTGAGTCCCATTCATAGGAACCGGCGACCTTACCCTCGGCCCAGGCGGGCTTCTCGAACAGATTGACGTTGCCATCGGCTGCCTCTTCCTTCTGGGAACGGATGGCGCCGGTCTCGACCAGCTTGCCGAGGAAGGAAATGCCTTCGGCCAGTTCCTCCGGTGTCCAGGCGACACGATTGGTCTCGGGATCGACGAGGTCCTTGCCGGTCTTTTGGACGACGGCCAGCGTCGTTAGAAGTTGTGCGGTCTCCTTGACGGCGTTGAAGGTGTAGTAGTCCTTGCCGAGCTTTTCCTTGATCGTGGCCGTTGCGGCAAAGAACTCGTCCCAGGTTTTCGGGATGGGCACCCCGGCCTTCTCGAAGGTCGTGGCGTTGAAGAAGAAGACGCGGCCGGTGGTCGAGACGGAAAGCCCCTGCAGGACCCCGTTCATGGAGCCTGCCGCGAGATCGGCGTCGCTCCAGTTGGAAAGGTCGATCGCCTTCAGCGTCCGCAAGTCGGCAAAACCGTCGCCATTTTTTGAAAACAGCGGTAGCCACGGCCAGTTGACCTGCACGATATCCGCTTCGGTCTTGCCGGCCATCTGGGTCGTCAGCTTTTCGAGGTAGCCGTCAAAACCGGTGAACTCGCCCTTGACTGTATGGCCATATTTTTCACCGCACGCTGCGATCGCCTTCTGGGTGGCAACGTGGCGGCTCTCGCCACCCCACCACGCCATACGCAATTCAGCCGCGTGCGCTGCCGTGGCGAGCGCAAGAGCGCCATATGCGACGCCGGCAAGCGCGGCGATCTTTGCTGTCATTCTCATTGCCTTCTCCTCCTTGGAATTGAACGACGCGGCGCCTCCTCAAAGCGACACGTTGCGGCCATCGGTCTTGTCGAAAACATGCAGTTGGGCAGGGTCCGGGCGCAGGCGGATCACATCCGAGCGTCCCAGAGCCTCGAATTCGGCAGCCCCCACCACGCTCACGAACTTTCGCCCCTCAAGATCGGCGTGCAGGTAGACTTCATGCCCCATGAACTCGGCATTGGTCAGCTTCGCCGAAAATGCCGCGCCGTCGGCGGCAAGCGAGAGATGTTGCGGGCGTATGCCGAACACAGCCTCAGCGGGCCTCGACGAAAGCCGCGTCTCGAGGTTGGAGCCAAGTGGCAGACGCTGGCTGCCGATCGAGACGTCCCCACCGTCGAGCCTTGCATCGATGAGGTTCATCTCCGGGCTACCAATGAAGCCGGCAACGAAAAGGTTCGCCGGGCGATTGTAGAGTTCCTTCGGCGTCGCCACCTGCATGATGCGACCCGACTGCATGACGCAGATACGATCGCCCATCGTCATCGCCTCGGTCTGGTCGTGTGTCACGTAAATTACGGTCGAGGATAAGCCTTCGGCCTTGAGCTGGCGGTGCAGGTCGGTGATGCGGACACGCATCGAAGCGCGCAGCTTGGCGTCGAGATTGGAAAGCGGCTCGTCGAACAGGAAGACCCCGGGCTTCTTGATCAAGGCACGCCCAAGCGCCACGCGCTGAGCCTGGCCGCCGGAAAGCTGCTTCGGCAATCGATCGAGCAACGGCTCGATTTCAAGGATTTTGGCCACGTGATCGATGGCTGCGTCGATTTCCGCCCTTGGCTTGCCGGCAATCTTCAGACCAAAAGCCAGATTACCGCGCACCTTCATGTGCGGGTAGAGCGCGTAGTTCTGGAACACCATAGCGATGGAGCGTTTGCCGGGCGGCAAGTCGTTGACCCGCTGGTCGCCGATCACGACCTCGCCTCCCGATATCTCCTCGAGCCCGGCGACCATGCGCAGCGTGGTGGATTTGGCGCAGCCGGAGGGGCCGACGAAGACCATGAACTCACCATCCTCGATATCGAGGTTGATGCCGTGCACGGCCTTGAAGGCGTTGCCATAGACCTTCTCGAGATTCTTCAGTTGGACCTTAGCCATGTTCAGCCTTTGACTCCCCCGGAGGAGATCCCTTCAATGAAGTACCGTTGCGCAGCGAAGAAGACGACCAAGGCGGGTGTGATCGTCAGCACCGACATTGCGAGAATGCGGTTCCATTCGAAGGCTTCGGTGGTGTCGATGGAAAGTTTGAGCGCGAGGCTCACGGGATATTTGTCGACCGACGACAGGTAGATCAGCGGCCCGAGGAAATCGTTCATGGTCCACATAAACTGAAACAGACAGACTGAAATCAGCGCCGGCGCGAGCATGGGGACGACGATGTAGATCAAAGTCTGGAGACTGTTGGCACCGTCGACACGAGCCGCCTCTTCCATATCCGTCGGAAGCGAGCGCAGGAACTGCACCAGCATGAAGACGAAGAAGGCATCGCCTGCGAAGGCCGAGGGCACCCAGAGCGGTAGAAACGTGTCAAGCCAGCCGAGATCGCGGAAAAGAATATACTGCGGAATGCGTGTTACGACATTTGGCAGAAGCAGGATGGCGATGACCGAACCGAAGAGGATCTTCTTCAGCGGAAAGTCGAACCGTGCGAAAGCATAGGCCGCCATCGTGCAGGAGATCGCCGTGCCAATCACTTTCGGCAGGATAATCAGGAAGGAATTCCAGAAGAACCGACCGAAGGTATAGGGCGTCGACGTCTGCCAGCCCTTTACATAGCCGTCAGCGGTCGGACTTGTCGGCATGAAGCCGGCGCCCGAAAAGATCTCCGAATTCGTCTTGAAACTCGCGCCAACCAGCCAGATCAGCGGGTAGAGCATGACGAAGCCAACGGAAAACAGCAGCACATAGCGAACCGTCGTGGAGAACAGGCGGAGCCTTGCCCTGCGGGCGGCCAGGCGATCGTTGAGAACTTGAAGATCGGTCATCTCGTCAGCTCCTCTTGTCGCCGGCGTAATAGACCCACTTCTTCGAAGACCAGAAGGCAACAAGGGTCAGCAAGGTAATGATGGTGAAGAGCACCCAGGCGATGGACGAGGCGTAGCCCATGTTGAACTTCTTGAAGGCCTCGTCATAGATATAAAGCGGAAGCAGATAGGTCGCCTTCAGCGGCCCCCCCTGGGTGATGATGTAAGGACCGTTAAACTCCTGAAACGCCTGAACCATCTGCATGATCAGGTTGAAGAAAATGACGGGCGTCAGCAGAGGCAAGGTAATCCAGAAGAAGGTGCGCACCTTGCCTGCGCCATCGATCGCGGCCGCTTCATAGAGCGACTTGTCGATCGACTGCAGGGCGGCAAGGAAGATCACCATGGCCGAGCCGAACTGCCAGCAGCGCAGTAGCGTGATCGTGAAGAGCGCGTTCACGGGATCGCCGAACCAATCGACGGGCGCAAGACCAAGGGTCGCGAGCGCCATGTTCGCAAGACCGTCCGAGGCGAAGACATAGCGCCACAGAACGGCGATCGCGATCGAGCCTCCAAGGATCGAAGGCACGTAGAATGCCGTTCGAAAAAGACCGATAAACGTCAACCTATGATTTAGAATGGCCGCGATGAAGAGCGCAAAGGCGAGCTTCAGAGGCACGGTGATGAAGACGTAAAGAAGCGTCACGTTGAGCGACTTGATGAAGGTGCGGTCGCGGGTAAACAGCCGCTCATAGTTGGCGACACCTGTCCAGCGCGGTTCGCTCATCAGGTCATAGCTCGTGAAGCTCAGATAGAATGAGCCGATGAACGGAATAGCCGTGAAGATCAACAGGCCGATAATGTAGGGCGCCAGATAGCCAAGCCCCAAAAGACGCTGCCCTTTCATGCCGGCCCTCCCGGACGGCGCTGAAGAGCGGCCATTTTAGATACGGTTTCGTACAAATTACGCTCCCGGAACGGTGCAGACAGGCGCAGGCTGTAGCCCCCTCCCCGTCCGCTGACCGATCTCCTCCCAGTTCGATGCGGTGCGTGCATGCATTTCTGCGATGACACTCACGCATTTTTGTCACAGAATGAATTCACAAAGGCGAGGAAAAAGATGGACGAAATTGAAGGTGGAATTCTCTCTGCTATTCCGCCGGCGGCGCTGACGCTTAATCTGACCCGAGCGGCTATCCGCATGGAGCATTCGCAGACTTGGCGCATCGACAAGTCGAACCCGGTCGACGACCTCGTCATCTGCCTTGAAGGGCGCGGTCACTATCTGGTCGATGGAGAGCCACACGTGATGGAGCCGGGCGATGCCATGCTGATTTCCCGCGGGCAGCGCTTCATCGGATGGAGCGAGGGACCGGAGACATATCGCGGCCTCGCCCAGCATTTCACACTTGATATTTACGGCCGTCACAACCTGATCGAGCAGATGGATTTGGTGCCGAAGCTGAGGCTGGCGCGGTGGGGGTTGCTTGAGCCGCTGGCGCGCCACTATCGTCAAAGCGCGCCGCCCTCTTCCGTGACGCTTGGTCAGCACCACCTGTTCATGGTTCTGCTGATCGCCTTCATCGAAGATGCGTTCATCGGCTGGCGAGACCATGCCACCTACCAGCCCGAGGGAGCAGATGCGATCGATCTCGCCGTCATGAAGGCGGCAACGATGATTTCCGCCAATCCGCTCGACCCGGATATTGCGACAAAGGCGGTCGAAGCATCTCCCTACAATCGCGATTACTTCCTGCGGGAGTTCCAGAAACGCGTAGCGCGTACACCGCGCAAATACCAGGAACTGAAACGCATGGAGCGGGCAATGCACTTTCTCGAAGCAGGGCTTTCGGTTTCCTCTGCAGCCGCGGAAGTCGGCTACCCCGACCCCTACTACTTCTCACGGATGTTCAAGCGAACTCTGGGCCTCAGTCCACGCGATCACATGAGAAGGGTTCGACAAAGCCGAGACGGTGGCCTCATGCACCTCGACGAACACGAACAGGCCCTTATGCTTGCCGACGGACTTGCGGGCGACTAGGTGGGAGTGTGTTTGGCGCTAAGCCGGACCGACACGCACCCATGTGTATCGCCACGAGCCGGAGAACATGCCCGGCAAGTTCGGACAGGGCCCCATGCGGCACGCACGTCCACCTGGCTCTCACGTTCCGGGCATCTTGAACTGGGCGAGTGCGTCGCGGTCGATCTCGATACCAAGGCCGGGTGCGTCGGGAATGGCAACGTCACCGCCCACCGCCTCGATCGGCGTCTTCAGCACCGCCTGGCGGAACGGGTTTTCCGTCCGGTCGAACTCCAGGATCGGCTCGATGGGATTGACCCGCACCGGATCCGGCGTCATCGCCGCCATGAACTGCAACGCGGCAGCGATGTGCACGCCCGTGCCCCAGACATGCGGCACGATGCGCACGCCGTGCAGCGTCGCAAGGCTTGCGATCTTCGCCATTTCGGAAAAACCACCGCAGCCGCAAAGGTCCGGCTGCAGGATATCGACGGCCCGGCTTTCGATCGCCGGCCACATGCCGTAGCGGCTGTGCCAGGTCTCGCCGCCGGCCACCGGGATCGGCTGGCCGGCACGCACTTCGCGATAGGCCGAGAGCTGTTCCGGCACCACCGGTTCCTCGAACCAGTCGATGTCGTAGTCGGCCGCCGCCTTGCCGAGCCGGATCGCCTCGGTGACGGTGTAGCCATGGTTGGCGTCGATCATCAGCCGCATCTGGTCGCCGATCGCCTCGCGCACCGCCCGGATGACCCGCAGGTCTTCGTCGATGCCGAAGCCGATCTTGATCTTGCAGGCGTGGAACCCTTGCGCCCGGCGCTCCGCCATCTCCAGCGCATTGTCGGAGACCCGGTCGACGCCGTCGCGCTTGAAGCTGCCGGTCGCATAGGCGCGCACGCTCTCGCGCCAGCGCCCGCCAAGCAGCATCGAGACGGAGGCACGATAGTGTTTGCCCTTGATGTCCCAGAGCGCGATGTCGATGCCGGAAAGGGCGGTGATCGCAAGCCCGCGCTGGCCTTGATCGCGCAGCGCATTGTAGAGGATCGCCCAGAGCTTTTCCGTCTGGCGCGGATCCTGGCCGATCAGCCAGGGGGTGTAGGCGGCAACCACCGCCGCATTCGGGCGCGCCGGCCCGAGGCATTCGCCCCAGCCGATCGTGCCGTCGTCGCATTCGATCTCGACCAGCACATGGGCGCGACGGTCAAAACGCATGGAGGCGCTTTCGAACGGCACGGCCAGCCGATGTTCGAGAAGATGGGTACGGACGGCGACGATCTTCATGGGCTATCCTCGCAATACGCTCATTTCCGACGCTTGTTCGCACCGATGAGCGCGTCGAGCATGGCGACCTCCTCCTCGGTCAGGTCTTTCAGCGGCGCACGCACCGGACCGGCATCGAAACCCTGCAGCCGTACGCCGGCCTTGATCGCCGACACGGCATAGCCCTTGGCGCGGTTGCGGATGGCCATGAACGGATAAAAGAACTCGTTGAGGATGCGCTCGCAGGTGGCGCGCTCGCCGGCGCGAAGGGCTGAATAGAATTCGTTGGCAAGGCCCGGCACGAAATTGAAGACGGCCGAGGAATAGGTGGTGAAGCCGGCACCGAGATAGGCCTCGGCAAACAGTTCCGCCGTCGGCATGCCGCCGAGATACATCAGCCGGTCGCCCATCTTGGCGGTGACCTGGCGCACCAGCCCGATATCGCCGGTGCCATCCTTGAAGCCGATCAGGTTCGGGCATTCGTCGCAGAGCCGCGCCAGCGTGTCGGCCTGCAACACCGCATTGTCGCGGTTATAGACCATGACGCCGATGCCGACCGACTGGCAGATCGTCTTCACATGGGCATAAAGCCCTTCCTGCGGCGCATCGATCAGGTAGTGCGGCAGAAGCAGGATGCCGTCGGCGCCGACGCGCTCGACCGAGCGGGCGATGTCGACCGCCATCTCGGTGCCATAGCCGCAGCCCGACACGATCGCCGTGTCGCCGGCAACATCCTTGGCCGCCCGGACGATGCCGGGGATTTCCTCCGGCTTCAGCGAGAAGAACTCGCCGGTGCCGCCGGCGGCAAACAGCACCGGCGCCTTGTAGCCGGCCAGCCACTCGACATGCGCCCGGTAGCTGTCGGACGCAAAACGACCCTCCGCATCGAAATGCGTCACCGGGAACGAAAGCAGGCCCGATCCAAGTGCGGCCTTGATTTGCTCAGGGGTCATAACGTTGGTTTCCTCTTTGGTTGATGACTCCCAATAGCCGGCTCATCACACTAATGTCAATAGTCATCATACAAGTAGTCATACAAGTTGGCAGCTAACGCGCCAGCCAGCCGCCATCAACATTCAAGACCGCACCATGGACGTAGTTTGCAGCCGCCGACGACAGGAACACCGTCGCGCCGGCAATGTCTTCGGCGCGGCCCCAGCGGCCTGCCGGAATCCGTTCGAGTATTGCCTTGTTGCGATCGGGGTCTGCCCTCAAGGCCTCGGTGTTGTTCGTCTCGATGTAGCCGGGCGCAACCGCATTGACGTTGATGCCTTTTGACGCCCATTCGTTGGCGAGAAGCTTCGTGACACCCACAACGCCATGCTTGGCGGCGGTGTAGGACGGCACGCGAATTCCGCCCTGGAAGGAAAGCAGCGAAGCGATGTTGACCACCTTGCCGGGCATGCCCTTCGCAAGCAGCTCCCTGGCAAAAGCCTGCGTCGTGAAGAACAGTGCCTTGAGGTTCACATCCATAACTGCATCCCAATCCGCTTCGGTAAAGTCGACCGCGTCCGCGCGACGGATGATGCCTGCGTTGTTGACGAGAATGTCGAATCCCGCGCCGGCAAAGATTCCGGCTGCTGCCATCGGATTGGCGAAATCAAGCGCAAGGGCGGTCGCCCTTCCCCCGGCTTTGTCGATGAGTGCGAGGGTCTCGTCGGGCGCTCTGCGTGCAGCGCAGACGACCTCAGCTCCCGCCTGAGCCAGGCCAACAGCAATCGCTTGACCAAGACCGGTGTTCGCCCCCGTGACGAGAGCCTTATGTCCTTCAAGAGAAAAGAGATTTTTCATCGCAGGTCCGCCGGTTGAATGAAATCCATGTCCGTGTAGTCGATGTTATCGCCGGCCATCGCCCAGATGAAGGTGTAAGAGCCGATGCCCGCACCCGAGTGGATCGACCATGGCGGCGAGATCGCACCTTCCTCGTTGGCGACAAAGAGATGCCTCGTCTGCTGCGGCTCACCCATCAGATGGAGCACGCGAGATTTTTCGTCCATGCCAAAATAGAGATAGGCCTCCATGCGGCGGTCATGCACGTGGGAGGGGATCGTGTTCCAAACGGAGCCGTCTTCGAGCGTTGTGTAGCCGAGCACGAGCTGGCAGCTTTCCATCACGAGCGGGTGAATGAACTGATTGATGGTCCGCTTGTTGGAGGTTTCCGCCGCGCCAAGCTTGACCTCCTTGCTTTCACCGAGTGTCACAAGCCGCGCCGGCAGGGTGCGGTGCGCCGGGCAGGAGACGATGTAGAAACGCCCGCGCCCGGCAAACGTCACCGCACCGGAACCGGCTCCGAGATAGAGCACGTCGCCGCGGCTGAGGGCGTATGTCTCATCGCCGGCCGTCACCGTACCGGCCTCACCGATGTTCACGATGCCCATTTCGCGCCGGTCAAGGAAGGACGGCGTCTTCGTTTCCTCGACCCGGTCGAGCGTCACCGTGGCGCCGCCTGGAACGGCACCACCCATAACGAAGCGATCGTAATGCGTGTAGATCAGCCGGATCTCACCGGGACGGAACATATCCTGCGCCAGGAAATGCTTGCGCAGGCCCTCCGTGTCGAGCGCTCGCGCATAGTCCGGATTGACGGCCTGCCTGGTTTCGACGGTCAGCATTCGGTCCTCCTTTGGGGTATTGCGGACAAGAGATAATACATGTTAGTCCGTATTGTATGATAACATGTTCAAGGTCAAGACCCGAATGAAGCGCCTCCTGATCACGGGCGCGGCCGGCGCGCTTGGTCGCGCCTTGCGACCGCGACTAGCGTCGCTTGCCGAAACAATCCGGCTTGCCGACATCGCACCGGCGGAGGCCACCGGCCCCAACGAGGAATGGCTGCACTGCGATCTCGCCGAACCGGGAGCGGTCGACGAGATGGTAGCGGGCTGCGACGGTATCGTGCACCTCGGCGGGATCTCCGTCGAACGCCCGTTCAACGAGGTTGTCTCAAGCAACATCGTCGGCCTCTACAATCTCTACGAGGCCGCTCGCGCCCATGGCTTGCCCCGTATCATCTTTGCAAGTTCAAACCACACGATCGGCTACTATCCGCAGACTGCTCGACTTTGGCCCGATGCACCGTGTCGGCCCGACGGGCTCTATGGCGTCTCCAAATGCTTCGGTGAATCGCTCGCCCGCCTGTACTTCGACAAGTTCGGACAGGAGACGGCACTCGTGCGCATTGGTTCCTGTACAGCGGAACCGATGGACCACCGGATGCTGTCAACCTGGTTTTCCCATGGCGACTTCGCATCGCTGATCGAAGCCATTTTCCGCGCACCAGTGCTTGGCTGCCCAGTCATTTGGGGCGTTTCAGCAAACGACGCCTGCTGGTGGGATAATTCGCATCTGGCTTGGCTCGGCTGGATGGCGAAAGACAACGCCGAGGCCTGGCGCAAGCAAATCGAAACGAACGTGAAAAAGCCAACCCCCGATAGATCAATGGCGCGCTTTCAAGGCGGTGCCTTTACCGACAATCCCATCTTCAAGGAGTGACAATGACCTTCACCCCTCACGGCAAACACCTCGTTGCGGGCGAGTGGATCGCGACCGAGCAGACATTCAGCAGCGAACCTGCCCATGGCGCCGCGTTTAAGTTTTCCGTTGGCACGATCGATCTGGTCGACAGGGCCGCGAAAGCGGCCGAGGAAGCGTTCTGGTCCTATGGCTACTCCAGCCGGAAAGAGCGCGCCGCCTTTCTCGAAACCATTGCCGATGAGATAGAAAGCCGCGGGGCGGCCATTACCGAGATCGGCAGCGCTGAAACCGGTCTGCCGGCAGCCCGGCTAGAAGGAGAACGTGGGCGCACCACCGGCCAACTCCGGCTCTTTGCAGCCCATGTCCGAAAAGGCGACTATCTCGACAGACGCCGCGATGCGGCATTGCCGGAAAGAAAGCCCCTGCCGCGCCCCGATATCCGACTGCTTCAGCGACCAGTCGGTCCGATTGCGGTGTTCGGTGCCTCCAATTTTCCGCTGGCCTTCTCAACGATGGGCGGCGATACCGCGTCGGCCCTTGCCGCCGGGTGCCCCGTCGTCGTCAAGGGCCATTCCGCCCATCCAGGGACGAGCGAGGTGGTTGCCGAGGCCGCCCATGCCGCGATCAGGAAGCAAGGGGTTCACCCCGGCGCATTCTCCCTCATCCAGGGCGGCCGCCGGGACGTCGGCACTGGCCTCGTTACACACCCTCTGATCAAGGCCGTCGGCTTTACCGGCTCCCTTGCAGGTGGCCGCGCGCTTTTCGACCTATGTGCCCAGCGCCCGGAACCAATCCCCTTCTTCGGCGAACTGGGTTCGGTCAACCCCATGTTCATCCTGCCTGAGGCCGGCAAGGTCGGCTGCGAGGAGATAGCTAAGGGTTGGGCAAGCTCGTTGACGATGGGTGCCGGACAATTCTGCACCAATCCAGGCATTGCCGTCATCTCAGCCGGCGAGGCGCCAGCGTTTGCGGAAAGCGTGCGAGCCGCGCTTTCGCAGATCGGCGCGCAAGTGATGCTGACGGATGGGATTGCCAAGGCGTATCGCAATGGGCGCGATCGCATCGCCTCAGGCAACGGGGTTCGCGACGTCTTCACGTCCAGTAGCGATCGGCGCAACGTCACACCCAATCTCTTCCTCGTCTCGGCACGGGACTGGCTCGCCAATCACACGCTATCAGAAGAAGTGTTCGGCCCGCTCGGCCTCATCGTCACGGTCGAAAGCATTGAAGAACTGATCGCCGTCGCCAGGCGTTTCGATGGCCAACTGACCGCAACTCTCCATCTCAACGATGGAGACACCGATCTTGCGCGCAAACTTATGCCCATCCTGGAGCGCAAGGCCGGCCGTGTTCTTGTGAACGGATTTCCCACGGGCGTGGAGGTCTGCGACGCCATGGTTCATGGCGGGCCTTATCCGGCCTCTACGAATTTCGGCGCGACCTCGGTCGGAACTATGGCGATCCGCAGATTTCTGAGGCCCGTATCCTATCAGAATGTACCCGACGGGCTTTTGCCTGCTGATTTGCTATCGGATTGAGGAGCGATTGCCTCGTCCGCCAGCTTTCGACGTATCCAAAGATCCGATCCGGACGCCCAGCGGCCCAGGACCCTAGTGGCAAAGGTTACCGACGATCTGCGCTACCATTTCGCCAAGGGCCGCTACCGACCCGGCGACCGGTGCCATCAGAGGCGCAAACTAACCCAAGATTTTGAGGTCGTCGTAAGAGAAGCGACTGTTCCGACGGATTGGTCGAGGCACGGCACGGTGTCGACGTTTTCGTGCTGGAGCCTGCCCCGGCTGCGAGATATCCCTTTCACAACGTCGATCTCCCGTAACTCATCATTGATCGAGATGCTAGAAATCAGAGCGGCAGTCGAAGGCGATGCGGCCGGATTGGCGGCGCTTCGCGCCGTCCGGTCTCCGGCGACGGAAAAGAAGCCACCCTTCCCTCCGGCGCGATGCGCCAGCTTTCGATGAACACGAGGCGATACTCGACGCGCTCCAAAGCGGTGATGAGATACTGACTCGCGCGGCCATGCGCGATCACCTGCAGAACGGCCAGACACGATATCGCTCCATGCGGCGAACCTTGCACTAACACAGGTTGAGAGAGCCGCACTTGCATTCGAACAGATAACGGCTAACATGCCAGACAGGTTTAGGCATGTTGGGACAAAAATGGAAGCCGTGAATACTATGGAGCGTGGCACGTCGCTTGCGGCAAAAATTAGCGCCGCGCTGCGTCGCGATCTGGCGGAAGGCGTGTTTCGCCCCGGCGATAGGCTTCCGAGCGAAAGCGCTCTGACCCGCGAGTATTCCGTCAGCCGTACAGTCGTGCGGGAAGCGATTGCCATCCTCCGCGCCGACGGCCTGGTCGAAGCGCGCAAGGGCGCCGGCATCTTTGCCCTTGAGATACAGCCGGAAAAGGACCAACCTTTCAAGGATTTGAAGACCGAGCGCATTTCGTCGGTTATAGAACTTCTCGAACTTCGAACGGTTTTCGAGGTCGAATCGGCTGGGCTGGCGGCCGCGCGCCGTTCGCCCGCCCAGATCGAAACTATTCTGGAGGCCCATCATCGTGTTGGCGAGTGCCTGGCGACTGGCAATCCCACGCGCGATGCGGATTTCGAGCTTCACCTGGCGATTGCGGAAGCGACGCAGAACCGCCGCTTTCCGGAGTTTCTCCAACTGATCCGCACCGGAATCATTCCGCGCGGCGAATTGCAGGGCTCCGCGCCGGGCTCGCGCCCGAAGGACTACAACCTCCATCTTCAGGAGGAGCATGGCCAGATCGTTGAAGCAATTATCGAAGGCAACGCTGAAGCGGCGCGCCAGCGTATGCGCGCCCACTTGCGGGGAAGCCTCGATCGGTACAATGCGCTCTTGCGTTCCCGCACCATGACCCCCGACGCAGTTTAATAGACGCACAGAGTTGTCATACAGGAAAGGACATGTATGGTGATGTTGTCATACATCATCAATGAGGTCCGCATGTCTCTTCCCACTTTCCCCTCGATTTCGACCGATACTGGCGTCACCCGTCAGGTCCTTTCAGAATCGCCTGAGCTCATGGTCGTCTCCTTTCGCTTCGAACGCGGTGCGAAAGGCAAGCTCCACCGCCACCCACACGTACAATCGACATATGTGGCGCACGGCAAATTCCGCTTCTTTCGCAATGGCCAGGCCTACGAATTGAAGACTGGCGACAGCCTTGTAATCCCCGGAAACACGGAACATGGCTGCGAATGCCTGGAGGCAGGAGAGCTTATCGACTGCTTCACGCCCCGCAGAGATGACTTCCTCTCCGTCAGCTCTGCTTGACACTCGATATAACCTGTGACAGGTTCAATGAAAGTTGTCATACAGGATTGGAGCCTGTAACGCCTCACCGCAGGCGACTGACAAACGGAGGAACCATGTCAATTCGTCGCCTACGATTCCACGGCGTGGCCGGGCAGGTCGGGACCATTGCGGTCACGTTGCTCGGCCTTCTGCTCCTGACGTTCTTCATCGGCCGCCTCATGCCTGCCGATCCGGTCCGCGCGATCGTTGGGGAGGACGCAACCCGTGAGACTTACGAGCAGGTCTATCGTTCGCTCGGGCTTGATCGACCACTTTGGGAACAATTCGCCTACTATCTTGGAGATGTTTTCACCGGCAACTTCGGAACCTCCATCCGCACCGGCCAGCCGGTCATCCAGGATATCCTGCATGTGATGCCGGCAACGATCGAGCTTGCGACCTTCGCAATCCTCATCGGGGCTGGCCTCGGCGTTCCGCTCGGGGTGCTTGCTGCCGTCAACAAGGATCGCTGGCCCGACCATATCGTGCGCGTCTTCAGCCTGTTCGGGCACTCCATGCCGATCTTCTGGACCGGCATGATCGCGCTGATCGTCTTTTATGCCTATCTCGGCCTCGTCGGCGGCAGCGGACGCATGGACCAGTTCTATATTGGCCTTGTCGAGGAACGGACCGGATTCCTGCTGATCGATAGCCTGATCGCCGGCGAAATGGATGTGTTCTGGTCGGCCGTCAACCACATCATCCTGCCGGCGTCGCTGCTTGGCTACTCGTCGTCCGCCTATATTACGCGCATGACCCGCAGCTTCATGCTGGATCAGCTCGGTCAGGAATATGTCACGACCGCACGCGTCAAAGGCCTTTCTCGCAGCCAGACGATCTGGCAGCACGCCTTCATCAACATTCGGGTGCAACTGGTCACCATCATCGCACTTGCCTATGGCTCGCTGCTCGAAGGCGCCGTGCTGATCGAGATGGTCTTCGCGTGGCCGGGCTTTGGCCAATATCTCACCAACAACCTCATCACCGGCGACATGAACGCCGTCATGACCTGCGTCCTGATCGTCGGGATCATCTTTATCGCCCTCAATCTTCTGTCCGACGTTCTCTACCGCATCTTCGACCCGAGGACACGCTGATGACCACCCAAGCTGAAACTGCGTTCCGCTTGCCGGCTCCGCTTGCCGCACTCAAAAACATCGTGCGCTTCCTTTTGAAAAGTCCGACCTCGACCTTCGGTCTTGCGGTCCTGGTCCTGCTCGTCCTTGTCGCGACCTTCGCGCCGCTGATTGCCACCGATGATCCCTATGCCCAGAACCTCGCAAACACCCTGCAAGCGCCCGGAAATGGGCATCTTTTCGGCACCGACGAGCTTGGTCGCGACATCTTCAGCCGCCTGGTCTGGGGCTCGCGTATCACGCTCACGATCATCTTCCTCGTCTCGATTGTCGTTGGCCCAATCGGACTCGTCATCGGCACGACTGCGGGCTATCTCGGTGGGAAGGTCGATACCGTGATGATGCGCATCACGGACATCTTCCTGTCTTTCCCGAGCCTCATTCTCTCGCTCGCTTTCGTTGCGGCGCTCGGCCCGAGCCTGAACAACGCCATCATTGCGATTGCGCTGACGTCGTGGCCGCCGATCGCACGCCTCGCGCGCGCAGAGGCAATGACCTTTCGCAAGGCGGACTACATCTCCGCAGCCAGGCTCCAGGGTGCATCGGCCACACGCATCATCGTCAAATCGATCATGCCCATGTGCCTGCCCTCGGTGCTCATTCGCCTCACACTGAACATGGCGACGGTTATCCTGACGGCTGCCGGTCTCGGTTTCCTGGGGCTCGGCGCCCAGCCGCCGCTGCCGGAATGGGGCGCGATGATCGCGACAGGTCGTAAGTACATGCTGGACAGCTGGTGGCTCGTCACTTTCCCGGGTGTCGCCATTCTTTCGGTCAGTCTCGCTTTCAACCTTCTCGGCGACGGGCTGCGCGATGCGCTCGATCCGAAGCAGATGAACCGGAGGTAGACTAATGAGCAAAGTTATTCTCCAGGTCGATAACCTCCGCATCCGCTATGGCGGCGCAGCGACCGATGCCGTGCGCGGCGTGTCCTTCACCCTTGGCCGCGAACGCCTTGGCATCGTCGGCGAATCCGGCTCCGGCAAATCGACAGTCGGACGCGCCCTGCTGCGACTTCTGCCGGGTGCCACGATCACCGCCGACACGCTGCGCTTTGCCGAGCTCGATCTGACGGCGCTTTCGGAAAAGGAACTGCTCAAAGTGCGCGGCCGGCGCATGTCCATGATCCTTCAGGATCCGAAATTCTCTTTGAACCCAATTCGACGGGTCGGTGACCAGGTGGCGGAAACCTATCTGCGACACTTCAGGTGCCCCAAGGCGGAAGCCCGCGAAAAGGCGCTCGCCATGCTGTCGGCAGTCAAGATCCGCGACCCGGAGCGCGTTTATGACCAGTATCCGCACGAGATATCCGGCGGTATGGGGCAACGCGTCATGATCGCGATGATGCTGCTTGCCGATCCGGAGCTCGTCATTGCCGACGAACCGACTTCGGCACTCGACGTCACGGTGCGACTTCAGGTGTTGAACATTCTCGATGGGCTGGTGCGGGATCGCGGCATTGGGCTCATCATGATCAGTCACGATTTGAACCTTGTACGCAATTTCTGCGATCGCGTGCTCATCATGTATGCCGGCCGTATCGTTGAAACGCTGGCCGCCCGGGATCTCGACAAGGCCCAACATCCCTACACGCGTGGCCTGCTGGCAGCTCAGCCGCGGATTGGCGGCCCACGGGCACCGCTCAGCGTGCTTGATCGCCGTCCCGAATGGTTGGAGGAGAAAGCCTGATGTCCGTCTCTGTCGAAGCTCGCGACGTCTCCATCACCTTTGGTAGCGGTCCCACCGCAGTCAAGGTGTTGCCACGCGTCACCTTCTCCGTGGCGCCAGGCGAATGTTTCGGCCTCGTCGGCGAAAGCGGATCAGGCAAGTCCACGGTGCTGCGCTGCATCTCGATGCTGACCGACATCTGGACCGGCGACGTGCTGATCGGCGGCAGGTCGGTGCGTGACATGCCGTTGATCGAGCGTTGCCGTACGCTGCAGATGGTCTTCCAGGATCCCTACGGCTCGCTGCATCCGCGCCAATCGGTTCGCACGGTGCTGAACGAGCCTCTTGTCATCCACAAGCTCGGTGATCGAGAGGAGCGCATGCGCAAGGCAATTACGGATGTCGGCTTGCCGGTTTCCTTCCTCGATCGTTTTCCCCACCAGCTCTCCGGCGGCCAGCGGCAGCGTGTTGCGATCGCGCGAGCGCTGATCCTCGAACCTTCCCTGCTACTTCTCGACGAGCCGACGTCGGCGCTCGATGTTTCGGTGCAGGCGGAAATCCTCAACCTGCTCCAGCGCCTGCGTGAGGAGCGTGGCTTCACCTACATCATGGTGACGCACGATCTGGCGGTGGTGGACCACATGTGCGACCGCTTTGCGGTCATGCTGCACGGAGAGATTACCGAAATTTTGCCCCGCGAGGCGATCCCCGGCAACCAGGCAACCCACGCCTACGCACGTGAGCTCATCGGCGCCTCGCTGGAGTACGAAGGCTCGCACTGAGCCAGCCGCATCTCCTCCCCAAGAAAACCTCCTTCTCCCCAACTCGCCCGGCTCAACGCCGGGCTTTTGTTTGCCCGACCGAACCTGGCCTGATGTGACAATTGCCCGTGATTTCAGCTTTCCAATGGCCCAGGTGTTCGCCGCGGGCCCTTGCACACGCAGCGGGGCCTTTGAACCTTGCGGCGGCGCGATTGCAATTCGCTGCCCTTCACACCCGCCACCAGCCGTGCCGGCAATCAAGGTTTTCGCATGACGAGGGTGATCGGTGGCCATTCAGGCAAGCCGGTGAAGGATAGGAATACATGGGGGGTAACAGCGAGAGGACGTGGCCTGGGGTGACCAAGGGGCCGTTGCCGATTGTATGCGACAGGCGCGTTAGCGTCTGGTTCACGGCGCTTTTCGCAGTCGCCAAAGAAAGAAGGCGCATGGATCACATGCGCCTTCTTCACTTCATTTTCTCGAGTGTCTGGAAGCGACTACCGCTCCTTGGTCACGCCCTCGAAGCGCGAGAGCCAGGGGCTGACGATCATCCCCTTCACATCGCTTCGGTACGCGGCCGTGTCGATCACTTCCGAGAAGGGCTGGATCGACATGACGATCTCGTCCATGTACTGCTGCACGCCCTCGTAGAGCTTGGCCTGCTTGGCCGGGTCGCGCTCGACCAGGGCCTCCTCGATCATCTTGTTCAGCTTCTCGTCATGGAAGCTCGTGCGCCAGCTCTGATAATTGGTGAGCTTGGCGTCGTCCGAATTGTCGGGATTGTAGGCGATAGAGCGCAAGTTGTTGTCGGGATGCGGCTGCTGGCCGCCGCCGCCACGGCCGAGGAGCAGCTCGAAGTTCCGCTCGCGCATCGCGCCGTAGATCTGATCGCCCGAACCGCTGATGAGCTCCGCCTGAATGCCGGCCTGGGCAAGCGTGTTCTGGATGGCTGTCGCCGCCTTCATGAACGGATCTTCGGACAGGACCCGCAGCGTCGTCTTAAAGCCGTCCGGATAGCCTGCCTCGGCAAGCAGTGCCTTTGCCTTGGCCACATCCAGCTTGTAGCCCTCGTCCGGCAGCGCACCGAGAACGCCCGTCGACAACGGCCGCTGATGCAGCTTGCCATAGTAAGGCATCACGGCCTTGTCGAGACCGTCATAGTCGATCAGATAACGCAGGGCTTCACGCACCTTCTTGTTGGCAAAGCGCTCGTCCTTCATCGAGACGCTGAGATAGTAAAAACCCGAGCCCGGTGTCGATGCGATCGCAATCGCCTCGTCGGCTTCGAGCGACTTCAGGTCCGGCGCCTGCAGGGAGTAGGCAACATCGATGTCGCCTTTTTCCAGAAGTAGCCGCTGCGACTGGGATTCCGGCAGATGGCGCATCAGCACCCGCTTCATCGCGGCCTTTTCACCCCAGTAGTCGTCATTGCGCGTAAGGATGATGTACTCGTTCGACTTCCACTGCGTGAGCGTGAAGGGACCGGATCCGGCGGAATTCAGGGTCAGCCAGGCGGCGCCAAGATCGCCGTCCTTCTCGTTTTCGAGAACCGTCTTGCTGTCGAAGATGGAACCAGGCCCGTTCTGGGCAAGGATCATCAGCAGCAGGTTCGGGTCGTCGGGTTTCGGCAGATTGATAACGAAGGTGTGGTCGTCTTCGGCGACAAAGGCCTTGTCGGCCTCTTCGAGCGTAAAGCCTCGCGTCTTCAAGAAAGACGACTGCGCGAGATTACGCGCAAGCAGGCGCTTCAGGCTCCAGGCAACATCCTGAGCCGTGACCGGGTTGCCCGACGCAAATTTCGCATCGCTACGCAGGTGAAAACGGATTGAATTGCGATCGTCGGAGACCTCCCAGCGCTCGGCAAGGCGTGGTTGGACACTGCGGTCCTTCGGCGAAAGAACGACCAGCGTATCGTAGATGTTGTTGAGGACCTGAACGGTCTCGCGGCCAGTGATGGCAGCGGGATCAAGCGTCAGGATATTGCTCATCGTCGTTGCGACGACGAGTTGATCTTCCGGAGTTTCGGCGAACACGCCGTGTGGCGTTGAAGCGATGAGAAGCGCGCCGAACGCGACCGTTGCTAGAAAGCGTTTCATGTTTCCTCCTATTGCGGCCGCCCGTGCGGGAGTTCGGCCTTCCGGTTACAAGTTCTGCCCCGCCTGTTCCTCCACAGGCACCGGGACAGATCAGCCAAGAATTTCGGCAACGGGTGCTGCAAGCGCCCGGCCGATCGCCGCCGTGGCAGCGGCTTCGAGATGGACCCCATCGACCTGCGAGGCGCGCGCGACGGAGCCGGCATCAAAGAAGGCGTGTCCAAGTTCAACTGCGAGCTTGCGGTAGAGCGGAGAAAGTCGCTCGGATTCAGCGACGCTGCGTCCAGCCGCTGGCACCCCGCCCGGACCGGCGCAACAGGGTGGAGGAGCAACGATCAGCATTTTCGGCCTCGCACCACTTGGCTTGTAGGGAAAAGTGTCGATGATCTGCGCCAGCCGGCGCACGCCGGAAACCGCTCCCTCCGCCCGTCCGCCATGTACGGGCTTGATGTCATTGGTACCGAGCATCACGATGACGAGATCGAGCGGCATGTGGCTTGCTAGCGCCACTTGCAGCGCTTTGGCACCATTGCGGCATGCCGGTCCACCGTGGTCGTCGTAGCAGGTCGTGCGGCCGCCAAGCCCTTCGGGAATGACCTTTGCCGTACCGTTGAGTTCACGCGAGAGCACCTCAGGCCAACGACCTTCAGGCGGATGGCGCAGACCGGTCTGCGGATCCGCTCCCCACGTCAGACTGTCTCCAAAAGCGAGAATGGTCTTCATGAAAGATGCCTTGCTTCTTACCGCACCCGGTTGTTTTCGATGAACTCGAAGTTGATGTCCTCGCCCAGCCCCGGCCGATCCGGGACATGCACATAACCCTGGCGATCCATCGGATCGGACAGCGATTTCAGGTAGTCGTGTCCGTCGTCGTATTCGAGGAACGGGTGAAGCAGCCCGCGTTCGTACCAGCGGCAATTCTTCGTCGCCGCGACGACATGCAAGTTCATCGCCGTATTGCCGTGTACCTCGCACTCCATGCCGAAGGCCTCGGCGAGATGCATCGTTTTTAGTGCGGGCGTGATGCCGCCAACGTCATTCACCCCGGTTCGCAAGATGTCGCAGGCGCCCGCCTTGATCCATTCGGCACGGTGCCAATGTTTGCCGCCGGCGCTTTCCGGACCAACGACGGGGATATCGAGATTGTCGGCCAGCCACTTGTAGGAAGACAGCGACTGCTCATCCATCGGCTCTTCGATCCAATCGAAGCCGAGCTTTTCCAGTCCCCGCCCCAACTCGAGCGCATCGGTGCGCGAGTACCAATGAAAGGCGTCGATCATCAGGCGGATGTTCGGCCCGACGGCTTCGCGCACGGCCGCACAGGCCTTGATGTCCATTTTCACGTCCGGCGCCCAGCTGACGGGCGGCATCCAGGTGTGCAACTTGATGCCTTTATAGCCACGCTTGACGAGAGCTTCGGCAAAGCGACCGTAGTCTTCAGATGTTGCGAGCCCACCTTCCAGTTCATCGCCGCACATGATGGAACCGTAGGCTAACACCTTGTCGCGATAACCGCCGACCAACTTGTATACAGGTTGCTTCAAAGTCCGCCCGGCAAGGTCCCAAAGGGCGCAGTCGACCACCGCGAGCGTGCGATCCGTCAACTGCGCGGCCGATCCCCGTTGCCAATGGGCAAGACCCTGCCAAAGCCGCTCGCGATCTCGGTGGTCCTGACCAATCAGGACCTTCTTGACGAATTTTTCGATCACATGCGACCGCACGATTTCCGGCGCCGTGAATGAATGCCCTTCATGACCGTCCTCGGTGCGAACAGTCAGCATAGCTTGCTCTACCTGGTGCGGCGGGCCCGGATGCGCGTGACCGGCGCTGTCCGAATGGCGGCGCGTGGTCGTGCGGAAAACCCGCACTTCGACGTCGGTGATGATCATTGGTCCTCCGGCATGTGAAAGGCGCGGCCTGGCCACACCAACTTGTCTAACGTTAGATTAGACAGATATCAGTCAACCTGTCAAACATGTATGACATGTTTTTATAATATGCCTGATAAGAATCTAGCCATCCAGCGATTTCGGAACGCAAGCCATGATGCGAGAGGCGCGACGACTTCGTGCTTTCAGCACGGTGAGCGACCGGCGAATGTATGCCTAACGAGGGGAACATGCTCGACAGAAATAGAAACGACCGTCCGCACGCAGGCGGGCTAGGTTTCCAGTACGTTCGCTAGAGGCGTGAAACTGCCCTCGATTGGAAGTCGATCCTACTTAAGCAGCGCGTCTCGCCAATCCGCCGGCACGTCGGTCCATCAATGGCTGCTGCAAAAGCGCATCCGAAGGCAAAAGAATACTTGATGAGCACCGACTTTCCCGTCGCTGAAATCGCCCTTGCTCTTGGATTTTCCGACCAGGCCCATTTTACCAGGGCATTCGGTCATGCCGTCGGGACAAGCCCGGCGAAGGGGCGGCGTGCGCTCCGCTACTGAAGGCCATGGACGAAGCCAACGTGGCTATTTGAAAGCGCACCCGCTCGTCGATGACTGAAAACCGCTTATAGATCGAAGCCGCCGGAACGACAGAAACACCCGCGCAACGTCATGCGCGGGGATATCCGTTGAAGCGATGATAAACCTGCCTGCCGACAGGCACGCATCGATATTGCTCTGCAAGAGCGCCGATCAAGCGTCCTCGTCAGCAAAAGCCGCGCCTGATGCCAGCCATGCGCTGATCTGATCGTCAGAATAGCCGAACTCACCGAGGATCTCGCGCGTGTGCTGGCCAACGAGCGGTGCCGGCTTGCGAATTGTCGCGGGCGTTTCGGAATGGCGCACCGCCGGGGCAACGACTTTGACAGTCCCGGCCCGCGGATGCTCGTAGCTCGTCACCAACCCCATATGACGTACCTGCGGGTCTTCTGCCGCCTGCAGATGCGACTTCACTTCGCCGCACCAGATATCGGCCGCCAGCAAGGCGTCCAGCAAGGCGGCCGTCGTCCATTTTCCGGTCTCCGCCGCAAGCCTGCGCCAGATCTCATCGCGTTGCGCAAAGAGCTTTTCCGGATCGTCGTAGACAAGCAGGTCATCATTGCCGAGTACGCCGACAAGGGTCCGGTAGGGGCTCATCGCGATCGTGACCCAGCCGTCCTTGGTCGGATAGGTTCCGAACGGCGCATCCATGCCGGGATGACCGATACCCGAACGCGGCCGCTGGAAATCCTCGTTGAAGTTCAGAGCCATCACCATTTCCTGGTTCTGGTGCGCAAGCATGCCCGCAAGAAGGTTGACCTTGACCTCCTGGCCCCGCCCGGACTTCTCACGCCAAGCCGTTACAGGCAAGCATTGGATCGGCCTCATCGCGGCCTTCGGCGGCATCGCGCTCGTGGCCGTGGGAAGCGGTTCGGGTGTCGACGACCTGTCCAGGACCACGATTTCGGGCGTCATCTGGATGCTCGTTTCAGCCGTAGCGATCGCCTTCTACTACATCTGGAGCGCCGAACTGGCGGATCGGTACGGCACACTCCCGGTGGCCGCGTGGAACGCCCTGGCGGGGCTGGTCGCGATCCTGCCGCTGGCCGGCCTGGAGATGGAAAACACATCCTATCAGGTGACCGCTCAGACGCTGTGGACGGTGGTGTATCTCGGCGTCCTGGTTTCGGTCGCCGGCCTGTTGCTGTGGCTCTACATCTTGCGCGTGGTGCCGGCCCGGGTCGCCGCCAGCGTGCAATATCTTCAGCCCGTCTTCGGAATTTCCGCCGCATCGTTTTTCTTCGGCGATCAGCTTGGCTTGATGTTCGTCGCGGGCGTCGCGTCGATCCTGGGCGGCCTTGCCCTTGCCGTGTCGAACACGCGGCCCGCCCGGGGCGAATCCTGACTATAAGCCCGCCCTCTGCCCTTCGTTCCCCTCCGCTCCCATACTCCTGGAGCGGGTTGGCCTGCCCTCAGGGGCGGGCCTTTTTTCGAGAGCGCGCAGCCCACTTTCGTTTCCACTGCCCTTCGAGGACATCCCGATTTAACGTCGCCCAATACCAAGTCGGCATCGCTGACCCCACGAGGCTACGAAGGCCGTTCCGGCATGCGTAGTCGCATCCACACCTGATTCCTGCCAACCCACCTTCAACTGCGCCCGCGCGAGCGCGCAAGCCGCGTTTCAGCGGTCGCACTCGCTTGGCACTGCCCGCCTCAACGAGGAATGATCGACTTTGCGACCTTCTGCCCGCTCTCGGGCCGACCGCAGTTAAATCAGCCCTTAAGCCGCGGCCTCCACTTCAAGAACCAAATTATCACTCCATTAACCATAACGAACGCAGAAGTAGTCTTACACCTGCAACTGCAATTTGAGCGTCACGATGCAAACCTCACCCCGCCCTAATCGGATCACGCGCCGGCCTCGCTCTTATATGGTGACCGCCGCGGTGCCCGTGGTTGTGTTGCTTGCCACCGCGCTCCAAGCACGAGCACAGGTTATCCTTTCTGGCGACACCGACCCGTCGGATCCTGCAGCCGTAGACAGCAGCATGGATCTCGTGGTCGGCAACAGCGCTGTCGGGAGCCTGACGATATCGAACGGCGGCATCCTGACGAATCATACAGGCATTATCGGCAACGACCTCACAGGTGTCGGTACCGTTAGCGTTTTGGGCCAGGGCGCGCACTGGAACAATTTTGGAGACGTGGTCGCCGGGCAGTCTGGTCGTGGCACATTGGACATTCTGGGCGGCGGGCTCGTTACTAGCGAGGCTGGTTACATAGGGGCCAGCGCGGACAGCGTGGGCGTCGTGACGGTCTCGGGCAATGATGGCTCCGGCGTCGCTTCGTCCTGGACGCTAAGTCAAGATCTTCGCGTGGGCGATGAGGGCAGCGGGACGTTGAACGTCACCGACGGCGGGCGCGTCGTGACCACGAGACGGATCAGCGTCGGCGGTTGGCACGCGGGCACGATTGACGCTTCGAACGGCGCTGAGTTGACAAGCCACGACGGCATTGTTGGCGTCTCGGCACATGGTGAGGCGCTCCTGAGCTCAGGCGCCACCTGGTCGATGATGGACCAGCTCACCGTGGGCCTGTTTGCCCAGGGAACACTCAGGGTCGAAGACGGCGCAAGCATAACCAGCAACCAGGGTTATGTCGGCGCAAACTCTGGTGGCGACGGCAGCGTAACGGTAACAGGCGCTGGATCGAGCTGGACGATGACAGGGTCGAACCTGTCATTGGGCAACTACGGCGTCGGCACCATGACCATCGAAGATGGCGCAAGGGTCTACGCCAAGAACGGTGTCTATCTCGGCATATCGGATGCGGCGGCAAGCGGCACACTGAACGTGCTGGGCACATCTGGTGCCCGTGGGGCGCTGGAAACCAGCGGGCTTCGCGGGGGCCTCGGTACGGCGAGTGTTACAGTGGATGGCGGCATTGTCCGGGCCATCGGCGCCAATGCGAACTTCTTCTGGAATTATGGTGCCCAGATGGTCACTCTCGGCGCTGGGGGCGGCATCTTCGACACCAACGGCCATGATGTCGGAATAGCACCCGAGTTTACCGGCGCAGGTGGACTGACGAAGGAGGGCGGAGGAGCTCTGACCCTGACCGGCACCAACAGCTACGCTGGCGGCACGACGATCAATGCAGGCACCTTGCAACTCGGCAATGGCGGCACGAGCGGGAGTATCCTTGGCGATGTCGCCAATGACGGCGTCCTTGCCTTCAATCGATCGGATCTCGTGCACTTTGACGGCACGATCACGGGAACCGGCGGTGTCCATCAGGTCGGAAACGGCCAGACCATCCTGACGCAGGACAATTCTGGGCTGTCAGGCATGTCGCGGATCTCCAACGGGATTTTGTCCGTTAACGGGATTTTGGGCGGTACCCTCGAGGTGACTGGTGGGCGCCTGCAAGGCGATGGCAAAGTAGGAGCCACGACCAATTTTGCAGGTGGCAGCATTGCGCCGGGCAATTCTATCGGCACGCTGACGGTAGCCGGCAACTATGCCGGCAGGGGCGGCACACTCGAAATCGAGGCAGTACTTGGCGATGACCTTTCGAGCACGGATCGCCTCGTCGTGACTGGGGACACATCGGGCAGTACGAGCGTGCGTGTCATCAACGTCGGTGGCGCTGGCGCAAAGACGAACGAAGGCATCAAGATTATCGATGTCGGCGGCGATTCCGGCGGAAGTTTTTCACTTTTGGGCGATTATATCTTTCAGGGCGACCAAGCCGTCGTTGCAGGAGCCTACGCCTATCGGCTTTATCAGGGCGGCGTGAGCACGCCAGCGGATGGCGACTGGTATCTGCGTTCAGCCCTCCTCAACTCTCCAACACCGACCGAGCCTCTCTATCAGGCCGGCGCGCCCATCTACGAAGCCTATGCATCGGTGCTGCAGAGCTTTAACGACCTGGAGACCTTGCAGCAGCGTGTTGGCAATCGCTCCTGGACCACGGGAACCAACCAGTTCGCCCTGACCGATCCCGCCGGTAACAACGGTTTTATCTGGAGCCGAATAGCCGGCCGTACAGCAAAGACGGCCCCCGAGTTTTCCACCACCGGCATGCAATTCGATACCGACACCTGGCAAATCCAGTCCGGCGTCGAGGGCCAACTTTCCGCCAGCGAGGCCGGAAGCCTGATTGCTTCGCTTTACGCACGCTATGGCAATGTCACCGGGCAAGTCTCCTCGATCTTCGGCATTGGCTCGATCAGAACCGATGGCTACGGTTTGGGGGGCGCTTTGACGTGGTATGGAACCGACGGATTCTACATCGACAGTCAAGCAAGCCTGACGTGGTACGACAGCACGCTCAAGTCTTCGACTGCGGCGGTTGGCCTGACCGCGGGAAATGGCGGTTTCGGCTACGCACTCGGTGTCGAAGCGGGCCAAAAGGTCACGCTGAATTCCAACTGGGCAGTGACGCCACAGGCGCAGATAGTCTACTCCGGGATCAACTACAGCCAATTCACCGATGTTTTCGGCACCAACGTCGCTCTAAAAGAGGGCGACGACTTCAAGATCCGTCTCGGTATCTCTGCTGACTACGAGGATGCCTGGCGAGCCGAGAACGGACAGACCAGCCGGTTACATGCCTACGCAATAGCCGATCTCTACAATGATCTCCTGCCGCAAAACAGCGTCGAAGTCGATGGCGTTCGCCTTGCAGCGGAGCAGGATAATCTTTGGGCCGGTATCGGACTAGGCGGCACCTACAGCTGGGGCGACGGCAAGTACGCGCTTCATGGCCAAGGCAAGATCAACACGGGTCTTGGCCACTTCGGCACCAACTATGCACTGACAGGCTCAGTCGGCCTCACGGCAAGGTTCTAGGCCGAAGCCAATCCCTGCCTGGACAATCAAGGGCGGACCCCGCCGCTTCAACGACATCAAGCGCGCGATCGGGACGATCTCCCAACGCATGCTGACGCTGACGCTCAGAAGCATGGAGCGTGACGGTATCGTCAAACGTACCGTCTACCCGACAAAGCAGCCGCGCGTGGACTACGAACTGACCGCCCTTGGACATTCCCTGCGCGAACCGGTCGAGCAGTTGGGCCTTTGGGCAATCGAACATGGAGCTGCCATCACGAGGGCCCAAACGCGTTTCGATGCCAAGGAGCCGCGCGGCTGGAGCACGCAGAGGTCGCAGACTGCGCTAGCATGCCTCCCGAACATGGCATTGTCTGGACGGCGGCAACGCCGGGGCAAAGTAGCTCCGGCGTCGTCTATTGTCCGCGGCCTTAGCCGCGCTGAGAGTCCAGCTGTTCGTGGTACCTGGTAACGAGGTTCGCCAACCATGAGCGGTTGGAGGCGAAAGCTGCCCGCCAAGAGGCGGGCAATTGCAATTTAGGCGCCGGAAACTTGGCGGATCGCGTACGTTGGGCGACGCGATTGCAAAGGTCTAGCCTCTCCTCAAGACACGTTCGATTTCCAAGGCGAGCTGATGTTGGGTGTAGGGCTTTGCGAGCCTTGCGACATCGAAATCAATGCCCGGCGGGAGTTCGGCATATCCCGACGCAACGAGGATCGGCAAATCGGGAAACAGGTCACGCGCCGCACTGGCAAGATCTCCACCCGTCATTTCCGGCATGGAATAGTCCGTGATCATCAAATCGAAGTGGCCGTTTTCTCTCAGATGGGTGAGCGCCTCCTTTCCGGAATGCGCCTCAACCGCTTCGTGGCCAAGATCGACAAGCATGTCGACCGAGCTCATCGCGATCAGAAAATCGTCGTCGACGAGAAGGATGCGGAGCGATCCTACGTTTTGCACATCCTCTGGCGCCTCTAGCTCTTCCCGGACCGACACCCTGCCGCTTGAAACGGGCATCCATAGCTCAGCGGTCGTGCCTTCCCCAAGCGTACTGTTCAGCCGCAAGGTTCCTTTGAGCTGGAGGGCAAGACCATGGATCATCGACAGCCCTAATCCCGTGCCTTTCCCGAGTTCCTTGGTCGAAAAGAACGGGTCCACGGCCTTTTGCAACGTGTCTTCATCCATACCGTGCCCGTCATCGGTCACGCAGAGCACGCCATAACGGCCCGCAGCCAGGTCACCCTCAGGTTTTGCCAGGCTCATCTCTTTAAGAGAGATACAGACCGTTCCACCGTTCGGCATCGCATCGCGAGCGTTCACGACAAGGTTGAGAAGCGCCAGTTCCAGCTGATTGGGGTCGGCGAGGACAGGCGACAGCCGCTCGGGAAGGCAGGTTTCAATCACGACGCTGGTGCCGACTGAGCGCTTCAGGAGATCGGTCATTTCTCCCACCAGCTTTGCAAGATCCACCGCATCGACATGCAGGTCCTGCCGGCGCGCAAAGGCCAGTAGCCGCTGCGTCAGCGATGCGCCCCGTTTAGCGCCCTGAAGCGCGCCGTCTATCAGCCGCTCGGCCCTTGCATCGCCACCGACATGTTTTCGCAAGAGCTCGAGGTTGCCCAGAACCGCCATCAGCAGGTTGTTGAAATCATGTGCAACCCCACCGGTGAGCTGCCCGATCGCTTCCATCTTCTGGGCCTGCCGAAGCTGCGCCTCGGCTCGCTCACGCTGGGCCACCTCCGCCATGACGATCTCGTGTGCCTTGTGCAGTTCCGCCGTTCGCTCGGCGACGCGCTCCTCCAAAACCTCGTTTAACCGCCGCTGCTGCTCTTCAGAGATTACCCTGGCGGTGATATCCGACGAGATGCCGACCAACTTGGTCGCTCTTCCGTTTCGATCCCGATAAAGCTGGGCCCGATTTTCTGCCCAATGGACGCTCCCGTCAGGCCAGACCGTGCGATACTCGATGGCATAATCGACGCCGCTCACGAGCGTATGCTGTATGGCGACTTTCATTTTCTCAACGTCGTCAGGATGGATGGCGGCAATCAGATCGTCATAGGTGAAAGCGTCGGCAGGACCTCGGCCGAAGACCCCTCGGCAAATGGCCGACGTGATCAATGCGTAGGTGGCGAGGTCGAGCTCCCAAGCCCCCAGATGACCCGCTTCAAGCGCCGCCTGAAGCCGCCGTTCACCTTCGTCCAGCGCATCGATGCGCAGACGTGCCTCGTATTGGCGCCGGCGGCTACGAACGGCCGAAGTCGCGACACTGATAAACGTGGTGGCGTGGAACGGCCGTTCGATGAAGCTGACGTTCCCCAACACCTCCGACAGGCGGCTTGCGGAAGGGTTTCGTTCCGGTCCACCGCCGCGATGGGTGAGGATGACAAAGGGCAGATCGGACCAGCTCGGTTGCGACTTGATCCATGCCACGAGGGGACGAAGATCTGCAAAGCGCAGGGCCTCCTCCGTCACCACGGCGAAAGCGATATCCTCTTCAAGCGCCGAGATGAAATCGGCAAGATCACCGCAGAGCATCGATTGAAAGCCGGCTTCGGCCAGAAGCGAACCTGCAATCTGGGCATCGCGTCCCATTGGCGCAAGGATAAGCGCAATGACGTTTCTATTTGGAATTGTCTTAACCCTCAACGGACTGTAGATGCGGCTTTTCGCCGACAAAGGTTGGCACGCCGCGCAACACGCCCTGGAAGCCCGAAAGGGGTTCGCCGAGCGAAAGTCCGCCCTTGCCGATGGTGAATTCCCGTATGGTTTCCTCGTGTTTGCCGGTACGCTTCTTGACGACGGAGATCGCCCTCCTGACCTTTCCGAGCGCTTCGAAATAACGAAGTAGCACGACCGTGTCGGCAAGATAGGTGACATCGACCGGCGATTTCATATCTCCGACCAGCCCGTGCTGGGCCACCGTCACAAAGGTGTTTGCGCCCTGGCGGTTGAGGTATTGCAACAGCTCATGCATGTGCAGGATCAGCGCGTTTTCCTCGGGCATGGAAGCCTGGTAGCCGTTGATGCTGTCGATAACGACGGTCTTTGCGTCAAAGCCGGCGACACGATCGCGCACGCGCTGGGCGAATTCGCCGGGCGAGAGTTCAGCCGCATCCAACTGCTCTATGTGAATAAGGCCCTCCCGCTGGTAGGTTTCCAGGTCGAAATCCAAGGCTTTCGTGCGCTCGAAGAGAAGGCCCAACTCCTCATCGAAAATGAAGAGGGCCGCTTTTTCACCGCGCTTGACGGCCGCATCGACGAATTGCAGCGCAAACAGACTCTTGCCTGTGCCGGCAGGACCGATCAGCAGCGTGCTCGATCCGCGCTCGATGCCGCCCCCCAGCAGCGCATCAAGTTCGACAATCCCGCTCTTTAGCGTCGAGCGTTCGAATTCCGTTCGGTGTTCAATCGCTCGCAGCCGCGGAAAAACCGATACACCTCCAGTCTTGATCGTAAAGTCGTGATACCCGCCGCGGAACGCTTGGCCACGGTATTTGGTGATCCTCAGGCGTCGTCGTTCCGAACCATAGTTCGGCGCCAGCTGTTCCAGGTGGATGACCCCATGCACCACGCTATGCACTGTCTTGTCGAGACTGTCGGAGGTCATGTCGTCGAGCAGCAGCACTGTCGCGCCAGTTTTTGCAAAGAAGTGTTTCAAAGCAAGGATCTGCCGCCGGTAGCGCAAGGAGCTTTGCGCAAGCAGCCTGATTTCCGACAGGCTGTCGAGCACAACGCGGCTCGGCTTGGTCCTTTCGAATGCCTCGAAAATCAACTTCGTGGTCTCGCCCAGTTCCAGATCCGACGAATAAAGCAGGCTCTGCTGCTGTTCAGCGTTCAACAGGCTCTCTGGCGGAACAAGCTCGAATATCTCGATGTTGCGATCGAGTTCCATAGAGTGGGAAGCCGCACTGTCGCGCAATTCCTCTTCGGTCTCAGATAGGGTGATGTACAAGCACTTTTCGCCAAGAGCTGCGCCTTCTTGAAGGAACTGCAACGCGATCGTCGTCTTTCCCGTCCCTGGTGATCCCTCGAGAAGAAATACATGTCGCCGCGACAGTCCCCCTGAGAGAACATCGTCCAGACCCTCGACACCCGTTTTTGCTCGCGCCGAACCGCTGTTATCCATTTTCGCCCTCCGTTGGTCTGCCGGTAACTAGGGTGCAGCGGTGCAAAAGCAACGGGGTCCTTCACCTCGGTCGGAGGCGTCTCGCGCCGGGCGCGGTCGGCTTTTTGAATGCCGAAGAACATCAAACATGCCCAACCAAAGGATGACGAGAAGTGGGGACCCGTCTTCGTGCCCCCCTGTCAAGCAACCCTCTGTTACTCAAGGCAGTTGGTCGCGATATCCACGGTAGGAACAGGGTTTAGCCCGGATAGGCAAATGGTGTGGCGGCGCGCGGTGTGATAGCGAGCGTCAGCCGTCTTCGGACGGGGAGGAGGCGGTCAGAGGCCTGGCGCTCCAATTGCAGCGACAGGCCTCGCCAAAGTATCCTTGGCGCGTGGCTGTTGTTGGCGGTCGCGTGCTTGAACGGCTTGAGCAAAGTGCCCGGGAAATCCGAATTCCTCGCGCGCGCCTAGCGCCCGACGGAACGTTCGTCTTCGCGCATCACCGCAAGGAGGCGGTGATCGAGGATGCGATAGCCGCCGCCTTGATAGGCGGCGATTGCAGCTCTGTTGCTACCGGTTACGAAAACCTCCGAGACCGGCACCTGCTCTTTGACAAACCATTTGTGGGCTTCGTCGAGGAGGTCTCGGGCGATGCCGCGTCTGCGAAATGCCGGTTCGACATAGATCCAGGATAAAACACCGGTCTTAAGCGCGAAATAGCGGTCCATGCGCTTTTCGGCATAAACGACCCCGACGGGCGTCTGCTTGATCTTGGCCACGCGGACAAAACAATCCTGGTCCACTGCAGCAGCTGTGATTTCCGCCCATTCGCGCTCTACCAATTGATGGCGCTTTATATGCGCATCGACGCCGCTTGCTGACCAATCCAGGCCATAGGCGCCACACCAGCCGTTGACATGCTCGGTCAGCCATTCAGCCAACCACGCCTGCACGGCCCCCGCGTCGCCCTGCAGAAGCCACGAAAATTCGACGTCCTGCGTCATGATATCGATCCCTTCTGAGCCTGAGCAACGATCAAAGACCTTCACCGTATATCGAGCGACTGAGCAAGGACCAGAAAGCAACACCGAGGAACATCGGTCGTTCGTTTCACGACGTAGAGCAGTCCCTGAGGAACCCTCTTTCGAGAGCCGGCGCCTTTGCCGGCTACCCATCTGGGTGGAACAACCGGCGATAGTACCGGTTATCACCGATGGCGAACGGCTTGGCGCATGACTGATCGGCCGATCTCGTTCGGATAAAAGCGTCTCATTGCGCGGAGGATTTGCTATGGACACGCTGGTTCGACATCGGCGCATCACGATCGCCGGCATCGAAGTCTTCTATCGCGAAGCCGGACGGCAAGGTGCTCCGGTCGTCCTGCTCCCACACGGATATCCGTGCTCGTCCTATGAGTTTCGCAATCTGATGCCACGGCTTTGCGACCGTTGGCATCTGGTCGCTCCGGATTTTCCTGGCGCGGGTTACAGCGATACGCCGGATGATTTCGACTACAGCTTCGACGGCTACGCAGCATTTCTGAGCAGCTTCATAGATGCCCTTAAGATCGATCGTTTCGTTCTTTACCTGCATGACTTCGGTTCACCGATCGGAATTCGGCTCGCCATAGCAAGGCCTGCGTCCGTGGTCGGGCTCATCATCCAGAACGGCGACATTCCCTATGAAGATGCCTTGGGACCCAAATATGCAGACATCGAAACGACCTGGACGCTTCCTTTGCCGGAAATGAAGAGCGCGTTGGCCGAAACGGTACGCGAGGAGACATTTCGAGAAGAGTTCCTGAACGACCTGGAGCCCGATCTCGCAGAGACCATTCCACCAGACCTATGGAAACTGCATTGGTCGCTCATGACGCCAAAGCGGAAGGAAATCGCCGTCAATCTAATCGCGGGTTTGAAGGAGAACCGGTCATGGTTCCCGCAACACCGAAGATATCTCGCGGACCATCAGCCCCCTGCGCTCATCGTTTGGGGACCCAAGGACCACTACATGCCGGAGAAATCCGCGCGGGCCTATCTTCGCGATCTGCCGGATGCGGAACTTCACCTTCTGGGTGGCGGGCATTGGTTACTGGAAACCCATCTTGATCAGGCAGCGGCACTTATCCGTGACTTTCTCGAACGGGTCCATGGTTAGCGCATATCCGGCTGGCCAGTTGCAAGTCGATGCATTCGATCGACCGAAACCGCTTAAGGGCCGTCCGGGAAACCCGGCGGATCGCGCCAACGTCTAATCGTGCGCTGGCGCAACCCGCCACACCCTGTTGCCGACGTCGTCGGCGACGAGCAACGCGCCATCGCGCGCCATGGCAACGCCAACCGGCCGGCCGAGCGCCTTGCCGTCGCCGGTCAGGAATCCCGTCAGAATATCGCGCGGCGGGCCGGACGGTTTCCCGTCGGTAAACAAGCGGGTGAAGCCACAGAACCCGGAATTGGTGGCGGTTGCGGTCAAGCCGGACTATCCGCTTGGCCACCACACCGCGTTCCGGCGGTTTGTTTGCGATGGGGCCTTGTCCAGGAACTTAAATGCCGGCCAAGCATTGACCAACAAAGCAATCCGGCAACCTTGAAAGGCAGCCCAGATGCCTTCATTTCCGACCCTTGACGATAAGACACGCCCCCTTGAGACACAGGTGGTGGACCTCATCCCGGCCTTAAGGGCTTTTGCGCGAACCTTTGGCGGTTCGAGATTTGAGGCCGACGATTTGCTGCAGGAAACGCTGTTTCGCGCGCTGCGTGGTATCGACGGCTTCGAACCGGGGACCAACCTCAAATCGTGGCTCTTCACAATCATGCACAACGCGTTTCGCACGCAATACAAGCTGCGCAAACGCGAAGCACCCGGCGCCATAAATTGCGCAGATCTCCCCATTGCGATACCTGCTCCGCAGGATTGGTGCGTGTTGAACGGCGAGTTGCGGACCGCGCTTGACAGGCTGGCGCCCGATCACAGGGAAGTTCTGGTGCTCGTCGCCGGCTACGGTTTGAGCTATAAGGAGGCAGCCGACATCTGTGATTGCGCGGTCGGCACCATCAAGAGCAGACTGAGCCGCGCCCGCGACGAACTTGCCCTCCGCATGAACGGTGTTCCGCTGGATTGAGCGACACGGACAATGACTGTTCAAGCCAAGGCAAACGTAATTGCGAGAGCCGCAGCCAAGCCAACAAGAAAGATGAGGCCTTTCTTCGCAACGCGATCGGCGTTTTCGCGCCTGGTCATGGCACGCGCGTCACGTTGCGACAGCTTGGGGCCGAACCGGCCTTCTCGACGCAAATCGCCCGCTCCCTCATCTCGCCTTAGGCGTTTATCCCTATTGGCGGCGACATCGAGCAAAAGCAATCGACGTCTGTATTGCGCGACATCCCCACCTTGCCTTTCGACCTGGGTGAGATTGTCCTGAAGGTCGGCTCGCTTGACGACGGCACCAAGCGCATTGGCCGCCGCGCGTATCGTCAACGCGTCTTTGGGTTCTCCTGGGCGATGGGTCAAGCTTTCGACAGCCGCTACAACGTCTGGGGAAAACCCGGAAACCAGCAATCTCTCGAGCGTCCAGTCCGGAGCTTTTTCGACGATGTCATGAAGAAATGCGACTGTTTTGGCCTTGTCGCCTTCGACCGCCTCTGCAACCCGCTGGCAATGACGGATATAAGGTTCTCCCGCCTTATCCCGTTGGCCTGCATGAGCGTGCAGAGCCACCTCTTTCGCCCAGACACGCTGCTCCGTGACAGACAGTGAAACCGGAGAGCGCCAAAAAGCGCGCTTTTCGCGGATATCGGCCATGATTAGGGCCTCTGGATATGTGGTCCACCGGGGTTCGTGACGTCTTGCAAGCCGATGCCGGCGAGAGACGGATCCCGGCGCGCTGCGTCGGCAAGCGAAGCGAGGCCAACAAGACCCTTGTTGCGGTAGGGGACCGGCAGGCGGCGGACCTGCTCGTTACCAATGTTGTGTGCGAATTCCGACACGTCCTCGTCTTCAAAGCAATAATTGACGTCGGCCGTCATGATGTCGCTCAAACGGGTATGATCGTGACGCCGTTCCCCGACACAGCACACGACAATGTCGCGATCCGTTATCATCCCGACAAGCCGATCGTTGTCACCAACGGGAGGAAAGCCAATATCGTTCTTGGCCATTTCCCGCGCAATTGTCGAAACGGTGTCGTCGGGCCGCGCGACATGGACGTTCTTCCTCATGATGTCAGCTATTCGCATGGGACTGCTCCTCGAAAATCATGGTTCATGGCTTGGCTGACCCGCCTTTCCCCGCGGGGCGGTCGAAGGCGCGACGACCGTTCCCACCCCACTCTCTTCTCGTCTCTCGTCTGTTGGTTCGCTTGGAGGGCGTTGATCGCCATCTGCCAATTCGCCTTCTGCCTTTTCCCAATGGCGTCGATCGTCACCCTCGGGGCGGCCTTCGCTTTCCCAAATCGCATAGGCGCGCTGGCGAATGCGTTCTTCCTTGTCGTCCATGTCCTTGACCCTCCTGCCTGTGCAGAAGGACAAACCGACCAATGCCGTATTTGTTCCGTCTCGATGCTCTGGCAAAGACCGCAGCTTCGGAACGCGCCCAAGACGTTGCAGCAGTTGATCGTGCAATGCACCGATGGCAAGCGTGACCCGGCAGATCCCGTACAGTCCAGATGACCGGCGAGGCTCCGACGGTGACGCCGTTCGGAACTTTCAGGGGAGTTATCGGTTCGACCTGCAATGCGCCGGAGTGGCGTGAGAAACAGGTACCTATCGGCCAGCCCTGAATTGGGCGTCGACGGCTCTATAGCGGAGAGATGTGATGGCTGAACAGTTGGATGAACGCGGCGAACCGAAAACAGCAACACACGGCGCTGACCGAACCACTTTTTCCGCGCGTGAAACCCGCCAAGCCGGAATGGGCGCTCGGGTTTTCCTGGTGCTTGCCGCAAGCCTCTTTCTGGCGCTGCTTGTCTGGGGGTTCGTCGAATGGGGCCACCGCGGTGGTGAGCAGACCGGACAACCGGCGTCATCCCAACAGCAACAGCCGGATGCCGAAGAGCGTCCAAGCACCGAGAGCCCGCAGGGTATGGCCCCCGCAGAGCGCGCCCCCAATCCACAATAGGCCTGGCGCGATAGCGCTAGAATGCCCGTCGCTCAGAGCATCGACGGACAGCGCCAGGCGCACCCGCCTACCGCCGGGGGTGGCAATTTTCTTCCGGTGACAACCACGTTTCGCAGTCAATTTCGATCGACGAACTTATTGAAGCGGCTGAGTTTACCGTCTTCAGTCGTGTCCTGGTGAAGGAAGAGCAGTTTATTGCGATCAAAAATGACGAAGAACTCTTTCCACGAGATTGGCTCAAGTCCGTTCTCCGGCTCACCGAAATCAATCCTCAGGATGCCATTGAGCGCCCCTTTTACTCTTGCGGGGCGACCTTTCCTCGTCTCGGCCCATTGTTGAATTTCATTGTGATCATCGGTGGTTTTCGCCTCACTCATTGATCTGCTCCTTGCGATCTTTTTGTGCGCCGAACCTCCTTCGCGATCGATTGTTCCGGAACTGCGATCCATCCATACCGCCGAACTTTTCGGAACCAAGCGCAGCTACCCTTGTTCTCCCTGTAGACGAGGAGCAAGGACATGACCCCCAAACCACACGATCCAGGCGAGCGGCAACCGCCAATGCCAAGACCGCATGAGACGCCACCGCCCGTAGAAGAACCCGAACCTGAAGATATGCCGGATGAAAGGAGAACACCGAATCCGGACGAGGTCCGTGAGCCGCCCATTCACACCGATCGGCGCCCTCTCGCGTCCCGGCGTCCCGAGATGCCTAGTGCGGCCCGTATGGGTTTTCAGTGTGAATTGCCGCGATCAGTTCGTGCAGCCACGCGTCGAGACTTTGAGACCTGTCCCTTGTGCCCGCCAGAGCAATGGCTCGCTCTAGTGTCCGCTCCACAAGACGATCGGCGGCTTTTGCCGGAGCTCCGACCATAAGAAACCGCGCTCTGAAACGTAGCGCCGGTATCAGTTCGCTCACGGATTGATCAGTCACCCCGGTGTAAAGTGGCGCCAGGTTCGACAGGCTAAGAAGATGCTGCTCGAAAACCGCGCTCACGAGGTCCGACGAGGCGGAACATTTGCTGACACGCGCAACCGCGCGGAAGCGTTCGGGGACGTTCATGTCGTCATAGCCACTGAAAAAAATCACCGGGACCGATCGGCGCGCAAGTTCGTCGGCAACGGGGAAAATCAATTCGCCATTTAGGTTGATATCGAGAACAGCAACCTGAACATCGACCGCCTGCGCGAGACTATTCAACGTTTCCTTTACCGTGGGCGTTGGGCCGATAATCGTCGCGCCGGCCTGCTCGAGCCAATGCGCGATGTCATTTGCAACAAAAAACTCATCCTCGGCCACGAGCACCCGCAATCGCTGCAGGTCCGGCGTCATTTGCTATCCTCGATCCGCTCGGTGACCATCTCAGTGCTTCCGACGTAGGGTGCCGGTCGTCGCTCGCGACATCTCCCGATGGTCGAGCGCCCTTTGCAACCGGTTGGCAAGTATCAGCAATCGATCCGGCACATGGTCCAATTGCACCATGTCGCCATCGCCTGGACAAGGTGTTGCGCTGTCAGCCAGCAACTCCCGTTTTTCATCGTCGGCTTTTTTGCCCGATGCCATCGCCTTGACCCTGTTCGTCGGAACAGCGCTTCTTCGGCCGTGTCCGTCGCCTATGGTGTCCTTGTCTGAAGATACGCCTTCAATGCAGAGAAGCCAAGCTATTGACGGCCCAAGGGCCAGGCGCGTGCGCGAAGGGAACGGTGAAACAGCACACCCGCGCCCGAGATAGAAGGTGGCTGACTGTCGTCAATGCCGACAGAAACCGAAGGAACCAATCGTCAAAGAACGCGTTTGACGCCCACATCAGGTGGCTTGATCATGATGAAATTCATCATGCCACGTTTACCTGGAGTTGGGTTTTCGCGCCGCCGCCTGGTTCAGCCTAACCTGGGAGACGACCAGATCGGCCTTCGGAAGGAGATCGCAAGATGCTTGGAACCGTACTGTTGATTATTCTAATCCTGCTGCTCGTCGGCGCGTTCCCCGCTTGGCCCTATTCGTCGGGCTGGGGATACGGGCCATCCGGACTGCTGGGCGTTGTGGTCGTCGTTCTGCTGGTTCTGCTTCTGATGGGGCGGATCTGATTGGACACGCGACAGAGAGGGCGCGACGAGGCAGCCGAGCTTGTATATGTCTCGGATAAGGAACCGGGCTATAGTCGGTCGCGCTCCGCCAAAGGCTTTATTTACCGGCGGCCAAACGGTGAACTCCTGAAAGACAGGAGCATTCTTGCCCGCATCCAGAAGCTTGGACTACCGCCCGCCTACGAAGATGTCTGGATTTGTACCAGGCAAAACGGACACCTCCAGGCAACAGGCTATGATGCGCGCGGTCGCAAGCAGTATCGATACCACGATATCTGGCAGGACATGCGAAGCCGCGACAAATACAGCCAGCTTCCCGCCTTTGCCAAAGTGCTACCCCGGCTGCGGCGAACAATCCGCAAGCAGATGGAGGGCCCGGTTGGCGATCCTGCCACGGTTCTTGCAGCCCTTGCGTCACTGCTTGACCAAGCTCCGCTTCGTATCGGTAACTCAAGTTACGTCCAGGAGAATGGCAGCTATGGCGCCGCCACGTTGCTCAAGCGACATCTCAAGATTGCTGACAACTGCATTGAACTGAATTTCAAGGGCAAGGGCGGACAGCGCATCCGAAGACGATTGCGGAACCCTCGACTGCAGCGGATTCTTGAGGAGATAGCGGAGCTTCCAGGCCGCCAACTCTTCGTTTGCGTCGGGCCAGACGGAAGGCCGGATCCGATCGAATCTGGCCGATTCAATCGGTATCTTGCAGAGATCTGCGGAGCGCCGGTTTCAGCCAAGACTTTCAGAACCTGGGCGGGGAGCGTTGCTGCATATGCCGTTGCCCGTCGGGCTCTCGTCGAAGGCCGACGTCCAACCGTTAAGGCGATGTGCCAGGCGGCTGCCGATGCACTTCACAACACTCCGGCCGTTTGCCGCAAGAGTTACGTACATCCGGAAATTCTTGCCTTGGCAGACGCCCACCAAAAAACTCCCCAGCTGCGTAACAACGCCAAGCCGATATCTGGACTTCACGCCGACGAAATACAGTTCGTTCGTTTCCTCAAATGGCTAGCCAGGAACGGACGGCGGTAAACGGAGTGTGCTCGGCCTCGCGTCGGAAGCTCTCGAAATGGAATGCTCATATTGAGAAGCGCACTGTGGCCATCAACGCAATGCTGCCACTTCCAGCGACGGGCGGGAACAATCATCGGGGATACCGGTTGGGAACGAAAACTCGCGATGCCGGTGAGCGTTTCGATCGGCTTTTGAAAGAGCAAACAAGTTCACCGCGCGATCCGCGCCGAACCTCTGCCCCGCAGATCATCGCGTTGTTTCAGCCGGGCTGCTGCAACGGCGCCAACCCTCACTTCCGTCCTAGCGGAGGTTGGAAAATGCCCAAGCTGTTGCGGTTTATCATTTGGCATTTATCGACTGGCTTCGCACTGGGAGCCGTCACCACGCTGGTGATCGCCTTCAGATACCCGCACGCGCTCGGCCATGATGGCGCGATCGAACCAATTGCTCTTCTGCTGCAGATTTATGCCTTCGGCGCATCGTTTGCTCTTGGCTGCCTCGGCACCGCGCTCATGGGAAAGATCGAGTGAGCTCGCCTCGTTAGCTGAAGTCTCCCCCTTGGGTCTGAGGAGGCCAAAGTTTTCAGCCGACGGTTGCTGCTGTTCCTCAAAAAAGCGAGTGCGCCGACCAGCAGCGGGGGCGATTGCCTGCATCGTGGAGGGTTTAGCGAGGCGGCGGGCGTGTCCGCCCTCCGCCGTTCGCGTCGTTTAAGCGGAGGCCTTGATGTTGGCGGCGGAAAGAGCCAGCTTGCTAAGCGCCTTGTCGGTGGCGCCTTCCTCCTGAAGCGTCTGATCAAGCAGTACGACTGCTTTATCGTGCCCAAGCTGCTTGGCCCAGGTCTTCAATGTACCATAGCGCGCGATCTCATAGTGCTCGACCGCCTGAGCCGCAGATATGAGACCGGCATCAAGGGCCGCGCTTCCCTTGAACTCCTCAATAACCTCCTCGCCTTCCGCAATAATGCCTTGAATTGCTTCGCAGGTTTTACCCTGCGCACGCTTGCCGATGATCTCGAAGACCTGCTGAAGGCGCTCCACATGGCCTTCGGTTTCATCGCGGTGCTTTTCGAATGCCGCCTTGGTATCGGGTGACTGTGCCGCGCGCGCCATCTTCGGAAGCGCTTTCAGGATTTGCCTCTCAGCATAGTAGATGTCTTTCAGAGTTTCATGGAACAACATATCCAAGGTCTTCTCCGGCATGGCAACCTCCTTCGCCTTTCTGGGAGGCGCACCCAACACCACAGGGCTTCAAAGGTTCCGGAAGGGAACAAAAAGCACTGTGGAGCGCTTTGACGGTTTTCCGCAAAGGAACGAGCGGTGATCCACCCGAACGGAAGACACATCGTCGATCAGGGAGAGAAGGATGAAGCACAACCAACCCATGTCGAGCAGCGGCGTATCGCTTTCGGCCTATACCAAGAGAAGACGCGCCAAGATCATAGATCCTTCAGAGGCCGTCTATGGTGGACACTACGACCTCGCCGAGTTCATTGCTGCCTATGGTCTGACGCCGTTGGATGCGCGCGAAATTTTCGTTCGCATCGGCCCCACACGGACCGACCTCGATCGGTACATGCACGAGCGCCGCAGCTCCCTGATTTGACCAAGGGGCCTTGGCGTGTGCAAGAGATCGGCTTTGCATCAAACCAACGGGACGGACGGGGCGTCGTCCGTCCGCGTCACAGCAAGGCGGACCCGGGCGCCCCTTTCAATCTCGGCTGCAACGCGCAACGGTTCCTGCAACCTGCCTGCAAGTGGCTCTCGGTGACGCGGTGGGCTCACCATGGCGGCTCCGACTAATGGTCTCGTGATTGCACCGGATGACGGGAGGGCCACAGCCGGAAATGCGAGCCTGACGTTCCTAGAACGCGATGCTTCCGGCCATGAATGCAAGAACAAGGAACAGGAGGAAGATCGCCAGGGCAACGAAAAACAAAACCTTTGCAATACCGGCCGTGGCTGCCGAAATGCCGGAAAACCCGAGCAAACCGGCAACGACCGAAACGATGAAAAATATGATTGCCCATTTGAGCATGCCGATCCTCCTTGATACGCGAATTTGCGCCAGCGTGGGTTTTGAACCCACAAAAGGAAGGATTGTTCCAAGTCGGAAATTCGGAAAGCTCGCCTGAGGACCTCTTGGCCCGTGAGCGACCGCGAGCAAGATCCATCGTAAGCCGATGCGCTCACGCTCAAGAATTTTATGGTTGGAAGCGCAGGCGATGCCATAGGAAGCGACCGCCTGCTATTGCGGTTCGCCAAGGTTTTCTCGTGCAGCTCCGGTACGGTTCAGACAAGAGGTATAGAAAACCTGGAGCGCGCCCGAAAGTTCCGCCATAGGGCTTCAGTCCGATGGGTTCCCACAAAGGTCCTAGTTGGCTGGTGATCCGGTTTCACCGCGCTACCTCCAACCTTAGCCTGGGGTAAACTCCCTGGCATTATGCCGTCCCGGGCGGACAACGACACCAGAGCGGCTTAAACGTCCCTTCGTTTGGCTCGGGTGCCGTTGTCCACGAGGCAGGAAGGATCCTGGAATGTACGAACGCTATAGTTACGGCAAACCGCAGCGGACTTTCTCTACCGGCCTTCCGATCGGCGTCATGCTCTTCGCATTCGTGGTCATTGGCGGTTACCTCGTCATAGGCAGCGCGATCGTGAATGACAGCAATCAAACTGTCGGCGTGGTTCTTCCAACGCCTGTCGCCAGCCTGTCCAAGTAGTCTGCCTAGAACGGACAAATCATTTGGACAGCGTGGTTCCTCCTCCGACATTTCCAGAGACCACCCCGTCGAAAAGGGGAAGCAGCAGGGATTAATGCACCTGGGCAGAGCCCGATTGGCGATGGTGCTTCCGAAACATCGGATCCAGCTTGTCTTTCCGTGCGGACCGTCCGTACGGTGCCTCGGATCCGCGTGATCGGAGGCGAGGAGATGGGCCAAGACACGGACGGCAGGTTCGCCCTCACCCACGGTGTCAACGGTGGCACTCGTTCGATGCCGCAGCGTCATCTGTATTTGACAAGCCGGATCCATGCTCCACTTCAGAAAGATGAGCTTGAGCGAAGTGCGCAGTAGGGCGCAACGGGCAGCAAAACTGGTTAAACGGCCTTTCGGCCAGAAGCGGCGGCGCCCGAGCAGCCCCGTATCCTCCATGCGCAGCTTCTGGGGCCTGTTGTTCGCCTACTGGCTCTCTAATCGGTGGAAAGAAGCCTGGATCCTGACATTTCTCATCCTGCTGCTTACCGGATTGTCGGCCCAGGCAAGCGTCTGGTTTGCGCTGACATCGGGCGAACTGGTCAATCAGATCGCGAATTTCCACCACCCCACCGTCCCAACGACGCCATTGTCACTTCTAAATACCGCAGCGACGCTCGCTGCGATCGCGATCACGAGGGATGCAGGGTTTACCGCGGTCCGCCACTTCCTTTCGACCAGCCTGCACCGTAAATGGCGCCAGTGGCTGGACGAGCGTTTTAACCGGGCGCTACTCGATTCCAATCACACGCACTTCCACCTGCAGCAGAACGGGTTTGGTGGCGGGAGCGAGGCGGACACGTCATCAGCACCTGACAACATCGATCAGCGGGTACAGGAGGCGATCAAAGGTATGACGGGCGGTGCGATCGGCCTCGGCGTCGGCATCGCCGGCGTTGTTCTGTCGCTCGCCTTCGTTGGCGGCAAATTGATCGAGACGTCGAGCCCGGTGAGAGGGCTCGATTTTCTCGGCAGCTACGGTAGCGCCTGCCTGACGCTGCTAGCGATCGCGATCTATGTTCCCCTCAACACGTTCATTGCAGCCAAGCTGGGCGGTATTTTGCAGGGGCTGTCCATACGCATTCAATCGGCGGAAGGCAGCTATCGCAGCGAACTCAACCAGTTGCTGCACCGCAGTTTTCATGTTGCGGTCATCAAGGGGGAGCCGGCGCAAAAGGCGCTCAACGTGCGCCGGTACCAGGATATCGACCGGACCTGGGCGAGCCTCAATCGGATTACGGCCGGCTATATGGGCTTTGAACTGGTGCATAATTTCCTCGGCTCACGCATCGTCGCCTACGCGCCCGGTCTGCTTCCCTATGTCGACAAGACAATCAGCCTGCAGGACTACGTGACTGGCGCCGAACTTGCGACAGCCCTGATCAATGAGTGCTCATGGTTCATTCACGCGATGCCGGACATCGCCACGCTCCGGGCCGACGCGCACCGCATAACGGAGCTCGCCGAAGCAATAGAAACGGTCCAGCGCCCGCAAGACTATTATGCGCAAAGTGGTCCTGCAGCGTTTGAATATACGTCCGAGAACGGAGCAAAGGGCCTGACGATCCATGCGGTCGAGCTCATGCATACTGGCGAGGACGAGCCCTTTTTGACTGCCAATGCGCTCAACTTCGCTCCGGGGGAGTGGACGTTGGTGATGGGCGAATCGGGAAGCGGCAAGACCTCGCTTCTCAAGGCGATCAACGGTCTTTGGCCGCACGGGAGGGGTAAGATTGCGTTGCCCGACGGTTTGCAAACCCTTTACGCCGCCCAGGACGTGAAACTTCAAGGCGTTTGCCTCAAAGATCTCGTCTGTCTCCCCGATGAAGCCGCCGCGCATCAGGACACTGCGGTCTCAAGCGTATTGAAAGAAGCGGGGCTCGAAGAGTTTCAAGGAGAGCTCCGAGATGAAGGTCGGGATGGTCAGCAGTGGGACAAGCTCCTGTCCGGGGGTGAAAAGCAAAAGCTCGTTCTTGCGAAAATCCTGCTGCTGAAGCCAGGCTTGCTTTTTCTGGACGAGGCGACAAGCGCCCTTGATGGGCAGGCAGTGCAAGCGTTCTTTCAATCGATCAAGGACAATTGCCCGGATGCAACGGTCATCGCCATTATGCACGATACGTCCTCGATCCAATCGGAGGGCGGGATTGATTTCTTCGATAGCGTGCTGGTGATCGGAGAAGGCGTCGCCGAAAAGGTGGCTTTTTCGGCGTGGCAGTCGGCGCAAACAAGCGCCCAGACGGGTGTTGCGACAAGGAAATGAGAGGGCGCTAGGCGACATGGTGATGGTTACAAATCCGATGGATGGAACAATGCGTCACCCCGGAGGTTTTCTGCCGAACCGGAGGCAACGGAAATGGAAGCCATTTTTTGGGATCACCCCGTCAGGATCGGCACGCATGGCGAGCGCTGCATCAACGGACCACAGGAAGCACTGCAATATTTAAGCGAGCTGCCCCAGGGCGGGTGGTTCTATGAGCGCGCACGGAACCGTTGCTATGGCGCATTGGAACGCGGCGAAGCGCTCGATCTTTCACGCAAAGCCTTCATTGGCGCAGCGATTGAGGGGTCACTTCCGATCCTCGACGACGGAAACCAGAGCGTTTGAGCCAATCTTAATTAGACGGCTCTCAGCTTGTCGCCTTGAGCGGCCAACTGCGGAAATCCGAGGCCTGGTCAGGGCTCGAAGATTGGACAGTACGCTGCAGCCGAGACAACCGGCGCCTGGATGATCAAGGGCACCAATATTGGCTGGAACCATGAAGCGCAAGGGCAAGTCAAATCACCTTGATTTTCCCGACCGTTGGCGACCGTACGCTCAAAACGCTACGACGCGGGGGAACAAGCACCTGAGAGTCTTGTTTGAATGTGCATCCCGGGCAAGCAGGAAAGGAATGCTCGTCACGGAGGTTGGGTCATGGATCGATTCTTCGCAAAATTCGCCACGGCAACCGCACATGCGACAGGCAGCCCTTTCGCCTTTATCGTCTGCGTCATGACGGTTCTCGCGTGGGCTTTTTCAGGCCCCGTGTTTGGTTTTTCAGAGACTTGGCAGCTGGTGATCAATACGGGCACGACCATTGTCACGTTTCTGATGGTGTTTCTCATTCAAAATACGCAAAATCGTGATGGCGCCGCGCTCCAAGCAAAGCTCGATGAGATCATTCTGTTCACAGATGCCGAGAATGAATTCGTCGGCATTGAGAAGTTGACTGACAAGGAGCTCGATGCGCTACACGCCCGATGCGAAAAGGCCGCTCGGCGATCAAGCGCCATGCTGCAGAGTGCACATGAAGAGCGCGACGCGAGACGGCAGCGGTCGAAGTAGCCGGTTCTATCGGCGCCTGAAGCTACTTGCGTCGATAGGAACAGCTGATGTCGCAGCATCCACACCCAGATCTACGACGCGGGCCTGGCAACGCACACTTTCCAAGTGCGGCGCCTTCGTCCGCCTTCATGAAGAAGGCCTCCGTGTGTGCTGGCTCCGCCGCGGCTCAAAGCCTCCACGAGCATGAGCTTCAACGGTTGCGCTCAATTTGGGGCTAACATTGTCCGAGGCTATGCGGCCACAGCCGCTCGGGCCCCGGCGACGTCGACCAACTGGACCCGGAAATGTACCGAGCGCAGCGTAGTAGCCCTCAAATTCTGGCGAAACGTAAGCGTTAAACCTTTTTGCGCTCCTCAGCCAACGCGTTTGCTTTCTCTCGCGAGTCGCCCGCTTCCTTGATGATATCGCGGGCCTGCTCCATTGTGAGCCCGTGCTTGCGCTTGAAGTAGTTGAGTTCGTAGGCCTGTCCGGCGGCAACGCGTCGACGGGCGCTGCCAATATTCTTCTTGTAGTGTGCCATAAAGTTCCTCCGGCTTGGCCAACTTCAACGGCAGATGCCCGAGGAATGTTCCAAGCTCGCTCGAAGGCAGAACCCAGCCATTCTGCCTGGATGGCCCATCATGGGCACGTCGGCGAAGGAATTCATGCAAGCACAGGGGAGGCATTCTGCCGACGACAGCCGAAAACGGTGGACAGGATCGTGACACTTCAGAGGAACTGGAATGGCGAAATGGAAGGGTGGGAAGGCCCCATAACCGAAGATCAGCCCAGTCGCTTTATGTGAACGAGACGAAAAGCAAGCGGCGGCGGAACCTCTTCCAAAGTCAGGCGTTCGTACCGCGGGCCTAGCGTGTTTCCATCCCTCCGGGCCCACGCATGCATCAAACTCCTTAGCCCCATCTCCAGTTGGGGCCTCTTTTTCGCCGCGCAGGACCGAGGGTACACCATGGGATTGATGCAATTGGGTCGAGCACGGCTGGCTCTGTCTTTGCCACGCCATCGCAAACAGTTGCGCGACGCCAGAGATCACCGGCTGTATGGTCTTTTCGAGGAATACGCTCGAGCCTCATCAAAGCTCGCCGACCTCCAACGGGAGCTTCCTCGTCGCGAAGCGCTGATAGCCAACTATCAGCAAACCTGCCTGGATCTGCAGGCAGATGTCCTGGTGTTGCTCGGTAAACTGAACGAGCCGCTTTTTTACTAGATTTCTGACATCCCGCGCCTATCGGAACCAATCCGCAACAGGCGCCAGATCACCGGATCCATTCTTGCTGTGCTGACTTCCGATCAAATCTTCTGGCCCTCAGGCCACCTTTCGCGCCATCTTTTCTTGCAAGGCCCGGAACGATTTCCCAATGCGCGCGTTCCTGCATTGTCTTGATCCCGTTTCCCCGATCGGGTCAGGCGCAAGGCTTCACAGATGTCCCCCAGTGAAGTCTCCTCGATAAGAGCCTCTGGCCTCGTCGCGCCCCCGACGGGGCCATACTTTTTTGGTCCTCTGATGACGGGCAAGTGAGGCCTCGAAGCTCGGCCGATGTTATCGCGTTCGAGCCGACAAGGTCTCTGCCGCCTGACGCTCCTTTACGATCCATGGCCCGCGCGGCAGTAAGGCGAGCGCGCAAGATTGCGTGCCGCGCGCAAAGCGGTCGGGGCTGAGGAGCGCGACCGTGCCTCAGCCCCGAAATCGCCGGTGACGGCACCAGTACGATCACGCCACTCTACCGACCACGTGCGGAAGCGAGCCAGACACCGCCCACTATCAACACGGCCCCTCCAATACGGCCAAGGTTCCGTCTTGCCATCGGGTTCAATCTCCGCCCGATGTACCCGGCGACGAAGGCATAGCTGCCGTCCGAGAGCACACAGAAGACGATCGCAGTCCCGCCGAAGATCACCATCTGCCACACTTGATTAAGGGTGGGATCGATGAACTGCGGCAGGAGTGCGCCGAAGAACAGGAGCTGTTTCGGGTTGCTTAGGGAGACGAATAGACCCTGCAGAAAAAATCCCCTGCGCGGAGGCGCTGGCTGCCGGTTCTCCAGGGACGTACCCTGATCTCGGATCATCTTCCAGCCCATCCAGCACAGGTAAGCTGCCCCTCCCAGCCTGACCCAGTCGAGCCAGTGACCGGCCAGCGCAATGAGGGATGCCAGGCCGAGACCGGATATCGTGATCATGACGGCGAGGCCAGCGATCGTCCCCCCGACATTCAGGAGACCGGCACGGACGCCATGGCGCATCGCGTTGGCGAGTATCATCATATTGGTCGGCCCCGGCATTATCGTCGCGACGAGGCAGATGGCCGCATAGGCGGCGTAGGTTTCGAGAGTCATCCGGAGAGCCTTCGCGCATCGTCGTCACAAAGATTGAAGGTCACCGTAGGCTTGGCGCCGTCCGACATGCGCTGGGTCATGAGGATCGTCGTCAGTTGCCAGGCCGGATCGCTGACGAAGCCGCCGCCCCCTCCGATGGTTACTGCGGGCGCCCCAGCCGGCGTCTTCTCGACGGCGACCGACACCCCGCAATGCCAATCCTGCACTTGCTGAAGGATGATTTCGCTCTTTCTGGGCTGCGCCGGCGTTATCTATTGCTTGTCAGCGCCGCGACCACCTCCGCCGACAACATCCGGCGCACGTCATCCCCGCCGCAGAGTGGTTTCGATTGATCGGTCATGGGTCCTCCCTAGAACCTTTCGAGGTCGTCCGCGCCGGCCCCACCTTGCGGATTGCCCGCGGCAAACCCGGCAAGGCTCGCGTAGCCGCGCACGACCTGCTCGCGCTCCTCGTGGGATGCGACCGCCTCGATGTCGTCGAAACCGTCGGGTGCGCGTGCCTCAATGAGGTCGATCACGCGTTCCGGCCCACCCTTGCGGTTTGACAGGACGATTTCCGATGTGGGCGGACGGCGCTCGCTATCGTAGGCGCCGAGCGCGATCTCGACCGATGTATCGGTTCGCAGATGCTGCGCCAGCGAGTGGGCATCGAGGATAGCCTGGCTCGCGCCGTTCGAGCCCACCGGATACATTGGGTGGGCAGCGTCTCCCAGTAACGTGATGCGCCTGAACGACCAGCGTGGCAGCGGCTCCCGGTCGCAGTTGGGATATTCATAAAACCCGCCGGTGGCGCGAATGATCTCCGCCGGATCGACGTATTCCAGGCGGAAACGATCCCGCACAAAGGGTAAGACTTGTGCAAGGTCTCCCGGACGGCTCCAGTCCCCAAGGGTGCGGCCCGCTTGCAGCGAATAACTGCGGGCCATCACAGCCCAGTTGGTGAGGCACATGGCTGGGTCGTCCGGGTCCTCCCCGATCGGATAGAAAACGAATTTGGCGTGGTTGCCGCCGGCGATCGCCATAGTGCGACCGTCCCGCCATATCGGCCAGCGCGTTGCGCCGCGCCAAAGCATGACACCGTTCCAGACCGGCAAACCTTCTTCCGGATATAGCGCTGCGCGCACGGTCGAATGAATGCCGTCGGCACCGATCAGTAGGTCGCCTCGCGCCAGCGATGCCTTTCCGCCTTCAGACAAGTGGACGGTCACGCTTTGGTCGTCCTGTTGGAAGCCGTGCACGCGGCATCCTGTGCGGATGCTCCCCTGCCCCAGCCGGTCGATGACGGCGTCGTGGACAAGGCCCAACAGCCTGCCGCGATGAATGCTGAACTGCGGCACGGCATGGCCGGCCTCGATACCGCGCAATTCCTGCCAGATGATCTGGCCAAAACGGTTCGCATAGATCAATTCGCGCGTGCGGATTCCTGCCGCGTCAAGCGCGTCCATCAGCCCGAGGTCGGCCAGAAGGCCGACGGCGTGCGGCAGCAAATTGATGCCGACGCCGAGCTCGCGTACAGCGTCGGCACGCTCGAATATCTCAACTTCGAACCCCGCTCTGTGCAGGAAGAGGGCCGCGGTCAGCCCGCCAATGCCGGCGCCTGCGATCAACGCCTTCATCGCCCTTTGCCCTGTTGCGGATATTCGAGCTGCATGGCAACCACATCAGCGGTTCCCTGCCCATGACGGGCTGCTATCTCCTGCAAGGTGCTGTCCAGAGCCTCGGCCGGCGGCTTGTCCGGCATCAGCCGCTCGCCCGCCCAGGAAACGACAACCTGGTCAGGAAGGACGCGCACGCCGTTGCGCGTCGTCACGGCCGTGGGCGAGGCCGCGAAAATCTCGACGCTCGAGCGATAGGTGCGCGACCAGGCGTCAGCGACGAGCGCGAGCGAGACTTCATCCATTCCCGGCTCGAGCGCCACGCCGAAACGATCACGGTTCCAGAATGCAATACGATTGCCCAACACAGTCGCAACGAATGGGCGCGTAAAGCGGAAGGAGCCGCTGTCATGCCCGGCGCTCCAGCCCTCCTGCCGGAGGGCGCGGGCAACCGCCTCTGCCTTGCCGCGCCCGGCAATAACCTCGATCAGAGTCAGCATCATCGGCATTGAGGCGGTAATGCCCGTGGTGGTCGCTATCCCCCGGTCCAACACCATACGCCGGTCGGCAACGTAGCGGATCGACGGGTGGCGCTTCAGCAGTTCACCGAGATAGTACCAATGGGTCGTCGCTCGGCCGCCGTCGAGCAGTCCGGCACTGGCGACAACCTTCGCGCCGGCGCAGATCGCGATGATGATGGCCCCACCCTCAGCCTGCTTACGCAGCCAGACTGTTACCACCGGGTCGTCATCACGGCTCATCGCCGGAACGATCACATAGTCGGCTCCCTTGGGATGAAGCGCGTCGAAGGCCGCGATCGTTGCGTCGGCCTCGATGGTGAGCGCCGGATAGAGTTTGACCGAACCGGATCCGCTCGAGAGGGTCGTCACATCGGCGATGTCCGCTCGGCGCAGAATTCCCACGGGCATCAGATAGTCCGTCGTTTCCGTTGCGTCGTTTATTCCGACGACGGCAATGAGCGGTCGGGCACGCTTTGGCGGCTTCAGCGCCGACAGCATGACCTCCGTTTCGGCCCTCGAAATGGCCGGCGGCGCAAAGGTTGCGGGTGCGGCCTGCAGGGTCGCCAACCAAAGGCCGAAGCCCACAAACGGTATCGCAAGAAGGGCCAGACCCGCGGGAAGAAAATAGCGCATGAACATCGGCACTCCGATCTGCTTGCTGCAATCTTCAGGGTATCGCGCGCATTTTCTGGCGGGAATGACAGAAATGTCGTATTTTCTGCCAATGCATCGTCTCACCTTCGCCGTCTATCCCGGCTTCGAGCTGCTCGACACGGCCGGGCCGATCTCGGTTTTCACCGGCGCCAACCGCGCCCTTGGCCATAGCGGCAAGCCGCCCTTCTATACGGTCGACCTGGTATCGCCAGCGGGTGGAACGGTGACGAGTAGTAGCGGTATTGCCGTGCTTACCCGAAGCTTGGAGGCGTGCGCCCGAGAGGGGGTCGATACGCTTCTTGTCGCCGGCGCCGAAAGGGAGCATCTGCTGCCGGTTCTGGCAGACCCCGCCTGGCAGGCCTGGCTCCCGGAACTTGTCGGCAAGGCGCAACGGTTCGGCTCTGTCTGTTCGGGGGTGATCGTCCTTGCAAGGCTCGGACTGCTCGACGGGCATCGCGTCGCCACCCACTGGGATGCCTGTGGCCCGCTCGCGGCAACTTTTCCAGCCATCAGCGTTGATCCGGACGCGCTTTACGTCGTCGACCGCCGGCTATGGACCTCCGCAGGCGTGACGACCGGCATTGACATGGCGCTCGCCATGGTCGCGCAGGATGTATCGGCCGACATTGCCGGCGAGGTTGCCAAGCGGCTCGTGCTCTATGCACGCCGCCCCGGCTACCAGTCGCAGTTCAGCCCGCTACTTCACGCCCAGGTAAAGGCCGACAGTCCTTTTGCGGACCTGATTGGGTGGATATTGGCTAACCTCGGTTCGCAGCTGGATGTTCCAAGGCTGGCGGAGCGTGCCGGGCTCAGCGAGCGGACGTTCCATCGAAGATTCGTTGCGGTCATCGGCCAGTCCCCGGCCCGCTTCGTCGAAACGGCCCGCCTCGATGCCGCGCGCATGCTGCTTTGTCGGGGACTTTCCTTGAAATCGGTGGCGGCCGAGGTCGGCCTTTCGCCCGCGACACGCTTCTGCGAAGCTTTTGAACGGCGATTCGGCATCGCTCCGCGCCTGTTTCGCGAGATGCATGCGGAATTTTGACCACTCGGAGCATCGGGGAATGCCCATAAGGATCTACAAGCTCACCGGCTGAGAGAACCAGGATTGGATTGGGCGGGGCTCAAAGCAAATTGCCGGAACCCGCTAGGGATCCGGCAACCCACCATATTCTCACAAACCGGTAGCTATGCTGTGTCTCGGGAGGCGGTCATGAGTATCGATCATGGTGACGCACCCATTCCATCCCCTCGGCTTCGTTACGGCCTTTCGCCATGAGATCGAGAAGGGCATAGGTACCCATCATTACCTCTACGCCGCGACCGAAAGTGGAGTAGGTGTGGAAGACGTTGCCGGCCTCGTCCTTGAAAAAGGCGCTGAGGCCCGGCCATTCCTCGCCCAGCTCGCTCCATTGCCCGAAATTGTAGTCGATATGCCCGCTGGCGACCTCCTCAGGCGTGAAACTGACCCGAAAATCGAAGTTGAACGGGCTGCCATTCGAAGACACCCAGCGGAACCGCCACCCCATGCGTTGGCGAAAGGGCTCGATCTCGGCAAGTGGGGCCCGAGAAACGGCGATCATGGTTACGTCATGCGGGGCCAGGTGCATGTTCATACCATCGGTATGATCGGCCATGAAAGAGCAGCTCGGGCAGCCTTGCTTCCATCCCGGCGCGAACATGAAGTGTTGCACCAGAAGCTGAGATCGTCCCTCGAAGAGATCAGCCAGCGTGCGAGGGCCATCGAGCGTATCGAACACATATTCCGTCTCGATGCGCCTCCATGGGAGCTCCAGCCGCTTTCGAGCGACCTCATCGCGATGACGCGTGAGCTCCTTTTCCGCCTTCAGCAAGTCCCGACGGGCGGCTAGCCAGTCATCATGCGAAACGGCAGCGTGTTTCATTGTCAGTCTCCTCGGGTTGGGACGAAATAGTGCCGCGCGCTGTGGATATGCTCAGCCACGGCGGCAGGTGAAAAAGGCTCCTAGGGCTCAGGAAAGCGGCCAAGCGGAGCATATGAACACCCGGCGGGTGAAGCAGGCTGTCGGGGCCAAGGTTGCGCTCGTAACGAGGCCGAGCCGTCCGGCGAGGCTATCCACCCGCTTGAGCACCGATGGTGCCGTTTCTGCGAACTTCGGCATGTCCTTCCTCCATATCGTTTCCAGCGATTGTGGCAGGAAGAGGCTATCGCGAGTGGAGGACATGGTAGGAGTTACAAGTATGGCGGGATCCGTACGGACGCGCTGATTATCGTGGCAATGCGGCCCCTTTTTTTCCGCCGAGAGCCGGTCCGCGCTGACAAGGTGGTGTTGTGCAGGCTCATTGCCATTCCGATCGCAACGCTGGACACCAATGCTGTTCTGCCGTTTTTGAACATGCGCGAGATGGACCTGCAGGTCCGTGTTTCGGAAGTCGCATACGAAGAGACGGTTACTTCATTTCGAACCAAGATGGTGAAGGCCCTGATTGAAGTCGCGAATGGGCTCTCATCCAGGTCAGCCTTGTCCCTCCAGCACCAGCACCTCAAAAAGGCGCTCGATGCACGCAAACGCGCGGAAGCACTCTACGAGACCCGATATCGTGCGGGAGCGATCGCGCTGCGCCCGCTGCTCGACGAGCACGCGAAAAGCCAACGCGCTCGCGGAGGAACGGAAGAGGTAACCATATGAAGGCTTCGCAAGCTCGCACGCTGTCGAAATACGACAGCTGCCGTATGTCAACGGCTCGGCGATCGTCCTAGGCCAAGTCTCCCCGCTTAGAGCCGGGAGATTTCGAACGAAGGAGACGACCAATGAAGATCATGATAGCCGCCGCAGCGTCGCTCGCGATCGCGGGCTCTGCCCTTGCTGCTGTACCGTCCACGACCGTCGAGCAAAAGCCCTCGCTAAAATCGGTCGGCCAAATTGACCTTGCCTGGGGACCAAACCGCAGCGGGAACAAAGCACCATCAACAGGCAAAATCTCGAACGGCAAGACGTTCGGCTGATCGGGCTTGAAAGGGCGGCTAGGGCCGCCCTGAAATTTTGGCATTGTTTTGCCGATGCCGGTATCCCCGCGATGCAAGTAACGGAACGGAGACGAGCGAAACGTCAGGAAGCGCGACGGTTTGCCTTTTCCTGCATGAGCGTCCCTTTACAGTACTTCGATCGTGGCTGCTTGCGCGGCAAGCCGGTAACATAAAGCGGCATGGCGTTGGATGCCGATGCCGCCCAGGATCTGTTCGAGCCGCTGGGATCGCTAGATTTGAATGGTTGCCGGTGACGACGGCGAGCCCGCCCGCCGCGTCAGGGTTGCGTTAGACATTGCTGCCAGATCTCGCAAACATCGCGGACTGGCGGAGGGCCGCGGCGTGTACACCGAGCCGAACCGCGAGGAACCAGCCTGCAACGTGATTGCGATCAGAGCCAGCTCCGTCCGTCAGGGGCACTGCACCCATACGGTGGGAGCTCCCCTTCGAATCTCGATTGCATTTTTCGGCAGCCCCAGCTTCTCAAGGGGAGAGGCATGTAGCCATTCAGCGCGATTCCTACTTCGTCATAGGGACTATCACCCAAGGCGACATACATGTACCACCGCCCACCAATCATCACCGCCATCGCAACGGAAACGAAGATAATGACCTGAACTAACTTCTTGATATTATATCTCCTTACGCGTTTGGAGCAGCCTTGTATTCGTTTTGTATCTGCCAATCAAGGCCATCGACGACGCGCCTTCCGCAGCCACGACCAGATGGCCAGGCGAGCGTGGCACCGATCTGCATCGCCGCCTGAGTGCTGTGAAATTCTTGTGGCGCCTGGCGCCGGCGCGAGGCGTGTTGTTTGGTTTTGAACGGATCGAAACCTAGGCGGAAAACGGTGCCGGAACTCAATCGGCAGACGCAACTCCAATCCTTGTCTTCGACCGCACCGTTCAAATCTCCCAAAACGCCTTGCGAAGAAAGGGACGTCGTTCCAGTTCAGCGGATTTATGGGCCTGCCTGAGGCGAAGCAGGTCCTTGCGGGCGACAAGGCCGAGCAAGGCTCCCGATACCGGATCGGTGATCGGAATCCTCGCTGCATCGGTCGAAATCATGATGTCCGCGATGTGACCAACGGTGTCGTCGGGATGCCCGATCGGGATCGAACTGTCCGACACCTTGTCTGCCAACAGGTCAGTTCCGATTTCCGGACCTCTCCGCCACCTAAGCGCATCTGCACGCGAAACCATGCCGACAAGGACCCCACCCTCGTCAACCACCGGATAGGTCCGGTGAGCATCGTCCGCAGCGGCAAAGTGTGCGCACACTTCCCGCACCGACATCGTCGCCGGCAACGTAGCGACGGTGCTGACCATGATGTCGCGAGCCCGCGCGAACTCGAAGGGATCGACGCCGTATTCACGGCTGATGTGCTGGCCTCTCCGGGCAATTTTCTCTGTCAGTATCGAGCGCCTCAAAAGAAGCACGGTCACTGCATAAGCGGCAACCGTGGCCGCCAGCAAGGGAATGAGCGTGTTGAGATCGCCGGTGATCTCGATCGCGAAGAACGTTCCCGTCAGCGGCGCACGCATCGTGCCCCCCATCATTGCCGCCATGCCGAGGAGTGCCCAGAAGCCAGGATCTCCGGGAAGCAACAAGCCTATCAACCATCCTAGTGCGCCTCCGAGGATCAGCAACGGAGCAAGCACACCCCCTGACGTACCGGACGAGAGAGCGATCAGCCAGATCGTGGCCTTGACCAGGAGAATGGCGACCACCGTCGATGCGGGCAAGCTGTTTTCCAGCAATCCCTCGATAACGTCGTAACCAACACCGAGAGCATGGGGTTCGAGAAGGCCACCGAGCCCGACGGCAAGACCGCCCAGCGCCGGCCACCACATCCAGTGGATCGGCAATCTCTCGAACAGATCTTCGATCTTGTAGAGCAGGGTCGTCAGCAGACCCGATTGAAGGCCCGCAACTATCCCCACTCCGGCACAAAGCATAATCCCCCACCAGGGAAGGTCGGTCCGGAAATGCGTTGGAAAAAGCGGCCCAGCGACGAACAAAAGCGGTCGCCACGAGATGGCGACACAGGCCGAGACTGCAACGGGGATAAAGCTGCGGGGCTTCCATTCAAACAATAGGAGTTCGACCGCGAGCATGACGGCTGCGATGGGTGAACCGAAGATTGTCGTCATGCCGGCCGCCGCCCCTGCCACCAACAGCGTCTTTCGCTCCGCTGCGCTCATGTGGAAGAACTGGGCAAAAAGCGAACCGATGGCGCCACCGGTCATGATGATCGGCCCCTCTGCGCCGAACGGGCCTCCCGTGCCGATCGAAAGGGCTGACGACAGCGGCTTCAATACGGCAACCTTTGCCGACATCCGGCTGCCGCCGATCAAGATGGCCTCTATCGCTTCCGGTATGCCGTGCCCCCGGATCTTCTCCGACCCGAAGCGGGCCATCAGGCCGATGACGAGGCCACCCACCACCGGGATCAACACCATCCAGGGTGAGAAGACGACGTCGGCTATCCGCGCCTCCTGCGTGCTCACCCGCCCGAGCCAGACGACGTTGGTGACAAGGGATATTAGATTGACGAGGAACCAGGCCGCGAAGGCGCCGCCGGTTCCAACGATAAAGGCCATCCCGACCAGCAGGAGAACACGCCGGTCGGTGGTGAAGTCGCCTGCTTCGCGGCGAGCAAGACCGCCCATGAAATCGTGCGGATGCGGACGGGAGAGTGGCGGTGACATCGGAAACCTGTGTGACGGCTGAAGGGAAGCGCGATCGCTCGCAGGGCAGATATATCGTAATACGACATAAATCAAGCCGGTGTTGGCAGCTTGGCCCGCGAGCGCTATGGACATAACCCGTGAAACACTCCTGGTGCCAAAGTCTGTGACCAAGAAACAAGACGCACTCACCGATGCCGATTACGAGGCTCTTGCCAACCTGCGCTACATCCTGCGTCGATTCACCGATTTTTCGGCGTCGGCTGCGCAGCGAGAGGGGCTCCCAACTCAGCAGCATCAGGCCCTGCTGGCCATCAAAGGCCATCGCGGCGAAACCCCCATGACAGTCGGGATCTTGTCCGAGCGCCTCGTCGTCGCGCGGCACACCGCATCCGAACTCGTCGAACGGCTCGTGGGGGGCGGCTATGTTACGCGCGAGACCGATGCGCACGACAAGCGACGTCAAACGCTCGCGCTTACCGCCAAGGCCGAAGACGTCCTTACACGGTTGAGCGCCATTCATCGCGCTGAGATCCGTCATATGGCCCCGCGCTTGATAGAGCTGCTCGGCGATCTCCAGACGAAAGGTCCGGTTTCCAAGCCCTGACCGCTTAACCGCCGACAGCTTTCCAAGCCCAGCGACCGCGATCCGTTTGTTCCATCTCTTGATCGCAGGCAACGAAAGCGAACACCGCTTTATTTATATCGTCTTACGATATATATTGTATCGTGCGCGATTGTCGTGGTGACCCGGACTCGTCGCGGCCGCTTGTTCCAGAAGCGCGTTTGCAACACTGCGACAGCCCGATTGCCCGAATTTAGGAACTGAAAGAGGGAGGTGGGAGGCAAAATTGGATCCGGGTAAGGGTGCCGACATCGTCGGAGCGGCCGGCATCGCCGGCGCGCGCATTACCATCATCGTTTCAGCCCTCGGCGCCGGTGGCACGGAACACGTCGTCAGCCTTGTTGCCAGCCATTGGGCGCGGCTCGGTTGCGCCGTCACGGTGATTACTCTCGAAGCCCCGGCCTCAGAACCCTACTACAAGCTCGATCCGCGGGTTGCCCTCAGGCGGCTCGACGTACCGGTGCGGATGGCCTCGAAGATAAACGCTGCGTGGTTGGTGATCCGGCGGCTCCGTCTCCTGCGCTCGGCAATCCGCAGCTCCCGTCCCGATTTCGTCCTGAGCTTTCTCACCCGAACGAACGTACTGACGCTCCTGGCAACCAGTGGCCTTGGCCTTCCGGTCATCGTGTCCGAGCGCAACAATCCGGCGGTGCAGCCCTTCGGCCCGATTTGGAAATGGCTGCAGCTTCGCCTTTATCCGCGCGCATTTGCGCTGGTGACGATGACCAAGGGAGCGCTCGACTACTTCTCGCCTGATGTCCGCCGCCAAGGAAGAGTGATCCCCAACGCCATCGACCTGCCCGCCGGCTGGAAAAACAGGCGCGGCAACAACAAGCTCACCGCCGTCGGCCGCCTGACCCGGCAAAAAGGCTTCGATATGCTGCTGGAGGCCTTCGCCAGGATCGCCGACCAGCATCCCGACTGGAAGCTCGTTATTTGGGGCGAAGGCGAAGCAAGGACGGAGCTTGAAGCCCAACGCGATGCGCTGGGGCTGACCGACCGGGTGGAGATGCCGGGTCTCACGCAAAGGCCTGGCCTCTGGCTCGAAACCGCCGACGCCTTCGTTCTCTCATCCCGCTACGAGGGCTGGGGTATCGTCCTGCTCGAAGCCATGGCTGCCGGCCTCCCGGTCGTTTCCTTCGCCTGCGACTGGGGCCCGACTGACATGATCGCGGACGGCGAGGATGGCATCCTCGTGCCGAGCGGCGACATCAAAGCGCTCGCCGACGCCCTGTCCGACGTGATGGGCAACAGCGCGCTTCGAACCCGCCTCGCCGCGAATGCGCAGGCCAACGTCCGACGCTACGACGCAAAACACGTCCTCTCTCAATGGGACGCCGTGGCGTTAGCGGCGCTGGAACACTTCGGCCCGCGCAAAAAGCCGGTAAAGCCCTATCCTGCCGAGGCAGCAGGCTAGACAGTCTGGGTCGCGGTGCCGGCGAAGCAATCACATCGGCGAGATGGATCAATCTCATTCTCGAAGAAGTTTAGCCGATCGTCCGTTGATAAACATCGCTCCCATAACATGGTTGTCGTCGATCCCACGGATGTGGTCGAGGACAGGCTGATCGTCGTAGACCATGGCGGCGCTGGCGACCCCGTCGAACGGTCGTGTTGTCAGTGAGGCGACCGTTCGCCCGCAAGCGACGCTGAAGGTGGAGAAAAGATTTCGCGCGACCCGCGTCGTGCCGAGGCCGTAAAAGCCAAGCGCCAGTCTTAGGGTACCTTCTTGGCATCCATCGCCGCCAGCCACTGCTCTCCAGTCCAGAACAATAGCGCGTCCGCCCGCAACTCCGGGGTGAACCGTTTGCCAAACCAGCCACGATTTTCCAGTACACTATCGAAGGGATGGCCGGAGGTTTCCAAAGGACGATCCGTCCGCGTCACGCCGCACACCTCACCATTTCTATCGTTCAAGTTCGGCGTGATCGAGACCGAAATGATCCAGCATGAGTTGCAAGTTGCGACGGTTGGATTTGAAATAGACGTCAAAGACGTCGCCGAGTACGGGAACGCTGCCTGCGGCCGCGTCCAGAACGACATTGATCAACATCTTGAGAAGCTTGTCGTTCGGCACTCCGAGGCGTCGCGCCTCGTTGACGATGAAGAGGCTGACTGCGGCCGCGCCGAAGTCGCCGATGCCGGGGATCAGGCCGATGACGGCGTCCGCGCCAAACGAGAAGCGCGTGCCCGGAATCCGCAGCGCCGTGTCCATCAACCGCGCGAGACCACGGATCCGGCGAAGCCTCGCCAATCGATCGATTGCAATATCCTGCTCCGCGCGATCAAGCGCTGGCGAATTCTGCCGGGATCCAATCATGCCGCAGCCTTCTGTTTGCCCAACCGCTTGATCGCCTGCTCCAGCTGTCGCTCACCGTCGCAGTAATCTTCCCATGCGCTTGTCTTTTCGAGCAGCGCCGGGACTGTGCGGACCGTGAACCGTTTGGGGTCAAGATCGGACTTCACCTGGGTCCAGGTAAGAGGCATGGATACGGTGGCACCCGGCCGCGCCCGTGGCGACAGCGGCGCGACAGCCGTCGCCATGCGATCGTTGCGCAGATAATCGAGGAAGATGCGCCCGCCCCTCAGGCTCTTTGCCATCTTTATGAGAAAGAGGTCCGGATTGTCGCGGGCCATCGCCTGGCACACATCGTGGGCAAACCCCTTGGCCTCGGCCCAGGAAAGCGGCTTGCGGGCATTGACGGCTAGCGGCGTCACGACATGCAGCCCCTTGCCGCCAGTGGTCTTGCAGAAGCCGACCAGTCCGAGATGGTCCAGCCGGTCGCGCATCTCGCGCGCGGCCGCCACGACGGTCGAGAACGGCACGTCCGGCCCGGGGTCGAGGTCGAACACCAGGCGGCCAGGCACGTCAGGTTTACCCGGTTCACAGTTCCAGGGGTGCAGTTCGATCCCGCCGATCTGGGCGATGGCGACGAGACCCTCGATGCGGTCGACTTGAAGGTAGGGTTTCTTGTCACCGTCCACCTTGACCAATTCCAGCAGGTTCGAGGTGCCCGGCATGGCGTGTCGTTGAAAGAACTGTTGGCCGCCGATCCCATCTGGCGCGCGGATGATCGAGCAGGGACGCCCCTTCACGTGTTCGATGAGCCAGGCACCAACGGCCTCGTGATACCGGGCGAGGTCCTCCTTGGTGATCGCGTTGCCGTCGCCGCCAGCATCCGGCCACAAAGGCTTGTCAGGGTTGGAGATGAGCACGCCCATAATTGCTTCTTTTGTGCCTTTGCGGCGCGCGGGCTTTACCTTTGCAACCGCGGCTGGTTCTGGGGTCTCTGTCGTTGCCGGTGACGCCGGCTTTTCGGCTTCCACCTCCGCGGCCGGCTTGTCTTCCCGTAGACCCTTAAACGCGGCCTGGCGAACAAGGCCATCGGCAGTCCAACCAGCGAACTCGATCTCCGCAACCAGGTCAGGCTTCAGCCAGACGACCTCCTTTTCCTTCTTCGGTGCGGCGTTGCCGGTAAAGGGCGACGTTGTCGTCTCGACGGCTTTCATCTTCGCCAACAACTTTGCGACTTTCCTAGCACCAAAGCCCGTGCCGACCCGGCCGACATAGACGAAATGCGCACCCCGATTGATGCCGACAATCAGCGAGCGGAATTTACCGTTCGTCGTGGCATAACCGCCGATGACGACCTCATGGCCCGCCCGACATTTCGACTTTGCCCAGGTTTCTGCGCGCCCTGACCGATAGGGCGCGTCAGCCTGCTTCGAGACGATGCCTTCCAGCGACAATTTGCAGGCCGAGCGAAGAACCGCGTCACCGCCGGTCTCGAAGTGCTCGACGAAGCGCAGGCGCGGATCGTCGGCTCCACCGGCAAAATGCTCGTGCAGCCGACCCTTGCGGTCTGTCAGAGGCTTATCCCGCAAATCGTCGCCGCCATCGAACAACAGATCGAACGCGAAATACACCAGGTTGGCCGTGGTGCCTTCCGAAAGCGCGGCCTGGAGCGCTGCAAAGTCGGGAGCCCCATTGTCATCGAGCGCGCAAATCTCGCCATCAACGATACAGTCCGGAAGCGCGGCGGCGGCCTTCGCGATTTCGGGATACTTTGCCGTCCAGTCGAGACCCTTGCGGGTTTTGAGTGTCACCTTGCCGGAGACGACCCTCATCTGAATTCGATAGCCATCGAACTTGATCTCGTGCACCCAGTTTTCGCCGGTCGGCGGCCGCTCCAGCGTTCGGCAAAGTTGCGGCGGGATGAAGTCCGGCAGATCGGCGGCGGCCGATATCATGGTATCCTTGCGCGCCTTTACCTTGCGCGCATCGGCGGCGAGACCCTGCCTGCTATCCCACACAGCGTCCGCTTCGACGTCGCCGCTGGCCGTCATGAACGGTTTCGGCTTGCGCCCCTTGCCAGCGGCGATCTGTTCCATTGTTCGCGACGAGGCAACCGAGGTCGTGTTGTCGTCGAGAATCGCGGCACCGTTTTTTTCGACGGAGTGTGCGTCATGGTGCTTGATGAGCAGCCAATTGGTCCGCTTTCCACCGTCGCGATCGTGACGCATCCGAACGAGGACGAAGCTGCCGTGCAGCCGCTTGCCGTGCAGGGCGAATTTCAGATCGCCCTTCTTCAGTGCTTCTTCGGGCGACTTGTTGCCCTCGGGCTCCCAATAGCCGCGGTCCCAAAGCATAACCGTGCCTCCGCCATATTGGCCCTTCGGGATCGTGCCCTCGAAATCGCCATAGTCGAGTGGGTGGTCCTCGACTTCGACGGCAAGCCGCTTGTCCTGTGGATCGAGCGACGGGCCCCTCGTCACGGCCCAGGATTTGAAAGCGCCATCGAGTTCGAGGCGCAGATCGTAATGCAGACGGGTGGCGTCGTGTTTTTGGATAACAAAGCGAAGCCGGTTCGACGGCTTGACGGCGGCCAAGCCCTCCGGCTCCTGCGTCTGCCTGAAATCGCGCTTCTTTTTATACGTTGAGAGCCTGTCAACGGCCATCTTCATCCTCGTCGCCAGCACATGGATCGATAGAAAACCCTCTGGGGAGCATAGTTGTTCCAGCCCGTCCGCAGATGCTCGGTTGGCCGCGACGTTGGCGTTTGCCTTATCGAGCTGCACGACTACGCAGGCGGAATTTCGCAACGACCCGGCGCGCGTGAACAAGTCCGTGCTCTGTCCGAGGTTTCCTGCAGAGTTCAGATTCACGCGGTAGAAGTGTGTCGACTTGTCAGGGACTTTCCGGAGAAGGGCGAGCGCACGTGAAGCAGCACGGCGTGTGCCGAACCGTCACGACGCAAAGCAGGTAACTGCGCCGACAAGACGATCACGGGGACCTGACGGCCGCATGGGAATCGTCGACCGCTCCCGTCGGGCCGCATCCGCACAACAATCAATCGGGTTTCATCGCAGCCGAGAAAAACGGCGGCGGAACAATGGCCGTCCTCCGCGGTTGACAGGGATCTCAAGGAGGACTGAACGACATGACGGATCCGGCACGCGAACCAGCAGACGATCAACCACCGGAACTGGCTGGCGAGACAGATCAGCTAACCGAGGCCGATGACATTTATAAGCCCCCCTATGACGCGAGAGAGGCCGAACTGGAGGCCTTGCGTTCTGACATGAACAAGCTTCGCACCGAACTGGCCGAGATCGCCGCCGGCACTTCAAGGCTGATCATTCTGGAAGCTGATGCGGTCAAGCAGATGGCGGAGACCAGGATTAGGCCTCACCTTATTCCAGCTCTGGTTGCGGCTGGGATCGTCGGGTATGTCTGGAGCGCGTTTTTGCGGCCGCGATGAGACGCCGAACTCGACCGAAAAGGACAGTTGCCTTTGTCGATGCGTTCGAAATCCCCGAGCAGTGATCGTCAAATAGCCCTCGGCGTTTGCGTGGTCGCTGCGATCGGACTTTGGCTGCTTCAAGTGAACCGAGAAACCCAGAGTGCTTTGCGGAGACGTGCTCTCGATCAGCCAGGTGAAGCAATCGGCGAAGATCGCGGTAGAAACGCTGACGTCCCCGAGGAAATTCCATCAAAGGGGCTCTACGACGTAGCGTGGCGGGTGGTGCACGAAATACTCAAAGACCGAGTGGCGTTTGTTGCCGCCGGCGTGACCTTTTACATACTCCTGGCGCTGTTCCCGGCTTTGGGAGCGATCGTCGCACTTTACGGGTTGCTCGTCGATCCGGTCGATATAGCCGACCACTTACGAACGCTTGCGTATGTTCTTCCACCGGGTGCTTTCGACATTCTGGCGACACAACTGCTCACGCTTGTGCACATGCGTGACGCGACTTTGAGCGTTACATTCTTCATCGGCCTCACAATTGCTCTTTGGAGCGCGCGAAACGGTGCGCTCGCGCTCTTCGATGCCATGAACGTCGCCTATCAGGAGGTCGAGAAGCGTGGATATTTCCGGCTCAATCTTGTTGCCATCGCATTTACGCTCTGCGCGATCGTGGCGATTGTCCTGATGATTGGTATTGCCGCCGCGTTGCCAACGGTCCTTAGAGTTACGTCGTTTGATCCGACAGACGAAACCATGATCCTGCTCACGGGCAGGTCGCTTGTGGTCATTGCGGCTTTGATAGGCTCGGCTGTGATTTATTGGGTCGGCCCCAGTCGGCAGCCGGCGAAAATCCGCTGGCTGACCTGGGGATCGGTCTTCACGACAGCCACCTGGGTCGCAATGTCTCTGGGCTATGCTTGGTATCTCGACAATCTTGCTAACTATGCCGCCAGTTACGGTGCGCTCGGTGGGCTCGTCGGATTCCTGATATGGCTCTGGCTATCCGTAGCGCTGTTGATCGTAGGAGCCGAGATCAATGCCGAACTTGAGCATCAGACCGCAAGGGACTCGACGACCGGTACGCCCCTTCCGATCGGTTTTCGCGGCGCACACATGGCTGACACGATCGGCAAAGCGGCTAAGTGACCATTCCTAACGCTCGGGTCGATAGACAAAACTGAGCTCGAAGATGTCTCATCAATCAGATCTAGCGTGACGGCGATCGAAGGGGAGGCCTCCTTCGAGACGTCAAATCACCTGTGAGGCTGGCCAGCATCGCGAGGCTGGAAAATCGAGACCCGAGAAAATCAGGACGGTTTCGGCCGCTCAGGGCGCCAGACATGCTTCTCACCTGCTCGAAAAGGAAAGGCCCCGCCGTGAGCGACGAGGCCATACTGATGTTGTCGAGGCTTTACGCGGTGAACGCGTCATTTGCTACTCGGGAGGAGGGAGGTCGTCCGGATCGTCGTCGTCTGGATCATCCAGGTCCGCCTCCTCGGTCTCGGCGAATTCGTCGTCATCCTCAGGATCATCGAATTTCGGCGGTGGGTCGCGTGGCTCGCGCAAGTCGCCTTTGCCGAGCGGGCTATCGTCGGGGTAATCGGTCGGCTCGCGTCCGCCTGCTGTCGACGTATTTGCGATGTTCTCGCTGTTACCGTCTAGATTGCGCATCACCGTTCTCCTTGCTTATGCTTTCGCCTATCTCTGAAGGCGTTCCATTTTTGCGAGGACATCCAACGCGCACGAGAATGCGGCCGGCGCCAGCGATATCTTCGGCAATGCCGCGGACGAAATCGTCCGCACCTGAGTGGCTAACCTGGCCCTCTATGACCACGGATGTTCCAAGCACTCTGAAGCAGAGATTTTCCGTGTCGAAGGGCGCTTGGCACGCTAGAGCAAATTTGATCGAGGCGATGAGCCCCGAGACGTCCGCCCCTCCGCCGCCCCGGTAATCGAATTCAGGTCGAATGAAAACCATAGAAACCTCCTGTTCGGAGTCTCAACTCGCCTTCACGGACCTTGTTCCTTGTCGTATTGCTAATTTAATGGCGCCGTTCATTGCGCCAAACAAAATGGCCTCCAAAGGACGACTAAGAAGCGCGCCGCCCATGCGGAACTGCGGCTAAGGCAACACCGCGCGCGCGATTTTAGAGGTCGGATGGCGAGCGGGGCGCTCAATGAAGGGGAGCCTTGGCCTTCCGAATGATGGCACCCGCCCCTTCTTCGAACATTTTCTCCTTGGCATTGAGCATGAACCACCGGTTATGCGCCAGTTCGATCAGCGCTTCGGCGACCTCGCGTTCGGTCCAGCCCGCCGCCTCGCCATACTCGGCCACCGACTGGAAAACATCTTCCATCGCCAACTGACACTCTAGGTCTCGGTCTGGATACGAACCCGTCCGTTTTGACGACAGGAATCTTGGATGCTTTGCCATGACGGACCTCCTTGGATCCGCAGTAGAACGCACTAAGCTATCCGCAAGCTTTCGCTAAAAACGCTTGTGACTTCTCGCGGTTCCATGCGTCGTTGCGGCAAAGCCGAAACAGCGGAAGAACCGCGGCTGCCTGCCCGCCAGACTTGTCCTTTTCAGGTGGGCCGAGTTCCACGTTGCTGCCGCTCAATCGCACGGGCTCAGTCGAGCGAGTATCAGGCTGTCCGAATGCGCCACAGGAGAAGTGGAACGATTTCTCCGTAAAACTCTTTCTCTCCTGCATTCACCTGCCAAGGAGAGAACCATTGAAATCGCTGGCTGAAATTTTCGAGCATACACTGCAGGATATCTATTTCGCTGAGAACGCCATCACCAAGGCGCTTCCCAAAGTTGCTAAGGCTGCCAAAAGCGCCGAACTGAAAAAAGCAGCCGAAGAACACCTCTCGGAAACCAAAGACCAGATCAAGAAGCTGGAGCAGGTTTTCAAGTCGATCGGCAAGACGGCGTCTGGCGAAAAATGCGACGCCATCGAAGGGCTTATCAAGGAAGCCGACGGCTTGATGAAAGAGGCCGAAGGAACAGCTCTCGACGCCGGACTGCTGGCCGCTTGCCAAGCTGTCGAACACTACGAGATCGCGCGCTATGGCTCGCTTCGTGAATGGGCCAAGGATCTCGGTCATGATGAGGCTCACAAGCTTCTGAGCGAGATCCTTGACCAGGAGAAGGCCACCAACAACAAGCTCACCAACCTGGCCGTGACGTCGATCAACAAAACATTGAAGCGATCCAAGGCGGCCTAAGTCGCCAAGCGGCGGCCGCGTCCATTAAGTGGCGCGGCTGGCGGCGGGGCGGCCACTGCAGCCCCCGCGCCGGCGAGCGGCCGGTTTCGTGAAACCTCATTCTGCAGCGGCGTTCGTCAAAGGAGAAAAGCGCATGACTTACATTGAGGACGACGGCGAGGTCTGGGACCTTGCCGAAAAGATTGGGTTCTGCATGCTCACTACTCAATCCGGAGGGGAACTGAAGGCACGGCCAATGTCGGCGCACATCGAGCGGGTTGAGAACGCCTTGTATTTTTTGACGGACATCAAGGGCCACAAAGATGACGAGGTCGCACAGCACCCAAATGTCTGCCTGGCGTTCGCAGACACGAAGAAGCAAAAATATGTGTCGATCTCGGGCGTGGCCGAAGTGCAAAATGACCGCGAGAAGATCCGCGATCTCTGGTCTACCCCTGCCAAGGCGTGGTGGGATAGCCCCGACGATCCGTCCATTCGCATTCTCAAAGTCACACCTCGCTCTGCAGAGTACTGGGACAGTCCCGGCACTGTGATCAGCTACATCAAGATGGCGGCGGCAGCCGTCACCAGTGCCAAACCAGACATGGGAGAGAACGCCAAGGTTCGGATGTAGGCGGGGTGGGCCGGATGGAAAGTAGGCGCGGCGGATTGGTTTGTACCCGTCGGTGTGAAACTCGATTTCGTACCGCATCTGATAGCGAAGGATTGCGCCGCCTCCGTCGAAGCCAACACCGTTAATCAGCCCTTCGATGGCGACCAACGGAAATGTCGCCAACGTTCAACCTGAGAGAGGTCCGGTCCCGTCGAGCGGTAACGCAAGGCAGAAAAGATGCCGAACCACACCGGCGGAAACGCGACGGCGGAGCGCATCTGCGCCACTGCCGCAATTGGTGTCGCCGCGGGGCTGAGATCGTATGACACGGCCATCGTTCTCTCGATCGTCACCTTCGTAACACCGAAGGTTAAGAAAAATTTCAACTCACCGAGAAACGAAACCCTGACGCCGCTGGAAAAGGAGGGAAATAGCGTCATGGATTGCGGTAGCGGGAGAGCCGCCAACCCTAAGCTGCGCGACCCAGAAAGTCCCGCGGCAAGAGCAAGAATGTTTTTCCCTTCAACATAAACCGCCTGCTCGGGACCGCCATGATATTTTCGATTACAAACGGCCTCGTCGGCAAGACCCTCCTTCCCGACGAGGACCGTCTCGCTCGTTGGGTTCTTGTTGATACCGGTTTTTGCTTTCTTCCCGGGTCTTCCTTCGGGTTTGCCGATGCAAACCGCCAACACCCTTAGATCTCGCGTAGCGACCTCCATGTAAGAGCCAGCTTCCCCTTTGGGCGTACTACTACGGTTGGGTTGAACTTCTTTTGAAGCAGCATTGGCGCAAGTGCTTCTTCGGCCGTTCAAGCATCCCTACCTTCTCTGAACGTCCCCACAACTATATGAGCTGTGACTTCCCGGACGTGTCGGAGCGCGGTTCGCCGGTCACCTCATCCGCGTCCCTCGGCAACTCACCGTTCGGAGTGAGATCATCGACGGCGGTCGGGAGTTCGCGACTTAAACGGCTCACGATTTCTTCGCGCGACAGCCCTGTTCGTGCAGCCAGGTCGTTGAGCACTTCGGGGCCGAGGACCTCGGAGAGCTCGGTCTCGGCAACCGGCTTATTCTCGCCGGGTCGGACCCAAGAATCAGCCGTTTCGGCCTGCCCCTTCTGCTCAAACTGTCGGAGCAACTCTCCAAGGCTTCCCGCTAGCCCCCCGCCCGAGGCCGCGCCACCAAGCAGGCCTCCGAGCCCGCCCATGCCCGATTGGCCGCTGCCGGCCAACCCCCAGAGCAAATCGCCCAAACCTCCTCCGGTTTGCGATTGTCGATCAGGCTCCGGCTGTGATGGATTCCTCAGACCATTTAAGAGTTCGCCGATCTTGTCCCGGTTTTGGTAACCGGCGACGGCCAGCACGCCCAAGAGGGCTTTCAATGCATTGCTCACCATAGCGCATCTCCCTGACATGTTGATGCTTGATGTTGCGGCCCTTAAACAGCCGCTTCGCTCGAACTGTTGCAGTTGTTGCTCTGTGCCGCTCACCCAATCTTCCGCCCTTTGAGTTCTCCTGCAAGCGATGTCCGCAAGGCGTCCATGATGTTCACCACGTTGGAGGATGACACGCGAGTCAATGGCGAGGGCTTGGAATCGTTCCCAGCTAAAATAATTTATTTTCAGAGCCTTGAATCGGTTACATAAATCACTGTCGCACGTTTTGCGAGAATGAGGTCCGCTAGCCATCACCGCGGCTTTCGCACGATGTCCCAACCTGATCATCATCACCTCGGCGATCAACCATTTGATGAAGTACGAGACTTCTTTCCGTCGCGGGCTGAATTCAGGCCGCGACCATCTGCGGAACCAAGTCCACCGAGCACGCGTCAAGCGCGTCGGAGGCGGAGCGCCCGCGAGGTCGCGCCAGACCGCCCGTCGAGCTTGCGCTTGTTTTGGAACCGGCGCCAAGGCGGCTCGCCGGCAATTGACATGAGTCAATGCAGCATTCCCTCCTTCGGGTTTGTTTGGGCGATCCTTTCGCGCCGCAGTGCGCGGTCGCTGCACCAGGGGCTTATCCTCGGTTGTGTTTGAGTGGCCGCGGACTATTCTCGTGGTCTGTTGTGATGGTGGAACGCTAAAATGGAAAAAGCCCGGAAGAATTGGTTTCTAGTCGGTCTGGTTACTCTGGCACTCGTGGGCGGCTACTATGCCTGGCAAAACATGGATCGCAATGCACTGCCAGCAGGGATTGCGAGCGGCAACGGGCGCATCGAGGCCGTCGAGATTGATATCTCGACCAAGACGGCGGGCCGGATCAAGGAAATCTTGGTGGACGAGGGTGACTTCGTCAGTGCCGGCCAGGTGCTCGCCCAGATGGATACCGTGCAATTGGAGGCGCACCAGCGCCAGGCTGAAGCGCAGCAGCAGCGTGCGATCATCAGCGTCGAGGCGGCGAAGAACCTTGTAACGCAGCGCGAAGCCGAAAAGGCGGCTGCCGTGGCTGTCCTCGCGCAGCGGCGCGCGCAATTGGACGCCGCCGAGCGGCGCCTTGCCCGCTCCGAGCAACTGGTAAGATCGAACACCGTTTCGCAACAGGTACTCGACGACGACCGGGCGACCGCCGAGGGCGCGCGCGCTGCCGCCAGTGCCGCGGAAGCTTCACTTGCCGCGTCGAATGCGGCCATCAATTCGGCCAAGTCCCAGGTCGTCGATGCCGAAGCCGCAGTCGAGGCGGCTAAGGCGTCGGTTGAGAGCATCATCGCCGACATCAACGACAGCACCCTAATCTCGCCGCGCGATGGCCGTATCCAGTATCGTGTGGTCCAGCCCGGCGAAGTGCTGGCAGCCGGCGGCCGCGTGCTCAATCTCGTCGATCTCGGCGATGTCTACATGACATTCTTCCTGCCGACGGATCAGGCTGGCCGCCTGTCAATCGGGAGCGATGTCCGGCTGGTGCTGGACGCCGCGCCGCAATACATCATTCCCGCCAAGGTCTCCTATGTCGCCGATGTCGCGCAGTTCACGCCGAAGACCGTGGAGACCGCCGAGGAACGGCAGAAGTTGACCTTCCGCATTAAGGCGCAGATCCCGAAGGAACTCCTGAAGAAATACATCCGCATGGTGAAAACCGGTCTTCCGGGCGTTGCCTATGTGAAGGTCGATCCGAATGCAGAGTGGCCGGCGAGCCAGACCGGCACTCTGGTGCAGTGATGGCCGCCCCGGACCGGGCCGGCGCGCAGCCGGCAGAGCCCGTGGTTCGCTTGAGCGCTGTGACTCTTTCCTTTGGGAAGACAAAGGCGCTGGACGAGGTGACGCTGGATATTCCGTCGGGCTGCATGGCCGGGCTGATCGGACCGGACGGCGTCGGGAAATCGAGCCTGCTGTCTCTCGTTGCCGGCGCCCGCGCCGTGCAGGTGGGCCGCGTCGAGGTGCTTGGCGGCGACATTGCCGATGCCGGCCATCGCCGCCGGACCTGCCCACGCATCGCCTATATGCCGCAGGGTCTCGGCAAGAACCTCTATCCAACGCTTTCCGTATTCGAGAATGTCGACTTCTTCGGCCGGCTCTTCGGCCATGATCGCGAAGAACGCGAAAGGCGGATCAAAAGCCTGCTCGAAAGCACCGGGCTTGCTCCCTTCGCGGCGCGTCCCGCGGGCAAGCTCTCCGGCGGCATGAAGCAGAAGCTCGGGCTTTGCTGCGCGCTGATCCACGATCCCGATCTCCTGATCCTCGACGAGCCGACAACGGGCGTGGACCCTTTGTCGCGACGACAGTTCTGGGAACTAATCGACGACATCCGCGCTGAGCGGCCAGGCATGAGCGTCATCGTCGCGACCGCTTACATGGAGGAGGCCGCCCGCTTCGACTGGCTGGTCGCAATGGATGCCGGCCGGGTGTTGGCGACGGGCACGCCCGATCAACTCCTTGCAAAGACCGGGGTCGACACGCTCGACGCTGCCTTCATCGCGCTCCTTCCCGAGGAGATCCGGGGCGAGCACCACGACGTCGTCATCCCGCCGCGTCCCGAAGGCGCGAGCGACGACATCGCCATCGAGGCGAACAACCTTACCATGCGCTTTGGCGATTTCGTCGCCGTCGACAATGTCAGCTTCCGCATCGGCCGTGGCGAGATCTTCGGCTTCCTCGGTTCCAACGGCTGCGGCAAGACGACGACGATGAAGATGCTGACGGGCCTGCTTGCCGCCAGCGAAGGTACGGCAAAGCTCTTCGGACGCGAGGTCGACCCGCGCGACATGGAAGTGCGCCACCGCGTCGGTTACATGTCGCAGGCCTTCTCGCTCTATACCGAACTCACGGTGCTGCAGAACCTGGAGTTGCATGCCAAGCTGTTCGGAATGGCAGCGGACAGCATTCCCAATCGGATCGAGGAACTGGCAAAGCGCTTCGATCTCTCGGACGTGATGGAAGCCTTGCCGGATGCCTTGCCGCTTGGCGTGCGCCAAAGGCTGTCGCTTGCGGTCGCGCTGATCCATTCACCCGATATCCTCATATTGGACGAGCCGACATCCGGCGTCGATCCCGTGGCGCGCGACAGTTTCTGGCAGATCCTCGTCGATCTCTCCCGCAACGACCAAGTGACGATCTTCATCTCCACCCACTTCATGAACGAAGCGATGCGCTGCGATCGCATGTCGCTGATGCATGCGGGCAAGGTGCTCGTCAGCGATACGCCGGCCGGCATCATGAAGAGCCGTTCCGCCGTGACGCTGGAAGAGGCTTTCATCGCCTATCTGGAGGAGGCGATCGCCGGGCCGAAACAGCCGGTGCCCGCAGTGGTCAGGGCCAAGGCACCGATGGAGCCGGTCGCCAAGCGGTCCAACGAGACGACACGACCGCCGAAATCCGGTTTTTTCGACGTCGGGCGGATGTTCAGCTATACCCGCCGCGAGGCCCTGGAACTGGTGCGCGATCCCATTCGCGCGACGCTTGCCACGATCGGCACGGTCATCCTGATGTTCGTCATCGGCTACGGCATCAACATGGACGTCGAGGACCTGACCTTTGCGGTGCTCGACCGTGACCAGACGACGACCAGTCGCGAATACATTCTCGAAATTGCCGGGTCGCGCTACTTCATCGAGAAGGATCCGATCACCGACTATGCCGATCTGGACCGGCGCATGCGCAACGGCGAACTAAGCCTTGCGATCGAGATCCCACCGGGTTTTGCTCGGGATGCGGCACGCGGCGACACGGTGCAAATAGCCGCCTGGATTGATGGCGCGATGGCGAGCCGGGCCGAAACGGTCAAGGGCTACGTGCAGGGACTGCACGCCCATTGGCTGACCGGCAAGGCCCGCGAACGCTATGGATCGGCAGGAACCACGGGCGCCTTCAAGATCGAAACGCGCTTCCGCTACAACCCTGATGTCAAGAGCATCGTCGCCATGGTGCCGGCGGTCATCCCGCTGCTACTGATGCTGATCCCGGCCATGCTTTCGGCGCTCAGCGTCGTGCGCGAAAAGGAGCTGGGGTCGATCGTCAATCTCTACGTCTCGCCGGTGACGCGGCTCGAATTCCTGATCGGAAAGCAGATCCCCTACATCGCACTGGCGATGCTCAACTTCGTATTGCTCACGGCATTCGCGATCTTCGTCTTCCGGGTGCCCTTTACCGGCAGCCTGCTTACCTGGACGGTCGCGGGGTTGATCTATGTCTCGGCGGCAACGGCCATGGGGCTCGTTATCTCCACCTTCATGTCGAGCCAGATCGCCGCGATCTTCGGGACGGCGATCCTGACGCTCATTCCGGCGATCCAGTATTCCGGCATGATCGATCCGGTGTCGTCGCTCGGAGGCGCGGGCGCCTTCATCGGCCAGATCTATCCGACCACGCATTTCATGACGATTGCCCGCGGCACTTTTTCCAAGGCGCTCGGCTTCGCCGATCTCGGCGGTGCCTTCGTGCCGATGCTGATCGCGGTGCCGGTGCTGCTGGCGATCGGCACGTTCTCCCTCAAGAAGCAGGCGAGGTAGCGATGCGCCTGTCCCACATCTACCATCTCGGCATCAAAGAACTCTGGGGGCTCTGGCGCGATCCGATCCTGCTGATCCTGATCGTCTATTCCTTCACGCTGTCGGTCTATACCGGCTCGACCGCCATGCCCGAAACTCTGAACCGCGCGGCGATCGCCATCGTCGACGAAGATCAATCGCCGGTTTCGACGCGGATATCGACGGCTTTCTATCCGCCCTATTTCGTGCCGCCGCAGATGATCACGCCGGCGGAAATGGACCGCCGCATGGACCAGGGACTCGATACCTTCGCGCTCGACATTCCGCCCAATTTCCAGACGGATCTGCTCGCCGGGCGCACGCCGACGATCCAGCTCAATGTCGACGCGACGCGCATGAGCCAGGCTTTTTCCGGCAACGGCTATATCCAGCAGATCGTGACCGGCGAGGTCTCGGGTTTTCTGGAGCGCCACCGCAACGAGACGCCTCTGCCGGTCGATCTCGTTCTACGGGCTCGGTTCAATGCCGAGCTGAACAAGGGTTGGTTCGGCGCGGTCATGAACGTCATCACCAACATCACCATCCTGTCGATCGTGCTGACGGGCGCCGCCCTTATCCGCGAGCGCGAGCACGGCACCGTGGAGCATCTGCTGGTCATGCCGGTGACCCCGTTCGAAATCATGGTCAGCAAGGTCTGGTCGATGGGACTGGTGGTGCTGCTCGCATCCGCGGTCTCGCTGATCTTCGTGGTCAAGGGCGCGCTCGCCGTACCGGTACAGGGGTCGTTTGCCCTGTTCCTGCTGGCTACGGCGCTGCAGCTTTTTGCGACGACGTCGATGGGCATCCTGCTTGCCACGATTGCGGGCTCAATGCCGCAATTCGGCCTGCTGCTGATGCTGGTGCTCCTGCCGCTCCAAGCCCTGTCCGGCGGCATGACGCCACGTGAAAGCATGCCCGAGATCATCCAGAACATCATGCTAGCGGCGCCTAACACGCACTTCGTCATCCTGGCGCAGGCGGTTCTGTTTCGTGATGCCGGGCTGGACGTGGTTTGGCCGCAGCTCCTTGCCTTGCTGTTGATTGGTGCGATCCTGTTTGCCTTCGCCATGCGGCGCTTCCGGGCGTTCCTGAAGTAAGCCGCCTTCCGAATGGCAGGCGATGCCGACCGGTCGGCTCCGGCGCGCAGCACGTCGGGGGGGGGGACCTCGGACTTTTGATCTCGTCGGTCGCAATCGATCGTTTTAGATTGCGCCGTACCGGATCTGGCACGGGGACCGCAGCCATTAGCTTGCGCGTATAGCATGCTGCGGGTGGTCAAAAACCGCCTGGCACGGGCCGATTTCGACGGTCTCGCCCAAATACATTACCCCGACGCGATGGCTCACCCGCTCCACAACCGCCATGTCGTGGCTGATGAACAGATACGCAAGATTGAAACTTTGCTGAAGGTCGAGGAGCAGATTGCAGACCTGTGCTTTTATCGACACGTCGAGCGCGGACACCGCCCCTCCTCCCAAAGCTTCAGGAACTCGGACGCGGCAAAGCCAACCGTGTAAAGGTGCTCGCCTTTGGGCGTTCCGCAGCTGATGCATCCGGCAGCACATGGGCGCCGTGATGCGCGATCACGCTTCCACGCCTCCCCCGCGGGCGAAAAAAGGGCCGCCGCAGGAGCTTCAACATAGTGGCCCGAACGGGAAGCGGGACCGACTGCCCCCGCCCGAACGTTCCGCTTGAGGAGCGGTCTTAAGGCCTCGTCGCGGACTTTGTTACAAACCCCACTGTGAAGCCAAACAGTCTTCCGATTTTTTCCAATGTTTCCAAAGTCGGGTTCGCCGTACCTGCTTCGATTTCGGCGACTTGCCTACGGGTTAGCCCTAAGGTGCTGGCGAACTCCTGTTGCGAAAGGCCTATACTCTTGCGCATATCAAGCACAGCTTCCGGTATTCGTAACGAGCCGTGCCGGGCGCGCTCAGCAAGGTCCTGGCGCATCGCCAAAATCTGCTCCTTTGTCGGCTTTCTCCAGCGCGCCATGGCTCAGGCTCCTGAAGAACCGGCGAAAGACGCTTCCACGCCGTCGGCGATCTCAACGCACCGCGTCATCACGCGATCGACAATCAGATCCGTCGCGCCCAAGTCCTTCGCGTATTGGGGTATCTGCCTCAGTCGATCGGAAAGCGACAGCAATTGGCTGGCGATGCTCGCCTGGCCGTCCGGTTCGGGCCAAACACCGGCGCAGATCCGGCTCCAGTCCGGAAAGTGGTCTCGGCCGGCATCGCGCATCGATGCCCATCGCGTGGATCGCAAAATGCCCTCCCTTGCCAACCGCATGGGGGCGAAGTCAAAAAGTGGGGAAAGCCGGATTGTGCCGTCAGGATATTTGCTGAGTGCGGAGTTGCGGCCGTGATTGTCAGGATTGCCGAGCGCCAGGTTGACGATGTCGCGTTTCAAATACTCGGCAACGTCTGCAATCGGATCGGCCGAATACGTCTTGAGAATGTCGATATAGGCCTCATGAGTACCGATATGGCCGAAGTCCGCAACACCGGCCGCCGAAACAAGGCTTTCCTGGCCGAGCCGGATCGTATCTCCGTTCGAACCCTTCTGTCGGTCGAACCTGGGAATGATCAGCACGCCTTCAGCATAAAGGGACGGCTCCTTGACGTTCAAACCAAGTTCCAGCGCCAATTGGGAATAGAGGGCCTCGCCCTCAAGTATCGTACGATCAACAGGCTCATTGCTGCGAACGAGCTTGACGATGACGTGCCGAACGGCCTCATCGTCATTCACGGTGCTGTCGGCGTAGTAGAGACCGTCCGAGGCCTGGGTCATTGACACTTTCGGCCATTCGCCCTGCAGCCCGCTTGAGCCGGAGGCAAGCATCGCAAAGCGGTCCGCAATCTCCATGAAACGGTCGGAACGCTCAAGAATATCCTTTTCGGCGACGCCCTGACGCTGCAATCCGCGCAGACGCTCCGATTCCGCCTCGGCCGCCTCCTTGATGCGAATGTTGCCTATTCCACCAGTCGCCGCTCTCAGGAGCAGCGAATAGTCCGACGAGCGAGACACTTCGTTGAGACCAAGATGTTCAGCGAGTTTCCGCCTTGCATGTCCCTGTGGCATCAGGTCGAGAAGGAAAGGCGGCCAGCGATTGCTGTGCCGATTTTCAAGGTCGACGGGGAAGCGAACTGAAAGCGCACGATGATCGCAGACGGTTTTTCCAATCGCGAAATCCCGTGCCGCCGTGGCAACGAAGTAATCAAGGTCGTAGTCGACCAGAGAGGCGCCCTGGTAGCCGGCCTCATTGTCCTCGAGGGCAATCGCCGCAGCCTCGTGCCATTTGCCTTCAAAGTGGATTTCGAGCGTCAGCCTCATGAAACGACCCCTTTGAGGATCATTTAATGTCAAACAGGAAAATAATCAACCCATTTAAGGGGTCATTAACAACCTTTGCGACATAAGAGTTATTATGGAACTTTTCGATGTGCGCGTGCAAAGATCTGAGCGTACCAGGACCATCGATGCGTTACGACGAAACAACCGAGGTCAGTCGTCATAGAAAAAATTAAGCTGCCAGCGCCGCGAGACGAGGAGTTCTGTGACAGGAGAAAGTTCTGCAAACGTTCCCGCTGATGGGCCTTTGGAACAAGGCACGCGCTCCATAGTTTGGCAGATGGAATAATGGGAGACGCTATTGCGTCTTAGCAAAAGAAGGGCCAATGCGAGCGAAGGCTTTCCAATGCAAAGTCGTTTCCTGCACGCTGCTGTTTTCGTTTTCCTAATAGCTCCTCTTACGACGGGGTGTGCGGGGATCTCTAACCAGCAGACCGCAAGGAACACCGGCAAGATCGGTTATGGTTCGAACCCGGTGCTGCCAAAGCCACGGCACACGGTGATCCCAACCGTCAAGATCGCCGACGCTGAGGGATGGCCCAACGGGGCGCACCCTGTTCCGGCCAAAGGATTGAAGGTGAATGCCTTCGCGGCCAATTTCGATCACCCCCGCTGGCTGCATGTGCTGCCCAACGGTGACGTGCTGGTGGCGGAAAGCAATGCCCCGGCAAAGCATGACGAAGGCTTCAGCCTGAAGAAGGTCTTCATGAGCCAGGCGATGAAACGCGCTGGCGCTGCCACGCCAAGCGCGAACCGCATCACGCTGCTGCGCGACACGAATGGCGACGGGGTTGCCGACATGCGCACAACCTTCGCAGAAGGTCTCAACTCGCCCTTTGGCATGGCGTTGTCGCAGGGCAAGCTATATGTCGCCAATACCGACGCACTTGTCGCCTTTCCCTATTCGAACGGGCAGACGCATGTAACGGCGGTGCCGCAAAAAATCGCCGACCTTCCCGCCGGTGACCTCAACCACCATTGGACCAAGGATGTCATCGCGCGACCGGACGGCAGGCTGTATGTTACGGTCGGCTCCAACAGCAACGTTGCGGAGAACGGCATGGCCGTCGAACGCAGCCGTGCGGCGGTACTTGAAATCGACCCGGCAAGCGGGCGCGCCCGCGTTTTCGCCTCAGGGCTGCGCAACCCCAATGGGCTATCCTGGAACCCGCAAGACGACAGACTGTGGGTCGCTGTCAACGAGCGCGACGAACTGGGCGACGATCTCGTCCCGGACTATATGACCTCTGTGCGTGAGGGTGCCTTTTACGGCTGGCCCTACAGCTATTTTGGCCAGAACGTCGATACGCGCGTCAAGCCGCAACGCCCCGATCTGGTGGCGAAGGCCGTCAAGCCCGACTATGCGTTGGGCGCGCACACCGCGTCGTTGGGGCTCACTTTCGCCAAAGGATCGTCCCTCGGCCGAAGGTACGCCAATGGCGCCTTTGTCGGCCAGCACGGTTCCTGGAACCGAAGCGTGCCGAGCGGCTACAAGGTGATCTTCGTCCCATTCCGTAATGGCAAGCCGAGCGGCCCGCCGCGAGACGTGCTTACCGGCTTCATCGGCCAAAGCGGGAACGCCATGGGTCGCCCGGTCGGCGTAGCCACTGACAGGAAGGGCGATCTGCTGGTCGCAGACGATGTCGGCAACGTGGTCTGGCGCATCAGCCGAAAATGACCCTTGCCCAAGGCTGAAACGCCAAAGGCGGTTCGTTCCATCCTTCGAGCGGTTGACCAGGTCTGACCAGTATGGGGCCAGGAACCTTGAGCGTCGGCCGCGGTTTGATCCACTCCACTCAAATAAGGAGGAGGCACTCATGCCCCGTGGAGACAAATCCGCCTATACCGACAAACAGAAACGCAAGGCCGAACACATCGAGGAAGGCTACGAGGACCGTGGCGTCTCCAAGGACGAGGCTGAGCGACGCGCCTGGGCGACCGTCAACAAGGAAAGCGGCGGCGGCAAGAAATCGGGCTCGGGCCGTGGCCACGCGGAAAACCATGCTTCGTCGGAAAAGGGCGGGCGCAAGGGCGGCGCAGCCTCGGCTTCAAGGACGAAGGAAGAGCGATCCGCGTCCGCCAAGAAGGCCGCAGCAACCCGCAAACGCAACGAGCAGCACTCGCATCACTAAAAAGGGAAACGGCGCCGGCCGGCTGGCGCCGTTTCAGGAGAGACGCATATGCCAACAAAATCGAAGAAGAAGTGGTCGCAGAATGTTACCGACACCAGCGACGCAATGGATCTTAACGAAGGTGTCTTCAAGGAGCGAAGTGCAAAGAAGATCGCCCACGCGCTCAAGCAGTCCGCGCAAGCAAGCAGCCGCCGCAAGGCAACTCCATTCCAGTCGGCGATGTCGATGCTGAATTTCTACATCAACCGCGCTGGCAAGCAGCTGACGAAATCACGGGCGGCCACCCTTGAGCGCGCCAAGGATGAATTGCGCAAGGACTTCGACAGACCACCAAAGCACTGACGTCACAGTCGCAAGAGACTTTGCAGGCCGGAGAGCCAGGGGGCGAAGCCGCGCGCATTGCCGACGTCCTACTTCTGCGGAGCGACCCGCCAAACCTTGTTGCCGACATCGTCGGCCACCAGCAACGCGCCGTCACCGGCAATCGCCACACCCACCGGCCGGCCAAGGGCTTTTCCCTCCCCGGTGAGGAACCCGGTGAGAATGTCGCGTGGCGGCCCGGACGGCTTGCCGTCGGCGAAAGGAACGAAGATGACCTTGTAGCCGCTGCGCGGGATCCGGTTCCACGAGCCATGCTGACCGACGAATGCCCCATTTTTCATGTCCGGCCCGAACAGGTCGCCTGTGTTGAAGGTGAGCCCCAGCGACGCGGTGTGAGGCCCGAGCGCATAGTCCGGCCTGATGGCGGTGGCCACAAGATCAGGATTTTGCGGCTCCACCCGTTCATCGACATGCTGGCCATACCAGCTATAGGGCCATCCGTAGAAAGCGCCGTCCATCACCGAGGTCATGTAGTCGGGAACAAGGTCGGGCCCGATCTCATCGCGTTCATTGACGACCACCCAAAGGTTGCTGTCCTGCGGGTTCCACGAAAGGCCGTTGGGGTTGCGCAGCCCCGACGCGAACGGACGCATCTGGCGGGTGGCAAGGTCGATCTCGTGGACTGCAGCCCGACCCTTTTCCTCTTCCATGCCATTTTCGGCCACATTGGAATTGGAGCCGACGGTGGCAAACAGCTTGGTTCCGTCACGGCTCGCGATGACGTCCTTGGTCCAGTGGTGGTTGCGCCCTGAGGGCAGGTCGACGATCTTTTCAGGCGCCGCTGTGATCTCCGTGGCACCGTCCTCATAGGGAAACGCCACGATGGCGTCGGCATTGGCGACGTAGAGCTTGCCCTTGAGCAGCGTCATGCCGAAAGGCGAGTTGAGCCCACCCAAGAATGCTGACTTCGTTTCCGCAACGCCGTCGCCGTCGGCATCGCGCAGTAGCGATATGCGGTTGGCGCTTCGTGTCTCCGCTCCGGCCTTTGATTGGAAGAGGCCCATGAAGAAAGCCCGGATTGAAAAGCCTTCGTCGGGCTTTGGCGGTGCATTGCTTTCCGCCACCAAAACATCTCCGCTCGGAAGCACATGAAGCCAGCGCGGATGGTCGAGCCCGGCCGCGAATTCCTTGACCTGCAAGCCCTCAGCCGCGCGTGGCATCGCGCCAGCGGGCCAGGGCGTCGCCTCGGCGACATTGACCGAAGGTATCCACTCGGTCTTCGGCTCGACAAGAACCGGGTCAGGGCCGTAGGTCTGCTCGATGGGCACGGTCGCCTCCTGCCGCGACGACGTGATGACGCTGAAGCCGGCAATAACTGCGACTGCAACAAGGACGAAGGCAGCGATCAGCAGCTTTTTCATGATGATATCCCTTTGATGGCCGAACCAAACCACGTCCCGCGTGAAGTGTTTCAATCTTGCGACCCAAACCCTGAAAAATACTCGGCGACGCTCTCGATATCGTCGTCGGAAAGGTCTTTGACAGCCTCTTCCATCAAATGGCCGAAGCGGCCCCCTCCCCGTTTTCCCTCCCGAAACAGGTGCAGCTGCGCGCTGATGTAGGACGCAGGCTGGCCCGTGAGCAGCGGATAGTTGGGATTGCGCCCCTCGTTTGCGTGGCAACCAAGGCATGCCGGTATCTTGTCGGCAGGTCGCCCGGAACGCGCGATCTGTTCGCCGGCGCGCGCTCGGCCACTTTCGTCTTTCCCTGTCTCATCACTCCTTGGCAATGCCGCGAAATGGCGCGCGAGTGCTGGAAACTGCGCGGGATCGACAGCCTGCGTGGCGACCTGCATCACGCCGCTCGGTCGCTGCCCGGACGCATAGGCGCGCAGGCTCTCGAGCAGGTAGGTCTCTTTCTGTCCGGCGAGAACGGGCGTGAGGGCACTGCGGCCCTTCCCGTCGCTGCCGTGACAGCGGACACATTCAGCCACGCCCTCGTCATAGCGCAGTGCATGAGCCGGCGCCGCCGCGTTGCCGCCATAGGCGAGTACACGATATCGGCCCGGGTCCATCGCCGGGAGCGCGCGCAGGAATACGACCATGGCCCAGACCTCGTCGTCCCGCGCCTGCGTCGGCCAGGCCGGCATGCCGGTAAAGCGCACGCCGTGCTTAACGATGCGGAAGAGTTCCGCGTCGTCCCAAGTGTCGACCACGGCCGATAGATCCGGCGGCTGCGGCAGCATCGCGAGCGCTGCAGGCGATCTCGGTTCGCCCGGAGCGCCATGGCAGATGGCGCAGCCGCGCACGAAATGGGCCGCTGCGGGCTGGAGGCCCTCCTCCGGCAGCCGGTCCGGGACGTCTACGGCAAGGGCGTAGGTTCGAACCGCAGAGCGCATGGCAAAATGCAGGAACCAGTCGGTGATCTTCCAGTGGCCCGTCGATGCCCCGACGTTGAAGAAGCCGATCCAGGTTGCGAAGAGCACGACGATCGGCAGCATCGCGAGCGCGACAGCCAGGTGTTTCCATCGCACGTGCATCAGGCGGCCCTCCGATCAGGATCCGCAAGCAGGCCAGACAACAGCACGACCCCGCCCGCCAGGTAGGAGGCAGCCCCCACCAGCAGCATGACGACAGCGCCGACCTGCTGGTCCTCAGCCGCGGTGAGCGTCAATCCGAGACATGTGACGTTCTCGTCGCCGTAAAGCGGACGCGGACTAAGCGCAAGAAGCGCGCCAAGCAATGTCATGTGCATGCTCGTCAGGAGCAGACCGACGGTTCCGGCAGCTCTTTGCGATGGCCTTGCCGCTCGTCCGGCGGCCAGGCACGACATCCAGAGAAACAAACCCGCCATGAGAAAGCTTGCCTGCTCGGCAGCCATGCCCAAGGACGAGCCGTCGGCCCACCGGCGCGCAACGGGTGCATGCCACCCCCAGACGACCACCAATTCAACAAGGGACGCCCATATCGGCAAACCAATCAGGGTGGATGCCTTCGGCCTGATAATAGATGGCGCAAGGCCGACGGCCATAAGCGGTGAAGCAACAGCAACCACTGCCATATGTGCCAGCATGTGCGCCGTTACGGAACCGCGCCATCCCGCAATGAACTGTGCGGTCCAGATCACGGCGAGCAACAGGGTGCCGATCGCGAGACAGAATGACCTCATCGCAAGCACTCCGTCAGGAACAGGGCGGGCAATGCGGTCATCACCACTGCAATAAAGCTCAGGCCCGACAGAAGCAGGGTCGCAAAACCCTGGAAGAGAACGCGGTCGCGACGGGTCGGTTCGTCGTGCGGCGGGTCGTCCGTGCCGAAACCCCACTGCCGCCAGGCGAGGAAGGATGACAACAGAATTGCCGAAAGTGCTGCGATCGTGACGGCTGCGATCGCGACGCGCAGGGCGCCGAAGGTCACGCCGAAGAGGTCCGGTTTGGCGCAGATGAGCGCCGCGCTGATGTAGCAGAAGAGGAAGTGACCAGCCCAGACCACCGGTGCGGTAAAGAGCGTCCAGAGCGTATCGACCTCCTTCGGCACCAGACGCATCACAGAGCCTCCGGAAACAGGCCGACGACGGAAAAAGCAATTGTCGCCGTCGTCACCATGAAGTGCCAGTAGAGCACGACATTGCAAAGATCCATGTCGTGGCGTTTCGTCAGCCGCCCGGCAAGGCTGCGGGCAAGACAGTAGGCAAGCATCACCGCACCGACTGCCGCGTGAACGAGCGTCCATCCAACCAGCACCCAGACGATCGCCGCGTAGACGTGACCGGTCGGGTCCATGCCGTGCGACCAGGGACCTGCAACGCCTGCCGCGCCCCCTGCCGCGGCAAGGACGAACGCGACGATGAGGGCGGCGCGCGTCAGGCCGACCCGGTCAAGTCTGTTGAAGCGTCTTGCGACAAGCGCCGTGAGCCAGGCGAGAGCGAAAAGGGCCGCCGCCAACATCGGCCACGCCACCCCCGGCCCGCTCGCGCCGGCCGTGAAATCCTCGTGAATCGTCCAATAGAAGAAATAGCCGAAGACGAGGCTCGCAAAGGCCGTGCTATCGCCGACCATGGTGATGAACATCGCCCACCAGCCAACAGAGGCGGGGCCCGACGCGTAGATTGGCAGGATAAGCCCGTCGCCTACATCCTTTTCCGCCTGTTCGGGAATTTCGGCAGTGCCGGTCCATAGCCAGTAAAGGAGCGCGCAGAATGTGATGAGCGCGGCGATCGCGGTCGCGATCCACCATTTGAAGGTCATTGCGACGAACACGGCGCCGAGCGCCGTAGCAGAGAGGATCGTGACCTTAGAGGTGCCGCCGACCCGCAGCACTTGTTCTGGCCGCGCATCGAGGACGGAGGTGATCAGGCCCTCGCGACGCCCCTCTTTTGCGTCTGCAAGATACCAGCGGCCCTCGCAAATTTCTTCGGCGAGTTCGGGCTGATCCCATAGGGGATAGCGGCTCGCAACGAAGGGGATCGACCGCACGCCCCAGTTTTCTTCGGGCTCGCTGATCCATTCGAGCGTGCCGGCGTTCCAGGGGTTCTGCTCGCCGCGGCGCTGCCGATGCTTGGGGCGAAGGACGTCGACAACGACGATCGCGACGCCGGCCGCAAACACGAAGGCGCCGGCCGAAGAGACGAGGTTCAAGGTGTTCCAGCCGAGATCCGCCGGATAGGTAAACACCCGCCGCGGCATGCCCATGAGGCCGGTAAGGTGCATCGGGAAGAAAGCGATATTGAAGCCGGCGAACATCAACCAGAAGGCGGCGCGGCCCAGCCGGTCCGAAAGCTGTTTCGCATCGATCAGCGGATAATAGTAATAGATGCCCGCGATCACGGGAAACAACATGCCGCCGATCAGGACGTAGTGCAGGTGGGCGACGACGAAGTAGGTATCGTGTGCCTGCCAGTCGAATGGCGCGATGGCGACCATCACGCCAGTCAATCCGCCGACGACGAAGATGGCAATGCCGCCCATGCCGAACAGCATCGGCGTCGACAGGATCACCCGACCGGCAAGCATCGTGGCGATGAAGACAAAGATCTGGACGGCGGTGGGGATGGCAACGGCCTCGGAGGCTGCCGAAAAGAAGGCGAGCGATATCTGCGGCAAGCCGGTCGCAAACATGTGGTGAACCCACAGCCCGAAGGAGAGGAAGCCGGTTCCGACGGCTGCAAGCACGATCCAGGAATAGCCGACGATCGGACGACGCGAAAAGGTCGGCACGATCATCGCCATCAGCGCGATCGCCGGCAGGAAGATGATGTAGACCTCTGGATGGCCGAAGATCCAGAACAGATGCTGCCAGAGCAGCGGATCCCCGCCGCGCGACGGATCGAAGAACGGCCAGTCGAACATGCGCTGAAGCTCAAACAGGATGTCGCCGGCAATGAGGGGCGGAAAAGCAAACAGGATCATGCCGGCAACGATCAGCAGGTACCAGGCAAAGAGCGGCATCAGATTGATGCGCATGCCTGGCGCGCGGCATTTCATGATGCCGACGATCAGTTCCACGGCTGCAGCGATGGAGGCGACCTCGATGAAGGAAAGGCCGAGCAGCCAGATGTCGGCGCCGATGCCGGAGAGCTTCTCGTCGGTTGCAAGCGGTGGATACATGAACCATCCGGAGGACGGTGCGGCGTCAAAGAAGATCGAGCCGCAGACGAAGACGCCGCCGAGAAAGAAACTCCAGAACCCGAAAGCTCCGAGCCGCGGGAAAGGCAGTTCCCGTGCGCCCAGCATCGGCGGCAGGAGGAAGATCGCCACGGCCTCGAAGATTGGGACCGCGAAAAGGAACATCATCACCGTTCCGTGCAGGGTAAAGGCCTGATTGTAGAAATCGGCGGAGACGAGATCGTTGTCCGGCAAGGCGAGCTGCACGCGCATGATCAACGCCAGAAGACCGGCAAAGAGCAGAAAGGCGAATGCGGTGGCGGCATACCACAGGCCGATCTGGGTGTTGTTGACGCTGGTCCAGTAGCGCCAACCGGTCGGATTTGCCCAAACTTTGCGCAGGCGCTCGGCCTGTGCGGAACGCTCGGCATCGGCCAATCTTTCGGTTGGGCGGTTCACTTCAGCCCCCCTAACCAGACCGCGATGGCCCGGATGTCTTCGGCAGGCAACATCGAGAACGCAGGCATACCGAGGCCAGGCTTGAACGCGTGAGGCGCGACGATGAAGCGGACGAGGTTGTCCTCGGTGTTCGTCATGATGCCGGCGGCGAGCATCTGCCGCGAGCCGAGGTGAGAAAGATCAGGGCCTAGCCGGCCTGAGGTTGCCGTGCCCGCAACGCGATGGCAGGCGCCGCAGCCGTGGCGGATGAAGAGGTCGCCCCCCTTTTGGTTCACGCCTATGGAAGGTTGCGCCTCGATCGCTAGCCAGTTTTCGAAGTCAGCCGGCTCCAACACAACGGCGGTCATGGCCATCAACGCGTGCGAACTGCCGCAAAATTCGGCGCAGGCTCCACGAAAGACACCGGCCTTGTTCGCCAGCAGCGACAGACGGTTCTCACGACCGGGGATCATATCCATCTTGCCGCCAAGTGCAGGTATCCAAAACGAATGAATGACGTCGTCGCTCTTCAGCGACACCTCTACCCGCTCGCCGACCGGCAGGCGCAGCTCGTTGGCAGCGATGACCGGCACGCCGGCTCGATGATAGGTGACCTGCCACCAGAATTGCCGGCCGACAACTTCGATGCGCAGTGCATCATCGGCAGCTGTCGCAAATGGTCGCAGGGACGGCATCAGCCAAAAAGCGTAGGTCAGGAGGACGATAAGTGCTGCGGAAGGAACGACGGCCCCGCCCCAGAAGATAAGCCGGCTCGCCGACTGCTCCGGCACCACGCGCCGGCCTGGGCGCAGGGCAAACCACACGAGGGCAGTAACACCAAGCCAGATGACGCCGCCTGCCCCGGCCATACCCAAAAACAGCGTTCTTACCGCCTCCGCTTCCGCTCCGGCAGGGTCAAGCGCCGACTGTGCGCCTTGACAGCCCGCAAGGAAGGGCAGCGTGCCCAACAGCCCGCGCAGGTGGTTCATCGATCCGGCAGCTCGGGAATCGGGCGTGGCGGCTTTCCTTTATAATTGGCTCGTTTCTGTAACTCACGTTTCCGGTCAATGTTCCACAACGCTGAGATGCCGGGCAGCACGACGCCCTTGCGCGACGCATACCATACAAGCAACGCCCCGGCCTTCATCGGAACAACATGCGCGCTGTGGGGTTTGAAGAACACTGCGGCCTTCGTCATACGGAAGGTTTAACGGAAATTGCGAGAGGGGTTCTCATGCCACGAGCAGGACATTCAGTCGCGCTGGTGACCGGAGCCGGTTCCGGGATCGGCAAGGCCGTGGCAGAACGGCTGGCGGCATTGCAAATACACGTCGCCGCACTCGGGCGTACGGCGGCCGAAATCGAACGGACCGTCGCTGGGATACGCTCTCGCGGTGGCTCGGCCCTGCCACTCCAGGCCGACATCGCCGATGAAGGGCAGATGCGCGCCGCCATCAAGCAACTGATCAGCACCTACGGTAGGCTCGATATCGTCGTGGCAAACGCCGGCATTAACGGTGTCTGGGCGCCGATCGACGATTTGAAGCCACACGAGTGGGACCAGACGATCGCCATCAATCTGCGCGGAACCTATCTGACGTTGCATCTTTGCGTGCCACATCTCAAGACGGCCGGATCCGGCGCCATCGTAATTGTCTCTTCGATCAACGGTACACGCACTTTCACCAGTCCCGGCGCGACCGCCTATGTTGCAACGAAGGCGGCTCAAGTCGCGATGACACAGCAGCTCGCCGTGGAGCTGGGAAAGCACGGCATCCGCGTCAACGCCGTCTGCCCCGGTGCGATCAGAACGGCCATTTCGCAAAACACCACTCGTCGTGGCGAGGACGAGACGGCGGTTAGGGTCGAGTGGCCAGAGGGGGACATTCCCCTGACGGGTGGGGATCCTGGCGAACCGGAGCAAGTTGCTGCCGTCATCCAGTTTCTGGTCTCAAGCGAAGCGCAGCACGTGACCGGCACTCCGGTCTGGGTCGATGGCGGGCAGGGATTGCTGCGCTGAAATGCCCGCACTTCACCGCAGGTCGCGGGCGTTTTCGCAACGAAAGGCGCAATCAAACGATTTGCTGACCGCGGCGGCCCGATGCCTGAACGGCAAACACCGCTCTACGAAGGCTCGTCTTCTGTCCAGGTTCGCACGGTCCATCCGCCTTCCCTGGCGGCTTCGATAAAGGCCTGCCGCGCGGCGTCCGGGGTGGTGCAGGCCAGCAGGCCAGCCTCACACGTTGCCAAAGCCGCCGCTTTTGCCGGACCGCCCTCAACGGGCCAATGGTTCTTGAGACACAGATAGGCATCCCGCGTGCTCTGCACCCGGAGCACGTGCTCTTCACGATCCAGTATCACCGCCTCGTCCCAAAGCCGGTCAACCTCTAAATCCGTCATGTTTGGAGAACTCCCTATTGTTGAAGAAACGCGCCAGTCTCCCATTCCGGCGACGAGCTAACTCGTCGACCAGACGATGGTTCCCTATTTGCGATCAGCCCGTATCGCGGCCGCGGACTTCGGCACGGCTGACAATCCCCAGCAGTTCCTCTGTGACGGCGTTTTGGAGGGCAAAGTCGGCGCCCGGGACAATCCCGGGATCTTCTTCATGATCTTGAACCGACAAGTCGTCGCGCAGATGCACCATCAGCTTTCGCCACCAGTCCGCATCGCTGGCGGCGACGGCCAGAAGGGCCGTCAGAATCTTGCGATGAGCGATAAGCTGGAGCTCGAACTTCTCCATCTGCGACCACCTCTCGTAGGGTTGCGTTGACTGGAAACAGCACCAACCTGGTTGGCCGTTTTTGGTTCCAGGCGGTTACGCTCGGAAGACAGTGGAACTTAATCGCCAACCAAGCATTGACTGCGGACAACCCCGCTTGCTTCGAAAGGCGACCTTCGATGCCTTCCTTGCCTTCCAACGAAGAACATGAACGCCCATTGGAAACACAGGTCGTCGATCTCATTCCGGCCCTGCGTGCGTTTGCACGAACTTTCGTCACCTCGAGCTTCGAGGCGGACGACCTTCTTCAGGAAACCCTTTTCCGCGCGCTGCGCGGGATTGACGGGTTCCAACCGGGCACGAATCTGAAGTCGTGGCTTTTCACAATCATGCACAACGCGTTTCGCACGCAATACAGATTGCGAAAGCGGGAAAGCCCCGGCGCAATCAACTGCGCGGACCTCCCGATTCCAATGCCGCCTCCGCAGGAATGGTGCGTGTTGAACGACGAATTGCGCACCGCCCTCACACAGTTGGCACCTCTCCACCGGGAAGTTCTTGTGCTCGTCGCCGGATACGGGCTCAGCTACAAAGAAGCCGCCGAGATGTGCGGTTGTGCGGTCGGGACTATAAAAAGCAGGCTCAGTCGTGCTCGTGACGAGCTTTCCGACTGCATGAGCGGCGGGCCGTTGGACTAACGACGGCAGAGCGGCCCTGCAACCCTTTAGAGTCAGCGCGTCAGTATCGTAATGGCAACAGCGATCGCCGCTAACGCCACCAAGAGCACAAGAATGCTTTTCGCCACGCGATCACCATTCTGCCTACGAACCGCTCGCGCCGCCCCGGTTGCCGTGGGATGGGCCTCTTCAGGCTCTTCGTCGAGATGCCTTTGTGCTATCGCGACTTCGAAAAGGTGCAACCGGCGCCTGTATTGAGCGCCGTTCCTGCCGTGCCTTTCAAGTTGCGCAAGGTTATCTTCAAGGTCCGCGCGCTTCACCGCAATCGCGAGGGGATGCGACGTGGCGCGGATCACCAAGGCATCCTTCGTTTCACCGGGCCGGTGTGTCAGCGTTTCAACTGCAGCGACGATGTCGGGCGAGAAGCCGCAGTCAAGCAGTCGTTCTGACGTCCATCCCGGCGACTTTTCAAGGACATCATGCAGGAAGGCGACGGTCTTTGCCTCGTCACCATCGACGGCATCGGCAACCCGTTGGCAATGGCGGATGTACGGTTCGCCAGCCTTGTCGCGCTGACCGGAATGGGCATGCACGGCGACTTCTCTCGCCCAGGCCCGCTGCTCCGAAGCCGACAGCGATACCGGGGAGCGCCACAGACCGCGCCTGTCTCGGGTCTCAGCCATCTCTAGACCTCTGATTGTGAGCGCCGCCAGGGCATGTCACGCCCTGCAGGCCCAGGCCGGCCAAGGACGGGTCCTGGCGTGCCGCATCGGCGAGCGAAACGATGCCGACGAGCCGCTTGTTGCGATTGACGACCGGCAGGCGGCGGATCCGTTCATCGCCCATATTGCGGGCAACATCTCCCACCTCCTCGTCATCGAAGCAGTACTTCACATCGGCGGTCATAATGTCGGCAACGCGTGTCCTCTCGTCGCGGCCGTCCGCCACGCAGCGCACGACGATATCCCGGTCGGTGATCATTCCGACAAGGCGATCATTGTCACCAACGGGCAGGAAGCCAATGTCGTTTTCGGCCATCTCCCGTGCAATCGCCGCGACAGTATCGTCGGGGCTGGCGACGCGGACGTCCTTTGTCATGATGTCGGCTATTCGCATGGTTCATCTCCTTGACGGTTCCTCGACCATTCGGCGGGTATTGCGCCTGGGTGCGTTCGAAGGGGTAACAATCGTTCCCGGTTGGTCCTCTACCCTTTCGTCCTTCGCCGTTTCAGCCGAAAACGGATGATCGCGTTCCGCCATCTCACGGCTTGCCTGCTCCCAGTGCCGTCGATCGTCTCCATCCGGCCGTCCTTCATTTTCCCAGATCGCGTAGGCGCGCCTGCGAATGAGTTCGTCCCTCTCGTCCATGACATATCCCTCCTGGCTGTGGCGGCCGACCAACCGCCGAACGCCAGTTTTGTTCCCATCGCGCGCGGCGTGAAACAAAGCAAAAAATGGCTGGGAGCAGGATTTTGGCCAGGAACGTTTTCGCGCGCACCCCGTTCGGTGCGGCGATCAGAAAGTTGGAGACACCAATGGCACGCCGAAAGACAACTCTCGTCCCACGCCTGCGGCTGCGGCGGGGAGAAAACAGCGCCGCCGAGATCAACATGCCGCAACGGGCGGTCCTGCCGCGCGGAGCGGACTACGAGAACTCGCTGCGCGAAACTGCTATCGCCAATCGGTTGTCGATCGCCGGACGGCGGACTATTCGCACTCCATATCGGCATGCGCCGGCGTCGCGTGAGGCCGCCAATCGCACCGAAGGGGACGGATGCTGGCAAGGCGTCGGTCCGCGCTCGTATTTGCGCAAGGACATTCGCATTCAGGAGGATGTCAGTGATCGTCTTACCGACGACCAGAAAATCGACGCCTCGCAAATCGAGGTTTCGGTCACCCGCGCTGAGGTGCTGCTGCAAGGTTTCGTTTTATCGAAATGGGCGCGGCGTCACGCCGAGGACCTTGCCGAAGCGGTCCGTGGCGTCACGCATGTCCAAAACAATCTTCGGATCCAGGCTCCCACCACATCGTGCGCCCCCAGCATCGGAAGGCCCGAGGGAAGCGAAAAGCCTTAGGCTTGGCTTTTGCAGCGGCTTTTGAAAACGACGACACTCTGCCCTGCAATCGGCTCTGCGCTTTCCGCCGGAAGGTCTGCGAACGCGCCCGCTGCACTGTCGAGAACGCGCCGCCACTGACGATCGCCGTCAGAAAGGTCGGGAAGGTGGAAGCGACACTCGTCGCCGGCATTGAGCACCAAGAGAAGATCGGTTTCATTGTCCTGCGCCTGCGCAAGCAGCAGCATACCGACGATGTCACTGTCTCCATCTTGCCAGCTCTCCGCCGACATCTCCTTTCCGTCCGGACCGAACCAGCGGGCTGCCTCCTCGTCGAGAAAACGGTTCTGGCGCAACGCGCCATGATCGGTGCGAAACGCTACCAGCCCTTGGCAAAACGACAGGAAGGCGGCCTCCTTCCCCTCCCAATTCACCCACCCGATATGGTTGTCCTGGCAATAGCCGTTGTTATTGCCGCCTTGGCTATTGCTGAGTTCGTCCCCGCCAAGGAGCATCGGAACACCTTGGCTGAGCATCAATGTCGCCATCAAGGCCCGCCGGCGGCACGAACGCCGTTCCCAAACATCCGGATCGTCGCTGTCACCTTCGGCTCCCAGATTGTCCGAGCAGTTCTCATCGTGTCCGTCCCGGTTTTCCTCGCCGTTGGCTTCGTTGTGGCGATCGTTAAAGGATACGACGTCGGCAAGCGTGAAGCCGTCATGTGCGCTGACAAGGTTGACGGACGAGGTCGCGGCGCGCCCGGAGTGGTTGAACTCGAGGGGAGAGCCCGAAAGACGCTCGGCCAGCGCTGCGAGCATCCCCTTGTCCCTCCGCCAGAAGCGTCGCACATCGTCGCGAAACCGGTCATTCCATTCCCGGAACGGCGACGGAAAGCCGCCGAGCTGATAGCCTCCCGCACCGACGTCCCAGGGTTCGGCGATCAGCTTGACGCCTGCGAGCACAGGATCCTGGCGAATGGCATCGAAGAACCCGCCCTCGCGATCGAAATCGATGTTTTCCCGTCCGAGCGCACTGGCAAGGTCGAACCGGAACCCGTCCACATGCATGGCTGTGACCCAGTAGCGCAGGCTGTCGAGCACCATGCGCAGGACCATCGGATGTGCGACATTGAGCGTGTTTCCGGTTCCGGTCGTATCGAAGGTATGACGCATACCGCCCTGTGAATGCCGGTAGTAGCTCAGGTTGTCGATGCCGCGGAAACTCAGCGTAGGTCCCAATTCAGACCCCTCGGCCGTGTGGTTGTAGACCACGTCCAGGATCACTTCGATGCCGGCGGCATGAAAGGTCTTTACCATCGCCTTGAACTGCTGGATCCCGCCTGATGGCAGATAGCGTGGTTCCGGCGCGAAATAGCCAAGCGGCTGGTAGCCCCAGTAATTGCTAAGGCCCTTGTCGAGAAGTTGCTGGTCGTCGATGAAATGCTGCACGGGCAACAGCTCTATGGCTGTGATGCCGAGCCGCGAAAGATGGTCGACGATGCATGGATGTGCCATGCCGGCAAAGGTGCCGCGAAGCTCTTCGGGGAGTTGGGGATGCAGCATCGTCAGTCCGCGCACATGCGCCTCGTATATCACCGTGTCGGCCCACGGACGCCGGATTGCCTCCTCGCCCGACCAATCGAAATCCGGATCCTGAACAATGGCCTTCGGCATGAAGGGCGCGCTGTCGCGCTCGTCGAACGTCAGATCCGCCGCTTCGTCGCCGATGCGATAACCGAACAGCGCGTCGTTCCACTGCAGCCGGCCGAACACCTGTTTCGCATAGGGATCCAGCAACAGCTTGTTGGCATTGAACCGATGGCCCCGTTCAGGGTCGTAAGGTCCGTGCACGCGATAGCCATAGATCGTTCCCGGTCCTATTCCGGAAACAAAGCCCGACCAGACGTCACCCTCGCGATCTGGCAAGGGAAGCCGCGCGATCTCCTTTTTGCCATCGTCCGAAAACAGGCAGAGATAAACTTGCTCTGCATGGGCTGAAAACAACGCGAAATGCGTTCCCTCGCCCGTGTATTGGGCGCCGAGTTCCGGCATGAGTGTATCCAGCCGCGAAAACGTAAAATCCATGGGGCCCCTCTCCGCAAGCCCTTCAAGGCTCGTGATCGTCGCTCAGGTTTCAAACGCCGCATGCAAGCGGCCGGGATGCGAACTCGCGGCCCACTGATTTGTTCCTGGCTGACCGCCGGACCGTTTCTGGAACCTACGGCTGCCCCCAAGGTTCTTTGAATTGAAAGAGGGACGATTTCATGAGCAAGTCTAGAGAACCGATGTGGGGCGCGACGGCACTCAACGGCAAGGAGGCACGCTTTCGGATCTGGGCGCCTGACCACCGGTCCATGCGTCTGGCGCTTACCGATCGCCTTATTGAGATGGATGCAGAGCCGGACGGCTGGTTCTCGATTGTCTGCGCGGCCGTGGCCGGCGATCTCTATCAATTCGCGCTGCCCGACGAAACGAGGGTAAGCGACCCGGCATCACGGGCCCAGGTCCATGGCGTCGAGGGACCATCGATCCTGACAGTCAAAAGGGGCTTCGACCAGCCCTGGAGCGGGCGCCCCTGGGAAGAAGCGGTTATCTATGAAATCCATATCGGCACCTTCACGCAGGAAGGGACCTTTCTGGCCGCCATTCCGCGCCTTGCCGAACTCGCAAGCTGCGGGATAACTGCAATCGAGATCATGCCTGTAGCGCAATCTCCCGGGAGCCGCGGCTGGGGTTACGACGGCGTGCTCCAGTTCGCACCCGATGGCGCCTATGGCCCACCGGAAGCCTTGAGGATGCTCATCAATGCCGCCCACGGTCTGGGGCTGATGGTTTTGCTCGATGTCGTATACAACCACTTCGGGCCCGTCGGAAACGCGCTTCCGCAATATGCCGGCCGTTTTTTTGACGATCGCCGAACCACGCCTTGGGGCAAGGCGATCGCCTTCGATGAACCGAACGTCCGTCGCTATTTCCTTGAAAATGCGCTTTACTGGCTGACGGAATTCGGCTTCGACGGCCTCCGTCTCGATGCAGTCCAGCATCTCAAGGACAGCCAGCGTCCCGATTTTCTCTCCGAACTGGCAACCGTCGTGCGCGAGGCGGTGCCGGGCAGGCATGTCCACCTGATTGTCGAGGACGACCAGCGCCGGCAAGAACTGATCCGCTATCGGCCGCCGCAAGCGCCGGTCCTCTATACTGCCGGCTGGAACGACGACTTTCACCATGCGATCCACACGATCGTCACTGGCGAAACGGGAGGCTACTATCGCCCTTACGCCGATGCGCCCTGGCGCAAACTCGCCGAGACCCTTGCCAACGGCTTTCCGGTTGATCGCCCCGCAACTGAGGAAACGGCGCCAGCGGTCCCGATGGCGCGCGTGGCATTCCTGCAGAACCACGACCAGGTGGGCAACCGCGCAAAGGGTGAACGCCTCACCACCCTTGTCACGGATCCGGTCATGGAGGTGCTCACCGCCTTGCTTCTTCTATCGCCGCAGACGCCACTCCTTTTCATGGGTGACGACTATGGCGAAACGCGGCCGTTCTTCTATTTCGCCGACTACGCTGGCGAGCTCGCCGAGGCCATCCGCAAGGGTCGGCTGAAAGAAGCCGAAAATTTCGGATGGAGCCGTGATGGCGCCGCCGAATCACTTCCCGACCCGATCGACATTGCTACCTGCCAGGCATCGAAGCTCGACTGGAGCCGTGCGCAGACACCGACAGGGCATCGTCACCGGTCCCGACTGAGAGAGCTCACCGCGTTGCGTCGGAAATTCGTCGTGCCGCTTGCCGGTCGCCTGGAGGATTTTGTCATCCATCCCGTCGTCGAGGGTGTCATGGCGGTAGATTGGCTTTTCCCGGATGGAACGCTTCAGATCAGGATGAACCTTTCGCAAGCGACTGAGCCGGTGCCGCGGCCTGCCGACACCACCATCTGGTCGATTGGCTGGCGCAGCGACGAAGGCGTACTCGCATCGCCTGGAATCGTCGTGGCTGTCGGTCCACCGGTTGAGCCGGGCTGAAACAGTCAGGAGAGGAGGAAGGGATGCAGCAGACAATAAGGACGAGGGCGGGCCCAGCACTCGTCGAGGAACACGCACCCGGCTCTTCACTCGGCGCCATCGAGCGACAAGCAAAGGACTGCCGGCGCTGCGATCTCTACAAATACGCCACGCAACTCGTCTTCGGCGAGGGCCGCCGCGATGCCCGCCTGGTGCTGGTCGGCGAACAGCCGGGCGACAAGGAGGATATCGCCGGGCGACCCTTTGTGGGACCGGCGGGCGTTGTGCTCACCGACTGCCTTCACGAAGCTGACATCGAGCGAAGCGATTGCTATCTGACCAATGCCGTAAAACACTTCAAATACGAGCAGCGCGGCAAGCGCCGGCTGCATTCGAGACCGAATGCCGGTGAAATTCAGCGTTGCGCCTGGTGGCTCGGCGCCGAACTCGACCAGCTTGATCCGCACGTCGTGGTGGCGCTGGGTGCGACGGCTGCAAGAACCCTGCTCGGCCCGTCAGTTAAGGTGACCAGGGACCGAGGACACCCGATTGCGACGGATAGCCGCTTTACGATTTTGGTGACGATACATCCGTCCTATCTCCTTAGAATTCGCGATCGGCAAGCGGCCACGGCCGAACGCTCGCGCTTTATCGATGATCTGAAGACCGCCGTGAAACTTGCCAAGGGAAGCGAGTGACCCGTCAATCCGAACGCTTCAGAATACCAGCATCCATACACCGCGCCAAAACAGCGATCCGGGGCTGTCGAGGTGCTCTTCGTCGGCGCATGCGTCGTGCCGCGTACGGCATTCCTCGGCCTGCTTTCGAAGCGGGCGGCAGGGGTAAGGCACGATAATCCACGTGACGGTCTGTTTGCTCATCGAGGTCATCCTCACGCTCTGCCAACTCCGGTCGCGCGGTAACGTTCCGCGGTGTGTGCAAGTTCTCCTCGGGAACATTCCCCTTGAGTGCCAGTTCGGTTTTAAAGTGGCGGCACTCGGTCGACGCGCATGGCTCTCGCCCGGTCTGAAGGGGGCCGGAGCCCTATCGGATTGGAGAGAACCCATGGCAGAACGACTGGACGAACGAGGTGAAGCGGCGACTGCGACGCACGGCGCAGACCGAAGCCAGTTTTCGGCACGCGAAACCCGTCAGGCAGGAATGGGCGCCCGCGTTTTACTGGTGCTTGCCGCAAGTCTTCTCCTGGCTCTGCTCGTGTGGGGCAGTGTTGAATGGGGATGGGTCGGCACCGGAAGCGACCAGGCCGACTACGGGCAATCCGCGCCGCAGAGTTCCTCGCAACAGCAACCCGACGTCGACCAACGCCCGAGTACCGAAAGGCCTGAAGGCTTGGCGCCCACGGACCGCAACCCGACACCGCAATCCGGATCCGGCGCCCCAACCCAGAACACCGCGCCCGACGACACCAATCGATAGCAGGTCCGCTTTGTTCAGCCCTTGCCCGGGCGCATTACCGCCTGCCAACTGTCGGGAGCACCTCGCCATGCAAATTCTTGCGGCTGCGGCCGAAATCTATCCCTTCGTCAAAACCGGCGGCCTGGCGGATGTTACCGGCTCACTTCCAAAGGCCCTTGAAAAGTTCGGCGTTCACACGCGAACGCTCGTTCCGGGGTATCCCGACGTCTTGCGCTCCTTGGACAGCGGGACGGTGCTTCGAACCTATGAGAGCGTTTTCGGGGCGAAAGCCCGGTTGCTCGGCGCGCATGTGAACGGGCTCGACATCATTGCCCTTGACGCACCGGATTTGTTTCTTCGGCCCGGAGGACCCTATGGTCCGGGCGGTGCGCAAGAATACGACGACAACTGGAGACGGTTCGCTGCGCTATCCTGGGTCGCCGCCGACATCGCACAGAACGGCGCGGATGGCTGGCGTCCCTCTTTGCTGCATGCGCATGACTGGCACTCCGCACTCAGTCTCGTCTATCTCAAATATTGCGGAAACGTCGACATCCCGCGGATCCTCACCCTTCACAATCTCTCGTTCCAGGGCCAGTTTCCGGCTGAGCGCTTCGCCGAACTTGCATTGCCGGCGTCCTGCTACAATGTCGACTGTCTCGAATACTACGGCGACCTCAGCTACCTGAAGGCGGGTCTCTTGTCAGCCGATGCGATCACGGTGGTCAGCCCCACCTACGCGCGCGAGATCCTGTCGCCGCAAAACGGCATGGGTCTCGACGGCGTCCTCAACCTCCGCCAGGAGGACATCGTCGGCATCGTCAACGGCATCGACATGGATATTTGGGACCCTTCTTCCGATCCCCATATCGTTCACCGCTACTCTGCGCGTACGCCGCTGCGGCGCCTCGCAAACAGGATCAGTCTTCTCAAGCAGGTGGGCCTGCCGTCGACACGCGGCCTCGTCTTTGCCAGCGTCAACCGCATGACCTGGCAAAAGGGAATGGACATGCTGGCCGCCGTCGTCGACGAAATCGTCGACCGCGGCGGCAAGTTGATCGTACATGGAAAGGGCGACGACGCGATCGAACAGCTTTTCGTCCGCGCAGCGAAACGCCATCCCCGTCATGTTGCGGCCGTGATCGGTTATGACGAGGCGCTGGCTCACATGATCCATGCCGGGGCCGACGCCATGTTGGTGCCTTCGCGCTTCGAGCCCTGCGGACTGACGCAGCTCTATGCATTGCGTTACGGCTGCGTGCCGATCGTCTCGCGCACCGGCGGCCTTGCCGAAACCATCATCGACGCAAACGATGCAGCCGTGCATGCCCGCGCTGCGACTGGCATCCAGTTCAATCCCATAAACGTCGGCGGTCTGCGGCACGCGCTCCAGCGTGCCTTCAAGCTGCATCGCCGCCATCGCGGATGGGAGAGGTTATGTCGGCAGGCCATGAAGGCCGATTGTTCGTGGGAGCGCAGCGCCGCTCAATATGTCGAAGTCTATGGCCGGCTTCTGGACAAGGGCGACCACCTCCAGCAGCAGGCGTGATCTGTCAGCAAAAAAGCTGATCGGCAATGTTGCCGCGGTGATCAGGGTCGATCGACGAACTTGTTGAAACGGCTCGGCTTGCCGTCGGCCGTTTCGTCCTGATGGAGGAACAACAGTCTATTGTGATCGAAGATGCGGAAGAACTCCTCCCACGAGATCGGCTCAAGACCTTTTTCAGGCTCTCCGAAATCGATCCGCAGAATGCCGCCGGTCGCGGCGCCCTTGACCCGGGCCGGACGTCCCCGTCTCTTTTCGGCCCAGCTGCGGATTTCATGATGATCGCTGGTGGTCACAGTCTGGCTCAATGTCGTCTCCTCGCTTTGCCGTCTACGCGTCGAACCGGCTGTGCTAAGGATTGTTCCGGCCAAAATCCGGTGATGGCAGGTCGGCGCCGTTCCTGGAACCAATCGCGCCCCATCGAAGAGCCGGAGCCCGAGGTGCCGGACGAAAAGAACGCCGAACCTGGACGAAGTCCGCGAGCCTGCCATCCACACCGATCTTGGCGGATTGACGTTCAATTCGGGCCGTAAGGGCTTTCGCCGTGGATGGCGGCCATCAATGCGTACAGCCAGGCGTCGAGAGACTGGGATCTGCATCTGGTGGCCGACACTGCGATAGCACGCTCAAGGGTGCGCTCCACCAGACGATCCGCTGCCTCGAGCGGGGCCCCTGCCATCAAAAGCCGTGCGCGATAACGAAGGTCCGGCAGGAGGTCAGTGACCACTTGGTCCGGAATTGCCGCAGTCAGTGGAGCGAGGCCCGAGAGGCTGAGAAGATGTTGCTCGAAGACGGCGCTGACGAGGCCCGACGAGCGGACGCACTTGCTGAGCCTGGTGGCCGAGTGGAACCGGGAGGGAATGCTCAGGTCGTCATAGCCACTGAAAAAAATGAGCGGCACCGACCGCCGCGCCAGTTCGTCGGCCACGGGAAAAATCAGTTCGCCGTTGAGATTTATGTCCAGCACCGCAACCTGGACGTCTTCCGTCCTTGCCAGGCTCTTGAGTGTTTCTTGTACTGTTGGCGTGGGGCCGATAATCGTCGCGCCTGCCCGCTCAAGCCACAGCGCGATGTCATTTGCGACGTAGAACTCATCTTCAGCCACCAGCACCCGCAAGTGCCGCAGGTTTGGCATCATGTCCTATCCTCGGCCATTCCAGCCCACCCTAGTTTTTTCTGCGGCCGTTGGCCGGCCCAACTGCGCGCCGATTGTCGAGCGCCCTTTGTAACCTGTTGGCAAGAATCAGCAGGCGGTCCGGCACATCGTCTACCCGCGCCGCATCGCGATCGTCAGAGTGGGAAGCAATGGGGCCCACCACAAGGCTTTCGTGCTCATCGTCGGTTTTCTTGCCCGAAGCCACAGCGTCCACCCTGACCTTCCATACCGTACCTGCGTGTCCGTGCTCGTTGCATAGTACACAATAGCGCAACGATACGCCCTCGAAGGCCATAAGCCAAGCTTGAGTGCTCCTTGGCGCGCGCGCCAACGAGCACGAACCGAGCGGATCCGAGCGACCCGTCTCTTCTCCAGAGGTTGGACGCCGCTGATCTGTATCGTCAGCGACGTTCACGTGGTTACGCCTTGGGCGAGCGATCACAGAAGGTCATCCGACGCTGCGGTCGTCGGCCTCGCCGATGCGCGGATGCGAAGGTTGTTTTGAACATGCGTGACGCCGGAAACCATTTCGACGCAATCTTCCGCCCGGCGCTTGTCCTGCCTGCTGGAGACTTCGCCGGAAAGCGTTACCTCGCCGTTTGCAACGGACACGTCGATATCCGACGCGTCGAGCCACGGATCGTCAGTGAGGCGGTCGTTCGCGTCCTCCTGTATGCGCTCATCGGCGCGCGTGTATCCTTTCGGCCCTTTGCCACGGAACTGATCGGCCCGGCGGCGCGTAGCAGCGTCTTCATCACCAAACCAGGATGCGACTTCATCGCCGGCGCGATCCAGAAAATCACGCTGGTTTCGATAGCCCTGACGCCCGCCGAAACGCCCCCTGTCCGCGCCATAGCGGTCACTCTCGCTGTAGGATTCATAGCGCCCACCCGTCGAAGGATAGTCGAGATCGTCCGTCCGCCAGTCGGATTGATTACCACGGTCGTAATCGGTGCGTTGCTCCGGATACTGTGCTGAACTATGGGGTCGGCCCCGGAATTCGCCGCGCCGCTGTTGGCCCCAGTCATCAGTGCGCTGGTCGTCATAACGACGTCCGTAGCGTTCCTCGCGTTCGTAACGGTCTTGTGCCATGGAACAACTCCTTCTTGCTGGCGCTTCTGCTGGAACGGCATCAAAACCGGCACGGAGCTGTCCGGTTCCATGAAAATTCCGCACGCCGCCAGCGGTCATTCCAAGGGTCGGGTCGTGTATCCGACCCGTTCACGGAATTGCGATTGCTTGAATGCGGTCTGACAGCCACAGTCGACGGCGCGGTGGGTCAGGGCCTAACGCTGGTCTGCCGGAATTTCCCTCATCAGCCCGCCTGCGATCAAAGACCCGAGCGAAGGGTGCTCCCGCACGATATCGCTCAGAGACAGGATCCCGACGGCGTGTTTGCTCTCGTCGACGACGACGAGACGATGCAGCTTTGCCTCGAGCATCGTCTGCGCCGCACTGACGACATTGTCCGAAGGGCGACATGTCTCAGCTGATACCGTCATGAACTCGCAGACGGCAGCAGTCGTCGGAATCGACTTTGCAACCACTTTCACGACGATATCACGGTCGGTCACCACTCCAAGGATAGCGCCCACTCCCGGCGCCTCCACGGGCACCATGCCGACCCCGGCCTCAAGCATCAGGCGCGCTGCAGATTGGGCGCTGTCGCCCGGCGAGATCGAGTAGACGCATGGTGTCATCAGCGCCGCGACGGTCTGTTGTTCATGGCCGCCCATTGGCAAGGCTCCTGCCGTTGATCGACGCCGGCACCTGCACTTCGTCCTGAGGCTCCTGTGGACGAGGCAGGTCAACCTGATGCGGCGGCAAGATTTGTGGCTCCCAGGCGTTCTTCCTCGGATATCCGAAAAGTTCCGGGTGTTTCTGTCGGGGTGGAATAAGCTTCAAACGTCGTTTCACGAGCGTTGTCCTTTCATCGAACAAGACGAGCCCAACGCTTCCTTGGGGAGATGGTTCCAATCTCGAACGTGGCATCGAGCGTCAACATGGTGCCGGAACCAAATGCGCCCCTGGCTGTTAGAGCGCCGAAGGAGGCACGGTGATGGCAAAGGAGCTGCCTGTGCGCGCAGACCATCACGATACCGAGGCCGATGCGGTCGCGCCGTCGGCCAGCGCGTCATTGACGCCCATCGCCCAACTCGCAGTGCTGCGGCATAGGGCACGGACACTTGAGCAAGAAATCGACCAGATGCTTGCTGAGGCGCTGATTTCGAACGCGGAGACTGGCGGTGGTGACGCCGTCAAATCTATGGTGGACGAGAAACGGATAAAGCTCGTCGGACTGCAATCCGACCTGGCGAACCTGGAACGACGCCTGGACCGCGAGACCGGCAGCATCAGGTAATCGCGTCGGTTTCGAAGCGATGAGACGCCGCATTGGTGCGGGAGAAAAAAGATGCCCAAAGTGTTGCGCTTCGTGATCTGGAACATGGCGTCGGGCTTCCTGCTCGGAGCGACCACCGCTTTGGTGATCGTTGTTGTCGACCCGGATGCACTTGGTCATGGGCACTCGATCCAACCGCTTCCTCTTTTCATGCAGATTTACGCCTTTGGCGCTTCCTTCGCGCTTGGCAGCCTTGCCACCGCGTTGATGGGGAAGATCGACTGACGTCGGTGACCGCTTCAGCGATCCGTTGCTGACCGGCTCCCGAGCGGCAGCGTTGCGGGGCCGGCTCCACCGCATTGATCGAACGAAACATAGGGTGACGATTCCATGTCTTTCTTCCGCAATAACGGGCTGACCATCGTTCTACTGGGCGCATCGGTTGCGACGATTATCCCCATGTCGCTCACTGGCTTTCTGGTGTTTGCCGAGCAAGCGGCACGCCATCACGCCGCGGGCGTCACCTTTATTCAGTACCTGTCGAGCGGCCATTTCCTTTCGGCACTCTTTGAAAACTGGGAAAGCGAATTTCTACAGATGTCGGCCTATGTTTGTCTGACGGCGTACTTCTTTCAACGTGGTTCGGCTGAATCGAAGGATCCCGATGCTCCAAGCGACAAACGGCAGCGTGATCGAGCGCACCCGCTCTACGCCTATTCACTCGGCATTGTCCTGGCAACGCTATTCCTGGCGTCCTTCGCGCTCCATCTGGTTTTCAGCGCGCGTGCCGCAGGTGAGGATGCCTTGCGCCATGGCGGCCTTCCCGTGCGAATTCTTGAGCATGTCGGGGACGCGGAATTCTGGTTCGAATCGTTTCAGAACTGGCAATCGGAGTTTCTGTCGACAATGGTGCTCGTCGTGCTTTCCATCTTTCTACGCTATCGCGGATCGCCGGAGTCAAAACCGGTTAACGCGCCGAACAGCCAAACTGGAACGTCCGACTAGCGCGAACTTGCCTTAAATGATTTGGAATGAGGAGCCGAGCCAGTCCGTGCGCAGGACGCATCGCATCCTGCGCACGCGAGACTTATGCCGTATTCTTCGCCTGGACGTTAGCTGCGGATACAGCCAGCTTGCTCAGTGCTTTGTCCGTAGCCCCCTCCTCCTGAAGCGTCTGGTCGAGCAACAGAGCCGCTTCGTTTAGTGCAAGCTGCTGAGCCCAGGTCTTGAGGGTCCCGTAGCGCGCAATCTCGTAGTGTTCGACCGCTTGAGCAGCCGAGATCAGGCCGGCATCAAGCGCCGGGCTTCCCTTGAACTCCTCAATGATCTCCTCGCCTTCCGCAATGATCCCCTGGATAGCCTCACAGGTTTTGCCCTGTGCTCGCTTTCCGACAATCTCGAATACCTGCTGTAACCGCTCCACATGACCTTCGGTCTCTTCGCGGTGCTTTTCGAATGCCGCTTTCGTATCTGCCGATTGCGCGGCACGTGCCATCTTCGGCAGTGCCTTGAGGATCTGTCTCTCCGCATAGTAAATGTCTTTCAAAGTCTCGTGGAAGAGGACATCGAGTGTCTTTTCCGGCATAACAGCCTCCTTTATCGTGTAACGAACCACCTCCAACCCGGTTCTCCTTTGAACGTTCCCGTCGGACAAAGGTTACCCTTTCCCAGTTTATTGCCCCCGGGGTCGCCGTAGCCGCGAACTGCGTCAGCGATCGGCGTTGGGCACAAGGCGCACGCGCAATTTCGGCTGGATAGGTTGATGGGCCTTTGGAACCATCCCCCCGGTTTGCGGTTTGAAAACCATCACACAGACCTTTATCGGAGGCGGAAAGACGGTCCCATGTCCCGCAAGATCAAGGCCGCAACGGCCCAGAAATTGAACCTGATGCTCAGCCAAGCAGTGACGGCTATGCGCGTCAACGAGCAGTTGATCTGCCGTCTGCTTTGGTGGGCCGCCGCGGAGAGGGCGGATCCCTGCCGCTTTATCGACAAGGCGCTGGAGGACGTCAGAAACGATCTTCGACAAAGCGCCGACGCCCGCAGCACGATATCGACAATCGCGCTCGATGAGGCGCTTGAGTATCTCGATGACCTCGCGACCGAAATCCAGGCGAAGGTGCCGACACAAAAGCCAAAGGACGCCGTCCCGAACAGCAAGCGATACGTGGTCGAGCGCCTATAGAACTGATCGTCGCTCCACCCGTGCGTCGACCTTGCAACACGCCAACCAGGTTGGAACCATTTGGCCCCGCACCGGTTTTAAGGCCCTTGATCGGAGATTTCCCTATGGTCGCGCAACACCGTCTCGAACTTCATTTCGACCCCTTGAGCCGCCGTGCCCTCTTATCTTGTGGCCCGAATGAATATGTGATGCCCGATAGCTACCCTGACAGGGACGCAGCCCGTGTTGCGGCGCAGCGCTATGCATGGGAGGAGTTGGGGTTCAAAGCAGCGTGCTCCGAGATGAACGACGCATGCGAGTTGCCTGTCTGGTTCCGTTGATCTGCTGAGGGACGCCTCACGCGTGCGTGGTTGGGGTCAAGGGACAGGGCCTTCAGGCGACTGCGAATTCGCAGCCATTAGACAATCACGGGCGGCGGCTCAGGCCGTTCACGCCACCCTGGAGGTCGATGTCGGGCCCTCGGTTCCGCGCTCATCCCACTTACCCATTCCGGACGGAGCGTCAGACGTCCCCGGTATGTCGAGCTTGCCGAGAAGAGGACATAGCATCCTGCGCATCGATACGCTTTGCGAGACGACCGAACCGCAAATCGTTGCGCGTGTTCCGGAGCGACCACCTTCGGAACATCAAGGGCCGAAAGCGGTTTTGTCGATGCCTGTGACCTGGAGGCCGCATTATGGATCGCTTCTTCGCAAGGTTCGCAACCGCGACTGCGCATGCCACCGGAAGCCCCCTCGCCTTTATTCTCTGTGTTTCGGCCGTTCTCGTATGGGAGGTGTCGGGCCCGTTTTTCGGCTTCTCCGAAACATGGCAACTGGTTATCAACACGGGCACCACGATTGTCACGTTTCTGATGGTGTTCCTCATCCAGAACACCCAAAACCGCGACGGCGCGGCACTTCAGGCTAAGCTCGACGAGATCATTCTGTTCAGCGATGCCGAAAACGAATTCGTCGGCATTGAGAGGTTGACCGACGAGGAACTGGAAGTGCTCCATGCCCGATGTGAGAAAGCGGCGCGGCGCTCGCATGCATTGTTGCAGAACACGCATGGGGAGAGAAACGCAAGAAAGAGCCGTTGCCAGTAAAAATCGGCCCCACCGCGCGCCAGCGCTCGCTCACTTGTTGATCGTGGCCCCGCTTTGGACCCGTGCGTGCCGAATTCCTGGAACATCGGCGCGCTCAGAAGGTTTTGAGCCGATACTAAGCTTGATCTCTCTTTGAATTAAGGAATCTCGGCATGGCTAAATCTGCAAAGCAGGCACCCGACAAGCGCGCAACGATTCACGATCAGAAGCTGTCACGCGGCAGCGGCGGAGAACTCCATCAGATTGCCGACGAGAACTACGAGGTTATGACGACCGCGCAGGGTGGCCCCATTACCGACGATCAAAACACCTTAAAGATCGGCGAGCGCGGGCCAACGCTCGTCGAGGACTTTCACTTCCGCGAAAAGATCTTTCATTTCGATCATGAACGCATCCCGGAGCGCGTGGTGCATGCGCGTGGCTACGGTGCCCATGGATTCTTCGAAACCTATGAGTCCCTTGCCGCCTATACCCGTGCCGACATCTTTCAAAGGGCAGGCGAAAAGACGCCCGTCTTCGTGCGGTTTTCAACCGTCGCCGGCTCGAAGGGTTCTTTCGACCTTGCGCGCGACGTGCGCGGCTTTGCCGTCAAGTTCTACACCAAAGAAGGCAACTGGGACCTCGTTGGCAACAACATTCCCGTCTTCTTCATCCAGGACGCGATCAAGTTTCCCGACATCATCCACGCCGTAAAGCCTGAGCCTGACCGGGCTTTCCCCCAGGCCCAGTCGGCGCACGACAATTTCTGGGATTTCATCTCGCTCACACCGGAATCGATGCACATGATCATGTGGGTGATGTCGGACCGGGCCATCCCCCGCTCCTTCCGGTTCATGGAAGGCTTTGGCGTGCATACGTTCCGGCTCGTCAACGCGAAGGGCGAATCAACCTTCGTCAAGTTCATCTGGAAGCCGAAGCTCGGACTGCAGTCGGTTGTGTGGAACGAAGCGGTCAAGATCAACGGCGCCGATCCGGATTTTCACAGACGCGATCTCTGGAACGCGATCCAATCCGGCAACTTCCCCGAATGGGAACTGCAACTGCAACTTTTCGACCAGGATTTCGCTGACAGCTTCGACTTCGATGTCCTCGATCCGACGAAGATAATCCCTGAAGAGATTGTAAAGCCGCTTCCGGTCGGACGGCTTGTCCTTGACCGCATGCCCGACAATTTCTTCGCGGAGACCGAACAGGTCGCGTTCATGACCCAAAACGTGCCGCCCGGCATCGACTTCTCCAACGACCCGCTGCTACAGGGGCGGAATTTCTCCTACCTCGACACGCAGTTGAAGCGTCTCGGCAGCCCAAATTTCACGCACCTTCCAGTCAACGCCCCCAAATGTCCGTTCCATCACTTCCAGCAGGACGGGCACATGGCGATGCGCAATCCGGTCGGACGGGCCAACTACCAGCCGAACTCCTGGGGTGAAGGTCCGCGAGAAAGCCCTCAAAAAGGATTCCCCACGTTTGCAGCCGAGGAAAAAGGGACAAAGGTTCGCCTGCGTGCCGAGAGCTTTGCAGATCACTATAGCCAGGCGCGCCAGTTCTTCATCAGCCAGACCGCAACCGAGCAGCGCCATATCGCCATGGCCCTGACGTTCGAACTGGCGAAATGCGAGAACCCCGTTATCCGCGAGCGCATGGTTTCCCACCTTCTCAATGTCGACGAGACCCTTGCCACCACCGTTGCCGACAAGCTCGGGATCGCGACACTCCCCAAATTCGCCGATGCGGCCATACCGCCCCGCGACGACCTCCCCGCCTCGCCTGCCCTTAGCATTATCGAGAATGGACCGAATAGCTTTGCCGGGCGAAAGCTTGGCGTATTGGTGACGGCGGGGGCGGATGCCGGGCTGGTGAAGGCGCTGCAGTCGGCCATTGAAAAGGAAGGCGCCGAGATGGATGTCGTGGCACCGAAAGTCGGCGGCGTAGAAGCTGCAGATGGCAGCTGGATCGTCGGCAAGCACATGATCGACGGAGGCCCATCGGTCCTTTTCGACGCCGTCGCACTGATCCTGTCTAACGAGGGAGCCGAACGCCTTGCCGGTGAAGCTGCAGCCCGCGATTTCGTCGCGGATGCCTTTGCGCATTGCAAGTTCATCGGCTTTTCCACCGAGGCTCTTCCGCTTCTCGCGCGAGCCGGCATTGAACCCGAAATGGATGAAGGACTGATTGCACTCGACGCAGAAAAATCGGTCACTGCCTTCATAAAGAACTGTCGGAGGCTGCGTCTGTGGAGTCGGGAAACGTCAGTCAAATCTTAGTGTTGGACACGGGCGTTGCCGCTTGTGTGCCTGAACGCTCATCGGCCACGAGGCATGGCGCTTTCGCCCTGCCTGCCGACCGCGAGACGTCGAACCTCATCCAACGCCCGCACTGCGGATCCTGCTCTGCAGTCGGTCCAGTCTCTGGCATATCAGCAACGCGTACAAGACCATCAGCTCGGTCTCGGCTCTGATTCCTCGAAGGCGGTTGCGATCCTCAATGTGGAGCGCCCGCGAACGTTCGAATGTCGCCAACAACGCTCGGGCAAATCGGCCGTCGCAGGCGGCTTTTTCGAGCGCGTCGACAATTTTCCTTTGAAACATCACATGTTGCGTAGCGTCCTGAACGTGTCGTTCGGCCATGGCCAGGCTGCGTTCGATAAGCCCGAGCCCGGCCACCCCATGGTCGAGCATGGACAACCGCCTCACGGCGCGGCGCGGTTTTGCGCGCAACATCGTCAAGGTCCGCCGGCCATCGAGCCGACGACGACCATGACCAGCGCATCCACGTCTATTTCCCCTCTGACATCGACACGGTCGCCTCGCCGCTCTACGGAGAGCTGGTCCGGCGCCTTCGCGGCTTGCCGTTCCAGTTCTTCGAGGACAGAGGCGATTGCCTTCGCTTCCAACGGCTGGCCAATCAGATTGCCGGTACCCATTTCCAGAACACTCCTTCCTTGCGTTCGCGATAGTGCTTGAACTCGCATTCAAATTTCCTGCCATAGGCGCCTGCGGCCGCAATGGCGACCGTAGCGGGCGGGCTCATGCCTTTTCCCGGCGCAAACCAGTCTTCAAGCAGATCATCCGGGACGTAGGCGCCGATCCTGAGCGGCAGAAGTCTCAGCACCTCGTCCATTTCCTTGGGTGGTGCCATCTTCGGTTCCTCCTGGCTGTCTTGTTCATGACAAAGCGCCCGAGTACCACTGACACGCCGGAAACGCGGCCCGACGGCGGCAGCGTCAGAGCCTTGCCAGTCGCGACGGGGACGATGAAAAGACCCCGACGGGTGTTGGCGTCATGCCGGCCTCGATGCAAGCGCCGACGAACGCTTCCCGCGCGACGGAAGCCGGTGCGCGACCGTTCAACGCTTCCCTGCAGCTGTCCACTGCCGCCTTGTAGGTCTGACCGTTGCGTACGGGCCATTCGTTTTCGAGAAAATCCAGCGCATCGAAAACGGTAGAAAACAGACGCTCGGCGCCGGACTGCAATCGCACGGATAACGGTACGCCCCAAGGCAGCTCCCGACCGTACATGGGTATTCCTCCCTTTGACCGCGCATGTGCGCTGCTCAACGGCGTTGCAGATGGCGAAGAATGTAGGCGACCGCCAGCGCGGCGCTGGTGGCAAGCAGGAACGTTTTCAGCGGACCACCCCCCTCCCCTCGCCGCAGATCGATCTCCTCGTGCGGCGCGACTTCGGTTTGCGGCCGATCGAGGCCCGAGGCGATCTGGATATGCCAGCGACCGTCCGGATCCTGAAACTCGATGTGCTCGTCAACGCCCGGGATCCTGTGGTTGGCCGCAGCGATCCGCGCTGCAGCCAGCGCATCGGTTTGCGACGGAAACGTCTCGGAAAAGGCTTCCTCGACCTTGTAGGCCCACCCGTCATCATGCTCGACAACCTCATATTGCACTTTGGGCATGCGACCCTCCGTTTTGCGCCCACGCCGCGCGGCTAGTCGGCGAGCGCCTTGGCCATCTCCAGATGATGCTGCAGGGCCGGCAGCGTTTGGGCCGCCCATGCCTTTAGTGCGGCGTTCTCACCGTTTTCGGCGTAGCGTCCAAAGATATCGACGGCATCTTCATGCGCTTCGATCTGGTCGTCGCGATATTGTTTTTTGAACTCCGCCCCTTGCAGGGCCTTCAAATCACCGAGTGCCTCGTTCTGGTCGTCGGACATCGCAGCCGCCGGCGAAACCTTGACTTTGCCGCTGTCGACAAGCTGCTTCAATTCACCGGTCGTCTTTTGATGATCCTGGACCATCTGCTGAGCAAATGCCTTCGTGCCCGCGTCGGTGCGCTCGACGGCAAGTTTGCTTGTTTCGATTTCAAAGATATCGCTCATAGAGACTTCCTTGACGAAATCCTCCGTCTTCGGAGCGGCTCCCACCAGACTGTTTATTCCAGATTTCTCCGCCGCTGACTGGGCAAAGGCGGACGTGGCGGCAAGGAGGGCCGCCGCCATAAGCGTGATCGTTTTCATTGGTCTTCTCCTCGTTCGATGCCCGAACAATGAAGCCTCGAACATGTTCCCAGGGGCCGAACGTCTGTCGTCGACACTCTCAAGATTTCCTTGATGGCACGATCGCGAACGCTGCCAGCCCACTCCCCGATAACGATCATCGAAACCCATGGAACCTTTTTCAGAGCCGCTTGTTTGAACCTTCCTGCAGTGAAGAACTCCGGAGTCGCCGGCGCTTGCAGGCATCTAAATTACCTGAGTTTCAAACAGCGTTCGCGTTGCCTGACCAGCTACAGTTTTCTCCATGACCAAGGGAGGGTTGAATGGTGGAAGCAGGTTCACAGGTGTCCGATCACCAGATCGGTCAAGCTGAATTGGAAATGCTGCAACGGACGTTCGATCGCGTCTGTCTCTGGCGCAATATCCCGAAGGACGGAAAGAGGGCCGCTCGGTTGGCCGGCTATCTGACGGGGCAATACCGCAATGGCATATGCGACGAAGCGACCTTGTTCGAAAACGCCATGTGGCTGGAACGACCGCGGTCAACGGTCGTGCCGCTGCTGCGACGAGGCGCTCCGTTAGCGGACATTTGATCGATCGCGGCGGACACCGGCTGAGGCGGGTTCTGGAAGGAGCCAGTTCGCCAGGATGGCCTGGTTGAGGAGCCTTGCGGCGTGGACAAGCTCGGACATCCTTGCCGGCTTGTCGACGATACCGCGATCATCCAAAACGTCGCAGACCCCGGCGCTGGCAAGCGCCCATCAGCTTCTCTTCAAATCGGAATGGAGCGGGGCTGAACTGGGAGCGTTGCCGCTGGCCTGCGGACAGGTCGTTCCGCCGGGCATTCGGCCGACTGACCCTTGGCGGGTCGCTCGGTCTGGGCAAGGGCCGGCATGCCCGACTTAGAAAAACAACGCTTTTGATGAAATGCTGGTCATTGTGATGCTCCAGGTAAGGTCGTCCCTTCTGCGCAACCGAACCGGCTGAGCTTCCCGATGTTCCCCTAGGGCTGAACTCGTCTGCGCCGCATGGCGACCCAGCCAAGAACCATTTCCTGCCTGGCGGGTTGTACCAAGGATCTGGGACGGAAAGCGCACCGCCGCGTGAGGCAATCACAACACCGATCTATCCTTCAGGTGCGCCATGAGGGGTCCGGACAAGGGAGGTAGGAATGTCGATTTACATCATGGCTGCCGGTAGCATCGTTGTCGGCGTACTTCTGCTGTGTTGGGAGGCTCTTGCCGGTCGGCCCTTAAGCCGTCCTCACAATCCGGCGACCAACAGCCCCCCGACCTTGGAACCTCAGGGCCAGGGTCTCAGTTTCCTCGGGCCCAAACGAAATTGGGCTGGGTTGGGTCTGATCGCGGCCGGGATAGCCCTTTTCGTTGCCGCCGCTTGACCAATTCGTTTGCGCGCGGTTAGCGCCGCCGTCACTGCGGAACGTATTGCCATTCAGCTGGTTGGAGCGGATCTATCAACTGACGAGGTAAGTCCAATGCTCGACAGAATTCTGATCGCGGCAGCCATTGTTGTTGCATGCGCAGGTTCCGCGCTTGCACAGGCCGACATGGTCTGTGACCAAAGCGGTATGACGAAATTGGAGACCGACGTAAACTCGATCACGGACGCGACAAAAAAGGAAATGGCGATGGCCAAGGAAGCAATGGCTGCCAATGATGCGCAGAAATGCAAGACCCGCATGGAAAATGCGATGAAAGACAAGGACGCCATGTGATCGGCCCAGTTTGACTTTCGAGCGCCGCGTTCTGCGTTCCATGGCGGAGCGCGCCGCTCACTACCTCTTGGAGGCCGCGCCTAACCATTCTTCGACGGTTGCAAGTTCGAGCTGGACGGAAAAGCGGTTACCGAGGAGTTCGAGTGAAGCGTCGTGAGTTTGGTCGAGCCCGCTGTAAACGCCGTCTTTCAGCAGCACCACACCGTAGCCCAAATCAATGGCGCCCAGCACTGCTGACATGACGCAAACATCAGTTTCGCCGCCCGTCACAACAATCGTCTCTACACCTTCATAATTCAGCGTTCGCTCAAGGCGACCGCTGAGCCATGGCGAATAGGTGCGCTTATTCAAAATGCGCGCAGGCGGCACCAGCCGCTGAAGTGGACCAATAAGTTTGATAAGGTCCGGGTCTATCTGTCTTGCCGTCATCATCGGCCATTTTTTGTAGTAGTCGCGCCACATACCCGGCATCTCCTCGGGAGCATCGGGGGGAACGAAACGCGTAAAAATCGTCCGCTCGGGAAAGCGCGTTGCGACCTCGATCACCTGGTCGGCAATTTTGGGCATCCATCTTGCCTGCCATGGCGTCTCGTCTTCGAACATGCGCTGCATATCGATGCAGAGGTGAATCCATTTCTTCGATCTCATTCCGGTTGCCCAACAGAGAATTGACTTCCCAACTGCGCGCAGGGACCGGCGGTTCCAAAAAAGGTTGCCGCCGCCGGGCGCGTCTCAACTATCTACTCGCGAGCGGCTTGCCCGCACGAAGGCTCTAAGCGTCAGCGACTACCCCGGATGCAATCAGTAGCCGCCAATGATGGGTAGTATTTCGCCGGTGATGTAGCTCGACATCTGCGGCGATGCGAGGAAGACGTAAGCGGGGGCAATCTCCTCTGGCTGGGCAGCCCGCTTCATCGGCGTTTTGGACCCGAACGCCTCCACGTCTCCAGCTTCCTTGTCGGAAGGGTTGAGGGGTGTCCACACAGGACCGGGAGCGACCGCGTTGACGCGGATGCCTTTGGAAATGAGGTGACCAGACAAGGCGCGCGTGAAAGCATGAATGCCGCCTTTCGTCATCGAGTAGTCGAGTAGGTCCTTTGATCCCATGAGCCCTGTCACAGATCCCGTGTTGATAATCGAAGAACCGTTCCCAAGATGAGGAATGGCCGCCTTCGCCATGTAGAAATATCCATAGAGGTTCGTCTTCAACGTCTCGTCGAAGTGTTCCGCAGTCAGGTCTTCGATGTCCTTTGCGTGAACCTGGAACGCGGCATTGTTGACAAGAATGTCCAAGCGTCCGAACGTCTCAACCGTTTCCTTCACGACCGTTCGGCAAAATTCGTCTTCTTTGACGTCGCCTTTTTTCACGAGGCATTGACGGCCCTCCGCCTCCACTGCAGCTTTTGTATCGGCAGCATCTTTCCCTTCATCCAGGTGTACGAAGGCAATGTCTGCTCCCTCACGTGCAAAAAGGATGGCAACCGCCCGCCCGATTCCGGAGTCGCCTCCGGTAATCAGCGCAACCTTGCCTTTCAGCTTTTCCGATCCCTTGTAGAAGGGCGCGTCATACATCGGCGCAAGCGGCAGATCGGCCTCCGATCCCGGTTTGGCCTGATGAACCTTCGGAAAGGGAGGTTCAGGATAATGCCGCGCACCCGCTTGCATGGCGCCGCGCGGCTTTTGATCCTCTTCCTTCCTGTCGGCGTTTTCCACCTGTTTCTGGATCTTGCGCTGCTTCTGTGCGGTAGGAGCCGTCATTCAAATCTCCTTTGACTGAGAAGAGGAAACACCGGTGCGCTCAACCTTGAGCATGCACTGGCGCAAGCCCTGGGCCAGGCCTACTTTTGGTCGTGTTCGGACCGGTCAACCTCATCGATCGCACCTTTGGCACCCTCGATGGCACCTTCCGCGACTGCGTCGGCCGTTGTTGCAAGGTGATCGCGGAGGCGATCCGAAGCTTCGCCGGCCGCCTCATCCTCAAAATCAGTCGCAGGCAATGCTGCTCCGATAGCTGCACCAATCGCAAACGCGAGCGCGCCGCCAACAAGGGGCTGGTCACGAAAAGTCTTGACAAGAACCGCATTCAGTTCCGCACCGTGGTTCTGGGCGCTTTGGCGGACACTGCGAACACTATCGGCGGCCGAGCGGCCGGCGTTCGAGACGGTGCCGGAAATCCCGCTTGCCGTGCCTTTCACTTCGCGCCACGTCGCCGACGCCCAACCGGTTGCTTCATCGAACAAGCTGCCGGTCTCGTCCCGTATGTCGTCGATTGCCTGACCGGAAGCGTCAGCGAAACCGCGATAGACCGTCCCGCTTGGATCAACGAAGTGACCCGCCCTGCGGCCAGCGGCGTCAGTTCTCGCCCGAAAGCGGCTACCGCCTTGATCTTCGAAATGGCTGTAACGGTCGCCGAAATTCGCCTCGACCGGCCCCACTCGGCGCATGTTGCCCTTGATTGGGGCGAGCGGATAGTCGTCCATCCCTGGATCGACGGCAGAAGCTTGGGGCGCCCTCGAGCCAGGATCGGCAAGTAGCCAAGCAAGGCCGATCCCCGTCAGCGCTACCGGAATTGGATTTGCTTTCATGGCGCCGCTGAGGTTGCCGAGGAATTCGGCACCACCACTTCCTTTCGCGTAGGCGATGAACTCGTCCATCAACTCGCCAGGTGACATTCGCTCCTGAATGGCATGGAGACGTTCTTCGATCCTTTGGCGATCGGTTTCGATTTCCCGCTGAAGTTCTGCGGATGAAGGTGTATCGGAGCTCATTTCACTGTCTCCTTGGCCACGTCGAGGTCGCGCTGGAGCGAGGCCGCGGTTTTATCGAAGCGAATGCTGCGGTGTGAAAGCGTGGCGAGGCTTCGGGAAATCATCACCCACGCGAGAACGCCCACCAAAAGCCCGACTAGGACCGCTGAGAGCGCATGGGCATTGGCCTCTTGCATTCCTTGGCCGATCATGAAGGCCCCGACCGCCTCCACCACTGCGCTCAAAAGCACGCCGATGGCCGCGATGGCAAAGACCAGCCCGATGAGGAGCGTCTCGATGCTTCCGATTGCGCGGGAGAAGTTTTCGCTTGCCTCAGCCTTCGCCAGATCGATCTCTTTGCGGAACAGGCCGGCGATGTCGCTCACCAGTCCCGCCATGAGGTCCGACAAAGAACGGTCGTCTCGTGAGTTAAGCATCGCGCACCTTCCTTTCAAAGGCCTTGCCTTCAGTGCGGGTAGTCGACGGCGTTTCGTCCGACCTCTTGGCCGACGCACTCAAAAAACGACTTGCCGCCAGTCCCGCGATCGCAGCCATGCCGAGGAAAGCAAGTGGCTGCCTCCGCCCGAAATCTTCCGCCAGCGCCGCGATTTCTCCGAGATCCCGATTGTCGCAATCGCGGGCCAGGCGACCGACTGAGCGGCCGAGGCTTTGGGTGTAGCGACCAAGCGCAGGCTGGTCCGAATGAGAGAGCTCGGAGCCGACTCTCTCCATGGCGCCGGCAAGCCCGCGCAACTGTTGCGCAAGTGCGCCTTTTTCGTCATCCATCGCCTTGGCCGCTACCGCCTTTGCGTGGCTGGAGCGACTGCCATACTCGGCATCCTCGTCGGCGTCGTGGTCCGGCACTTGGTTTTGGGGCCGCCCGAGGTTTGGGTCTCCCTCATCCGAGCGCCAGACATCCGGCTGCTGCTGTGGTCTGCGGCTTTGTGGGTCGTCGATCATGTCGCGCCTCCTGGTTTGCGTGGACGGCACCCCGATCCGTTGGCTTCAAACCAGCTGCCTGCGATCTTGTTCCCAGCCCAATCCGCCAATCACTTCCGGCAGGCGAAGCAGACCAATCTCTTCCTGCGGGCCCGTTTCCCGCGTTGACACCGTGTGAAACAGCCGGTCACGGATCTCGTCGCAGGGCCTTGATGGTCGCAGAGCACACTTGCCGTCGTGTTCGAGCCGCCGGCGACCGGTGCTGGGGGCAGCGTAGGTCGTCCCTCTTCGCTCGGCCAAAAGTCGGGCTGGCGTGCTGCATGGCAGCGTACGACCCGCACGGCAGCCAAGAATTGGTCCGCCTTTTTCGGCCCCGGCGGAACATTATCGCTGGAAGACGCTTAGGTTCGCCTCAGTCAGATCGACTGAGGAGGACAAACCAAGGAGAAACACAATGCCAAATCAAGGCGGCCATGGTGGTGGCAGCGAACAACAGCGCAAGGCTGGCCAGCAAAGCCACAAGAACGATGACAAACGCGAATCCAGCAGCCGCGAGAGTGGCGCCAACAAGGGTTCTGGTTCTGGGAGCAGCAAGGGCAGCTCTGGCAGTTCCGGGAGCAGTTCTGGCGGTCGCGATCGGAAAAGCTGAGACCAGTCCATGGTATGCGATCGAAAACGCTATCGGCTCGGTGAAATCCCCGAAGATGGCCCGCTTCGCCAAGACGATCTGCCGGAACCGAGAGAGCCCGTTCCCGATCCCAACGAAGACGAAGAATCGATCGAGGACGAGGAAATCGAGATCCCGGACAAGGGGCTCGATGCAGACGACGACGATCCAGACGATTTGCCTGATGGCAGATAAAGCCGCCTGGATGCCGAAACTGTGATGCAAACAAAGTCGCCCGCCCTTGGCGGGCGACTGCATTCAATGGCGCTCGCTACTCATCTGAGCAAATTTCCACGCCAACAAGTGCTTATCGACAAGCACCAGCAGATCTGCGCTGAACTTGCAGGGAGAAGTGGTGGCGCTCCTCGCCAGCTTGGATGAGCGGCTATTTCCCTAGCCAACGCATTTATCTTGGCCCCCTAAGACCATGTCCCAAGCAACCTCCGACCAATGTCGGACTACGGTGCGACTGAAGTCGGGCACCCGGAACCGTCCCTGCGAGAGGAGGTTTGAACGGAATTCCCGCATTGACAGTGGGAATTCACCTGATTTGGAGACGAACATGAGAAAGCTTCTGAACATTGCCGTCACCGGCTTCTACCTGCTCGGTGCAACCGGCGTGACCTTTGCGCAAACGGTCGTTGTTACCCCGGAACAGGAAACAGTCGTTCGGGAATATGTGAAGAAAAAACCGATCGCGTCGATCAATCTGCCTGGCGTAGAACTCAATGTCGGATCCGCGCTTCCTGACACAGTGGAGCTGCATACGATTGACGCTCCCGACGTCCAGTATCGCTACGTGGTCATTGATAACCGCACGGTGCTTGTGGATCCCGGCACACGCAAGATCGTTCGGGTCCTGCAGTGACCGCGAGGGGTCTCCCTCGTTCGGCAACCCGGATGAGGTGTACTCCCGACTGACCGAACTCCCGTCGGTCAAACCAGGGCACCTCGGGCCAGCGGCCCGAGGTAAGCGCGTGCGGCGGCCGTCTTTGGTTTCGTCGCACGATGTCCATCTCCCAGACGCAAGAACCTATAGGTCACCATGCTGAAGGAGAGCTTCGACTGCCTCAACCAGCGCCTCGCTCGCGAATGGTTTGCCAAGAGTTGGAGCGGTGTGCGCGCTGCCGCTCAAAGCCGAAGCCCCATATCCGCTCAGAACGAGAAACGGGATCGATTTCTCGCCGCAAGCGTCTGCTACCGGGATCCCGCTATGCCCTTGGAGGTTCATATCCAGCACGACCACATCGATCGGCGACGTCTCCTCGATCAGCGCCAACGCCCGGCTGACCGAGGGAGCGAGGCCTACGACCTGCCCTCCAGCCGCTGCCAAAGTGTCCTCGATCGACATGGCCACGAGCATTTCGTCTTCGACGACGAGTATTCGCCGTCCCGCCAATGTACTTGAGTTGGTCAACATCAGTGCGCTCCCAAGGGCGGCTTGCTGGTGAAATCCAGGCTCATCGTGCATGTCAGTCCTTCCGGTTCGAAGCGAAGCTCGACCGGATATCCAAGTTCGTGGGCGAGGCCCCGATTGAGGACCCGCAGGCCAAACCCCTGCCGACCCGGTACTGCCGCCGGTGGTCCACCACGCTCTTCCCACAAGATGCTGCACACATCCTGGCATTGCCAGGACAGCGCAACGCGTCCATTCCCGTTTGATAGCGAGCCATGTTTAATCGCGTTGGTCAGCAGTTCGTTGAACGCCATTGAAAGCGCAAGGGCTTGCTTCGGGTTGATGCGGATCGGTGCGCCGCGGAGAGACACGCGGCCATCTTCCACCCAGGCTGCAAGGACGGTCTGCGCGATATCGCTCAGGTTCACCGCCTGCCATGCCTCGCGTGTCAAAAGGTCGTGCGCCTTGGCAAGCACGAGCAGACGGGTGTTAAAGGCTTGGGCGAACGCCTCGGGAGTGTCAGAACTTTTCAACGTTTGCTCGGCCAGGGAACTCACGGTCGCCAGCGTGTTCTTTACCCGGTGGTTGAGTTCTCCGACCAGGAGCTTCTGACGCTTTTCTGCCTTGCGCTCCTCGGTTCTGTCTCTGAAAATCTTGAGATAGCGATCAGGTCCGCTCTCCTCCACAGGAAGCATGACGCCAGAACCCCAAAAACGTGAGCCATCCTTGCGATAGTGCCACCTTTCGTTTGCCGCACGCCCCCTTTCGCCCGCGATAAGCATTTCCTGCTGGGGGACATTGGAGACCCGATCCTCAGGGCTGAAGAAGATCCCCCCGGAAAGGCCAAGTACCTCGCTGTCGCGATAGCCCAAAAGACGTTCGGCGCCACTGTTCCAGCTCGCGATGCAGCCGGCCGCGTCGAGCGTGATGATGGCATATTCGCTGGCACTGTCGAGGATGGCACGTAACCGCTCATTGGTGCGGCGAAGCCCCTCCTCGGCGCGCTGGTGGGCCTCCTCTGATCGCTGACGCTCGATGCTAAAGCCGAGCTGGCGCGCGATCGTAAGGCAGAGGACGGCCTCGTCCGCCGTAAATACGTGAGCGATCTCACGATAGGCCATGAACTTGCCGATCACGATCCCGTCGATGGTTAGGGGGATGAAGGCAAGGGCGCGGATCCCTTCATCTGTGATGATATCCTTGAGTGCCTGTGGTTCGTCAGCCAGTTCGATGTCGCTGACGAAGATGGGAACGGCATCTCGGTCTCCCGGCTTCCACGGTGAGTGCCCGTCAACCGCGCAGCGATAGCCTTCCGACAGCCCCCGCGAAGCAACGAAACGCATCACGCCCTGGTGGTCAAAAAGCAGGATCGAGGCGCGCGAACACCCCAATGCTCGCTCGATCGCATCGAATGTCGCATCGAACACATCGGTGGTGGTCTCTGCGCGATAAAGACCGTCCGTCAGTTGGAAGAGCGCTTCCAATTCATCGGCCTTCCTGATCCAGGACTTATCGGCGACAGTATCGCGTTGGCTCATGTGTGGCCCCGCTGGGCAATCGAGCCCGTGAGAACTCGGCTCTCTTCAGAGACTGCTGTAGCCGTGCCGTCAGATAGGCTCAGCTCTCATCAGGTTCAGGTAAGGAGATTAGGTGTGGCACGCGGGCATGAATTCAAGCCCTCAAGAGGCGGCTACGTCCGAACCCGTCACCCGCAACCGGGAAGAGCCAGTTGCAATGCCATCGTGAAGGAGTCCCGCCAGCAGTGACGGGGCCGTCTCCTGCGTCCAGACGCTCCCTAATGGGTTGGAAGCCCGTTAGGCGGATGCACAGCGCAGCCGTCAGCCTGGCTGCCCTGGTCGGTGCGGTGATTACGCAGGTCGTCGGCAAAATTCTTTGAGACAGTACCGCCGGCCAACCGGGCCCAAGAGACCTCTAGCCAGCAGTTCGACCCATTTCCTAGACGGCTGGTCGTTCGCGTTGTACATTATCGTTTCGGCATGCCGGACCCGGTCCGGAATTCAGCCAATCGCACCGACCGCACAAAGCGCGGTTTCGAGCTGCGCCAAACCTCCCCCAACTCAACACGATCCACGCCAGACTGGAGGAACTTCCGATGGCAACCGCGCGATGCGCCTGTGGCGCTCTGACACTGAGCTTGAGAGAACCGCCTCAATTGACCGCGCTGTGTCACTGCCTTGCTTGCCAGCGACGAACGGGTGCGCCGTTCAGCGCGAATGCGTTCTACGCAACCGACTCCGTCGAAATCTCAGGGGCGTCGACAGAGTACACGCGCACCGGCGATAGCGGGCGTAAGGTGCGAATGCATTTTTGCCCGACCTGCGGTTCGACGGTTTATTGGATGGCCGAGGCTTCGCCGACCTGGGTGGGCGTGGCAATCGGTTCATTCGCCGACCCTATCTTTGCGCCGCCCGCCATCTCGGTGTTCGAGCAATCGAAGCATGACTGGGTGCAACTCGGCGACACCGTCGATCATTTCGACGGCCTCCCAGGCGCATAACCGTAGCAGGATTTTACAGAGAGCCCAGCAGCCGACGCGACGGTGCCGCTCGAGACAATCCTTCCTGTAGAACTGGTGGTGAGGAGAGCACGGCGCCGGCTTCGGCCTGAACTGATCAGATAACTGCGAGCCCCGCAGATCGCGTCCGGGAAGCGACCTAAAGCCGGCCCTCGCCGCAACCTTGGTGGCCGAGAGCGCCGGATGGCCACCGCTTTCGGCAGGTCAAATGCGTAATCCGCTCATTTCGCCGGCTCAGCCTGCGGAAGGTGCCGTCGAGTACGTCCTGATGTGGTCGGTCGCAGGCGACATGCCTTGGCAAGGCTCGTCCGCCGGATCCGTATCACCTTAGACGTCGAGCGCTGTGCCGAGTACTGCCGCCGACGTCAAAGTATCGAGGGGCGCTTGCAGAATGGGTCCTCGATCTGCTCTCGTTCTACGCCGAACCAGTAAATAGCCGTTGCAGGCCAATAAAATGCAGCTCGTCCTCATCGCGAACGCCGAGGCAAAACAGCTGGTAAAGGCCAAGCTATCGGCTATCGTTTCCCGGTTGGGAGTACGCGCGGCCAGGCAGATACCGTTGAGGATGCCGCGCAAGAGTTCGGCAACTTCCTGGGATACTGTCTCGCCCATATGGTCCATGCATGATGCAATTCCCCAAGTGGTTTCGGTCCTCGGATGATGAGAGCTCAGTGCTTCATCCGCATGGCGAGCCGGGTGGCATCGAAGTTCGCCATTGCCGCACCTAATCGGCAGATCGTTCGACGAACGCCTCAAAAGCGGCGCCGACGGCGGAGTGCGGACTGTTGGCTGTCACCCAGACGGGGCTGCTTGCAACAACGGCTCTGTGGCGACCGTCGTCAGGAATCGCCTCAAAAATTGCGCATGCACGCTTTCCCTTTCGATTGAAAGCGATCTCGAACATCCCTTCCGGTGGGCCGGCATGATCCGCGAAAACTTGCACGACGTAGGCACGAAATCCACGCTTATCATCGCGGTCTTCGATTTGTGCCAGGAGCGAAGGGTTGAGCTCGGCCACGTCAACGGCAATGGGCGGAGACCAAAAAGGACCGGCGGCAGACTTGAAGGTTAGGCCAAGGTCGACACCCGCCACGGTCGCTCTCCCTTTTCAAATTCGACGGGCGACATTATCACGGTGTAGTCCTTCGTGACCAGTGAACATTGAGTGGCAATAATGAGGCGAACGCAGTCCGCTGAAGTACCAGGATTCCAACCTGGGCGGAGCCAAAACGCGCGTGACGCAGGGGGCATCGTTTCCCCGTCTCAATCTGCCTACGAAGCGCTGTTCGCAAATACGGCCGAGCCCGTTCACCCTAACGACGCCCCGCGGCGGGATCGCCTCCCTCGCAAAGCCCACCTCCCTCACTTCACCTCCCCGGCCGCGCCAGCGACCGCGCTATGTCGATGATGTCGTCCCGTGACGCCGTCGGGTCTTCCTCACATGAGGAGTATGGCGTCAACCGTGATCAAGGGGGCATATCGATCTCCTCATTTCGAATCCAAGGTCTGAGCCCGATGCTTTACTGGCTCGACCTGCGAGCCTGTACAACCTCACATACGGTCGCCGCTCCAGGCGGCTGCACCACGATCCTGATGTTCGTGGCGGGCGTCGCGTTGATCCTGGGCGGCCTTGCCCTTGCCGTGTCGAACACGCGGCCCGCCAGGGGCGAAGCCTGACGACAAGCCCGCCTTCTGCCCTTCGTTCCCCTCCGCTCCCATACTCCTGGAGCGGGTTGGCCTGCCCTCAGGGGCGGGCCTTTTTTCGAGAGCTCGCGGCCCACTTTCGTTTCCACTGCCCTTCGAGGACGCCCGAATTCTCACCGAAAATCCCGCGTCTTCACCTTGATCTGATCCAGATGCAAATAGGGATCAACGATATCGCGCGGCCGCGGTCCCTTCGGCAATCCGCGCGGATCGGGCGCCGGCGCGCCGCGATGAAACTCGTCGCCGCGGCCATGCGGCAGCGGGAAATCGGCATCCCGATCACCGACGCTGGCAAGCTCGCCTGAGAGATCCGCCAGCCGGTGGGCAACCAGGTGGACCACCTCGCCCTCCCTCTGGATCCGGCCGTAGATGCCGAGCATACCGGCACCCAAGACCACGCGGCGGTATTTCTCGAAGGTCTTTGCCCAGACGACGAGATTGGCAACCCCGGTCTCGTCCTCGATGGTGATGAACATCACGCCCTTGGCCGAACCCGGCCGCTGGCGCACCAGCACCAGCCCCGCAGCCTCCAGCCATTTTCCATCGCGCGACCGCATCGCTTCCCGGCAGGTGACGATCCGGCGCTTCGTCAGATCCGCACGCAGGAACGAAAGCGGATGCTCGCGCAGCGTCAACCCGACATGGCCATAGTCCTCGACCACCTCGCCGCCTGACGTCATGGGCCTCAGCGCTACCGCCGGTTCATCGAGCTCGGCCACCGTTCGGTTCTCGCGATCGGATGCGGCCGCAAACAAGGGCAACGGCTCGTCGCGCAGCGCCTTGATCGCCCAGAGCCCCTCGCGTCGGGCAAGATTGAGCGAAGGTCTGAACGCATCGGCTTCGGCGAGTTCGACAAGCGACGCTGCCGGCGCGCCGGCGCGGCGCCAGAGATCGTCGACGCTTTCGAAGGGTCGCTCCGCGCGCACAGCAACGAGGGCGGCTGCGTCGACATTCGCAAGCCCCTTGACCATGCGAAGACCGAGACGCACGGCAAATCGGGTGTCGTCGCCGGTCGGCTCAAGCGTGCAATCCCAGCGGCTCTCGTTGACGCAGACCGGCCGGATCGCGACCCCGTGCTCGCGCGCGTCGCGAACGATCTGGGCCGGCGCGTAGAAGCCCATTGGCTGAGCGTTCAAGAGGGCCGCGCAGAAGACGTCCGGATGCCAGCATTTCAGCCAGGATGACGCATAGGCGATGAGCGCGAAAGAAGCGGCATGGCTTTCCGGAAACCCGTAGCTGCCGAACCCTTCGAGTTGTCGGAAGGTCTTTTCGGCAAAGTCCGCCTCGTAGCCGTTTTCCACCATGCCCGCGATCAGCTTCTTGCCGAACTTCGAGACCCCGCCGGTGTGCTTGAACGTCGCCATGGCGCGACGCAGCTGGTCGGCCTCGCCCGGCGTGAAACCGGCGCACTCGATCGCAACCCGCATCGCCTGGAAGAGCGGCACGCCAAGCGTCTTTCCGAGCCCCTGCTCCAGTTCCGGCTTTGGATAGACGAGCGCCTCCTTGCCCTCGCGGCGGCGCAGATAGGGATGCACCATGTCGCCCTGGATCGGGCCGGGGCGAACGATTGCCACTTCAATCACGAGATCATAGAAGGTGCGCGGCTTGATCCTCGGCAGCATTGACATCTGCGCGCGGCTTTCGATCTGGAAGGTGCCGAGCGTGTCGGCCCTGCGGATCATCGCATAGGTGCGTGGATCCTCGGCCGGGATGCTTGCAAGGTCGATGTTGATGCCCTTGTGCTCGGAAAGCAGATCGAAACCGCGCTTCATGCAGGAGAGCATGCCGAGCGCCAGGCAATCGACCTTCATGAACTTCAGGATGTCGATATCGTCCTTGTCCCACTCGATCACCTGCCGGTCGGCCATGGCTGCCGGCTCAATCGGCACGAGCTCGTCGAGCCGATCATGGGTCAGCACGAAGCCACCCGGGTGCTGCGACAGGTGACGCGGCGCGCCCATCAGTTGGCGGGCAAGGTCCAGCGTCAGACGAAGGCGCCGGTCGCCAAGATTGAGGTTCAATTCCTCGGCATGCTTTTCGCCGACATCCTCGCCCCATCCCCAGACCTGGGACGACAGCATCTTCGTCATGTCTTCCGGCAGCCCGAGCGCCTTGCCGACATCGCGTAGCGCGCCTTTCGACCGGTAGCGGATGACGGTCGAACAGAGTGCCGCGTGATCGCGGCCATAGGTGTCGAAGACCCATTGCATGACGATCTCGCGGCGCTCGTGCTCGAAGTCGACGTCGATATCGGGCGGTTCGCGCCGCTCCTCGGAGACGAAGCGTTCGAAAAGGAGATCGTTGGTATCGGGGTCGATCGAGGTGATCCCGAGCACATAACAGACCGAGGAATTGGCCGCCGATCCCCTGCCCTGACAGAGAATGTCCTTCGAGCGCGCGAAGCGGACGATCGCGTTCACGGTCAAGAAATAGGGCGCATATTGGAGCTTCTCGATCAGCTGGAGCTCGTGCTCGAGGTTGCGCCTGACTTTGTCGGGAAGCCCCTCGGGATAGCGCCAGACCGCACCCTCCCAGGTCAGTTGCTCAAGCGTCTGTTGCGCCGTCAGCTCCGGATTGGAACGCTCCTCGGGATACTGATAGGCAAGTTCGTCAAGCGAGAAACGGCACCGCTCCGCGATCTCGATCGTGCGATCGAGCGCCTCCAGGTAGCGCGGGAAGAGCCGCACCATTTCCTCCGGCGGCTTCAGGTAGCGATCGGCATGGCGCTCGCGCCTGAAGCCCGCGTCATCGATGGTTATGTTGTGACGGATGCAGGTGACGACATCCTGGAGAATGCGCCGCTCAGGCACATGAAACAGGACGTCATTGGTAACGACCGTCGCGACGCCATGGACGGCGGCCATGTTTGCAAGCTGATGAAGCCGCAGTTGATCGTTCGGCCGCCGCCTGAGCGTCAGGGCCAGGTAGCTGCGATCATCGAAGGCTTCCCGCAGGCGCCGAAGCTGCAGCGCCAAATCTTGATCTGGCTGGTCCGGAAGGAGAACGGCAATCAGGCCTTCGCCATAGGCAACCAGATCGGCCCAGCCGAGCCGGCATTTCGCCTTGCCGCCGCGCTTTTTGCCAAGCGAGAGCAACCGGCAAAGGCGGGCATAGGCCGGCCGGTCGGTGGGATAGACCAGCACGGAGAGATCATCGTCGAGATCGAGCCTGCAGCCGACGACAAGCCGGACGCCCGTGTCCTTGGAAGCCTGATGCGCCCTGACGATGCCGGCGAGACTGTTGCGGTCGACGATCGCAAGCGCCTCAATCTTAAGTTCCGCTGCGCGTTGGAACAGCTCGTCGCAGGAAGAGGCCCCGCGCAAAAAGGAAAAGTGGGACGTCGCCTGCAGCTCGGCATAGCGCGGCGCCGTCATGCGAATATCCCATGCAGGAACCAGCGGTGACTGCCGGTCTCACCATGTTCGCCGTCGCCTGCACGGAAGATCCAATAACGCTCGCCGGCGTCATCCTCGACCTGAAAGTAATCGCGCACAGCGACCAGCTCGGCGTCGCGCTTCCACCATTCGCCGAAAACGCGCTCCGGCCCGTCGGCCCGACGCACGCGCCTTCTGACACCGCGCCAGGTGAAGCTGACCGGCGGATGGTCGGGAAGAAGCGCCATGGTTTCGATCGGCTCGGGATGAAGAAGAAGGCGCGTCGGCCGCGGCCAGTGACCGGGCCAGGTCTCGCCCGCATCCGGCGCCATCGGCGCAATCCGGGCGATGGAGCGCTCAGGCACGTCGCTTGCGACCGGCGCGAAGCGGAAGAGCCGCCGGTGGCCGATGCGGTTTCCGAGGATGTCGATCAGACCCGATACATCGGCTTCCGGCTCCTCGACCAGCGACGAAATCACCTGGGTTGCAACAAGCGGTTCGGTGTGCGTCGCCGTCAGCGACATGATCTCGATCCCGAAACCCGGATCAATCGTCTCGATGCGGTCAGTCAGTAGCCGCGTCAATCGCTTGACGTCGCGGACGGGGGTCGCCGTTCCCGCCCTGATCGCCTGATAGGAATTGTCGACGCGATGAAACAGGAGATCGACGCGCCGCGCGCCAAGGCCCTTCTCCTCGAGCAGCCCACAGAGGACGCTGACGAGCTTGGCCGTATAGCGCGCGATGGTTTCGGCGGCAGCGATCGGCTCCCCGAACGAGCGACGGACTTCGATAAGCTCGGGCGTGCGTATCGGGTCGATCGGTTGGGCAACGCGGCCAATCGCCTGATCGAGGCGCCGGCCAAGTTCCGGCCCGAAACGCAAGGAGAGCGGGGCACGCGGCTGACGGTCGATGTCGCCGACCGTATTGAACCCGAGAACGCGAAGGCCATGAACGATCGAGGGATCGAGGCGAAGGGCTGCTATCGGCAGAGTGCGGAGGAACTCCCCTTGAGTGCCAGGCGCTACAGCGAGCGTCGGCTGAGCGAGGAAGCGGGCAGCGGCGTGTGCCGCGCCCCAGGTGTCGGCGATCGCCACCTGGGCGGCGATGCCGGAACCATGGAAGCGATTGACCATGCCCGAAAGCATGAGCTCCTCGCCACCATGCAGATGGTCGGCACCTGACGTGTCGATCACCAGCCCGTCAGGTGGATCGGCGGAAACGATCGGCGCGTACCGCTGCAAGGCCCAAAGCGCCAGGCGCTCAAGCGCCGCGGCATCGGCAACGGGATCCGCATCCATGACGATGAGACCGGTCACAAGCGCCTGTGCCTTGGTTGCCGGCATGCCGATCCTCAGGCCTGCGGCAAGAGCTTCCGCGTTTGTCGCCATGACGACCCGTCGGCGGTCGCGGCGACCAACAAGCACAAGCGGAGCGTCAGCCGGCGGCGCGGTGTCGGCGAGCTTCCGCCTCAGGCGATCCGTCGGCCAGGTCGGAAGGAACAGCGATACGACCCTTGGCATCGGGGGCCTCCACTTCGAAATCTGCACTTTCGCCGGATCGGCAACGGATGAGTTCAAGGAGCCAGCGCGCGCGGCCGACGCCGGGAACGGGCAACGGCGCCGAGGGAAGGACGGAAACCCGCCAGCGTGTCGTCGAAGCGGTCGGCTGCCCGAAATCCGAGGCCTCCGCCTGCCGTCGCCACCGGCGGATCGCGATCCCGATCGTGCCCGAGCTTTCGGCCGCAAGCTGCAAGCGCCGCGAGGCCGTCATCGACAAGCGCGCCAGTTCGCCGACAACGGCACCCAGGCCGCCATGACGCAAGCCTTCTTCCATGCAGGCAAGAAGCGCCTTTTCGTCCCCCGCCTCCACATAGATAACGCGGCCCGGCGAGAGACCGACCTGGGCAAGCGCGGGCGCAAAGAGATCCGGTCGTGTCACGCACCAGAGCACCTTGCCCTTTGTGCGAGCAGCAACGCCTGCCGAAAAAAGCGCTGCAGCAGCACCGTCGATCGCGCCGTTGCCGCCGCCTGCGATCTCATGCAGGGCGCCCAGCGCCAGCCCTCCGCCGGCCAAGCGCCGGTCAATTTCGGCATCGCCGAACGGAAGAACCTGCCGCGCGCGGCCGCTTGGCCCTTCAAGACGCTGAATGCGTTCACGAAGCTCGGAAACGACCCTATTGTCGACTGGACGGGGCATTTTGAAAGGAACAGCTCCTCAGGCCTATGCATTAGCGCTTCCTGTTGATATGTTCTTTATTTGTTCTCTTTCGCATTGCGAGTCAACTGACCGTGAGGCAAGAGTTCCTGACGAACACAACAAACGGGGCAGGCGCCGACGACCGCGGATGTGAATGCGGCGCTGGAGACGGAGGAATTGGAGCGTGTGCAATCTCTACAATCTGACGACAACACGTGATGCCGTCATCCAGTTCACCAGGGCCTTCCGCGACAAGGCCGGCTGGAACGAGCCGTCGCTGGACGTCTATCCCGGCTACCAGGCGCCGATCGTACGCGTCGGCGAAGACGGTGAGCGCGAAATTACGCGCACCACCTGGGGCATGCCCTCCCCGCCGGAAGTCGTGAAGAACTACGACCCCGGCGTCACCAACATCCGAAACCTGAATTCGCCGCACTGGCGGCGCTGGATGGGTCCGACCAGCCGCTGCGTAGTGCCATTCACCTCATTTGCCGAGCCTGATCCCGCAAGCAAAGTCCCGGGAGGCAAGATCCCGAACGCCTGGTTTGCCGGCACCAAGGATCGGCCCCTGATGTTTTTCGCGGGCTTCTGGACCCCCTGGAAGGGTGTGAGGCGGGTGCGAGACGGTGAGCGCGAATACGAACTCTTCGGCTTCCTGACGACCTCGCCGAACGAGATCGTCGCACCGATCCATTTCAAGGCCATGCCGGTGATCCTGACGACGCCGGAGGAAGTGGACCTTTGGCTCACAGGATCCTGGAACGAGGTCAAGCATCTGCAACGGCCGCTGCCGGGCAACATGCTGGTCATCGTCGAGCCGCCGGCGGCACCCCCTGAAGAAGGCCTGCTGTTGTGACCTATGATCCGGCCACGATGGTGCTGCCAAAGTGACGGCTGAGGAAACGCCCGGCCGACCGCGCAAGATCATCCATGTGGACATGGATGCCTTTTATGCATCCGTCGAGCAAAGGGACAATCCAGAGCTTCGCGGGCTTCCGCTTGCGGTCGGTCACGGCGAGGCGCGGGGCGTCGTCGCGGCCGCCAGCTATGAAGCCCGCAAGTTCGGCGTCCATTCGGCCATGCCCTCGGTAACGGCCAAGCGCAAATGCCCGGACTTGATTTTCGTGAAGCCGCGCTTCGATGCCTATCGCGCCGTGTCGCAGCGGATCCACGCGATCTTTTCCGAGTACACCCCGCTCATCGAGCCACTGTCGCTCGACGAGGCTTATCTCGACGTCACCGAAAACCTGAAGGGGATGGAATTAGCCACCGAGATCGCCGAGGAAATCCGCCAGGAGATCAAGGCACGAACGGGACTGACAGCGTCCGCCGGTGTTTCCTACAATAAGTTCCTCGCCAAGATGGCGTCGGACCAGAGGAAGCCGGACGGCCTCTTTGTGATTACGCCCAGGAACGGCCCGGCCTTCGTCGAGGCGCTGCCGGTCAAGAAATTCCATGGCGTCGGGCCAGCAACGGCGGAGCGCATGCACAAGCTCGGGATCGAGACAGGTGCGGATCTCAAAGCCTGCGACCTTGTCTTCCTGCAGCAGCACTTCGGCAAGTCTGGGCCGTATTTTTACTGGGTTGCGAGGGGCATAGACGAGCGCCAGGTCAAACCCGATCGGGAGCGCAAGTCGATCGGTGCGGAGGACACCTTCACAATCGATGTCCACGACTTCGGAACGGCGCACGCCGGCCTCCAGCCGTTGATCGATAAGGTCTGGCGCTATTGCGACGCCAATCGCATCCGCGGGAAGACGGTGACGCTCAAGGTGAAGTGGGCGGACTTCACGCAGATCACCCGCAGCAAGACGGTCACGGCGCCGGTATCGAGTTCGAGCGAACTTGCCGATATTATCACCTTGCTCCTGTCACCGATCTTTCCCGTCTCAAAGGGCATCCGACTCCTGGGGGTCACCCTCTCGTCGCTCGACCATGCGAGCGCCCAAAGCGCACCACAGCTCGCGCTAGCGCTTTGACGTCGACTTCGCCAAGAGGTCATACCTGTGTCGGCTTGATGTTGCCGACAGAAATCGCACCCGACAGGATACCCCTTACAAGTCCCGGCCGCCCTCTTTCGATCTCGACGACACTATAGAGCTTTTCGGATCGAAACGGACTTGCCGAGGCCGTGGTCACATCCTCGGCCGGAGCTGCGTCTATTTCCATGAAGTCGAGTTCGCCGCCGGCCGCGACGACGCGCGCGTCCCCTGAGGTGCGCGCCGCCACGACAACTTCCCCTTGCGAGGGTGCGTTTGCCCATCGTGGATCACTGGCAGCAGCGATGGGAACCAACCGGTAAACATTGAGGGTTTCGGTTCGACCGCCTGATGCAACAGTCTCTGCATCCGCCATCTGCGCTTTGCTTTCGACCGATTGGCCGACCGTCGTCCCGCTGACGGGGGGATTGCTCGGATCAAGGTCGTCTTTCGGATCACTGGACATTTGGCTCTCCGCTTTTTCAGAATGGACCTTCGTAACGGTCGACGAAGGATCCCGGTTCCCCCAAGGACAACCCTTTTGCAGTCTCCTGTGCCATGCAGCGCGCGGAACCGTCTTCGCGCTCGGTCGTTCAGCACCAATGTTCGAAGGTTTCACGCTCAAAATGATCGAGGTGTCCGGTGCGACGTTGCGCGTGCGATATGGCGGACGGGGAAAACCACTTCTGCTCTTGCACGGTCACCCGCGCACGCATGCGACGTGGCACCGGGTGGCGGCGACGCTTGCTCCCGACTATTTCGTGGTCTGTCCGGACCTCCGCGGCTTCGGCCAGTCGTCGATCCCTGCAGATACGCCCAACCACTCTGGCTCATCAAAGAGAGCCAAGGCGCTGGATTGCATCGAGCTTATGCAGCGATTGGGCTTCGATCGGTTTTCCGTCGCCGGGCACGACCGAGGAAGCTATACGGCCTTCCGGCTGTCGATGGACCATCCAGAAGCAGTCGAGCGCCTCATCATTCTCGACGGGGTGCCTATTATCGAAGCGCTGGAGCGATGCAACGCCCACTTTGCGAAGGCATGGTGGCATTGGTTCTTTTTCGCGCAACTCGAGACCCCCGAACGCGTGATCAATGCCAACCCTGAAGCCTGGTACAAGGCCACGTCACAATACATGGGAGATGATGCCTTCGCCGATTTTCTGGATGCCATACACAACCCGCAGACTGTCCATGGAATGCTGGAAGACTACCGAGCCGGCGTAGCAATCGATCACCTTCACGATGCCGAAGACCGAAAAAACGGGAATCGGGTGCAGTCGCCGATGCTCGTCCTTTGGTCGCTCAAGGACGATCTTGAGGAGCTCTATGGCGACGTTCTCGGCATCTGGCGGCCGTGGGCTGGAGCATCGTTGAGCGGAAAGGGTCTGGTCTCCGGCCATCACATGGCCGAAGAAGTACCCGAAGCTTTGGCGGCAGAGATGAAAGCGTTCCTCGGATGAACCGCTCTCGCCCTATCGAGGGGCCAATTCACTCGCCCCCCGCAGCCTGAGAAAGCCGTGTTTCCCGAGCCTTCAAAACCGAATCGATCATGGTTTGGAAATGCTCCGCATTTTCCTTGCTTCCGGGGGGGCAGGAAATTCGAGTTGGACTAGCTCTGTCCTCGCTTCAAATCAGAAAGATGAGTTCGCGTAGAGGCGTGCGGAGCGCCGCACAAGAGGTGACACGGAGCCAGTGACCTCTGAATTACTGCGCGTCGGGCCGAGCTTCATCAATCGGCCATCTGATATCGCTTTGGCCTCCTTGTGGAACCTTTTTCATTGCAATCGCTTTGAAGCGGCGAGCGCTCGACGGTTGCAGGCGAAATTGGACAAGCCTTCCCTGCAAGCCCTTTCAGTGCTGAACAGTGGCTCGAGCAGCGCGCTGCTCGCACCACCACCCTTACAAGGAGACGGCTATGGGTCGCGGTATTTTGCTTTGGCTACTCGGTGTTCCGATACCGATCATCATCCTTTTGATGCTCTTCATGCGATAGGAGGCCGAGATGGAAACTTCCGTACTTGCCGATGTCTCAGCGCCGACGGAATCGTCCGCCGCGGGCGTGAACTGGTCGCCGATCATTGCCGGCGCCTTCGCAGCTTCCACATTGACCCTTATCCTCATGCTGGTGGGATCCGGATTGGGTCTCACGATGGTTTCGCCCTGGTCGGGTCAGAGCGCGAGCATTACTACCTTTGCGGTTTCGACGGCCGTCTGGCTGATTGTGGTCCAATGGCTTTCTGCCGCGCTCGGCGGATATTTAACGGGCCGGCTGCGGACAAAATGGGTGGGTGTCCACACCGACGAAACTTTCTTCAGGGACACGGCGCATGGTTTCCTGTCCTGGGCCCTCGCGACGCTCGTCGTGGCCTTCTTCTTGGGTTCCACCGTGTCGGCTGTGATAGGCAGCGGCGTACAAGCGGCCTCCACCTTGGCCTCGGGTGCCGCGATGGGCGCCTCCTCGAGTGCGGGGGGCGGGACCGGGAACGATAGCGGCGGCGGAATGACATCCTACTTCGTCGACGCCCTGCTCCGCCCGACCGACCCCGCGCGGATCGCGGCACCAGGAGCGGAAGGGGACGCAACGGCCGCAGCTCAAGCTTCCCGGATCTTGGTCGAAAGCGCGGCTTCCGGGCAAGTCGCACCAGACGACAGGACCTATCTCGCTCAACTCGTCGCGGCACGCACGGGACTTTCGCAGGCCGACGCCAGCGCGCGCGTCGACGCGGTTCTGGCCCGGATCGAGCAAGCGAAGGTGGATGCGCAGAAAGCAGCCGACGACGCCCGAAAGGCCGGTGCCACCTTTGCCCTTGTTGGCGCGCTTTCACTCATCATCGGCGCATTCATTGCTAGCGCAGCTGCTGCGTTAGGTGGGCGTCAAAGAGACGAGGAGGAAGCGCTCTTTCTCAGCGTGAGCCCAGACAGGTTATAAGACCGCTACCAGAAACCCAATTGGGCTTGGGCGAAGCTTTGCGCCCAAGCAATTTCGGGAGACCTACCATGGCGAAGCTCAAAGCGATCGCTCTCAATGCCACTTTGAAGCCCTCCGGCGGAGAATCCTCGTCTACCGACCGGATGCTGGATCTCATTGCCATATCCATGCAGGATCTGGACGTGACGACAGAGCGCATTCGCCTGGCGGACCTGAACATTAAACCTGGTGTCCTGTCTGACGAAGGAGAGGGAGACGAGTGGCCGGACGTGCGTCGGAAGATCCTTGACGCCGATATTCTCGTTGTTGGAACACCGATCTGGATGGGACAGCCATCGAGCGTAGCCAAGCGTGCGCTGGAGCGGATGGACGCATTTCTGGAAGAGACCGACAAACAGGGCAGGATGGTTTCCTACGGTCGCGTCGCGGCAGTGGCCGTCGTCGGCAACGAGGATGGCGCCCATCACGTTTCTGCCGAGCTCTACCAGGCGCTCAATGATGTCGGTTTCACCATTGCAGCCAATGCCGTTGCCTATTGGGTGGGAGAGGCGATGGGCAGCACGAATTTCGTCGATCTTGCCAAGGCGCCAAAGGTCGTGAAAACCGCGGTCGACATGCTTGCCCGCAACACGGTTCACCTAGCGAAACTGATGAAGGAAAACCCCTATCCAGCCGAAACAAAATAGCGTGTAGCAGCTGCCGTTCATGCGAAGAACTCGAGTTGATGTGAACCACTCAGCCTAGAACTTGATCACGCCAACGTTCAGTGACGCACGCAGCCTCGCGTGCACCGGCGCAGCACGACAGCGTGCGATGAATTCAGGCGATGCCTTCTGGCCATAATGAGCCATCATTTCTGGCATTAAGATCCTCTCCCCGGCGAAGGGAAGATGCCTAACCAACGCTCCCGTGATGATGGGCCCAGGCCGAATGACCCGACAGTAAAAGCCCGCTCGAGCAGCTTCCTTGTACAGCTTGGGAAAACTCATATCACGCATCTTTTCACCCAGGATCCGGCATGGCATCCGCGGTGCTGTCGCTTCCATGACGAGGTCGCCTACGATGAAGCGATCGCCGATCGCCACGGTCTGGCTATCCAGTCCTTCGAAGCAAAGGTTTTCTCCGAAGAGCCCGTGATCGACGGTCCTGTTCAGTGTGTTTTGCCACCACAACCGGGTCAGGTCCCCCTCAACGTACACCGCCTGCTCCGGTCCGCCGTGGTGCTTCTGGTTGCACACGGCGTCGCCTTCGACACCTCCCCCTCCCACGAACTTGCGTTCGTTCGTCGGATGTTTGTTGATTCCGGTTTTTGCCTTCTTGCCCGGTCTTCCTTCCGCCTTGCCGACGCAGACCGCAAGAACCTTCAGAACCCTTGCGCTGTCCGGCACCGGTTCGTCGCGATGTGCGAGGTTGTGAATTCCATATAGCGCAGTGGCCATGACGCGACGCCCTCGATCCGTGCCCAACGCTCAACGGCCTTTCTGCGATTGGTGTGCTGCCGGCACACGACGGTCTGAATTTGGAATGGTCTCAAGCACCAATCTCAATTCGATCAGCAAAACACGCTCCTGGTCAAAGACCTGTATGCCGATCATCGATATGGGGTGCCGCGGGAGGCCGTCGGCCGCCATTTCGGCCAGAGTCACTTTTGCCTCAGTAACGGCTGCCTGCTCATCGGGGAATTCGAACCCCCGGTCTTCGGCACTGAAGCCTTCCTGGTCTGTGGTCCGGAAGTAGAACATCGGCAAAGTGACGCCCTCCTAATGGCTCGTTCCATTCAAGAACGCCGTGGTCGGGGCGGCACGGAGCCAATGTTCGCCCTTGATGGCAATCACCGATTGTCAAACGAAGGCGGCGCAAAGTGGTTCCGTGCCGCGCGTAAATGAAAGCCGCCGCAAGGTGGATGGAGCGATGCGGCTAAGGGCATCCATCGTTCGCTGAACCTTGCGCATCGGTGAACGGAACAATTTACAAAACGGCAGGTTTGCTGGTGGTCAACGCGACGACGAGGCGCGCCGAGCACGACCCGTAAACCATGAAGGCCTTGACCATGACATATGTTGCATACCCAAAAACCTCGAAGGGAAGTGCGGAACGGTCCGCCGACTGTTTCCAATGTGTTTCAGCAACCCTCTCGACAATGGGTCCGGCGGGATCTCTGCCGGCAAACGAGGCCAGTTTGATTTTGGCCGCCGTCGAAGCCGGCTGGGAAGAAGAAGAGGTGCGCACGGCAATAAATGAGGCTCGCTCGGTCAACGCGGATGGGAGCGGGAGGATTGGAGGGGGCCTTACTGACAGGCTTTCCGGATCTTCCGCGACGGAAACAGCAAACGCACCGTTGGACGCTGGCCGCGAGTCGGCGAAGGGCATGCAAGAGAGCGCTCAGCAGGAGGAGCGGCGGATCGAAGAGCTGAAAGGGAGCCCCCTTCTCAAAGGCGAGGAACGCTTCGAGGAACGATCGAAAAGTTCCGACGGGAAGAGTGCGCGAGAGAAGCAAGACCCGGGTGAATGACCCTGGCAGCGTTGGCCGCGCAAATGTGCCGGACCGGCAGGGGCCTAATCGACAGCTTTTCCGAGCGTGTCAGCGACATATGCGCCACGTTCACCCATCGGCAAAGGCTTACCAGTGGTGGTATCGACCGCCGTCTGGTGTTCAAGTTCGGCATTCAAAAGAGCACCGATGATTAAGATCACCGTGGAGATCCAAACCCACATCATGAACCCCGCCAGCGCGCCAAGAGCCCCGTAGGTCGCGTTGTAGTTCGCGAAATTCTCCAGATAAAAGGAAAAGAGCCAGGACGCGGCGAGCCACATGATGGCGCTGAACACCACGCCCCAATTCAGCCAGCGCAGTTTGGCCCGTTCGCGACTTGGGCCGTACCGATAGATTGTGGCCGTCCCCATGGCAGCGAGGAAAAGGATTGCGGGCCAGCGTATCACTCTTGTTAAGGTTTCTACCCAGCGATCCAGCCACACATAGGCGAGCAGAGCAGGAATGATCCCGATCAGGAAGATGAGGATCGCAGCAAATACCAAGGCGGCAAGAGTGAAGGCGAGGCACAAGAGCGTTCTGGCCACGAAGCTCCTTTTCTCGTGTTCACCGTAAGCAACGTTCATGGCGTCAAAAATCGCCGACATGCCGTTGGCTGCACTCCACAGGGAGATCAAAAGACCGCCGGCAAATCCGAAACGAAGCGTGGTGGTCTTCTGCGCCGTCAAAGATTTCAGCTGATCGGTGATCAATCCGTAGGACCCTGGCGGCAGAAGGTCATCAAGCACATTCATGTGCGCGCCGATGTCGACCGGATCCGCGATGAACCCGTAGACGGACACCAACGCGCCAAGTCCTGGAAAAAGAGCAAGCATAAGATAGAAGCTGACCCCTGCCGCGATGAGGAAAACACGCTCGTGCGAAACCTCTCCCACTACGCGCCAAAGGACATCGCGCATGCCCTTGGCCGGTATTTCCTCCGGCTTTTCAGCCGTTCGCCCTCTCCCCGGTTCGACAGTTTCCAGTTGCTCCGTCACACGTCGACCTCTTGGCACTTGTGCAGGTATTCTTTGCGCCGAAATAGCCGGCAGGTATCCCACTTGCAGCGCCGCGCTGTCCGATCCCGTGGGTGTCAGCCGGGGAAGGTGAAAACGAGGATCAGCGCGATCACCGCAAAGGCTGCAATCAGCGCGGCCATTTCAACCATCATGTGATGCTGGGTATGACGACGCATGGCAAAAATCCTCCACATAGCGGCGAAGATAGAAACGGAACGCCCGACCTTCGCAAATGTTCACGGACTGCTGGATTTTAGATTCAGCTGGGCACGCGAACTGCCGAGCATTGAGACACGGAACAGAAGTTGGACCGGCGGCCACCGGAAATGAAACTAATCGTTCCCCCCATCCGGCGCGGACAGGACACATCCGGGCACCGGCGGGATTGCCGCGCCTTTGCTGCAAACGTCGCGCATAAGCGAATTGGGAACAGGCGACTGAAAAGCTCGTTATCTTTCCGGCAGCACTGAGGAGCAAGTTATGTCCGATCCAACCAACTTCCCACGTCTTTCAGATGAATTGGAGGCCGGGCTGACGGCTTACATGACCGACCCTGATGTTCCGTCGGCGTCTGCTAGCCGAGCCGCCGCTATTGAAACGATTTTGCGGGATTGGCTGGTCGCGCATCGATACATGCCTGAGGTCCCGAAACCCGTGCCGGTCCGATTGGACTCGCAGGGCATCAATCGCGAGGAAGTGCAGTACCCGGGATTCATCAAGTGAAGCCTGCATCGCCTGGCGGCTTGAAAGCCGCGCCGACAGAGTACGCTTCCGGAGTCATGTCAAAGTGAATAGTCAAAGCGCACGTCCGATGACTGCAAAAAGGCGCTGGCGACTGGGAGATCCAAGGTCTTCGACAAGATTTTGGATGCCCGGCACATCTCCAAAGGTTGATGCCGGAAATTCACTTGCGCCGCAGCCAGCGCCTGCTGCGAACGTCGCTCCCGGCTTCGGACGTTGGATGTTCTCAAATCGGATAAGTCAAGTTTGATCTGGCCGTTCTCCAGCCCGTGAACGACAGCGCAAGTCGACCAGCTCCGGGCGCGCTGCAGAATGGGGAGGCCGCACGCCACTCGTTGCCGCATGGACGGTCCTGCGCCGTTTTGGCCGCTTGCCGCGGACCGAGTGACAAGCAAACATCGGGCCCGACGCGCTGAGGCCTTACAGAGGCGTTCGCGCTCGGCGATATCGGAAGCCGTCAGCGGGCCCCGGAACTTTAACGCGCTCCGTTTGTTCATTTTCCAACTGGAAAGGAAAGCTAGGATGAGCAAACCAAACCACGACAAAGACAGTGTCAGACCAATCCCTGATCCCATTGAGAAACCGCGGCCGCCAGAGATGGATCTGGAACCAATTCCGGTGCCAGACTTATCGGGAGCAGATTCCGATGAACGGCAGGCCGACCAGGGGCGGGTATCTCCTGTTCCGAGCCGCGACGAAGCCAATATGGAGCCGGATGAGGCGCTCCCAGCAGATGCCGAGGAAGAGATCCTGGACGACGACCCTGCCCGTGAAAAGACCCGGTTCGACTAAGAAGTTCCCAAGAGCAGTCGGTAAGTGCTAGTGCTCAGGTCGGATTAGGCCCACTGAAGTGTCCCAGGGCTGCGCCGCTATTCGCCACCATGATGATGAGTGACAGCGACGATCGATTGCTCGGCAGCCCCCTGCGGCCTCCACCGCTCCTGGCCTGTGGCAGCTTCATTGGTCGCGCCACACACCGCGGCGAAAGCAGATCGCATCGCCCTGATCGCCGGCCTGGAGGCGGACAGGCTGTGGATCCCGCAGCATCGCAAACCCATAAGCCACCGGCCTTAATCGTGTGGGGACCGAACGACATTTGCATTCAGGCGTCAGCGAGAGCCCGTCTGCGCGATCTCCAATGCTTTCATAGCGGAAATCTCTTGGGTTAGGCGGGAACATTCCCGGGGTTCTCGGGTTGACGCAGGCACCGTTGGCGTACGGTTGCGTTAGGGAAGGATTGCACCATGAAATGGATTCCGATCACCGCGTTTTTCCTGGCTGGATCCGCCTTTGCCCAGAGCCCCGAGCTGGAGCAGGCCTGCATCTCTGTCGCGAAGAACTTCTTCATGTCGGACGCATTGAACGTCGGCGTCGTGCAGTCCTTCCCGGAACTCAAACCAGCCGGCGTGCGGTTCAAGTATTCCGAAAGAGCCGACACAAAGAAGACCGACATGTCGGACACCTTCGACTGTGAATTCGACCAGGCCAAAACCCCAATGAGGATCCTCCGCTTTTGCGTCTCGCGAATTTGCTACTCGACCGACCAGGAAGATGGCGAACGAAGACGCCGGTTTGAAGAGATGCAGGTCCTGACGCAAAGAGGCTCCAAGCCATAATCGCGGCTTTTGCCTTCATCAAAATGAGTTTATCGAGCATGGCCTGTAATGCCACGGCGTCGCGGCCGAGCGCCTGCATTCCCACGGCCAACGCCTCCTCTGCTCGCGACGATGTGCACCGCATCCAAGGGCCGTGGCCGTTTTACGCGGGCTGATCCTTTTACGCGGCCTGGTCTGGCGCGTCGTTAACCAGCATCATTTTCCTACTAAAAGCGCGGACTGTAAGAGCCCTCGTGACGCAAGTGATAGGAAGCAGGTCCGGATACCGACGTGCCGATAGCACTCCTTCCGAAACCTGCCCCGCTATAACCATAACCACCTCTTACAGCTTCACAGACGCATTGTCGCCCAAGTCGGGTTTGGCGCCGCTGATCGCTGCTGTCGCCATCTTGATGTAGCTGATGACAGTTCCGGGACTATCCCAATATTCCGCAAATGAGGGATCGACCTTCAAGACCCGGATTGCGGGATCGTCGGGGCTATCCCACCAAGCCTTTGCGGGAAGAGAAAAGAGTTCCCTGATCTTCGTCCTGTCGTTCTGAATTGTGGCCGTTCCGGATATTGAGACGTACTTCTGGCCCTTCGGATCTGCAAAGGCCAGGCAGACTGCGGGATTGCCGGCGATCTCATCGTCCTTGTGGCTGGCATCATCGGTCAGGAAGTAGAAAGCGTTGTCCTCCCGCTCGATGTGGGCCGACATCGGTCGCGCGCGAAGATCGCCTCCCGTCTGGGTGGTTAGCATGCAGAAGCCTATATCTTTGGCCAGTTCCCAAATCTTGTCCTGGTCATTCTCGTTCTCTGCCATCGCCATTTTCCTTCTTTGAAAAACTGAGAACTGTCGCAGCACCTCGAAGTTCCACTTGAACCTCAGCAGAGGTGTTTGATGCTTTCCAGTTCGCAGCCGTTCGCGCGCCAGGGCTCCATTTGCTGTGCGGGATAAAGGAGACGGAAAATTCGATCAGATCCGATTATCGGCGGCAGTTATTGGTCATCTCAACTCCGCTTTGCCAATCGGCGGGTCACGAAAGGCTGGGCGATCACGGAAAATTAAGCTCGCACGGAACCAGCGATGCCTGCCTTCGTTTATACATCGGGTCCGGTTGTCGATCTCTCCGGGCCCGTCGATGACACCGGAAACTCATGGCCTCGTCAGTCGCCTTTCGGGGCCATCTTTTTTCCGGCCCGTTCGAAAAGGTGAATTTCAATGACCGCCAAAGATACCAACGCGACGCCCGAACAGGCGAAGCCGAAAGACATTCATCAACCTGCGAACCGCAGCAAACACCTAGACGAGGAGTCGGTGGCTCCGCCCACTGTACAGCCTGCGGGCGCCAAAGACACGAGTGAGAAGCCGGCCGTGAACCCAGTGACTGGCGTGGCGACGTAGCGGCATGCACAGAACCCTTGCGAAACAACAAGATTGGTAGGCCGGGCTCAAGAGTTTCCATCGTCCGAGCCTGGGCACACACCACCTCTGGCTCCGTGCACCAACGGGGCCATCTTTTTACGTGCAGCTCGGAACTCATTCACCGCGTCAACGTTTCTGAAGCATGGAAGCCCTGAATTCCCCGATCAGGGTGACCTCTTCCCAGAACTGAAGCCTTAATGAACCCCCATGGCCTCGTCTTCCCCTGGACGGGGCCATTCCTTGTGCGGTCCAGCAAATTTGTCGGGAACCGCAGGCTCAAAGGAGAGGAGCAATATGGGACAGATGCAGTTAGGTCGGGCTCGGTTGGCGATGACACTGCCGCGCCATAGAACCCAACTTCGAGTTAGGATGAGCGCCTGTTCAACGTCTTCGAGGCCTACGCTCGGGCGTCGTCGATACCGGAGAATCTTCTGCGAGAGGTGCCCCGTCGAGAAGAGCAGATATCCAAGACTCGTCGATCTGCCTAGATCTCCAAGCTGAGGTCATCGCTCGCCTCACCGTTACCGATGAGCGGGCGTTTCCGTGAGAAACTGCAAAGTATCGGCGTTTACCTGATGCCCCGAAATCCCAAGGGACATTTTCGCGCGGCGACGTCGGTGGATCGCGACCGACGCGACGCGCCGCGCGCTAGCAGATGAGGCGTGTGGGCGGGAGGTCGAGGGCCGTACCAATGGCGTTGCGCCCGCCACTTCGCCGTTACATCGGATCATTGTCCTTCATCGCGTTCGACATGTGGGTCTTGCATTTGTCGGTGTCATTGGACGCGAGCGCTGCCTTTGCCATCGTCAATTCCTTGGAGGCGTAATCCTTTTTCATCTCGTCCTTCATGGCTTTAACGTCATTTTCGAGCTTTGCCATGTTGGACTGATTGCACTTGATATCAGACAGGGCGAACGCGCTCGGCCCTGCAAGCGCGACCATCACAGCGGTTGTCATTAGGATCTTCAACATCGTTTTTTCTCCACTTCGAAAGCATGTACCTCGTGCCAAGCGTCGACTTGCACCTCAGGTTTCTGCGGGGCGGACACAACCTCGTGATCTCCAGGCAGTATCCCCGCTTCTCACGGGGGACAGCGGTCCCACGGTTGGTACCGCCAAGGCACTGCCTGTCCCAACGAAGGAAGAATACGTCTCGCACAACCTCACACTCGGGGCGGAATCTCCACACCTGGCACGGGCGTAATTGCGGGAGCCTCGTCGGGACCGACGTCAGGCTCTGGTTCTTCAATGGGGGGATCCGGCAAATCGGGTTCCCCCGGCGGCATGTCCGGCGGGAACTCGGGATCCGGCGGTTGTGGGATCGGCGTCGTGGGCATGTTTGTCTCCTCTATTGGAATCAACCGCGATGAGGCGTTGTTGTTCCCGCAGACGAACGTGCCCATTCGAAAAGATTGCATAAGAGCCTTGGCGCAAAGACGTTACCGCGAGGGACGGAGGCGGATCATGCACAGGTTGCTGGAGACCTGCCCAGCTTTCCCGGATGTGTCTGTGGGCATCGAGAAATGCCGCTGGTTTGACTTTGAAACGCACCACATCGAACGCGACCATCGCAGCCTCGTTGCGCTTGTTCGGTCCGCCAACTGCACTTCGGATATTTCTGGCCCGAGCGCCATGCCTCGGGCGACACAAGGCATCGAAACCGGAGCACGTTTGGCGCGCGGGAAAATCGAAAATTCGTTGCCCTCGGTTTGCAAAGTTTAATGCCAAACTCACTACCAATTGGTATGCACCAATTCTCTGCGCGGACACAGCTAGGGGGTCAGATTGCAAATCAAGGACTGGAGTAGGGACGGGCGAGGCCATGTTCGAGCATCAGACATCATCGATTGGAAAGCGCAGGCCGCGACGGACGGCAGTGGCGACGTCCTGCTGAGGGTGGAATTTAGCGTGGACCCGCACCGAACAGACGTGTCGTCCCTGCAATTCAGATTGAACGAGCAGCAGGCAAGACACATCGGCGCGACGTTGAATTTGATCTCGACGCCGCCAGTGCAAGAATCCGATAGTTTTTTCCAGACAGCCTGACAGTTCGTTTTGACATGGGTCGTCTAAGTTACGAAGACGCACGAGGCGCAACTTGGACGGCGACAACGTCGCGTTCGAAGTACACCAGCCACACTGCGTCAGATCCTGCCCAAGTATACAACGACATGACGGTGCGGTGGGCGAGATTGAATTGACCGCGAACATCGCGGCAGCGCTCGCGATCCTCCCGGACGTATCGCCTCGTTAAGCTTGAGCATCTCGTCAACGCGCGTGCACGCGAGCGAGGCATCGCCAATGCGAACCGCCATCGTTGGCAGCAGCGAACGGAGGTCAGGAGCCGCTGGAAGCCCCTTACAGTCCGCTCCTTGAGCGACGGACTGTGGCTCGTCGTGGATGGGAATTCGACCTTGCTCAATGCTCGTCATTCCAATTGGCTAGCGGTACCATGCAGGACCAAGTGATCACTCCCTCAGGCGAAAATTTGTGAACATTGATTATTCGCTTTTGGAGCTGACATTTGCGCCGGCCTAAGGTGGAGCGGCCTGCTTGAGCCGTTCGAACCGCTCGAGCCTGGACGACCGCTCGGGCGGCGACGACGCAAGTGCGGAGGTTACTTTGAACGATCCGGTTGCTCCTGATCGAAACCGACGTCCCAATCCTTCGCGGGCTCTTTACTCCCCGGCGGGCTGCGATGTTCAGACATGTCCTCGGAGCCAGTTATGACTGTAGGTTTCGCACTCGATACACCGCTGCTTCGGCGATCCGCCTTCGACTTCGCAAACTGACCCTTTGCGTCCTGCTTCGCCGCCATCGCATCGGACGGCCGGTTGCGCTCGGGATCTGAATTGTTTTCGCCCACTGCATCCCGATCCCGGTCAGGATCGTCCTTTGCCGGAAGATACCCGCGAGGCCTGCTTTCCTCCGGCCCTTCCCAACGAGGTGACTGATCCGTGGTTCCCGGTTTGCCGTCTCTCGGCTTCTCGATTCCCATACCTACCTCCTCTTGGAAACTACAGCAAAACCAGCCCGCAACCCGGAGGTTCCGTTTCGGCAGGAACTTTTGCGCGCACGGCCCGGACAGATGGGGAAACCTGTCCTCAACCTAGTCGGCCGCGTTGCTATCCAAAGCGGGCGCTATGGGTTAGATCGAGGGCAACCGACACGTATCACGACACGGTTGGCGTGCTGCGGTCGGCGGGAAAAATCCGTCTGACGCGCACGAGCGAGCCGGCAGCTCTGATGGCGTCTGAACGCCATCAGAGCTGGGCTTATCGAGTCAGGTTGACGCGATCCCGTGAGTACGTGACGTGAATTTTCCGGTCCGCCGTGGCGAACGAGGCATCAACAGCTTCCATCTCAAGCACGATCTGACGTGCAAGGGCTGGGTGTACTGCCCGGCCCGACTCCGTAGGATCCATCGATAGCAAGCCGTTCTCGCACACGCGATCGTCGTCCCAACCCAAATGACTGATTATCGGGTATAGGCATATGCCCTCAACGGGCACACCCGCTCTCATAGCGGCCCTTGCCTCTTCAGCAACATATTCGAGCCATTCAGAACGATGGTCTCCTTCACAGCCTGTTTCGGCGATCAGCATCGGCCTCCCGTAGCGGGAATAGGTCTCCACGAGAATTTTATGAAGGGGCTTGTGGAGGGGGTGATCCACGTCGATCGGAGCGCCGCCGTGTATCCACTGGTTGTTGTGATAGTAGTTGACGCCAATGATATCAAGATATCGTTCCGCTCCCCCCAATTGCGGCCATAAGCGGCCTGCTATCATGTCCCAGCCTTGGTATTGGGCGAGCCGATGCCCCTCCGCAGCGGCGCGGTCGTGAGGCCGGTCGGCAGCCGCGACAATGTGGATCACCGGGTCGCAATGTACGAACCGTGCGCGAGGGTCGACGCTGAGGATGGCTTTCATGGATGCAATGGAGGCGCGGGCGAGCTGAGCCTTCAACTCAAATCCTCTTTGCGTGGCGAAGGGGTTGAGATAGCCGGCGTCACCGCCAGCCCACGAAAAGAATGAGATTTCGTTCACCGGGCAGTAGAAGGCCGTTGTTTCACTTGCATCTCGAATGACCTTCGCCGCGGCAGCTGAAAAATTGGAGAAGCGCTCGACAAATGCCGGCGCCCATATATCGAGATGATCGGGCCAGCCATAGTGAAGAAGGTCCCACACAACCTGGCAGCGCGCGCGCCGGGCTGCGTGGATCATCGGTAGTGCGCTATCCCAGTCATAGTTTCCGGGCGTCCGCTCGATCAGGTGCCACCGCAATGCGTCCCGAACCGTGCGCAATCCCAGCGCATGGAGTTGGCGATAGTCGCTCTCCGCGCAAATGTCGTGCTTCGTTGAGGCAATGACGTCGAGCCTTCTGTTCTCTCGTGCGGCGTTTTTGTCTCTAACGCGATGCGTCGAACATTCGAAACCGCCCTGAAAGAAGGACAAAAACAATCCGGAGGGTCCACTTGCCGTCCTTTCCTCCAGTACCTCCCGAAACAGCCGCTCCCATAAAGGGACGACGGCGGTGACGCTAAAGTGTCTTTCGACGTTAGAACGGAGCTGCCGCCCAAGACGCGCGCGCAGGGCTGGAGAGTGCGCGAGTTCCAAGATCCGCGCGGCAACCCCATGGGGGTCGCCGTGGCCGACGAAAAGCCCTGACACGTCGTGCTCAATTTGCTGCATCGAGCCATTGTCAGCGGTCGCGACCACAGGAAGACAGGCAGCTCCCGCTTCCGCCAGGACATGCGGCATGCCTTCATCTCGGGAGAGCCAGACAAACACATCAAGTGCAACGAGGACGTCCGGCACGTCGGCCCGATCGCCAAGGAACGTCAGAACACGATCCATTTCCAACTCTCGGCTCAGCGCGCGCAGGCGCTGCTCGTACTGCGGAAAAAACGCGTCCGGGCCACCCACGATGACGAAGCGGACATCGGGACGGCTATCATGCACGATCGACGCCGCGTGGATGAACGTCTCAACGTTCTTCTTCGGGTCGAGGCGGCCAACCCAACCGACCAGGATCCCTTCGCCATCGATCCCGAGAGCGCGACGCATTGCTGGCCGCCGTCTCGGTTCGAATTCACTTAGATCGACCATGGATGGGATTTCGATTGCGTGATGCTCTCGTCCGGGCATCCGGGAGGCGGCCGCCTCCCGGACGGTCCGGCACACTCCGACATACCGACTGGTGAAATGCTTTGGGCCTCCCAAGGCCTCTGACACCAGGCCGCCATGCTCGATCAGAGGCGGACGCAGGTGAAGCCGCTCGAGCGCCGGATAAAGGTCACCGACATTTTGGCAGGAGACGACGATATCGTAGCCGGGAATCTTGTCCGCGAGATAGGCGACGGTCTGTTCGAACGAGAGGGTATAGGGGGTGGTGTCTACCTCAATGCCGAGGGTAGCGAGTTGTTGATGGGATTGGTCGGGCATCCCTTCCTTCCGGAAGCACACCACAATTTCAATCTTATAGCGTGACCGGTCGAGATTTGCTGCCAGCAACCGAACCTCCGTCTCTTCCCCGCCGACGACGAGCCATGCGAAGACAAAAAGAATGCTCTTGGGGCGCTCTAATTCCTTCATGGCCCCACCTTGAAGACGATCTGCAAAAAATCGAACTGCCGCGCCAGAACGCGGCTAAGGAACGCCGGCGCGTCGTCAAATGGGACAATGTGGGTAATAAGGTGCTGTTTAATTGCCTCACCTTCATCGATCAGAAGCCTGACGGTCTCTTCAGCCAGGCGACGCCGATCGAAGTTATGGGAAAGGCCGCGCGGCACACGATTGATCTGCGCGCAAACTATGTTCAAGCCGTTATGGTGGAACTCCTCGCCCAATCGCAGCGCGTCCGCTCCTGATTGGTAAAACGCAAGATCGATCACATTGCCTTGCGGGCGCAGAGCTTTCAAAGCAATGTTTAGACTTTCCAAATGCGCTCGCGTCTGGAAAACCAAGTCCGCGCCACGATCACCGCCACCGTTGTGCCAACGTGCCTTGGCGTGCTGCCACGCTTGATCCTCCGTCATGCTCTGCATGCCCAAGGCTTGCGCCTTGTCGCGTCGAAACATCGATGGGTCCGCAACGATGACCTCACTTGCACCTCGCGACTTGGCCAAGAGGGCTGTGAGCAAACCAACCGTGCCGGCGCCCATCACCAGGACCCGTCTTCCCGCTACGCCACTGCCAAGGGAAGAAACGGCGGTCCCGAAAGTGGTCGCATCCGCGTGCAAAATACCGTTGGCAGCGATGGGACCCATTTGCGCGACGAATACGCCAAGGATGGGATCGAGACTTCTTGGTATAGGAATGAGAAGATCGTGACGCGGATCGGCAGTATGCCCACTCTTATGCGCATAGGTCGTCGCCAGGATGTCGCCTACCGCGAAACCTCGAGATCTGCTTTCGGCAACACGCGCCACCTCCATGTAACCGAGAAATCGGATCGGATATTGGAGCCCCGGGTCATTGGAAATGAATACAGCCCGCTCATGATCGAAACGGGAAGAGAAGTAAGGGTTGGTGTTTTTGAGGAACGTTAGCTCCGTTCCGGCAGAAAAGCCGGTGTAGAGCGTGTCAAGTCGCACCTTGTCCTCATCAGTGGGTCCCTCCTCATAGTCGAAAAAGTCCGCTTCGCCTGGACCTGCGACACCAAGTGAACGAATAGTGCGAGAAGCCATGGGACGCCCTCCTAGAACGTGTCCAATTCAACCGGCAGGCCGGTTTCCGCCGATCTGGCGATCGCCAAAGCGATGCGATGGGTGGAGAGCGCCTCCTGGTATGGGCAACGGATCTGATTATCGCCGCCGCGGACGGCATCGAGGAAAGTGCGATCTTGCAACCAGACCGGATCGCCTTGCGCACATCGCACCGGTCGGCCTTGCCCGATATCGACCATAATGTCGCGGTCGGTCAGTTCGATCGCAAGGCCATCGCAAAAAAGATTAAGACCAATGCGATGGCCCCACCGCAAAGCACAGGTGGAGGCGATGTTGCCGATAGCCCCGGAGGCAAAAGTCAGACTGGCAGTGCTTGCCGTTGCAACATCGAGTTCGGGATAATCGTCACGACTTCGGTGCGTCGTCTGCCCGAAAACGCGCGTCACATCGCCTGCCAGATATCTTGCGAGATCGATGATGTGGGTTGCCTGCTCAACCATTTGGCCGCCCGACGATTGCTTCCTCCACCACCATTGGGGCGGTGGCGTTTGGTCGAGCCAATACCCGGAAAGGAGTTGAGCCGGATTGGCGTCCAGTCGGTTTCTCGCTTCCTCGACGATATCCAAATACCGCCAATGGTAACCGACGGCTGTGATCAAACCGGTGTCAACGACCTCGGCGGCAAGTTCTGTCGCGAGCGAAAGGTCCAAAGTGAGCGGTTTTTCGACGAAAAACGGGAGCCGGCGGGCGATCAGTTCGCGTTCGATGTCACCATGCGCGAATGGCGGAACGCATACATAGGCGGCATCGATTTCCTGGTCTAAGAGCAGTTCCGAAAAGTTGGAGAATGCTTTGGCGCCAAACCGAAAGGCTGCCTCTTTTGCCCGGTCGACCTGCGGATCGCAGAAGGCGACCAGGTTGACGTCCTCGAAAGTCGACAAGATCTCGAAATGGCGCCTTGCAATTCCGCCTGTCCCAATAAATCCGATCCGCGTGCGTTCCATGGTTCTGCGCTCTCTTTTAGTGTCCCGTTGTGCAATCGCTCGATAAATGTCCTCGGTCTGCGCGACCATTCGGGGTGCGCTGAAATGCTGCTCGAACCTCTGGTACTGGGCTTGTCCGGTCCGGAGCGCCGCGATCGGATCCTGCAGCACCGAGCAGATCATGTCGGCCAGCGCCTGGGGCCGACCCGGTTCGACAAGATAGGGATGGCCGGGTCCGAGAGCCTCGATGGTGCCGCCGATGGCGGTGGCAACGACAGGAAGGCCCACTGACATCGCCTCGAGAATGACGAGTGGCAACCCCTCGAAACGGGAAGCCAAAACGAAAACCTCCGAAGAAGCCAGAAGCGAGGCGATATCGCTCCGAACGCCTGCAAACCGCACGGCCCGTTCGACGCCCAGTTCAGCCACAAGGGTCTCGATGGAAACGATTTCCGGGCCCGCCCCCACAAGCAGCAACACGGCGTCCGGATATTGCTCCAGCACCGCGGGCATCGCGCGCACGAGCGTCCCATGGTCCTTTTGAGGGGTGAAGCGCGCAATCGAAATGAGCTTCCTTGCCGATGAAGGTCCCCATTCGGCTCGCGCGTCGCCGCCATCACACATGGGCAGGACGCCGTTGCGGACGACACAAATTAAATCTGGATTGATATCGGCGTTCAGGAAAGTGGCTTTCGCCGCATCCGAGACGACGATCAATCTCTCAACGGCCGCGAGACCGTCCCGAAACTCCAGCTTCTGCGTCTCATCGGTGAGGACAAAAGGTAGGTGTTCTGTCCGCAACACTGAAAGTCCGACTGCCCTCCCCGCTTGGGCGAGAGCATGCCCTTCCCATCCGATCCCAGCGTGCACATGCACAAGATCGACGCCGCTGGACGGCAGCCACGCTGCGAAATCAGCGATGCCGTCAAAAGCTTTGACGGCCAGGCCCAATCCGATCGCCTTATCCATGAACGCGCGATCGCAATTGATAGGTGCCGCCAAAGTAACGGCGTACCGCTCGCGCAACATCTCCCCCAGGAGGAGAATGTGCCCCCCCATTCCGGAGGGCTCGACACTCTCCGTGGCGAGAAGAAGCTTTCTGTTTTTGTTTCGGTGCGCGGGGCTCATGAGGCACCGACCCTGGTCTTCAAAGCATGGTTGCTCTGCAATCGCTTGAATGTCGCCAGCGCCTGACCGATGACCTGGTCCATGTTGTAGTAGCGATAGCTCGCCAGCCGTCCTACAAACGTGACGTCGGTGCGCGACCGGGCGAGCGTCGCATAGTGATTGTACAGCTCTTGGTTCTCCGGTCGGGGTATCGGGTAATAGGGCTCACCCTCGGAACAAGCGTACTCGTAGCAGACCGACGTCTTCGGATGGACTTGCCCGGTAATATGCTTGAATTCGGTAAGCCGAGTGTACGCAACGGTTTCCGACGGGAAGTTCACGACACCTACCGGCAACAGGCGCCGCTGGTCGTGGGTGGTGTGCTCGAACCGGAGGCTGCGGTAGGGGAGAGGACCGAAGCGATGGTCGAAGAATTCGTCGATGGGTCCGGTGAATATCACATGTGCCCCAGGCAAGCGGTCGCGGATCTCGCGGAAGTCTGACCCCAGCAGAATTTCTATGTTGTCGTGATCCAGCATGTTTTCGAACATTGCCGTATAACCATGCTTCGGCATGGCCTGAAACGTGTCTTCAAAGTAACGGTCATCCGTACTGGTTCGCGTGGGAATCCTTGATGTTACGGCCTTGTCCAGCTGCGAAGGATCAAGCCCCCATTGCTTGCGGGTGTAGCCTTCGAAAAAAGTGCGATAGAGGTCGATCCCGACTTGGGAAACGACAACGTCCTTCGACGTGCGGATAAGGTCGGTAGGCTCGGCCTTTGCGGCGAGATACTCCGCGGCCTCAGCCTCGTTCTTCAGATCTAGACCGTAAAGCTCGTTGAGAGTGGTCCGATTGATGGGTATCGGCAACAGCTTGCCTCTCACATCGGCCAGAACGCGGTGCTCGTACAGCCTCCAGGCAGTAAAGCGTGACAAGTAGTCAAATATTGCCTGGCTATTTGTGTGAAAGATGTGCGGTCCGTATTTATGGACCAGGATGCCGTCTTCATTGTAGAAATCATAGGCGTTCCCGCCAATGTGACTGCGTCGATCACATAAGAGGACGCGCCGCTTTCCCTCGTTTGCCAAACGCTCGGCCAACACCGCTCCGGCAAAACCGGCTCCCACGACAAGGAAGTCGAAGCGGCGACGTCTGGACGCAGTCCGCAGCGGCCTGCTCACATCACGACGCGGTGGTGCCGCCGTTCGCTCAAGTGCGGCGGTGACCAGAAGGCTCATCCGGCGTTGCGTGTCGTCCCAGGAAATCCTTGCCAGGCTTTCATCGACAGATTTCAGCCACTCGCCATGCCGCGGTGTTAGGTTTAATGCCCTCTCGCACGCCTGTGTGAACGTCGCAGCGTCTGCCGCGAAGAACACACCGCAAGTTCCGCCGTAATGCCGCACGACATCCGCGATTGGCGTGCTGACCACGGGAAGTCCCGCGGCCAGATATTCGGGCGTTTTCGTCGGACTGATAAACCGCGTAGCATCATTGTTGGCGAACGGCATCAATGCCACATCCCATCCGGAGAAATAGGATGGCAGATCCAAGTAGTCTTTCTGGCCTAGATAATGGATGTTGGGTCGGCGCGGCAGGTCTTCCATTGCGACCTTGGCTACCGGCCCGACAAACACGATCGACCAAGAAGGTCGCTGATCAGCGACGGCCTCAACAAGAGCACGGTCAAGGCGCTCGTCGATCACGCCACAGAAGCCGAGGATCGGACGTGTGATCGCTCTCTCATCTTCGGGCGTGAGCTTCAGCGAGCGGGCCGCGTGGAAATGCCGGACATCGACGCTGGACGGGAAGGGGTGAATATTGTCGTGGTGAAGGCGCTTGGCTTCGTAGAGCGAATACCCGCCCGTAAACACGACGTCCGCCCGCCGCAACAATTCGCGCTCCAGCTCACCCAACAATGGCGACGCAAACTTGAAGTTCGCAAGTTCATCCATGCAGTCGTAGATGACGGCGGAAGCGGCCACGTTCCGCGCCAGCGGAAACATCATCGGCGTGTAAAACCACAGAATGGGCGGTTGTGGTCCGATCAGCGCTACAAGTTCACCAAGCAGCGCGGTCAATCCGACCTCGCGCTCGCCTTCGGTCCAACGGTCCGGAAGTCGAGCCCGTACCGACTTTACGGATGTACCTGAAAAAGAGTGGAACTCGAGGTACGGCAAGTGATGATCGGTTAGAATGTGTTCCTCGAAAAAAAAGACCCTGCGTTCGCGTGCAAACCGTCGCATAAGATGCTGTGGACGCTGGGATACGAAGTCCCACCGAAGGTGAGAAAAGCAGATCAACGGTGCACTTGAACGATCGTTCAACTCTTCGGTTATTGCTGCTGGCAAAACATTCATGAACATATCGCGCTGAGACGTTCAAAAGATTAGTACGTCCTAAAGTTACGCGCGCCCTTTCACGTTTGGGGATAGGATTCAATCAGGTGTCGCAGTTTTTCGATCGAGCGAGGCCACGTCCAATCCCTGAGAGCGGCCGCGCGAGGGCTGAATTCGTGACGCCGGGACAGCATGTCGGCAATTCCGAGATGGAACTCGTCGGCTGCTGCCACTGCCCCTGTCTCGGGCGTTATGTACTGCAGCCCGCAGCGTAGGGCGGCGTTGGCGAGTACGGGCAGACCAGCAAGCATGTACTCGGTGAGAACCGCAGGCGCTCCGTCGTCGATGCCGCAAACCACACCCATGCACGCACTGTTCATCAAGCGATTGACCTCGGCAAAGGGCACACCTGGAGGGCCGACGAAATCGACATTCAGGCCATTCGCCGCCGCCTGCTGACGCAAGGCTTCGGCGTCTTCTCCGTATCCAAATAGGCAGAGTGCCCGAACGCTTCGTGGCAATTGAGTGAGGGCGGCAAAGAGGAGGTCGTGGCGCTTATACGGTTGGGCGGCAGCGACATAGATGAGGTCGTATTCCTTTGAGGTTTCGATCGGATAAAACGTGGTTGGCGATGCGAATTCCGGCCCGATCGGAAGGATGGCGCAGGGCATACCAGGGTGCCGCGCTTGGACCTCGCTAGTCTGTGCTTGTGAAGCCGTCAAAACGAGATCGAAGTGACGGCTTATGCTGGGCGGGACGCGCAAAGCCGGCACATCGATCGAGTTATAGATCTTGTAGCTGCGATCACAGGCTCGGAGGATCTCTTCGCTTACTCCCAGTCCCCAGACGCAAAGGATGCTAGGGGCGCCATAGACCTCGATATGAGCGAGCATGTCGTTGGATGAAAACGGGGTGTCGGGACCATCAAGGAAGAAGGACCGTCGCTTTATAGGCATGGGCGCGGGCAGCACCTGCGGCGGACCGTCCCCTCGCCAATGACTCCAGATCTCGGCGAGATCGACCAGACCATGCGCCAGGCAGGCCAAGGGAAGGCGTTCAAGATAGCCGCCCTCAACGACAATCTCGTGGGAAGCGGCTTCACTCTCCACCCCCTCATCCGCGAGGCTGGACGCCCACGCGCGCAGACGTTCGGCCTTCGGTGAGACTGCGTGCGCGGTCGGCCAACCGTCCTGATAGTCGCTGATGACAACTAGTTTCCGCTTTGACATAGGCACACACATCGCCTTACGAGCGTCGAGCCGACGTTCGTGGAGTGGTTGGTTCGATAGTCGAGGGATCTCGATCGTCGCCATGGAACCAGCTTTGAGTGTGTTTGTTCCGAGCGGCGCGAATTTTGTATTCTTTCGTCCTTATATACGAAGCTACATTGCACCAACGTCGCGGATCGAATTGGTGCGCAGGCGCTCCAACGAGCTCCGCGCCACGGGCGTCGTGGAACAAAACTGCGCTTCTCGGACTTTTGATCACCGTCGCCCAAGGCGATCTGCTCGGGAAGTTAGGAACCGGCCATGAAACAGAACGATCCCGGTTTGAATGATCCCAGGACCTATCCGATTACCGATGGCGTTCGATCAAGGAAGGTCAACGTGCTGAAATCTCTCGACAGCGGTCACTACGATCTGACGGAATTCATTGGAAAATACGGTTTGTCACCGATTGAGGCGCGAGAAATCCTCGAACGCATCGGTCCCGCGCGCTCTTCTCTCGATGCCTATATGAAGGAACGATCAACGGAATGATTGCCTAGACGCGCGCACACACGGCGTACGCTCATTGGACGCCGTGCTTCCCGGGCGGCGACTGGATCCGGTCCTCATTTCCATCATTTCTGTCCAGAGCCCGGTTCAGTCATCTTGGCGTGCTGGTGAGCGAGCACGCTTGCTGGCGTAATATTGGCCACGGCGGCCTGAAGCTTATTTTTCCATCCGCTGACGACATCACCTTCGCCATCAAGCAACGCATCGTAGCCGACCCTGGCAACCTCAGCGGGATCATCCTTTTCAGACTGGCCGATCGATGTGTCCATAAGTTGGGCGCGCCTGAAGAATTCCGTTTCCGTCGCGCCCGGCATCAGGCAGCTTACGGTCACCCCGGTGTCCTTGAGTTCCTCGCGCAGCGCGAAGGAGAAGCTGTTGATGAAAGCCTTGGTGCCGTTGTAGACCGCCTGGTACGAGCCAGGCATGAAGCCGGCAATAGAACCGGTCAAAAGGATCCGGCCGCCGCCGCTCGCCCGCATCTGTTTACCGATCTGCTGAACGAGATAGATCGTCCCGATGATGTTGGTATCGACGACTTTGCGCGCTTGCGCGAAGTCCTGATCGAGAAAACCTCCATCAAGACCGCGGCCCGCATTGGCCATGAGGAGAGCCACAGGTCGCCCGCCGATGCGTTCTGTCAGCAGGTCAACACCGTCGATTGTGGAAAGATCAGCCTCGACGGCTTCGACGGACATGCCCAACTGTTGCAATCGGAGACAGGCGTCTTCGATGGCCGCTTCATCGGCCGAGATGACAAGATCGTAGCCATCTTGCGCGGCGCATTTCGCTAGTTCGTATCCGATACCGGTCGAGGCTCCCGTCACAACGGCGAGCCCTTTTGAGGAGGTCGCGTCAGTCATGTTCTTTCTCCTTAGGGCCTCAGGACGACTTTGATGCAGCCATCCTGTTTGTCGCGAAAAGTCTTGTAGAGATCCGGCCCTTCTTCCAGCGACGCCCGGTGCGTGATGATGAAAGACGGATCGATCTCGCCGTTTTCGATACGTTGCATTAAAAGGGGCAGGTAATGCTGAACCGGTGTCTGAGCCATCTTGAACGTCAGGCCGCGATTGATGGCCGACCCCATTGGAATCTTGTCGAGAAAGCCGCCATAAACGCCGACAATCGACACCGTGCCGAAATTTCGACAGCAATGGATAGCTTGGCGCAGAACGTGGGGCCGATCCGTCCCCATGAAAGTCGCGACCTTGATGCGGTCGATCCGCGAGTCCCAGCTCGCGGCCGGGTCGGCTTCTGTGCCGACTGCATCGATGCAAGCGTCGGCACCCCTCCCATTGGTCATTTCCATGATCTTGTCGTAGATGTCGTGATCCATGAAATCGAGCGTGTCGGCGCCTGACTGCTCGGCCAGTCGAAGTCGTTCCGGAACGGTGTCGATGGCGATCACCCTTCCGGCGCCCAGGATGAAGGCGGATTTGATCGCCATCTGGCCGACGGGGCCGCAGCCCCACACAGCGATCGTGTCCTCCGGTTTTATGTCGCAGAAATCGGCAGCCATGTATCCGGTCGGAAAAATATCGGAGAGGAACAGCACCTGTTCGTCCGTCAAACCGTCCGGCACCTTGATGGGCCCTACATCTGCATAGGGTACGCGCAAATATTCGGCCTGGCCGCCGCTGTAGCCACCGAGAAGATGGGTGTAGCCGAACAGGCCCGCCGGAGAATTTCCCCACAGCTTGGTGACCTTTTCGGGATCGGGGTTGCTTCTCTCACAACCGGAGAAGAAACCGCGTCGGCAGAAGAAGCACTCACCGCAGGAAATCGTGAAGGGCACGACGACGCGATCGCCAACCTTCAGCTTGCCGTTATCCCGACCAACCTCAACGACCTCACCCATCGTTTCGTGGCCCATGATGTCACCGCGATGCATGTCGGGCATCACGCCATTGAAGAGATGAAGGTCTGATCCGCAGATGGCGCATGCAGTGACTTTGATGATCGCATCTCTGCCATGCTCAATTTCCGGGTCCGGCACGCTTTCACATCGAATGTCGTGCTTGCCATGCCAAGTGAGTGCCTTCATTGGAGCCTCCAGAGGTGGAAACAAGGTCCAACCATCAAGGAGGGATTTCGCTCCATTGTTGGTTCATGAAGTGGACAAAAAGAACCAAGAAGCGTTCCTCACGTCGCCGACAGTCACCGGACAGATTAATCCGGCAGACGGATCGCAATCCAACCAAGGGTCGAAGTGAATTGAATGCTCACACAGAAAACTTGCGGCTGAGGTAGCGGGAGCCCTGCGCCCCAAAACGCCAGGGCAGGTCCACAGCCTTGCGAATACCGATGCGCGGTCCCCGACACACTTCCAATTCGTTCTGACCGGCAGAAAGTCGCAACTTGCTGGAAAAAAGCGATTGACCGGAAAGACCAAGCGTTATCTCAAGCGCTTGGCAAAGACGCCCCGGTCCCGCGCACAAAATCCTGTCGTTCGAGGTCCGGCGCCTCAGCCGCATGATCTCAAGACCGATAGCCGGCTCAAGGGCGCGCACGAGGACTGCACTTCCGGTTTGACACACGAAATTCAAGCATATGTGGAGGCCATGGGATCTGTAGACATAGAGCGTGCCAGGCGATCCGAACATCGGACTGTTTCGGGGAGTTCTGCCCCGATAGCTGTGAGACGCGGCATCGTCCTTTAGGTACGCTTCCGTTTCAACAATGGTGCCGCCTGCGCCGTCTACTTCTAGAAATGTACCGATCAGATCTTCGGCGACCGTAACGGCGTCACGCGCAAAAAATGCCGAACTGATCATGTGCTTTTTTCCTTCGAAGACCCGCCCGGACGTCGCACCAACATCAGCGGCGTCGCCCGAGGCCTGTCCAAAAGTAACCGAGGGTGCCGCCTTGAGCCTCCCGCCTCGGTACTCCAACGAGGCAAAGGCGGCTGTTGTTCCACCAGCTGGAGCCGGGTGCGCCCCGATGCAACGCAAGGCAGCGCGCCAGGTTCGCGACTGTTCCGGATTGAGGCCGGAGGGCGCGGAACCATTCCGGCCTATCGCCGGACGAGCCGATGACGACACTTTGACAAGGGATCGTCTAGCTCTAGTTATCCCTCGATCGACATCATACACGAGCGCCAAGCCCTCTGCGAAGGCATGTTCACCCTCAACCTTTGCTGCTATCCGTTCTCTGCGATGTTTCAAGGATTTGAGTAGTGAGCATGAGCGACGACAACGAGTACCGGCCCGCTGCAAACCAGAAATTTGTGCCGGTCTGCGCGATCGGGGCTTCAGCCGGTGGCATTGGCGCGCTTCAGAATTTCTTTAGGCATATTCCGACCGAGCTCGGTCTTGCCTACGTGGTCATCCTTCATCTTTCGCCCGATGAGCCGAGCTCGCTTGACGACATTTTGGCCGGTTGCACGCCCATGCCGGTTCACCAGGTCATCAGCACTGCTACCCTTAAGCCCGACTGCGTTTTCGTCATCCCACCGGACCGCGAACTGGTAATCGATGGCGATGGCGTCACCGCGCGCGCCTTCAGCGAACCCAGGGGCCAACGCGCCCCGATCGCGCGGCGAAAAGCCGACCGATCTGGAAAAAATCACCCTCGCAATCGGTCGAATGGTCCACGGCCAATGACCCGCGCGGGCTGCCGGGTTCCAGGAGAGCTAATGGTTTTCCCGATCGATACCGGCAATCGGAAGGGGGAATTTCGCCTCTACGCGACAGGATCTCGAAAATCTGCGAACCGAAGTGGTTGTCGGAGAAGGCGACGAGGGCGGCCAAGCGAGACCGTTCAGCCGTGCCGCGCAATTTCCGCAACGCGCACTTGCATCGTCCAAGCAGGCTTCTAAGATCAGCTGAGGGGTTTGGAGCGACGGCTGCATGGACACGGGCAAGAGGCTGACGGTCTCAACCGCTGCCACGTCAATCGTGGCGGCAATGTTTGCGGCGCTCGTCGTCCTGTTGTTTCTATGGATTTACGAAAGCTATCGCTCCTCCCTGTTTCGGTCCGAAGAGCGTGCTGCAACGGCGTCAAAGATCGTGGCGACCAACGCATCCTGGATTAACGCGCTAGCTGCTCAGGCTCTTCGGCGCATAGACGACACACTGGGACCCACGCTCGGGGTTGCATCCGATGAGGTGGCCGATATCAACCTGGCAGTCGCAGACCTGCCTGGACAAGTCCAGGCTTACGTCGTTGATCGCAACGGCCGGACGCTGTTCTCCACAGACCCCAATATCAAACCCATCGACATTCGAGACCGGCCGTATTTCGCCGCCCTTGCTGCAGGAAAATCCTCCTACCTCTCGGGCCTGCTCGTCAGCAGGTTGAATAATCAGCAAATTTTCGTCTTCAGCAGGCGCCTGGAGCGGGACGGAATATTTGCGGGCGCGGCGATGGTTTCTTTCGAAGGCAAGTTGCTCAAGGAAGTTTGGGAGGCGGTATCCCTCGGGGAAAATTCGACGGTCAGCCTGATACGAAACGATGGCGAACTCGTCGCAAGATATCCTCCTGCCGAAGGTCCGTTGAACATGAGCAAGTACGTTCTGTTCACAGAATATCTACCCTCCTCACCAACCGGCACATATTTGGCGGCGTCACCTGCCGATGGTGTTCGTCGGGTGGTAGCTTATCGCCGCGTGAATGGAACGGATCTTGTGGCTGTCGCCTCTGCCGACTATGGCGCCGGTTTGGGGCCGTTCTGGAGCGACCTCTCCATCGCGTTGGCTGTTCTGGCGTTGGCGGCGGTCGCATCAATTGCTGCAGGTGGCTGGATACATCAATTGGTCCGGCGCGATGTCACGAAGTCCGCGCACCTGCAAGCAGCCTTGGCAGACAATCAGCTGTTGCTGCGTGAAATCCACCATCGCGTGAAGAACAATTTCCAGGGTATTCAGAGCATAATTCGGATGCAACAACTGCCGTCTGGCTCTCAGGAGGCGCTGTTTGACCGCATTGGCGCGATGATCGCAGTTCACGAACAAATCTACGAACACGATCAGTTTGATGCCGTGTCAGCAGCCGATCTGATACCGTCCGTGGTAGACAAACTTGTCGCGGCCTATGCGGACAATGTTTCGATCCGTTATCAGATTGGCGATTTCAGATTGACGCCGGAACAAGCCACTGCAATCGCGCTACTTGTGAACGAGGTTGTGACGAACAGCCTCAAATATGCCTACCCCGACAGCCGACCCGGCCGTATCGAGGTCTCCTTCCAGCAAGCGGGCGAGCACAGCGCTTCTCTTGCCATTATCGACAACGGTGTTGGTTTCGATCCGTCCACGGCACGCAAAGGGATGGGGAGCCGTCTGATACGTGGGGTTATGAGCCAACTCCAGGGGACGTATGAATACAAGCGATGCCATGGGACGACTTTCAACGCCACGGTCAGGCTTCGATAGCCGCCCCGCCCCCGATCCCTCAAAGACGACATCTTGCATTTCGTTGATGGGACCCACTGCCCCGGGCTTCCAAGGCGATGATGCAGAGTCCCGAACGACATGCGTGGGTGAGAAGGGTTGCCCAGCAGGCTTAGCGTGGCACCGTGGGTCGTATCAGGCAAGTTCCAGAGCGCATCCAACATGGCTGGCATACCCGACTGCTCGTCTCGCGCCGTGAGCGCGCCGTCATGCTCGAACCCCCGGGGCAAAGGTATCGTTTTATGGACGCTTCCGCTACGGTGACAAAGTTCGCGATGAGACGACTATTTTGGCAGCCTTCTTCTGGCCGGCCGCAAGGAACATGATTGGAAGTATGTCGGCCCAGTCGGAACGGGGTTTAGCGCCAAGGGCGCCGACTATCTCCGCAGCACGCTGCACAAGGTGGGGACCAGACAGCCGGCCGTGCCGCTCAAGGGCAAAAATCTGGTATTCGTCCAGCCCACCTTGATCGCGGAGATCGAGTTCGCGACTGGACCCATGAGGGCAATTTACGCCACGCCTCCTACAGGGGACTGCGCGAGGTCCAGGACAAAGCCGGTGTTCGACATGAGTGAGAAGAAGGACGGCTAAACAGACGGGGCGCTCGACCCTTTCGGGAACCGCCCTGCCGGCCTTGAACGATCGCGCGCGGCAGCCTGAGCGCTGAGCGGTCAGGACCATTATTCGGGTTTCACGGTTCGTCGACACGCTCGAGTTCGAAGAAATAGATGCGGTCGTCGACACCTTGGATCGTCATCGCTCCCATGACCCTCAGCTCATCGATGCGCCGGAAATAATCCACGACGGGTTGATGGTCATAGACCAAGGCTCCACTTTCGACACCACCAAATACCAGGCTCTTAAGGGATGCCACCGATCCCCGCGCCCGCAGACGGCGCTGAAGACAGGAAAACAGGCTTTTCCCCAAATGCGTTCTACCGAGTTGATGGAAGCGCAGCGCCAGACCAAGCGGTATCCATTTCGGATCGATGGCAACCAGCCGTCGGTCGCTGAAGCGAAACAGCAAGGCATCCGTGCGCCGGTCCGGCTTGAACCGCTTGCCGAACCAGCCGAGATTTTCCAGCACGCCGTCGAACGGGTGGCCTGCCGGTATGCCGCGCCCCCTCCATAGGCCGACGAGTTCGCACGGCTGGATAGGTGGCAAGCTTTCGAAGTCCTCACGTACCGTCTGCTGGTCTCCCACCAAAAGAACTATCCTTCCCCTTGCCCTCTCGGGCCCGTCGCCCCGATCTCGCAGCGCGTCGGGCGATCCGTAACTCAGCGAGCGACGGCGTCCACCAACCTCGGTCGACTTCGTGCTGTGCTGGCCGAGCTTGCGACGGCCAGGTCGTCACCAATTCCTCCAGCGAGCCCGACCGCCACGACGCCCAAAGGTATTCTTCACCATCTGCCGCGGGAAAGTAGAACGCGCCGATCGTCGCCGGGTCCGCCACTTCTCCGTCCGTGCCAATGAAGAAGACCACGCCGACATGGGTGCCGATCGCGCGCTCGAAGGGTGGGCCATCATCGGCAGGCACGGGATAGCGTTTCCGCCGGCGCTCCCGCGTCCTCGCCTTGGAAGCCCGTTCTTCGTCCGTCCCCTTGATTGCCTCACGCCGGACGCGCCTGGCTTCCGGCTCATTGCGTTCAGCTGCCAATTGGATGGCCGGCCACCGTCGCCGGAGTTCGTCAAACGAGCGATAGGGCACAGTCCAGAGGCGACGATCACCGTCCCAGCGTGCATGTGGGATTTCGCGGATCTCGTTGATGACGCTTCGTGAATAGGGGGTCCGGATCTGGAAATTTGCCGGTCGCGCCTCAAGGTAGTGGCTCTCGATCGGATCGAACGCGAAGGCGTCCCTGCCCTTCTCGTCGGCAAACGTGGCGGCCTCGGCCTCCATCTCGGCCAGCCAATGGCTGATGCGCCTTTCGGCAGTGCGGCCCGGCACGAACCATGCATTGCGGCTCTCGCTCCACCGCGCACGCGGGAACGCCTCCCGAAAACGCTGGATCGTTATCCGGTCGTGCGGCAGGTCAGTCGTCGCTCCCACCCCCTTTGGGGAGGCCGATGCGCCTTTGATTTCCTTTTCCATCTTCCATAGCCCGAGAACGGCCTTGGTAGTTCACGCGGCCCTTCTGCGCTTGGCACGATACTTCGAGAGATTGTCGGCCATATCCCGTTCGGACCCTTTCATAGCAGGAGGCGCGGCGGCGGCCTTTCTCCTGATATTGATCTCAACGAAACAACAACGCCTCCGACGGCCGGAAGTTTCAAAGAGCGTCATCGCAGATGGCAACAGTAAAAGGCGAGTGAAATCGAGCCGAGCGCTGAGCACATCGCCCCACGCGACCTCATCAACGCCGACGAAATTCTGCGGCTGTCGGCCAGCGATGTCCCCGCTGCGGCTGGGGCAGCCGCCAGCGGTCGTCGCGAATCCGATACTTCGAGGACAAGACGTTTGACGGCCTGTTTACGCAGGGCGAAATGGATGCGTTCGGACGTGAACAAGCTTCGCACCGAACTGGCCGCGATCGCCGCGGCACTTCGTGTGCTGGTCATTCTGGAAGCTAATGCACTTAAGCAGATGGCAGACGAGTTTACCTGACAGTCCTTGCCTGAGAACCACGCTTAACGGCTCCGAAGAGAAAAAACGGGATGCGCCATGGAAGGGGAACATTTCTGGTCTGCGTTTGTTTCGGGGCGGGTGACTGGAGTTTGGAGCAATTGATGGTAGACGGGGCAAAGATTGGTCGCTCTTCAGACGCGGCGCGGGTTGACCACGGCTCCTGCTTCTGCGGTTCGGTTCGCGCCAAAGTCATCGGCAAGCCTTTTTGGATAACCTACGACCACGATGACGATTGCCGAAAGGCATTGGGCAGCCCACTGGCGATCTGGATCGGCTATAAGCGGGAGCAGGTCACTTTCGCCGAAGGAATGCTCAAGCGCTTCAGCAAAACGCCGAGTGTCACGCGTTTCTTTTGCGCAAAATGCGGAACGTCTATCGCCTACACGGACGAGGGCCTTGAGAACGAGCTCTGGCTTACGATCGGTTTCATGGACCAACCGGAGGCTTTCAAACCAGACGCCCATGGTTTCTGGAGATTCAAACTACCCTGGCTCACTATCGCGGATGATTTGCCTCGCTTCGACGGATACACGCGGAAGCGCGCACGTCATTACGGAAATCCGGCGGATAGATAGAAGAGGAGGTAGATGTCCTTTCTCGGGGCGATGCTACATAGTCGCCTGGGCCGAGCCGTGATAATCAAGGCGAGCTGCCCAGCCGCACCAGCGATGGGGCAATGTCGATGATGGAGCGCGTGGCAACGCCAACCCCGATCTTTAGGATCGACACCACGGACGGGCTTTATCTCGAGTTGCGGGTCGGCAGATCCCTCGTACATCCGGGACAAACCCAATGCCAGCCGGCAGCGACCTGCAAGAAGGTGTCGTCGCAGCTGTGGCAATGTGCCGGTGATCCGGCTGACCGGTCTTCCAGACGGCAAATATTGGGCCGCGCACAAAAACTGGCGCGCGGGGCCGGGTGAAACGTCCGATCCGACAGCTAGGCGTCGCATCCTAAAACCGGCAAGAAGCGTGCCGCCGGCCGGGATGCCGCGAGGGTCCACGCCCCCCGAGGGGCCGAAGTTCAATAACCGCGCGAGGCCCACCGCACCTTGCTCGCCCCGCAACCGTCAATGAAATCAGGAACCAAAGCGGACTTACCGAGTTTGATAGGCAGCTCTACTGGCTGTGAACAAGGAACCACATCATGAAAAATTTCCTGCTCGCCGGGGTGTTTCTCGGCGTAACGACCTTTGGCGCGCTGGCGCAGACCGCAACACCGCCCGCCACTACGGACGGCGACACGCCGGCGGTTGCGACCCCTGACACGACCAATCCCACCGCACCGGTTGCCGGCTCAAACAGCTTCACTGAGCAACAGGCCAAGGACCGCATCAACGAAGCCGGGTACACCGAGATTACCGGGCTGAAGCTCGACGAGACCGGCGTTTGGCGCGCCACGGCGATGAAGGACGGCAAGTCTGTGCAGGTCGCTCTCGATTACCAAGGCAACATCGTCGCCAACTGATCCCTTAAGGAGACCTTTGATGAAGACGGTTACCGGACTTTTCGACGATCATGCCGACGCACGCGCAGCAGTTACAGCGCTAGAAGATTGCGGCGTGCCTTCGGATGATATCAGCATCGTTTCCAACAATGCTGGCGATCGCTATGGCAGCGCAGACGACAGCAATGCGGCGGAAAGTGCCGGCACGGGCGCCGGTATCGGCGCTGCAGTTGGCGGGGTCGGCGGGTTGCTGACCGGCCTCGGTGTCATGGCCATTCCGGGCGTCGGACCGGTGGTGGCAGCTGGTTGGCTTGCCGCTACCGCAGCAGGTGCTGCGGCGGGGGCGGTCACCGGGGGAGCCGCTGGCGGGATCATCGGTGCGATGACGGACGCGGGCGTCCCGGAGGAACATGCCCATGTCTATGCTGAGGGCGTGCGCCGCGGGGGCGCCGTCGTCACCGCCCGCGTCGATAACGCTGTCTATGCAGATGCTGAAGCCATCTTACGCCGGGGCAGTTGGGTCGATCCGGTCCAGCGCCGCGCCTCTTACTCCGAGCAGGGATGGGCAAGCTTTGACGAATTGCGTGATCCCTATACGGCCGACGAGATCGAGAAGGAACGTTTGCGCCTTGAGAGCATGCGCTAAGGCGCCGGTGACAAGGTTAGACTCGGCCCCGACGCGGCCGAGTCTATTGGCTTTATTGGGAACCGCGGTTCTTTTGTGCCCGGCAGTTTCGGGCCGGGCATCAGTCGCTGATACCATTTAAGGAAGAGTTCAACGAACTGGATGTCAGGCAAACGACTAGGCTGCGTGCTAAAGGCTGCATTCGCACACAATAGTATCTAAGCCACGTAAGGTTGCCTGTTCCCGGATTAGGCCCACTTTCCATCCGACGCCTTCGGAAGCGGGCGTCAGTCGGAACCCATGTCATCGCCGACTTCTTTTACCCGTCCGCGATGCAGCGGCCTGCCCATTTCCCTAACCCGCCACGTCATCAGAGCCTGCAAGCGGCGCTATGCTTATACTCGAACTCTGCAACAGCACTGCGGTGATTGCCGGGTTTCGCAGATAACAGAGGGTTGAGCGCCGATGAGGGGTCGAGCCGCCGCAATCGAACGGGCATGGGAGTGTCTTTACCGCTTGGAACATCCGGTGCGAGAGACGGTCAACCCTCGCTAGAAGCTCTTCTGAATAATCATTGCCCGGACGCCAGGAACATCCGTTTCCCGAAATGATTTGGTAGAAGGTGCAAGTGGAGAAGCGGCATGCAACATCTCGACAAGAAACACTCGAAGCGGGCAAAAGAAGTATTCGACGTTGTGGCTTATTGTAGTTCGCACAGGATCGATGAGAAGGAAATGCGGAAGCTTCTGCGTCTCTTAGGCCATTTTGCTACTCGCCATGAAATCCAGATGAACCTGACAACACGACCCGCGCGCACCCGTTAGAACTCGACACGAGGAGGGCGTCGGGCGACAAATGGGCCAAAGCACTCGCGCGAGTGTTCGATCCCGGCACGCAATCTGCACGAGGGGTCGATCTAAAGATTGCCCGCGCCAAACCGCCACTCAGTCGTCGCTAAAAACGTCGAACGCCCGCCAACGGCGAGAAACAAGCCGTAAAGAACGGTCTGGTTCGATCACATAAATCTCGTAGACGGGGCGACCAAATTGATCCCGAAATTGATGAGGCACAATACTGCCCACCGGCGCCTTCGTCAGCTTGGTACGCGGTTGCCCGCCATAGGTAATACTGCCGGGGATCGGTTCGAGCTGCGAGGAAAAGCGGTAGGTCGTAACCCCGGCAGTGCAGCCGCAAAGAGAAGCGGCAATCACCAGGGCAACAACAGCGATCTTCATGGCTTTAGTCCTCAGGTCATCGGCGTCGTCTTTGTCTTCCGTAGCTGCAAGCTATAAAGCGGCGCGGCGACGAGAAGTTCCAATAGCTCAGTTTCCGTGATCTACCCCTCGCGGCTAGAACTAACGGAACAATTGCCGTCGACGCGACCATGCCCTCGGGTTCAAGGCGTCTTAAGATCTGCAGTCGTGACACAACCCGCGCACTTACCCGCTTCGCATCTCTATGACCTGAGCGTGCCGCGAGTTCGGGACATGGCCTCGAACCCCGACTCCCGCCGGGTTGGCCAGGGGCAGAGGAATTTTAGGTTGCGACCGTGGAACTTTGGCTGCTTCGCGTGGTTCGCAGGCAACGGGAGAGTTGTTTCGGGGGAGTTCAGCCGCTGCCCGACCTACGCACTATGATCTTCGTGACCAGAATCTGGCGCGCGGGCGGGCCGAAAACGACTTGGTCGAAAACCCGCCACCCATCTCTAGGAAGTCCGCCATGACCAATGCAGCCGATATTCTCATCGAAACGCTCATCGCTTGGGACGTCAAGGTCGTCTTTGGCCTTCCGGGAGACGGCATTAACGGCATAATCGAAGCGCTCCGCGTTCATCAGGAGGAAATCCGTTTCATCCAGGCGAGGCACGAACAATCCGCCGCCTTCATGGCCTGCGCCTACGCCAAATTTACCGGAAAGCTTGGCGTATGCCTTGCCACATCCGGGCCCGGCGGGACCAATTTGCTCACCGGCTTGTACGACGCGAAACTCGACCAGGTGCCGGTGCTGGCAATCACTGGCATGCAGTTCCACGACCTCATCGAAACCTTCACGCAGCAGGACGTTGATCTTACCCGAGTGTTCGACAACGTTGCCATCTACAACACGCAGGTGAATGATGCCGTGCACGTCGAGAACGTCACTAGCCTTGCATGTCGCTCCGCGATAGCAAAACGAGGTGTCGCACATCTATCGATTTCAAATGACGTGCAGGAAAAAGTCGAGGAAGAGCGCTCCAAGCGGAACCGTCCGAACCATGTGCCAAACAACTTTTTCGGCGGTCAGGAGCTGCCCGACGAAGATGCCCTCGACCATGCCGCCGCCATTCTCAATTCCGCATCCAAAGTTGCGATCCTTGCCGGGCGTGGTGCAATTCTCGCTCGCCAGGAGCTGCGCCAGGCGGCCGACCTGCTCGGCGCCCCGGTAGCCAAGGCATTGCTGGGCAAAACGGTTCTCGCCGATGACGACCCGTTTACGACCGGAGGCATAGGCATCCTCGGAACCGACGTATCGCAGAAGATCATGCAGGACTGTGACGCGGTGCTGATCGTCGGTTCGACGTTTCCCTACATCGAATACTACCCCAAGCCGAGCGCCGCCAAAGGCGTGCAGATCGATCGAAACGCTCAGCGGATTGGGCTGCGTTTCCCGGTTCAGTCGGGATTGGTAGGTGATACTAAGGCCACCCTTGGGCTGCTCAACGCCAAATTAGACCGCAAATCCGATCGCTCTTTCCTTGAAGATGCGCAGGCTCGCATGCGCGCGTGGCGCGACAAGATGGTTTTGCTGGAAAGTGATGAAAGCTCGCCTTTAAAGCCGGCCGCCGTCGTGGCGGCCTTCGGAAGGCGGATCGAAACCAACGCAATCGTCGTTGCCGACTCCGGGCAAAATACAGAGCTTGCTGCTCGACATATAAACCTCGGTGAGCAAAACGATTTCGCGGTATCGGGTTCGCTGGCATCCATGGCATCGGCGCTTCCCTATGCGATCGCAGCCGGCATTGCGAACCCCACTCGCCCCATTTATGCAGTCGTTGGGGACGGCGGTCTTGCAATGCAACTCGGTGAATTCTCGACGGCCGTGAGATACGGCATACCGCTCAAAATGCTGGTCGTCCGTAATGACATGCTCAACCAGATCGCCTGGGAGCAAATGATGTTTCTCGGCAATCCGCAATTTGCCTGCGAACTTGCGCCCATCGATTTCGCCAAGGCTGCCGACGCGATGGGCGGCCGCGGATTTACGATCGAAAGCTTCGACAGGATCGAAAGGGTGCTCGGCGACGCGTTCGCGGTTAAGGGGCCCGTGATCATTCAAGCCGTCGTCGACCGGTACGAGCCGATGATGCCGCCGAAGATGCCTGCCGACTATAGGAAGAACTTCGAGAACGCGCTTGCGAAGACGACTGGACGCGAAAAGATCAAATCGAACGCCGCCAAGGAGCCGCTCAAAAGCATGATGGGAAGTAGGACTGAAAGATGACAGCCCAATTGGAAGAAACGGCTGCGGCCAATGCACTCGGTGCGCACGCCCAGGTCACTTCGCCGCATCCGGACCTAAGCTCGAAAGGGACAACTGCATGGAGACAGCGCTCGTTGTTGGTTATCTGGCTTCCGCCTGTTCCGTCGCCAGTTTCGTCCCGCAGGTCTGGAAAGTGCTGAAGACTGGCGACACGGCGGCCATTTCCACGCGCATGTACGCTTTGACAGTGACAGGATTTGCCCTTTGGTCAATGTTCGGAATGTTGCGCCTCGAATGGCCGATCATTCTGACAAATTCGATCTGCTTCATCCTTTCCGGCTTCATCCTCATCAAAAAGCTGCGGGTGTGAGCATGCGCTTGGAACGGCAGGGCGTACGGCACAGCGAAGTGTATCGCCGCAAGGGGCAGTTTGCGGGGTGGCCAGCCAATTATGGTCTCTGGATGTGGGGCAACGAAACGGTGGTTGTCTTCGTAGCAGGTATCTTGGGCAGTGAAGGCCCGCTCCATGCGCGTGACCGCAACCACGCATTTCGTCCCCGTCAGGCACGCAGTTTGGATGGAGGGTTGACATGGGCAATCGAAGCCTTCAGCGGGGCCACGCCGGGCGGCGCTTCCCTTTCGGCGGATGAACACCTCAACGATCCGCTTCGAGCAGGCACGAACATTGCTCCGGGACGTGAATTGCTGATCCTGGATTCCCCGATCGATTTTTTTGATCCGGAAACGATTGTGATGGCGGGACGCACAGGAATTCGAGGCAATGCCATAAGCTGGTTCTATGTCAGTCGCGACCGCGCGCGGACCTGGGCCGGCCCCTTTGGCCTAGGCGATATGGGGTTACCCGGTATATCGGCTCGCACCGACATTGTCGCGCTTGGGCGCCATGACGCCCTCTTCATGCTGACGTCGACCAAATCTGACGGCGAGGAAGGCCGCGTCTTTTGCGCCCGTACCGAAGACGGCGGGCGAAGCTTTTATGTTCAAGCCTTCCTGATGGCGGAGACTGCGGGCTATTCGATCATGCCGGCGTCCGTCATGCGGCCCGACGGCGCGATACTGACGCTCGTTCGGCGGATGGAAACGACGGACACAGGCTGGATTGACGCGTTCATTTCAAAGGACCTGGGACAAAGCTGGAGGGAAATCGGCGAGCCGATCCCGACGGGATGTGGCGGCAATCCGCCGGCGGTGACAACGCTTGCAGATGGACGCATCGTCTTGGTTTACGGTTACCGCGACCGGCCCTACGGAATTCGATGTCGCACCAGTCGCGATGGTGGCGTCACCTGGTCCGCAGAAACCATCGTCCGCGACGACGGCGGCAGTCCGGATCTGGGCTATGCCCGGATTGTCGTTAGGCGGGACGGTTCCATCCTGGCAGTCTACTACTTCAACAGCCGCGAAAATCCCGAACGCTTCATTGCCGCTTCAACGTTCTCAGCCGACGCAGTGACGTGGCGAGCACACCCGCGGCTGTGACGTGGAACACCGTGGAGTCCACGTGCCGATTGTCGCTGGATCAGTGGGTCTTGCAGGCTGCTCCGTCGGTAAACAGAGGTCTGGAAGCGCTCGGCATCGATCGACTAGGGCCCTTCTTAGAGACCGAAGCGACCTCACCGCTGCGGGTTGGATAGGATTCTTGGCTCCCTTGCGCCAGGGCGATGACGACGTCCCTTGACCCCGACCGCCTCAATGCATTTGGTCAGCGCGCGCACCGCGAAATCGGCAGCATGATCTGAATTTCTGGGTAGGCATTCCCATGGGCGCAACTTGACGAGCGTGAACCAACCACCTTAATACCCGCAACTGTTGCTCCCCAGCGCAACGTTCTTGAAAATGGTTTGGCACCGAAGAAACCAAGGTTTGAGATCTCTGGTATTTCAGTAACCAGGCCCCTTGATCGGTTACCCGCGTTCAGCACGGACTGGCTTGTCGGCCGTTAGTGGTGTCTTGTCTGTTCCTTACATAAGGGACCGAACCATAGCAGCACGAGCCCTACGATCAGCGGCAACGCCATCACGAACAGTAATGTAAGGGCTATCATCAAACACTCCGAATGCCGTATGCGTTACTTGGGTATCGCCCACCTGCTGCTTATCTGCCATGACGAGCGGCCACGCCTCGAAGCGTTGCCATACAGAACCTGACGTCGCGGCAAACGTTCCTGTCCCAAATTGTCCCGTAACGATCCAGGCTTTCGTCGGGGAAACAACACGCGCCGGAAATACTGGTACTTCGACCAGCCGCCGGAGGGAGAGGGTATCGCCAACAACGCCGCTAGGTTGGACCGGCTGACGATCCGGAGATCAACAAACGGGTCGACGACTTAGGCATCGAGCAGCCGTTGACCAAGTTCGGCGGTCATGGTGCATACATAGGGTCGATCTGTTTCACGTTGCCTCGCTGTACTAAATGGGAGTTTTTAGTACAGCGAGGCAAGCCATTGAGAAACGATAGACGACGCAGCTGTACTAAATTTCTGCATGTAGCTTTGATCCCACTTTGTTCGCCACCAATCTTGTATCTCGCCTCAGCCTGGCCTGACCAACTTCCAGAACAAGGCAATAGTCGGTCGCCAACTCGGGTCCATCCCGTCCCGCCAATAACATAACGATCTGAACCGCCTATATCGTGGTTAGCCAGCCGGCTTTTTGAACGGATGCGGCAAGTGCGTCGAAATCTTTACAGGGATGGCAGCGGAATGAACACAAGGGAAACAATTACGGCGGACCTTGCACGGCTGGGTGTCCAATCCGGCGCTCTCGTCATGGTTCACGCATCGCTGAAGGCGATCGGCCCCGTCGAAGGAGGCGCAGAACCGGTAGTGTCTGCCTTGCTCGATGCCGTCGGCCCCACTGGAAGCTTGATGGGATACGCCTCGTGGGACCGGTCGCCTTACGACGAAACGCTCAATGGCGCGCGGATGGATGCGGAGTTGCGCCACCGATGGCCGCCGTTCGATCCGGCCATATCAGGCACGTATCGTGGCTTCGGTCTGCTCAACCAGTTCCTCCTCCAGACACCCGGCGCCCGGCGCAGCGCGCACCCAGATGCCTCTATGGTTGCGGTAGGGCCTCTGGCTGGCATTCTGACGCAGCCTCACGAACTTGGGCAGGCTTTCGGCCCTGGATCGCCGCTGGAGCGTTTCGTCGAGCGTGCCGGAAAGGTTCTGTTGCTCGGAGCCCCGCTCGATTCCACTACCGTTCTGCACTATGCCGAGGCCATCGCCCGTATCCCGAACAAACGGCGCGTGACCTACGAAATGCCGATCCGTAGCGAGGACGGCGGAGTGAGATGGAAAGGCGCCGAGGATTTCGACACCAACGGCATTCTGGATTGTTTCGCAATCGAAGGAGAGCCGGACGCCGTTGAGACAATTACCAATGCCTATGTGGAGCTGCGACGCCATCGAGAAGGCTTGGTCGGTCAGGCGCACTGCTACTTGTTTGAAGCGCGGGATATCGTTTCTTTCGGTATCGACTATCTTGAACGGCACTTTGGCGCGCCCTGATTCCACACATGGCATGCCCGCGATATTGAACAGAAGCGCTTAACATCGAAGGAGGGAGCCTATGTCTGCTACCGCAACCATGTTTGCCCAGTCGTTCTTCCATGGCACCAAAGCCGCTCTCGCCCCCGGTGATCTGATCGCCGTCGGCTACCGGTCGAATTTCACAGACGCGAAACCCCTATCGTGGGTGTATTTTACAGGCACCCTCGATGCGGCGATCTGGGGCGCCGAATTGGCGGGTGGCAGCGGAACGGGACGAATTTATGTCGTCGAACCGACCGGCGCCATCGAGGAAGATTCGAACCTGACGGACAAGAAGTTCCCCGGCAACCCGACACTGTCCTATCGCTCCCGCAATCCACTACGCGTGATTGCTGAAGTGACGAAATGGCAAGGACACCCGGCCAAGCGGTTGCGGGAAATGAAGGAGGGCCTAGCTCGACTGAACGCAGAAGGTGCCGAGATCATCGATTAACGTCGCTGGTCGGAGGGCATCACAGTCCGCATCGTCCCCCTTTGTCGCCGGCATAACGGGGTGAAAAACTTGCGTATCGTGTCGCAGGTCAGTCCAAATTTCCGTTGTGCCTACAAGCGGGTATGAAGACGGATTGATCATGGAAAGAGACGCTCATCCGTGAGCGTCAGTAGGATGACGACCTCGGCCTGCAGATCAGCGCAAATTTGCTGGTACTCGTTGATCAGCTCTACGCGAGCCGGATATTCCTGTCGCAGGTCTTCGAGGGTCGAAGCGGCAAGCGCATAAGCCTCGAATAGATCTAGCAGGCAAGGTTCTCTGGCCTGGCGCAGCTGGGGTCGATGACGGGGTAAAGCCATTTCAAGTCGTGCTCGTCCTAAGTGCATTAGCCTCATCGCTGACCCTCTTCCGCCTAAGCCGAGTTTGATAGGGCGACCGGCGTCGGCAGCCCAATGGCGACTGCCTGCGGAGGTTGGTTCGACAGCTCGCTGCCTACAAAAAGGTAGCCGCCGATGAGGACCATCGCCCCCAGCATCACTCCGATGGGAAGCCCAGTTGAAAAATTTCGCTCTGCTCGGCTGTACCGGTCCTGCTCGTACATTCCACGGTCCTGTGATCGTCAGCGACACCAGGGCCAACCGAAGGGACGATAAGCTGCCCTGGTGTCGTTGTTCGCCGATACACGCAGGGAAGCGGTCATCGACCAGAAGGAAATTAGGGCGCGGAACTTGGCAAGCTACGGTGTTAGGACCTTTGCGCGGGGGTTATCCGACTGAAGTCCCATCGCGGAACTTTTTGCGACACCCCTATGTTTTGAGGCGTTGCGTTGTTGGCGCGCATGCGTCCTAGGTGCCCACGCGACGTCGCGCGATCAGCGTAGGCTGCACTGTTTCAGGTCGGGTTAAAGCCCAACACGAAATCGATGACCTTCGATGATGTCATCTCACAGGGCTTGAGAACGACGCCGGTATCGAGCACATAGAAGTTGAAACTTACGACGTCGGTTCCACCGAGCTGTTCGCCGTAGAGCCAGATGCGTCGTTGATCGGCCGAGCGCCGGATCGTTGCGCCCCATGGTCGATCTTCAAAGGTTCCTTGGACGTAACCGTCGGAAAGTTGTGCAAGCGCTTCCTCGAACCGCAACAGCACTTGAGGCGAAGGCCCAGATGCGAGGGCCTTCATGGTGCAAGGCATTCCTCACAGATGCCGCAGCCGTCGGCGTCCATATGCGCGGCGAGCCGCTTTTTCTGACAACAGAGGCACATCACGGCGCCGCGGCCGCTTTCATTCTCCCGTTTTGGCGGAAGGACGTTGACTTCGTCGTCGAAAGTTACTTTGGCTACCAATCGATCCATCTCGGGGCTCCATGTCGAGGACAGCACCAAAGATAAGAAGCTTTCCGATCCGCGCAAGGTACTGGCGCAAACCTGAAGCCGTGCGCAATCACACGACAGGAAGGCGCTTTTGGTTTGTTCCAAACCGCTCGAGCATCGTTCGCAGCCGAGCATTCTCCTGTCGAAGCCGTTGCACCAGAAGCCGTTTCAGTCGGCAGTTTTCTTCCTCGAGTGCAGCAAGGTCATCGACCGAGATGTCTGGGGACGGAATGTCGATTGTCCTATTCACCGCGCGGCGAACGACAGGCGATCGACGTTTGCGCTTCGCAATCCGTGGCGCGTCCAGAGACACAAGCGCCGGCTCTGCCAGAGAGCGGCTAGCTTCTTCGGTGCGATCAGGCAGGACCTCTTCCGCGACGACAATGGGACTGTCGATTGGCAGCTCGCCACCGATCTCGTTTTGATCTTGTGTTGGTTCGCCGCTCCCCAGGAAAGAAAGGTCGCCAGCTCGACCCAAACTTTCGAACAGATGCGGCGCTTCGGTCTCGGCCTCGCGCACCAGTGCCTTGAGATCGGTATCACCCCAGATCGACGTTGGCCGAATTGCCGAACGCCGGCGTGCCGATTTCACTTCGACGATAAACTTTCGCTGCTGTGGCTTCATTGAAATCCAATGGTCAAGAGCGGCAGGCCGAAGCACGGCGCATCAAAATCGCTCAAGCATCTTCTTGAGTTGGGCGTTCTGCAAAGACAGTTTGTCCGCCAGCTGACGCCTCAGTTGCTTGATGTCCTCGTCCAGTGCGGAGACTTCATCGGCAAAGGTGACCGGCGGCACCGGAACGTCGGACTTTGTAGCTTCATACTCGACCTTGGTCGACGCGGCAACATTATCGACGCTCGATTTTTTGCCCCTCGCCTGCCGTGCGAATGATTTGCGCCTGGTCGGCTTCACCGGTTCGACGGCTGAGACCTCATTCATTGCAGTATCCGGCCGCCTGTCGTCGCTGGCAGTCTCGATGGCCGGGAAGACTTCGCCGCCGGGGCCGTTAGCGGTGTCGATCTGCTTGGCTTGAACTGCTGACGCGGGAGCGGCGGCGGTATCGATCGCCGTCGATGACGCCGCCGGGTGCTCGGTGTCGATGCCAGGCGCGGGCTCTGACGGCTGGGCCGTTCTGCCCCTAGACGCCAGATCGAGCAAAAACTTCCATGGTGATTTCATGATGCCATGTTACCCCAGGGCATGCGCCACGTTCACCCTAAAACGATGGGAGGATGAGACCGATCGTATTGCCGACCGGTCTTTCACCAGGTGGTCAGTTGTGCCCGAGCCGTTTGCGCAGGTCCGCATTCTCCGCTCGCAGTTTCTCTGCGAGCGCCTTGCGCAGCCGCGCATTTTCTTCCTCGAGCTGAAGAAGATCTGCGATCTCGTCGAGGACGGAAACCGGAGCGACCTCCGACGATTTTGGCGGCACGCTTTTCGCGGTCGCCTTGGCTGCGCCCTTCACCCTCGGCTTTCTGCCAGTCTTCGTTTGCACCGCATTTACGTCGGCCGGAGCGTCCTTGCGTTTACGACCTCTTCTTGCGGGGGATGCAACGCTGGCTTCCGCCGTCGTTGCGTCCGCGGTCACTTTCTTCGCCCGCGGCCCACGTTTTTTGGGCGCTGCCACTTCTACCGGTGCGACCGCTTCGACGACGACGGCTGCGTCATCCGGTTTGTTTTCGTCTGCCATGAGTTATCTTCTCTCTCCAACTCTAGAAGATATTTCTAACGTGCGGAGCGCGGTGTCAATGACACCACCGGCAACGCCGTCGAGACTTCGTTAACAGAGCTGCTACATGGCGTGACGCCGTCGTTCGAACAGTCGGACGTCTTGATGGCCGAGGCGCCGGCCGCAGCGTTCACGCTGCAACGTTCGTGGTCAGTTTTTCTGCGCCAGCGTACCGGAATCGAGGAAACAGACCTTCTATCGGCTTCGCTATGCGCTTAGCGTACGTGAGCAAATTCTGTTGGACCGCAATTCTCCCCGCGCCCAGTGAGCCATATGGGTGCGATACTCGCCCCGCCTACCGGCGGGGCTCTTCTTTCCGGCACGAAAGTTCCCGGCGTTAGAGCCAGGCATCAGGATACTCCGAGAGGCACTGCATGACAGCTGAACAGATTTCGCTAAGGTATTCCGCTCTGCGTCCCGACGGCGCGGTTGTCGAGATCGAGTTCAATCAGGAGATCGCCGCTTCGCTCGCGCGGCTTCCGGATGACCCTTCGCTTTACTTCGATCTGAGCGAACCCCATCTCCTCGTTCCGCTCGAGCAGTTGGTCAACGCGCGTGCGCGCGAAAGAGGCATCGTCAATGCCAACCGCCACATGGTGGCGGCAGCGAAAGGCAGCCTGGAAAAGCGCAAACCCCTCACTGTTCAGTCTTTAGGCAACGAGCTGTGGCTCGTGGTGGATGGCAATTCCACTCTGCTCAACGCGCGTCATTCTGGTTGGCGGGCGATACCTTGCCATGTGAGATGACCAGACACATCTGAATATCACCATCGATCGAACGGGCACTGCTGGGGGCCAATTTCGCGGAGAAGGGCGATTGCGTTGTGGAAATCCTCGGCATTTCGCTCCACCTCGCAGGGACTCCGGATGACAAGAGGGATCCGGGCGGGCGAGACTTCCCCGTCATCAAGAGGGGAAAAGCAATGACGACAACCAACGAGATTGCAGAGAAGATCGCGACCGAACACGGCTTGACCAAAGTCCAGAGCAAGGCGGTTGTCGAGGCGGTCTTCGCCGCCGTGACCGCGGCCGCTACGTCCGGCGCCGAAACTTCGATCCCGGGCTTTGGCAAGTTCAAGGTCAAGGACACGCCGGAGCGGGAGGCGCGCAATCCGGCAACCGGTGCAACTATCAAGGTTGCTGCTGCGAAAAAATTGACCTTCGCGCCGGCCAAAGCTCTCAAGGACGCGCTGAACGGCTGATACGACTCCGAGGTTCGAGGCGAGAGAGCGCACTACCTTACGGTGGGGCTGACTGGTGGCCTCGAACCTTAAACGATTGCGGATTGTGCGGCAGAACCGGTCGGCTGACGCACTTGAGCTGTGCGGGACCCGCGATGGCGCGGTCTCGCCGCATGCAGCTGCCGATGATACTTATGCAATCTTGGCAGCACAAAAAGTGAACATCGCCGCAATAAACCGACCAGGATCGAGTAAGCACAAGCCTGCCTTCCCCTGAGGCGAGGTCCGGACCATTGGCCCCCGTCCAATCCGTATGCCTCCTCCCTCCTCGGACCGCGACGGTAACTGAGGCGAAGGTATGGATGCGTGGGCCTGCCGTCTTTGCCATCAAACGCCTCAGGCCGCGGAACGACGCGATCGCCTTTCGAGCGCTCGGGAACGATTGTGTTCGGCGCAGGTTCTAGCTGCTCCAATGATCGACAGCCCCAGCGGATCAAAGGACAGGGCCCCTCCTCCCCCGCGGCGGGGCTTTGCTGCATGACAAATTCTGATCCCGTCCGAAATGACGGGATCTTTTTTTGAACTGTGGAATTTCGGCTGTGTGGCGAGAGTTTAGGCCGTCCGATGACCGGCCAAAGGGTCTGCGGGCCCCATGGCATGTCAAAGTGAGTGGTCACTACGTCTTTCTGGGCGCACAATGCATCCATCGCCGGACTGCAGAACGGGCTTCGACGACTGGGAGATTATAAGCGCTTTCGCCCCAACTGGAGGAGATTGCGCCATGTCAGATCAACGGCAATCCGGTTACATCCTGCCTGACGGCTTCTCTATCATTTCGAAGGTTTTCGAGAAGGTCTTGAATACGCGTCGCATTTCAAGACACAGTGAAGATGGCGTTCGTCTCGCTCGACATGCGCTCAGGCTGTATATGAGCGGTACACGTGGACCGTTGGAGCTGGAACACCAGCTCATCGACCTCTGCCGCCCCGAACGAGATGCGCAGTCGGTAAGCGGTGGCACAACCACTGTGATCGACCTGCTACCTGAACTGGCGGCGTGGGCTCGAAGCCTAACGCCGTCCCCGGAGGCAGCGACTGAGCTGACTGAACAGACACTTGAGTATGCCATCGAGCATTTCGATGAATTCGTGAACACCACCGACGTCAGAGGATGGCTCGTTAAGCTGATGGTGGAGGTCCGCTTGCGCCGCAGTCGCCGGCTACACAACTCGTAAAACCCGCGTCGGCGACCTACCACGACTGTAGGGGACGCTTGGCGAGCAACTCGCAGTCGAGGAATCGACGACAAGGCTTGCCGACTTCAAGACGCACGAGGACGGGCTTTGGGCGCTAGAGGAACGCCGGATCGATGCCTACATCGCAGACCAGGTTCTGCTCATCAACCTTGCGAAGCGGGCGCGTGATCCATCCTCGCTCGCGGTCGGCGATCGCCTGATCACGCATGAACCCCATGCGATCGCGCCGCGTCGCAACGGCCCCGACTTTCGTCTGTTGGTAGACCGCGCCCTGACAGACTACTAGCTATCGGATGAGTTTCTGCCGCTGCTAGAAGCCTATTTCGGAGGCGAGCGCCGATGCTGCACACGCAAATCACAATGCAACACGTGCCCTAATCGTGTGCGGAACGCAGATATCGCGGCAGTCGGAGAGTTTCCGGTAAAGGCCGCCCCTGCGAAAACGTTGGAAATCACTCGGAATTCCGTTGACGCTCGCCCCCTTCGACACCATCTGCTGCGACATGCCCACGAAGAAGACGAAAAGCAAGGAAAGGGACGATCCCGAGTTGATCAGGGAGTGGCGGCTACCCGTAGCAGCGACCCTCGGATCTGGTGTCAGGGTCAAGGGAATCTTGCAGGAAATTCGCTCGCGACTGCCATTCTCAGTTCGGAAGTCGCTGGATATGCAGGCAAGCGGGCTCATCCTCATCATGCCAGAGACTTCGAAGACGACATTCAGAGCGACGGTATCGGCCGTTTCCAGCGCGCTGGAAGGCATCGCAGAGCTTCCGGTCATTCCTCGTGAGATAGAGGATATTCTGACGATTACCTCCTCGGAGCGGAAGCGCTGGCTCGGGGACGGTCGCCTCCCCAGTGCCGGAACGCGAACGGTGAGGCTGCAAGGGCGCGCGAGGAGTATCACTTTTTATGTGTTCGACCCTCGTGTCGTCGAAGATATGCTCGATCGCAGCACCGTGGACGAATGGCGAGCGGAAGACGCGGCGGCAAAAGCTGAAAGTCGTAGGCGGCTCGCGCATCAGGCGAAGCTGACGCGCTCGTTGAGGAAAAAGGAAAAAGGCAAACAGGCCGAACGACCCGATGAAGCCGCCACCGGGTTAAGCGAATGGGACGAGTTCGGGAGCGATGGCCTCCTTCGCTAGTGCCAGCACACTGTCGTGTCAGCGTAAGCCGTGATCTTGAGGACATCAGTAGGGTGATCGGGAATGAGGATGTCGCGTCGTTCGAGAGCGGTCGGAGCCGAGGAGTAGCTGCTGCACCACCTGCTGGGCAACTGACAAGGAGAAGCTGAGATTTGCCGTCTCTCAAGCGGCGTCCAAGGGATTCCCCAACCAACAGGCTGACGCAAACGTCGCGCACATGGTCGATGGACGCCACGGCGGGCCAGTCACATCGGCTACGGCCGCTACGGACCCGGCTAAAGCCACACCGAGACCACGCCCGTCCACGATGTCATGGTACTTGAAGGTCGCGTTTCCGTCTCGGCGGACGGAAGCACTGCCACCGGCGAGCCAGGTGACATCGTGTACATGCCCCAAGGGCGAAACGGTAACCGTCCGCTCGCACGCCGCTGGCGCACTGGCAGCGTACGTTACTTATCCGAACGGCGCCCGCATATGCGTAACAGAACCCGCCGCGAAACTCTTCGACGGCGAATGACGCGCCGGCGCTTGCCGGCAAAATGGAGGCTCAAGAATGATTACCTGCGTTGTCGACTACGTCATAGACCCCCGAAAGATCAGCGAATTCGAGGAGTTTGGCAGGCGCTGGATCGAACTGGTCGAAAAACATGGCGGAGACCACCATGGGTACTTCCTGCCTTCGGAGGGAGCCAGCGACAGGGCCGTCGCGCTGTTCAGTTTTCAAAGCCTTGCCGCCTACGAGAAGTATCGGTCACGGTTCGGGACGGACGAGGAGTTTATCGAAGCAGACCGCATACGAGACGACAGTGGCTGCGTCATACGATACGACCGGACCTTCATGAGACCGCTTGCGAGGTGCAAATGAAATCCTTGCGATCCCCTGGCGAATACGAGGGCGCGTTGAGAGCGATATTCCACGGCGCAGCTATCCCTTCAGGCGATTTGCCGCTTTGTCAGCGGCGTCTCGGTCATTGCCGTGCTGCTTGATCAGTCTGCGCGCATCGATGGGTGAGATGCCGTGCTTCTTGGCAAAGTAGTCGACCGAATATGTCTGGGTCCCTGGTGCCAGGCGGGAAGCTTTCGCTTTTATCGTCCGATCCTGTGCCATGGAAATTCTCCTTTCGTTGTCCAATGAAAAACGCAGGCGAGAATCCCAGGTTCCGAAAACCGCCGCCGGGTCGCCCGTCAGCAGCGCCTTGCGCTTGAACGGTCTGCACCGCATCCAAGGCGAAGCCGTGCAGGAGACACGCTGAGCTGAGGGTCGCGGAGGGTGCGCCAATGACGTTTCTCGCAAGACCGATCACGCCACCAATCGACCGCTCGGAGTACTCGCGTCGCGAAACTTAACGCGTCGCTTGCCGATCCCGCCGATAGCCGTCGCTGTCAATCCGGCGAAGCCGTCGCCGGTGCTCGCCGAGTGCCTGCGGCGCCCTGATATTCGGCTGTTCTAGCCTCATGTGTTTCGGGTCCGGAAGCGACTTACTTGGATGTGCTCCATACTCCATGAGAGCTATCTTGTGTACGAAAGGGTTGCACTTATACTTCTGGTAGCGATTCCCAGCTTAGCCACTCCCGGGTGAGCAGCCGTCAACCACGGACGCCGCGAGATACTCCTGAAGCCATTTGGGCCCCCCGCTGAGAGTGGTGGAAATCATGCCGAGTGAAAACAGGCAGCGAGGACTGTTGAAGCTCATGCTCAAGCTGCCTGTCGTCCGGGGTGAGCTTCAGTTGCTCAGCGCAAAGAACTCCAAGGGCGATCGTGATATCGTTCATGACGCGACCTTGAAGACCTGTTACCTCGCCCATGATGGGCACAAGCCGGTTCATGTGGCGCGGGACGCGCTCCACGCTTTCGCGAAGAAGCGCCCGCGGTACTGCCGTGGATGATCAAAGTCCGGCGGGCGTCAGGTCTCGCCGTAGGCTCAACACCAGGAACGAGAGGCTGCGATTGCGGCCTCTCTGCTTTTCGCTCCCACCGACACGTGGCAAAATTCGAAAGCTGTGGCCGCAAACGGAGGCGGCCATTTCAACGATTGCGTTTTCTCCATTCTCGGTTTGGCGCAAGCAACTGACCCGAAAAGCGCTTTTGTATTTCTTCCTCAGTTAAGGCAATTCGCGACAGAACCTCGTAGCTCCGAGCCTTCTGAACCCTCGCTTGCAGCCTCCAGATCGCTCATGACGGAAAATACCTCGTCCTGCGTCATCGCCTCAAGTCGGCCGGCAAAATCTGCGATCGGGATGTTTTGGTGTTTGTCATAGAAAAGCCTCCAACCTTCCAAGCCATAAAGCGTCTCGCCGGATCGAAGTTCCAGCGAGGCGGGCAATCCGGAAAAGTATGAGGTTTGTATGATGCAAATCTCGCAAGATTCTGCTGACCAAGATCAATCGCGAGACGGGTCGCTCAAAGTCCGAACCGAATGCTTCGTTTCAGCGGTTTTCGGCTGTAAAAAGGTTCGCGGCGCGCTACATAGCTTCTTGATTCAAGAAAGCGACACGCCTTATGTCTCGAAATTCCCAATTCCCAATCGCCGGGGTCGGCGCCTCTGCGGGTGGCGTGCCGGCATTGGAGGACTTCCTAAGACCCTTCCCCGACGATCCGGGAATGGCCTTCGTCATCGTCACACATCTCAATCCGGAGCGGGAAAGCCACCTGCATGAGGTGCTGGCGCGATATACTTCCATGCCGGTCGTGGTTGCCGAGCACGGTATCGCGATTGAGAAGAACCATGTTTACGTGATGCCCTCGGATGCGATCCTCACGGTCAAGGACGGCTGTCTCCAGTCTAGGCAGGCCGACCTTAATCACCGAGAGCGCAAGCCGATCGACGTCTTCTGCGCGTCGCTGGCGCAGGACCGGGGAGAGTATTCGGTCGCCGTCGTGCTTTCGGGTGGCGATGGCGACGGCACGCTGGGCGCAAAGGCGGTAAAGGAAGCAGGCGGTCTGACGCTCGCCCAGACATCCGACGGTGACGGTCCGCGCAATCCCGGAATGCCGCAGAGCGCGATCGCCAGCGGCGTCGTCGACATCGCCGTACCGGTCGAACAGATGGCCCATCGGCTGATAGAGTTTGTCCGCAGTTTCGATGTGCTTGATGGGGTGACCCAGCACAGCGGCAGCCAGGATGAAATGGACCAGGAAACGGCACGCCGCGAAATCTGCACCGTGCTGTCTGCTCATTCCGGCCATGACTTTTCCGGCTACAAGACCAAGACCTTCTTCCGTCGGGTTCGTCGGCGACTGCAGGTGCGGCAACTGCACTCGCTGGACGGCTACATCGAGCTCCTTCGTTCGGAACCCGATGAAGTGTCCAATCTCTTCAAGGACCTTCTGATCAACGTCACAAATTTCTTCCGTGACGAGGATGCGTTTCGCCTGTTGGAACAACAGATCGTTCCGAAACTCTTCGAGGGTAAGTCCGCCAATGACGCCGTACGGATCTGGGTGCCGGGCTGCGCCACCGGCGAGGAGGTGTATTCGATTGCGATCCAGATCAGGGAACATCTGGATAAGATACAAGTGGCCCCGAAAGTGCAGATCTTTGCCAGTGACATCGACGAACCGGCGTTGGCGGTTGCGCGTGCGGCACGGTATCCAGCGACCCTGCTCGAAGGCCTTTCCGACGAACGCCGCCGCCGCTTTTTCAAGCCGGACGGTGCAAGTTATGTGATCAGCAACGAGGTGCGCGAACTCTGCATCTTCTCCCCGCACAGCCTCATCCGCGACCCCCCGTTCTCGCGCATGGACATGGTGTCCTGCCGCAACCTTTTGATCTATCTCGGGCCTGATGTGCAGCGGCAGGTTATTCCGATCTTCCACTACTCGCTGCGCTCGGGCGGCTATCTTTTTCTCGGAAGCTCGGAAAGCATCGGGCAATATGGCGAACTGTTTGCCACCATCGACAAGAAGCACCGTGTCTTCCAGGCACGCGACCTGCCCGTCAAAATGCCGCGCCTTGCCGCGCTTTTTGGGCGTGAGCGAGCCGCGTCATTCGATGAGAAGCTGAGCGTTGGATCACGGGACAGCGGGCAGACGCTCAAGCAATCGGTCGAGGCGCGGATTATCGAGCGCCACGCACCGGTCCACGTGGTCGTCAATGCGGAAGCCGAAATCGTCTACTACTCGACAGGCACCGGTCGCTTTCTGGAGCCTCCGCAAGGCGTGCCCAGCCGCCAGTTGCTGACGCTCGCGCGCAAGGGGCTGCGGCTAGACCTGCGCTCGGCGCTGCGCGAATGCGTTGTCTCCCACAAAACCGTCATCCGGTCGCAGATCGTCCTCGATCCCGACGACAACCCGCTGCAAATCGCCGGCATCACCATAGAGCCGATCGATGGCGGCCGGGAGCAGCTCTACATCGTCATTTTCCGCTCCGAAGAGACGACTGACACGACGAGCGACAGCGCGTCGGCAAGTGCGGCGGCCGAAGGCAACCACGAACTCGAACGGGAACTGCGCGATACCAAGGAGCGCCTGCAGTCGACGATCGAAGAGTACGAGACGGCGCTGGAGGAGCTCAAGTCCTCCAATGAAGAGCTGATGTCCGTCAACGAGGAGGTGCAGTCCAGCAACGAGGAACTGGAGGCTTCCAAGGAGGAAACGCAATCCCTGAACGAGGAGCTCAATACGATCAATGCCGAGCTGAATGGCAAGATCGAGGAACTGGATCGCGCTAACAGCGACCTCAGAAATCTCTTCGACAGCACGCAGATCGCGACGATCTTCCTGGATCGGCAACTGGTGATCCGCACATACACGCCCTCGGCCGCAGCGTTTTTCAATCTCCGGCCGTCGGACGTCGGGCGACCGCTGACGGAACTGTCGAGCCGGCTCGAATATCCAAGCTTCAGGGACGACATCCAGGGCGTCTTCGACAGCGGAGAGCCGGTTCACCATCAACTCGCGCGCGACGCCGACGGCAAGCATCACCTGGTCAGGATCATTCCCTACCGCGCAAGCGGCGAGGACATCGACGGTGTGGTGGTGACGTTGGTGGATGTCACGCAGCTCGCCGAAGCGGAAGCTCACAAGGAGGTGCTTATCTCCGAGCTGAACCACCGGGTGAAGAACTTGCTGGTGGTGGTAACGGCGATTGCCAAACGCACCACGTTGCGGGCTTCGTCAATTGAGGCGTTTCAATCCGCGTTCGAGGGGCGTCTGGGTGCGCTCGGGCGGGCCTACGGCACGCTATCCAACGAAGCGTGGAAGGACGTGTCCATCCGGGAAATCTTCGCTGGTGAACTTCAGGCGTTTGGGCAAGAGACCTTTACACTTGAAGGCAGCGATTTGCGTCTGACGCCACAGCAGGGTCTGTCACTGGCCATGGTCGCGCACGAACTCGCGACCAACGCAGCAAAATACGGTGCCCTTTCCAAGGAGGACGGCAGGATCTCCATCCGCTGGTTCGTGTCCGATGACCGGTTGCACGTGGACTGGCGGGAGCGCGACGGCCCGACCATAGGCGAGCCGGATTCGTCCGGCTTCGGTTTGGAACTGTTGCGCGGCGAAATCGAGTATCGCCTGCAAGGAAAGCTGGAAACGAAATTCGATCCGGCGGGTTTGGCCGTTTCATTCAGCATTCCGATTGAAAGGTAGCTCGTGGGCCCTCCGCTTCGCATTCTGGTCGTTGAAGACGAGTTTCTTCTCGCCGCAGATCTAGCCGACAGGCTCGAGGCAGCGGGCTATGCAGTCGCTGGCCCCGCCTCTTCGGTGCGCGTCGCTCTTGAAACAATCGCCGCTGACCCACCCGACGCGGCCATCCTCGACATCCAGCTGACGGACGGCAAAAGCTTTCCCGTCGCGCAACGGCTGGCCGAGCTTGGCCGGCCGGTCGTCTTCTTGACAAGTTTCGGCCGGGACGTTCTTCCCGACGACTTCAAGCAGGCACCGCACATTTCCAAGCTCGACCCGCCTGGTGATCTGCTGGCTGCGCTCCGAACTGCGCTCGAGAGACACGGGAGCGTCGCCGGCCATACGCCTAAAGTTGAGCCTTAAAATTTTAAAGGCACTACCGCGCCGTTGAATTCCGGACGATACCTTATGCGATCTCCGACGCACAGAACGGTAACGTTCCTGCAAGTTCGTCTCAACAAAAGTGCGTTCTGTTGGCCGTGGCTAGAGAACCTGCGGCCATCGTTGGTAAGCGTGCATGACGGTGAGAATCTCCGACGTCCCAACTTATGCGTAGGGAATGATATAGGGGATGTCGACCAGCACGAGCTCGCGCGTGCTCTTGATGCGACCAGGCCGCCAAGTGGCTGGATAGTCCGCCAAAGCATCCACGGCAGTGACAAGTCGGCGGAGCAGAAGGCGCTTAGGTCAGGGCTGCTCGTGCCTATGGCTTCCGCCAGGCGCCAGCAAGCCGCGCACCGGATTTCCTTGAGCGTTTCGCAGGGATGGGCTACCGGTCAGGAAGTTCCGCGCCAAAAAGATCATATGCCCCATCCTAAGCAGCTGAAATGCCGCGATGCCCTCAAAATTAGGGGGTCTGCACGATAGTTTTTAGACAGAATGCGTTCCTAGATTGTTCTAATGTCAATCGAGGACCTTTTCTTGGATTTCAACGGAATACAGGCTCACGCAACGTTGGGCCGCCAAATTTTTGTACTAATCCGAAGGGGTTAGAAGTTCACTTTCGTACACGCCACGTTCTCAGGTCGTTCGGCGCATATTAGAGTTCAAACCTTCAGTAAAAATTCAGGGTTATTGGCAACGTAGGCCGGAGGAACGCGGTGGGGCTCATTCCACGGGTCTGCGGCCGTGGCTGTAGGGGCGTTATCGCGAAGGGGAATAGTTGATGCTTGGTGGTTAGGCGGTGCCCCTCCGTGCCAGTTCTCGTTCCTCCAGCAACCGCGCACGCTCTTGTTTGTGTGTCGCGAAGTTGGCTTCGAACGTTTCCAGCAAGTCCCTCGCGACCCGGGTGCTAATGCCGACCTCTTCGAGCTGTTCGATGATGAGATGTTGCTTGGATATGTGACGCGACGCCTGATCAATGTGCGACTGGTTCAGGGCCAGATGTCGCTCGATGATTTCAAGGTCAACCATTTGACCCACCTCGCTGTGCTCATCGCAACAAACTGCGTCTTCCGATCAAAGTTCCCACCTCCCGTGGAAGGAGCCAATAGCTTTACCGAGGCGGAGGCCAAGGAGCGGATCGAGGCCGCTGGATACGCCGACGTCGCCGGGCTCAAGCTTGATAACAAGGGCGTATGGCAAGCGAGTGCTAAGAAGGACGGCAAGGCCGTGACCGTCGCGCTCGATTATCAAGGCAGTGACAGCCCAATAGTTTGGAAGAGCTCAAACCTACGGAGATCGAAGGTGCGAGCCGTGACAGGTCTTTTTGACAATCATGACACAGCGCGAGATGCCGTGCGAGATCTTGAGGCCGATGTCGGTTTGCATTCACCGACAAGACCCTGACGACGATAGTTTCAGAGACCGGTAACGTGTGTGGGGTTAGGCGGCACGCAGGAGCGGCGGTTTGGTGTTGAACAGCGAAGGCACGGTTGGCCCTGGCTGCCGGAACGGTGCCCGCTATCGATCGCGAAGCTCACCGTTGATCGCGGCCGTCCGAACCTGCATGACCATGTGAGCGCCATAGGGCGTCAAGCGCATCTTTTGCTTCTTGTTGCCGATCAACGAGTTCACCGCTGACTCGGCGAGGGTGGTGGCGACGCGAAGCCCGGCTCGATAGCGCCGACCATAGTTAACGATCGCAATCCGGCCCCTTGGGTGGTTTATCAACAAGGGTCGCTACGCAGAGATCGATGTGGCGCGGCATCAGGTCCAGAAAGAGCGCTGAAACTGATTTCTTTCGCTGTGCTTTAGCCATTACGCATTAACGTCTGAAAACCGCGAAACGGCTCAAGCGATATGCAAGGAACCTTTTGGCGCACCTCCATGTTCTTGGCGTTCCGGTGATCGACAGCCCCAGCGGATCAACGGACAAGGCTCACCGCCCCCGCGGCGCTGCCTTGCTTCATGACACCTCGTGATCCCGCCGAAAATGACGGGTCACATTTTTTTTGTGGCCGGGGGAACATCCTTTACCGGGCGAGGTTCTTTACCGTCCGATGACCAGCCGAATGGGGGTCGTAGGCTGGGCTTCCTCGGTGATTTGAGGGGGGAGTTCGATTGCTTATAGCACGCGCGCACTCATGGCCCTGTCGGCAATGACAGGGCCACTTTTCTGCCGGTCGGGATAGAGGCGTGGGGCCGGCTTCATAGGCTAAGCATTTGAAAGCTCGCGAATGATCCGAGCACGCTCACGCATTGAACGGTACCACTGACGTTGGTGCGCCCTTCGTGCAGTCATAAAGTTCTCCAGGAGTTCACTCAGGAGCTTGAGATTGTCACCGCGCTGTCGCAGCTCCGCCACGATGGCCTCCTGAGGACGTCCATGCCGATCAGCTTCAGCTAGTAGTAGGTGTTCTCTCACCAACTGATGCTCGATGAGTGTTAAGTCGTCCATGCTGAATAATAGCACAAACGCAACTGGACCGGAGCAACTGGACGTCAAGGCTGCGATTTGGGTATCCGCACGAGACACCGATCCCAACAGGTCTCAACCATCTCCCTCGCGTCGCGCGCGCTGTCGCAATAGCCTTGGTTCGCCGTAGGAGGATCCCTTGAAGGTCCGAGGGACCCGAGGGGCGCGCCCCTCCTACTCACCGGGTGCTGGGTCTACGTCGTGGACGTTGATAAGCCGCCATTCGAGTTCTCGCTCTCCTGAAGATCATGCTTGTCGATGGCTAGAAGGTTAGGTCTTTGCGGGTCGAGAAAGTCCCCGGGTAGATTACCTCGCGCACGACGCGCTGCCCGAGGGTGAGGTTGTTTGTCATGAGTTCCGATCGGTTCCGAGTGACCCTCTCTGGATCAGATCAGGCCTCCTTACACCGCGCAATTTGAAGATTTCTCCATAAAGGCGGGAACCTGTCGCCATGATGGCGGTTTGCAAGGGGAGCCCAACTGGTCCCTTCCCTACTAGGGCTCGTTCGGACAGCACACTCCATCTTGGCCCCGTTGGTTGCACTTTGGGGCCATTTTCTTTTGCGGAAACCGGAACTCAAGAGCGGCGTCGGCGTTTCTCGGCTATGGCAGCCTGAGTCCCCCGATCAGGATGACGCCTTCAAGATCCGCCCGGATCTGAAGCCCAGAAAGTGCCCAATAGCCTCGCTCTCCCCGGCGAGGCCATACTTTTTGAAGGGAGCACATTTGCGCCTAACGGCCGGCGCAGCGCCCCCGTCATACCCTCGTCCAGTATTAACGAGGAACTGCCATGACCGAGGGCGAACGCCGCCCAATGAGAGCCAGCGAGGTTTCCCGCATTCGGGGTCGGCATGATCGAAGTTGGTTGCGACATCTATGCCGGGGAACGACAAGTATGTGATCGGTGATCATTGACGGCAGGAGGCCGCGAGTGAGGAGCTTGAACGTATCGGGGAGAAATACGGAGACGGCGATCCGCTCAAGTCCGAAATGGTCGGCTATCTCTGGTCGATCTGCCGATTGGCCGATGATCGGCGCTAGGCCAAACGGAACCGATTGTCCGGGTGGCAGTTGTTAACGGCTCGGAGGGCTAACGCATTTCTCTTCGAGCTCTTAGCGGGTGGCCCTTCCACGCTCCAGGAAGGGCCGCTCTGTACGAGCGTCACACTGCGCGGGAAGCCCAAAGGCGGCCGTGTCGTGTGGAAAACCGAGGGCAAGACATGGGTCTGGTGCAGTTAGGCCGGGCTCGCCTGGCAATGGCGTTGCCTCAACATCGTAAACAGCTTCGCGATGCGAAAAGCCAGCGTCTGTACGATCTCTTCGAAGAATATGCTCGCGCTGCATCCAAACTCGACGAACTGCAGAGAGAAACCCCGCGCCGCGAGATGCTGATTGCCAGATACCAACAGACCTGCCTCGACCTCCAGTCGGACACTATCCTTTTGTTATCGATATTGGACGAGCGGCTGTTTCCCTGAGCACTACCCCGTCCCGATGAAGGACCAAGCGGAACGGTTTCGAGCCGAAGAATGACGAGTTAGCATTCTTATGCTGCCCAGTGCAAAAAAGGTCGGCTAGACAACCCTATCCCACGCCTGAGCGATAAGGGCTGTCGCTACCGTTCGACAACTATCGCTGGAACGACCGGGCCGGCGGGCTTACGGCGGCTCTGCGAGAAATGATGCATTCAACGCAGATCGCTATTCCCGCTGGCCGCTCGTTGGCGCTTCACGTCGATATTCAACGAAGACTGGCCGCTTACCGCAGACGTAAAAGCGAGCGCCGGACGTCTCATTCCAGTCGATACATTATGCGATCTCAAACTCACAGAACGGGAACAAGGGGCGTACACACGGCCAAGGTGTCAATGATGCGCCGTGAAGGGCTACTGCGAATGAGAAGGCCACCGAGAAGCGTCTAACTGTTGATTAATTCGAATATGCGGTACTCACTTCACGCCGGGGGCTTGGGCCGGCCCAGTCCAACTGACGATTGCGCAGAGTCGGGAGCCGCGTCGTCGCCATGGCGAGCAACCAGCCTCGGTGCCTTCCCAAATCCGGTATCGTATCGAACGAGGCCGTACGCCTCGCAGACCTTGGCCGACATCAAGACGTGCAACTCTTGACTGTCGTCGATATCGAAAGACTGGACCACACCGGAGTTGATGGCGAAGACCTCGTGCGGCTCGAGGCCGCTGTTGTCCATCAGGATCACTTCATCCGCAATCTGAAGAGCTTCGGTGAGCTTCTCGAATGACCCTTTGTGCCGCCTGCGAATGTCGCCCTCCGGGATGGCCGCCCTTCAAAACGCGCTGCCTGACACGCTCGACGTTTGTCTCAACGGAATCCAGGGCGACGTAGTAGAGGCCGACCGTGAACCCGGCTGCTTTTGCCTCGCGCATCAGCCGGAGCGATTGCTGGCTGCTTAGTGTAGATTCGAAGATGAAGGACTGCCGGGTTTCGATCATCTCGGCAATCATACGAAGGGCGGCCTCAGAGGCTCGCCGTTCCTTGGATTTGCCTTCGGTGGCCTCGGGAAGCGCACGGGCGATTTCGTCAGCGTTGATCCACACGCCTTCGAGCTTCAGTTTCGCGAAAGCAGAGGACTTGCCGGAGCCGTTCGGCCCACCGAGAATCACACACGACAATTCCGGCATGAAACGATTACTACCTCGCGGTAGCCCGAACGCGATCTTTGCGCTCGTGCTTGGCCCGATCCTTGGCCTCGTTCTGTCGGTCCTTGGCAGAAATCGTCAGACCCAGCCGACGGCTTTCGGCCAAAGCTTCCCGGCCGATCTGCTTCAGGGCTTGTTTGTTCTCGCGGTATTTTTGCAAGAGCATTGTCGATCTCCTATTCCATCCCCAACATAGTGCGTTCAGCCGTCAGCTGCAAATATCGCTTTTGCCAAGTTCCACCGACGGCAATGGACCGAGGAAGACCGCCTCAGTGCGAGCTCCCGGATTTTCCCTTCTTATCTCTGACTCGACCCCGTGGCTGACACTGTGATGGTCTTTTTTGCCTTTACGGCTGAATCGGCGCACCAGCATTTCGACGACCGTCTCAGACCGCACGACCGCTTGCCTCGTCCTCTCCCCCGTTTTCTTCTACTCCCTCATCCGCCTCGAGCTCGATTAATCGGTTTGCCGTCCTTGGAAACTGATCTGGCGGGACCTGTAGATCGATAGTTAGAGCTGCCCGCGAATAACCAACTGGTTGCAGGTTCGGGTCCTGCCGGGCCCACCATGTCACACCCTGCGCGACGGCGATGGCACTCCTTTTTTGTTCGAGTCTATGCCGACGACCCGACAATTCTCAAATGAAAACAGGAACCAAATGCTCGTCATTCCAAATGGCGAGCGGTGCCTTGCAGGACCAAGTGAACGGCTCACGCCCAAAGGCGCCAAATCTGAGAAAGTCGTTATTCCATTGTGGAAATCTTCAGGATCTAGACCACGCCCGCGTAGGACCTGCGATCGCGCCCGCCTGTCTATCAGGCAGAATGTTCTCAAGTCCGCCGACGTCGGAGCCGCCTCCATACCCGCAGCGGTAGACGAACAAAAGCATCGCTCCTTCCCGCTTGCTGCGAAAGACGTGCATCGGGTCGTAAAGTCTGGCGCTGGCACAGAGAATGAACACGATCGGTGGCACGCTCATCGCATTGCTGGTTCAATAAGCACGCTGTTCAGGCTGAAGCCGGCGATATCAACGCGAACCGCCAGCTCGTCGCCCGCCGAACGCGCCGGACCGACAAGAGCGCAAATCACGATCAACCAGAATCCGAAAATCAAGGATATCGGACGGATGCCCCAGATGATCGTGGATCTCAGGCGCTATTACATTGTCGGAGAGCGATCGGTTTCATCCTTGAAACGAGATCTCAGCTTTTTCTAGTCGCCGCACGCCTTGATTGACAAGATGCCTCCTCCGGGGGCCAGCCCAAAGCGGCAAACCACCGTCGTGCTCGGCGAATATGTCGCCGTGCCTTTCAATTCGACGATCGTTTGACCGGCGGAAACCGAGATTTCAGGCTCGCCGAAGCTATAAAACCCACCGTTGACGAGTTCCACGGAATGGACGATCCGGGCCCGGCCGCGTTCGCTCGGCGCGAGTTTCCATTCCGCCACGACGCGCGACGAAACGTGCTCGAAACCCTGACTGACAACGACGACACGGTAGTTGCCCTCGCCGAGGCCATCCTCTCTCCATTGCCCGCCTTCCACGACCGCCACAACGTCAGGGCTGACCAGCGCCCCCTCGGCAACAGCCTGATCTGCGGTGAAGAGAGCAAGAAAGCCGCACAGAACGTGTAATTTGCGGTTTCGCTTTGGGTTGCTCATCGCTCGTTCCCCTCATCTAGCCATCAAGACTTAAAGCCTCTCAAGGGAATCTCAACAACGTATGGGCTCAGCGACGCCTCTTTGAACATGGATCCCTGCTTTTCAATTCTTTGCTTTGGGAGGCTTTGCGGGAGTCATCGGAACGGGCCGAAGGTAATAACCGGGTTTCGATCTCTCCAGGAACACACCAGAATACCGCGTCCGACACTTCGGTTGGTGTTTATTCCTCCCGCATCGCCCAATGCCATTGCACGCGCTGCCGTGCGAACACCGAACCGAGCGCGCTATTGGTTTCTCCGCTGTTTCAACCTACGGCATGCGCCGCGGCCAACGTTCCAACACAAACCGCTGGTCGACTGCCAAAGCAGCTATTGACCACGATACGCGCTTCCTACGTCTTCCATCATGATTTTCAGCGAAGTGACGCTCGCAGCGGTCACGTACCAGGCCTCCGGATCGACGAGCACTACCTTTCCATGCTTCCAGGCATTCGTTTGGCGCAGGAGTGGATTCTCGATCGTTGCAACATCCAAGACCGATCGGCGTTCCATGACCGCGGTGCGGTCGATGACGAAGATGATGTCGGGGTTGGTTGCCTGAATGAACTCACTGGTGACCGGCTGGCCATGGAGGCCGGTCTCGGCCGCTTCATTGGCCGGCTTTACCCCGAAGGCATCGAAAACAAAGCCGTATCGCGAGCGAACACCGAACGCACTGAAGGCGCCATTGTTGTGCATCACGATCAGCGCCCGTTTGTCGCTTGTTCGCGTGACAGTTTGCAGTTCGAAAAGCTTCCCGTCGAGATCGGCGATTTTCTCGCGCGCGACCTCTTCCTTTCCGAAGATACGGGCAAGCGTCATCAGATGGTCTTTTACGACTTCGATGTGCCGAGCCCCGCTATCCCTGTAGTCGACATCGAAGTGGATGACAGGTGCAAAACGGCTCAGCTCTCGGTAATGCTCGGCCTGGAGCGATGTGATGAGAACAAGATCCGGACGGAGGGCGTTGACGCGCTCGATGTTGGGCTTGACGATGAACCCCAGGTCCGCGACATCAGGATCGTCCCGGTATTTCGACAGAAAATGCGGGACGAAGTCCTTGGCCGTCCCGGCCACGGGCACGCCCAGCTGGTCAAGAAAGTCCAGCTCATTCATGTCGAGCGCGGCCACCCGCTCGGGGCGCCGCTCAATTGAGGCCTTGCCGAGCTTGTGCTCCACGGCGACCGGCTCGAAGGCGGCGCTGTCCCCGGAACCCGCGCCCCCCGCGGCGACGGGAGCGACAGCAAACGCTGCCGCCGCCAGCGCCAGTGCCAGAGCCAAGCGGCCAAACTTCATGCCTCGGATCATCGTGTCTTTCCTTTCTGAGTGAAGTAATTGCACAGACACCCCTGCTGCCGTTCTACGATCTCGAGATCGAGGCCGTAGAGCTCTCCGAGACCGCTTTCCGTAACAACCTCGGAAACGGAACCGGTTGCGTGCACGGCGCCGTCCTTCATGGCGACGATATGGTCGGAGTAGTTGGCAGCAAAGTTGATGTCGTGAATGACTGCGATCACCGTGCGCCCAAGGTCGTCGCAAAGCGTCCGCAACGCCTGCATGATCTGGACCGCGTGTTTCATGTCGAGATTGTTGAGGGGCTCGTCGAGCAGAAGGCACTGGGTTTCCTGCGCGATCGTCATGGCAAGAAACGCCATCTGGCGCTGGCCGCCGCTGATCTCGTCAATCAACGCGTTGCGCAGCGGCTCCAGGGAAAGGAAGGCGATCGCCTCGTTGACGGCGCGGCGGTCTTCGGCGGTCAACCTCCCGCGACTGTGCGGAAAGCGGCCGAAGGTCACCAGTTCCTCCACCGACAGCCGCATATTGCAGTCGGGCCGCTGTCGAAGCGTCGCGACGCGCCTTGCATAGTCGCCGACCGCAAGGCTGGCGATATCCGTTCCGTCGATGGCAATGATGCCGCTCGTCGGCGCGAGAAGCCGGGCGATCAACATCAGTAACGTGGACTTGCCCGCCCCGTTCGGCCCGATCAGCGACGTCAGCTGCCCCCTGGAAAATTCCGCCCGCACATCCGACAGGATGGGGCGATTGCCGTAACACTTGGCGAGTGCAGTGACCTTGATCATGCGATGTCCCGGAAACGCAGCGTGAGCGCCAGGAACCAGGCGCCGCAGGCAAGATTGATCAGGATCCCGACGGTGGTCCGGTAGTTGAAGACATGCTCGACGCTCAGTTGCGCGACGAGGAACATGCCGATCGCAATCAGGCAGCCGAGGGGAAGCGTCACCCGATGCCGTTCGCTTCGGGCGCAGGCATAGGCAAGGTTCGCGACGAAGATGCCCATGAATGCTGTTGGTCCGATGAGGCTGGTGGAGACAGCCACAAGGACCGCGATCAGCCCGAGCAAAAGGCGCACGTGCCGCTGATAATCGACGCCGAGCGAAAGCGCCTGGTCGCGCCCAAGCGCCATCAGGTCGAGAACGGCAAGGCTCCTCCAGACGGCGAGGCAAACCACCGCGACAAGCCCTGTCGACCAGAGCAGTTGCACCGGCTCCACACGATCGAACGAAATCAGCGAAAAGCCCTGGAAGATCGCGAACTCGCCTGGACTGATCCGAAGCTGGACGAATTGGGTGAAGGTGCCGATCACCATGGTCAGCACCAGCCCGACCAGAAGCGGCTGGCCGGCGTCGAGCTGCCGTCCCTTGAACAGCCAGTGATGGATGACCAGCGAATAGGCGACCATCATCAGGATCGAGGCCAGAAAGTTGCCGTAGTCCCCCAACACCATCAGACTGGACGTGCCGAGGATCAGCACCAGAAGGGCCTGCAGCAGCAGATAAACCGCCTCGTATCCCATGACGGCAGGTGTCAGAATACGATTGCCGGCAATCGTCTGGAAGACGATAGAGGATAGGCCAACGGCAATGCCGCCGACGATCATTGCGGCGAGCTTGGTCAGCCGGCGCGGGATGATGTAGGCAAAGTCCAGTCCGGAACCGAGCAAGACGAAGCAGATCGACAACGCTGCAATGCCGACTAAGGCGACCAGCAAACTTACCCGTCTCCTCATCGTCTCTGCCTGACGATCAAGAGAAGAAAAAGAAGACCGCCAACACCGCCCATCGTGAGACCGATTGGCACCTCGAACGGGTAGATCAACAGCCGACCAAGGATGTCACAGACAAGGACGAGCGACGCGCCTCCGAGCGCCACCGACGGCAGGGTGCGGGCAAGATTATCCCCTTGTTTCAGCGCAACGACGTTCGGCACGACAAGGCCGACAAAGGGGACCGCGCCGACGGCAACGACGGTCGCCGCAACCGTGGTCGACACCAGGAGCAGACCGAGCGCGACCATGGCGCGGTAGCTGACACCCAGACTGGTCGCCATGTCGCTACCCATGCCCAGCAGCGTGAAGCGATGGGCGAACGCGTAGGCTGCACAGACGACGGGCAGAACGAGCCAGACGATTTCGTAATTTCCCTCAACGATTTTCGAGAAGTCGCCGAGCAGCCACCCCTGCATGCTCTGCAGCATGTTTCGGCTGTAGGCGTAGAATTCCGCGATCGCGCCGAGCACGCTGCCGTACATCAGGCCGATGACGGGAACGAGGACGGTGTTCTTGACCTGCAGGCGTCCGATGAGGCCCACATAGATGAGACTGGCCGCGAAGCAGAAGCCAAGAGCCAGGGACGCACGCACCAGGGCTCCGCTGGCCGGCGCCACGGATAGGGCAACCAGGATGCCGAGCTTGGCCGCCTCCAATCCGCCGGTGGTGGCCGGTTCGACGAAGCGGTTGCGGACCACATGCTGCAGGATCACGCCACAGGTGGCGAGCCCCACGCCGGTCAGGACGAGGGCGGCAAGCCGCGGCAACCGGCTTGCCGTCAGCGTCAACCATGCCTCGTCTGAAAACGAAGCAAGCGCCATGAGGCTCATCCGGTTGACGCCAACGGTGAGCGAAACGAGACAAAGCGCCGTAAAGGCAACCGGAATAGTGGCTTGCTTCACAGCGGCGCGCCCGACGCCGAGGCATACTTCACGACTAGGCACCGATCCGCCATCCTTTGGCGGCCTGGCGCTGCTGCAGAAAGTGTCGATAAAGTCCGACCCGGGCTTCCAGTTCCCTTGGCGAACCTTTCTCGACAACCCGACCGTTTTCCATGACGACGATGGCGTCCGCCATTCGCACGGTCGAAAGCTGATGGGCGATAACGAGAACGGTACGCTTGCCACGCAATCGAGACAGTGTTCTGGCGATGGCTTCCTGGTTCTCGGCATCGAGCGCCGCTGTTGCTTCGTCCACCAGCAGGATCGGGGAATCCTTGATCAGCCCGCGGGCGATTGCGACACGCTGGCGCTCTCCGCCCGACAGGCGCGCACCGCCCTCGCCGACGATCGTGTCGAAGCCATCCGGCAGTCGCTCTGCTATCTCATCGACACCGGCCAACTGCGCGGCGGCACGGATGTCGTCATCCGTCGCACCCGGACGACCGATACGGATATTGTCGGCGATGCTGCCCTGGAAGAGCCAACTTTCCTGGAAAATCTGGCTGATCTGTGCGGAGAGGTCCCTTGAGCTGATGTCACGGATATCGACGCCACCGATCATGACCTGGCCGGCATCGGCGTCGAAGAAACGCGCAACCATGCGCATCAGCGTGGTCTTGCCGGAGCCTGAAGCGCCGATCAGCGCGAGCATGCTGCCCGGTTCGACCCTTAGGCTAACGCCGCTGACGACCGCAGGTTCTCCTCGCCGGTAGCCAAAGGTGACGTCGCGCAGTTCAACTGACGCGTCCCGCGGGCACTGTGGATTGATGGGTTCCGATAGCGGATCTTCGGTGAGAACGCGATCGACTTCCGCCAACTGGTTTCTGGTGCCGCGCACTGCCGCCCCAAAGGCCGCCACATCAAGGAGCGGATCCACGAAGCGGACGGCCAGAAGCATTGCAGCGACGACCGCCACGATCTCGGGAACGGACACATCACTGGTCAGCCGGGAAGCGGCCGCGATCACCAATGCTGCGAAGGCCGCTTGCAGGATCCAGACATTCAGCACGACTGAGAGTGTGGAGAGCCAGATCAGCCTCCGGCCCGAACGATGCTGGCTTTCAATCGCGCCCTCGAGGAACCTGACCCCACCGCCCTCGCCGTTGAAGGCGCGCAAAACGGATTGCGCCTGCGCGAACTCGACCGCGCGCTGGCTGGTTTCGGCGGCGCTCAGTTGATAGGCGGTGTCGGCGGCACGGCCAAGCCGCGCGGACAGCACGAAAACGCCGACCATCAGCGGTAGCGTGGCAAGACCGATCAACCCCATGCTCCCGTCAAGCGCGAAAAGCGCCGATACCATAACGAGGGGGGTCACCGCTCCGCTGACGAGTGGCGTGACGACATGGGCCGGAAGCTGGGCGATCTCCATCATGCCGTGTGTAACGATATGTCCGAGTCTCGCGGTGTTTTCGGACGTGAACCATCCGACCGGAAGACGCGCGACGTGGTCTCCGATGCGCAGGCGAGCGCCGCCAAGAATGGCGAGACCCACGCCGATACCGGCGATCTCAACGCGCAGCCGCAACAACCAGCAGGCCACCACACCCATGAGAAGGATAGCGAGCCAGCGCCCCGCTCCTTCGCCGTCCCCTCGCAGCAGACTGCCGAGAACGGGCACCGCAGCGGCGATCGTGACGCCACTCAGAAGACCATAGGACAGGGCCATCACCACATAGCGCCTGAACACGGGCGCATCGTCCGAAAGCAGCCGCATGAGTGCTTTTATCATGGCGTGACCTCGCAGATTGCTGTTTCCGGCATGTGGTCGCCATAGCGCCCCGCTCGCCAAAGTCGGGCGTAGCAGCAGTTGAGCGCCAGAAGATCGGCATGCTTGCCCACTTCGACTATCCTCCCCCGCTCCATGACGATGATGCGGTCGGCATGCGTGATGGTGTCCAGCCGGTGTGCAATGACGAGGAGAGTTCGCCCAAATGCGAAACCGGAAAGGGCCGATTGGACGGCAGCCTCGCTCGCTGCATCGGCAGCGGCCGTCGCCTCGTCGAGCACCAACACGGGAGGATCAAGAAGGATCGCGCGGGCGATGGCGACACGTTGCTCTTCACCGCCGGACAGACGTGCATCCTGACCGACAACCGTGTCGTAGCCGCGCGGCAGTGCCATGATCCGGTCATGAATGTTGGCGAGGCGCGCCGCGGCTTCGACCGCCTCGCGGCTCGCGGATGGACGCCCGAGCGCTATGTTGTCGCCAAGGGTCGCATGGATCAGACGAACGTCCTGCAGCACGAAACCGATGCGTCGATAGAGATCGGTCGATGCGATCTGGCGCAGATCGACGCCCCCAAGCGTGATCCGTCCGCGGTCCGGGTCGAAGAACCGGAGGAGCAATCGGGCGATCGTGGATTTACCCGCGCCCGACGGACCGACAATCGCGGTGACCGTCCCGGGCTCGAGGGTAAAATCGATATTGCAAACGACGTCGTTCGGCCCGTCATAGGCGTAGCGCACGCCCTCGAAACGGATTTCAGTGCCCTCGGGTCGCATGCTCGCCCCGGGCGCCGGCTGTTCGAGCAGCGGCGTGTCGAGGAGGCTCTGCACTCTTTCAGCAGCACCGGTGGCATTCGCAACAGCATGTCCGAGGAAACCAAGAAGCATCATCGGGCCGGAAATACCCGGCGCGACAAGCGCGAAGGGCAAAACATCAACGGCCGCAATCCAGCCCAGGTGGACGAAGAGCGAGCCGAACGCCAGAGTGAACGCGAGCACCGTGACGGGCGTGATGATTGCGTTGGCGTTGGCGAGCGGAATGACGAGCGGTCCGGTAAAGCGCAGGAAGGCTTTCTGGAAGCCATCGACGGCGTCGCGATAACCCTCATGCGCCCTGCCTGCGGCGCCGAACGCCTTGACGACCGGAATGCCGCTTATGAATTCGACGACTGCATTGCTGATGCGGCTCTGCCCGGCGATAAAATCCTTGAGGCGCTCCTCGGTGATCGACCTTTTCGCGGCACCGAAAATCAAGTGGAACAGCGGAAAGGGCAGCAATGCCAGGACGGCGAGGCGCCAATCGATGGCGAACAAATAGACAACTGAAATCGCAATGGCGCCGACGCAGCGTCCATACGTCGTATAGTAATGCGCGGTCAGCTCATGCAGTGTCGTGATGTCGTCCTGTATCGCCTGCCTGACGGCTCCCGACGCATGAGTGGAGAACCATCCGAGCGGAACCTTGGACAACCTGTCCACCAGCGCTTTGCGAAGGCGCACCGTAAGCCAGTTATCCGCAAGATGGGCCAAAAGCTCGCCCGCCGTCACCAGCGCCATGCCGGCCACGAGGCAGAAGAGGCTGATGGCAACGACACCGGGGATGTCGCCTGAGGCGTCCCCTGCGCCGTCGACAAGCGCAAGCTTTGCAATGAGGGCAATCCCCGCCAGCGGGACGAGCACGAGAGCCTGCCCGACAGTGGCAAGGACCACCGCCACGGCCAATCTCATGCGGACCGGATATAGCAGCCGTCTCACCGGAGACCGTCGCTCCGCTCCGGATATTGCCTTGTCCTCACTCATTTTCTTCTCGCTGATGTGAAGGATATCGCCGGTGCCAGCACGGAGTGCCCTGCACTATTTGGCTCTTCAGAAGTCGACGGATGCCGAAAGCAGATAGGTGCGCGGCGCCCCGAAGCCTCCGGCCAGGCTGTTTCCGCCCCAATAGGCCTCGTTCGTGACGTTCTGGATGGAGGCGCGAACCACCAGCGGCTTGCCGTCCACATCGAAGGTATGGCGCGCGCCGAGATCGAGCGTGGTGAAGGCGGGTAGTGAAAGGGTGTTGTCGCCGTTGATGTAGCGCTTGCCGACATGGTTGATATTGCCTGTCAGCGTCAGCCCCTCAACCGACGGCACATCGTATTCCAACCCGAGCTTCGCCATCACCGCCGGCACCCCGACCGCAGACTTGCCGTTCTGGAGACCGTTGAGGGATTTCATCACCTTGGCTTCAGTGTAGGAGACGCCGCCCAAGAGACGCAGGCCAGAGCGGACCTCACCGAAGACGTTCAGCTCGACGCCGCGATTGCGCTGTTCCCCGTAGGTGCCGAACACGTTGGTAACGGGATCGGTGTAGGCACTCGGCCTTTCAATCTGGAACAGGCTGAGGGTCGTGGTGAAGTCCCCGAGATCCCATTTGGTTCCCACCTCGACCTGCTTGGTCTGATAGGGCGCTAGAATCTCGCCTGAATTCTTCGCGGTCAGCGGTGCTGTCGCTCCCTGGCTCAGACCTTCTATGTAGTTCGCGTAGAAGGACAGCCTTTCATTTGCCCTGTAGAGCGCGGCAATCGCAGGCGTCACCCGGCTGGATTCGTAGCTCGAGGTCAACGCGCCCGTGACAAGGTTATGATTGGCGCTCTCGACGTTCTGATAGCGCAAGCCGAAGGTCATCTGCAGCTGATCTTCAAAGAAGCTCATGGTATCCGACACGGCGACACTGGAAAGCTCCTGGTCTGCCGACGTGGTGGGCCCCATCGCATTGTAGGATGTCAGATCGGGCGCTTGACCGAAGTTGAGGTTATAGTAGTTCGTGAAGGCGAGGTTGGCATACCGCCGATCCTTGAAGACGTTGTGCGCATTGAACCGAGTCGCCGCCACATTCCACTCATGTTCGACTTCTCCCGTCGAGAATTCGCCCCGAAGCCCGACCTCGCCGGAATCCTGCCGGCCGTCACGGGCGGAACGAATGCCGGTCACGCTGATATCGCCGGCATTGTTCAGGAGCGCGTTCTGCGTGATCAACGCGTCGTACCCTCCAAAACGCCATCCCCAGGCGGCATAGGCCGTGATGGCATCGGTGAGGTCGACTTCCCCGCGCAGCACGAAGGCTTCGGTCTCGTTCGCAGTGAACGACCAGGGCGCGGCCAGCGAATGGTCGCCGGTGCGAGGCTCCGGAAGCGCGGTGACCGCAGCGCCGAGGCCTGAGAGGCCGAAGTAGTTCACGCCGTCCATGTCCTCCTTCTGCTTGTAGTAGTCGAAGGACAACCGCGCATTTTCGCCGCGCCAATCAAGAGCGGCGGAGCCGAGCGCCACTTGATCCCTTTCGTTGTCGACGGCGGTATCGCCACCACGCAAAACCCCGTTGAGCCGGACGCCCCATTCGTTCTCCTCTCCGAAGCGACGGCCGAGATCGACATGGGTGCCCCAGAGGCTGTCCGATGCATAGGTGGTAGTCAGGCGGGTCAGCGGCTCGTCGTCGGCGCGCTTGGGCACAAGCGCCACGCTTCCCCCGACGCTGCCGCCCGGCGGCATGCCATAAAGGAATGCCGCCGGGCCCTTCAGCACTTCGACCCGTTCGACAAATTCCGTCGAGCCGCGCATGTTGGGCGCCATGCCGATGAGGCCTGCAAAGGTCGCATCGTCTACGGAGCTGTTGAAGCCGCGGATGAAGTAGGTCTCATAGATGTTGCGCTTGTTTGGAACAAAGACCGAAGGATCGGTCGCGCCAATGACGGCGCCCACATCCTGCGCCTCACGGTTCTGAATATATTCCTCGGTGTAGGAGACGGTGTTGAATGGCGTCTCCATGAGGTCCTTGTTGCCAAGCATGCCGACGCGGCTTCCCGTCGCGACCTGGCCACCAGCATAAGATGCGGGGAGATCTCCAACACCCGTGGCTACAATTGGAGCAAGCGTGGTCGCGCCATCCGCGCTTCCAGACACTTGCGTCTGATCCGCGGGTTTTGCGGTGCGCTTCGTCTTGTGCGTCTCCTGCGCCAAACCCGGCGCCGCAACGAAGGCTGCGAGCGCCGTTCCTGCCAGAAGTGTCCCAAAGCCGTGGCCAAATCTGGCGCCGCGCCTGATCTCGCAACGACGAATAGTGATGTGATCCGAACCCATGCCCCTGCCTTCCACTTAATTAGTTTATGCCCACTAAACTAATTGCCGAAGGCCGTCAACATTCTTGACTTATGAAGTCATGTTTTAATCAAAATATCTCACAACCATCAGAAATCATTGAACAAGTCCGGCTATCGCCCTATAAGACACGGCAGGCGAGCGTGCCGCGCCATAGCGCAACTGAAAGTGTGACCATGACAGAAAGCAACCGGAGGGGGCGACCTGCGACGCTCACGCTCGAACGCCTTGCGGACGCGGGCATCAAAATAGGCCTTCCGAACATCACAATGGTTGCGATCGCAGCGGAACTTGGCGTCAGCCAGGTGGCGCTCTACAAACATGTCAGCGGGCTTGATGCGCTGAAGACGCTGGTTGCCGAAGAGATTTTTCTGCGCTGGTTGCTGCCGATACCGCGTCGCGGCGACCGCGCCGATCTGAAAGCCTATCTCACACCGTTTAGCCTATCGATGTGGAACCTCGTCGAGGCCCATGCAGGCATCGCTCCCTACATGCTTCGAAGGGACATGATCACCGAAAAAATGATGGCCAAGATCGCCGCGCACCAGCGTCTGGTCGCAGACGCTTTCGGCATCACTATGCGACAGTCGACCTGGCTGCTGTTCACGATTGCCTATCATTGCGTTGCAATCGCAGACACCGTCCTCCCGAATTCGGAGCCGGAGGCGCCCGAAACAACCTCGTCAGATGTGCCGAGCCACAGCCCTATAGATGCAGACCATGTCCAAGGAGTAGACGCACTGATCATCGGTGCTCTGGCCATGCTCGACACGATTTGAGCGGTAGGTTCAGGAGAAGCGCCGGCGCTGGATCTGGCCGCGAGGAGACCGATGTCCCTGGACATTCGACCCCGCGACGTTCCCGAGTTCCAGACGCTCATTTCTTGCCGAGGGCACGCCGTCTTGCGCGCAGCCCCGGAGTTGCCACCGCGGCCAAGGTTGCGGCAAGCGCCAGAGCGCAAAGCACGGCCTTCGATGTCGTCTCCATCGTGCCCTCGATCAACAGAGCGTGGACGACGCCGCCAAAAACGACCACGCTGACGAGGCTCCTATGGCCCACCCGCCAGGCATGCGGCGAGAGCCGACGCCGGAGCGCAGCGAGCAATGCGGCCGCAAAAAGCGCCCACATGGAGCCGACACCAAACACGGAAAACGGTGTCGGCGAGCGCAACAGCAGCGCGTCGACTATGTCTGGGGGACTGGTGATCCACAGGCCGGCGACGTGAACGACAACGGCCGCGACCAGCATGACGCCCACTACACGGTGGACGCGGCGTCCGCGCAGCAAGCGGAGGCCGGGAAGCCAGCCACCCGCAAGCAGCGGCTGCACCAGCGCAAGGCAAAGCGCCATGACGCCTGCGAAGCCTGCGGCGATATAGACCGGGTCGCGCCAGGCCAGATATTCACTCGTCGCAGCAAACGTCAGCGGCACGACGATCGCAAACGCCAGGCCGGTCCAGATCAGCAGCGCACGGGCCAAGTGCATCAACGTGAGGTCAGGCCGGCTGCAAGACGAAATGCGCCTCGAGGCTGGTATCCTTCGGGCTAGACAGCAAGGGCCGGAGGAACACGGTCTCGTACTCACCGCTGTCGTAAGTGAGGTGCGCATGTGCCTGGCCGAGCGCCGGCACGATCTGCGGCATTTCAAGCCGGAACGCGCCGTTGGCGTCGGTCAGGGTGGCACCGTGGCTACGCCAATCGCGCTCGCTACCTTCGGTCGTATGGGCCCAGATCTGGATGCGCTGGCCCGCCAGCGGGGCGCCGTCGCCGGCGCGGCGCACGGTCCCCGACATCAAGAAGCCGCCACCGCCGATGCGCTCAACGATCGGAGCCCCGGGCATGTAGTTGTTGGCGCCGCCGCGCATCGAGGGGGTCGCGGCAAGCCCAGCGGCCCTGGCAGGCAATCTAAGCCCAGTGAACCCGGCCACCGTAAAGGCGGCGCCAGCTGCAAGCAGGGTTCGGCGCTCGAAACGGATCTCAGACATGCCGGTCTCCTTCTCCGAATTCGATAGTCAACGGAGTAGAAACTTAGCGCCTTTTCGGCCGTCGACCAATCAAGGCCGAGAACAAATGAGGGCACGGTTTCGTGATCTCGACAACGCCAGCCAACTACCGGGCGACCCTTGCTGAAAACAGACCCGCGGGGATATCGGGGTTGTCGGCATCCGTCACAAGCAGAAGTTCCACAACGCCGTCGCCCGCGGTCGCATGTATGCCCTCTATCTTGTGCGGGTACTCGAGACGATCGAAGAAAACCAGCGTGCCCCGCTCGTCGATAATGCCGATACCAGCGCCGAGACACGGGCCATCAAGGTAGGCGTTCTCCGTATCCTCGACCACGGCACTGAAGACTATCTCTCCATTGGGCAAGGCTGCCGCATCTGTAAAACCGAACGGCGTTCCGTGGATGGCGCCCAGATCGAAACGATCGACCGTTGAGGGCCCCAGCGGATCAACTTGGCCGTTGGAAAGCGCGTTCAGCACCGCAATGAGCGGGTAGTGAGCGATGGCATTGTCATTGCGGCGCTTATTGCCACGCTGAAGCAAGCGAAGTTCTTCACCGACAACCACCGCGCCTTCGATGTTGAGCTCGCCAAACCCCCTCTCGATCGGATCCAGAATGAACGAGAGATCAACGCTTTTGGGAGGTGTGACGATGGCGCCTTGCGCATCGAGACCGAGCAGAACACCTTTCTTACGGTTGGGCCGCGATCCAGACCCGATCGCAAAGAGAGCACCATTCGAAAACTCGCCGAAAGGCGGTAGGACGCTCAGCGCTTCCAAATCAGGTTTCCGTTTCTTGCGGGCGCCCCTCGTCTCAGGCAGTTCACCGTCAAACAGACGGATCAGGCGACCCCGACCTGAGCCAACAACCGGAAACACTCCAAGGTGAAGTTCGTCGTCCGCGATCACATAGAGCGCCGTACCCAGGCGTTGCAGCCCGCTTGCAGCACTCAGGTGCAAGAAGCGGGAAGCCGAGCCGACATCGATGTCGAGGTCGCGCACCTTCTCAAGTTTGATCACGGCCGATGGCTCCTTCGAAACGACCTTGCGTGTCTGTTCTCAAGCTGCAGGCAGCGCCTAGTGGGGTGGTTCCGTGATCGGTCGCGCCAGAGATCCTTCACCCGCAGAAAGAACAGCGTTCCCATCGAACGTTCTAGGATTTCATATCTCGTTCCCAGTACCAGGCAACATACATCATCCTGCGATCATGGTTCTGCATTTTGAGAAATGTCTTGATCGTTCGTACATCCGCTTTTTCGCAGGCAACCCAGACAAATGTCTCGTCGTTGGCCGCCTCAATTGCCGCCTTCGCCTCGGACACGAGAACATCAGCAGCGCCGTTCGGGTAGCTCGCCCGGTGCAACCATTGCAAATTGAGCATGCCAGCGGTTTGAAGCGACTGCTCTTCCGCCCTGTCCTCGACTTCGATGATGGCGCGCAAATTGGTTCCGGCCGGAGCCTCTGCCGCAATCCTTGCTATGGCTGGCAACGCGCTCTCGTCTCCAATCAACAAAATTGAGCGCGCCTCTGGCAGACCGCCGGCGCCCGGACCGAGCAGGGCGGCGACGTCACCAGGCCGCGCGTCGCGGGCAAAGTCCGCACCTGGTGTCGATACACCTGGAGCCGGGTGCTGCACGAAATCGACCCACAACTCGCCACGATCGCTGTCGACGGCGCGAATAGTATAGACGCGAACAAGCAGTTCGTTTTCAGCTTGAGGCCAGGCGATGCGGCCGTCTTCCCGGAAGCCGGGCCAGACCGGCGGTTTGCCCTTTGGCGGCACCAGCAGGCGGACATGCATATCGCCACCCACGAAGGGCGTTACATCGGCGCAGGAAAAAATCACGCGACGCATATGCGGAGTGACATCGTGCGCGGAGACGACCGTTACCTCGTGCAGGTTCGGAAGCGCCGACAAAGATGTCGGTTCAGACCAGGACAATTCGAAAGGCTGGTCTTCGGCAAAATAGAAAAGGTGCTCGGCCAGGACCGTGCGGCTCATGTGCAGCATTTCACGCGTCGGGCAGTCGAGCTCGATCAACAGCTGGGCGTTTTCGATTCTGATCTGCGCGACACCGAGCTTGCTTCGCAGCACCGCCAGGTCGTCTATCCGTTCGACCTCGGCGTGTTCGACAAAATGCTCGCAGATCTCGTCGAGCATTTGGGCTGCGCAGGCCGGGACCGCTACGCCGGACAGTTTGAATGAATGAACAGCGTTCATATGCTCCTCGCCCTTTGTGGTGCATCGCTCACGTCATCGATGGCGACCATCTGGTGTCGTCCGATCGGGAGCATGATTGGCCGGCCCGACGTCGGGTCGCTGATGACGCGACTATCGAGACCGAAAACAAGCCGCACGGTCTCTTCGGTGAGCACCTCTTCCGGCGTGCCCGAAACATGCAGACGTCCATCGGCGATCGCGACGAGATGGTCGGCATAGCGGGCAGCAAGGTTGAGATCGTGCAGCACCATGACGACCGTCGTTCCACGCTCGCGGTTGAGATCGGTCAGAAGATCGAGCACCTCGATCTGGTGGTTGATATCGAGAAAGGTCGTCGGTTCGTCGAGCAGCAGGATGTCGGTCTGCTGGGCCAGCGCCATGGCGATCCAGACGCGCTGGCGTTGACCGCCGGAGAGTTCATCGATCGGCCGTTCGGCAAGGTCGATTGTCTTTGTTGCCACAAGCGCGCTGTCGACCGCCTCGTCGTCTTGTCGCGTCCAGCGGGAAAACAGGCTTTGATGCGGATGTCGTCCCCTACTGACGAGGTCAGTCACGGTGATGCCCTCAGGCGCGATCGGCGATTGCGGCAGCAATCCCAACGTCCGGGCGAGCTCTCGCGACGGCGTGCGGTGGATGGATTTGCCGTCAAGCAGAACCTGCCCCTTGCTGGGCGCGATCAATCGCGAGAGCGTGCGAAGAAATGTGGACTTGCCACAGGCATTGGCGCCGACGATCACAGTGACTTTGCCAGGCGGAATCGTAAGGTCGAGCCCGTGCAGGATTTCGGTTTTGTCGTAGCCGGCCGTCAATCCGCTGGCGACGAGCAGATGATCGGTCATAGCGCCCCTCCGATCCGGTTGATGCGAACGATGAGGTAAATGAGGTAAGGCGCTCCAAGCGCCCCGGTGACGACGCCCACGGGGTAGCGGCCGGGTAACAGGTGCTGCCCGACGTAATCGGCGACAAGCACGAGGACGGCACCCGTCAGCGCTGAGGCGGTCAGCACCGGCCCGTCATGTCGCACGATCCGGCCGGCGATCGGTCCCGACAGGAACGCGACGAAGGCGATCGGCCCCGTCGCGGCGGTCGCCGACGCGATCAGACCGACCGCTGCCACGATCACCAACATCCGGGTTTGCGCGACCCTCGTTCCAAGAGCGGCCGCCATATCGTCGCCCAGGCGCAACGTCTCGAGATCGCGACCGCGAACGAGCAGCAGTCCGCCGAAGAAGAGGAGGGCAAGGACGAGCGGCAGCGCCTGGCCAAGCTGAGCGCCGTTGACGCTCCCGGTCAGCCACCGCATCGCTTCCTGCAAGTTCCAGGCAGGTGCCGACTGCAGAATGTAGGCGATGACACTTTGCAGCATCGCGGAGACGCCAATGCCGACAAGGATCAGCCGGGTGCCGGCGACACCGTTTCGGAAGGAAAGCCCATAAACGAGGAGAGCAACCCCGAGGCCCGCAACAACGGCAATGACTGAAACCATCGGCCCGTTCATCGACAGGACGACAATGGCGAAAACGGCAGCCGCCCCTGCACCGGAACTGATCCCAATGATATCGGGGCTCGCGAGCGGGTTGCGCAACATCACCTGAAACGCCACGCCGCCCAGTCCGAAGCACAAACCTGCAAGAATCGACATCACCGCGCGCGGCAACCTCAGTTGTCCCACCGTGAAGGATACGCCAGGAACCACCTCGCCCATCAACACCCGCAGTACGTCACCCGGGGGTGTGATGGATTGCCCAACCGACAAGGTGACGGCAAAGATCGCTGCGACCAGGGCCAGCAATACGGCAAGAATGAACCTGTGCCTGCGCGCGCGCTTAACGCGGTGTGCGATGACGGCATCAAGGGTCGATGAGGGAATTGTCACAGTTCCCTCACACGCTGGCGCCGGACGATCCAGATGAAGAAAGGTGCACCGATCAGCGCGGTGACGATGCCGACGTCTATCTCCGCCGGGCGCGCGACGATGCGCCCGAAAACATCCGCCGCGAGCAGGAGGCACGCACCTGAGAGCGTCGAAAAAGGCAGCAGCCATCGATGGTCGACGCCGACCAACAGGCGGCAGGCATGCGGCACGACCAGGCCGAGAAAGCCGATCGGCCCGCACACGGCGGTCGTCGCACCACAAAGAAGGATGGCGCCGAGGGAGGCGACGGCGCGCGCGGTTGCAACGCTTTCGCCAAGTCCGGTCGCAAGCTCGTCACCAAGCGCAAGAGAGTTGAGTTTTCTTGCCGACAACAGGCCGATCACCAAACCTGCGAGCAGAAACGGCAACACGGGAACGATGCGCTCGTATGTCGCGCCGCCAACGCCACCGATCTGCCAGGATTGAATACCGCCCACGATATCGCCACGCGGCAGCACGATGGCGATAACCAAGGACGCAAAGGCGATCGATGTTGCGGCGCCCGCAAGCGCCATTTTGAGAGGGGTTGCACCGCCGCGACCGAGCGAACCTATGGCATATACGAAGGTTGCCGCGCACGCAGCACCGAGGATTGCCACCCAGATATATGCATAGAGCGACGACATCCCGAACCAGGCGACGCCGACGACGACAGCAAGAGATGCGCCCATGTTGACCCCGAGAATGCCGGGGTCGGCAAGGGGATTGCGGGTCACGCCTTGCATGATTGCTCCGGCCAAGCCGAGGGCACCGCCGGCCAGCAGTGCCAGCAAGGTCCGAGGTATGCGCAACGCCACTGACGCGCGGCCGATGTTGTCCTCAGCTCCGCCGAGCGCCGCCGCGATATCACCCCACCCGACATAGCGCGTGCCAACCGTAACGGAGGCGAAAAGCAAGAGGATGAGAAGCGCGAAAAGCGCTCCCAGCCAAAGACTTCGCATGCGGTTGGAACGGGAAACAGGCGACCAACGCCCGTCCGATGTTTTGAGGATCCCCGCGTTCATTGCGCCTTCTTGGCTGCCTCGCTCAGCAGCTTCACGTAGTCCTTCAGGATCCAACTGATCGACAGAGGCGTGGGATTGGCGGCATTGCCGACCGCGTTGTTGCCAAGCATGACGATCGCTCCTCGTGCAACGGCCGGCATGTGCAGCATCAGCGCGTTGGTTTTCAAAGCATCGAAAAGCATCCCGTCGCCGTAGGTCACGAGAATATCGACATCGTCGAAGGCGTCGATCTCTTCGGCGCTAACCGAACCTGAGAACTTTCCGGGTTGCGATGCCTGCACCACGCTTTTCGGCGATGCGAGCCCGAGATCTGCGAAGAACCGGACGCGCGTATCGTTGGTCGTGTAGAAATTGACGGTGCTGAGGTCCCAAGAACTCAGATGTGTGATGAACATCGCCGATTTGCCCTTGAGTTCCGGATGTCCGTGAAGCGTTTGGGCAATGTCGGCTTCAATGCTGGCGATCAGCGCTTCCCCGTCAGCAGCCATGCCGAGCCCCGCGCTGTTTAACCGGATCGTCTCGCGCCAGTCGGTCGACCAGGGAGCCTGCGGATAGGCGATGACAGGTGCAATTGCGCTCAAGGTGTCGTAATCCGCCTGGCTAAGGCCGGAATAGGCCGCCAAGATCACGTCCGGTCGTGTGGCGGCGACCGCCTCGAAATCGATGCCATCGCCCTCATCGAAAAGGACCGGCTTTTCGGCCTTGAGCTTGTCCAGCCGTGCGGCCACCCATGGCAGAATGCCGTCACCGTCGTCGTCACCGAAGTTGGCCCGCGCCATGCCGACCGGAACGATGCCGAGAGCCAGGGGTACTTCGTGGTTCGCCCAGGCAACGGTTGCGACCCGCTCCGGCTTCTTTGCCAGAACGGTCGTGCCGAAGGCGTGGTTGATCGTGATGGGATAAGTCGCGTTCTCGGCAGCAAAGACAAGGTCGTGCCTGCCGGTCCAGAAAAGGGCGATCATCGCCAACACGGCGAAACGAACTAGCTTCATCGCCCCACTCCATCCGATATTAAAAGTTGACCCCAATTCTCAGCTTAATTACCCGGCGTCAACGTCAAACCAGCCGATCTTCAGAAAGTGCGCGGAGATTCCCGGAGGATCGTACAAAACCGGGGAAATATACAATACTGGACAAAAGCGCTCCAGTTAATAGCGGCAATGTGGGACAACGACTTCAAGACGGGGACGTTCCGGCGCGGCTTGGCTGCGCACTGGACGGCAAGACGCGATGCGGTTCGGCGACCTCAACGGCATTCATGAGGCAAATCACTACAGCGTTTACGTCAATTGGAAAATGGACATGGATATTCAGATAAGCCGCAGCCCGAAGCGGGCGCCGATCCGCTACCGCAACGCGCTTCTGCTCGGCTGCACGACACTCTTTGCCTTGGCGCCTGCCCTGTCGTTTGCTCAGCAGGCAGACACGCAAGGCGAGGCAACGGTGCTGGAGAAGATTGTCGCCGAAAGTGCTCGTGGCGGCAGCGTGCTGAACACCGACGACGATTCCAAATCGATCGTTGCGACTGAGACGACCGGCGTCGGCAAGATGCCGACCGATATCCTTGTCGCGCCCGCGTCGGTTTCCGTCATTACCTCCAAGGAAATTGAAGAGCGCGGCGCAGACACGGTCGAGCAGGTGGTGCAGTACACGGCCGGCGTGGTGACCGACTTCTATGGCTCGGACGACCGCTTTGACTACTTCGACATTCGCGGTTTCACGCCGTACACCTATCGCGACGGCCTGGCCATCGGCAGGACTTTTGCCGGGGTTCGGGAAGAACCCTACGCGTTCGAACGCATCGAGGTATTGAAGGGCGCGAGTTCCTCGAGCTTCGGGGCGGCGGAGCCGGGCGGATCGGTCAACTATGTCACGAAGACACCGAAGAGCGATCGTTTCGGTGAGGTCTACGGCACGGGCGGCTCGTTCGCGCACAAGGAGCTGGGTTTCGATTTCGGTGATAACCTCACCGCGGACGACACACTGTCCTATCGCCTGACCGGCAAGTTTCAGCGCTCGGATGCTGAGTACGACTATTCCCAGGATGACGAGAACTTCATCATGGGCGGCCTGACCTGGCGCCCCACCGACGCCACGAGCCTGACATTTGTCTTCGATCATCTCGACAAGGATGGCGTGCCCGGTAGCGGCGGCCATCCGCTCGGTACCGATTTCGACAGGGACACGTTTTTCGGCGAGCCGGACTATTATTTCACCGAAACGAACCGCAACAGCTACAGCATCCTGTTCGACCACGATTTCGGCAATGGCCTCAGTTTCAGCTCCAATGCGCGCTACAGCAACCTGAACGACGGGTTCGGAAGCGCCTATATCGGCAGCACACCGACCAACGGATCGACCGTGGCCGGCCGCTATTTCTTCGGAAACGACAAATCGACCGAACAATTCGTCATCGACGCGCACCTCATGTACGAGGCGGGTTTCGACAATGTCGAAAGCCGCACTCTGTTCGGCGCCGACTACAACAAATACTCTGCCGACAGCGCCAATTTCTATACGCCGGCACCGTCTATCGATTGGGAAAACCCTGTTTATTCGGGTGGTCCAGGCGCGATGTCCCCCTATGCCAAGACCAAGAATGACCAGCAGACCAACGCCATCTATCTTCAGCAGGACTTGACCTTCTTCGACAAGCTGACGGTCAGCGTCGGCTTGCGCAACGATTGGCTGGATCTGAGCGAGACAAACGTGCTTGCAGGAACCACTCGGAGTGGCAACCATAGCGAATTCACAACACGCGTTGGTGCAAGCTACAAGATCACCGAGGAGCTAGCTCCCTATATCAGCTACGCTGAGTCGGCGGCACCGCCCGCTGTGGGCAGCGATCCGACGACGGGAAAGCAGTACGAAGTCGGCATCAAGTATCGCCCGGACGCGTTTCCGGCTCTGTTCACAGCATCTGTCTACGATCTGACGAAGGGCAACATCACCGTCTTCGACCAGGTCACCTATCTGCCGCAAACGGTCGACAAGGTTCGACATCGCGGCTTCGAACTCGAAGCCAAGGCAGAGCTGACAGACAATATCAGCGTGATTGCCGCGTATAGCTACATCGATTCCAAGATTGAAGAACCCGGCGGCGCCAATGACGGCAACCGCTTGATGCGCGTTCCCAAGAACATCGCTTCGGTATGGGGTACCTACACGCTGGAAGGCGAAGGCGCGCGGGGCGACATGATGTTCGGGCTCGGGGCTCGCTATACGGACGCGTACTACACAAACATCACCAACACGACGTCATCGGACAGCGCAGTCGTGTTTGACGCGGCCTTCACTTACAAGGTCCAGGAAAACACGACCTTCCAGCTGAACGTCAACAATGTGTTCGACGAGAAACACGTAGCGAGCAAGGATACCGGTGCGGTGTACTACAATCCGGGACGCAGCATTCTCGCGACGCTGCGCCAGACTTGGTAGAGGTGTCGTCCCGCCCGCGATATGCCGGGCGGGATCCTCACGACTGCCCGAATTGCCGCATCCGCCGCCAAGCCGCCGGCGTTTCGCCAACGATCTGGCGGAAGACTTTCGTCAGATGCGCCTGATCGGAAAAGCCGAGCTGGGCGGCGATGCTGGCAACCGGAAGATCACTTTCGCCGAGCAACTGCTTCGATAGCTCGATACGCTTTGAAAGCTGCCACTGCCAGGGAGTGGTACCGGTTGTTTGCTTGAAGACATTCGCAAACCAGCTTTCCGAAAGACCAACGACGGCAGCCATATCAGCGACGGACATGCGATGATCGCCAAGCGCGTCGACATGCGAGACGAGCCGGTTCATTTGCGCCTGCGTGAGCCTGCCGTCGGCCCTTTCCTCACGATTGGCTGGAATATCCAGAAGCCCGGCGACGATGCTTCCTATCAGGCTCTCGGCAAAGACTTCATGCTTGGAGGGGTTCCTGATCTCGTCGGCCAGCAGTCTCGCCAACGCGTCGATTGCCGCCACGTTCTGAAGCTCGACCGGGCGGCGCAACGCCGTCTGCGCTAAAGAACTCCCGACCGATGGAGTCAGATAGCGCAACACCCGATCCTTGTGCAGGTGCAGGTTGAGGTGGGAGAAGCTGTGTGCCCTCCGGCTGCCCGTCCACAAGGGGATACCGGCCGGAACATACACGGCGCGCGCCATGGGGCGCGAATTCCTCGTGAGATCGTTATCGAGGTTGGAGATGCGAACGTTCGGCGAGACGTCGTTGAAGAAGAACATGATGCGCGGATCGTCCGCGAGGTAATAGCCGCTGGCACCGGCCTGGCTTTCCGCTTCCCACAGAACGCTGACCATCCCATCATACTGGCGCCATTGGACTGGTGCCGTGACCCGGATGCCTTCGGTTCTCCAGGACATTGAATGCCAGAAGCCCATTTTTTGATCAGCTCTTCCTCTTCAGGTGTCGGATGCTTTCACGGGCAGGGAAATGCCCTGTCGCTGACCACGTCACCTCAAATCGTAAGTTGACTCTCATTGTCATATTTAACTGGATGTGGCAAGCCGGGCTTCCCACTCTGGTGTAATGTCCGAACAGGATGTCCAGCCCGTCGGAAATCGCACCGCGCCAGATCAGATAGTCATGGTCGCCAGCGTACTCGTTGAGCGTCACGCAGTAATTCCTGGCCGCAAGGGCGTCGTGCAGGTGACGGTTGGTTTAAAAGGTTTCCGCCGACCGCATGCGAGCCCCGTACAGGATGGCGGCCGGCATCACTGTCTCGCGGGCTGAAGCTTGACGAAACGCTTGCGGAACCAGTCGCGCAGCATTTCCTTTTCGTAAGGGTGCCTCTCCATCGCGGAACGGCCTGACGAGCTCCAGAGATAGTTCAGGTCACTTACCACCTCTTCTCCCCGAGCCAATTCCCGTCCCCCTTCAGTTAGCTTGTACCGCAACTTGAACCTCGGCGGGGTCGAATCGCGAAGAATGCGCACGTCATCGAAATAGGGTCGCCATGGCTCGTACTGACCGGCTAGCCTAATATCGAGGACGTCGATCCGAAGCACCTGCCCCTTCTTCAAGTAGCGACCCGCGAGCCTTTCGAAGTAGCTACGGAACTCCGCGATGAGGCGATTGCGCTCGCTGGAGCTGCGGAAGTCGGGATCCCCGAATTTCTCCGGGCGCACGAAGTCGACGGAAACGGACGCGTTCGCGGTGCTGCCAAGGAGCAGTGCAACAGTTACGGCAAAGGCAAAGCGGGTTGCAAAGCGCATGTCAGCCTCCATCGATCAGCAAAAATGTAGGCCGAAAACCCGTCGCCACAAGGGCTTAAAGTGCGCAACAGACATCGTGTGACGCAAGCAAGCTTCGTCGCAGGGATGGCACGCCCATCGCGAACTTTAAATCGCTTGCGAAGACCTCGGATCGAGACCTGCACCGACTAAGGGTCAATCACCTGCGGACTGCCCAGGAGAAGTTGAAGCGCGCTTGTTCCCTTGGCTTGGCCCACAGGACGCAATGAAATGGCAGCCGCACCTTTCTCCACCGGGCTCTCGTGCAAGGTGGGCGTGGGGCAGCAGCTTGAGGCAACCTTGGGAACTGTCCGGATCGTGGTGTCAGACAATCTTGATGCTGCTTCTTGCCCAAAGAACAGCGATTGCTAATATGCTTATCGAACAGCAGCATTGAAGCGAATACCTCGGTCCGCCGGTTGCGGGGAATATTCAAGCGATCTCAAGCGTTCGATTCTGTGACGGCCTTAGGGAGAGGCGAGCACGGTGCGAATGTGGTTTTCATGGTTATCCATGCTCGCACTGACTCTGATCGCGTCCACTGATGCGTTTGCAGCCGAAAGCGGTCGGCGCCTGGCGCTCGTCATTGGAAACTCGACATACGAAGCCGCGGGGTCGCTTCCAAACGCGTCTCGCGATGCGCGCGCGTTTGGAGCGTTCCTCTCCTCCCAAGGATTTGATGCTGAGATCGTTGTCGACGCGAACCGCAGCCAGTTGGCCGAAGCGGTCTCGAGCTTTTCGCGCAGGATAGCTGCCAACGACGTGGCGCTTTTCTACAATGCCGGACACGGCATGCAGCTTCGCGGCGAAAACTATCTGGTCGCCACCAACGCCAAGCTTGCCAACGAATTCGATGTTCATGCCGAGACACTCGCACTTGCCGATGTGGTCCGCGCGATCGAGACGAAGGCAAAGATCGCGCTCATCTTTCTGGATGCCTGCCGCAACAATCCGCTCGCCAACCGGCTCAACGAAGAAATCGAAGGTGCAACCCGAAGCCTTGCGACGCGGGGACTGGCGCCGATTGAGACGGAAAGCGCCGGCACCATGGTTGCCTTTGCAGCCGCACCCGGACAAGTCGCATCTGATGGACGCGGCGAGAACCCCCCTTCACCGCGGCGCTCGTCAACCACCTGGCGAGCCCAGGCCTTGAGATTGGCACAGCGTTCAAGCGCGTCATCCGCGACGTGAGAGACGCGACCGCCGGCAAGCAATCGCCGCAGATCCTGTCTTCGCTCTCGCTCGAGTTCTATTTCGGGCCTGCCTTGCAACAGTCAGAGAAGGCACCAGTTGCCGCCCCGGTGACAGATTCGAAAACAGTGGCGGCCGAGTTAGACTTTCAGAAAGCCCTGCGGATCAATACCCCCCGTATATGGACGTTCTTTCTGGCGAAGCATCGCGATGGAGAAAGCGCCGATGTCGCCAGGCAGATGCTGGCGGTGATGCAACCTGACGCAGCTTCTTCCCCGTCGTCGTCAACGCCGCAGGAACGCGAAAACGAACTTGTCCCTGACAGGGCCAAGAGAACCGAGATCCAGCTGGCCCTTGCCGCGAAGGGCTACGACACGGGAAGCGCCGACGGCATGTTCGGTGCGCAGACCCGAAGGGCCATAACTAACTACCAGAGATCCGTCGGACTTACCGAAACGGGCTACTTCGGTGAATCGACCGCCAAGGCGCTTGGCATCAATGTGGTCAGTGCTGCCGACGGTCTTTATTCTTCGCCCAAAGCGCGGCGGTATCGACCGAAGGATTTTGTCGGCCTCGAAACCGATCAGCGCGTCTGGAAGGCCATTGACTGCGACCCATGGCAGGAGAAGGTCTACGGCTCGTTTAGGGGCCACATGTACTTGGTGATACAGGCGCAATGGGGAACATGGAACTCAGCGAATATGGCCGCGAAGCGCTGCGGCGGTCACCTCGCCACAATCGGCTCGAAGGAGGAGAATGATTTCATAACTTCGCTAATCAGCAAGGAGGATCGCTTCTTCTTCATCAACTTCAACGACGGGTATTCTCACAAGTTTGGCCCCTGGATCGGTTTGGTCCAAGATGAAAGCGGTCGTGAACCGAGGGCCGGCTGGCGTTGGATCACCGGTGAGGCACTGACATTCACAAAGTGGCTGGAAGGTTCGCCGAACGAAGACAATCCAGGCGATGACGTCGGCATGTACTTCGTGGGTATTGAAGGAAAACACGATATGAAGTCGGTGCGGCTGGAGACCTGGGCGGATATGCCGCCGACGGATTCCACCCATAGTTTCGTCATCGAATTCGATTGATTGCAACGCCTCGCATAGTCGCTCTGTGCGCTACGGCGCCGCGCGTCGCTTCAAGATAGCGTTCAACTGTTTGCGGAACAGAGAAATTCCTTGGAAAAATGATTTCTAGCCTCTTGGCTGCGCTTGCTGTTAGCAGAGGTGCTCCAGTCGATACATTATGCGATCCTAGACGCACAAAAAGGAAACACCGGGTGAAAAGGGCTAGCAGGCCTTCGCCTCTCAACCAATTGTTGGAAAGCTCGCTAAGACGTCTCTAATGTTTTCTAGATGCGCTCGCGCGTTACTCACTCGTCCTAGATCAATACAAAGCCAGGAAACTATCGAACAGTGGCCCGTCCAAAAAGACAGCCAAGCGAAGTCAAGCCACCGCCTGCGCGCCAGTAATTTCCACCAGTGAACCACACATGAATGCAGCCTCGTCAGATGCTAGGAACGCAACCAGGGCTGCGACCTCCTCAGGCTTGCCGATGCGGCCGAAAGGCACGAGCTTGTCCAGGTCAGCGATCGTGCGGCCTGATCGCTTAACCCCGGCTTCCAGCATTGGTGTATGGATTTCGCCCGGGCAGACCGCATTAACGCGAATCTTGTTCGGCGCGTAATCGCGCGCAAGGTTTTGGGTGAAGCTGGCCACTGCGGCCTTTGTCACATTGTAGGCGATGTGGTTGGGAGCGGGATAAAGCCCCCACTGGGAGGCCGTGTTGACGATCGCGCCGCCGCCTGCCTCGATCATGTGGGGTAGTGCCGCTTGGCACAGGTGGAACATCGCGTCCACATTGACAGCAAAGCTCAGCCGCCAATCCTCGGGCGTCAGGGAAAGCAGATTGCCGCGGCGGTTGATACCGGCGTTGTTGCAGAGCACATCGACGCGTCCCTCCGCCGCGATGACGTTGCTCACGATGGCTTGGCAGCCTTCGACGGTCGAGATGTTACTGGCGATTGCTCGGGCTTTGCCGCCCTCGGCCGCAATCTGTGCGACCGTCGCCTCGGCGCCTTCGCCGTTCATGTCCGTGACGATAACTCGAGCACCCTCAGCGGCAAAGCGGGCGCTGATAGCCCCTCCGATACCGCCCGCGGCTCCGGTGACAACGACAACTTTGTTCTCAAAACGCATAGCGAATTACCTCATGTAGCTGCCGCCGTTCACGTCGAGCACGGCACCATTCAAGGATGCTTGTGAGGGACGAAAGGCAAAGGCGGTGATTTCGCCAATTTCATCAGGCGCGGCCATCATGGCGATGGGGATGCCTGCCACAGCCGCTGCTTCGCCGTGTTCGGCAATGTAAGCTTCGGCCATTTCGGTACGCACCCAGCCGGGCGCCAGGGCAACTGCGGTCACGCCTTCATGTCCATGGCTTTGCGCAATGGATTTGGTGAGGTTGATCAAGGCCGCCTTCGACGCGCCGTAGGCCATGGCGCTGGAAGTGTAGCCCCGCTGTCCCGCGCGGCTCGCCATGTTGATGATCCTACCGCCGCCGTTGTCCCTAAAGTACTGGATGGCAAGCTTCGACAGATCGACCGCCGACAGAAAATTGACCCGCATCTCACGGTTCCAGACGCGCTGCCATTCGTCTATCGGCGCGTCGATCGGCACTTCGGAGCGGATGCCGGCATTGTTGACGAGACCCGTGAGCTTTCCCGCAGAAGCGACCGCCTGGTCCCAGAGTGATTGCGGGCCAGCCGGGTCCGACAGATCAGCCGCTACGAGCCAGCCCTTGCCCTCAAGCGTTTTCAGGAGTGTCTCGGCTGCATCGCGATTGCGGCCATAGTGGATGACGACATCGGCTCCATCGGCTGCCAGAGCACGGCAGATTGCCTGTCCAATGGCACCCGTCGCACCGGTGACGAGAATGGATTGTCCGACAAGTTTCATAGTTCACCCACCTGCGGACCCCAGGTGTCCGACATAGCAAAGCCTTGTGCAAAAGGGTCCTGCGGATCGAGGCGCAATTGCTGCCGCCCAAAGACGTAGCCCCGGCCGGTGATGCGTGGCAGAACTGCAGGGCGGTCTCCGACCGTGGTCTCACCGAGGATTTCGGCGGTGAAGCTGCCGCCAATGATGCTGCGGGAAACACGCACGTCGCCCGCCCGTGCCTGTCCTCGCGCATGAAGGATTGCCAAGTTGGCTGAAGACCCGGTTCCGCAGGGCGAGCGATCCACTCGGCCGGGTTTGAGCGTTGTGCATGTAATGACCGAACCGTCGGGTCGATAGTCGCGGAACATCACATAGGCGATCTCGTTCAGGCTCGGAACTTCCGGGTGGTTCACTGTAACCCGCTCAGCCAACAGCGACTTGATCTCCATTCCTGCTTCCGCAAGCGCACGAGCGGCTTCCGGCTCGATGCGCAAGCCCACCTGATCGACGTCGATCTGTGCGTAGAAGACGCCACCAAAGGCGACGTCGGCCTTGACACTCCCCCATTTCGGGGTGTCGATCACAACGTCGAGCTGCTGCACGAAGGCCGGCACATTGTCGAGGCTGACCGAGTGGCAACGACCGTTGTCGCAGCGCGCCCTCGCGACGATCAACCCAGCTGCCGTATCCAGCCGGACGATCGTTTCCGGCTCGGTCATGGCAACACGGCCGGTCTCCAGGAGCGCGGTCACCACACAGATGCAGTTGGAGCCGGACATGGGATGTGCGCGATCCGGCTGCAACACGATGAAGGCCGCGTCGGCGTCCGGTCGGGTCGAAGGCAGAAGCAAATTGGTGGTGTGGACGACCTGCGCCCTCGGCTCGCGCGTCAGGAACAAGCGCAACGACGGGTCTACGTTGTTCAGATGGTTCATCTTGTCGAGGATGGTCGCGCCCGGAATGTCGGGCGCACCACTGATGAGCACATTGCCACTTTCGCCCTGGCAATGGACAAGCAGGATGTCGAGCGTGTTGTCGAAGGTCATTTCAGATACCATCCCCACGGCTCGTCGCTGGTCAGACGGGTGATCTGCTTTGTCTCCAGATAGTTGTCGAGCCCCCAGCGGCCGAGCTCGCGGCCGATGCCGGATTGCTTGTAGCCGCCCCACGGAGCTTCGGTGAACGTCGGCTGCGAGCAGTTGATCCAGACTATCCCGGCGCGAAACGCGCTGGCGACACGTTCGCAGCGCTCGTCGTCAGCTGACATAACCGCTGCTGCGAGGCCGAAGCGACTATCGTTGGCGAGGTCGATCGCTTCTTTTTCGGTTTCAAAGGGACGGATGCAGACGACGGGCCCGAAGATTTCTTCAACCCAGGCGTCGCTGTCGAGCGCCATATCGGTCAGGATCGTCGGGGCGACCCAGAAGCCCTTCTCGAAACCGTCGTACTTGCCGCCACAGGCAACAGTCGCCCCCTGTTCGATCGCGCGGTCGATGTGGCGAAGAACATCCTCATACTGTCCCTTGTTGACAAGGGGGCCGAGCAGCGTGCCTGCGTCGAGGCCGTTACCCATCTTTATCTTCTTGGCTTCGTCAATCAGCCGCTCCAACAGCTTTGGATAGAGGGGCGCTTCCACGAGGACCCGCGACGTGGCCGAGCAGACCTGGCCCTGGTTCCAGAAGATGCCGAACATGATCCATTCGACGGCTTTTTCGATGTCGCTGTCTGCGAAGACCACGAAGGGCGATTTGCCGCCGAGTTCCAGGCTGATGCGTTTGACGTCCTTGGCGCCGGCAGCCATGATCCGCGAGCCGACCGGACCCGAACCGGTAAAGGCGACCTTGTCCACCTGCGGATGCTCTACGAGAGCCTGACCCACTACCGAGCCCTTGCCGGAGACAATGTTCAGCACCCCTTTGGGAAGGCCCGCGGCTTCAGCGATCGCGCCCAGCTCCAGTGCCGTCAGTGACGTGGTTTCGGCGGGTTTCAGGATCATGGTGCAGCCAGCTGCAAGAGCCGGTGCGACTTTCCATGAGGCCATGAGAAGCGGATAGTTCCAGGGAACGATTGCGACGGCAACGCCGAGCGGCTCGCGCACGGCCTTCGAGACGAAGCGTGCGTCAGCAAGCTTTACTTGCTCGACCTCGCCATCCAATTCTTCGGCAAGATCGGCGTAAAAATCGAAGCAGCCGGCCGCGTCCGTCAGATCCCATTCCGACTCAGGGATCGGCTTGCCGTTGTCGCGTGTCTCCATACGCGCCAGTTCGGGCAGCCTGTCACGAATGCCTTGCGCCATTGCACGGAGATATTCCGCCCGTTCCTTGCCAGAAAGCCGCGGCCAGGGTCCATTGTCGAAAGCTTCACGCGCCGCCTTAACCGCGACCTCGGCGTCTTCAACACCCCCAGCGGCAATGTGGTGAAAGACCTCTTCCGTCGCCGGATCGATCACCGGAAGCGTGGCTCCGTCGGTCGGGACTACCCAGTGGCCATCGATGAAAAGCTTGTTCTGCATAGTGTCCTCACATGTGATGCGTTTGAGCGTCCGCCGTTAGAAGCGGTCGACGCGATAGGGGCGCATGTCGATGGGCGGGGTGACGCCGGTAATCAGGTCTCCCATCAGCCGTGCGGTCGTCGCTGCATAGGTGACACCCAGATGGCCGTGGCCGGTGGCGTAGAAGACGCCAGGCGTCTTCGCCGAAGCGGACATCACTGGCACGGTATCCGGGAAAGCCGGGCGGTGGCCCATCCACTCGGAAAAGTCCTCGCATTGCAGGTTTGGCAATGCCGTCTGCGCCCGACGAACAGTGATCTTCGAGCGGCGATAATCGGGCGCGGCATCGAGACCTGCCATCTCAACCGTGCCGCCAACCCGAATGCCCCCGGCTGTTGGTGTCACCATAAAGGCGCGCGCGGGCCAAATGATCGAATGGCGCATCGAAATGCCTGGTGCCATGATTTGTGTGTGATAGCCGCGTTCGGTTTCGAGCGGCATGGGCTCTCCGAGCGCCTTAGAGAGACGAGCGCTATAGGCCCCCGCGGCCACCACGACTTCATCGGCAGCAATCGGGTCGCCCGCGACCAGACGAACGCCGGTGACCCGGTCGGAGCGGTCAAAACCGCCAACCGCTCCGCGGCGGATTTCGCCCCCAAGGGCGGTGAACCGCTGCGCCAGGCTGGTTACCAGGCGGAACGGGTCGCGCAGGCTGCGGTTGTGGGGAAAGAGGACGGCAAGGCCAATACTATCTGATAGTTCCGGTTCGAGCTCCCGCGCCTGCGAACCTGTCAGACGCCGGTGCGGAAAGCCGAAGCGTTCCAGAATATCGATATGCTCGCGGTCTGTGTGGAACTCTGCTTCGTTGCTGTAAAGCGAAAGGCAGCCCTCTTCCGTCAGCTCACCTTCCAGACCCGTTTCCCGCAGCAGAGGCAGAAGGTCATCGTACACCCGCTTGCAAAGCGCTGCGCCGTCGGCCTCAAGCTGACGCAGCTTGCCGGGTCGTGACGCGGCGACAAAGCGCGCAAACCATGGAATAAGCTTCGGCATGTAGGCAGGGCGAACACGCACCGGCCCTTCGGGATCGAGCATCCAGCCTGGGATCTGCTTCCAGATCGACGGGCGAGAGGCCGGCATGAATTCCGTCACGGCAATCGAGGCCATGTTTCCATAGGATGCGCCGCGCCCAACCTCGCCCTTGTCGAGCAAAACGACTTGTCGCCCGCGCTTTTGCAGCTCGTAGGCGACGGCCGTGCCGATGATCCCTGCGCCGACAACCACGGTAGTCATGAGTGTCCTTGCTCCAATTGAGATTCAAGTTCGGCCGGGCGCCGCTTGCGCCCGGCCATTGCGGCTTACCAATTCAGGATCGGTTCCATGGCAGCACGGAATTCGGCCTTTTCCTCAATCGTGAGCGAACCGAGCGGTGACCGGCATTCGCCGACCGGCAGACCCTGCAACTCGCAGCCATACTTGATCTTCTGTACGAACTTGCCGGATTCGAGGATGTTCATCGCCCGGTAGAGGGTCTTCATCATCTCGCGGGCCTTGCCAAGGTCGCCCGACTTGTAGGCTCGGTCCAGATCGCAGCAGGCCTTGGCCATGCAGTTGGACGGACCGCAAATCCAGCTTTCTGCGCCCCAAAACATGAAATCCAGCGCAATGTCGTCCGAGCCGCTGACCAGCTGGATCTTGCCTTCGTATCGGCTGGCAATGTGGATTGCGCGCTGAAGCACGCCCGAGCTTTCCTTGATGCCGATGACGCGTGGGTTATCGGCAAAATTATCCATGAGTTCGAAGCTGATGTCGGACCCGTCTTTGGCGGGATAGCTGTAGAGCACCAGGTTGACGTCGACGGCGGCCAGGACAGTCTCGTAGTGCCTGATGAGTTCTTCCTGCGTTGGACGGGTATAGAAGGGCGGAGCGAGAAGAACGGTGTCGTAGCCAATCTCCCTGGCCATCGCCGTTTGTTCGATCACTTCACGGGTCGCCGACGCGTTGGTGCCGGCGATGAGGATTTCACCGGGCTTGGCAAAATCCTTGACGAACTGGAGCACGTCGCGGCGCTCTTCCGTCGATTGGCTGAAATATTCCCCGGTGGACCCGTTCGGCACCCAGCCGGTCACTCCAGCTTCGCGCAGATGGACAAGCAGCTTTTCAAAGGCCTTAAAATCGATCTGACCGTTGGCATCGAAGGGGGTAACGAGGGCGGGCATGACGCCTGTGAGTTTCATTGGATTCTCCATTCGGGTTTCGTGGGGCGGCGGCTCAGACAGCCAGCCGCTTGAGGATGCGTTGTTCGATGATCGTGACAGCACGCGTCAGCGGGAAGGCGATGACGAAGTAGATGAGAGCGACGACAGTCAGCACCTCGATGGGGCGAGCCGTGTTGTTGGAAATGTTCTGGCCGACGAACATCAGATCCGCCATGCCGACAGCCGAAACGAGCGCGCTTTCCTTGAACAGGCTGACGCAGTTCGACAGCAGCGTCGGTGCGGCTCGCAACACGGCTTGCGGCAACACAACGCTGGTTGTGCGTGCCCAGGGTGACAAGCCCAGCGCCACGCAGGCGTCCAGTTGCTCGCGGCCAACGGACTTGAGCGATGCACGGAAGGTCTCGCTGCTGATCGCGCCCATATAGAGCGTTAAAGCGATGATCCCGGATGCCATGTTGGAAAGTTCAACGCCGAGGATCAGCGGCAGGCAATAGAAGATCCAGAACAGCTGAACGAGCACGGGCGTGCCGCGAAAGAACTCTACGTAAACACCGGATACGCCGCGCAGGATCGAACTTTTCGATGTCCGGGCAAGCGCCAGCAGGAAGCCGAGTACGCAACCGAGCACGATGCAGATCAGCGTCAACTTGAGCGTGGTCCAAAGGCCGAGAAGGAGGGCCTCCTGGAACTTGAGCACGATGGCAAAATTGAAGGTCATGGGTCCGTATCCTCAGCTTGCCAAGGCTTCGCGGCGGCGTTCGAGATAGCCGACGATCTGGGAAACCGGGAACGAGACGGCGAAATAGAAGAGCGCGACGATGGTAAAGGTCTCGATCGGACGGTAGGTCTGCGTGGCCAAGGTTTTGCCCTGGTACATCAGGTCCTGAACTGCGACGATGGCGACCAAGGCGCTCTGCTGGAAGATGCCGATCCCGTTGGTGAGCAAGACCGGGATCGAGTTTCGCACGGCAGTCGGCAGCACGATGTAGAGGATACGCTGAAACGGCGTGAGGCCGAGGGCCACACCGGCATCCAGCTGTTCTCTTGGAACTGCCTGGATCGAGGCGCGGTAGGCTTCCGCGTTGAACGCCGCGAGGTTGAGACCGAGCGCCATGATGCCCATCGTGGTCGACCCGAGGAACACGTTGAACAGCATCGGGACGCAATAGAAGAACCAGACGATCTGAATGATCGCCGGCGTACAGCGGAAAAACTCGATGAAGAGCGTAATCGGCAGGCGGACTGCCGCCCAACGGCTCATGGCGAGCAACGCCAAGACGAAACCAAGACTAAGGCCGATCAGGTTGGCCGCAATGGTCAGTTGGATCGTGACGAAAAGGCCATCCCACAACGGTCCGAAGTTACGAACGACAGACGCGAAATCGAAGTTGTAATTCATGGTCCGTCCCTCAGTGTTTGATGTGGAAGACCCGTTCGATGAACTCTCGCGTGCGCTCTTCCTTGGGGGAGCCAAGCACCTGCTCGGGCGGACCGTCTTCGACGACGACGCCACCGGCACAGAAGATCACCCGAGACGCGATGTTCTTGGCAAACCACATATCGTGGGTCACGATGACCATCGGCATCTGCTGCTGGGCGAGCTGCAGGATCACCTGTTCGACCTCGGCCACAAGTTCCGGATCGAGCGCCGACGTGACTTCATCGAAAAGCATCAGCTTCGGATCGAGCATCAGGGCACGGGCAATGGCGACACGCTGTTTTTGACCGCCGGAGAGCTGTGCCGGATAGAAATTTGCCTTTTGTGCCAGACCGAACCGCGTGAGCAGCGCCATCGCCCTTGCCTGAGCTTCGGCCTTCTTCTCTCCCCTTACCTTCATAGGGGCGAGGATGAGGTTGCCGATGACATCGAGATGTGGAAACAGCGTGTAGTGCTGGAACACCATGCCGATCGAGCGTCGAACCTTTGCATCGATCGAAGTTTTGCCTTTGCCGTTCGCAGAGATATAGGGCTTGCCGCCGAAGGCGACGGCGCCACGATCAATCTGTTCAAGCCCCATCAACACCCTGAGAAGTGTGGACTTCCCACCACCGGAAGGGCCTATGACAACGACGCGGTCGCCCGCCTTCATCTGAATATCTAGGCCCTGCAGCACCTTCACGACGCCGCCGTAGCTCTTGTGCAGTCCTTCGATCTTAACCAGCGGAGCGGTATCCGACATCGTCCAAACTCTCCTCCTCGGGGACAGGGCACGGAGCCGCCCTCAAGGCGGCCCCGCCAGGGCCTAGTTGCCGGCCTTGAGTACGTCGTCCACGGCTTTCTTGATCAGCGCATCCACGTGGCCGGTCGCGACCCGCTCCTCGAGGAAGATGTTGACCACTTCGACGTCCGAGGCTGAAAGCTGAAGCGGCAGGCCGAAGGCGACACCCTGCTTTGCGAGCGCCGGCTTGGGGTTAAGAGCGACTGCCCAATCCGGGTTCGACTGGGTGAAAAGCTGGTTGGTATCGGAAGCGTCGACGAGAATATCAGCGCGTCGCGAAACGACCGCAAGGCGGGTCTCGTCGTTGGTCGGCAACCGCAGGATCGTCGCGGTCTTGACCGCAGCGGAGATCGCCTTGTCTTGGGCCGTTCCGGACATGACGGCGAGCGTAACGTCCGCCTTGTCGATATCGGCGACCGAAGCGGCGCCTGCCGGTATTTTCGGGTTTTCCTTATTGTAGGCGAGCGAGATCTGGTACTCCATTGCGGGAATGGAAAATTGCACGGCCATGGCGCGAGCCGGCGTGCGGTTCAATGCCAGCGACACATCCCATTTGCCTGCCTGAAGGCCCGCGACGATGTTGTCCCAGGTCGTATCAACGAACTCAGGCTTTACCTGCAGGGCGTCGGCGAATTCGCGGCACAGGTCGGCGAAGAACCCAGAGTATTCACCCGTTGCCGGATCACGCATCACATAGGGAGGAGCGACGGCGGCGCCGCAACGCAAGTTGCCGCTCTTCTGGACGCCTTGCCAGTATCCTTCCGCTGTCTGAGCCGCAGCGGTATTCGACAGCCCGACCATCAGGGCAAGCGTCGCCGTCGCCCGCAGCGCGGACGTCATCACATTCGAGAGCATGTGCATCTTCCCATGTTTTAGAGCGCTTGAAGCGCGGTTCCACCTGTCGGCTTTGGCCGTTCTTATGATGCTTTTCTTGTCGGCTCCGTGTCGACTGGAAAAATTATGTCGTCTCCGTGTCGACAAAGTCAAGCGGAAATTTTACGATTGCTGCGCCTCGGTTTTTCTGGCCCAATGGCCCTGAATTGCAGAAAGGGAGTTAAGTGTCTGACGAAGTTGAATCGAAGCGGGTGCGCGGCATGGGCTCGAAAAGCGTGTACGACACGCTACGCCATGAGATTTTGGCGCTCACCCTGCCGCCCGGTCAGCTGCTCGATGAAATGACGTTGGCCGAGCGGTTCGACATGTCGCGCTCACCGATACGCGAGGCGCTGATCCGGCTGGCGGGCGAAGAACTGGTCGTGACACTTTCCAACCGCAGCACCATTGTCGCACCCATCGAGGTGGCGAGCTTCCCGAAATATGTCGAAGCCTTGGACGTCGCGCAGCGTATGAACACGCGGCTGGCCGCCGCACTACGCACCGATGCTGATCTGAAGATCATCGCGAAGCGCCAGAAGGAATTCGAGACGGCGGTCAAGACCGGCCAGCACCTGAAGATGTCGGAGGCCAACAAGCAGTTCCATATGGCCGTCGCCTACGCCGGCAAGAATGCCTATCTGGCTTCGTTCTACGAGCGGCTACTCAACCAGGGCCAGCGCATGCTGCATCTTCACTTCGAGTATCTTGAGCGCACCGGCGACGGTTACCTGCTGACGGACGAACACGAGCTGATGCTGGAAGCGATCCGGGCCAAGAACGTCGAGCTTGCTGACGAACTCGCCCATGCTCATACCCGGCAGTTCCAGGACAATTTCATCGCGTTCCTGCGCGAAAATTACACGACCGACGTCTCCTTCGGTCCGCTTGCAGCTGCTGAATAAACATGCCCTTGCCCGAAAAAATTGGATTCATCGGAACCGGCACCATCACCGACGCCATGGTGCGCGGGCTGCTGGCAAAGCCGAGCGCGGCGTCTCAAGTTGTGGTGTCCGAGCGCAGCACGAAAGTTTCCAGCAGGCTCGCCGCCGATTTCCCGCAAGTAATCATCTCCGCAGATAATCAGGCGATCGTCGATGGCTGCGACGCGGTCGTGTTGGCCATTCGCCCGCAGATCGCTGAAGAGGCCACCCGCCCGTTGCGCTTCCGCGATGGTCAGAAGGTGATCAGCGTCGTCGCCGCGACGAGCCGGCCTGCACTGCTGGACTGGATCGGCGCGGATGTTTGCCTCTCGCAGGCGATCCCCCTACCTTTTGTCGCCCGCCGCAAGGGCGTCACGGCCGTCTATCCACCCGACGCGGATACAGCCGCCCTCTTCAACGTGCTCGGCAATGCTGTCGAATGCGAGACGAAGGCGGAATACGACCTCTTGGCCGCCGCAAGCGCCCTGATGGCCACCTATTTCGGCATCATGCACCGCACGACGGAATGGCTTGCGGAAAACGGTCTGCCGGAAGAAAAGGGCCGCGCTTATCTCGCTCCACTCTTTGCTGGTTTGTCAGACGTCGCGCTTCTTGCTGGCGGGGATAGCAAGTTCATCGAGATGAGCCGCGAGTTCGCCACCAAGGGCGGCTTGAACGAACAAGTGTTTCAGGATTTCGACACCTCGGGCGGGTCGGAGGCATTGAGGCGTGCGTTGGCTCGCGTGCTCGAGCGGATCACAAGATAAGGGACCTTTCCGGACGATACATTATGAAACTCCAGGCGCATATGAAGGAAACAAACACGGCACATTCGTCGCGTCGCCCTGCGTTAAACTTCCCGACCTGATTGGATCAATCGGTTGTTCGCCGTCCCTAGAAGTTGAAGCCTATAGTTCAATGGTTAGAGCCGTCGCATGCCTAAATGGTTGCAGGTTCGAGTCCTGCCAGGCCCCACCATTTGTTCTCACGTCACTCCTGTTAGCTGCGGCGCGGCTGGCGACAGCACCGACCTCCATTGGAAGGGTTCTCGAGATCTGACTTCAACGGGCAGTGAAACCATCTAGGAAGCTTTTCAGCAAACCCGGTAGCGCGGGTGAATGGCACGCTCGCGCCGCGCAGCGACACATCTGCCGATTACGACCCGGGCCTCGGATTTGCCTCCAAGGATCAGACCTCGACGCTTTCCTCACGGCTGAGCAGGGCCACAAGTCCGGCGCGTATATGGTCGATATGCGCATACATGAGCCGAGCTCCCTCCTCGAAGGCACCCTGTTCGCAAAGGCGCAGGAGTTCGGCATGCTCTGCGACGGCTCGCTCACGATCGCCTCGGATCGTAGACAACTGAATTCGGGTGTGCCGGTCGCACTCGACGAGCAAGTTGTGAACCGTCAGGACGACGCGTGGACTGTACGCGTAACGATAGAGGGTGAGATGAAACTCAGTGTTCAACTCGTTCCACGCCTCGATATCGAGCTTGTCAATTGACTCGGCGTAGCGCGTTTGGATCAGGTGCAGCACCTTGAGATCCTCTTTCGTCAGCAAGGGAGCCGACCGCTTGAACAGGAACGGTTCAAGGAGAAGCCGCATGTTGAACAGTTCCTCGATTTCCTCGGCTGTGAGCTTCACGACGATCGCCCCCCGATGCGGCAGGATCTTGAGCAGTCCCTCGCTTTCTAGCTGCACGAGAGCCTCCCGGATCGGGATGCGGCTCATGCCGAGATCACCAGCCAAACCGTCCTGCCGCAACTGGAAGCCTGGAGGATAACTGCCCGACAGGATCCGATTGCGAATTTCCTCGGCCGCGGCGGATGCCATTGTTTTGTGCTGGAGGCCTTTTCCGACTGCAGTCATATTCAGTTTCCCGATCGAATTTTGCCGCTGCCTATAGCGAGCACGTGATTTTATACAATATCCGCATCGACCTGCCACCGATGTCTGCAGCGTCTCCTCGCATATGCGCTCGCCGCCAGACTACCGAACGCCCTTGATTGCCGACAATCAATATTTTATACAATATACAATTGATGGAGGATCCAATGAAAATTGTCGGTATCGATGTGTTCAAATACCAGGTCGGCTATGCCCACGGCACCTACGTGATGTCCGGCAACCGCGTCGCGAGCGCCGAAGACGGCACGGTCGTGCGCATCCGCACAGACGAAGGGCTCATCGGCTGGGGCGAAATCACGACGCTCGGCAAGGTCTATCTGCCCACTTTTCCTGACGGCATCCGGACCGCCCTGAAGGATCTCGGCGAGGCGCTGATCGGTGCGGACCCGACCAACATTGGCAAGATCGCGCGTATTATGAACCGCACCCTGATGGGACAGGACTTCGCCAAGAGCCCGATCGACATCGCCTGCTGGGACATTCTCGGCAGGTCTGTTGATCGGCCGATTTCGGCTCTGATCGGCGGCGTCCTCAACGAGCGTTTCCCGATCTATGAAGCCGTGCCACTCGATCGTCCGGAGGCAATGGCGGAGTTTATCGGCGAACGCCGCCGCGCCGGCATCAACCGCTTCCAGCTGAAGGTCGGCAACAATCCGTTCGATGACATCGCCCGCACGCGGGCGAGCGTGGAAGCGGGCGATAGCGAAACGGTGATCGTCGCCGATTCCAACGGCGGCTGGTCGCTCGGCGCCGCCAAGCTGGCGCTGCAGGGAATGGCCGGTCTCCCCGTCTATGTCGAACAGCCCTGCCGCAGCACGGCCGACTGCATTCTCGCCCATCGCGGTTCGTCGGTTCCGCTGGTGCTCGACGAATCCATCGTCAACCCTGACGAGATCTACCGGGCGAAATACGAAGCCAATGCGGTTTCCATCAACCTGAAATTCGGAAAGCTCGGCGGCCTCACCAATGTGGTGAAGGCCCGCGATCTGCTCCAGGACCTGAACATGGCGGTGTCGGTCGAAGATATGTGGGGCGGCGATATCATCACCGCCGCGACCTCCCACGTCGCCGCAACCACGCGCCCGGAATCCCTGCTGATGACGCCGTTTTTTAATGATTGGACGGACGGGCATCTTGCGAACCATTCGCCGCGCTCGTCGGCAGGCTTCGGCTCCGCGCCGGCGACGCCGGGCCTCGGCATCGAGGTCGATGCGGCGCGGCTGGGAGAGCCTTTGTTCACCATTGGCACAAAATAGCCTCGCAGGCTCCGGCGTCGTCGACGGCGCCGCCGGAGCCGTAAGAAGCTTCTCGCCACGGGCAGAATCGTTCCAGCCGCTTGGGAAAGTCAGCGTTTCAGCCAAAGCGCTTTCGCCGCTTTTCAGTAGCGCAAAAAGGGGATTGTCTGCTTCTCGGCCGCGAGCGCCGGTGCCCGAGCGAAAAGGCGGCAAGGCGAATGCTAATCCCTGGTCTTGAAGAGATTCGAACTCGCGACCCGCGTCTAGGGGTACCAAAAGCTCAGTTAACCCGGGCGCCTTCGGCGGAAAACAGATGGATCTTCTGGTTCTTCGGCGAGAGGTATATCTGCTCATCAGGATTAAGGTCCACGCGGCGATGCAACACCAGCACGGCAGTCTGAGTGCCGACGCGCACCAGAAGATGGGTTTCGGCGCCGGTTGGCTCGACCGTAAGCACGGTCGCCGGGATACCAGTTTCAGCAAGCTCCAGGTCTTCGGGGCGAATGCCGTAGGTGCGGGCAGTCCCGCTGCCAACCGACGCCGGTAGTGGCAGGCAAACCCCGCCTGCAATGCAGAAGCCGCCATCGCTGACGGTTCCTTCGAAAAGGTTCATCGCGGGCGATCCTATGAAGGTGGCAACGAAGGTGTTGCCCGGGCGGTCGTAAAGGTCGAGCGGTCTGCCGATCTGCTCGATCCGACCGGCACGCATGACGACGATCTTGTCGGCCATGGTCATTGCCTCGATCTGATCGTGCGTGACATAGACGATGGTAGTGCCGAGGCGCCGGTGCAGTTCCTTGATCTCGCTGCGCATGGTCACACGCAACTTCGCGTCGAGGTTCGAGAGTGGCTCGTCGAACAGGAACACCTTGGGGTGACGCACGATGGCCCGCCCCATGGCGACGCGCTGGCGCTGGCCGCCGGAAAGCTGCTTTGGCAGGCGATCAAGCAATGGGTCGAGGGCGAGGATGCCGGCCGCCTCCTTCACCAGTTTATCGATCGTCGCCTTGTCGCGACCCTGGAGCTTCAGAGAGAAACCCATATTCTCCTTGACCGTCATGTGCGGATAGAGTGCGTAGCTCTGGAACACCATTGCGATGTCGCGCTCCTTCGGCGCAACGTCGTTGACGACGCGGCCGTCGATGCGGATTTCGCCACCGCTGATGTCCTCGAGGCCCGCCAGCATGCGCAGGAGTGTGGACTTGCCGCAGCCGGAAGGTCCGACGAGCGTGACGAATTCTCCGTCCTCGATGTCCACGGAAACGCCGTGAATGACGGAGGCCGCGCCGTACTGTTTCAGAACGCAATCGATCGCTACCGATGCCATTTTTCTTCCTCCTTCAAAGCTTGATTTGCCAGATTTTCGCGCCCATGACGGCGCCGGTCAGCCTTGCTGATCGCGCGGCGGCAAATCCCGGAATGCGCTTGGTGCCTGTCCAGCGGCCGTTGTCGGCAAAGACCTCGATCGAACCGGCGTCGAGGAAGATGCGAAGTTGCGAAGGCCTGGCGCCGGATGCGAGATATCGCGGTGGCGGTTTGCCGGTGCCGGCGTCGAAGACGATCGCAAGACCATCGCTGTCGAGCCTGACGCCAAGTTTGGTGTCCGGGTGCTCGAAAGCGAGCTCGAACGCCGCGCCGGGCTTGGGCAATGCGAGCACGATCTCAACCGCACCGTTTTCGAGTGGAACCGTTTCACCCGCGGCAAGGGCCGTTTCATCGAGCAACCTGTGGCGCAGGCTTTCGACCGCGACGACCGGTGGCGTCAACACGGCGTCCCCGTCGAGGAGTAGGCGACGCGGCAGGGTCAACGCCGTCGGGAAATCGTCCTTCTTGGAAAAATCCGTCCAGTTGGCGAGCCAGGCAATGCCGACCGGCTCATTACCGTCGACGAAGGCCTGGAAGGCGTAGGCGTCGGAGCCGAAATCCAGTTCCTGTTCGAACTCGGCCATGAACGCCCGGCCGTCGAAGCGGCCGACGGTGATAGAGGTTAGGTTGCGCCGACCGGTCGCCGGATCACGGCTCGTCAGCAGACCGAAGATCAGCGCCCAGCGGGTATCCGGATCTTCCGGCTTGCCGCCGACCGGCACCATGCAGGGGCATTCCGCCGCGGTCATGCCGAAACCGTCCTCGCGGTGGATGATGCCGAGGAAGGTCCAGCCCGTCGCGCCCTGCAGATCCGCCGTCTCGTAGAGCAGAACGACACCGCCCGATCGGTCACGACTGCCAAGCAGCATCTTCCAGCGGCCGTCCGGGCCCTTGAACACATAGGGATCGCGGAAATCCTTGGTGAGATTCAGATCTTCCGGACGGACCGGCAGGACCACCTCGGACCGGCCGGCGATGATGCCGTCGCGGCTGAGGGCGGAGAGCTGGATCTGCTCCTCCGGTTCCCGATCGCGAACGTGTTCGGTGTAGAAGACTCGGATATCATCTCCGTCCGGCCCGGAGACAGGGATGGCCGAACCGGAGAAGGCGCCGCCACGACCATCGTCGGTTTCCGAAAGATGGTCCGCCGGAAACAGGAACATCGGCAGATGCGTCCAGCGGACCAGATCCTTGGAGACAGCATGGCCCCAGTGCATGGTGTTCCAACGCAAGCCATGGGGATAGTGCTGATAGAAGAGATGGCCGAGGCCTTTGAAGCGGCCGAAGCCGTTTGGGTCGTTCATCCAGCCGAAGGGCGGACGGAAATGGTAGCCGCCGGCAACTTCAGGCGGCGCCGTGCGGACGTCGTGATGCAGGACGCGGATCCCCTCCTCCAGCACAGTCTGCGGGTGAAACGCATAGGCGACGGAGAGCGCGGTTGTTTCCGCATCATAGACAAGCACCGTGCGACCACCCGTTCCGAGCGTCACCGTGAAGAATTCGAATTCTTCCGCGCGCCGAGTGGTCGGGTCAGCGACATGCCCACGATCGACGGTGACCAAGAGCTTAGCCTCGCCGCCGGCCGTCCGCGCCTTCAGCCAGAGATGCAGCACTGTGCCTGCTGGAAGCTCGGCCTCAGCAATTTCGAGCGCTGAGCTCACGGGTCTTGTTTGGACAGTCATAGTCAACCTTTCACGGCGGAGCCGACGAACGAACTTACGAACCAGCGCTGGAAGGCGAGGTAGAGTATGAGGACGGGGATCATCATCAGCACGGACGCAGCCATGGCGCGGTCCCAGTAGATGCTGTCCTGTCCGAAGAAGGTGGCGATCGCGACCGAGATCGGTCGGGCATAGTCGGTCTGGGTGACGAGCGTCGGCCAGAGATACTGGTTCCAGCTCTCGATCCCCATCAGGATCGAAACGGTCGCAAGTGCCGGCAGGCTGAGCGGCATATAAATCGACCGGTAGATCCGAAACGCCGACGCCCCGTCCATCTCCGCAGCTTCGTAGAGTTCCTTCGGCAGTTGCGCGAAGAACTGGTAGAACAGGAAGACATAGAGCGGGCTTGCGACCCAAGGCAGGATCTGCACGGCGAACGTATCCGTCAATCCGGCGCGCGACATCATCACGACGAGCGGCATGATGATGCTTTCCTGCGGGATGACGTAGAGCGCAACGACGAGGGCGAGCAGGACCGCCTTTCCGCGAAGCGTCCCCCAAGCGAGCACGAAGCCGGCCATCGAATTGATGATCAGCCCGGATACGACGGTGACGACGAGGATCACCAGCGAATTGGCGAGATAGCGGCCATAGGCAAGTTCGCCTGAAAAGTTGGCGATTTCCCGGTAGTTCGACAGGGTCGGCTCGCTGACCCAGAAGGCACGGAAGCTGCCCATGTCCGCAAGGATGCGGAAGCGGTCATCCTTAAGGCTGGCGATCAGCAGCATGAAGAGCGGCGAGATCATTACCAGAGCGATGATGAAGATGCAGATGGTCTGGACGATACGCAGGCCCGTCTTGCTGTTGCCGCGGGGGATCGCCAGCGGGGCTGGCTGGCTGAGAACGAGATCAGACATCGAAGCGCCTCAGGAGTTTGCGCTGGAGAAGCGCGATCAGAAGAACGATGACGAAGAGAATGACGGAGACGGCGGATGCGTATCCGAGTTTCTGTTCCTCGAAGCCGGCGCGCACCATGTAGTGCACCACGGTCTCCGTGCTCTCCTTCGGTCCGCCCTGGGTAAGGATCGCAACCTGGGTGTAAAGCTTAAAGGCCTGGATCGTGGTGATGACCAGCACGAAGACATGGGTCGGACGCAGGCCCGGCATGGTGACGTGCCAGAAGCGGCGAAGCGCGCTCGCGCCGTCGATGCGGGCCGCGTCATAAAGCTCCTCCGGAATACCCTGCAGGCCCGCAAGATAGATGATCATCTGGAAGCCATAGGCCTGCCAGGCCGACAGCAACACGATCGAAAACATCGCCCATTCAGGGTCGCCCAGCCAGTCGATCGGCTGGATCATGCCACCGGACAGGAAACCGACGATCTGGTTGAGCGGACCACTCGGATACTGGAAAAGCGTGCCCCAGATTACGCAGACGACGACCATAGAGGTGATCGCCGGCAAGAAGAACATACCGCGCAGAACGTTCTGCATCGGCAGCTTCTGGTGCAGCAGCAGCGCCGTCAGAAATGCAAGACCGCACTGGACCGGCAGCACCCACACCGTGAAGCGCGTGACATTCCAGAGCGAGGTCCAGAACAGCGGGTCGGTGAAGACCCGCTGGAAATTCAGCAAGCCGACGAAACGCACCGGCGTCGGGCGCGGCACCAGCGGCTGATTGGTCATCGCCGTCCAAAAGGACAGAAGAAACGGCGTGATCAGGAAGACGGCAAGCAGCAGCACGGCCGGTGCGATCATTGCGACCTCCTGCCAGAACCGCTGCCGATCGCGCCGCCTGGCGGGGCGCGGCAGCGCGGCCGCGGACATCTGTTGCAAGGTCATGGTCTCCTCCTCATTTGCTCATCCTCCCAAGGTGGCGCGGGGCCGCCCAGCCAGGCGGCCCAGCAAAGGACGCCTATTGCTGCTCGTCGAAGGGCGGGTAGCCGGCGTTGTCCTCGATATCCTGGTCGATCTTCTTCGCCGCGGCCGTCAGCGCCTCCTGCACGTCGCCTCCGTTGAAGATCTTGTCGACCGCTTGCATGAAAGCCGAGGTGATCGTCGGATAGGCCGGGTGCGGCGGACGGGCGACGGCGGTCTTGGAGGCCTGCTCGAACGCAACGGCAAGCGGCCCGCCATCAGCGTAGAGCGGGGATTCCGCCGCGAAGCTCTTCAGACCGGGATACGCCGACTGGGTCTTCGCATAGTCGCGGTAATCCTTGTCCTTCAGAAGGAAGCTCAGGAATTTTCCGGCGGCTTCAGGGTTTTCGGAGGTCGCCGAGATGCCCCAGATCCAGGTGCCGTTCGGGCTGACGCCCTTGTCGCCGATCTTCGGCAGCGGCATGACGACGATATTGTCCTTCATCGCGGCGGCGGCTTCCGCGTAGAACCAGTGACCACCCATGGCGAGCGCTGCCGGCTGCCCCTCCGCATAGAACTGGTTGGTGCCGGACGACGTGGGAACGATCCAGCCGTTCTTTACCCACGTCTGCATCATCGTCAGCGCCTTGACGCAGGCTTCGCTGTCGAGCGTGCCGCTCGCCTTCCAGGCCTTGCGATCGATCAGGTCGCAGCCAGCGCTTTCAAGCAGCGGGCCGTAGGCATAGGTGATCCACTCGGTCTTGATGCCGTAGCCGCGGAACGTGTCGATCGGCCACTTCACGCCTTCGAGCTTGGAGAGCTTTTCGAGATAGCCTTCGAATTCCTCGCGCGTCCAGGCATCATCGACGGATTTCGGAATGCGTGCCCCGATGGCTTCAAGATACTTCTTGTTGCCGTAAAGCACGACCGAGGAGTCGGTAAGGCCGATCGCATAGAGATCCTTGTCGATCGGATAGGTGCCCTGGGCGATGTTCGAGCCGGTCATGTCGTCGAGCACATCCTTGTCGACAAGCGGCTTGATGGGCTGCAGGTAGCCCGACCAGACGTAGTTCGCCAGAAACGGCGCATCGAGTTCCATCACATCAGGCAACTGCTTGGCCATGACGGCGGCGCTGAACTTCTCATTATAGGCGTCGTGAGGCGCGTAGATCATCTCGACATCGATATCGGGATTGGCTTCCTCGAAGCGCTTGGCGACGTCGCCATAGGCCTTCACCCAACCTGGATCACCCTGGTGCATCACGTGGATGACGGATTTTGCCTCTGCAAAACCCCCACTCCACAAGAGTGCAGAAGACACGAAAAGCGCACCAAGTAAACGATTACCCAAATATGTCGTCATTGATCTTCTCCTCCTATTCAATTCGACAAGAATGCTGGTTGCTAAACCGATGCCCGCACGACCAGATGAAACGGCAGCTTTCGCAAATGCGGCGGCTCAGGCTCCCCTGCGAGCAGGATCTCCATGGCCAGGCGGCCCATCGCGCGGTGCGGCAGGGCCATCGTGGTCAACGGCGGATCCAGCCGCGAGGCCAACTCGACCTGGTTGTCGAAGCTGGCCACCGCAATGTCGTCCGGGATTTTAAGGCCGGCGCGCGCAACGGCCGCATAGACTTCCATTGCGACACGGTCGTTGCCGCACAGGACCGCGTCCGGCCGCTGACCGGTAGCCAGCAATGCCTCGACATGCGAGGCGACGAGGCTCGGAGCGCGATCGCTGTAAACGCTGCGGCGCACGGCCGGAAGCACGCCCATCGGTTCGATGCCTGCCTCTTCAAGAGCGGCGCGAAAACCCTTCTCTCGTAGCGCCCCAGCAAGGATGCCCGGCAGGTTGATGAAGGCGATCCGGCGGCGGCCAGAGGCGAGCAGGTAACGCACAATCTCGCGCGCCCCACCTTCTTCGTCGGGCACCAGTGAGGTCACACGGCCGGAGGCCTCGCGGCAATTGATCATCACGCCGACGGAGCCCGCGAGCGCTGGCGGCAGGTCGATGTCCTTGTGGTACATGGCGGCATAGGCAACGGCACGGGGCCGGAACTGTTGCACCTCGTCGACCACTGAGCCGATTGACTGTCCGCTGCTGTGGTTGACCGCAAACACCGCCATGCCGGCACTGCGCGCGGCACCGTCAAGCCCGCGCACGATTTCGGTGGCGAACGGTGACGTAATCAAGCCATCGGAAACGACGCCGACCAGCGGCAACCACCCCTGTCGCACACCGCGCGCGGCGAGATTGGTCACATAACCGAGTTCCTCGGCGATCGCCTTCACTTTCTGGCGCGTATCATCCGACATGCGGGCGGAGCCACCGTGTAACGCGCCGGAAACCGTCTTTACCGAGACGCCCGCACGCTCCGCGATATCAGAAAGCGAAATTGCCACGATCTTTACACAACCTTAGTTGGGTTATCGATTACCCTATATTTTGATCCGTAGCCGTTTGTCAAGCCCACCGGGATGCGGTCGCCAATATCACCTCGGCGAGTGGGAGGATTTTTTTTGATCAAATTTCCGGCCCAAGGCCGCACCTGTCGGGAAGCGTCTAAAGCGGGCCGGTTTGGTTGTGGAAGCGTGGAGCCGAGCTGATCAGTAGTACGGCGACACGCATTCCTGGCGTGGCCCGTAATAGGGCTGGAAACTGTTGTCGTAGGCCCTGTAAGAGCGATAACGGTCATAGCACCATTCGACATGCGCCGACGAAGCGTTGGAATAAACCCTGCGAGGTGGCGACACGATCGCGCCGCCAATCACCAGTCCGGTCCCGAATGCGGCCAGAGGATACCACCACCCGTCACTGTGCCGACGATACCCGTCGCGACGATAGCGGTATCCCTCGTAGCCATTGTAGTAGCCGTATCGTGGGCCCGCATTGTAACGGCTCCCGTTGTAGCGGAAGTCGTTGTAGCCACGCTTGTGCGGCGGGCCACCGTAATGTCCTGGCTTGTGGTGAACCAGTTCGACCGGCTCGGAAGCCAGTGGCCCCACTGAAACGGGAGACAAAGGCACGGCCTGCGCCGAGACCGCCGACAGTGCCATGGCGGCGGCTGCGAGTACTGCACCGATTCTTTTCATCAAAGTCTCCTACCAAGTGTGTCCAGTGACTGAGTGCTTTTCCCAGAGAGAACGATATGCCCGCAGCACGCGGCACATCGTGAACAGAACGAGAGAACCTCAATTAATTGGCTCCGATCATTCGGCCATTGGACCTTCGTCCTACCGCCGCCCCGCAAAAGTCCTAACCGATCGGACCGGTCACCCTTGTCCACAGAACAACACGCATCTGGCGTGCCGATGCCAAGTCAACCGACATGGTTTTAACGAAATGTGCGGACAGGAACCCAACCAAAGGCGGGGCAAAGCGTTGTTGCCGTACGACCGGAAACCGCCACGGTGCTTTAAAGCTGAACGAGTTTGAACGTTAACAAATGCCGTACCCTCCCAAATCCTCGTCACGAAATGCCACGGGCTCCGACAACCATGGCAAGCCGGAAGTACCTGCAGAGGGTGCCGAAGTAAGGACAAAGATATCGGAGTACGGGGAAGAAGCTGGCCCGTCGACCCAAGATGATGAGACCGAGCGCCAGCCGGTAGCTTTTGAACGAAGCAGACGCGCAACTCGCGCACTCCTTGGCGCGCTTGGCCATGATGTGCGCGAAATGTTGATTGCTGCAACCGTCAAGGCTCGCGCGGCCACTTCCTCCATCAGGATGAAGATCCAGGATCTGGATAGGCCAACGGTTTCGTCCCTCGTTCGCAATTTCGGCGGGTCGCTCAGAACCGTACCGGCAAAGGCAGCGAGAGCGGTTCGTCGTTTCGGGATAATGGCCGGAACGACAACCCAGCGGGCTTGGCAAAGCGACAGTAGATGGAAAACGTCCGTTCTGCTGACCGCCGTTGGCTCTATTTTGCTTGCCGCAACAGTCCTGGTGTGGGCGCTGAAGGATGTCCCCTGGAGCGAGATTCGAGACGGCACGTTAAGGCCAATCGTGGTGTTGGAAACCGCGGATGGTGGGCCGCTCGTCAGACAGGGCCCTTATCAAGGTCCTTACGCAGAGTTTAGCCAATTCCCGCCACAGCTGATCAATGCGGTGTTGTCCGTTGAGGACCGGCGGTTCATGGATCACTTCGGCCTCGATCTCAGAGGCATCGCACGAGCGCTTGTTCGAAACGTGGAAGCCGGGTCGGTGGTAGAGGGCGGCAGCACGATCACCCAGCAGCTCATCAAGCTGCAATACCTTGACAGCGATCGCACGATAAAGCGGAAGATCCAGGAGCTCGTGATCTCCCTCTGGCTGGAGTGGAAGCTGGGCAAGCAGGAAATCCTGACACGCTACCTCAACAGCGCCTATCTCGGCGCCGGCGCAACGGGCATGCCGGCGGCCGCACGTATCTACTTCAACAAGGACATTGGCTCGCTCAACCTTTCGGAATCGGCACTGCTGGCGGGATTGCTGCGGGCGCCGAGCCAGTGGAACCCGATCGACAATTTTGAAGGTGCCCGAAAGCGTACATCCGTCGTCCTCGACGCGATGGTGGGTAATGGCAAGATCACGGCATCCGAGGCCGCTCAAATCAAGGGGAGCTTCGCCACGCTCCATCCGACGACGCCGACGCCACGGTCCGGGAGTTGGTTCGCGGACTGGATTTCGCCGCAGGCGAGCGAAACCGCCGGTGGATCACCGGGCTCGACCACAGTTCGCACGACGCTTGACCCACGGCTGCAAAGGATTGCCGAAAAGGTCATCAGGAACGCCCTGGACACCCAGGGAAAGGCTGTAGGGGCATCCCAGGCGGCCTTGGTTGCGATGACGCCGGACGGAGCGGTTGTCGCCATGGTCGGGGGGCGCGACTATAAAGAGAGCCAGTTCAACCGCGCAGTCACGGCGAAACGGCAACCGGGCTCTACCTTCAAGCTGTTCGTCTACTATGCGGCCCTTAAGGCCGGGCTCTCCCTGTCCGATCAAGTCCTGGACGCGCCAATCGACATCAATGGCTGGTCACCGGAGAATTCCGGCGGTCGCTATCGTGGCTGGGTCACGCTCGCGGAAGCCTTCGCCCGGTCGCTGAATGCGCCAACCGTAGCGCTCGCCCAGGAGGTGGGCATGGACAAGGTGATCGCAGCCGCGCGGGAACTCGGGATCGATGCGCCACTTGCTGACACACCAGCACTGGCCCTCGGCACTTCAGAGGTCAGCTTGCTCGACCTGACGAGCGCTTACGCATCTGTGCATTTGGGCAAGGCGCCTGTCGAGCCTTGGGGCATCATCGGGTTTCAGGCGGCTGGTCAAGCAAGGGCATTTCGGGTCGGCTCGCAGGCCAACCCGAGCGTTGATCTTTCCGCCTATCGGCCAGATCTCCTTGCGCTTCTGCAGTTGGTGGTCCAGCGCGGAACAGGGCGCGAAGCCGACCCCGGCGCATTCGCAGCTGGGAAGACCGGTACCAGCCAAAACAATCGCGACGCCTGGTTTATCGGCTTTACGGAGCCACTTGTTGCAGGGGTTTGGGTCGGCAATGATGATGATACCCCGATGAAGGGTGTTACCGGCGGCGCCTTGCCAGCGCATATTTGGCGGGACTTCATGCGGGAAGCAATGGCGGCGCCGACCACACGAGCGCTGGCGGACGGTGGAACCTCACCTCAGAGCTGCAACATCATGGCTTGCTCCCGCAGCTACCGTTCCTTCCGGCCATCCGACTGCAGTTATCAGCCTTACTCCGGCGGACGGCGGCTCTGCGAGAAATGATCAATGCAGATCGCTATTCGCGCTGGCCACTCGTTGGCGCTTCACGTCGATATTCAACGAAGACTCCGGGCGATCCTTGTCCCCCTCTCTCGCCTTCCAAATGCTGCCAGTGGGTCGAACGAAACCATCGCCCCGCCATTGTCCGCTGATAGTAGGACGGCCAGAGTGATCTCGCGGCAGCAACGTGACGTCAATCGGTCGCCCGACCCCGTTCTAAAGATAACGGCGATCGCGTCCTTGAACACTTTTGACAGTCCGGCGACATTTAGTCCAGACGCGGCCCAAATGCGGTTTGGCAGGCACTATACCGGCCCGCCAAAGTGGCCGTGGAATTGACTGCCGCTTTGCGCACGCTTGCCTCCACCGTCCCGGACCATAACAAATCTCGGATCACGATTGCTGCCGCGATCCGAGCGCCATCGAGTGTTGGACACGATGATAGACGTGTTACCAGGACAGAGGTCTGTCGCCATTCTCATCCTGGATGCGGGTCGGTAGCCCCATACCGTTTAGCAGTTTGATAAATGGAATGGGCGGGAGTTCCTCGACGTTGACCATCCTTTTCGCGTCCCACTCACCCGTGGCCACGAGCAGGGCGGCTGCAACGGGTGGGACACCCGCAGTGTAGGAGATGCCCTGCGAACCGACTTCTGCATAGGCTTCCTTGTGGTCGGCCACGTTGTAGATGAAAACTGTCTTTTCCTTGCCGTCCTTCAGGCCCTTTACATAGTCGCCGATGCAGGTCTTGCCTTCGTATCCCGGCGCGAGCGAGGCTGGATCAGGCAGGCAGGCCTTGACGACCTTAAGCGGGACGACCTCCTCGCCGTCGACGAGCTTGACCGGTTGTTCGGAGAGCAGACCGATCGATTTCAGCACTGTGAAGACGTTGATATAGTGATCGCCGAAGCCCATCCAGAAACGCACATCAGCGCCGTCCATGTTTTTGGCCAACGAATGCACCTCGTCATGGCCGCACAGATAGGCCATGCGCTTTCCGACGACCGGCAAGTCGTATTCCTTGCCGATTTCGAACATGCGGTTCTCCTGCCACTCGCCCTTTTGCCATGAATAAACGACGCCGGTGAATTCGCGGAAGTTGATTTCCGGGTCGAAATTGGTTGCGAAATACTTGCCATGAGTCCCGGCATTGATATCGACGATGTCAATGTCGGTAACCTTATCCAGATACTCGTCCTTTGCGAGGCGCGCATAGGCGTTGACGACGCCCGGATCAAAGCCGGCGCCGAGGATGGCGGTGATGCCTCTCATCTCGCATTCAGCGGCTCGTTTCCACTCGTAGTTACCGTACCACGGCGGGGTCTCGCAGATCTTGTTCGGTTCTTCGTGGATCGCGGTATCGATATAGGCAGCGCCGGTGTCCATGCAGGCCCGAAGCACAGACATGTTGAGGAAGGCGGTGCCGACATTGATGACGATCTCGGATTTCGTCGCCGTGATGAGCGTCTTCGTGGACTCGACGTCGAGCGCGTCGAGAGCATGGCCCGTAAGCACGCCCGGCTGTTTCATCGCACCCTTCTCGTGAACAGAGGCAATGATCGCATCGCATTTCGATTTCGTTCGCGAAGCGATGTTTATGTCGCCGAGAACATCGTTGTTCTGGGCGCATTTGTGCGCAACGACCTGGGCGACGCCGCCTGCGCCGATGATGAGTACATTCTTTTTCATGATGAGGACGAGTTCCTTATATCCAATCGTCAGAAAGTCCTCCTGCCGGCTGAGGGCCAGGATCAGGAGAGGCTCTGTTCGTAATCCGCGTAGCCGAACTCGCGGACCGTCCTGAGGCTGCCATCAAGTTCGCGGATGGCGATTGCCGGCATTTTCACGCCGTTGAACCAGTTTTTCTTGACCATCGTGTAGCCGGCAGCATCCTGGATCGAAAGACGATCGCCGACGTTCAGCTCGTTCGGAAAATCAAACTCGCCGAAGATATCGCCGGCCAGGCAAGATTTGCCGCAGACCATGTAACGATGAGGTCCCTGGTTCGGAGAGACCTTCGCGCTCTCGCGGTAGATCAGAAGATCTAGCATGTGCGCTTCGATGGACGAATCCACCACGACAAGGTCCTTGCCGTTGTAAAGCTTGTCGAGCACGGTGACTTCCAGCGTGGTCGATTTGGTGATCGAGGCCTCACCCGGTTCCAGATAGACCTGCACTTCATAGTCGCCAGCAAAACGTTTGAGGCGTTCGGCGAACCTTTCGAGCGGATAGTTCTCTCCGGTAAAGTGGATGCCGCCGCCAAGGCTGACCCAACGAACCTCTTTCAGGAGCGAACCAAACTTTTGCTCGATATGGCCGAGCATTCGCTCAAACAGATCGAAATCGCTATTCTCGCAATTGTTATGAATCATGAAGCCCGACACCAGGTCCATGACCGGTTCCACTCGCCTGAGATCCCATTCGCCGAGACGCGAGAAGGGCCGGGCGGGATCGGCAAGATCGAAGCTCGATGAGGAGATCCCGGGGTTCAGACGAAGGCCGCGGGCGATGACCGAGGACTGAGCCTTGAATCGTTGAAGCTGGCCGATCGTATTGAAGATGATCTTGTCCGCATGAGAAACGACCTCGTCGATCTCATAGTCTGCATAGGCAACGGAATAGGCATGTGTCTCTTTACCGAAACGCTCGCGCCCCAAGCGCACTTCGTTAAGCGAAGACGAGGTCGTACCGTCCATATAATCGTGCATGAAATTAAAGACGGACCACGTGGCAAAGCACTTGAGCGCCAGCAGGGCCTTGGCTCCCGATAGCTCACGAACAAGTGCGATCTTCTCCAGATTGGAGAGGAGCCTGCCTTTGTCGATAACGTAGCACGGGGTTTGAATCACGATGAACTCCCTCAGAGTGAATGGAAGATACGCTAACCCTACCGTTGGCAATCAAGGCTTCGGCTCGCATCACAAACAACACCCAAACAGGGAGAATGCGTGCGGGAAGGACCCTGAGCTGCTGCGAGGCAGAGGACGTTTGGTTAAGATTTCAGATCATTGGTGCGGCGGTAACCGCGAAGGTGGCGCGTTGTTCGGGAGGAGTTCCTGGAGACCCCGAACGCAAACCAGGTGTCACCTGCGTTCGGGCTGCGAACCGTTTTTAGAGCGCGAAGGCTCTCTACGAAGCTGGACGATGGCGTTTAGCATAGCGGTTCATCGCCTCCCGGCGCCACAAAGTCAACCTCCAGCCGGATGTTAATACCGACACGGGATTGGCTTCCACTTGGTACATTATGTGATCGCCTCACAAATGGACTGTCTCTTCCAAATCCTTGGGACAGTCATCGCACCGCCTGTGGGGTATTCGACGTTCGCCAGAATGGGCGTCTGATTTCGATGAGCTGGCGTCGGGGATCGCCAGATTTGGCTCTGTCGCGAATGAGCGCGACCAAGTCCGCCCTGATGGTGGCGTCGGACAGGAAGTAGCTGTGGCCGATAAAGCCGTCGCCGCCGGGGTATTCGACGAAATCGACCAGCCCTCCCATATGCGATCCTGCCCATCTGGACGCCGCCTCGCTCCTGTCGCGAGGAAGATTGCCGACGGCGAGCTGACCAAGCCGTAGGGCGCTGCCGGAGATCAGCGTCGAGGCTTTCAACGCCTCGTCCCTTGGCGACGAATAGACCGTAAGGTGCATCGAGCCTTGAGCGGGCAATGTGTTTGGCGTCGATTTGCTCCCGAATGCAAGATCGGGGTCGGAGACCCAGGCGAACAACTTGGACGACGCGACATCGAGATCGATATCGGGGGCGAAAAACACAGCATTCGCGATCTTGTAGCGCTGCCAGAGCGAGGATCGGCTGACATAGGCTTCGATGGCAAGCTGCTGGACGACGCTCGCCAGCACATCGGTTCCGCGACTATGCGCCAGGAGGTGAAGCCTCTCTACGCCCTTCGTTGCGGCGATGACGCGAACGGCCTTCTTGAAGTCCGCAACCGCAAACTCGCTCGACTCACGGTCGATGCTGTAGCCGAAGAACGAGCCGCCGACGCCTCCGGCGGGCCAGGTCAGGACAATGCAGACAAACTGGTTTTGCAGCGAACGGCAGATCTCATCGGTGGCGAGTGCCGCGTCGTCGAAGCTGTTGTTGTATCCGTGAACGAAGACGACGACTTCCTTACGTCCGGCCGTTGCGAGACGCCGGGCGATGTCCGCCTGCAGTGATGCGACAGCCTGTTCATGTGCCGCAACTGCTTGCGGAGTGCGACGCAGGCCGTTCGCCGTTGCCACGATCCCGTAGGGCGTTGCCGGAAACCGGCCGGTCTCGGAAATAGCGTCGACCCGGAATTCTCTCTTGCCGGCAGAAGAAGAGCGTCTTGGGGCGATCGATACCGATCCGAAGCTTAAGTAGATCGCCCGCTTGGCGCCGTATGACAGCCTGTTGCCGGAAACGACCGTCGGCGCGCGGTCGGTGATGTAAAGGAGTTTGGATGCCTCGGACCCTTGCTGCTTTCGGACAGGCTGCGCGCCGCGCGATGCCGGTGACGTGGCAGCGGGCAGCGCTGTGAGCGATGCACGCTCTAAGGCACAGCCGACAAGGCAGACAAGCATGAAGAGCCCCGCCATTGCCCGACGAAAATCCATCTAGAGACCGTCCAATCCGTAGACCTTGTCGGCCGAGTCAGGAACGGCGCAGGCCGCGACACTGATGCGGTTCCAGGCACAGATCACCATGATCCGGAAGGTGAGATCGGAAATCTCCTCATGCGTCATGGTGCTTCGTCCTCCGCCTGACATGATCGACCGACATCGCCGCTCGTCATCGTGCCGGAAACCCGCCGCGTGCGGCAGCTATACATCCGTTTATGCGCCGTCCGATCGCCGACCGTTCCTCTGAGGTGGGGCAGACTGAAAACGGGATCTTCATGATGTCATGCGGTCATTCATTCAAGGCTGGCCGACCCGGCTGCGGCCACCCAGCGCCCACTCGGACCAGCACGCCGGCAGGATAGCCGCGGCAGCTTTGCCTTGCACCGAAGACAAAAGGCGTCGGGCCGATGCGCTTTTCGTTGCCGCATCGGCCCGACGGCGCGATCTCAGGCGGCCGCCTGAGGTTGTTGGGCATTCCAACTCCTGAAGTCGAGCTTACCCAGCTTGGCGGATCCGAGAGGAACCAGCGACTGATCGTCGACGCGCGAACCGAAGTACTTGGCATCCGGGTCGGCAACGACCTTGCGGCTATCGCCGACGGCTGCCAGATACTCGGAAATGAAGTCGCTCATGGGCTTCTTTTCAGGCCCGGCGATTTCGATCGTCTGGTTCTCAGCCTTGCCGATCGTCGCTTCTGCGACGAACGTCGCGACGTCGTCTGCAGCGATCGGCTGGAACGCGCCGGACGAGACCTTTGCGGTCCTGTCGACAGTTGCCTCATCGGCAATGCCGCCGAGGAACTCCAGGAACTGCGTTGACCTTACGATGGTGTAAGGAACGCCGCCCTTCTTGATCAGGCTCTCCTGTGCGACTTTGGCGCGGAAATAGCCATTGTCCGGCGATCGTTCGATACCGACGATGGAGAGCGCGACGTGGTGGCCGACACCGGCCGCCCGCTCCGCCGCAAGCAGGTTCGAGGTCGACCGCTCGAAGAACGAAAGAACGGCGCTCGGCTCAAAGGACGGAGAATTGCTGACGTCGAGGACCACCTGGGCGCCGGCAAGCACATCGGCCAGGCCTTCACCCGTCAGTGTATCGACGCCCGTGGAGGGTGCCGATTGCACAACGTCGTGGCCGTTGCTTCTGAGGCGTTCTGCAACTTTTGACCCGATGCGGCCAGTGCCGCCGATAATGACGATTTTCATGGTTCTGCTCCTTGCAGGCTCGTCTGAGGATCGCGTTAGATTGAGAAGAAGGGTGCTACTTCGCGGGCAACACCATGTCCGTTTCGGTCGTATCAAGAACGAAAACGGCCAAGATCTTCGCCGGCTCGCTGTCGCTTGCGTTCGCGCTGACGCGGTGATGATCGCCCGGGACTTCGATCCAGTTCTCGCCGGTCTTGTAGACCTTCACGTCGCCGTCGTTGATCTGGCTCTTGATGCTGCCTTCGATCACCGTCGCATAGATAAAGGCGCTCTTGGGGTGGGTGTGTGACGGGTTGTGGCCGCCAGGGCCATATTCGACCAGAACGCCGCGCATGCTCTTTCCCGGCACATTCGGAAGCGCGTGGTCGAACACCACTGTGACCTTGGCATTATAGGGCTCGTCGGAGGCCGCTACCGGTCCGGTGATCAGCGTTGCAAACAGCAAACCAATCGCTAGTTTTCGCATGGATTTCTCCTCCATTCACGTTGTTGGCAATGCGTGGGATGGTATGGCGGGCCTGCGGAGAGAAACAGATATACGTAGGTTTGCCGCAGCGGCGATTGTGTATCGGCAGCGGCGCGATCGCGTACGAACCGCCGTGTCGCCGCCTCAGCCGTTCGCGCTTTCACGCTGGCTTCGAAAGATGGAGCGGATGGCATGAAGCAGGTCCAGCTTGCGCCGCTCGCGCTGGTTCGCAGGCAATTGCGAACCAGCTCCGATCGCTTCGCGTTGCGCCAAGTGGGCCGCGAGATCCTCGGCAATTTCCGGGCGCTTCGCCAAAAGCGGCGCGAACGCGTACTGATCAACTTCGTAGACGGTAAGGCGGGTCACGGCATGGAGGTCGTGCTTCTCCTTTACCCCGGCCAAAAGGCCGTCCTCGCCAAAGAAATCACCGGGGGCGAGGCGCGCGATTTCGACATCGCCGCTCTTCAGCGCCACCACGCCGTTCTTAATCATCATCAGGCTTTGGAGCGACCGGCCTTCGCGGACGATTTCGGCACCGGCGGCAAAGCTGCGCGGCGTCGCCGCAGCCGCAAGTGTATCGCGTTCTTCCTGGCTGAGATTAGAGAAGATCGGGATCGCGTCGATCAGGTCCTGTGCCGGCGCGACAGCGTGCTGCAGGTCGGACCTGCCAGGACCTTGCATGAGCGTGCTCTGTGGCGGTAGAGCCAGCTGAACGCCGTTTGCCCTGCAATGCCGATAGACCAGGTCGATGATTTCGTTGCGCGCCGGGCCACGCTGGGCCGGGCTTGTGACCCGAAACTGGAGTTCCACCGTGATGGCGCTGGCATCGATCCCCACAAGCCCCACCGTTGGAGGTGGCTGCTTCACGATCGCGTTGCAACTGTCGAAAACAGCATGCATGACGTCGACGATCATGCGCGGCATGTGGGTCGGAGCCACGCGAACCGAGACGATGATCTGGTGGTTCTCGTCGGGCTGGCTGATGTTGGTCAGCCCCATCTTTGCCAGGACGCTGTTGGGCAGGACGACGAGATTGTGGGCTGCGGTCAAAAGATGCGTCGACCGCCAGTTGCTTGAGACAACCCGGCCTTCCGTTCCGTCACTGAGGCTGATCCAGTCACCAAGGACATAAGGGCGACCGAGGGTCAGTGCTATGCCCGAGAAGACGTCACCCAACGTGCTCTGCAACGCGAGACCGAGAATGATCGCAATGACGCCCGACGTTGCCAGCAAGCCCCCGATTGGCACGCCGAAGACGAATGCCAGGATCGAGAGCAGCACGCCGAGATAGACGACTGCAACGACCAGATCCTGGATCAGTCGCGCTTCCCGCGGTCGGCCATCGAGGACAAGGTAAAGCCGAATGAACCCGATCGCCGCCCAGGAGAGATGCACCCACCAGAGCGTCTTTGCCGCCACGAGCAGTGTCTGCGCGCCGTCGAGATCGGTCCGGTCGTAGCGAAACGGATTGAGGCGGGTGTAGGCGAACACGGCCGTCATCGACGCGAAGAAGGCGATCTGCACCACCAGCCGCGCCGTTGGGCGCGCCCTGCCCTGCAGATGCCAGACGACAATTCCGGCGATGCCCAGAACGCAGACGAGGACGGGGAATAATTGGGGTTGCTGGTCCATTTCCACTCCCTGCGAGGCGACTTTTCTCCCTCCGCGACACTCCCTGCGAGGCCGCCCTTGTGGCCATGAAACGCAAAACCATCGGCCGTGCTCTGCTCCGGGATGGAGAACAAGACGAACCGATGGTCCTTGCGCGCAATCGCTAAGCTTGAGACGTCAGTAGTCCCAGAACACCGGAACCCACCGGAAGCGATCGCCGTCGATCGCTACATGACCGACGGACGGGAAAGGCAGGTGCGTGGCCACCAGCGACGATCCCGTCTCGGCCAGTTCGTTCATGAGACGCACCCGAACGCGAGCTGCCTCCTCGGGGTCGTGTTCAAAACCGTTGAACCAATCGGGATGGTCGAAGGCGACGGCGAACAGGGCGTCGCCGGCAAACATCAGCCGGTCGCCTCCCGAAGCCACCCGGACCACGCAGTGCCCAGGCGTATGGCCGCCGGTGCGCTCGGCAACCACACCCGGCGCGACCTCGCACTTGTCTTCGAAAGGTCGAAGATGGTTGCGGTACTCGTTCGCAAAGCGTTTGGCAGTTTCCCTGAGCGCATCCGGGAAACCCTGCGGCATGACCGCGTGGGTGAAATCAGGCGATTCCCAGAACTTGATCTCGGCGGCGGCGACATGTATCCGCAAATCCGGGCGCAGTTGCTCCTTCACGCCATCAACCAGCAACCCGCCGATATGGTCCATGTGCATGTGCGTAAGCACCACATCGGTCACGGATCCAAGGTCGATGCCTGCGGCCGTCAGTCTTCTGATCAGTTGGCCGGCCCGCGGCAGGTTCAGGTCCGGATCCAGGCCAAGCCCGGCATCGATAAGAATGGTTTGTGCGCCGCTTCGCACCACGACCACGTTCAGCGACCAGTCGAAGGCGTCGGCCGGCAGGAACATGCCGTCGAGCCAGGCTGCCCGATCGGCGGCGTCGGCGTTGTGTCCCAGCATCGTGGTTGGCAATGGCAAAACCCCATCGCTGACGACCAGGACCTCGATGTCACCGACCTTGACTGCATAGCGCGATGGAACCAGCTCTTCCGGAGCCGACCGACCGGACAGCGCGGGTTCGACGATCGTATTCGTGTGAGATCTTGCTTCTGCCGGCGTCATGATGTCCTCCTGTTTTCCCTGATGAGACGTGTGGTTCTCGGTTGATGTGGTGGACTCTAGGTTCGAGCGACGTTGACGGTCGAGCTATACCTCGGTTTAGGGCTGTCCCGTTGGGTCAGCGGTCGGGGTGCGTGTGGCGTGCCTTGGCGCGCCGGGCCAGGCCGACCTTGATGGCCACGAGCACGGGCGCTGCGAAGACGAACAGCAACGCGACGGCGTTGAACGCCGTGTCGAAAGCGATCACGATGGATTGCCCGGCAACGGCCCGGCCGAGAAGCGCCATCGCGGCCCGACCGGCAGGAGCGGCATCCATGCCCCGTGCCGCAAGCATGGCAGTCGTTGCAGCCAGACGTTCGATGACGGCCTGGCCTCCGGCATTGACGCTCGCGCCGAGGACTACGACATTTCCCGCGACATTGTGGTCGATAAGGGTCTGAAGCCCGGCAACGCCGACAAGGCCGCCGAGCTGGCGCCCCGTGTTGAACAGTCCGATCCCGGAGGCGAGGTTTCGCCTGTCGAGATTGGTAAAGGCAATCAAGGTAATCGACAGAAACAGGAACCCAAGGCCAAGGCCGCGCAAAAGGATCGCCGCCATCATGTCGGGGGCACCGCTTTCACTCGTCGACCCGGACAGCATCCACATCGCCAGCATAATCATCACAATACCGAAGGGCACGGTCGCGAACGGGGGAAGCCGACGGACCTGCATCAGGAAGGCGGACAGGAGCAGGGCCGCAACGAAGAGGGCGCCGCTTGGCAAAAGAAGCAAGCCCGCCGCCGTCGGCGTAAACGCCAGCACGGACACGGCAAAGGCCGGGATCAGGAACGCACTGCCAAAGAGTGCGGCCCCGGCGACGAAACTGACGATGAAGGCGAAGGCGAAATCGTCCGATCCGAACAGGGAAAAATCGAGCAGGCCGGTGCCCTTGCGCAGCACCTGCTGCCCGAGAAAAAGCAGCAGCGAGGCCGCGCCTGCGACCGAGAGCCAAAGGATGCGCGGCTCTTCCAACCAGTCCCAGCGGCTGCCCTGGCTGAGGACATAGCTGAAGCAGAAAAGCGCGACCGAAACCAATAACAGCCCGACCCAGTCGAAGGGACGTCGCCTCGTCGCGGCGGGTGCCGGATCCTCGACCATCAGGAGAAGTCCGGCGGCGCCGAGAGACAGGACGACATTGCAGTAGAAGATCCAGGTCCAGGACTGGCTGTCCAACAACCACCCCTGAAGCGCCGGGGCGAGCGTTGCCGGCGCGACCACCGCGCCCATGGCAAACAGCGCCTGAAGGATTGGCTGATGGGCGCTCTTGAAAGCAAAGAAGATGGTGGTCTGCCCTGCAACGAGCAGAACGCCGCCGGCAAGACCTTGAATGACCCTGAGAACAATCAGGAGATCGAGCGACGTCGTCGCGGAGGCAATCCCTGACGCGATCCCCATGATGAGTGTCGACCCGATGACGAGACTGAGCGGCCGAATGCGGTTGAGCATCGAAGCGGCGGCCATGAAGCCGATGAGCTTGAAGGCCGTGTAGCCGACGTCGAGCCAGGCGAATTCGTCCGTCGTTGCATGGATGTCGCCGATGATGTCGCCGCGGCTGAGCGAAAGAACGGTGCTGGCAATCGCCTCCGTCAGCGCCGCGAGCACGATCCCGGCGACCATCAGCGCGCCTGACGCAGACGCCTCGCGATTCTCCGTAGCGGCTACGTGCGCGGTCATGACCCACTCCCCAGGTCCACGTCGACCCTCGCAGACAGCCCGGGCACAAGGCGCCCAGCCAAGGGGTTGCGCGCAAATCGGATCTTGACCGGTACCCGCTGGACGACGCGAACGAAGTTGCCCGTTGCGTTGTCCGACGGCAGCAGGCTGAAGGCGGAGCCGCTGCCGGGCGCAAAGCTGTCAACCTGGCCGTCAAGGACCTGCCCCGGATAACCGTCGATGGTAATCCGCACGCGCTGACCCGGCTGGATACGCTCGAGTTGCGTTTCCTTGAAATTGGCGACAACCCACACGTCGTCGACCGGAACGATGTCGAGCAGGGATGTGCCGGGTGCAACGAAACGGCCGACGCGGACCTGACGGTTGCCGATGACGCCATCGACCGGGGCGCGCACCATCGTGCTTTCGAGGTCGATCTGGGAAAGGTCGCGTGCAGCCTCCGCCTGGGCCACGGCCGCGACGGCGGCCTCACGCTGGGCCGCAAGGACGGCGATACGTTGCTTCTGCGCTTCGATCGTCGCAGAGGCCGCCGATACGCTTGCCTCGGTCCTCGATCGCGCCGCGTCGCTTTCATCGACATGCGCCTGGCTGATGGTGTTGCTGCGGATCAGCTCGCGGCGCCGTTCGTACGCCTTGGCAGCGAGGTTCATTTCCGCAACGGCCGAGCGTTTCTGGGCTTCGGCCTGGCGAATAAGGGCGTGCTGAAGCTCGGTCTCCGCATCGACATTGACCAGTCGAGCCCTGGCGGCTTCGACATTGGCCGCAGCCTGTGCGAGGCGAGCCCGATAATCCCTGTCATCGATCCGGAAGAGCACATCTCCCGCCCGGACGCTCTGATTGTCCTGAACTTCAACGGCCACGACATAGCCGGCAATCTTCGGAGCAAGCGACGTCACGTCGCCGCGAACATAGGCATTGTCCGTCGATGCCTCGCCGCCCGGACGGGCCCAGGCCCAACCGCCGACGATGGCAACAGCTGCACCCAGGCACATAAGCATGCCCAGCTTTTTCCGCTTGCTGGATCGCTTACCGGCAGCGCCCGTCGAGCCGCTTTCCGTGGCGGTGGCAATCCTGTCCTCGAGCGTGTCCATTGTCGTGGTTCCCGTTGAATTTCGTCGGCTGCGTCGCGCGGACGTCGCCAGCTTGCGGATGTGAATGCTTGCGATTTTAGAGCCCGGCCTGTCGGCCGACCCAGTCGGCGAAGCGGATTTCGCCGAGCCGCGGGTGGTTGCCGGGGGTCAGCGACCGGTCATCGAGCAACGCGCCGAAATAACGAGCGTGCACATCGGGAACGACCTTTCGATCATCCTTTGTCGCCCGCAGGAAATGCCTGACGACCTCATCGAGCGGCATGGCTTCCGGTCCGGCGACCTCGATCGTTCCATTGACCGGCGCCGCGACCGCGATATCGGCGAGCACCGCGGCGACGTCGTCGGACGCGATGGGCTGGAACAGCGCCGGAGAAAGTCGAACCTCGCCGTCCACCATCGCCGACTGCGCAATGCCGCCGACGAATTCAAAAAACTGCGTTGCCCGCAGGATGGTGTAGGGAGTGCCGGATGCCTTGATGAGGTTCTCCTGCGCGACCTTCGCTCGAAAATAGCCGTTGTCGGGCAACCGTTCGCTGCCGACGATCGAGAGCGCGATGTGGTGGCGAACGCCGGCCGCAGCTTCCGCCGCCAAGAGGTTGCGCCCCGACGTCTCAAAGAATTCGAGAACAGCCTTGTCGTCCCAAACGGGAGCGTTGGCGACATCGACGACGACATCCGTGCGATCCATCGCTGCAGCCAGGCCTTCACGCGTGATCGTATTGACGCCCGTGTTCGGTGCGGCCGCAAGCACGTCATGGCCACGCGCGCGCAGGCTCTTCACAAGTTTCGATCCGATAAGGCCGGTGCCTCCGATGACGACGATCTTCATGGGTTCACTCTGCTTTTTCTCGGTTGCACCATTGCTGCCGATGTGTGCCGAGTGTGTACGTGCGCGCCGAAGAAGTCCTTGGACCCGTCTTGAATTATCCTTGAGAATAGCTTGATTGTCCGTCCAAGCGATTGTGTGATCGCAACGCAATGCCTTGAGCACGCGCTTTCGTGGTTCAAGGGTAGGTAGGCCAGGAGGCTGCGGTGCAATTCAAGTTTGCGGGCTATCTGCTTCATTCGGAACGCCGGGAATTGACCCTGCGTGGGCAGGTGGTCGCCGTCGGCCCGCAAGTCTTCGACCTGTTGCTGCACCTCCTCGAAAACCGCGACAGGGTCGTCGGCAAGGATGACCTGCTGCGCGCCGTCTGGGGCGGCCGCATCGTGTCGGAATCGACGATCACCAGCCACATAAACGCCGTTCGAAAGGCCATCGGCGATAGCGGCGAAGAACAGCATCTGCTGCGCACCGTCGCCCGCAAGGGCTTCCGCTTCGTCGGTGATGTCAGCCTCGTCGACGATGGCACCGACGCCCCTGCGCAGGGTCTGGGCATCGTCGATGGCAGTCCTGGTGAAGCGCGCGTGCCGACGCCGGCGCTCCCCTTGCCCGAAAAACCCTCGATAACGGTCTTGCCCTTCCAGAACCTCAGCGGCGATCCGGAGCAGGAGTATTTTACCGACGGCGTGGTAGAGGAGATCATCACCGCACTCTCGCGGCTCCGCTGGCTGTTCGTCATCGCACGCAATTCGAGCTTTACCTACAAGGACCGGACCGTGGAGGCAGCCGAGGTCGGCCGCGAGCTTGGCGTGCGCTACGTTTTGGAGGGAAGCGTGCGCAAATCGGGAAACAAGGTCCGCATCACCGGACAGCTCGTCGACGCCACGACCGGAGCGCATCTCTGGGCCGAGCGCTTCGAAGGCACGTTCGACGACATTTTCGAGCTGCAGGACGGGATAGCCGAGAGCGTCGTCGGCGCGATCTCGCCGCAGCTCGAGCGGATCGAGATCGAACGCGCCAAGCGCAAACCGACCGAAAGCCTCGACGCCTACGACTACTATCTTCGCGGCATGGCAAAACTGCACAGCGGCACCCGCGAGGCGCTCGAAACCGCGCTGCCTCTCTTCTACAAGGCGATCGCGCTCGACGACGAGTTTGCCTCCGCCTATGCCGGCGCCGCCTGGTGCTTCTTCTGGCGCAAGCTCAACGGCTGGATGACCGACCGCACGGCAGAGATCGCCGAGGGGGCGCGGCTGGCACGGCTCGCGGTTGAGCTTGGCCGGGACGACGCTGTGGCGCTCACGAGAGGCGGCCACGCGCTTGGCCATCTCGCCGACGATCTCGACGCCGGCATCGCGTTGATCGACAGGGCCCGGCTGCTCAATCCGAACTTCGCACTCGCGTGGTTCCTGGGTGGCGTGCTTCGCGTATTTCGGGGTGAGACGGAGAGTGCGATCAAGGATCTCGCCCATGCCGTTCGCCTGAGCCCGCTCGATCCGGAGATGTTCCGCATGCAGACGGGAACGGCAATTGCGCATTTCTTTTCCGGAAACTACGACGATGCGCTGGTCTGGGCCGAGAAGGCACTTGCGAACCTGCCGACCCTGCTCGCCGCCGTCGCACTTGCCGCGGCCAGTCATGCGCTTGCGGGACGTCCTGAAGAGGCAAGACGGTACATGCAGCGCCTGCAGCGGCTAGATCCGGCCCTGTGCGTTTCCAATCTGCGCGATTGGCTGCCGATCCATCGACCGGACGATTTCAAGCGGTTTGCCGACGGCTTGCGGCTCGCAGGATTGCCGGAATGACCTTCGCCGCTCGTGGAGCGTATTGAGCGCTTCTGCAATTGTCGGGAACCTCGACCCCGACGGGTTGGTGATGTCACGACCGATCGACGCCCGCCTGCGCATAACGACGGAGGTTAAGCGATCGCCTTGACCGCCGAAACTCTATGCATGTTTGCGGAGACCCTACCCGCTCCATCCATCGCTAGCCCATACTCAGGTGTAGCTCGACCGCCGGAAAACCCGAACCTAGACTCCGCGATGTAACCCTGACCGGCACATTTCAACCGCGAAGACAGGAGCACATCATGTCGAATGCACAATCAAGTTCCCGAAAGATCGCCCCGCAGGAAAGACTTGCAGCAGAAGAGCTGGTTCCGTCACGCTATGCGGTAAAGGTCGGTGACGTCGACGTCCTGGTCATCAGCGATGGCATCTTGACCCCACCGGCCGAGTCGATGGCCACCAACGCCGACCCCGAGGTGCGCGGTGCGTGGCTGGACGACAGGTTTCTGTCAAAGGTTGCCTTCGACTGGGCGCTGAACGCCGTTGTCGTGCGCAGCGGCGACCAGACGATCCTCATCGACAGCGGCCTCGGCGAGGAGTATCCCGATTTCCCGCGGGCCGGACAGTTCGTCCATCGACTGGAGGCCGCCGGCGTCGATCTTGCGGCCGTGACCGACGTGGTGCTGACGCACATGCACTTCGACCATGTCGGTGGGCTGCTGGTCGAAGGCGTCAAGGAGCGCATGCGCCCGGACCTTCGCGTCCACGTGTGCGCCGCCGAGACCAAATTCTGGCAGGCGCCCGACTTCTCGCTTACCTCCATGCCGCCGGCGCTCGCAGACCTGGCGCGCAAGGCATCCCTTGAATTCATGTACGCGTATCGCAGCCATCTGCGGACTTTCGACGAAGAGGCCCAAGTGGCGCCGGGAGTGGTGGTGACCCGTACCGGCGGTCACACCCCGGGGCACAGCGTGGTCCGCATTTCGTCCGGCGGCGAGCGACTGATGTTCGGCGGCGACGCCCTGTTCCCCGTCTCCTTCGACCATCCCGAGTGGCACAACGGCTTCGAACACGACCCCGAGGAGGCGACACGGGTGCGACTGCGGCTTATGAAAGAACTTGCCGAGACCGGCTCCTGGCTGGTTTCCACGCACATGCCGTTCCCATCGGTCGGTCGTGTAGCAGCCGCCGGCAACCTTTATCGCTGGGTTCCGGCCTGGTGGGACTACTAGCCGACGACGTCCGTCGGGAGCGAACAGACGACTGCTCTGGGTGAGAACAACCGGTCGATTGCTGCCCACGGCGCGCCGTGCGGTATCAATCGGCCGTTTGCCTGTCTTATGGCACCGTTGGCACAACACCGCCATCCCGCGCGAAAGGGCCGACGCGTCGATCGTCAGAGACTATGCAGAAGGCCATGGGATTAGAGCAGAATACCGAGCCCCCTGAGCAGATGCTGCACTGGCTTGCGACAGGCACATGCGAAAGCCCTTGGGAAAGAAGGTTCTTGCCGAACTCTGCGGCTGCTCGTGCGCTGCGGAGTCGCGCTGAGCAGAGCGACGCTTCATCTTCGTTTGCACCATCCGCAATGGCTGAGTACGCGCATGACCTAGGTGCGCGGACAATCGGTCGCGACGGTCCAGACCATCGCTTACGACGTCGAGGCAAGTGACGCTTTTCATCAATCCTCGGGCCGCCGCCAGCGGTCGCCGAAACCAAGGTATACCTTTCTCGTCATGCGCCAGGTGCTAGCGTCTTCACGTCGCATGCCGGCCGTTACTCCCGGAGAAACAGGGCTCCCTTGAGGGCGTCGAGACGGTCTTCCCGTAAACCGCGGCACCCCCGCAGGACCGCGTCTCGGGCGCTGAGCATTGCGGCTTGAACGCATCACTTCATACGGCACGACCAACACGGAAAGGAATGGCCATGACAGCCGAGCAACCCGGTCACGGATACGTAACCACAGAAGACTCGACCAGGATCTTTTACAAGGATTGGGGTCCGCGCGACGCGCAACCGATCGTGTTCCATCACGGCTGGCCATTGAGCGGCGATGACTGGGACAGCCAGATGCTCTTCTTCCTCGCAAGAGGCTATCGCGTCATTGCCCATGACCGTCGCGGCCATGGGCGATCGGAGCAGGTTAGCGGCGGCCATGACATGGATCACTATGCCGCCGACGTAGCCTCCCTCGTACGGCAGTTGGATTTGCGCAACGCGATCCACATCGGCCATTCGACGGGCGGTGGCGAAGCGACCCGGTACGTTGCCCGCCACGGCAAGGGGCGTGTGGCCAAGCTGGTCCTGATCGGCGCGGTGCCACCGCTGATGCTGAAGACCCCGAACAATCCCGAGGGGCTTCCGATCGAGGCGCTTGACGGCTACCGCGAGGCGCTTGCGGCCAACAGGGCGCAGTTCTATCACGACATCGCAAGCGGCCCCTTCTACGGCTACAACCGGCCTGGCGCCGCGCCGTCTGCGGCGGTCAGCCACAATTGGTGGCGACAGGGGATGATGGGGGCGGCCAACGCCCACTACCTCGGCGTAAAGGCCTTCTCGGAAACCGACTTTACCGAAGATCTCAAGGTGATCGACGTGCCGACGCTGGTGCTGCATGGCGATGACGACCAGGTGGTTCCGCTCGCGATATCCGCCCCTCGTTCCGCCCAGCTTCTGAAGAACTCCACCCTCAAGATTTACGAGGGCTTCCCTCACGGCATGGCGACCACGCACGCAGATGTCATCAACCGAGACATTCTCAGCTTCATCGCCAAGTAGCGTGCGGAAGGGCGCCTCCGGCGCCCTTCGTCGCCACACGGGGATCGGACACAGAACGGAATTTCGAGCGGCTGCGAAAGCCGCCGCCGATCTCGAAGCAAAGGCAAACCTTCGTTCTATAGTCAGCGACACCAGGTCGGATAAAATGGGCGGATGTTGGTTGTTGACGATCAAGGGAGCCAAGCGATGTCTGAATGCTCAAACCCCATCGAAGCGGCCACCGACGTGAGCGTGGTCCACATCATCGACGACGATGAACGGATTCGCTCGGCGCTGCTGGAACTCTTCTGTTCCTCAGGAATACAGGCCGAAGCGTTCGTCGACACAGCGGATTTCGACGAACGGGGCGATCCGCAGGCCGTCGGATGCCTGTTGCTCGATGTGAACCTGCCCGGTGTGAGCGGTATCGAGTATCAACGGAAACTGTCGGATGCTGGCTTCGACCTTCCGATCGTTTTCATGACCGGCAATGGAGACGTTCCGACGAGCGTCACGGCCATGAAGGCAGGAGCCGTCGATTTCCTGCTGAAACCCTTCGAGGCGGATGACCTGCTTTGTGCGGTCGCCACAGCTTTGGAAGAAGGGAAAAAGCTGCGGGAAGTGGCTGCAAGGAGAAAACATGCCCGCCAGTGCGCCGCCAGCCTCACCCCGCGAGAGAAGCAGGTCATGAAGCTTGTTACCGAAGGCCTCATGAACAAGCAGGCCGCCTACGAGCTGGGGATCAGTGAAATCATGGTCAAGCTTCATCGCGCAAGCGCGATGAAGAAGATGGAGGCCCGGACCTTCAGCGACCTCGTCAGGAAATCGGAACTGCTGCAGTGAAGTCGCGAGCGGAGGTAAACACGGCAATGCTCGACCGCATCTTTTTTCCGGCTGTCATCGCCGCAATGCGTGTCGGCACGTCACGTGTCCTCAACGAACAGCGCTCTAACGGACTTGACGGGCCAAACGAACGTATAGTGATGCGGCTGCGTGAAAGTCGTTAGGCTTCCATTATCATCCTTCGCCGGCGCCTTCGTTAGGAGGTGATGATCGGAGTGCCGCCGTCCCCTCCCCGCGGTACGACCGCCAAGGCCGGCACACCTAGGGGCCGTTTGCCTGAAGGCAGGCGGCCTCTCTTTCCCCAGCGAGGGTCGAAACCTGCGGGGCTCGTCCATTGCTCAATTCCGTCGCAGCTGTTCCGTCTTGCGCACGAGATCTGCCAACGAACGGCACTGCATCTTGCGCATGAGGCTCATCCGGTGGAGCTTCACGGTCATTTCGCTGATGCCGAGCTGGTAGGCGACCTGCTTGTTCATCAGGCCACTGACCACGGCAAACATCACCTCCTGCTCGCGCGGAGAAAGAGTATCCGCCAGCGCCTGGATCCGGTCGCGCTCCGCCTCGATTTTGCGGCGCTCGGCGTCGAGCCTTATGGCACGATCCACGGCCTCGAGAAGATCCTGGTCGGAGAAAGGCTTCGTGAGGAAGTCCATGGCGCCAGCTTTCATCGCCTTTACGCTTGTCGGAATGTCTGCGTGACCCGTCAGGAAGATGACAGGAAGCCTGCTCCCGGCAAGCAGCAGATGTTCCTGCAGGTCCAGGCCGGTACCACCCGGCATACGCAGATCGAGGACAAGGCAACCCGGCGCCCGAATGTCGGCAGCCTCCAGGAACTCCGGGCCGTTCGAGAAGGCGGTCGCCCGCTTTTGGGTCACCGTGAACAGATCGAGCAACGCTTCTCGCATCGCCTCGTCGTCGTCAACGACGTAGACGATGGGTTCGGCGGGCTCTTGCGTCTTGGTTTGAGCGTGTGGCATCAGATTGACCTCTGTTTCATCCCGCACGGATCATCGACACGACGAGCACGCGTCCGCCATGACGGTGCGCGTGCGAAATGACCGTCGGCTGGAGCGGCAACTCAGGTTCCATCGCGTCCCTCCATTTCTCGGTCGCCCAACGCGGCGGCGAGCGTGGACAGCAGAACCTGCGCGTCGAAAGGTTTTCTGAAGCAGCAAGTCCGGTCGCGCGCACTCAGCTGATCGGCGATCTCGTGGCGTCCGGTCATCAGGAAAACGGGGAGATTCGGCTCTTTCGTCTTGACCAGGTCCCTGAGCTCGAACCCGTCCATGCCGGGCATGCCGATATCCGTAATCAGCGCATCCAGACCCGGCAGCCCGGCGGACAGGAGCGATCGGCCGGACGAGAAGCTGCGGGCCGAGTAACCGGCCGACTCCAGCAGATCCTCCAGCGACTCCAGCAGTCTCGGATCGTCGTCGACGATCGCGACGACCTGCCGATGCGGCAAAGCCATCGATTTCACGCCTGTCTTGCGGGCATGTGTGATGGGTATCTTCAAGCGTTCGGCGATACGCACGAGGTCGGCAAAAGAGCCTGCCTTCATCTTCTGCATCACATTTCGCCGGTGGATCTGCAGGGTCACCTCGCTAATGCCGAGTTCTGCGGCCGCCTGCTTGTTGAGCAGCCCGCTGATGACCAACGGCAGCACCTCGCGCTCACGCGGTGTCAGATCAAGATAGCGTCGCCTCAGCTTTCCAAACTCCGCGCGCTCGGCTCGCCTCTTCTCGTCCTCGGCAATGGCCGCATGAATGGCGGCCATCAGATCCGCGTCGGTAAACGGCTTGGTCAAGAAGTCGACCGCGCCGTCCTTTATGGCCCGCACCGACGAACGGATGTCTCCATGACCGGTTATGAACACGATCGGCGGATGCTCCCCTGTTGCAATTTCGCTTTGGAGATCCAGACCGTTGATGTCCGGCAACTCGATATCCAGAAGCAGGCAGGCAGGCGCATCCGGTTTTTCCGAATTGACATAGTCTCCGGCCGAACCGAAGGCGATCGCCTGGATCCCGTGGGAGGCCAACAGCTCGCACAGTGCCTCACGGATCCGATTGTCGTCATCGACGATGAAAACTGTGTACTCGTCATTCGTCATGCCGCTGCTTCCACTTCGATCGGCAAGGTAAACGTGAAGGTTGCGCCTTTTGTTTCATTGTTTTGCGCCCATAGCCGCCCCCCGTGCGACTCGATGATCGAACGACAAATTGCCAGGCCCATCCCCATTCCGTTCACTTTCGTCGTAAAGAAGGATTCGAATATTCGTTCCGGAAACTCGACACCCGTGCCGTGGTCGCTGACCTCTGTCGCGACGAAATCCCCCACGCGACGGACCCGGACGCGAACGACGCGGTCGCGGACCGCAGCGTCCATCGCATCCATGCCGTTGCGAATGAGGTTCACCAGAACCTGTTGGATATGCACCTGGTCAACCGCAACGTAGGGAAGGGTTTTCTCGATATCGACGTCGACCCGAGCGCGACGGCGCATGGCCTCTTCCGCGATGAGGTGAACGGCTTCGGCAACGACGGTCACGAGATCGGTATCGCTTTGCGGCTCGACACGCTGCTTGAACAGGGCGCGAATGCGGCTAACGACTTCTGCGGCGGAGTTGGCGTCGCGGATAATGCGTTCGGCCGTGATCTTTGCCCGCTCGAGATTGGGTGGTTCGGCCAGCAACCAGCGGTGACAGGCATTGGAGTTGGCGACGATCGCTGCCAACGGTTGGTTGACCTCGTGGGCGATTGAGGCCGAGAGCTCCGCCAGGCTCGCCGACTGGCTGGCTCTGGAAAGCCTTTCCTGCGCAAGACGCAATTCGTTCTCTGTCTGCACCTCGCCGTCGATATCAAGGCAAATGACGTTCCATTGGATGATCTCGCCTTCCAGATTGCGCATGGCCGCCGCTCTGGTCTCGACCCAGCGATAAGCACCATCAAACCTGCGCAGACGGTGCTTGCGCGCATAGGGTTCGCCGGTCGCCAGGCAATGCGCATACCGCTCCTTGACGCCGGCGATATCGTCGGGATGCACCCCGGCATCGAGCGTCGCGTCCAGCCGTGACTTCCCGACGCCGTCCAGCTCTTCAAGATTATACCCGAGAAATTCCCGCAACTGCTGGCTGCGATAAACCGGCTCGCCGTTTGGCGAGGCACAGTCGATCATCGCCGGCAATGTTTCCACGAGTTGCCAAAGTGAGCGCTCGCGCTCGCGGAGCGTCTCCTCGACGCGCAACTGATCATCGATATCATGCGACAGGCCGTACCATTGCACGATCTGTCCATTTTCGTCGCGCAAGGGTTCCGCGCTGCTCTCAACCCAGCGATAGACGCCATCCGATCGACGCAGGCGGAACCGTTTTGAAAAAATCTCGCCCGTCGCAACAGAGTGTTTCAACGCCTCCTCAAGGCCGGATGCGTCGTCGGGATGGACGCCCCCCCGGAAGGCAGCGGCCAGGCGGCGTTTGTGTGGCGGATCGGAATTCGCCGCATCCAGACCGAGAAAGCGCATCAGCCGCTTGTTGAAGAACGTTGGCTCGCCCTGACGGTTCAAGCGCCAGAGCAGGCTTGGAACGATGTCGACGAGCTGTAGGAGTTCCCTTTCGCGTTCGCGCAACGCATTTTGCGCGCGCATCTCATCATCGATGTCGATCGAGATCGCATACCAGTTTACGATCGCGCCCTGCTGGTCGATCAGCGGCGCCGCACGTCCGTCGACCCAACGGTAGACGCCGTCGGAGCGGCGCAACCGGTATTTCATGCCGTAAGATTCGCCCGTCGCAACGGAATGGCGGACCGCTTCCAGGAGGCGAGCGGAGTCGTCCGGATGCACGAGCATTTCCATCGCCGTCGCCAGCCTGCTGTCAGCCAACGTTTCCAGGTGTGCCAGATCTTTCCACCCGTAGAAGTCAAGCAGACGCTTGTTGAAGAAGGTCGGTTCACCCTTGGGCGTCAGTCGGCGGATGTGGACCGGGACCATGTCGACAAGCTGCGAGAGTTCGAGCTCTCGGCCACGCAACGCCTCAACGGTCTTCTTGTAGACATCGATGTCGAGCGCTATGCCGAACCACCCGACGATGCGGCCTCGCGCGTCGCGCGCGGCCCGGGCGGCAGTCCTGGCCCAGACATAACTCCCGGACACGCGGCGGAAGCGAAACTCGACGTTGAAGTCATCGCCCGTTTCCAGGCATCGGTTCCATGCCGCCGCGATGCGCTCGTAATCGTCCGGATGCAGCAATTGCTTCCAGGCCGTGTAGCCTTCGTCAACCGAGACGTTCAGTTGCTCGGGAGTGACACCGAGCGAGTTCTGCGCAAATGGATGCAGGTAAATCCAGCGTCCACGCGCATCGAACGCCCAGCCGTTGCCGAATATGCTTTCGACAGCGCGCGCAGACCGCAACGGTTCTGGTTCGCCAGCGGTATCGGATGCCGCAACCATGTGGGGCTCGCGATCCGTCACCAACTCATCGATGTCGACGCTGACGCTGTACCCGGGCTCGGCGCGGGTTTCCGTCCACCGGTACTTGCCGTCGGGCTGCCGCTGTCTGTGCCTCGTGACCTGGGGAACGCCCGTCCAGAATGCACGCGCGGCGGCATGCGCCGCCGCAGTTCGGTCATCGGGGTGAATTTTGCTCAGCGAGCTTGGCAATTCCTGCACGGCCTGCTCCGCCATGTCGGCAAAACGAGCAGCGTCGGCGGACGTTTCGATGTCGATTATCGCGCCGTACCAGCCAAGGACGTGATCGTCACCGTTGCGCAAGGGCTGAGCAGACGTACGGCTCCAACCGTAAGCGCCGCTCGCGCGCAGAGTTCTGTGTTCGATGCTGAAATGCTGGCCGGTCTCAAGGCACGAGCGCCAGAGCGCGATTGACCGCTCGTAATCATCCGGATGGATCATACGCCTCCAGCCGAGCGGACCACCATCCGACTGCGAGCCGAACTCCTCGAGCGTAAGCGCCAACCGCGACAGCACCGCAGGGCTGACGCAGACGATCTCTCCGGCCGCATTCGCCGCCCAGGCGTTGCCGACCACACTTTCGATGATCCGCACCGCCTGCATTGCTTCCAGCCCGATTTCGTCAGGTGATCCGAACGCCTTCGTCATTGCCTTCTCCTGCAGGACGAGGAAAGCCACTATCAGCGCTCTGCATAGCAGTAATTCTCGAGATTCGGACTGCGCGAACCAGCCGCCATCCTATTCTCGCCGCGCCTCGCCTGCATCCTATGGAAATCTATGACAACTGGGCGGTATATTCTAAGCTGTACTTCAGCATAGGCGAGGAGTAGCACCCAGCCTCGCCTGCCAGCGTGCACCTCATGGACTTCCATAGGCTGCGGCGTGGCCGTGATTGCGATAGGGTTGAGGGAATGGCTGGTTCGCCCCGCCGGACTTCGTTTATAGTGGCTTGGTAGGGCCGACTGTGCCCAGGCTTTCTCTGTCCGATCGGAGCAGCCGATGGAATCCGCTTCTAAAGCAATTGGCGACCGCCATCCACAGACAGTCAGCCATCCGGAGCAGGCGCTCGAGCGAACGTCGCCCGGGCACGCACGAAGTGCGTTGCCGCGTCCGTCGACCACCGCCCCGTCTGCCGAGCGGTCTTCATCACTATGGCAGCGGTTCCGATCAAGCCGCCCGCAGTTCTTGCATCTCGTGGCGTTCTTCGCCGCCTACGTGCTGGGCTGCGGTTTTGCAAATGTGCTTGCGATCGTCCCGGGCATCACTGTTTCGATCTGGCCTCCAGGCGGCGTGTTCATGGCAACGCTTCTCCTCACGTCTCCCTACAGCTGGCCATGGTGGATCATCAGCGGTTGCCTTGCCGAGATGTTTGCCCAGTTCGTGTGGTTTCACAGCCCGCTTCCCGCGGGATTGTTGATCTTCGTCGGCAACGCGCTCTGCGCTTCGGCCGGCGCTATGCTGCTGAGCAGCGCCACCGGTCGCCCTGTCCGGCTGGAAACCCTCCAGCAGGTCCTGGCTTTCGTCATTTTGGGGGCGGGCGTAGCCCCCCTCGCAAGCGCGACCGTCGGGAGTGCAACCCTTGCCTGGTTCGGCGTGAAGTCCCAGACGTTCGCGTCGGTGTGGCCATTGTTCTGGATCGGAGATGCAACCGGCATCCTGCTGGTAGCACCGCCGGTGCTCGTCCTCGTCCGCTCCTGGCGGGGAGAAACCGGCCTGTCGGTGACACACTGGACCGAGGCTGCCGTTCTCTGTTTCATCTTCCTGGGCGTTGCTGCCCTTTCCTTGAGTGCGCGCTTCTTCCCCTCGCCCTACATCATCCTGCCGTTTCTGCTTTGGGCCGCCGCGCGTTTCGAATTCCGAGGTGCCGCGGTCGCCTTGACGCTGCTGGCGCTGATTACAATGGCACTCACGATCTCCGGAGACAGTCAGTTTATCGGTGATGCCGGATCGCAAAGGCAACAGCAGGTCATGCTGCAGCTCTTCCTGGTGATTTCCGCGTTCTCGGCGCTCGTCGTTGCGGCCATTTCAAGGCAGCACCAGCTGGCGCTGCTCACCGCGCGCCAGAGCGAACTGCGGCTGCAACGCTTGATCGACGCCGTTCCGGCTCTCATCTGGAGCGCCACGCCCGACGGAACGCCGAGCTATCTCAACAAGTGGGCCACCGACACGACCGGGCTGGCGTTGACGGATCTGATTGCTACCAGTGGCAAGCGATCGCTGACGGATATTCACCCGGATGACCGCGCCGCCACCGACGAGGCGCTGAAACGCGCGTTCGAAGAGGGCACGACCTTTGCGGGAAGATACCGTCAGCGGCGCGCGGATGGTCCCCATCGCTGGGTCGAGAGCCGGGCAGCGCCCTTGCGCGACGAAGCCGGAACGATTTTGCAATGGTACGGCGTTTCGGTCGACATCGAAGAGGCCGTCAGCGCGCAGGCAGCACTCAGCGAACGGGAACAGGAGCTGCTGCAGCTTGTGAACATGGTGCCAAGTCACGTTTGGCGCTTGACGCCTGATGGCGAGCCGACCTTCTTCAACAAACGCATGGTCGACTTTCTCGGCATGGACATTTGCGACACGGACAAGGCGGGCAAGACCCGACTGGTGGCCATGGTCGAAGCCTCCGTGCATCCCGCCGAGGCAGATGCGTTCGTCGAGTCGCTTCGACGTTGCCTCGATACCGGTGAGGCCTTTGCCATGCGGTATCGCCTGCGCCGCGCCGATGGCGTCTTTCGCTGGATGTCGAGCCGGGCAGAGCCGATGCGGGATCACTCCGGCAACATCGTCCAATGGTACGGCATGTGCCATGACATCGATGACCTGACGCATGCCGAGGACGCATTGCGCCGCAGTCAAAGGCAGCTTCAGCTGATGATCGACGCAGTGCCGGTCCGCATCTGGAGCGCGACGCCATCTACAGGCTCGGTCTACTTCAACAAACAGTTCAGAGACCGCTTCCGCTCGGTTGTCGCGAGCTTCGAGGCGCACGGGGAGCAGAGCATCGAAAGTCTGCTCCAGAAGCTGATCCATCCGGACGACGCTTCAGCCGTCGGGAACACGCTGCAAAGATGTTTCAAGACCGGCAGCAGCGCAAGCCTGCGCTTTCGCTGGCTCGAAATTGAAAGCGGATATCGCTGGGTGGAATGCCGGGTCGAACCGCGCCGCAATCAGGAAGGAGAGATCGAGGAGTGGTATGGCGTTTCGCTGGATATCGACGATCAGATGCGTGCACAAAACGCATTGCACGATCGCGAGCGCGAATTGTCCCTACTCGTCGACATGGTGCCGGCCTTCATAGCCCGTCAGACCGCCGGCGGTGAATTGAGCTTCCTGAACAAGCGGTTGGTTGACTTTCTCGGATTCGACACCATCAACGCCGACAAGCCGGGAATAACCCGCGCGGGCGCAATGATGCGTGCTGTCGTCCATCCGGACGATATCTCATCCGTGCGGGAGAATGCCACGCACGGCTTCTCCGCCGGTGAACCCTTCTCCAACAGATATCGCATGCTGCGCGCCGACGGGGCGTACCGCTGGGTGGATGGTCGGTGTGAACCACTGCGCGACCAAGATGGGACCATCGTACAGTGGTATGCCGTTGCCATCGATGTCGACGACGAAGTGCGGGCCCAACAACGGCTCTTCGATCGAGAACGCGAACTCTCGCAGTTGGTAGACATGGTCCCCAGCCCACTCTGGCGGCTAGACCCAGATGGTGAAGCGGTCTTCTTCAGCAAGAGTCTGATTGAATTCCTCGGATATGACGTGAAGGACTATTCGGGCACCGGCGGCGTTCTCGCCGCTGCCATTGCGGCCGCGCTTCACCCGGATGACGCAGCGAAGATGGATGCCACGCTTAGAGAGGCTTTCGTCACCGGCGAGAACTTCTCCTTGAACTACCGGCTACGCCGTGCCGACGGCGTCTATCGTTGGATGTCGGGCCGCGGCGCCCCCTTGCGGGACGCCAGCGGTCAGATCCTGCAATGGTTCGGCATTTGTCACGACATCGACGATCAGCTGCGTGTCGAACAGGTGTTGCGCGAGCGTGAGCGTGCGCTTCGACAACTCATCGAAACCTTGCCTGCAATGGTCGAATGCACTGACGCGAACGGTGATCCCGTCTACCGCAGCGAGCAGCTTCGCGAGTATCTGGGATACAAGTTGGAAACGCCGGACGCCTCAGGAGAAGCACGACCGTCGAGCGCGCTTGGTGCTGCCGTCCATCCCGACGATACGCCTCAGGTCCTCGAGAACGGCGGCCATGCCTTGTCCACCGGCACACCCTATGCGCAGAAGCATCGACTTCGTCGGTCGGACGGGGAGTATCGCTGGGTGGAAACCCGAGCAGCGCCCATGAGGGACGCCGATGGGATGGTTGTCCAATGGAACGTCATTTGCATCGACATAGACAGCGAAGTTCGGGCCCAGGAGGATTTGCGGACTGCGCGCGATGGTCTCGCGCGTGCGTCTCAAGCCGCTAGCCTCGCCGAACTTTCCGCCTCGATCGCTCATGAAGTGAACCAGCCGTTGGCGGCGATCGTAACAAATTCGCATGCATGTCAACGCTGGCTTTCTGCTGAACCGCCAAACCTTGAGCGAGCACAAAGGACGGTGGAACGCATTACGCGCGACGCAAATGCCGCCGCAGACGTCGTGAGCCGCATCCGTGCGTTGTTCACGAGGTCCGTGGAACCCGGGATGAGCACAACGGTGGACAGCGTTGTTACCGAAGTTCGCAGCCTTTTGATCGAGGAAGCCATGCGGCGCCGCGTTCGCATACAGGTTGACGTCGAAAGCGATCTGCCTCCGGTCGCCATGGATCGCGTGCAACTTCAGCAGATACTGGTCAACTTGATCCGAAACGGCATAGAAGCGATGGCATCCACTGCTGATCTGCGACTGGTCAGCCTGCATGCGACCCGTATTGATGATGCGATCCGCATCATTGTGAGCGACCGTGGCGCGGGGGTCCAAAACCCCGACAGGATATTCGAACCCTTCTTCACCACGAAGAACGACGGTATGGGCATGGGTTTGGCGATCTGCCGTTCGATCGTCGAGTCTCACGGCGGACGTCTGTGGGCAGAAATGAACGAACCCCAAGGCTCGAGGTTCGTCTTCACATTGCCGATCGAATCCAGCGCAACGACATGACGGCTGCCTTACTGGACCACTTCAGACGAGAGGTGCTGTTTCTGGCAAACAAAGTTTTCACCCGAAATCGCAAAGCGGAACCCATTGCTCACGCATAATGTCAGCCGTTGTCGAACCTATTTCGCCACGTTGAAACTGATTGCGCCGAACTCGCCGAGCCGAAGGGGGCTCAGCAGCGGTTGCCGTTCCGGTCGATACATTATGCGACGCTTTGGGCCCAGAAGGTGAACATGGCGGCAACGCTGCCGGGCCTACCATACTACGTCACTCGCATCCACGAACACATCGACTCTGCTCTAGAACACCTTGGCCGTTGAGTTGTCGGTGCTTTTCACAAGATGCCTTCTCGACAAACGGCGCCATCCCCGGAGTGTGAGACTTGAGTTCGAGTTCTTCGGCCCCATTTGTGCCCACAGGTCCGACATCATGAGGAGGTGATCGATGAGGCGGAACATCATGGGACTGGTTTTCACGGCCATAATCGGAACGTGCAGTGCCACCGTGACGCATGCCGAGCAATTGGCAGCGAGATCAAGCACCAGCATAAACAGTGATCTCAACTATCTCCTGTACACACCAGACGACTATGCGTCGTCCAGCAGCGCATATCCGCTCGTTGTATGGCTACACGGCGGCGATCAAGGTGGGGCTGATATCGAGAAAGTTAGATCGAGTGGCATTCCGAAACTGATCGCGGGGGGGAGAAAATTCCCCTTCCTAGTGTTTTCGCCCCAGAATCCGAGCGAAGAACTGCTTTATCCGATCGAGAAAGTGAAGGCGGCACTCGACGAGGTTATGACGAAGTATCGTGTCGATCGCTCCCGCGTCTATGTCATGGGCTTCAGCCGCGGCGGTTTCGGAACCTGGGCCATGGCTGAACAGTTTCCCGAAACATTCGCAGCTGTCGTTCCGATCGCTGGCGGCGGTAATCGTCACTACCTGAGCAGGACAAACGAAAGGGCGGCGTTCTGGGTGTTCCACGGCACGAACGATGGAGTCATCCCTTTGTCGGATTCGGTTGTGCTTTATGAACGCCTCGTGGGCCTGAAACGCAATGTTCGATTGAGTGTTCTGGAAGGCGTGGACCACTCAGGTGTCGAGTGGGCCGCTCTAAACGAGCCGCTGCTTTGGGATTGGCTTTCGAAACAGCGACTTGAGCTCGCGGCTGAACCTACCACGCCTTGAGGTGTACCGCGGATGCGCGCGAGGTTGCACAAGGCAACCTAGCGCACTTCCGAACGCTCAGAGGAGAGATTAGCTCTCATGCCGATCACCTCTCGCGCGATCGGAAGAGTTAAGGCGAACCGAAGTTGTACCTTGTCGGCCTTTCGGCACAATCAGTGGCGTTTCAGAAACCGGATCGGAGATGATGACGGACGACAGGCCGAACACCTCCTCGACCAGCTGCTCGGTAACAATCGCCGATGGTCTGCCTTGTGTAACGATCGCGCCGTTCTTCATCGCGATCAGATGCGTCGCATAACGGCAGGCGTGGTTGAGGTCATGCAGAACTGCGACAATGGTATGCCCTTGCCGGTTTAGATCGGCCAAAAGATCCAAAAGTTCCACCTGATGAGCGATGTCGAGAAATGTGGTGGGCTCATCCAGGAGCAGGATCGGAGTTTCTTGGGCCAGAACCATGGCGATCCATACCCTCTGGCGCTGGCCGCCGGAAAGCTCGTGCACCAGCCAGCTCGAAAGCTCGGAAACGCGGGTCGCATGCATTGCCAGGATGACAGCTTCCTCGTCGGCCTTCGACCATTGTCGGAAGAAGGACTGGTGCGGATAGCGGCCTCTTGCCACCAGGTCAGCAACGGTAATACCTTCCGGTGCGATGGAGTTTTGCGGCAGGAGGCCGAGACGGCGTGCAACCTCCTTGGGGGCAAGATCGGTCATGCTCCTGCCGTCGAGGATCACCTGGCCTGCCGACGGTGTAAGCAGCCGCGACAGAGCGCGCAACAGCGTCGACTTACCGCAGGCGTTCGGCCCCACAATGACGGTGAAGGCACCATCCGGAACGGAGACCGAAAGATCCCGTGTGACAATCCGCTCGTCGTAGCGCAAGGTCACATTGTCTGCGTGAAGGCGATCAGTCATCTGCGCCCCTCCCCAACCAGTAGCCAGATAAAATAGAACCCGCCTATGCTCACAGTCATGACGCCGACGGGGAGCTGGACGTTGAACGCGTTTTGCGCGCCCCAGTCGGCAGCAAGAAGCAAAAGGCCGCCCATGAGAGCGCTGGGGATGAGGGTGACACCGGCCGAGCGCGTCAACCTTTGGGCGATCTGCGGAGCTGACAGGGCAATGAACGGAATGGGACCGGCTGCGGCCGTTACCGTCGCGGTCAGAGAAACGCCAACCACCATTAACAGCAGCCGCGCCCGGTTGGCGTTGACACCCGTCGCCCGAGCCGCGTCCTCACCCATTTCAAGCTGGCGCAGCGGCCGGCCGAAAAGAAGCGCCAATGGAAAGAGCAAACAAAGGGCAATGGTGACCGGCATGAGTTGTTCAAAGCCGAGGCCGTTGAGCGAGCCGGCGCCCCAGATGGCCGCCCCGAGCGCCAACTCAAAGTCCGCTTCGCGGATCATCCAGGCATTGACGGCAGACAACATGGCAGCCACGCCAATACCAACAACAATAAGGCGGAAGCCATGAATGCCTTGCCGATAGGCCAGAAGATAGACAGCGACCGCCGTTACGACACCACCGGCCACTGCCCCCGCTGCCGTCTCGTAGTAGCCGCCCGACAGAAGCAGAATAACCACCAGGGAACCGGTATAGGAGCCAGCCGAAAACCCGATAATGTCGGGTGAACCGAGAGGATTACGGGTGAGGCTCTGGAAGATCGCCCCACTGATGGCCAATGCCGCGCCGAGGGTGAACGCCAGCGCCACCCGCGGCAGTCGCCATTCGACCACAATCATCCGGACCTTCTCATCGCCTCGGCCGAAAAGTGCGCTGAATACGTCAGCAAGCGCGATCGGGTACTTCCCACTGGCAAGCGATAGCGCGGCGACGACAGATATGGCCACGACGAGCACCAGGCCAACGAAAATTGAAAGCCTGTCGAACCGGGCAGACAGGCGGCCGCCGCACCGCCGCACGATCAGCATGGATCGCCGGAAGTCGACCGCGGATCGCAATTCGGAGTTCATAGGCCGCTCGCCTGCCTGCGTCGGGCCAGCAGGATCAGTGCGGGAGCGCCGAGAAACGCAGTGACGATGCCCGCCTCCAATTCACCCGGAAACAGGATGAGACGGCCGACGATATCGGCGGCCAGCAACAGAACCGGCCCGTAGATGATGCTCATCGGAATGATCCAGCGTTGATCTGGCCCGACGAACCACCGCACAAGATGCGGCACCACCAGACCGACAAAGCCGATAGGCCCAACCGCCGCCGTTCCCGCGCCCGCGAGAAGGGTCACGGCCAGGAGCGTCAAAACCCGGGCGCGCGGAAGAGTTGCGCCGAGCGCGCCCGCAAGATCATTGCCCAGCGCCACGACGTTGAGAGATCGAGCGACAATTAACGCCACAGCAAGACCGGCCGCGATGAACGGTGCGACCGCCGTGACAATCGCGGTGTTTCTCCCGGCAATCGAGCCGATCGACCAGAAGCGCATGGAATCGAAAGCTTCCGGTTTGAGCAGTGCGATACCCGAACCGATACCGCCAAGGACAGCGGAAAGCGCAACGCCCGACACGACGAGGCGACCAGGCGTTGGACCGTCCTTGCCCGCAGCGCCGAGTGCGTAGACGGCAAGCGTGACGAGGCTCGCGCCGACAAGCGCGAACCATAGGTAACTCTCTATCGAATGGAAGCCCAGCAGACCGACCGCCAGCGTAACGAAGAAGGCCGCACCGGCATTGACGCCCAGAATACCCGGATCGGCCAGCGGATTCCTCGTTGCCGCCTGGATCAGCGCGCCAGACACGCCAAAGCCGGCTCCGCAAAGGAGACCAAGCAACGTGCGCGGTAAGCGATGGTCGCGGACGATCATGTGCTCGGCTAACCGCCCATCATACGCAAACAGAGCGTCGAAAACCGTCGATACCGCGATCGGTCTTGCCCCAATGACAAAGCTCGCGAGCACCGCCGCCGCCACGAGTGCAAGACCAAGAAGAAAGACCGCCAGCCGCCTGCGACCAGCGGGAAACTGCACACCTTCGAGATCAATTGCACTCATGAGCGAGCCTGCCCATGGACCCAGTAGCCGACCGATGTGATGTGATCCTTGTCAAACCCCATGACGTCGCGGAGGTACTTGCGGCTTTGGGAAACGGCTTTCGCTTCCCCCGCGATCCAGACGTACCCTGGTCCGTCCGGAAACCTCACGGCCCGAGCAATGTCAAAGAGCCGCGTCCTCTGATTTCCGCACCCAGCCGTTTCGTGCCATTGCAGGGTAACGTGGCAGGCTGTTTCGATGATCTGACGCTCATTCTCGTGCGGAATCTCAACGTGAGCAATCACACTTATCTTGTCCGGCAACTCTTCGAGAATCCGTCCGACAGCGGGAAGCCCCGTCATATCGGCGATAAGGGCAATATACCCAGCATCTGACGGCGGATTGAAGCGAAAACGGGGAGCGAGGAGGCGTATCGCGTCTCCCTCACGGGCCTGTTGCGCCCAGTTCGTCGCGATACCGATCTCATGTTTTACGAAATCGATGGTCATCTCCGCACGGGCGGAATCCCAACGACGAACCGTATAGTAGCGCCCCGTCCCCTCTTCATCGTCGTCAGTCGGAAACGATAACCAGACAAACTCATCGGGCCGGCCGGTGCTGGCGAAACGATGAAGGTCGCCACCCTCCAAAACGATCCGGATCATCGATGCGGTAACGGCTTCACGATGCTTGACCCTGGCCGTGAGGTAATCGTGGGTCATGGTGTTAGTTGCTCGGTGAGTACGATTGCTTTCGACAACCGCGAAACGAAATCCGGAAATCCGTACGGAATCGATAGAACGCTTGGATTTGATGTCACCCACATCGAGATCGGATCGTCCAGAGCGATAAATCCCCCTTTGCGAACCGGCGCGTATGACTGGAAGAGCGACTGCCTCTCGAGTTCGCCTTTTGCCCCGGGAGGAAACCAGACGATCAGCAAATCGGTCTCAACGTTATCCAATTGTTCAAGGCTGACGGACGTGCCTATCTTGCCGGAATTGGACTCGGCCAAAGCTTCGACCTGTGGCGAAATTTGCAGGCCAAGATCCATCAGCGTCGAGACGCGAAGATCCGCCGGCAAATAGACACCGAGGGAGCTGCTGCCAGGGAAGTATGAGCCAAAAACAAAAGTCTTGCCGGAAATATTCGGATGGGCTGCCCTCAGTTCCTGCAGCCTGGATTTTGCCTGCTGGATGCGAGTTTTCGCAAGATCAGGTTTTCCAAGACACAAACCCGCCAACTGGGTGATTTCCTGCCAATCGGCCTGCAGCGGACCAGATCGATAAGCGACCGTGGGAGCGATCGAGTTCAATCGGCGCCAATCGTTGATGTCGATGTTCGTTCGCACGGCAAGGATCGCGTCGGGCTTGAGAACAGCGATCCCTTCGAAATCAGTCTCGCTCTGCGAAAATAGAACAGGTTTCGCTTCACCGAGCTCCCTTTCGACCCACGGCAATATCCCGCTTTCGAACTGGTCATAGCGGGGCATGCCGATCGGGATCGTGCCGAGAGCAATGAGGGCGTCTTCGCCGCCCCACCCAAGCGTCACTATGCGCTTGGGTGGGGCGCTAATGATCGTGTCCCCGAAGACATGGGAGATCGTGGCAGGAAATGCCGTTTCGACCGACGAAGTCGCGCACAATGCTCGGGGCAATCCGAGTGTCATCAAGGCCGATACGACAAGCAGGCGTCTTCCTCGGTCGACCGGTGACTTCTGTCCCACCATGCCGATACCTCAGAATGTCGCTTTGAGGCTCAAGGTGACAGAACGAGGCTCTCCGTAGAAGTTGCCCCATCCCGGCGCGCTGACGGTCTGATAATATTTCTTGTCGAAGATGTTATCGACGTTCACCGCTGCGGAGAAATGATCGTTGATATCGTAGCCGATGCGCGCGCCCCACACCGCGTAGGCGGGCTGCGACACCGTTACGGCACCCGATTTGCGGCTGCTCTCCGTCTGGAAGCGAACACCGCCACCGAGGCTGAGGCCCTCGAGCTGATCCTTGAACTGATAGTCGCTCCAAACCTTGACGATATGTTCGGGATTGTAGGTTGCGAATGACTGGGCGACGTTGTTTTCACCCTCGAGGTACTTCGTGTGAGCATAGGTGTAACTCGCAGCCAACTGAAGATTGGGGAGGATCTCACCGCTCGCCTCGACTTCAAAGCCTTCGCTGCGCACTTTGCCGCTGGCGACGTAGCATTCGCCCCACATGCCGGTCGCGCACGGATAATTGTCGGCGTCGAACTCGGCCCTGTTCTTGTTGTCGATGCGGAAGAGGGCAAAGGATGTGTTCAGTTGTCCGTCGAGCAGGCTACCCTTGACGCCCACTTCGTAGTTGGCGCCTTCGATCGGCTTCAGCGCTTCACCATCTGCGGTCACCGCGTCCTGTGGCTTGAAGATGCTCGTATAACTCGCATAGACCGACCAGTCGTCGGTGAGGTCATAGATGATGCCGCCATAGGGCGTGAAAACGCCCTTCTCGCTGTAGGGGCTGACGTAATCCTCCCCCGTCTCGCGGTAGCGGGACGTCATCTTGTACCAGCTCAACCGGCCTCCCAGAACGACGCTGAGCGGATCGGTGACGCTCAGTCGCGTCATCCCGTAGATACCTTCTTGACGAACTCGGGTTCTGACGTCGGCGCCGCGATAGCTATTTGACCGGATCCAGGTATCCGACACCTCCGGAATACGCACCGGGTCGAAAACGTTCTGGCTGATCCCCAACTGAGCCAGCGAGGTATCATTGTCGCTGACAAGACTGTTGGTACTGGCGCCGAAGGTGAGTTCGTGCGTGCGGCCCAAAAGGTCGTATTGACCATTGACGTAGGAATCGAGCGCGATATTTGCCGAATTCATGTCGAAAATGCCGGCGTACATTCTGGAGCCGGAGAGCGTCGTCGGGTCGATGGCACCCTCGGAATACCCGTACTTCACGTCGTGCTGTTCGTTCCAATAGTTGAGAGACGTCTTCCACGTCCAGCGGTCATTTAACTCGTGTGTGACGTCCGCAAAGAGGGATAGCTGCTCGGTGTCCCACCGGTTCCAGCTCTGTCCGAGGCATGTGTCGCGGGGAAGACCGATATCGGAGCCATCCTTGTACATCGGAAGTCCGTGGAAGCAGGGCGTCGATGTCTTGTGCTTGTAGCTTCCACCGAAGCCGACAGTGGTGTCATCGGTAATATCCGCTTCAAGAATTCCATAGAGGAAGAGGTTCCGGCTTTTCGCCAGATCGGTGAAGTATTCGCGATCATTGAAGGAACCAACGAAGCGGCCCCGCAGGCTGCCTTCGGAGTTCAACGGCGCCGTCGCATCGACGACCGTGTTGAAGTTCTGATAGGAACCGATCTCCTGGGTGACCGTCAGCTTCTGTTCGTCCAGAGGGCGCTTTCTGACCAGGTTGACGGCAGCACCGGGATTGCCAGCGCCCTGGAGCAGGCCCGTTGCTCCACGAAGAACTTCAACCCTGTCAAAAGCAGCCATGTCCTCCGAAAAACTGTTGGCTTGGGGATAATAGACGGATCTGTTCACGCCATCATACTGGTAGGTATCGACCATGAAGCCGCGCGCATAGACATAGCGCGCACCCATTGGACTGTCATACATCGCGACGCCCGGGGCTTCTTCCAGCGCATCGTCGATGGTGACGACGTTGCGGTCGTCCATCTGCTTGCGGGTCACCACCGAGACCGACTGCGGGATATGGCGAATGTCCTGTTCGCCCTTGCCGATTGTGACCTCGTCGCTCGTATAGGAATTTGAGCCTTCTGTCGTAGCACCCTGCCCGACGGCGACGATCGGCGCCAGCGCGGTGGCGCCGCCGGTCGTCGTCGCACCACTCACGGTCGACGCCACCACGAGCGCGGCGGTCCGCGACCCGGACATGCGCACATTTATGCCAGTTCCGGACAAGAGCGTTCGGAGCGCCTGCTCAGGCGACATTTGGCCGGCTATTGCCGTCGAGCGCTTCCCATTCACGGCATCGCTTGTGTATCCGACATCCCAGTCGCTTGCTTTCATGAAGTCTGACAGTGCCGACGCAAGTGGCTGCGCCGGTATGTTGAAAGCGATCGCCTGGCTCGACTGCTGCTGCGCATGCGCCGCAGATGACACTGCGACCAAGCTGGTGGCGAGGACGGTGGAAGCAATCAGCGCGTGGACAACACGAGAGAGTGAGTAGTGCCTCGCCGCCTCGGCTCGTCCTGATTTCTTACCTCGCGCCAGATCATGCCCCGTCATTGCAATGCCCCTCTCAACCAATTTCGAGCGGGCCGGACTTCGATGCTGGAAAGCGGCCCCTGTAGTGAGGACACGCGGGGAAGTTCGATCTCACAAAAAAAGTTGAACTTTTAACGAAGGATTAGAATACCACCGGGCAACCGCGTCACGTTCAAGCCAACCGTTGTCGCTAATGAGCGGATCGCCCGCTCCGGATCGTCCAGGCGATAACGGCCGTTCACCCTCACATTGTCGAAACCGCTTTCGGCCCTTACGACAGAGTGGCGGTAATAGCGGGCGAGTTCACGGACCACCGCCTTGAACGGCTGGTCCTCGAAGACGATCTGGCCCTGCAGCCAGGCAAAGGTCACCGAACCGTCGATCGCTTGCACCGCGGAGATTGCGGATGCGGTCGCTCTGATCGCTTGCCCCGGTTCAAGATCCGCTTTGTCGCTCGGATCCGCCAGGCTTCTCACTTCGACATGCCCGCGCTCCAGCGCAACGGCATCCTCGTCGTCATCGCGCCGAACGGAGAAGGCGGTTCCCGTGACTTCGACTTCTGAAAAGGCGGCTGTTACCTCGAACGGACGCGCAGAATCGTGCACCACATCGAAATAGGCCTCGCCCTTCAACAAGCGGACCAAGCGCTTATCTCCTTCAAAGTCGAACGCAATGGCGGAATCGGTATTTAGAACAACCTTCGACCCATCTGGCAGGTTGATCGCCTGCTGAACGCCCGCCGCCGTCACATAGTCCGCCTGCCACTGAATGCTAAGGGCCGGATATTGCTGAATGCCGATCGCAATCAGTAGAGTGGCAGCCACCGCACCTATCCATCGCGCAAATGTTCGTTTTGGCCGGCGGAACTCAAGGACCGTTGCCGCCAAAGCTGCATCTCCGCGTCCAAACTTGTGGCCAAGGATGCGCGCAACCTCGTCCGCCTCGGGTCGCGCCCAGGCAGCAGCCACCTCGTTGAACGCGCGATCGTGGGCGGGGCTCGCGGACCGCCATTCCTCAAATCTTTCCGTGACGTCGCGATTTTCCGGCTCGCCTTGCAACAGGAAGAACCAGTTCAGGGCAGCATCCGTCACCGCGTCCGGATGGACGAAGCTCTCTTCACTGGCGGAATTTGGTCGATCGTGTCCCACTCAATTCAATTCCGTCACGGGTTCGGCGAAAACAACGGCCTTATACATGAGACAGTTGCCGCCATGAAATCTCACAAAAACCTTAGATTCGAGCATTAGCACATCATCCTCGGTCGATCCTGGCGAGCGCTTCCATGCAATGGGCGTGGGCCATCTTGAGGTCGTTGAAGACGGTATTTGGCGACACTCCGAGATGCTCGGCGATCTTCGGATAAGGCCATTTTTCGATCTTGCTCAAGGCCCACACTCTTTGCGCCCGCTCGGGAAGCTTGGCCATGGCCGCTTGTAGCTGTTGGAGACGCTCGCGGTGAAGGAGTTCGGCTTCCTGGGACGGGGCAGTCGAGGCGACATTCTCGACGTCCGTCTCGCAGACATCACCTCGTTCGATCTCGCCTCGAACCTGACGGCTCCGTTTGTGGTTCAGTGCAAGGTTGCGAGCCGTCTGAAAGAGAAAGGCTTCAACATGCTCGACGGAGCCCCCCTCGACGGCCCTGCTGACACGCACGAAGGCTTCCTGGGCGACATCTTCTGCAGCCTGAGGATCGGCAACGATGCGCTTGACGGACCTTATCAACGCCATGCGGTTGCTCAGGAATATGTCGGTGAAGCTCGCGCCCACGCGGCTACCTCGTTCCGCGTTACAAGGAGGAGGTCAATTCGAGGCCAGCCTCGCTTTACGCTCCGTTGAAGCGCTCCGATAGCGCGCGAAAGCGAAGATGACAATAGTGGAGTATCTTACTCATATTTATATTCGCGACGGAATTGCCTTTTTCGGGCGAATTCCTTTTGCGATCCCATCGCCACACCCACTGCTCGATAAATCCTTTCCCAAGCCGCCATCGGGTGCCCGATTGGACAGATGCAAAGTAGGTCCTGTCCGCCAACACATTCCGACATCCGGCGCTTGCTAACGCCGTGGTTCTTTGCGCGGAACCTTCGAAATTTTCCCCTCAGCAATTCGGACGATAAGGCCTTGCTTGGTCGCGCACGTGTGCCTGGGCGCAGATTTTTTCATGCCCACAGGATTCCCAAGTTGACAGATATCAACACATCGTCCAACATATATATACAACGTCTTCTAATGTTGGACAATAGCAAAAAGAAAGAAAATCCGAATGGCAGTCCGCCCTCTTTCATCCGTGCTGAAGACACTTGCTGCATTTGACTGTGTTGCGGCCGCTGCAGAACCGATGCGGCTGGCCGAGATCGCCAAGCAGCTCGGTGAAGCCCGAGGCGCTGCCCATCAGCGCCTCGTCACACTGGTTGAAGCCGGCTGGATCGAGCAGACGCCAGATGGTCGCTACCGGCTGACACTGCGGGTCGTCAGTCACGCGGCGATGGCGCTGGAGCAGTCCAATCTCGGCGCGCGTTTTGCGGGTGTACTCGAGGAAATGGTGACGCAGAGCGGTGAAACGGCCTCGCTTGCAGTCCTCGATGGCAAGGATGCCGTCATCGTTCGTCGGGTGGAATCGCGCGGTGTTCTTCGGGCCGACCTCAAGGTTGGCGCGCATCTCAGGCTCGATCGTACCGCCTTCGGCCGCGTGCTTGCCTCCCACGCACGCCCAGAGATCATTGAGCGGCTGCGTGTGCAGGACGTCAGCCTTCCTGACGACGACATGATGGCGCTGGTTCGCCAGCAGGGCTATGCGATTTCGGAAGTCGAGGGCCCACGCACTGTCTCGGCTGTCGCCGCCCCCATCCTGGACGCCCAGGGCGAATGCATCGGCGCACTGGCCCTTTCAGGCCCCTTCCAAGGTTTTGACACTGAAAAATGCGCTGGGATCGTCGTTGCGGCAGCGGCGGCGAGCTCCGGGCGTATGCGAGGAGACCAATAAATGACCGCCCTTAGACGACCCGCTCCCGAGCCGGACGCTTACCGCATCGCGCGGCTGATGCGTTCAGCCGGAGAAATGATGGCGCCTGAACGCCTGGCCGCCATCCAGCCGTCCCGCATCAGCGCGTCGCGCGCGCTGCTGAGCCAAGCAATCCGGGGACGCTGGCAGATCCTGTGCAAGCGCTTCGAGATCGATGAGAAGGGCAACGGTGTTGCCGAGTACCGTATCGATATCGGCAGCTGGCGCTTCAGCTTCCCCGTCTACTCTTTCGAGCCCTCGCCCCACGGCCGCACCGGGCGGATCATCGGCCGAGCCTGGGACATGATGGGCGCACTGGTCGAGGGCGACATGAGCCCGGCCGATTTCGAGACCACGCGCAGCGAGCTTCCCAAACTCTACGAAGGGCGCGCCACGCCGGGCACGCTTATCTGGTGCCGCTCCAACCGCAGCGGACGCTTCTTCGAGAGTGCCCGTCAGGCGCTGACCACGGGACGGCAACCGGACGTCGCCGAACTTGCGCAGACTTGCTACCTCATGCGCAACACCGGTCTCGACGGCAACGGCACATTCGGAACAAAGACATTTCTTGCGTACGAAGGCGACCATCCGCTTCGCTGGTCACTCGCCGCCCAGATGCTGTGCGCCTATATGATGCGCGTCTTTGCCCAGGACCTGCTGCAGCATCTTGTCCGCCTCGGCTCGCCGCAGGCGCCGGACATGGCCAAGGATCTTCGCCGTTTCTTGGGCGTTGGAAACGGCTCGGCGCTCGGTCTGATGTTGTTCGTCAACAACCATCCGCGACTGATCGAACGCTGGCTCTTCGTTCGCGAAGAGGCAATTGCTCGCGCCAAGGCCATTCTTCCCGATGAAGCGGGCTCGCAGATCTCCAAACTGCTGACCCTCGTCGACAAGGCGATCACGTTCCGCACCCAGGATCGTGCAGCCTACGAAAACTTCACGCGCTCCGACGTGCTTGCAGAAGAACTGCAGATCATTCGGCGCGCCGTCGCTGACCTGCTGCAACGCTGGCAAGCGGGCAACCGCTTCGAGGCCGAGCCCCTTGCAGAACTCGCCGCTTCCCTTGAGGGGCTGTCCATGCGGAAGCCATGGAAACCCTTCATTCTCTCCTGATCGAGCTGGTTCCTGAAGAGGCTGACGCTTTGGTCTCGAGCCTGGTCATCGACGAAGAGCTGACGGGGCGACCGGAAATGCCGGTTCACCGGCTGCGCGACCTGATCCGCAACGACTACGCCTGGGCCTTCAACCTCAACCTCGAACTTCCCGCCTCCGAGCGCTATGTTTGGTACAAGTCGGTGACTGCGGAAGAACCGCGTCGCGGACTGACAACAGAGGTCGGCCAGGATGTCGTCAATCTCGGCCTCGACCTGCCACGCCTCGTCGTTGCGCTTGATCGCGACCTCGCTAGCGCCGACCCGAACCTCAGCACGGCCCGCTTCCTCCTCGCCCATCCGGAGCACCGAGCCATCGCAACTCGCGTCCAGGCGCTTGCCGGCACGAGCCTGCATTCGCCCCAGGCCGACATCATGAGCGGCTCGTTTACGCCAGCTCATATCACCCGTCTCCTCAATGTCGGCATTCACGGCATCGACAAGACACGCGACTTTCTCGACCGCAACCTGCGCGGCGTCCTTTTCCATGGTGCGCCCATTCCCGAAGACATTGCTTCTGGGAGCGCCGACGAGATGTGGTTCTATCCTGCGGAGCCAAACCTGTGAGCACTTGCCAGTCCAATCTTCCTACTTCCATGACCGTCAGCCTGCGCGAGATGCGAATGGTGTTCGAGCGCCTGCTTCAGGTCACCCGTATCGAAAGCGGCATCGTGCCGGCCCTTCGCGATTGCGCACTTTATTCGGCCGCTCTCGGCCTCGGTGGGTTTTCTCGGCTGACGACAACACTCGAGTCGATCAGCAAGGCCATTCCCAAAGCCCTGACGCTCGACTCATCGGATGATCTCGTCATCGACTGTGGCGGCCAGCATGCCTGGCTTGCCGCCGACGCTGCTCTCGATCTGGCGGTCGATAACCTGAAGACGGGTGGCGGCGGTATTGTCACCGTACGCAACGCTGCGGAGATCGACGAATTGCGCGTCATTGAGGCGCTGGCGCAGCGCTTCGGCTTGAAGGCAACCGTCGCTGTCAGCGCCGATCGCGCGGCTATTGCCGTCACGCCAGCGACCGATCCCAAGGATATCGCCCTGCTCGACAGGATCCGCCGCAATGGCGTTGCCGTCGACGCGGCAACCTGGTGGGAACTCTACCATCGCTCGGCGCAAGCCCTCGCGCCCGACAGCTATCTTTCGCGCCGCCATGCCGGACCGATCATCGTTGAGGCCGACGGCAAGGTGATCGGACGCCAGGACGAGGATGAGACCGATTTTTCGTTGCTTCTCGCTGACGCGCCCAAAAGCGCCGCTTCCGCCAAACATTGAACGGAATGACCATGATTATCGATGCTCTGCAATGCGGCCATTTCAACCGCGAATCCTTCGAAGCCCTGAAACGTGGCGGCTACAGCGCCGTCACACCGACGCTCGGATTCTGGGAAGGGACGATGGAATCGCTGGATTCGCTTGCCCGCTGGCGCGATATGGAGCGTGACAACGCTGATATCGTCCTCATTGCTCGTACAGCCGCCGATATCGAAAAGGCCGAGCGCGAGGGCAAGCTAGCAATCGTGCTCGGCTATCAGAACTCCAACCTCTTCGAAGACCGCATCGCCTATGTGGAGTTCTTCGCCGAGCTCGGCGTTCGTGTCGTCCAGCTCACCTACAACAACCAGAACGAACTCGGCGGCTCCTGCTACGAGGAGAATGACAGCGGACTTGCCCGTTTCGGCAGGGACGTCGTGCGCGAAATGAACCGCGTCGGCATGCTCGTTGATCTCTCGCATGTCGGAGATAGGACCACGCTCGACGCGATCGAATGGTCCGAAAAGCCCGTAGCGATCACTCACGCCAACGCGGCCTCGCTCTTTGCGCATAAGCGCAACAAGTCCGACAAGGTGATCAAGGCGCTTGCCGAGCGTGGCGGCGTGATCGGTTGCGTCGCTTACCGCAACATCACGCCCGACAGCGCTTGCGCCACGGTCGACGGCTGGTGCAAGATGGTGGCGCGAACGGTCGACATTGCCGGCATCGATCATGTCGGCATCGGCACCGACATTTCTCACAACCATACCCAGCGTGACTACGACTGGATGCGCAAGGGACGCTGGACGCGCTCCGTCCAGTACGGCGCCGGATCGGCGGCTACCCCTGGTGCCGTGCCGAAGCCGGAATGGCTGTTGAAGCCGGAAAACCTTCAGGACGTGGCGCAGGCGCTCAAGCGCGTCGGTTTCAACCAGGAAGAGGCAAACAAGATCCTCAGAGACAACTGGCTGCGTCTCTATGGAGCGGTCTTCCGCGCCGACTGATCGACAGCAAAACGGAATCCAACAACAGAAGGGCCGCCGCCAGGATCGCGAGCGGCCACAGGGAACAGCAATCAACGACCGTTCGACTAAGGAGAACAACGAATGGATACGTTCAAAAAAGCATCGGCAATCCCGGTATCGCGACGCGCGGTACTCGGTGCGGGCCTCTTCGGGGCCGCAATGCTCGCATCGCCCTTCGTGCGCCGCGCAAGCGCAGAGGGCAATGTACTTTATGTCAACACGTGGGGTGGCGATTGGGAGGCCTCCGTCAAGAAGTTCCTCTTCGATCCCTTCACAGCGGATACCGGCATTGAGATCCGTACGGTCTCTCCGATCTCGTTTGCCAAGCTCGCAGCGCAGAAGACCACTGGTGTCTTCGAGTTCGACGTTACCACGCTCGGAGTCGCCGACGTCGCCCGTGCGAATGCAGCTGGCCTTCTGGAAACACTGGGTGACCACGTCGATGCCTCGAAACTGTGGCAGGGCGCCATTTATGAAAACGGCCTCTCGACCCATGGCTTCGCCACGCAGATGGCCTACAACAAGACGAAATACCCGGACGGCCTGAAGAACTGGGGGGATTTCTTCAACGTCGAAAAATTCCCGGGCAACCGCAGTCTGCAACGTCATGCCGCCCGCGTTCTGGCCATCGCACTGCTCGCCGACGGTGTTTCGCCCGACCAATTGTTCCCCTATGATCTCGACCGCGCCTTCGCCTCGCTCGACAAGGTCAAGGACAATGTGCGTGTCTGGTGGACAGCAGGTCCGCAGGCCCGCCAGATCCTGACGGATGGCGAGGTCGATATGGCCGGCCTCTGGGACAGCGATGCGGCCGGCGCCAAGAAGGCGTCCAAAGAGCCGATCGAGATCGTTTGGGATCAGGCGATCGTAGACCAGGCGTGCTGGATCGTCGCCAAGGATAGCCCACGAGCTGAAAACGGCTTCAAGCTGATCAGCCATATCGGCCAGAATGCCGAGGGCCTCGCGAAGTTCTGCATCGCCGACCAGAACGGCCCGATGAACCCGAAGTCGTTCGACTTCATCCCGCCTGACGTGGCCAAGACGATGCCGACCTATCCGGATCACCTCGCCCGCGCCGTCATGCTCGACGGCGCCAAGCTGACGCCGCAGATCGACGAACTGACCAGCCGCTTCGAGAGCTGGGTCGGCCTTTGATGTGAACTCCCGGTTCCGCGACAAGCGGAACCGGGAGCATCTGAAACAGGTGCATTGCCCGCAGGCGCCTCGCCGCTGGCATGAGGATCGGGTTACCCCCGATCAGGGTACTGAGGGAGCAGTGACATGAAACAGAGATCGTTTTCGCCAATTGCGGAGGGGCCGATACCGCTGATGGCCCCGGCGGCGGTCTTCCTCGCGGTGTTCTTCCTGGTGCCGCTTGCCTATGTCGGCTGGATGAGCATCTCGCAGCCCGTGCTCGGCCTACAGAACTTCGGGCGGCTGCTGCATTCGAGCCTGTTTGCGTCCGTGCTTTATCAGACCTTCAGGACCGCCTTCCTGGTCACCGCACTTGCGCTCCTGTTCGCCTATCCACTGGCCTATGCGGCCGCCAACGGATCGAAACGTTTCGCGACCTTCCTTTTGACCGTGGTCGCTCTCTCGTTCTGGACGAGCTATCTCGTGCGCACCTATGCCTGGATGGTTATCCTCGGCAACCAGGGACCGGTCACAGCACTCCTTTCCTGGATCGGCTGGGATCCCGCGCCCAAACTCCTCTTCACCACCTTCAGCGCAACGCTTGCCATGACCCATGCTCTCATCCCATTCATGACCATGTCGCTGTTCTCGGTGATGAAGCGCATCGATCCGCTCTATGTCCGCGCCGCCGAAAGCCTAGGCGCCAGCCCAGTTCGGGCCTTCCTCGCGGTATATCTGCCACTTTCGGCACCCGGCGTCGTCAATGGCTGTACGCTCGTCTTCATCTCGTGCCTCGGCTTCTACGTGATGCCCGTTCTGCTCGGCAGCCCGCGCGACCAGATGATCGCAGGCATCATCGGCGATCAGATCGAACAGACGCTCGACTTCGGACTTGGATCCGCTATCTCGATCGTGTTGCTCGGTCTAACGCTCGCCGTCTACGCCCTTTACAACCGCTTCTTCGGCCTTGACCGGCTCTGGGCAGGAGGTGGCCGATGAACCCGTTCGTCCGCGCGCTGGCGCTCCTCATCGCCTTTTTCGTCGCTGCACCGATGTTCATCGTCATCCCGATGTCCTTCAGTTCCGCCGCCTCGCTGACTTTCCCGCCGCCGGGCTATACGCTCGCGAACTACATCAATTTCTTCTCGGACCCGAACTGGACCGAACCGCTGGTCAACAGCATCATCATCGGTCTCGGCACGGTCTTCGTGACGCTCTGCCTTGCCATCCCAGCGTCCTTTGCCCTGGTGCGACACGTTTTCCTCGGCCGTGGCCTGTTCAATCTCGTGATCATGCTGCCGATGATCGTGCCGACCATCGTCATGGCGCTCGGCTACTACATGTACTTCGGGCAACTGCGCCTGGTGCAGAGCTACCTTGGCGTCATCCTCGCACATAGCTGCATCGCCATGCCGATGGCGACACTGATCCTGACGGCAGCACTCAAAGGATTCGACCGTTCTGTCGAACGCGCCGCCATGAACCTTGGCGCATCGCCGTTCACGACGTTTCGACTAGTCACCTTTCCGATACTGCGCCCCGCCTTCACCGTTGCCGGCCTTTTTGCCTTCATCGCCTCCTTCGACGAAGCCGTTATCGCGCTCTTCATCTCCGGCCGAGACAAGGCAACCCTTCCGCGCCAGATGTTCAATGCGGTCCGCCAGGAGGCGGATCCCACGATCTCGGCGGCATCTTCCTTCCTGTTCCTGCTCGTTCTGGCTGGCGTCTGCGTCTGGCTTGCGCCGCAATTCGTGCGCCGCCGGTCCGGTTCCACACGTCAGCCGATGGAAAACGGCGCAACCAACACCGCTACCGCGGCATCCTGATCAAGGAGCAAAGCCATGAACGCCCGTTCCCTCACACTTCTGAACGTCAACAAAAGCTACGACGGCAAGCATATGGCGGCCGACAACGTGTCGCTCGACATCAAGGCCGGGGAATTCGTCTCATTCCTTGGACCTTCCGGTTCCGGCAAGACAACGACGTTGATGATGATTGCCGGTTTCCAGCATCCAACGAGCGGCGAAATCCGCCTCGGCGAGCGTGCCATCGACAAGCTGCCGCCGCACAAGCGAAACATCGGCATGGTCTTCCAAAACTATGCGCTTTTCCCGCACATGACGATTGCCGACAACGTCGCCTTTCCGCTTCGCATGCGGAGCGTAGAGAAGACAGAGAAGGAACGCCGGTCGCGGGAGGCGCTGGCCAAGGTCGGACTGCAGGGCTTCGAGAAGCGCGTTCCCTCGGAACTATCCGGCGGGCAGCAACAGCGTGTTGCCCTTGCCCGCGCGCTCGTCTTTGAGCCCGACATCATTCTGCTCGACGAACCGCTCGGCGCCCTCGACAAGGCGCTTCGCGAGCATATGCAGGTGGAGTTGAAGCGCATCCACCGCGACCTCGGCGTAACCATGGTCTATGTCACCCACGACCAATCCGAAGCGATGACCATGTCGGACCGGATCGCCGTTTTCAACGAGGGACGCATCGAGCAGGTTGGTACCCCGAACGAGATCTATTTCGCACCGAAGACCCGTTTCGTCGCCTCCTTCATCGGGGACAGCAACATTATCGCGGCCACTTCGCTTGGCGATGGCCAATTCGAGACGCCAGTCGGCGTCGTCGAAACCAAGGTCGCAAGTGGCAACCGAAACAGCAAGGCCGAACTCCTGCTGCGTCCGGAAATGATCCGTCTGGCTGCCGGAGCGGAGGCTCAGCGTCAGCCGATGAAGATCGACAGCACCATCAACTACGGCGACAACCTTCTGGTCATCGGCAAGCTCGGCACGCAGGCGATCCGCATGCGTGTACCCGGAGCCGATGCGCGAAGGCTCGACGGCGCTTCCGAGTGCCACGTCACCTGGCGAAGCGAAGACGTGCACGTCATTGCCTGACGACTGCCACGCGCTATTCAAGCATACCCCCTGGAGCCTGCCATGAACGATCGTCCCAACTCCCTCCACGCCCTGGACCGGCAAAGCCTCGTCCATCCCTACACCAACCTTGCGGTTCACCAGGAAGTGGGTCCGCATGTAATCACCGGCGGTGAAGGCATCTACGTCGTCGACGATCAGGGAAAGCGCTACATCGAAGGTCTCGCCGGCCTCTTCTGCGCGGGACTGGGCTTCAGCGAACCGCGTTTGGTGGAAGCGGCGACGCGGCAGTTGAAGACGATGCCGTTCTATCATTCCTTCGCCCACAAATCGACGGAACCCGGGATTCGCCTTGCCGACAAGCTGCTCGAAATGGCGCCTGTTCCGATGTCGAAGGTGTTCTTCGCCGGCTCTGGCTCCGAAGCGAACGACACGGCGATCAAGCTTGTCTGGTACTACAACAACGCGGTCGGACGACCTGAGAAGAAGAAGATCATTTCGCGCCGGAAGGCCTACCATGGCGTAACGGTCGCGACTGCCAGCCTGACGGGCCTGCCGTTCAACCATCGTGACTTCGATCTGCCGATTGCCAACATCCTCCACACCGATTGCCCGCATTACTGGCGCTTTGCCGAAGCCGGTGAGAGCGAGGAAGATTTCGCAACCCGGCTCGTCGCCAATCTAGAGGCCATGATCCTCGAGGAGGGCCCGGAGACAGTAGCCGCCTTCTTCGCCGAACCGGTGATGGTCTCTGGGGGAGTGATCACACCACCAAGGACCTATTTCGAAAAACTCCAGGCGGTCCTGATGAAGTACGACATCCTTCTGGTGGCAGACGAAGTCATCTGCGGCTTCGGGCGTACGGGCAACATGTTCGGGTCGGAAACCTACGGGCTCAAACCGGACATGATCAGTTGCGCAAAGCAACTTTCGGCCGCCTACATGCCAATCTCCGCTTTGATGATTAACGAGAAGATTTCTGACGCCCTCCTCGACCAGAGCCGCAAGATCGGAACATTCTCGCACGGCTACACCTATGGCGGTCATCCTGTTGCCGCGGCTGTCGCGCTGGAGGCCCTGACGATCTATCAGGAGATCGACATCGTCTCCCACGTGCGCACCGTCGGCCCACGCTTTCAGGAGGGCATCGCCAAGCTCGGCCAACATCCACTGATCGGTGAAGCCCGCGGTGTGGGTCTTGTCGGCGGCCTCGAATTCGTCAAAGACAAGGTGACGAAAGAGAACTTCCCGCCCGCCTGGCAGGTCGCCAACCATGCCGGCAAGTTTGCAACCGAGCGCGGCGTCCTTACGCGCGGGCTTGGCGACATGGTGAGCCTGTGCCCGGCCATGATCATCTCCGAAGACGAGATCGACGATCTCATGAAGCGCATGCAGCTTGCCCTCGACGACACACTTTCGTGGGCACGCAGCCAAGGCTACATCGCATGATGCCGGAGATTGCCATGTCCACCCGCCCGCCCCATTCCTATGAACGGCTTGGCATGCTGATCGGCGGCCGCTGGATCTATGAGACCGAGCGGAGCGACGCTGTCTTCGACCCCGCCACCGGCGCGGTCATCGGCTATTTGCCCTGCGCCACCGATGCCGACCTTGCGGCCGCCGTCGCTTCCGCGCAGCGTGCATTCGAAAGCTGGAAGGATCGCTCACCGCTCGACCGCGGGCAGATCTTGCGGCGCTTCGCCGATCTTGCCCGAAACCACGCCGAGGAGGTCGGACGCAGCATGGTCCTTGACCAGGGCAAACCGCTCACGGAAGCGATCGGCGAGATCAGATTTGCGGCCGACCATGCCGATTGGCATGCGGAGGAAGCGCGACGCATCTACGGCCGCCTCATCCCCTCGCGTGATCCGCGTGTCCAGCAGGCCGTTACCCGCGAACCCGTGGGCGTCTGCATTGCCTTCACCCCCTGGAACTTTCCCTTCAGCCAGGCGCTTCGCAAGGTCGTCGCGGCTTTGGCGAGCGGCTGCACGATCATTCTCAAGGGTCCGGCGGAAGCGCCCTCCTCCACCGTCGCGATCGGCCGGCTTATGCAGGAGGCGGGCCTACCCGACGGTTGCCTCAACATCGTCTGGGGATCGTCTTCGTATATTTCCGAGACGCTGCTTGAGGCCCCCGAAGTGAAGAAGATTTCCTTCACTGGATCTGTAGAGGTCGGCAAATTGCTCGCTTCGCTCGCTGGCCGCCATATGAAGCGTTCTACGATGGAGCTCGGCGGCCACGCTCCAGTTATCGTCTTTAATGACGCAGATATTGACGCGTCCGCCGACGCGCTTGCCGCGCAGAAGGTCCGCAACGCCGGACAGGTCTGCGTTTCGCCGACACGCTTCTACGTTCAGGAAAGAGCGTATGACCGTTTCCTTTCACGCTTCGCCGAAAAGGTGTCCGCCACGAAGGTTGGCAATGGCTTTGACGAAGGTGTGCAGATGGGTCCGCTCTGCCACGCCCGCCGGGTGACGGCCATGGAAGGCTTCGTACAGGATGCCCGCGAACGGGGGGCGGAGATCGCGACCGGCGGCAATCGCATCGGCAATGCAGGCTTCTTCTATGCGCCGACGGTGGTCGCCGGCGGCTTCGACGCGTTGCGGCTGATGACCGAGGAGCCCTTTGGTCCCATTGCGGTCGTCACACCGTTTTCCGGTTTTGACGACGTGATTCGCCGCGCCAACAGCCTCCCTTTCGGCCTTGCGTCCTACGTGTTCACCGCATCCAGCAGTCGGGCCCAGCACACCGCACAAGCGATTGCCGCCGGGATGGTCAGCATCAATCACTTCGGCCTGGCGCTACCCGAAACGCCTTTCGGTGGCATCAACGACAGCGGCTATGGTAGCGAAGGCGGAACTGAAACCTTCGACGGTTATCTCAACACGAAATTCGTGACCCGCTTCGACGCGCGACCCGAATGAGCCGCACTATACTTTTTGGAGAACAAAATGTTTGAAGCCATCGATACCGGATCAGACCCCTGCGATGTGCCGGTCAGCGAAGTCGTCCGCGCCGGCAATCTCGTCTGGTCGGTCCATATTTCGGAAGACCCCGTCAATGGCGACCTCGTCACCGGCGACATCGAAGCCCAGACGCGCCGAACACTCGGAAATCTCGACATCGCAATCCGTGCGGCGGGCGGCACGCTCGCCGATGTCGTGCAAGTCCAGGTTTTCCTCACCGAAAGATCGGACGCACCAGGCATGAACAGGGTCTATGCCGAGTTCTTCAAGGAGCCCTATCCGGTACGTGCGACCGTGGTCGTAAAGGAGCTCTTGGCCGAAGGCCTTCGCATCGAAATCCTTGCCCACGCGGTTCTCGGAAACAGCGCATAGGGGCCGATCATGTTTGAGAAAATCGAAACGGGTATCGCTTCGTCAAAAGCGCCTCTGAGTGCCACGGTCAAGGCAGGGCGCATCGTGCGCTCCGCGCATATTGCTAAGAACCCGGCGACCGGCGAGCTGATCACTGGTGACATCAAGACACAGGCACGTCAGGTGTTCCTGAACCTTCGACAGGCGCTCGAGGCGGCAGGCGGCACGCTCGCCGATGTCGTGCAAATTCAGGCATATCTTACGGATAAGGCCGACGCAGCCGGCATGAACCAAGTTTACCGGCAGTTCTTTTCGGCTCCCTATCCTGTTCGCGCCACCGTCGTGGTCGATCTTCTCTCGGACGGGATACGCCTGGAAGTACTCGCAACCGCTATCCTGTCTTCCTCGGCGTGACGATCATGCCCTGCCTGTAAGCCAACGGTTACCCTCCTGTGGCGTTGCGAGCGCCCCCTCGATACATTATGCGATCCCAGATGCACACAACGGAAACAAACACGGCACATTCGTCGCGTCGCCCTGAAGCGTCGACCTTCCCGACCTGATCGGATCAATCAATTTGCTGTCGCCAGAAACTTTTAGCTCAATGGTCAGAGCCGTCGGCTTGAAATCGATTGGCGGCAGCATTCGCCACCTGCTTCCATTTTTTGATCTGAAGAGCAAGTCGCGCGATGGGGTACATCGAAGCGATTCGTTGGGCCAGAAAGATAATGCTGTCCGCAGACAGGAGCGCTCAATCCATCCTGCGAAAAGACCCTCTTGCTGACTAAGCTGCGGTCGCTTTGAGCCACTCAATAAACGCTCGCGAGCTTTCTTTCTTCGGCTTTCTCGCCGGGGTTACGACGAAGTATGCTGCTCTCGTTTGGATCGACGCGTCCGTCAGCCGTACCAGCCGCGATTGCTGAATGAGATCGGAGACCAAACGGCTCCAGCCAAGCGCTATGCCCTGTCCGTTCATGGCGGCGTAGATCGCCTCGGTGTAGAAGCTGCATCGCAAGCCACGGCCCTTCTTGGCCGTCTTGACTGAGAAGGCCGCGAGCCATTCGTCCCAGCCCGTCCAAGTCGGGTCGTCTATATCGCTTGAGATCAGCGGATGACCGACGAGGTCTTGCGGCGTCCGGATTGGAGTGGCTGCCTGCAAATAATCCATGCTACAGATCGGGAAGACCTCGTCCTCGAACAGAAACTCCGCCTGGCCGTCCGCCCAGGTGCCTGTCCCGTAACGGATCGCCAGATCCACATCGCTCGCCTCGATGCTCGTCCGAGTATCCTGCGTGATGATGCGAAGCTTGATTTCGGGGTGCGCACGCGAAAATGCGGCGATCCTTGGGAGCAGCCAGAAATGCGAGAAGGAGATGGTCGCAGAAATCGCCAGCTCGTCGTCTGCCCCTTCCGACCGAAGATCGGCGACGGTGTCGGCAATCAGGTTGAACGCATCACCGGCTGCCGCGGAAAGCAGCCTGCCCTTTTCCGTCAGTTCGATCTTGCGGTGCAGCCGTCGAAACAAGGGGAAACCGAAATCGTCTTCCAGCACATGAATTTGCCGACTGATCGCTGCCTGGGTCACGCCGAGCTCCATTGCAGCCCGTGTGAAGCTGGACAGACGCGCCGCCGCCTCAAAGGCGGTCAAGGCGGTCAGCGGCGGCAATTTCTTTCTCAGGTTTGCCATCTTTTTCCATTACATCTGGTAATGTCACGCGTGCATATTTATGCCGTTGAGCGCCTGCGACACCTGAGCGATCCTACCTTTGGAACCCATCGACCTCTCGATTGGCACATAAGGTGGAATTATGCTGCAGACATTTTCTTCTCCCATATCGTCGCTACTCGATGCAAGAGCGGAAGGACATTCGCTTCCGGCGGATCTCTATACGCGAGAGGATGTCTTCGAGGCGGACCTAGAAGTCTTTTTCCGCCGGCACTGGATCTGTATCGGCCTTGAATGCGACGTGCCAGAACCCGGGGATGCAACGGTTGTCGACATCGGCAAGACGAGCCTCATTCTCCTTCGTGACGACGACGGCGAGATCCGCGTCATGCACAACGTTTGCCGTCACCGCGGTTCCCGTCTGCTGGATCCGGGCAAGACGATCGTTTCGAAACTCGTCTGTCCCTATCACACCTGGACCTATGAACTGACGGGCGAGTTGAGTTACGCGCCCCACATGGGCAAGGGCTTCGACAAGGAGTGCCGCAGCCTCAAGCCCGTCACCTTCAAGTCGGTCGGCGGTCTCATCTATGTCTGTCTTTCGGAAAACCCGCCCGAAGACATCGACCGCCTCGTCGACGTGATGGCCGAACGTCTTGCTCCCTACGACATCGGCAATGCCAAGGTGGCCTATGAATCCGATCTCATCGAAGACGGCAACTGGAAGCTCACGATCGAGAACAACCGGGAATGCTACCACTGCTCCGCCAACCACCCCGAACTCTGCGTCTCCTTCGTCGATCTCGATTTCGGCTTTGACCCGGAGGCATTGAGCCCGGAAGATCGCGCGCAGGCAGAGGAGCATTTTTCTCTTTATGAGGAGCGCACCAGGTTGTGGGAGGCCGATGGCTACCCGTCATCCGCTGTCGAGCAATTGGTGGACTGCACCACCAATTTTCGAACTCAGCGGCTGATCATTTCTGGCGCGGGTGAAAGCCAGACCCCCGATGCAACCGCGGCCTCGGCAAAGTTGCTTGGCACCATGTCACGCAAGGACCTCGGTGACATGCATCTCTGGGGCCATAACGGCTGGAACCACTTCATGGGCGACCATGCGGTCGTTGCGATCGTCATACCGCTTTCGGCCGGCAAGACGCTCGTACGCACGAAATGGCTCGTGCATAAGGATGCGGTCGAAGGCGTCGACTACGATCTCGAAAAGCTGACCAACGTCTGGATCGCCACGACCGAGCAGGACGCCGAACTCGTCGCCCGTTCCCATGCCGGCGTCGAGGATCCGGCCTATGTGCCAGGCCCTTACTCACCGTTCTCCGAAACCAACCTCGACAAGTTTGCGTCGTGGTACATCGACCGGATGCGCGCCCATGGATACTAAGACCACTTTTTCCCCGGCAGAACGCCTTGAGCTTGTGGACCTGTGGAAGCGCGACACGGATGAAGATCTGGTCTGCATCGACGTGCATCAGGAAACGCATGACGTAAAGACATTCACCTTTGCGTCCACGCAGGGCAAGCGTTTTGCCTTCGAGGCCGGCCAATACTTCCTGTTCGACCTTGATGTCGACGGCGAACCGGAAAGCCGTTGCTACAGCATCTCGTCGTCACCGAAGCGCAGCAATGCGTTTTCGGTGACGGTCAAGCGTGTGGCCGGCGGCAAGATTTCAAACTGGTTCCACGACAACATGGCGATCAATGCCAGGATCAAGGCGAACGGCCCTCTCGGCCAGTTTACGCGCCCGAACGCCAGGAAGTATCTGCTTCTGTCCGCAGGGTCAGGCATCACGCCTGTCATGGCGATGGTTCGCGAGCTCGCCGACACGTGCGAACCTGCCGACGTCGTCTTCATGCATGCGGCGCGAACCCCGAAGGACCTCATCTTTCGCGAAGAACTCGCGACACTCGCCAACAGGGTGAAAGGCCTGCGGCTTCAGTTTCTGCCGGAACTCGTATCCGGCGAGGCCAATTGGCCCGGACTGACCGGACGTATATCGCCGGCCTACATGAAACTTGCGGTGCCGGATATTGCCGAGCGCGTCGTGATGTGTTGCGGTCCGGCGCCTTTCATGGCGGCGGCGCGCGCGATCACTGGCGAATTGGGCGTCACCCCGGCGAACTACATCGAGGAGAGCTTTGATGCGGCCGCGATCGACGACGCTGATGTTGCCGTTGTCGATGAGCCTGCCACCCGAACATTCCAGGTGGAGTTCTCCAAGCAGGCTCGCAAGCTCGAGATAGCGGGCGAGCAGACCGTGCTTTCCTGCGCGAAGAAGGCAGGCGTGAAGCTTCCCTCATCCTGTTCGAACGGCGTATGCGGCACGTGCAAGTCCAAGCTCGTTTCCGGCTCGGTCGAGATGAACCACAATGGCGGCATCAGGCAACGCGAAATCGATGCCGGGCTTTTCCTGCCCTGCTGTTCGAAGCCGCTGAGCGATCTCGTCATCGACCGCTAGGCACGCCGGTTGAGTGATCCCGACCCAGCCATCGCTGGGCCGGGATATGTCATGCCGGGAGCGCGCCGCTCTTCTTGGCAGCCCATGTGGCGATCACATCCATCAGGACCGGGTTGAGGCAATCATAGGGTTCAAGTCCCAGCTCGCGCAGCCGACCGCGCACGCCGTCCATTTTCGCTGGATCGTAGCCGCTCTCGATGATCGAGGAGACGAAGGCGGCAAAGCCGGGCTTCGCCCAGCCGCTTTCCTGGAACCGTTCGGGATGCAGGAAGGAAAGGCCTTTGAACGCATGATCGCGTTCGACCGGGCCGTACATGTGCACGCCACACTCCTTGCAGGCATGGCGCTGGATCAGCGCTGCCGGATCCACAACGGCGAGCTTGTCGCCGTTTTCGAGCACCTCGACATTGGCCGTCGGCGCGACGGCGACGACCGAGAACACGGCGCCATCGGGTTTCCAGCACTTGGTGCAGCCACAGGCGTGGTTGTGGGCGATGTCACCCTTGACGCGGACCTGCACGGGATTGCTCGCGCAGTTGCAGACGATCGTGCCGCCGGAAAAGGCGGCGTCCGTCGCCTTGAACCCGCCGTCGATGGATGGATGGATCGCTATGCTTGGCATGGGCTTCTCCTCCTTGTGGCCGGTGCACGACGCCCGGCGCCCGTTGGCGCCGCCCGCAGGAGCGCGGCGGCGCGAAAATGCGCTTTCAGTCTGGAAACAGTCCTCAACCCGCACTCAATATAGCACCACCGAGCGGATGCTCTCGCCCGAATGCATCAGTTCGAAGCCCTTGTTGATGTCTTCGAGCGGCATGGTGTGGGTGATCATCGGATCGATCTGGATCTTGCCCTCCATGTACCAGTCGACGATCTTCGGCACATCGGTGCGCCCGCGCGCGCCACCAAACGCCGTGCCCATCCAGGTGCGGCCGGTAACCAGCTGGAACGGACGGGTGGAGATCTCCTGGCCGGCGCCGGCAACGCCGATGACGACCGACTTGCCCCAGCCGCGATGCGAGGCTTCGAGCGCCTGGCGCATCACCTTGGTATTGCCGGTGCAGTCGAAGGTGTAGTCGGCGCCACCGATCTGGTCGGCGCCGCGCTTGGTCATGTTGACGAGGTAGGGAACGATGTCGTCGCCGACTTCCTTCGGGTTGACGAAATGCGTCATACCGAAGCGCTCGCCCCAGGCCTTCTTGTCGTTGTTGAGGTCGACGCCGATGATCATGTCGGCGCCGGCAAGACGCAGGCCCTGGATGACGTTGAGGCCGATGCCGCCGAGACCGAAGACGATCGCGGTCGCGCCCATTTCCACCTGTGCGGTGTTGATGACCGCGCCGATGCCGGTCGTCACGCCGCAGCCGATGTAGCAGATCTTGTCGAACGGCGCGTCCGGGTTGACCTTGGCAACCGCGATCTCCGGCAGAACCGTGTAGTTGGCGAAGGTCGAGCAGCCCATGTAGTGGTGGATCTTGTCCTTGCCGATCGAGAAGCGCGAGGTGCCGTCCGGCATCAGGCCTTGCCCTTGCGTCGAGCGGATCGCGGTGCACAGATTGGTCTTGCGCGACAGACACGACGGGCAGGAGCGGCACTCTGGCGTATAAAGCGGAATGACATGGTCGCCGTTCTTCACCGAGGTAACACCCGGGCCGACGTCGACGACGATGCCAGCACCCTCATGGCCGAGGATCGCCGGGAACAGGCCTTCCGGGTCCGCACCCGACAGCGTGAAATCGTCGGTGTGGCAGATGCCTGTGGCCTTTACCTCGATCAGGACTTCGCCGGCCCGCGGGCCTTCGAGCTGAACCGTCATGACCTCAAGCGGCTTGCCTGCCTGAACGGCAACGGCGGCGCGTACATCCATCGTCGAATTCCCTCTTTTGGTGGCTTAATGGCGGAAGTGGCCGGCCGCGGATCGACCAGCCAGCTATCAAATTGGATGGCCTTGAACGCTCACGACGCCTTCTGCAACTCCGGCAGAGCATCGAACAGGTCGGCAACCAGGCCGTAGTCGGCGACCTGGAAGATCGGCGCCTCTTCGTCCTTGTTGATCGCGACGATGACCTTGCTGTCCTTCATGCCGGCGAGGTGCTGGATGGCACCGGAAATGCCGCAGGCGATGTAGAGATCGGGCGCGACGACCTTGCCGGTCTGGCCGACCTGCCAGTCGTTCGGCGCGTAACCGGCGTCGACGGCAGCGCGCGAAGCGCCGACGGCAGCGCCGAGCTTGTCGGCAACCGGCAGGATCACTTCCTGGAACTTCTCGGACGAGCCGAGCGCACGGCCGCCGGAGATGATGATCTTGGCAGAGGTGAGCTCCGGACGGTCGGACGACGACAGGGCGTCGGCGACGAAGGAGGAAACGCCGGGGTTGGCGGCAGCCGAAACGCTTTCGATCGCAGCCGAACCGCCTTCAGCGGCGGAAGCGAAGGAGGCGGTGCGCACGGTGATGACGCGCTTGGCTTCCGTCGTCTGCACGGTCTGGATGGCGTTGCCGGCATAGATCGGGCGCAGATAAGTGTCGGAAGAGACAACTTCGATGATTTCGGAGACCTGGCTGACGTCGAGCAGCGCTGCGACGCGCGGCATGACGTTCTTGCCGACCGAGGTCGCGGCTGCAACGATCGTGTCGTAGTTGCCGGCGAGCGAGACGATCAATGCTGCCAGCGGCTCGGCGAGGTTGTTGGCCAGCGAGGCGTCGTCGGCGACGAGAACCTTCGAAACGCCCGCAAGCTTGGAGGCCTGTTCGGCCGCAGCCTTGGCGCCGGCGCCGGCAACGAGAATGTGCACGTCGCCGCCGATCTTGGAGGCAGCGCTCAGCGCCTTGGCGGTCTGGTCGGAAAGGTGGTTGCTGTCGTGATCAGCCAGAAGAAGAATGGCCATGATGATGTCTCCCTTTCCTGAACTTAAAGTACGCCGGCTTCGGTCTTGAGCTTTTCGACGAGCTCGGCGACCGACTTGACCTTGATGCCAGCCTTGCGGCCCGACGGCTCCTCGGTCTTCAGCACCTTGAGGCGGGCTGACGTGTCGACGCCGAAGTCGGCCGGCGACTTCTTGTCGAGCGGCTTCTTCTTCGCCTTCATGATGTTCGGCAGCGAGGCGTAGCGCGGCTCGTTCAGGCGCAGGTCGGTGGTGACGACCGCCGGCAGCTTGATGTCGATGGTCTGCAGACCGCCGTCGACTTCGCGCGTCACCCTTGCTGTGCCCTCTGGCGCCTTGCCGTCGCCGATCTCGACCTTGGAGGCAAAGGTGCCCTGTGCCCAGCCCAAGAGAGCCGACAGCATCTGGCCGGTCTGGTTGCTGTCATCATCGATCGCCTGCTTGCCGACGATGATCAGGCCCGGCTGTTCGGCCTCGGCCACACCCTTGACGATCTTGGCAACCGCGAGCGGCTCGACCTGGTCTTCGGTCTCAACCAGGATGGCGCGGTCGGCGCCCATGGCAAGTGCTGTGCGCAGCGTCTCTTCGGCCTTGGCCGGACCGACGGATACGACGACGACTTCCTCGGCCTTGCCGGCTTCCTTCAGCCGCAGCGCTTCTTCGACCGAGATTTCGTCGAAGGGGTTCATCGACATCTTCACGTTCGCAAGTTCGACGCCCGAACCGTCTGCCTTCACGCGGATCTTGACGTTGTAGTCAACGACCCGCTTCACCGTCACAAGTATTTTCATGGCAACATTTCTCCCACGCTCGGTTGAGCGCTTTTTCGTCAGTGTCTTGGTCGATCCGGCAACAGCGCCCAGAAGGCGAATAGTGGCCTTTCGCGCGAACGCATGGCGTGCCTGATGCCGGGAGGATTGTAGAACGATCCGCCTACCCCCGGCGTAAACCATTCGGAATCACCGTGTTGAAACTCTCCTTCCGACAGGACGAGATAGGTTTCTTCGGGCGCGTGGTCGTGGTCAGGGTAGCGCACGTTCGGCGCCATCAGCGTCGCGCCGAGCCAAAGATCTCTTCGATCCTCCAGGCCGCCCGGACCAACGATCATCGCATTGCCATGACCGGCCAGGAAATTCTCGCTCGCCGTGTGATCATAGACCGAGCGCCAATTCCATTCGAGCTCAGGCTCAAGCGCCTTGAAGCGTTCGATCAGCACGTCGAGTGATGCTCGCCCGGTGCACGTAGCCAGCATCTGATCCAGGTAGTGGTTACAAACGGGAAGACGCTTGCCCATGTCTAAGCGTTGCGGTTGCGTCGTTTCAAGCTGGGCAAACATCTGCATGATTGACCGGCGTGCTCTCAAATCCTGGGCGAATTGGTCGAACGCGACGAAAGCCGCATCGAGAAAGCCTTGCAGAGCTTCGCGTCGCACCATCGTCAAAGGTCCTTGGCCAGACGCAGCGCGTCGTAGATCGCCGCATGCGTGTTTCGGGCCGCGACCGCGTCGCCGATCCGGAAGAGCTGGTAGGCGCCTTGCGGATTGCGTTCAACCGATTGCGGGCTGCCGACAATGAGCTCGTCGTAGGAGACTTCGCCGAGGTTCCTCGATCCGGGCTTCAGTTCGAAGTAGAGGTCGTCGAGCGGAATGGTGCCGTGGTTCACGACGATCTGGTCGAAGGTCTGTTGCTTGGCGATGCCGCCATAGTCGCTGCCGACATGGGCGACGATCTGATTGCCGCTCTTCTCCGCTGCTTCCAGCCGGTAGGTGACAGTAAATTTCACATCGAGTTTTTGCAGCGAACGCATGTAGGGAACGAGGTTCATCGCCATGACTTCCGGCGCGAAAGACCGGTCCGGGGTCATGATCTCGACCTTGGCGCCGGCTTTGGCGAGGAACTCGGCAGCCTGGAGGCCAGCATGGTCGCCGGCGTCGTCGAAGACGAGGACATTCGTGCCCGGCTTCACGTCGCCTGAGATGATATCCCAGGAGGAAACGACAAGCTCGTTACCCTTCGAAAGAACCTCCGTGTGCGGCAGTCCGCCCGTAGCGACGATGACCACGTCGGGCGCTTCGGCAAGTACAGTGTCAGCCTCCGCCCAGGTGTTGAACCGGAAGGAGACGCCGAGCTTTTCGCACTGGCTCATGCGCCAGTCGATGATGCTGATCATCTCCCGCCGGCGCTCGCTCTGTGCTGTCAAGCGGATCTGGCCGCCCGGATTGTTCGCCGCCTCCAAAACCACGACCTCATGTCCCCGCTCCGCAGACACGCGAGCGGCTTCAAGGCCAGCAGGGCCAGCCCCCACGATCACCACCTTCTTGCGAACGGCAGCCTTCGGGATGCGATGCGGCATTGTTTCTTCGCGGCCGGTCGCCGCATTGTGGATGCAGAAGGCCAGGCCCCCTTGATAGATCCGGTCGAGACAGTAGTTGGCGCCGACGCAGGGGCGGATATCATCCTCGCGCTTTTCCATGATCTTGCGCACGATATGGGGGTCGGTCATGTGCGCGCGGGTCATGCCGATCATGTCCACCTTGCCGGCAGCGATCGCGTGACGGGCGGTCGCCACGTCCTGGATCTTCGCGGCATGGAAAGTCGGAAACTTGGTTGCCGCGCGCACGTCGCCGGCAAAATCCAGATGCGGCGCGCTTGCCATCCCCTGGATCGGGATGACGTCGGTCAGGCCCGGATCCGTATCGATATGACCGCGGATGACGTTCAGGTAATCGATGAGACCGCTTTCCTTGAGACGGCGGGAGATCTCCAGGCCTTCGGCCTTTCCGGTCCCGCCGGGAAGACATTCGTCTGCCGTATAGCGAACGCCGAGGATAAAGTCGTTGCCGACCCTTTCGCGCATCGCCTTGAAGACGTCGAAACAGAAGCGAAGGCGATTGTCGAGCGAACCTCCATAGGGTCCGTCAAGCTCGTTGGTCAGTGGCGAGGTGAACTGGTCGATCAGATGCCCGTAGGCTTCCAGCTCGACACCATCCATGCCGCCCGCCTTCATGCGTTCGGCGGCGTCCGCAAAATCCTTGATGATACGCTCGATGTCCCAGTCTTCGAGCTTCTTGGGAAAGGCGCGGTGCGCTGCCTCGCGATGGTGGGAGGGCGCAACGACCGGGAGCCAGTCGCCCTTGTCCCAACGGGTACGCCTGCCGAGATGCGTGAGCTGGATCATGATCGCAGCGCCTTCGTCATGCACGGCGTCGGTCATCTGCCGGATCCACGGCACGATCTCGTCCTTGTAGGCGAGCAGGTTGTTGAACACCGGAGGGCTGTCCTTGGAGACGGCGGCAGAGCCGGCCGTCATCGTCAGCGCCACGCCGCCCTTTGCCCGCTCGACCGTATAGGCGCGGTAGCGGTCCTTCGGCATACCGTCCTCCGGGTAGGCCGGCTCATGGGAGGTGACGATGATGCGGTTGCGCAGGGTCAAATGCTTCAACTGAAACGGCTGAAGCAGGGGATCGTTCGACATGCGACGGGCTCCGGTCTATGGGGATTTATCACAACGGTAAGCGGAAATGTACATATGTGTCAACAATCAAAAACACCATAGTTTGGTAAATCGACATACATGTACATTTTGCTTGAAACGGCCGATTGGATTTGTTAGGAGGCAATCATGGAACAAGCGATAACGGACAGTGGCTGGCGCGGTTCTCAGGAGGGGTGGCTCGAAGCCGCCTACGACTCCCTGCTCGAATCGGGCGTGGACTCGGTGAAGATCCTGCCGCTGGCCAAGCGGCTCAATCTTTCCCGGACCAGCTTCTATTGGTTCTTCAAGGACCGGGAGGAACTGTTGAGTGCCCTCGTAGCGCGCTGGCGGGAGAAGAATACGGGCAACCTCGTCAAGCAATCCGAGGCCTATGCGGAGTCCTTGGCCGAGGCGATGCTGAACGTCTTCGACTGCTGGGTGAACAAGGAACTGTTCGATTCCCAGTTCGAGTTCGCGGTTCGCAGCTGGGCGCTGCAATCCCCCGAGATACAGGCGGAAGTACACGAAGCCGATCGGGCAAGAATGGAGGCGCTCGGCCGCATGTTCATGCGGTTCGGCTACGAAGCGGGACCGGCGGATGTTCGCGCACGGACGACTTACCTGGTCCAGATCGGATACATCTCGATGCAGTCCCGAGAGGACCTCGCGCTGCGCATGAAGCGCATCCCGGAATACATCGCGATCTACACCGGACAAACGCCGCAGCAGAGGGAGCTCGACCGCTTCTTCGCCCGGCATGGCTACAAACCGGAATAGGCGAAGCATGGGAACGGGCGGACCATTGAGGGTTGGGGTGATTGGCGCCGCCGGATGGCTGGGGGGAGCAATCGCCGAAGCCATCCTCGAGGCCGGCATCGTCAAGCCTCAAGACCTGTCGCTGTCCTATCGGAGCGACCGTCCCGACCGTTTCAATCACGCCTTCTGGACAACAAACAACCAGGCACTTGCCGACCGTTCGGACGTTATCGTTCTCTCCGTCCGCCCGGCCGACTGGCAAGACCTCAGCGTCGATGCCGAAGGCAAGCTGCTCATCTCCGTGATGGCAGGCATTCGCCTGACTGCTCTCAGCGAACGCCACCGTACCGACCGCGTGGCCCGAACCTTGCCCAACGCAGCGGCTGAAGTTCGCAAGTCGTATACCCCTTGGATCGCCAGTGCTGGGCTGCAGCACGGTGATCGCGCGGTCGTGAAGGCGATCTTCGACGCTTGCGGTTCTCAGGATGAAGTGCGCTCGGAGGCCCAGATTGATTATCTGACCGGCCTCACCGGATCGGGCCCAGCCTTTCCGGCGCTGCTCGCTGCAGCGATGATGGCAGACGCCACCTCACGCGGACTGGAGCCCGAGATCGCCAAGCGCGCCGTCAACGCCCTCGTCGTGGGCGCCGGCCGGATGCTGGAACAGCGTGACGACTGTCCGACCGACATTGTCCAGACCTTCCTCGACTATCGCGGCACCACGGCGGCCGCGATCGAGGAAATGCGCGCGGCTGGCTTTGATGCCGCCGTTTCGCGTGGGCTTTCGGCGGCGTTCAGGAAATCGGTTCGCATGGGAGAAGCCTCCTAGCGTCGTAGGGACGGGGTACGCGGCGCCCCGTCTCGGAGAAAAAGCCGCCAAAGAGGGAACGATAATGAAAAGCTTGCTTGCATCGACATGCCTCTTCCTTGGGACCATCGCCGGATCATCACTCGCCAACGCGGCCGAGTGTGGCAGCCTCACCATTGCCAGCATGAACTGGCAAAGTGCGGAGGTGATTTCCAATCTCGACAAGATCATCCTCAATGAAGGCTACGGCTGCAGTGCCGAAATCACTATCGGCGACACCGTGCCGACCATCACCTCGATGGCGGAAAAAGGCGAACCCGATATCGCGCCCGAGGCCTGGATCGATCTGCTCCCAGACGTGGTCAAGAAGGGAACCGAGGAAGGCCGCATCGTGAAGGTCGGCTCCCCGCTTCCCGACGGCGGCGTCCAGGGCTGGTGGATCCCGAAATATTTTGCCGACGCCCATCCGGACATCAAGACAATTCCCGACTTGCTGAAGCACCCCGATCTCATCAAGGATCCTGAGGACCCGAGCAAGGGCGCGATCTTCAACGGACCGCAGGGCTGGGGTGGCACGGTCGTGACCGCACAGCTCTACAAGGCCTTCGAGGCTGAAAAAGCCGGCTGGACTCTCGTCGATACCGGCTCCGCAGCGGGTCTCGATGGCTCGATTGCCAAGGCCTACGAACGCAAGGAAGGCTGGGTCGGCTACTACTGGGCGCCGACCGCCCTGCTGGGCAAATACGAGATGGTGCAGCTCGAAGCGGGCGTGCCCTATGACGCGGCCGAGTGGAAGCGCTGCGTGACGGTTGCCGAATGCACCGACCCGAAACCGAGCGCATGGCCGGTCGACACGATCGTGACGCTGGTCGCCAAGCCCTTCTCCGAAAAGGCAGGCCCTGAGGTCATGGACTACCTCAACAAACGCTCCTGGAGCAACGAGACGATCGCCAAGCTGATGGCCTGGATGACCGACAACCAGGCGAGCGGCGAAGAAGGCGCCAAGCACTTCCTCGAAGAAAACCCGGACATCTGGAAAAAGTGGGTTTCGCCTGAGGCAGCCACAAAGATCGAGGCCGCGCTCTAACCAGCACTGCCAAAAGCCGGTGCGGTGCGCTTCAGCCACCGCACCGTTCCTGCCGACATAACAAGAAGAACGGATCGGCTCTTTCGAGAAGGGGAACCGAATGGACTGGTTTTTTCAATTTCCGCACATGAACGACAACGCGCTTCGAGACCTGAAGAAGGTCATCGACGAGACTTTTCGCGGTTTCACCCGCAGCTACGGCGATCTGATCGAGGGCTTCTTTGCGCCGCTGCAGACGTTTCTGATCGCCGCCGAACGGTTCATGACCAAGACGCCCTGGCCAATCATCACACTGTTGATCCTCGCCATCGCCTGGGCAGCGACCAGAAACATTCGAATCGCCGCCGGCTGTCTCGTGACGCTGTTGCTGATCGGCTACTTCGGCATGTGGGACGACACGATGCGGACAATCTCGATGATCTTTGTCTGCACCGTTCTGTCGATCGCCATCGGACTGCCGATCGGCATACTGATGGCACGCTCCGACAGGGTTCAACGGGTCGTCAATCCCGTGCTCGACGTGATGCAGACCATGCCGAGCTTCGTCTACCTGATCCCCGTCGTGATGCTGCTCGGCATCGGCAAGGTTCCGGGCCTGATCGCCGTCGTCATCTACGCCATCCCGCCGATGATCCGGCTTACCAATCTCGGCATTCGCCTGGTGGACAAGGATGTTCTGGAAGCCGCCGATGCGTTTGGCGCCGACAACAGGCAGAAGCTCTTCAAGGTACAGCTCCCGCTGGCGCTTCCGACCATCATGGCCGGCATCAACCAGACGATCATGATGGCGCTCGCCATGGTCGTCATCGCCTCGATGATCGGCGTTCAGGGGCTTGGCCAGCCGGTGCTGAAGGCAATCGCCAACCAGTATTTCACGCTCGGGATCTTCAACGGTCTCGCCATCGTCGGCATTGCCATCATGTTCGACCGGGTCAGCCAGGCCTATGGCGAACGGCTGCAGAAGCACCGGGAGGTCGTCCATGGCTGACCACGCTTTCGGCGGCATTGCGATCCGCCATCTCTACAAGATCTTCGGGCCGAATGCGCAGTCGCATGTCGAGGCGGTGAAGAACGGTCTGACCAAGGCCGAACTCAACGAACGCTACGGGCATGTGCTCGGCCTCCGCGACATCAACATAGAAATGCCATCCGGCTCCATCCAGGTCATCATGGGGCTTTCCGGCTCGGGCAAGTCGACGCTCATCCGCCACATCAACCGGCTGATCGATCCGACTGCCGGCGAAGTGCTCGTCGACGGCGTCGACGTGGTGAAGATGCCAGAGGCGGAGTTGCGCGAATTCCGCCGCCACCAGACAGCCATGGTGTTCCAGAAGTTCGCGCTGCTTCCGCATCGAAGCGTGCTCGACAACACGATCTTCGGGCTCGAAATCCAGGGTGTCGCGCGTGCGCAGAGCATCGACACCGCGATGCGATGGTTGGAGCGGGTCGGGCTCAAGGGTTTCGAGAAGAAGTACCCCAACCAGTTGTCGGGCGGCATGCAGCAGCGCGTCGGCCTTGCCCGGGCGCTTGCCAATGACGCACCGGTTCTCCTGATGGATGAAGCCTATTCGGCGCTCGATCCGCTTATCCGCACCGACATGCAGACGGTGCTGTTGGACCTGCAAAAGGAGATCAAGAAGACGATCGTCTTCATCACCCATGATCTCGACGAGGCCCTTCGACTGGGTGATCAGATCGCCATCCTTCGCGACGGCGAGGTCATCCAGCAGGGTTCGAGCCAGGATATCGTGCTGAGGCCAGCCGACGAATACGTTGCCAACTTCGTCAAGGAGGTGAACCGGGGCCGCGTCGTGCATGTCGGGGCGATCATGGCGCCGCTCGGTACGACGGCTGCCGGCAGCGGGCAGACGATTGCAGCCGATCTCACGGTCGAAGAGGCGGTGCGTGCGCTTGCGTCAGCACCCGAAGGCGATGTCACCGTCGTTGATCCCGCAGGCAAACCTCTCGGCACGGTCACCTTCCGCCAGCTCGCAAGCGCCATGGTCAATGCGCATGAGACCAACGATCGGACGATGGCGATTGCGGCCACCGCCGCGTGATGCGCCAAACCGACAGTCCAATTGCCTTGCCTCCGGGCGGTGTGTTCGCCGCCCGGAAGGAACGATGAGCCCCCTTCCCAACCCGATCCTCTGCCCCCACCGGAGTTGCGCCATGTCCAAGAAGTTTCCCCGGCTGTTCTCTCCGCTCAAGCTGCGGTCGCATAGGCTGAAGAACAGAATCGTCTTCGGCGCCCACACGGCGAACATGGCCGTCGAAGGCCTGCCGACGGAACGCCATGCTGCCTATTACCGGGAACGCGCGATCGGCGGCGCCGCGATGATTGTCGTCGAACCGATGCCTGTGCATGCTGCCGCGGTTCTGACCCGTGGCAATTTCCGCCATTCCGACGACAGCGTCATCCCCCACTTCAAGAAGGTGGTCGAGGCGATCAAGAAGCATGGGGCCGTTGCCATACAGCAGCTCTACCATGTCGGCGCCCATGGGGACTCCGACAACTCCTTCCATCCGCACTGGTCGCCTTCTGGCGGGCCAAGCTATCACGACAGCGACGGCTCACATCCGATGACCGAGGCCGAAATCCTTGAGACGATCGACGGCTTCGTCGACGCAGCGCGGCGATGTCGGGACGCCGGCTTCGACGGCGTCGAAGTGTGGGCGGCCTATCTTGGCATGGTCGACCAGTTCTGGACCCCCTGGTGCAATCGGCGCGACGACCAATGGGGCGGTTCGCTCGAAAATCGTACACGGATGTCGCGGGAGATCCTGACGCGGATCAGGCAGGTCTGCGGTCCAGACTTCATCGTCGGCCTTGCCGTCAGCGACGAACCGGACGTGAAGGTCGCGCTTCAACGCGACGAACTTGCCGAAATCATCCGTCTGCACGACGAGCTTGGCCTCATCGACTATGTCACCTGTGGCTCGGGCGGCTATCTCGATTTCTACAAGCTGATGCCGACGTTCCTCTATCCCGAGAAACTGGGCGCCGACCTCGCATCCGTCCTGAAGGGTGTCGTCAGGAATGCTGTGGTGATCGCCGAAAGCCACATCCGCACCCCAGAAAATGCCGAGACGGTGCTCGGCGAAGGATCAGCCGACCTCGTTTCGATCGTGCGCGGCCAGATCGCCGATCCCCATCTGGCGACCAAGGCGGGCGACGATCGCCCGGATGACATTCGCGGCTGCATTTCGTGCAATCAGATGTGCTGGGGACGCCGGTCGCGGGACTACTGGATCAGCTGTCTGATCAACCCCTCGGTCGGGCGCGAAACCGAATGGAACGGCGACCGGTTTGTAAAGACCGGCGATCCGAAACGGCTGCTGGTCGTCGGTGGCGGACCCGCCGGTCTCGAGGCGGCGCGGGCGGCAGCAGAACGCGGGCATAAGGTCGTGCTCGCAGAAGCATCGAACCGTCTCGGGGGCAATTTCCTTTTGGCGGGCATGCAGCCGCGAAGGGCACAGATCCTCGATCTCATCGCCTGGTATGAGCGGCAACTCGACAAACTCGGCGTCGAGGTTCGCCTGAACTCCTACGTCGAGGCCGAGGACATCGACGTTGCCGAATTTGACCGCGTCGTCGTTGCCACCGGCTCCTATTCCCCGGAGACTGGCTTCCAGAAGGCGCTGCCGACAGTCGAGACGATGCCAGGCCTGGAGAAGGGCAATGTCTTCACGGTCGAAGCGGTCATGGCGCGCCAGGCGAGACCGGGCAAACGCGTGCTGCTCTTGGATGAAGGTGGCGGCTGGCGCGGTTGCGGCACCGCTTGGAAGCTTGCTGAGGAAGGCCACCAGGTGACGATCCTGACGCCCGATCCGTTCGTCGGCAAGGAGCTCCAGAGAACGGCGGCCGACGTTCCCATGCGGCAGGCGCTGAGGAAACTCGGCATCGAATGGATCGTCGAGGCGAGCGTCACCGAGTGGCATGGCAACGGCGCGACGATCGTCGAACACACGACCGGAGAGCGCCGGTTCATCGAGGCAGACGCCCTTGTCACGGCCACCACGAATTCCCCGGCCGACTGGCTGATGCCCGGGCTCACCGAACGCGATATCGCTGCGCGCCAGATCGGCGACTGCGCCGCGCCACGACAGGCGCCCTATGCATTCTACGAGGGCCGCAAGGCGGGACTGGAGATCTGACATGCAAGAGATCGAACTCAGCGAGAGTGACGCACGAGATCTGGCGCTGAGAGCCTGCCTTGGTGCCGGCGCCAATCCGGCGAGCGCCCGATCGCTCGTGGACGCAACAGTGTCGGCCGCCCGCTTCGGCCCGAGTGCTGTCGGGTTTCCGCACCTCGTCGATTATCTGAACAGTTTTGGCGAGGGGCGCATCAATTGCGCTCCCATGCCGGTCGCCACTCGCCCCTTCCCCGCTTATCTTGCCTGTGATGCCGACCGGGGCATCGCGCAACTCGGTTTCGACCTTGCCTTTCGCGACTTCGTCGATGCCGCCCGCACCTTCGGGATTGCGCTCTTTACTCAGAAGAACAGCTACACGACGGGTGAACTCGGCTACTACGTGCGCCGGCTTGCGCTGGAAGGCTTGAGCAGTCTTGCGGCGACCAACGCCAATGCCATGGTCGTTGCGAAGGCGGGAGGGCCTCCTGTCTACAGCACAAACCCCATCGCCTTCGGATTTCCGCTCGGCGACAACGCGCCGCCGCTCATCGTTGACCAATCGTCGAGTGCGACTGCCTACGTCAACATTGTCGCTGCTGCAGCCGAGGGGCGACCAATCCCCGAAGGATGGGCGGTCGACGCAGAAGGCGCAGATACGCAGGATCCGGAAAAGGCGCTTATAGGCGCTCTTCTCCCGTTCGGTGGCCGCAAGGGTGCGAACGTCGCGCTGGTCATCGAAATGCTGTCGGCCGGCCTCTCGGGCGGATCGTGGTCGCTCGATACGCCGAGCTTCCGGTCGGGTGATGCATCCCCGGCCGTCGGCCTGACGGTGATCGCGATGATGCCGGGTGAGGAGGGCAGCGATCACGTCGCCCGCGCCCACAACCAGGTCCGGCGGCTGGAAGAACTCGGCGTGCACGTCCCAGGCGTCACCGGCAGGCCGGCTGGCTCGATGGAGCAATCGTTGTGCATGTCCCGCGCTGTCTTCGACGCCATTGATCGTTTTGCGTCCAACTGGCCTGACAGACCGGCGTAGCCAGCGACGCAGATCCCGTTACACGCCGAGTGAAATCGCCATCCCTTCCGGAGCGGCATACATCGCCATGTTCTTGCGCGACAGATCGAGATGCGCGCGGATCAACGCCTCCGCCCGGTCAGCATCGTGGTTCGCGATTGCATCGATGATTTCGTCGTGCTGGCGCGACGCCTCATGCAACTCCTCCAGCATGCGCGCGTTGCTCGGCCTGTAGAAAATCTTGCCGATGCGCGCATGATCGATCAGCAGCCGGCGAAGGCTTGGAAGAATGTACGCATTGTTCGCGATCTCGCCGACCCGAAGGTGAAATTTGTCATTGTAGAAGACGCGCCCGTCGACGTCGTTGCTGTGGACCGCGTCGCGAAAGCTGTCCTGTATCTCGCGCAGACCTGCGATATCTGCCTTCGACGCGTGTTCGGCGGCGAGCCGCGTCGCCGCGACATAGATCATCGGCGCGATCAAGAAAAAGTCCCGAAGGGATTGGTAACTCATCGAGGTCACGCGGGCGGGCCGGTTCGCCTCAAGTTCGATGAACCCTTCCCCCGCAAGCTGCCGCATCGCTTCGCGCACCGGAGGGCGGGATAGTCCAAATTCCTCGCTCAGAGCGACTTCGTCCAGAACCGATCCAGGCGCGATCTGCATCGTCAGGATGCGGTGGCGCAAAGTGTGGTTCAGTGCAGCCTTTCGATCCGGACCAACGCCTGCTTCAGGTGAGCTTTGATTGTGCGCCATGACAAACTCCTTCTGCGGGCACCATGTCTACAAAAAGTAGACTGGTCAACATATTTCGATCTTCGTTGACTCTCCCCTGCGACCACGCGGCTCTTTTTGCCCCCTCTTCAGACGATGCGCAAGGCCCGGCCTGTTACGCTTGCGCGTTAGTCCTTCTGCATGTTCGTTCATCGCCGCTCGCTCCGCAAGAGGAGCCGCCGCGCCGCCTTGCCGTCGCATTTCACGTGTCTATTGACAGTAGATCAAATGTCTATCTATTGTATTATGAGAGCTGGCCGATACGAGCATCGAGCCAGGTCGAGCGTTGCGGATGATTTTACGATTGATGGGAGCAGACGAATGACGGAACTTCTGACCAGAGCCCAGTACGAACAAATCGCGTCGAAACTGACCTTCCCTTCAAAGGCCATCATCGACGGCCGCTCGGTCGAGGCGAAGTCGGGACGCACATTTGCCACGACCAATCCCGCGACAGGAGAGAAGCTCGCGGACTTGCCCGCCTGCGGCCCCGAGGACGTCGACGCGGCGGTTGCGAGCGCGCGGCAGTCATTCGCCGGCTGGGCAAAGCAGCATCCCGCCGTCCGCAAGCAGGCGCTTCTTCGCCTTGCCCAGCTTATCGAAGACAACCTCGTCGAGCTCTCCGTCATGGAGAGCCTGGACAGCGGCAAGACGATCCTGGATTGCCAGACCGTCGACGTGCCCGAGACCGTCAACTGCCTGCGCTGGCATGCCGAAGCGATCGACAAGATCTACGATCAGGTCTCTCCGGCCTCGAACGACCACATCGCGCTTGTCGTTCGCGAGCCGGTGGGCGTCGTTGGGCTGGTCCTGCCGTGGAACTTCCCGCTCCTCATGCTTGCCTGGAAGATCGGCCCGGCGCTGGCCGCCGGCTGCAGCCTGGTGGTCAAGCCGGCGGCAGAGACGTCGCTGACGGCGCTTCGGGTGGCTGAACTGGCGCTGGACGCCGGCATCCCGGCCGGCGTCTTCAATGTGGTGACTGGGTCCGGCTCGCAGGTCGGCGAGCCGATCGGCCGGCACATGGACGTCGATGCGGTGTCGTTCACGGGCTCGACCGAGACCGGGCGCCGTTTCCTCAACTATTCCTCGGAGTCCAACCTCAAGGAAGTCGTCCTCGAAATGGGCGGCAAGAACCCCTCAATCGTCATGGACGACGCCGACGACCTGGATGCCGTCGCCGCGCATATCGTCAACGGCGCCTATTGGAACATGGGCGAGAATTGCTCGGCCATTTCTCGGCTGATCGTTCACTCCGCCGTCAAGGGGAAGCTGCTCGACAAGATCGTTGCCGAGGTGAAGAACTGGCACGTGGGCGACCCGCTGGATCCGGACAACCGTGTCGGCCCGCTGGTCTCCGAGGCGCACTACCGGAAGGTTGCGAGCTATCTCGGCGATGGGGTGAAGGTGCTTCACGGTGGCGAAACCAGCAAGGGCCGCTTCGTTCACCCGACCATCGTTGAGGTCGAAAGCAACGCCGCCCGGCATGCGAAGGAAGAGATCTTCGGACCGATCCTGACGGTCATCACCGTCGACAGCCTGAAGGAGGCGGTCGCGATCGCCAACGAGACGGAGTACGGCCTGACCGCTTCCGTCTTCACCGGTAACGGCAAACGGGCCATGCGCGCCGCCCGCGCCCTTCGTGCCGGCACCGTTACCGTCAATTCCTTCGGCGAGGGCGATATCACCACACCGTTCGGCGGCTACAGGCAGTCCGGTTTCGGCGGACGCGACAATTCCGTCCACGCCCACGACCAATACACCCAGCTCAAGACCATCTGGCTCGATCTCAACGACGACGAAACCGCGGACTTCTAATCATGACCAGCTTCCCGTTTCCCGGACTGAACCTCGCAATTGCAACGCCCTTCGACGCGGAAGGCCGCATCGACTACGCCAAGCTCGAGCAGAACATCGAGCATTACCTGGCGCTCGGCGTACCCGGCTTCGTCTTGAGTTCGGGCACCGGCATGCACGTGTATCTGACGAAAGAGGAATCGAAGGAACTCGTGCGGCGCGGCTCAAGGATCATCAATGGTCGTGCCAAGGTGATCGCTCAAACCTCGGCATTGCTGACGGCCGACGTGGTCGAGCGAACGAAGTTCGCGGCCGATTGCGGCGCCGACGGCGTCATGGTCCTGCCACCCTTCTTCGAAGGGCCGACGGACGATGAAGGCATCATCGATTTCTACACGGAGGTGGCTGCCGCCGGTCTTCCGGTCATCGGCTACAACGTCCCTCACGCTGTCGGCGTGACCGTGACGCCGGAGCTTCTCAAGGAGCTTTGCGCGATCCCGAACTTCTGCGCCGTCAAGGACTCCAGTGGCGATCTCGGCAAGCAGGCATCGCTCATTCGTACCGGCCTTCCGGTCATGAACGGCGCCGACCATCTCGTGCCCTTCGCGCTCTGGTCCGGAGCGAGCGGCCTCATCTGGGGCGGCGCCAATTTTGCGCCGCGCACCGCGCTCGCGCTGGTCGCGGCTGCTACCGCCGGCGAATGGGGCAAGGCTCGCGACATCTGGTCCCTGCTCGAACCGGCGATGTCGCTCATTTGGGAAGGCGACTATGTGCAGTCGGTGTATGCCGCCGCGCAACTCACCGGCTTTGGTGCCGGCGCGCCGCGCAAGCCGCTCCGTCCGCTCTCGACAGATCGCGTCGCAACCATCCACGCTGCTCTCGGCAGCCTGATCGAACGGGAAGCCTGAGCCGTGAACTCGCCCTCGAAAAAGGTCTTTGTCGCATCGAGGCTCCCGAAGAACACGGGCGTTTCCGGGTGGGTGGCGATGCTCCCTCCCCGCCAGGCAAAACCCCGGCTCGAGGGGCATATCACCGCTGACGTCGTCATCGTTGGCGGCGGCTTCGCAGGTCTTTCGGCAGCCCGCAGGATCATGGAGCTCGATTCGACACTCCATGTCGCCGTCCTTGAGGCCGGCGTCATCGGGGAGGCCGCGGCCGGACGGAATTCCGGCTTCATCATCGACCTGCCGCATGAGGTCTCCTCCGAGGATTATGGCGGGGAGTCGATCGCAAGAAGCCGCGAGGCCATCGAGATCAGCCGCACCGCAATCGCCCTTGCCAGTACCGTTGCTCAGGAACAGGGCTGGGGCCGCGAGGTCTTCGATCCGTGCGGACGCTATAGCGTTGCCATCAGCGACGAGGGCGACCGGCATCTCATCGACTATGCCAAGGGACTGGCGAAACTTGGCGAAAAGCACCAGCTGCTCAATGCGCGCGAAATCGCCGGCGTGACAGGCACGAACACCTATACGTCAGCGCTTTTTACGCCCGGAACCATCATGGTGCAGCCGGCGGCCTACATTCGCGGCGTCGCAGACAGCCTGCGCGAACCGGTCAGGGTCTACGAAAACACACCTGTAATGCAGTTGGAAAACACCGGTCGCGGGTGGCTCGTCAAGTCGCCCCAAGGCTCGATCAACACAGGCCGGATCATCCTTGCGAACAATGGCCATGCGGAGAGCTTCGGCTTCTTTAAGAGCCAGCTTCTCCATGTATTCACCTTTGCCTCGATGACGAAAGAGTTCGATCCGAGCCTGTTGCCGGGTCAGCGCAAATGGGCGGCGACACCGGCGCTTCCGATGGGCACAACCGTCCGGCGCATTCAGGGTCAGGCAGGCGACCGGATCCTCATCCGCTCCCGCTATACCTATCACCACAACATCGAGGCGAGCGAGGCAACCCTGCGGCGCGCGGGTGTGAAGCATGACCAGAAATACCACGCCCGCTTTCCCCAGTTGCCGGATGTCCCGATGGAGTTTCGCTGGGGCGGCGCCATGGCGCTGACATGGAACTCGGTGCCCGCCTTCGGTGAGATCGAGCCCGGCCTGTTTGCGGCCTGCGGCTGCAACGGCGTCGGCGCCACGAAAGCCACGGCAAACGGCATCGCAGCGGCGGACCTGATGCTCGGCATCAAATCACGTCTGACCGAAATCTTCGCGCGCTTTGACGCACCGAAATCGTTGCCTCGCCAGCCGTTTCGGACGATCGGCGCCAAGGCGAACCTCGCGTTTCGCGAGTGGCGTGCCGGTGGCGAGTAGATAGTCGCCGCGAACAGGCGCGGCAGGTTCTTTCGATAACTAAGCCGGTGCTCGCGGCACTCCGGCTTTGATGGAACACGCCGCCAAAAGAGGGAACGGAAAAATGAAAAAACTGCTTGCATCGACGTGCCTGATGTTCGGCCTGATTGGCGGAGCATCGGTATCCAATGCCGCGGAATGCGGAAGCGTGACCATCGCCAGCATGAATTGGCAGAGCGCCGAGGTGCTGTCGAACCTCGACAAGTTCATCCTCAACGAAGGCTATGGCTGCAGCGCCGAGATCACCATCGGCGACACCGTGCCGACCATCACTTCGATGGCGGAGAAGGGCCAGCCTGACATCGCTCCGGAAGCGTGGATCGACCTCCTGCCCGATATCGTCAAGAAGGGAACGGAAGAAGGCCGCATCATCAAGGTCGGCTCTCCCCTGCCCGATGGCGGCGTGCAGGGCTGGTGGATCCCGAAGTATCTCGCCGACGCTTACCCGGACATCAAGACGATTGGCGATGTGCTGAAGCATCCGGAACTCTTTCCCGATCCGGAAGACGCAAAGAAGGGCGCCATCTTCAACGGCCCGCAGGGCTGGGGCGGCACCGTCGTCACGGCCCAGTATTACAAGGCGTTCGAGGCCGAAAAAGCAGGTTTCACCCTGGTCGATACCGGTTCGGCGGCAGGCCTCGACGGCTCCATCGCCAAGGCCTATGAGCGCAAGGAAGGATGGGCCGGCTACTACTGGGCGCCGACCGCGCTGCTTGGCAAGTATGAGATGGTCAAGCTAGACGCAGGCGTGCCGCTTGATGCCGCCGAATGGAAACGCTGCATCACCGTTGCCGATTGCTCGGATCCCAAGCCAAGCGCCTGGCCGGTCGATACGATCGTGACGCTGGTCGCCAAGCCGTTCTCAGAGAAGGTCGGGCCCGAGGTGATGGACTATCTCAACAAGCGCGCCTGGAGCAACGACACGGTCAGCAAACTGATGGCCTGGATGACCGACAATCAGGCAAGCGGTGAAGAAGGCGCCAAGCACTTCCTCGAAGAGAACGAAGCGGTTTGGTCGAAATGGGTCTCGCCGGAAGCTGCCGAGAAGATCAAATCGGCCCTTTAAGCGTCGTCCGGGTGCGGTGAGCCCAGGCATACCGCACCCATTGCCAAAATCGGAAACTTGCGCCGGCTTCTTCAAAAAGGAGGAACCGAATGGAATGGCTTTATGAATTCCCACACATGAACGACGACGCTCTTCGCGCGCTGAAGAAGGCGATCGACGAAGGTTTCCGGTCGTTCACGCGCGCCTATGGCGACGTCATCGAGGGCTTCTTTTCACCCCTCCAGAGCTTCCTGATCGCCTCCGAGCGCTTCATGACCCAGACGCCCTGGCCCATTATTATCATCATCATCCTGGCGATCGCCTGGGGTGCGAGCAGAAGCTTGAAGGTCGTGCTCGGCTGTCTGGTGACCCTCTTGGCGATCGGGTATTTCGACATGTGGGACGACACGATGCGGACGATCTCGATGATCTTCGTCTGCACGCTGCTGTCGATCGCCATCGGCATTCCGATCGGCATTCTGATGTCGCGGTCCGACCGCTTGCAGCGGGTCGTCAACCCGGTGCTCGACGTCATGCAGACGATGCCGAGCTTCGTCTATCTGATCCCTGTCGTCATGTTGCTCGGCATCGGCAAGGTGCCGGGGCTGATCGCCGTCGTTATCTATGCCATCCCGCCGATGATCCGGCTCACCAACCTTGGCATTCGCCTTGTCGATAAAGACGTGCTGGAGGCGGCGGATGCCTTCGGCTCGTCGAGCTGGCAGAAGCTCAAGAACGTGCAGCTGCCACTGGCGCTACCGACGATCATGGCGGGCATCAACCAGACAATCATGATGGCGCTCGCCATGGTCGTCATCGCCTCGATGATTGGGGTCCAGGGCCTCGGCCAGCCGGTGCTGAAGGCGATCGCCAACCAGTACTTTACGCTCGGTATCTTCAACGGCCTCGCCATCGTCGGCATCGCCATCATCTTCGACCGGGTCAGTCAGGCCTATGGCGAGAGACTGCAGAAGCACCGGGAGATCGTCCATGGCTGACACCACGTTCGGCGGCATCAAGATCCGCCACCTCTACAAGATCTTCGGACCAAACGCCTCTGCGCATGTCGGGGCCGTGCAAAAGGGCCTGACGAAAACCGAACTCAACGAACGGCACGGGCATGTCTTGGGCTTGCGCGACATCAACATCGAAATCCCCTCCGGCTGCATCCAGGTGATCATGGGCCTGTCGGGGTCGGGAAAGTCGACCTTGATCCGGCACATCAATCGCCTGATCGACCCGACGGCCGGCGAAGTGCTCGTCGATGGTGTCGACGTCGTCAAGATGGCCCAGCCGGAACTGCGCGAGTTCCGGCGCCATCAGACGGCGATGGTGTTTCAGAAGTTCGCGCTGCTCCCGCATCGCAACGTTCTCGACAACACCCTCTATGGCCTCGAGGTTCAGGGGGTGGAGCGCGCGAAAGGCGTCGATATCGCCATGCGATGGATAGAGCGCGTGGGGCTGAAGGGCTTTGAAAACAAGTATCCCAATCAGCTTTCCGGCGGCATGCAGCAGCGTGTCGGGCTTGCCCGTGCGCTTTCCAACGACGCGCCGGTTCTCCTGATGGACGAGGCTTACTCGGCGCTCGACCCGCTCATTCGCACGGACATGCAGACCGTGCTTCTCGACCTGCAAAAAGAGATCAAGAAGACCATCGTCTTCATCACCCATGATCTCGATGAAGCGTTACGGCTGGGTGACCAGATCGCGGTCCTGCGCGACGGCGAGGTTATCCAACAGGGCACCAGCCAGGACATCGTCCTCAGGCCAGCGGACGACTATATCGCCAACTTCGTCAAGGAGGTGAACCGTGGCCGGGTTGTTCATGTCGAGGCCGTAATGACACCGGTCGCCGCCGATCATGCCGTCAATGGCGCGACACTGAGCACGGGAAGCACGATCGAAGCCGCCCTCAAGATCCTGGCGCACAAGGACACCAAGGATCTGGTGGTGGTCGATGCCGTCGGCATGCCCGTCGGCACCGTCGATCTGAAGCGGCTGGCCGCAGCGGTCGTATCGCCGCACTGAGCGGCGGGAGACCCGCCCGCATTCAACCGAAACCCAGGAGCCCGGGCCAAGCGTTGCCGCAGCGAAAGCCCCTCGCCCAAGTTACGGGCCTATCGAGGAGATAGACATCATGAAGTTCGAAGGCATCTACACCCCGGCGATCACGCCGATCGGGCAAGACGGGCAAATCGACCGCAAGGGTTTTGCAGCCGTGCTCGAGTCCCTCATCGAAGCGGGCGTTCACGGCATCATCATTGGCGGATCGACCGGTGAATACTACGCCCAGAGCGCAGAAGAGCGTTTCAATCTCGCCGCCCTCGCCAAGGATGTGATCGGTTCACGACTGCCGCTCGTCGTGGGGACGGGCGCCACCAGGACGGAAGACTCCGTCGCGTTCGCCAAGGCGGCCAAGGAGATCGGCGCCGACGCCATTCTCGTATCATCGCCGCCCTACGCCTTGCCGACGGAGGAGGAGAATGCGGTTCACGCGTTGACGGTGGATCGGGCGGCGGGTCTGCCGATCATGCTCTACAACTACCCGGCCCGCATGGGCGTGATGATGGGAGACGCCTACTTCTCCCGCGTCAGCGAATCCAGAAACGTCGTGGCCATCAAGGAAAGCTCCGGCGACATGGCCAATCTTCACCTGCTCGCCCGCAAGTATCCGAACATCGCGCTTTCCTGCGGCTGGGATGATCAGGCGCTCGAATTCTTCGCCTGGGGCGCAAGAAGCTGGGTCTGCGCCGGCTCCAACTTTCTGCCGAAGGAACATGTCGCCCTCTATGAGGCCTGCGTCATCGACAAGAACTTCGACAAGGGACGCGCGATCATGAAAGCGATGCTGCCGCTGATGGATTTCCTCGAATGCGGCAAGTTCGTCCAGTCGATCAAACACGGTTGCGAACTGTCCGGCCTACCGGCGGGACCGGTCCGCGCGCCGCTCGGTCCGCTCAACGCCAATGAGAAGGAAACCCTCGAGACGATCGTCGCGACTCTGAAACGCGATGTCGCGCAAGTTGTGGCAGGAAATCGCCATGCGTGAGCGAACAATCGCGACCAAAACGATCGGCAGGTTGCGCCAACCCAAGAGAGCGTCGATCCGATGATCACGCGGCCCGTCAAACGTTTGCCTATCGAAAATGGCATCTCGGGCTGGGAGGCGATCAGCCGGCGTACGTTTCCGCTCCGCTTTCTCGACGGCCACGTGAACGCGGACTGGCTGATCATCGGCGCGGGCTTTGCCGGTCTCTCTGCAGCGCGCCGTCTGCTGCAACTGCGTCCCGAAGACAAGGTCGTCATTCTCGAGGCGAGCGAAGTGGGCAAGGGCACGTCGGGCCGGAACTCCGGCTACATGATCGACGTGCCGCACAACCTGTCATCTGGCGAATATTCAAGCGGAGGTGCCGACAGCACGCGCCGGGAAATGGCCCAGAACCGATACGCCATCAAGTTCGCCGGCCAAGCGGCTGAAGCCTATGGAATGTCGCGCGAGACCTTCGATCCCGCAGGCAAGATCAATGCGGCTGCGACAGTGCGCGGCATGAAGCTCAATGTGAATTTCGGCCATTCGCTCAAGGCTGCGGACGAGAAGCACACCTTTCTCGACGCCGCCGAGATGCGGGAGATAACAGGGTCGAATTATTACCTCGGCGGGCTCTACACTCCTGGTGCCGTCCTGATCCAACCGGCGGACTACGTGCGCCGGTTCGCTGCCGGGCTTTCACGCGAGCTCGATCTCTTCGAGCGATCTCCCGTGACGTCGCTCAAGCGCGACAACTGGATTTGGACGGCAGTGACGGCACGTGGCTCGGCAAGCGCGCCCAAGGTCATCCTGGGCGTCAACGGCCACGTGGAAGACTTCGGCCATTTCAGCGGGCGGCTGATGCACATCTTCGCCTACGCCTCGATGACGGCGCCGTTTCCGGCAGATGATTTCGGCCACAAGGCTTCCGGTCGGGATCGCTGGGCGTTGCTTCCGGCCGACGCGATGGGCGCGACCGTGCGCAAGATCACCTCAGGCGGTCAGTCGCGCATCGCGATCCGCACCAAATACACCTACGACACGACGCTCGCCCTTTCGGAAAGCCGCCTCGCAAAGATGGCACAAGCGCATCGCCGTTCAATGGATGCAAGATTCCCTGATCTCGAGGGAATACCGTTCGAGCACAATTGGGCGGGCCGTCTCTGCCTCAGCCTCAATCACGTGCCGGCCTTTGGCGAGATCGACGAAGGGCTCTTTTCCGCGTGCTGCGAGAATGGGCTCGGTACCGTCAAGAGCACGCTTGCCGGTATCATGGCCGCCGATTTGGCGACTGGGAACGCTTCTCAGGAGCTCGCGGAATATATGGACCATCCGGGCCCGGCCCGGCTCCCACCCGAGCCGATTGCGTGGATCGGGATAAACTCGGCGATCCGATTGCAGGAACTGCGCGCGGGTCGAGAGGGATGATGCGCCATCAGACGCGCGTTTGGGCGAGGCCCCGCCATGATGGACACTCCATACATGCCAACCGAAGCCTGGGCGGCGAGGATAGATTGCTATGACGACGGCCCTGAAATCCAATACACCGGCGACGAACCGCCTGAAGATCGGTTTCGTGCTTGCGCGATCGTTCACCCTTTCCGCCTTCGCCCTTTTCGTCGACACGCTCCGGCTCGCAAGCGACGAACTCGACAAGTCCGGCCGGATCCGCGCCGACTGGCAGGTGCTTGGCAACACGCGGCATCTAATCGCGTCCAGCTGCGGCGTCCAGGTGGCGCCGACATCCGATCTCGTCGACCCCAGCCAATTCAATTACATCGTCGTGGTCGGCGGCCTGCTCAACAGCAAAAACCCGATCGACGACGAGACGATCGGGTTCATCAAGAAGGCGGCCGCGCGAAAAGTGCCGTTGATCGGCCTGTGCACAGGCACCTTCATTCTGGCCGATGCTGGCCTGATGGGCGGACACAATGTGTGTGTCAGCTGGCTCCACTACCAAGCCTTCCGCGAGCGTTACCCCGATCTGAAGGTTCGCTCGGATCGCCTCTTCAATCTGGACCGCACCCGTGGATCCTGCGCCGGCGGCAGCAGTGCGGCCGACATGGCCGCTCAGATCGTTCGCTTGCACATCAGCAAGGAAGCCGAGCGGAACGCCCTTGAAGTGCTGCAGATCGACAAGGCGCGCTCGCACCTTCATGTTCAGACAAGAAGGCCGCTGGAGATCGAGATCAACGACCCACGTTTGAACGCCGCCCTCATCATCATGGAACAGCATACGGAAAACACGATCTCGATCCCTGACCTAGCCTCGTCGGTCGGTTTGTCGCGCCGACAGCTCGAGCGGCTGTTCATGGAAAAGGCGAAAATGTCGCCGGCGCTTGTCTACAGAAAGTTCCGGCTGGAGCGTGCCAAGTACCTTCTCACCCAGACCGATGCTTCGCTGATCGAAATCGCCCTCGAAGTCGGTTTCGAAAGTGCCGGCCACTTCTCCAGGATTTTCGCAAAGACCTATGGACAAACGCCGAGCCGGCTCAGAGCAGAGCGGTCGATATGATCCAGCGGCCGTCACAATGCTAGCGGCGCGTGACAAGAATGTCGTCGAGCAAACGATCCAAGCGCGATTAGGTTTTCGTGGACGTTCCGGTCGATAGATTATGCGATAATTTTGGCCCAGAAGGTGAACATCCTGGCAATAAGCCTGCAGAGCTCGTGGAAGGACGGTTCTGTCCGCACCTGAGGCTACGTCCACACTAAAGCCTGTGAATGGCAGCATCGCGCCCGCATTTCCCCCATTCAGACCACCGTTGCAGCTTGCCGAAAGCTGAGGCCTCGAGTGGGGTGTTAGCGGTTAGGCCGCCGGTCACAGGTCCTGTGAACACCGCCCAAGGCGTTGATGTCAATGTCCACATCCAGAGAATATCAAACAAGTACTCCTTTGCCGCCTCATCAGCTGGGCAAAAAGATTGCCTTCGACCATTTAAAGGTCTATCTTCTGGTCAAATTGGAGACCAATGTATGAAGCTTTCGCAGCAGGTAAAACCTATCAGCTATCTCAAGGCGCATGCGCCCGAGATCGTTCGTTCGCTGGCTGAAAATCGCGAGCCTGTCGTACTCACAGTACATGGCGAGGCAAGAGCCGTGCTCCAAGATGTTAGCGTTTACGAGGAAACCCAAGAGACAATCGCTCTGTTGAAGGTGCTGGCGCTCACCAACAAGCAAGTCGAAGCGGGCAAGGTCGATCGCGCATCCGAAGCATTCAAGCGGATCCGACAACGCGTTTCCCGATCCTGATGCCTTATACCGTTTTACTCTCCGAGGACGCGGAACAAGATATCGAGGACCTCTACCAGTTCATTGCCAACCGCGACGGCGTAGAAACAGCAGATCGGATACTGGGCGAACTCGAGGCCGCCGCCTCGAGCTTAGAGGATATGCCGGCTCGAGGGAACGTTCCAAAGGAACTCGCACCGATCGGAATCACCGAATACCGCGAGCTACACCACAAACCGTGGCGAATGATCTACCGGATCCTCGGCTCGGATGTGATCATTTACTGCGTCGCCGACGGGCGCCGAGACATGCAGTCATTGCTTGAAAGGCACCTGTTTCGCACAGCAAGGTGAGAACAATCCCTCAAGGTCAACCGATCGCGACCTGACTTCGGTTGCGCTCAGTCTGGTCGGACGACTCCATCAATCGCAGCTCAACCGTGCCGTTAAAATGCTAGGCTACTCTCGAAACTCGAAGACCTCCTTGGCGGTCGGACGTGAAGCTTGTTCGACAGTACGCTCCAGTCGATACATTATGCGATCCTGAACGCACAGAACGGGAAAAAAGTGGCACAATCGTCATGCAATCCACTCGCAACTGAAAACCAAGATTGGGCTGATCACTTCCAGATTTTCCATCTAAAACCTGCACTTCCGTCTGATTTTGACTAGCAGTGACGATGTCCTTGGCAGGGGGTAGCACGAGCGCCGTCTTTTCGGACCGAGCCGGGAATGGTCACCTTGTCGTAGCGGGCAGGCTGACGAGCGGATCATCGCTCGTCGCGTCGACGCATTTTGTTGGTCGTCACTAGAGAACCTGCGGCCACTGCTGGTGAGCGTGCATGACGGTCAGGATCTCGACGTCCCGACTTACGCGGTAGGGAATGATGTAGGGAATGTCAGCCAGCACGAGCTCGCGCGTGCTCTTGATACGACCAGGCCGCCCACTGGCAGGGTACTCTGCTAACGCATCCACGGCAGAGACAATCCGCGCCACGACGGGGGCCGCAGCATCCGGATTGTCTCGTTCGATATACGCGCCGATCTCATCAAGCCGCCGCAACGCCCGAAGCGTCCAGCGAATACGCTTCCCACTCATGATTGGCGGGCAGACTTGAGGTACTTCCCGATGACTTTCGCCACATCTTCATCGCTGGCGAATTCACCCCGGTCGGCCTCGGCCAATCCCGCTTCAATCTCGGCAAGCTGCCATTCCTGCTGCTCAACGAAAGCTTCAATGGCTTCGGCAGCCATATAAGAGCGGGACCGATCCAGCTTCGCAGCGAGCTGATCCAGCTTGCTCGCAGTTTCATCTTTTATACGCACAGTAAACGCAGTCATCGGACGTAACTTTCCTTGGTTCACTTTGATTATCGGTGAACCACTCTGGTGCGTCAAGGTTCACGACACCTTCTTCAAAGCATCGGCTAGGGGACTGATCCATCGGTTTTGCTGTGCTTAGAAACTCTCTGATGGGGGTGGCTCACAGTCAGACTCGTCGGCTCATAACCGACTGGTTGAAAGTTCGAGTCCTGCCGGGCCCACCACCGTAGGTCATGCTAATTGCCACCTCCTGAGCACAGCGCCGGTGACCTTTATCTCCTCGCTAAAGTCTTGTATTTTAGCTTTTGCGCACATTATGGGGAGGAACCGTTGGTCATCACTGCCGAGTTTCGGAACACTACCGTTGCTGTCGTGTCCCAATATCCGCTTTTGGGCACTCTGGACTTGGCATCCTCCACCGGCGACACGATCGAGGTTTTGCTCGACCGCCCAAGCGCCGAGGCCCTGCGAAATCCGCTGATCTGGCAAATCGAGCGCTTCAAGGAAGAACAACGCAAGAATCGCATGATAGGAAAGCCACCCAGAATCGATCAGGGAGTGGACGAAATGGGCGTTGATGTGCTTGCCCGCGCGAGAGATAAAGTACAAGGGGTGGCCCCGGGAGAGGTGACATTAGCTGAACTGAACCTAGCGCGAGAAACACTGGGATCTGGCGGTGGTGACATAGGAGCGGCGCTCTACGTTGTCGCTCTGCGAGGGGGGGAGGCCGATGCCGGTCTTATCGAGTCGTTTCTTTATGGTGACTCAGCCGAAGAGTTTGGTGACCTAGCGCTCAAGTGCCTTTGCCGCTACTTAGGCCTCATCGAACGTTATCGGTCACTCGTTCGCAGCCTCATAATGTCCGACCAGGATGCGTGGTACGGTAGCCGGGCAGCCGCGATTTTTCTAAGCGATGTATATTTCAAGAATTACGCCGATGATGAACTAGGATGTCGCTTAGTTACGATCTTCTGCAACTCCAGAGACCGGGAACAAGGGGCCGCACGAGATGCTCTTGTGGTGCTCTTGGACATTAAGGACAAGCTGGAGGATCCCCATGGATTGCTGCCAGTAACACCTACTGCCGATGTACGTCTTATTCGCGAAGTTGCGCAGCGCCGATTTGGATGCGTATAGTTTGCAGCCCAACGCAATTCCGGCACCTGGTTGCGCGGTGACCTGCCCCTGAGAATTTCCTCCAGAATGGATTAGAGTCCGGCCCATTGAGGACGGACGAATGAAGAAGCAGAGATTTACGGAAGAGCAGATTATTGCGGTGCTGAAGGAGCAGGAGGCAGGCGCAAAAGCCGCTGATCTTTGCCGCAAGCACGGTGTTTCAGAAGCGACCTTTTACAATTGGAAGGCCAAATACGGCGGCATGGAAGTGTCCGAGGCGAAGCGTCTGAAGGCGCTCGAGGACGAGAACGCCAAGCTAAAGAAGTTGCTGGCCGAACAGATGCTGGATACAGCCGCACTTCGCGAGCTTCTTTCAAAAAAATGGTAGGGCCTGCCGCCAAGCGTGACGCCGTTGCGCATCTGAAGGCCGTGATGGGCCTCTCGGAGCGACGGGCCTGCCAGATCATATCCGCCGACCGCAAGGCGATCCGTTATCGGTCAAGTCGACCGCCGGAAGTAGAATTGCGGGCGAAGCTGCGTGACCTCGCCAATGAGCGGCGGCGTTTCGGCTATCGGCGACTGTTCGTCCTCCTCCGGCGGGACGGAGAACTGTCCGGGGTCAATCGCATCTACCGGCTCTATCGCGAGGAAGGACTTTCCGTTCGCAAGCGGAAAGCCCGGCGGCGTGCCGTCGGCACGCGTGCACCGATCCTGGTCGAGGCGAAGGCCAATACCCGCTGGTCGCTGGATTTCGTGCATGACCAGTTCGCCTGCGGCAGGCGCTTCCGCGTTCTCAATGTCGTCGACGATGTGACGCGCGAATGCTTAGCCGCCATCCCCGACACCTCGATCTCTGGGCGTCGCGTGGTGCGGGAACTGACGGCTCTCATCGAGAGGCGTGGCAAACCCGGCATGATCGTCTCTGACCACGGCACGGAATTCACCTCGAACGCCATTCTTGCCTGGTCGAAGGATCATAAGGTCCAGTGGCATTACATCGCGCCAGGAAAGCCCATGCAGAACGGCTATGTAGAGAGTTTCAATGGCCGGATGCGCGACGAACTGCTGAACGAGAGCCTGTTCTTCGGCCTCGATCATGCCCGCAGTGCCATCGCCGAGTGGGCGGATGACTTCAATCCTGTTTCATAACGCCCATCTTTCTATGTTGTTGAAGAGAATAAACTTTCCTGATTGGCAGGCGATCCTGTGGGGTGTCGAGGGTTTTGCCGGGCACGATCGAGGATCTGACGTGCTTGTGGAGTCGCGAGTCTTGAACGGCTGAAGATCCATGGGCCATCCGGTAGCGGATGAGCTCCCTCAATTTCTCCGGCCTCGGCCGCCAGACGCAGCGTCTTTGGCGTTATCCCGAGCAACTTCGCCGCACCGCCCAAATTAAGCCACGGCTCGACCCCGTCGATCTGGGGACGGAAGACCGGAATCTTGCGATATGACCTCAGCGCAGTGACCCGCTCCCGTGTCCAGCGATTGCTATTGCCGGTCGTCAGTCCATTGCGATTGAGGACACCGGCAATCACATCGTCATTGGCAATAAGGACGAGCTGTCGCACAGCGTCGACTATGTCGTCAGGCGTCGCGTTTCTTTGCCCGCGGCGCCGCTTCGGCAGGCGCAGCTCGGTATGGACGCCACCAACCCAATGAATGACGAGGACGATCTCAGAGGTTCCATCATCGAGATCGGCAACCACTTCATTGATGAGCGTGCGCACGATGCGCTTCTTCAGCCTCGCGTCGGTTGTCGGCGCCGTCCAGACGGTGCGAAGGTTTCCCGCAAGTGCGGTTGCCTGTGATGCGGACATGGGCAACGGCTGCGGCGTAACTGTCCGATGTTTGGCAATCTTGGCCTCGATCTCGCCGACGCGAGCAAGCGCCTTGTTCCAGCGCGCTTCGAGCTCCGACGTCACCAGCCTGTTCTCCGGATCAGCCGCGTCGTATTGTCGGAATGCCCGGTCGGCGGCATAGCGCGCCGCCTCGAGGTCGCGCAGCAGGGCATCCTGAACCTGGTCGCGTTGGCTGGCCATATTACGTTCCGCCTCGATGGCGGCGGTAACGGCTCCTGGTTCGACCACGCCGAGCAGTGCCTCTTCGATCGCGTCATCGACCCGCAGACCGCCGAAGGCAATGCAGCGGGGCTCGCCATTATCGAGTAGGCCACGCCAGCAGGAATAGCGCGGAATATTATGATTGTTTCCGGTGTACCGGACTGTCAGCTTCCGACCGCACCTCTTGCAACGGAAAAGGCCGGCAAGCAGAGCGTCACCATGCTTCGGCGCTCCGTGATGGCGGCTGGACGGCACATTGTTGCTGACCATCTTGCGGATCTCCTCCGCCCGTTCCCAACTGACGTAACCTTCGTGTGCATCCGGGATCAGCGCCAACCATTCATCACGCGTCTTGCGACGAATTCCAGATCGGCCATCGTATCCCGGCACGGAGCGACTCTTACCATAAGCGTATGCTCCGCCGTAGATCGGGTTCGCAATCATCCGGTAGATGGTGGCATAATTTGGCCTGCGCCAGATGACGTCACCATTGGCGTACCTGACCGGCAGGTCCAGCCCCTGCTCAAGGAACCATAGCAGAGCCTGCCGCGCACTGCCGAGTTCGGCAACCTTGTTGAAGACGAGTGCAATGGCTTCCTGGATGCGTCGGTCGGGATCCTTCTCGATACTGTCACCGGCCTTTACGAAGCCGACCGGAACAGTGACGACGAGTTCACCCCGGCGAGCCTTCTCATAGCGGGCGGAAAGGGAACGCTGACGCAAGAGATCGAGCTCATACTCGTTGAGGCTGCCCTTCAAACCCAAAAGCAGGCGGTCGTTGCCCTGGCGGGGCGCATAAACCGCTTCCTGGTCGACCAGGACGGTATCGACAACACGGCACATCTCGATGAGTTGCTGCCAGTCCCGGCTGTTCCGGGCGAAGCGCGATACCTCACGCGCGGCCACGGCGCCCACCTTGCCAAGGCAGACTTCCGCCACCATCCGGTCAAATCCAGCGCGGGTCACGCCGCCGGCGGCCGAACGACCAAGGTCGTCATCCACCGTCTCTATATGTGACCAGCCGAGTGCTGCCAGTCGGTCCCGCATAGCGTACTGGAGGGCGCTGCTTTCGCGATTGTGCAGAACCTGGTGAGCTGAGGACTGCCGAACATAGAGGATGGCCTTCCGCTCAAGATGGTGCGGTCCGATCTTCTCATGCATCATGACCGGTCTCCTTCTGCTGGGAGACGCGCCCGCAGTTTGCGTGATCGACGAACAGTCGCACGATGAGCACCGTCAGCGCTTGGCGGGTCTCCTGCGGCAACTCCGGCCATTGCGGCGTCCCTGCCGTCTTCCCCCGCTGAGGGGCCGAGAACAGATCGAACTGGTATGTCATGGACTGGCGAGGCATGGACATCTCTCCGACTCGTTTCGTGAGAGACCAATGCTGCGCCCATTACCGCTGTTTGCGATGAGGCATCAGCGTCTTCCAGTAACTTTGCCAAAGCATGCAGGGTTGCGAGATCGACGTGCGGAACTGGCAGGCTGCGCCAATATCCGCTCACGGAGCGGTCGAACATCCATGCTGGGACTTCAAGAAGTCGATCAGAAGAAGAACCAGAAAGGCTGCAGCGGAAAATATGCGTCCCTTTGGACAGCGCCTCATGGACGTGAACAAATCGCCCGGACCAGGGATGCCACGGATACAAAAGCTCGCGAACCTCGGTCCCGTGGGTGTTCTGTCGTCGTGTTGTACAATCATTTCCGGCCGCACTCATCGCTCGGATACCAGACCCCGGCAGACTATGCCGGGTCCATCGCCGCAACCGGCTCCAACGCTGCGCAAGATCAAGCTTCGCGTTTCCGCCGGTTGCTCCCACCGCGCCACTTGGCGTATTCAGAACCGCGGAGGCTCTAGTCGCAGCTGGATGAAGATTCAGTGGCAGGTCAGCGGTATCCTAATATGCCAGCATATCCTGCATCGCCAGTTTGAAAGCGGCACTAGTGGGGAGTATTGTTCCGGTACTGACACTGCTGGCTGAGGAGCGTGCCCGGCGCAGGATCTATCCGGCGAAGGCCGCGGGCTAGGGAGCCTGATCTTGCAGGGTCTAGCTGGGCTGTCAGTATCACCGGAGCGATTGCACCCCCCACCGTTCAATGGGATCAGGGAGCGGGCTGAAGATCTCACGGGTTTTAGAACTTGATTTCTATAGTTGAGACCTGCATCACTTGCAGCACGATGTGGTTGAGCGAACGCCAAACGACTCTGGCTATAAAGAGCACTAATCATGAAGGTAAGTCCAAGGCAGATGGAGGCAGTACTAGCCTTGCCGGTCGTTAAGCGTTTCGAGCACTTTGTCAAAGTCATCGCCGATTGGGAGGAAGTATGGGGGCTGTATCAAGATGGATGGGCTCTTGCCGAAGCGGATGATGGAACAACCGTTTTTCCGCTGTGGCCTGCAAAGGAATATGCACGGGTATGCACTCTGAACGAGTGGAGCGGGTTTGAGCCGCGCGCAATCAGCTTGGGCGATTTCACGGAAGTGCTATTGCCAAAGTTGAAGCTGGAAGGTGTCTTGCCAGGCGTGTTTTTCACGCCGACCAGCAAGGGGGTTACGCCGCCGGTCGACGAGTTGATGGCGGCACTTCAGGAAGAGTTGCAAAACTATTGATCCGGTTACGCAGAAAGTTCCATAATCCGCGTTATGCGATTAACTCTTTGTTTTTTATGCCTTTTTTCTTCCAATCCATTTCCTTTTTCGGAGATGATCCGGCGCCCTTTTCGGAAAACCACGCTGCGGTAACAAATTGGCAGACATTTTCCCCCAGAACAGATTGGAATGGGCGATTTCCACCGGACGTGAAAGCAACGAGCTGGTCAGTGCAAGAGTCGGAAAATGTTGGAATTAAGCGAAGCAAACATTACAAGGTTGTTAGAAGCCGATCGGGAGGAATTGCTCCGAGAAATTGGAGCCAGTACAGGAAAATTTGCGGGCCCAACCGATCTTGTTGCTCGCGGACGAGAAATTTATGAAAACATCCGTAGCAAGCTTCGCGACAAAATCTGCAGGTCACCTACGGTGTTCCGCATTTGGTCAGAAAACCAAACAGAGACTAAACATTTGGTGATAGCTGCGATCACGGATTGTATCGCTGGTTTTATCTTGGGTCTCAGCCCAGCTACTGTTGCGGTGCTCCTTTACAAAGACGGCCTTCCGGACTTTTGCAAAGCAGAGTGGACAGCCCATTTCGACTATCACCCGACAAACTGACCATGACAAACGTCAAGGCTCCGATCGTCGATCACTACGACAAGGTGGCTTTCTACAGAGATTCAGACTCGTCGCGCTTAACACGTTTCACCGACGAAAGCCGAACCGTTACCGTCAATTTCGATGAAAATTGGATATCGGACCTCAAAAGAAGGGTGTTCAACGACAATCGTCGGCTCTTCCGCGATTTCGATTATAACTGGGCTTTGGAAGACCAGAACTTCTCGACACCGATGGAGCAATACATACAGCTAAAACTCTTAGATGTACTCGCCGATGTATCGCCAGATCATCCTAATTATCTTAAGTTTGGCAATATCTGCTTTCGCATCTCCAACACCGCCAATATGAATGCCGAGAGTTTCACAAGTGAAAGCTATAAATATGTTTGCGTAACGTCCGCATATGTAAAGTATATAAAGGAATTTCTTTACACTTTCTTCGAGATATATGCGAAGAGCGGCGCAGACAATGCAAGTAGCGGCCGGAAGAGAACGTCCGGGCAGGCCGTATATGACGAGCTTTCGCGGCGCCCGCTTGAACATGAGACTTCTCTTGCCCGCCTCATCCATACAGGCTTCTCGTACAGTAGGTACAAGATCCCACTTGATCTCGCGCCCCCGGTTTGGAACCATCCCTTATTCGGCGAACATATCAAGGCGGAATACGGCCCACTAATCATTGGCGCAGACCTGTTCCTCGCTCTGCATGAGCTCGGGCATATTTTAGAGCATACTTTCAAATCAACGCGCAGAAACCACAGGGAGGAAATCGAAGCTGATAGGGCGGCTAGCAGCTTGTTTTTGATCGCGTCTGCGCGGGATCCGGTGCTTGCCAGTGTTCACGCCCGGGCGCCTGCTCTGGCGTTTTCGGTTTTGCGCCACTTTAATATGATCCGACGTGTCGCGAAAATTGTTGATAAGTCGATCTCAGATCCGGACCAAATGGCCGGAGAGTTGGAGGAGGAACGTCTTTTGCTGCAACGGGTTCAAGTCTACCGAAACTTCGTGGCAGACAATTTTATGGCGCGCGATTTTGCCGATGCGTATTGGAGCGGACTCGATGATTTTTTTGTCCTGATCGCTGCCTCGCAAGTCTGGCTACTAAGATGGGCCGGTCAAAGAACAAAGCTGTCTGATCTCATCAAGCGTCCATCGCGGGCGAAACACCCCGAAGCAACGCGTTAAGCCTACCAGATGATTGAGCGGGACCGAGGGATGGATATGCCACGCCTAATTGGATCCAATATTATGGCACCTCGCGCGAACATATTTATGGAAATTGTCGGATGTCTGCGGCTTCTGCCTTTTTTGCCGGCTCTGAAAACCCCGCTTTCAAATCGGAGATGGCGAGCATTATCGCCAAAATCACGCCTTTAAGAATTGAGAGATGCGAAGTCGGCTCACGAACCGTTGCATTACATCCCCAATCCCAGCCCCTTCTTCAATCCTCGGGAAAGTTCATACTTTCGGCTCAGCTCGGCTCGGTGCGCCCGATCGACAAGCTGGGCGACCTCAGTGATGCGCTCGATCTTCGCCGTCTCAGCCAGCCCAAGGCGGTTCAGCTCCTTCTTGAACGTGCGCGGGTCTGAGCTGCCAAAGCGCTGCTCGAGCGTGTGTGCGATCTTCTTTGCCTCATCGAGCGCTTCCCGTCCCTCAGGATTGCGCGCGAGTTCTTCCATGAACTGCGCCTTCTGTGCCTGGGGCAACTGATCGAGCTGCTTCAGAATGCTCTCGCTGCGCTCTGTAAGCCCCGGCACTTCGACCACGTCTCTCTTTTCCCGCTGCCAGGTCTCAGCATCGCGCTCAGCTTTCAGTCGCCGCGTCCAGGTCTCGGCGGCTGCTTCAACGTGATTGCCGAGCGCGCGCGCAAACTGACGAGCTGCCTTGCGCTCCTTGTTCTCGCCAAGTAGCCCCGCCCTGCCCCGGAGCTCGCCGAACTGCTCCGGACGCTCCGCCACAGTTTTCGCAAGCGCATCTCCATCGATGCCTTTGTCGACGATCGCCACGGCAATCTTGGCAGCAACGCCATTCGCACCGGCAAAGATGTCCCGCGCGAGAGAACGCACTGGCTCCATTGCGCGGTCAAAAACCGGCGTGGCTTTTTCGCGGGCTATGTCATCGACGCTGCGTGCGTACGATGTAATTGCCGGGACAAGCGGCTCGACGGTACGGCGTTCCCCGAGTGACCGATCAGGGGACGGCGCAGCCACCTCCCTCTGGCGCTCTCGCTCGTCGGTCGGCTTCGATGAACGTGCCAGCGGTACATGTTCCTGACTCGCTGCGATCTGGATCTCGCTGCTGAGACCAAGCCGCTCGGCGATCCCCCGACGCTCGGCAAAGGCACCGGTGTAGTCGAGCGTCGTTTCCTTCGCCCCCGAGCGTCCCATGCTTGCGCTCAGCGTCTTCATATCTTTGAGCTCGTCGCGTCCCGCATAGAGATGCACCGCGTCGCGATGGCGTGTCATGGCAACATAGGAAAGGTGGCGGTCCATGGTTCTCGACGCCATGACAAAGGCGCGGTCGACCGTCGACCCCTGCGACTTGTGAATCGTCGTGGCGTAACCGTGATCAAAGCTTTTGTAGCTGTTGACCGGTATGGAAACCGCCCGGCCGCTGTTGTTCCCGCCGGTCCCGCCATCGAGACGTAAATGTAGTGCGTCCGGCTCGACGGCGATCACGGTCCCGAGCATGCCGTTCTTCACACCGAGATCGCGGTTGTTCTCGAGCAGCACGATGCGATCGCCGTGCGCGAAGGACCGCTCCCCGTCATTCGTCCGATAGGCGACTTCCCGGCCAAGGACATCATGCTCTTCGGCGCCCTTCGCCAACGATCCACGCTGCTGAAGACCCACGCGGATCTCGGCATTGATCGCTCTGACGTCGACGCGGCGATGGGCAAGCGCAATGCGTGATCCGGAGGGCCGGGTATCGGTGTCCGCCAGGTAGTCTCGCACCAGTGCTGCCCTCGCCTCATCGCGACTATCGCCAAACTGCACAGCCCCACGCTCGGCATAAAGCGAAAGCCCCTCGCCCGTGCGATGCGTGGCAAAGGCCACGGACGCCTCGCGTTGCCAGGCGTGCCTCTGCCTGCGGATTTCCGAGAGCTCGACTGCACCGACCCTTTCGACGATCGCCCGAAACGGCGAGCCGGCGCCGATCGCTTGCAGTTGCTCATGATCACCGACAAGAACCAGCTTGGCGCCGGAGATCTCCGCTTGGGCGACGAAGCGCGCCAGCTGGCGACTTCCGATCATGCCGGCTTCATCAATGACGAGCACGTCGTTGCTTGAGAGCAGACCCTTGCCGTTCTGCCAACCGTATTCCCAGGATGCGAGCGTACGCGCGGCAATGCCGGAAGACTCCTCCAAGCCTTCGGCTGCCTTACCGGCAAGAGCGGCGCCATGCACACGATACCCTTGGGCAGCCCAGGCATCACGCGCAGCGGCCAGCATCGTCGACTTGCCCGCTCCGGCAAAGCCGATCACCGCAGCTATCTGCTCAGAGCCGGTGATGTGATGAACCGCCAGACGCTGTTCGTCGCTCAGGCCAACCTGGCCTGCAGTCCCGGTGCGATCCGACACCCGTTCCTCCCCCGCAAGCCCAGACGGTTTCGAATTGGACGTGGCGGCCCTTGCCCGAATGGCATCGTCCTGAATGCTCAGCGCCCGCTCGACATGACGACGATGGACCGGATGTCTTTCCGACTGGCGCATGCGCTCCGCCCCCGCCGCCATCGCGTGCTCGATCTCGACCATCTCGCGCGTCGAATAGCGCGCAAGCTCGGTCTTGGTTTCGGGCTTCAGTTCCACCAGCGCCGATGATGCCATGACCGCGGCAAACGCATTGCGGAACCAATCGGGATCGTCGATGTAGCGATGCAGTGCGCGCGCCACATCGTGACGATCAAACACGCTCTTTTCCCCGGTGATAATCGCAAGCACCTGCTCCGGTTGTCTGCGGATCAACTCGGCATTTTTTCGCGCCGCCTTCTGATCGATCCGCTCGCGCGACACGTCCAGACCGCGCCGGTCCATCTGCGACGCATGCACGCCCATATGCTCGGTCGGCTCGATCTCAAGACCGCGCTCCAGATGCGAGCGATGGTCGACGCGAATATCCAGACCGAGCCGCGCCAGATGCCGGTTAGTGTGATGTTCCCAAAGCTCTCGGATCTCGCGTAGCTGCATGTGCGAGGTCGGCTGATGATGGTTCAACAGCCACTTGTTCTCGCGCTCGATCAACGTCTTTTCGCCGAGCCCCTGTTCCGTCACCACCCGCGTCGTCATCACCACATGCGCGTGGACGTTGCGGATGTCGCTTTCACTCTGTGGTAGGTGGATGGAGAAGTCGACAGCGGCGCCGTAACGGTTGGCGAGGTCACGCGCAAAGTCACGCGTCAGCGCCAGCCGATCGGCCGCAGTCATCTCATGCGGCAGCGCCACTTCGAACTCACGGGCGACCCGCGCATCCTTGCGGTTCTCGGCTTTCTCGACTGCGTTCCAGAGCGTCGAACGATCGAGCGCCCAGGCAGCCTCGACGCCATCCGGAAGCAAGATCTCGGAATGCTCGACGCCCCGCTTGTTCGTGAAGTCGTGCACGATGCCGTCGCGCTCATTCAGCATCTTTGTCGCCGTGCGATAGGCGATGGCGGCAACCGCGCTACGGCCGCCGCTTCGAGCGATCGGTTTCATGCTGCAATGGTAGATGGCCAAGCGACACTCTCCAAAGTCGCACAACCATACCAAGCACTGAGTTGCGCAGCAACTCGTAAGTGCGCCCTTCAGTGCTTCGTTCGCTCCGCTCTCTCCGTCCGGGATTATGCAAGATGCACCCTCCCCATAACAATTCGGGGTTGTGCATTCCGCACCGGCGACTAACTTCCGGCCACAACGCGCAATGGCAAAACTCTCGGATACCACAAGCATCAGGAGAATCTCATGGCACGCAAGTCGATCTCACAGCGCCTCGCCGAACTGGAGGAGCGCAAGAAGACGCTCAAGGCTCGGCTCGGAAAACAGGAGCGCGCCCAGGATACCCGCCGCAAGATCCTGCTTGGCGCCCTCGTGCTGCACCGGCTGGAGCAATGCAACGATCCTGAGTTTACCCGCCGACTGAGAGACTGGCTGCAACGAGAATTGCCCGGCTTTCTCGTGCGCGATGGCGACAGGGCGCTGTTCGACGACATTCTGAACTCAGCTGAGATCGGGGCGGACATCCGAGCCGTAGAATGACGATCGCCTCGTTCCTGAAGTCGCTGATCAGGGCGCCGTTTTTTGCGATCGTCTGCGTGCTCATTGGCATGGTGCTTTCGGCGCTGATCCTGTTTGCAAACGTTCTCATCCACCTGATCGCCGGCGCCGAATACGGCCTTGCCAACGACGTCGTCACCGTGATCGCGAAACATCTTCCGATCGCGCTCGGCGTGCTCGGCTTCATCGCCGCCTTCGTCACTGAGAACATCGCGACCTCGGTATTCGGAACGGCGCGCTGGGCCAACGACCGCGAACTGAAAGAGCTCGCCGCGGGTGATGACGGCTTGCTGATCGGGCGCGATCCGGCGTCGGGAGATCTGTTGCGTTATGATGGACCGGCCCACCTTTTGACCATGGCGCCGACGCGGACGGGCAAAGGCGTTGGCACAGTTATCCCGAACCTCTTGACTGCCGATCGTTCGATCATCTGCATCGACCCGAAGGGCGAGAACGCGGATATCACAGGCCGCGCGCGTGAGCGATTTGGCCCGGTCCATGTTCTCGATCCCTTTGAAGCAACCGATCAGAAATCATCAGCCTACAATCCGCTCGACGTGCTCGGTCCGGAGGGCCTCGATGTTGCCGAAGACGCAAGCACGCTTGCCGACGCACTTGTCTATGACGAACCTGGGACAGGTGGCGAAGCACATTGGAACGAGGAAGCCAAAGCGCTGGTCGCCGGTCTGATCCTCAAGATCGTTGTCGCGGAGTCGCCTGGGCGCCGGCACCTTGGAACCTTGCGCGAATATCTCACCTTGGCACCGGAACGCTTCCTCGCGCTGCTGGCGCGCATGCAGGCGATGGATGAAGCGAACGGGCTGATTGCCCGTACTGCCAATCGGCATCTCGGCAAATCGGACCGGGAGGCCGCCGGCGTGCTGTCGGCCGCGCAACGCCACACCCATTTCCTCGACAGTCCGCGCATGACGGCGGTGCTCAGCCGTTCGGACTTTGGCTTCGCCGATCTGAAGCGCCGAAACGTGTCGATCTTCCTCGTACTGCCGCCAGACAGGCTGTCGAACTATGCCCGCTGGCTTCGTTTGCTCGTCGCGCAAAGCCTCTCTGCGATGGCCCGCGAACGGACCGCAGCTCGCCGTCCGGTCCTCTATCTTCTCGACGAGTTCGCAGCCCTTGGTCACCTGGCTCCGGTTGAACGCGCCATGGGTTTGATGGCCGGCTACGGTGTCCAGCTCTGGCCGATCCTCCAGGACATCCATCAGCTCAGAGCCACCTACGGCCGCCTCGCCGGAACGTTCCTGTCGAACGCCGCGATCCTTCAGGTCTTCGGCGTCAACGACATCGAGACCGCCGAACTGATCGCCCGCACGATCGGCAAGAGAGATGCAAACTACATCACCCAATCCTGGAGCAAGGGCGCCACTTCCAGTTCCGAACACATCGCGGCGCGCGATCTCATCAACGCCGACGAGATCCTGCGGCTGTCGGGAAAAAAGATGATCCTGCTGCGCCAAGGGCAGTCGCCGGCCGTCGTCGCAAAAATCCGGTACTTCGAGGACAAGGAGTTCGACGGCCTGTTCACCCGGCCGCAATAGCGAGATTGCACCACTTCAAGTCTTAGCCCACACGCACTAGATGCTCTGCAGTTGAAGTGATGTCGTCGGCTTGCATGTGCGTGACCTGTCCTGACCGACGGCGTTTTTTGGATGGGACGAATTGCGATGGGTCAGAAACAACCGACGATCAAATCTCCTCGGGGGACTTCAAGCCTGGTTCTGGCGCGAGAACGGGAGGTCGCCAAGACCGCGGCGATCAATGCCCTACTCATTCGGCCCATCGCCGTTCTTCCCGCCAAGGTTGGCGATCCGATCCGGCCGTTTGCGCTTGGGCTCTGGAGCGAGGTCCGCCTTCTCCTGAAACCGGACGTCAGCGTCTCAGCTCTGCGCAAGGCGCTGGCAACCTACGTGCACGCGCGCAGCTACCAGGTCGCGGTCGCACGGCCGGGTTCTATGCGCCATGACATCAACGGCGAGCCGGTTGAGCCGGTCTCAGACGCCGATCGTCTGGATGCGCTCAAGAAGTACGAAAGTTTTAAGGCGCGCAATGGCTCCAGCGCCGAAGCCTCGGTGTCTTCCCTTGCCGCATCAGCGTCAAAGCGCGACGCGATCAGCGCTCTTCTGCTCAGACGGAAAGACGCGCCGCGCTAGAAAAGGCGCCGCTTCCGTCAGCAATTCAAAGGTCAAGCCCGCACGGTTGCGAGCGAGGCTCGCCGAAACCTCGTTCATCACGAAAATGAATCGATGGCGCCAGACCGATTCATAAGTGTCGTTGGACGGTCGGGCGGGAACGCGCGATTCTACGTCCATGATCACGCAGCCCTATCGCCTGTACATCGAGCGCCGAGACGCGAGCCGCAACATGGCGCGGTTCTATTCGCTTGAGATCGGCAGCAACCTCTTCGGCGAAATCTGCCTTACCCGCCGCTGGGGACGCATTGGTGCGCTGGGGCAAACGGCAGCCCACGGGTTCTCTCGGGAGGACGAAGCAATTCGTCTCTTCCTTGTGCTCGTGCGCCGAAAGCTTCGGCGCGGGTATCGCCCGCGAATGCGGGCGCCGGCAGAAAAGCCGGTCACCTGATCTTGGTCGCCCCGCACGCGGGGCGACGCCGGCAAAATGCCTCCAAGCTGGATTTGAAACATCCAGCCCGGAGGCCAAAGAACATCTTCCCTATGCCATAGCCGGTTCGCCGGCGGTGGCTGCCGCGTCTTCTGCGGTCTGCTGCAGTCCGTGCAGGTAGGTCACCGCACGCTCGGCGTGGGCGGCCATCTGGAACACGGCGCGTTTGTCGTTCTTCAGGATCTTCAGCCATGAGGCGATATAGGCGGCATGATCCTCGCGCGGTTCGATCGCAATGCCAAGATCGGCTGAGAGGAAGACGCTGCCGAGTTCGGCAACCAGTTCTTCCTTGGCGTATCCCTCATCGCCCCACTTCTTGTAGCCAAGGTTTCTGGCGAGACGCGTCTCCTTCATTGTCCAGTGGATGTTATGCCGATATCGGCATAACACCCATTATGCCGGGTTCCGGATTATGCCGCGCGGAGCGAGGAATAAGCCATGTTTTCGGCGAAGGATCTCGGCATAAGAACGCTTGCGGTCTGTCC
>NZ_JBIVYF010000003.1:0-1095061 GCF_044769565.1 Ensifer sp. NPDC090286 | reverse complement strand
AGCTCGTCAGGCTCATAACCTGAAGGCCGCAGGTTCAAATCCTGCCCCCGCAACCAAATCAAAAAAGCCCGCTCGGAGAAATCCGGCGGGCTTTCGGCGTTCTAGAGACGAAGTTGACGCCGCACCAAAAGGCGAAACAAACAGCGCCAAGTCGCGTCGCCAGCACCCCATCAACGGGTTCTTGGCTCCCGCCGCTGCGCCGCGATTACCTCAGCCAGTATCCGATTGAGTGCGCCGGGGCGCTCCAAGGGTACATAATGACCGCACTCGGGGATGATACCCAGATGTCCATCGAGGGCGGCTTCTGCCTGGGAGGCGCTGATCTTTGGCCCGGGAGCAACGTCGTCCGCACCGCTTACGATCGTGACACGGCCGGGAAACGCGGAGAGGCAATCATCCCGGCTCGGTCTTGTGTGGAACACGCTGACCCCGCGGGCGATCTCACCGGGTGAGTGCCGCGTTGCCATCCTTTTCGCCTGGTCGATGACGGCGGCGCTCGTGGCGCGTGAAAACAACGGCGCCCAGTAGGTTTCCCAGGCCGCCTCCACGCCATCCTCCTCGATCACCCGAAGAGCGCGTGCGTGGAAAGCCGGATCGGGCCGGTGTCTCGCTTTCGTACCAATGAGCACGAGAGAAGATACCCGTTCCGGCGCGATCATCGCGACCTCGAGTGCACAGGATCCGCCGACGGAACAGCCGACCACGATGATGTTGTCGCCCTTGACCGGCTCGAGCGCGGCTCGCGCCCAAGCGTGAAGGGTGTCGCCTGCGCAATAGAGGCTTGGCGCATACGTTGCGTCAGGCAAAAGATGCATCTGCTTCGCCCACATGGAGCCGTCGAGCGGCAAAGCGTGCAACAACAGAAGTTCGGGGCCTGATTTTGGCTGCGGCAGGCTGGCGGGACTGGCGATCATGAACGCACTATGGGCCCGCCGCCGGCGAAAGGCCAATCCGGCCGCGAGAAAGTCGGTTCATCACATGGGCGATGGCGGATCGCATACCATCGGGAAAGCGTGGTCGTTCTTGATGTCGCGCACCGCGCTGGACAATCGCGCAAAAATAGAAACTATCGCGGTGAATTGGAGTCCAAACGCGGCCCGGACAGGGCGGGGGAGTGGCGTCGCATGAGTTATCAGGGAACCCTGGACGTTCGGCGAAATCGACCCGCCTACGCGCTCTTTTTTGTCTGTGCCGGCCTGGCAATCCTCGGCAGCCTGCTTTCCGCCTCGGACGATTCTTTCTGGCGCTGGCTGCATTATCTGACCAAGCCGACGGCGACCCTGCTGCTTCTCGTCGTAGTGTTGCGAACGATCTCCCAAACAAACAGTGCCTATGCCTGGGCCGTGGCGATCGGCCTTGTCTTTGCGGCAGTTGGCGATGTCTTCCTGATGCTGCCGGGTGATTATTTCCTCGCCGGCCTCATTTGCTTCCTGCTGACCCATTGCGCCTACATCTATGCGCTCACCCGCGACGCCAGATTTGCCGATAGCAAAGCTATCTTCGCCGCCTTTGCACTCGTCGCGCTCGCCGTCGTCGGCGGGCTCTGGACCTCGCTCCCGCCGGAGATGCGCATTCCCGTCATCGTCTATGCACTGGCGCTCGGTGTCATGGCGGCCCAGGCCATCTCCCGCGCCCGGCAGCTTTCGGGAACGCCTCGGGCGACGGCAGCACGGTTCGCCGCCTATGGCGGCGTGTTGTTCCTGATCAGCGACAGCATTCTCGCCTATGGTCGCTTCCGCTTCGCGATCCCCTTCAACGCGCTCTGGGTGCTCGGCACCTATTACGCAGCTCAATGGTTTTTTGCCCGCTCGACCGATGACCACAGCCGCTGACAATACTTCACACCTCCGTGCCACTTTCGACGGACTGCGCGCGGCCTGGCGCGACGAACGGCCGTCCGTCGAGCAACGCCGCGCAGACCTGAGCCGGCTCAGGGATCGCCTGCGCGCCCGCATGGAGGAGATGTGCGAAGCAATCGACCAGGACTTTGGCCACCGCGCCCGGCATGAGACCTTGCTTGGCGAAGGTGGCGTCGTGCTTTCGGAAATCGACCACACGCTGGCAAAGCTCAAACATTGGGTCCGGCCGGAGCGTCGCAAGGCCGGCTGGAAGCTGTGGCCGGCGAAGGCCGAGGTGCGGTACGTGCCGCTCGGCGTCGTCGGCATCATTTCGCCGTGGAACTATCCGGTCAATCTGGCGCTGGCCCCGCTGGTGGCAGCGATCGCCGCCGGTAACCACGTGTACCTGAAGCCGTCGGAACACACGCCGCGCACCGCGGAATTCCTTCGCTCGCTGCTTGCCGACGTCTTTCCCGAGACGCGGGTGGCGGTCGCCTTGGGGCCGGCCGAGCTTTCGGCGGCCTTCTCGGCGCTGCCCTTCGATCACCTTTTTTTCACCGGCTCGACTGCCGTCGGCCGCAAGGTGATGGCAGCGGCGGCGCAGAACCTGACGCCCGTCACGCTGGAGCTCGGCGGCAAGTCGCCGGCGATCGTCGGCGAGCACGCGGACCTCGCCAAGGCCGCCGCCCGTATTGCAACCGGCAAGTTCTTCAACGCGGGCCAGACCTGCATCGCGCCCGACTATGTGCTGATCCATGAGAGCAAGCGGGATGCTTTCATGGAACTGCTGAAGCGCGAGATTGCCGCGCGCTACCGGTCGAAACGCGGTCTCGACGATTACACGTCGATCATCAACGACGCACAGTACGAGCGCCTAAAGCGGCTGATTGCGGACGCCGAGGGGCGCGGCCATCCGGTGGTTTCGCTTCTCGACGAGGCAGTGGAAGTCGTCGCGCGGCAACGCGTCCTCATGCCGACCATCGTGCTTGATCCGGACCACGACAGCGCCGTCATGGGCGAGGAAATATTTGGGCCGATCCTTCCCATCGTCAGCTACGCTTCCATCGAGGAGGCCATCGCCTATGTGGGCGATCGCGACCGCCCGCTTGCACTTTATTGCTTCAGCCGCGACAGGGCTGAAATCGAAGCCGTCCTGTCGCGCATCGTCGCTGGCGGCGTCTGCGTCAACGACACGCTGTATCAGTTCGGCTGTAACGACCTGCCCTTCGGCGGCATCGGCGCCAGCGGCATGGGCCACTATCACGGGCGCGACGGCTTCCTGACCTTCTCCAAGGCGATGCCGGTCCTGAGGAAGCTCGATCCCGCGCCGAGCGACCTGGTGAAACCACCCTATCGGGGTATCGCCGACTGGGTCATTCGCTTCCTGTCACGATAATTCGCCAAAAATCTGCATTCAGGCGGCAATTTGGCCTTGTAGCTCTAGTTGCTAGAGGTCGTAGCCTTGCTTCAGAATTTGCAAGGAGCAGGTTATGGCGAGCACTATTCGGGAAGCCCGTTATCGCGTCGAAGGCATGGATTGCGCGTCCTGCGCGTCCAAAATCGATACGGCAGTGCGCAGGCTTTCGGGCGTCGAGGACGTATCGGTCTCTGTGTCGGCGGGCACCATGTCGGTCAAGTTTGCCGACGAGAACGATCTTTCGACATCGATCGTGAGCAGGGTCGGAAAGCTCGGCTATCGTTTGCATCCGATCCAGGCAGGCCAGGCGCAGGAGCGGAAGACGGCCCATGTTTGCTCCGGGCACGATCACAATCATGAGCACGATCATGACCATAGCCATGACCACGATCACAGCGGTCACGATCACGATCACGATCACGACCACGGACACGATGATCACGCCCATCATCACGAAGGCAACGCCGGCCATAAGAGTGAGGCGGCCGCAGCCGCGATGGGACTTCATGGTCATGACCACGGCCCGACGAGCGGTCCCTGGTGGAAGTCGGGCAAGGGCAAGCTGACGATCGCCAGCGGCCTGGCGCTGATTGCTGCCTATGCGGTCGGCAAGACGATCCCGGCGACCGAGCCCTGGATCTTTACGCTGGCCATGCTCGTCGGTCTGCTGCCGATCGCGCGGCGCGCCTTTGTCGCCGCAACCATGGGCACGCCGTTTTCGATCGAGATGCTGATGACGATCGCCGCGATCGGCGCGGTTTTCATCGGTGCGACCGAGGAGGCGGCGATGGTCGTCCTGCTCTTCCTGGTCGGTGAACTGCTGGAAGGCGTGGCCGCCGGCAAGGCGCGCGCCAGCATCCAGTCGCTGACGGCCCTCGTTCCGAAATCCGCCTTCGTCGAGCGTGACGGGCGGCTGGATGAGGTTCCCGCTGAGACGCTGAGCGTCGGCGCCGTCATTCTCGTTCGCCCCGGCGACCGCATTCCGGCCGATGGCGTCATTCTCTCCGGCGAAAGCGCCGTCGACGAAGCGCCGGTGACCGGCGAAAGCACGCCGGTGCGCAAGGAGGTCGACGACACCGTCGTTGCCGGCACCGTCAATGGTTCCGGCGCGCTGCGCGTGCGGGTGACGGCCGCCGCTGCCGACAACACCATCGCGCGCATCGTCCGCATGGTGGAGGAAGCCCAGGAAAGCAAGGCGCCGACCGAGCGCTTCATCGACCGCTTCTCGCGTTACTACACGCCGGGTGTCGTCGTCGTGGCGGCGTTGGTCGCCGTGCTGCCGCCGCTTCTCTGGGGCGGCTCCTGGGATGAATGGATCTACAAGGGGCTTGCAATCCTCTTGATCGGCTGCCCTTGCGCGCTGGTCATCTCGACGCCGGCAGCGATCGCCGCCAGCCTTTCGGCCGGCGCCCGTCGCGGGTTGCTGATGAAGGGTGGTGCCGTGCTTGAGAATGTCGGCAAGGTCACGGCCGCCGCTTTCGACAAGACCGGAACGCTGACCGAAGGCAAGCCGAAGGTGACGGATATCGTCGGCTTCGGCCGCTCGGAGGCCGACGTTCTGCGCCTCGCGGCCGCGCTGGAGCAGGGATCGAGCCACCCGCTTGCCCGGGCCATTCTGGAGCGCAGCACGGCCGATGGCGTTGCGATTCCCAACATCGCAACCGTCAACGCGGTCGGCGGCAAGGGGCTGGAAGGCACGGTCGAAGGCGCAGCACTCTTCTTCGGTTCGCCCAAGGCGGCCGCCGAGCGGACGCCAATGACGCCCGACGAAAAAACGCGCGTCGCGGCACTCAACGATGAAGGCAAGACTGTTTCGGTGCTGGTGGCCGGTGGCGTAATTGCCGGCGCCATCGCCATGCGCGACGAGCCCCGGCCGGATGCGGCCGCGGGTGTGAAGGCGCTCACCGATGCCGGCCTGCGCGTCGTCATGCTGACCGGCGACAACCGCCGCACGGCCGAAGCGATCGGCCGCCAGTTCGGCATGGAGGTCCGCGCTGAGCTGCTGCCCGAGGACAAGCAACGCATCGTGCGCGAATTGAAGGCGGAAGGCTTCAATGTCGCCAAGATCGGCGACGGCATCAACGACGCGCCGGCGCTGGCCGCGGCCGATATCGGTATCGCCATGGGCGGTGGCACCGATGTGGCGCTGGAAACGGCGGACGCGGCGGTCTTGCACGGCCGCGTGGGCGACGTTGCGGCGATGATCCGGCTCTCCCGCTCGACGATGCGCAACATCGTACAGAACATCACGATTGCGCTTGGTCTGAAGGCCGTCTTCCTCGTGACGACGATCATCGGCGTCACCGGCCTTTGGCCGGCGATCCTCGCCGACACCGGTGCCACCGTTCTCGTCACGATGAATGCCCTCAGGTTGCTTCGGCCCGTGCGAGCCGCCTGAGAACCACCATAACTCCTAAGACGAAGGACCGGCGGCACCCGTTGTCGCCGGTTTTTCGCGTCCAAGTGCCTGTGTATATTCACGCTGGACTCTCACCAGCGATCTGATGAGAGTATAAGGAGATCACGGTTGAGGGCTTTCGCCCCGAAAAATCGATGATAAACTTAGACCAAATGGTAAAAAAATCGCCGGCACGGTTTCTGGGAAGAATGCCGAAGCGGGCCAGTTTGGGGATCGCAAGGCCAATATGGACAATATTGCCATCGAACTGCGTGGGATCGACAAGAGTTTCGGTCCGGTCCACGCCAACAAGAACATCAATCTAAAAGTCCGCAAAGGGACGATCCACGGCATCATTGGCGAAAACGGTGCGGGAAAATCGACCCTGATGTCGATCCTCTACGGCTTCTATCAGGCCGATAGCGGTGAAATCCTCGTCGACGGAAAACCCGTCGCGATCCGTGATCCGAATGCGGCGATCGCCGCCGGCATCGGCATGGTCCACCAGCACTTCATGCTGGTCGAGAATTTCACGGTGCTGGAAAACATCATGCTCGGCGCCGAGGACAGCCAGATCCTCAACAAGGGCATCGCCAAGGCGCGCGTGGAATTGAAGCGGCTGGAGCGCGAATACGCGCTGGAAGTCGATCCGGATGCCGTCATCGAAGAACTGCCCGTTGGTCTGCAGCAGCGCGTCGAAATCCTGAAGGCGCTCTATCGCCGGGCCGATATCCTGATCCTCGACGAGCCGACCGGCGTCTTGACGCCGGCCGAGGCCGACCACCTCTTCCGGGTGCTCGAACAGCTGAAGAACCAGGGCAAGACCGTCATCCTCATCACCCACAAACTGCGCGAGATCATGGCGATCACCGACGAGGTGTCGGTCATGCGCCGCGGCGAGATGGTCGCGACGCGTACGACGGCCGAGACCTCGGTGGAAGAGCTCGCTGAACTCATGGTCGGCCGTCGCGTCTTGCTGCGTGTCGAAAAGGGCGAAGCCAAGCCCGGCGAGGTGAAGCTCGCCGTCGAGGGGCTGACGGTCAAGGACGGCCGCGGCGTCACCATGGTCGACAACGTCTCGCTCAACCTGAGGGCGGGCGAGATCGTCGGCATCGCCGGCGTTGCCGGCAACGGCCAGTCCGAACTGCTCGAAGCGATTTCCGGTATCCGCCGGGCCGTATCGGGCTCCGTGCTTCTGAACGGCAAGCCGATCGATGTTACCGGCCGCGCCGACCCTTCCGAACTGCGCAACCGTGGTCTCGCCCACGTGCCGGAAGACCGCCATCATGTCGGCCTCGTCCTGAAGTTCGAGGAATGCGAAAACGCGATCCTCGGCTACCATCACGACAAGCGTTACCTCAACGGCGTCTTCCTGAACGTCGATGCGATCCGCAAGGACGCTGAGCAGCGCATCGCCGAATATGACATCCGACCGCCGAATCCGCGGTTGAAGACCGCCAATTTCTCCGGCGGCAACCAGCAGAAGATCGTTCTGGCGCGCGAAATGGAGCGCGGGCCTGATGTGCTGATCATCGGCCAGCCGACGCGCGGCGTCGATGTCGGCGCCATCGAATTCATCCATAGACGGATCATCGAGATGCGTGACCAGGGCATGGCTGTCCTTTTGGTCTCCGTGGAACTCGATGAAATCCGCGCCCTGTCCGACCGTATCCTCGTCATGTTTGCCGGCCGTGTCGTCGGCGAGCGCGATCCGGATGCGACCGAGGGCGAACTCGGCCTGCTGATGGCCGGCGTTGAAGGCCGCAAGGAGGCCGCAGAATGAGCACCCCCTATGCTAAGCTTCCGGGCTGGGTCGAATACGGCCTCGTCCCGCTGGTCAACCTCGCCGTTGCCTTCCTCGTCGCCGGTCTCGTCGTGCTGCTCGTCGGTGAAAACCCGCTGGAGGCGGCCTATCACCTGATCAACGGCGCCTTCGGCCGCGGCGAATATCTCGGCTTTACGCTGTACTACGCCACCACCTTTATCTTCACCGGTCTTGCCGTTGCGGTGGCTTTCCATGCCGGCCTCTTCAACATCGGCGGCGAAGGCCAGGCCTATGTCGGCGGCATCGGGGTGGCCCTTGCCTGCCTCTGGCTCGACCAGACGATGCCTTGGTTCGTGGTCTTCCCGCTGGCGATCCTCGGATCGGCCTTCTTCGGCGCCGCCTGGGCCTTCCTGCCGGGCTGGCTGCAGGCCAAGCGCGGCAGCCACATCGTCATCACGACGATCATGTTCAACTTCATCGCCTCGAGCCTGATGGTCTACTTGCTGACGCGCGTGCTGAAGCCGCTTGGCTCCATGTCGCCGCAGACGCGGACCTTCGCCGAAGGGGGGCAACTGCCCAAGCTCGATTGGCTGCTCGCGATCTTTGGCCTCGATATCGGCACGGCGCCGTTCAACGTCTCGTTTCTGCTGGCGCTGGTCGCGGCCTTCTGCGTCTGGCTTTTGATCTGGCGCACCAAGCTCGGCTATGAGATGCGCACCATGGGCCACAGCCCTTCGGCAGCACGTTACGCCGGCATGAGCGAGAGCCGCATTACCGTCATCACCATGATGATCTCGGGTGCGCTTGCCGGCATGATGGCGCTCAATCCGATCATGGGCGAACAGGGGCGCATGCAGCTCGACTTCGTGCAGGGCGCAGGCTTCGTCGGCATCGCCGTGGCGCTGATGGGCCGCTCGCATCCGGCGGGCATCATCCCGGCGGCCATCCTCTTTGGCATGCTCTACCAGGGCGGAGCCGAGATCTCCTTCGAAATGCCGTCGATCTCGCGCGACATGATCGTCATCATCCAGGGTCTCGTCATTCTCTTTGCCGGTGCACTCGAAAACATGTTCAGGCCGGCGATTGCCCGGCTGTTTGCGATGCAGAGCCGCCGTGCGGCCGTCGTGGCACAGACCAAGGGAGCTTGAAGCCATGGATTTCTTCCACGTTATCGTGGTGCTCCTCGAGTCCACCATCCGCGTATCCGTCCCGCTGATCTTCGCAGCGCTGGCAGGGCTCTTTACCGAGCGCGCCGGCATCTTCGACATCGGCCTTGAAGGCAAGATGCTTGGGGCGGCCTTTGCCGCCGGCGCTGTTGCTGCCGTCACCCAATCCGTCTGGATGGGGCTGCTCGCCGCCATCCTGATCTCGATCGCGCTGTCGCTGGTGCACGGTTATGCCTCGATCACCCAGCGCGGCAACCAGATCGTTTCTGGCGTCGCCATCAACTTCATCGTCGCCGGCTCGACCGTCATTCTCGGTGAAGCCTGGTTCCGCCAGGGTGGCCGCACGCCGGCGCTCGGCGAAGGCGCGCGCTTCCAGACGATCACCTTCCCCTATGCCGACAGCATCCGGGAAATCCCGATCCTCGGCCCGATCTATTCGGACCTGCTTTCCGGGCATTTCATCCTGACCTACGTCGCCTTCGCCATGGTGCCGATCAGCTGGTGGATCCTCTACCGCACCCGTTTCGGCCTGCGCCTGCGCGCGGTCGGCGAGAACCCGGGCGCGGTCGACACCGCCGGCATCTCGGTGATCTGGATGCGCTATCGCGCCGTGATCTGCTGCGGCATTCTCTGCGGTTTTGCCGGCGCCTATCTGTCGCTGGCCATGACCGCCGGCTTCGTCAAGGGCATGACCGCCGGCAAGGGCTATATCGCGCTTGCAGCGCTGATCTTCGCCAAGTGGCGGCCGTTTAACATCATGCTCGCCTGCCTGCTCTTCGGCTTCCTTGATGCGCTCGCCATCCGCCTGCAGGGCAATCCGCTGCCGTTGATCGGCCAGGTGCCGGTGCAGCTGATGCAGGCGCTGCCCTACATCCTCACCGTGATCCTGCTTGCCGGCTTCATCGGCAAGGCCATCCCGCCGAAGGCCGGCGGCGTCCCCTATGTGAAGGAGCGCTAGAACCATGGAAAAGGAACTGTTCGAAGCCGCGCGCGACGCAATGGCCAAGGCGCATGCGCCCTACTCGAAATTTCCGGTCGGCGCGGCGATCCGCGCCGAGGACGGCAAGATCTATACCGGCGCCAACATCGAAAACCTGTCGTTCCCCGAGGGATGGTGTGCCGAGACCACCGCGATCAGCCATATGGTCATGGCCGGCCAGCGCAAGATCCTGGAAGTGGCCGTGATCGCCGAGAAGCTGGCGCTCTGCCCGCCTTGCGGCGGCTGCCGTCAGCGGCTGGCGGAATTTTCCGGCGCCAGCACGCGCATCTTCCTCTGTGACGAGACCGGGGTGAAGAAGACCTTGGCGCTATCCGATCTCCTTCCGCACAGCTTCGAGACCGAGATTCTGGGATGACCGCGGCCGCTGAACTGTTGAAGGCCCGGCTTGGCGGCCTGTCTCCGCGCTATGGCATCGTGCTCGGCTCCGGCCTCGGTTCGCTGGTCGAGGCTTTGGACGAGACGTTGCGCCTCTCCTACGCCGAAATCCCCGGCTTCCCGGTCAGCAGCGTCTCCGGTCATGCCGGCGAGCTCGTGGCCGGAACGCTCTCGGGCGTGCCCGTTGTCATGCTCTCCGGCCGGGTTCACTACTACGAACAGGGCGACGCCAATGCGATGCGCGGCCCGTTGGAGACCTTGAAGGCGCTCGGCATCGAATGCCTGGTGCTGACCAATTCCGCCGGGTCGCTGCGCGAGGATCTGCCGCCGGGATCGGTGATGCGGATCTCCGATCACATCAACTATTCGGGCTTCAACCCGTTGATCGGCGTCGAAAGCGACGATCGCTTCGTCGGCATGACCAATGCCTATGATGCAGAGCTTGCGGGGCGAATGCAGGAGAGCGCCGAACGCCTCGGCATTCCGCTTCTCGCCGGCGTCTATATGTGGTTTTCCGGCCCGAGCTTCGAAACGCCGGCGGAGATCCGCATGGCGCGCATCCTCGGCGCCGATGCCGTCGGCATGTCTACGGTTCCGGAAGTCATCCTCGCACGCTTCTTCGGCCTCCGCGTCGTTGCCGCCTCTGTCATCACCAATTTCGGTGCCGGCATGACCGGCGGCGAAATCAGCCATCACGAGACCAAGGACATGGCGCCGGTCGGCGGCAAGCGGCTCGCCGCGATCCTCGCAGACATGATCGCCACCGACGCGGTGCGCGGGTGACGATGCTTCCGCAGGAAACCATCAGACGCAAGCGCAACGGCGAGCACCTCGCCCCGGCCGAGATCGCGGATTTCATTCGCGGCCTGTCGGATGGTTCGATCTCCGAAGGGCAGGTCGCCGCCTTCGCCATGGCGATCTGGTTCTCCGGCATGAGTCGCGAGGAGACCGTCGCGCTGACATTGGCGATGCGCGACAGCGGCGAGACGCTCGACTGGAGTGGCATTTCACGCCCGATTGCCGACAAGCATTCGACCGGCGGCGTCGGCGACAACGTCTCGCTGATGCTGGCGCCGATCGTTGCTGCCTGCGGGCTCGCCGTGCCGATGATATCAGGGCGTGGCCTCGGGCACACCGGCGGCACGCTCGACAAGCTCGAATCCATACCCGGCTATGATATCCAGCCGTCGGCGGCTGTTTTCCGCCGCGCGGTCGACGAGATCGGCTGCGCGATCATCGGCCAGACCGCCAATCTCGCGCCTGCCGACAAACGCCTCTATGCGATCCGCGACGTCACCGCGACCGTCGATTCGGTACCTCTGATCACGGCCTCGATCCTGTCGAAGAAGCTCGCGGCCGGCCTTCAGTCGCTGGTGCTCGATGTCAAGCTCGGCAACGGTTCCTTCATGAGCGACACGCGCGAGGCCGAGATCCTGGCGCGCTCGCTGGTCGACGTTGCCAACGGCGCCGGCGTGCGCACCTGCGCACTTCTAACCGACATGAACGAACCGCTGGCAGACGCGGCCGGCAATGCGCTGGAGATCGACAACTGCCTGGCTTTCCTCCGGGGCGAGAAGAAGGGAACACGGCTTGAAACGGTCGTGCTCGCCTTTGCCGCCGAAATGCTGGTGGCGGGCGGCGTTGCCGGCGATGCCGAACAGGGCGAAGCCCAGGCGCGCAAGGTGCTTGGCAGCGGAGAAGCGCTGGAACGCTTCGGGAAAATGGTCCATGCGCTGGGTGGACCGGCGGATTTCGTCGAGCGCTCGGTCGCCTATCTCGGCCGTGCGCCGGTCATCCTGCCGGTCGAGACCGAGCAATCCGGCTATCTGGCTGCCTGCGAGACGCGGGAACTGGGCATGGCCGTGATCGCGCTTGGCGGCGGGCGTTCGCATCCGGACGACAGGATCGATCATCGCGTCGGTTTCGATGCCCTGAAGCCGCTTGGAACGCGGGTCGAGAAGGGCGATCTGATCGCCTTCGTTCACGCGGCCGACCAGGGGGCTGCGGAAGCGGCCCGGCGACGCCTGTTGGAACTCTACACGATCGACGACGTCGAGCCGGAGACGAGGTCTCCGATCCTGGCCAAGATCACCTGACGAGGTGCAGGGCGCCGTCCTCCACGCGGAAGGACGACAATCGGTTGAGGAACGTCATGCCGATCAGCGTGCCGGAAAGCGCCTTGTCCGGCAGCACAAGCGCCTGCACGTCGCGCACCACGATACCGCCAATCTCGATCCGGCTCAGCATGGTCGGAGCCGCTTCGATGACCCCGTTGGCGGTGCTGACGCGGGAGGCAAACGAGAGCGAGCTCGGTGAGATGCCCAGCCGGCGCGCGGTTGAAATGTTGATGGCAATGGCGCTGGCGCCCGTGTCGACCAGCCCGCGTTCGGTGCGGCCGTTGATGCGAAACGTGCCGAAGAAATGTCCCCTTCCGTCCGCGTCGAGCACGACGCTGCGTCCTGTCGCGTATTTCGCTGTCATGGCCGGCGCGGCAGGCGTCGTTTCGACGGCCGAGTTGCTGTCGGCCTGTGTCAGGACGCTCGTCGCGAAGTGAGGCACCAGCATCGCCGCAAGCGCAGCCACACCGGCCAATGTAAGCAGACGGGCGAGCATGGACATCACCTCTCGATCGAACAGATATGCTCGCCCAAGTAGAACGGATGACGCCTAAGAGGGCATAAAAAAACCGCCGGGATCCGGCGGTTTTTTCATCGACTTCAGATCCTGGTTAAGGATCAGCAAATCACTTGGTGCCGTACATGCGGTCGCCCGCATCACCCAGACCGGGCATGATGTAGCCGAGTTCGTTCAGGTGGCTGTCGATCGAGGCCGTGAAGATCGGCACGTCCGGGTGCGCGCTCTGGAAGTTGCGGATGCCTTCCGGCGCGGCGAGCAGGCAGAGGAAGCGCATGTTCTTGGCGCCGCGTTCCTTCAGCTTGTCGATGGCTGCGATCGACGAGTTGCCGGTGGCAAGCATCGGGTCGACGACGATGATCAGGCGCTCTGACAGGCTCTCGGGTGCCTTGAAGTAGTATTCCACCGCTTCGAGCGTCTCGTGGTCGCGATAGACGCCGATATGGGAGACGCGGGCGGAAGGCACCAGTTCGAGCATGCCTTCGAGCAGCCCGTTGCCGGCGCGCAGGATCGAGGCGAAGACAAGCTTCTTGCCTTCGAGGACCGGCGAGTCGATTTCCTGCAGCGGCGTTTCGATGCGCTCCATCGTCAGTTCGAGATCGCGCGTCACCTCGTAGCAGAGCAGCGTCGAAATTTCCCGAAGAAGCCGGCGGAAACCCGCAGTCGAGGTCTCCTTCTTGCGCATGATGGTCAGCTTGTGCTGCACAAGCGGATGATCGATCACTGTAACGCCGTTCATGGCTCACCTTTCCGGATTTTTGTATCCGTCCTTTTTCCATGGAATGCGTCGCCGCCGCAAGGGTATTGGCCGGCGGGAGACCGTCATCCCCAGCCGGCAAATCGCGACCTGTGCCCTAGATCCGCGCCAGCAGCAGCTTACGCGTCGGCTCGTCGACGAAGGCGGCTTCGATCGCGGTCCTGGTCATGCCGTTGATCTCAGCGTCGCTGAAGCCCATCACCGCGGAGGCGATGTCGTATTCCTGGGCGAGCGACGTGTGGAAGAACGGCGGATCATCGGAGTTGAGCGTGACGCGCACGCCGGCCTCGTGCAGTGCGCGCAGCGGATGCGACGCGAAATCCGGGAAGACCTGAAGCGAGATGTTGGAGCCGGGGCAAACCTCGAGCACCACGCCGGCGTCCGCCAGGCGCCGCACCAGATCCGCGTCTTCGATCGCCCGCACACCGTGGCTGATGCGCGACGGGCGCACGTGGTCGAGCGCGTCGCGCACGCTGAAGGCGCCGGACAGCTCGCCCGCATGGATCGTCAGACCGAGGCCGGCATCACGCACGATGTCGAAGGCGCGCGCGAAGTCGGCGACCTTGTGCATGCGTTCCTCGCCGGCGAGGTTGAAGCCGGTGACGAGCTTGTGCTCGCGCTTGGCGGCGAACTCGGCCGTTTTGATTACCGATTCCGGGCCGAGATGTCGGATGCCGGTGATCAGCATGCGCGATTCGATGCCGGTCTTCTGCCGGGCCGCTTCCATGCCGGCCGCAAGGCCTTCGAGATAGGCGTGGGCACCCAGGCCGATCGTGTTGCCGTGGTCGGGCGAAACGATTATCTCGCTATAGATCGTGCCCGCTTCGGCGAGTTCCGTCAGATAGGCTTCCGCGAGCAGCGCGTAGTCCTCTTCGGTCTTGAACAGCGAGGCGATGGCGTCGTAGCACTTCACGAAGCTGGTGAAGTCTTCCCAGACATAGGCCTTGTCGCGGATGATTGCGCTGGTGTCGACGCCGTATTTCTCGGCCTGGGCCAGAGCCAGTTCGGGCGGCGTCGCGCCCTCGATGTGGCAATGCAGCTCCGCCTTCTTCAGATGTGCGGTCAAATGAGGCTTCTCCCATGGTGGCCCGGCGCGATGCCGAGATGCTTGGCGACGGTTTCGCCGATATGCGTGAAGGTGTTGGCAATGCCGAGCGAGCGGCTGCGCAATGACGGCCCGAACATCAGCACCGGCACGCGCTCGCGCGTATGGTCGGTGCCGCGCCAGGTCGGATCGCAGCCATGGTCGGCCGTCAGGATGACGATGTCGCCCGGCTGCAGGCGCCGGTCGAGATCGGGCAGGCGTGCGTCGAAGGCCTCGAGCGCCGCCGCATAGCCGGCAACGTCGCGGCGATGGCCGTAGAGCATGTCGAAATCGACGAAATTGGTGAAGACCAGGCTGCCGTCCTCGGCCTCGTCGATGGCCGCGAGGCTGGCGTCGAAGAGCGCCATGTTGCCGTCGGCCTTGGTCAGCTTCGTCACTCCCTGGTGGGCGAAGATGTCGCCGATCTTGCCGATCGCGTGAACCGTACGCTCCGCCTCCACCAGCCGATCGAGGAGCGTCGGCTCGGGCGGCAGCACCGAAAAGTCGCGCCGGTTGCCGGTGCGCACAAAAGTCTGCGGGCTCGTGCCGACGAAGGGGCGGGCGATGACGCGGCCGATATTGTAGTCGTCGAGCAGGCGGCGAACGATCAGGCAAAGCTCGAGCAGCCGGTCGAGGCCGAAGCTTTGCTCGTGCGCTGCGATCTGGAAGACCGAGTCCGACGAGGTGTAGCAGATCGGCTTGCCGCTGCGCATATGCTCCTCGCCGTGGCGGGCGATGATGTCGGTGCCGGAGGCGTGGCAGTTGCCGAGAATGCCGGGAATGTTGGCCTCGCGGCAGATCGCTTCGACGAGCTCCGGCGGAAAGGCGTCGCCTTCGGCGGAGAAGTAGCCCCAGTCGAACATGACCGGTGTTCCGGCGATTTCCCAATGACCGGAGGGCGTGTCCTTGCCGCGCGATACCTCGCTTGCCGCGCCATAGGCGCCATAGACGCGATTGGGCACAGGCATGCCCTGGGGAACGGTGCCGGTCGCAAGCTTTGCCGCGTGGATCAGTCCAAGCGCGGACATGTTTGGCAGGCTGAGCGGGCCTTCACGCAAGCCTGGCCGGTCGGCAGCGCCGATAGCGCAGAACTCGGCGATATGGCCAAGCGTATTGGCACCGAGATCGCCGAAGGCTTCGGCGTCAGGCGCCCCGCCTATGCCAAAGGAATCGAGAACGAATAGAAAGGCACGCGCCATGATGCACCTGACAGCGGGCGCGCAGCGATTGCGGCCCGAAACCTACGGAAAAGCGCAGGCGCGCCCTCTTGGGCACCCGCGCAATCTCGAAGGGATAGCGCCGCTTGTTGTTCAATGCAATTGCGTCGGACACCCGTCCGATCAGCAATCCGAGCATTTTATCGGCTGGGAGAGGCGTGCGTGGAAGTAGGCCGTCTTGGAGAGATCGATGGTCTTTGCCGTCGCCTGAAGGCTTGGCGCATAGAGCAGGAGTTCATGCGGTACGGTCAGTTCCGTGCGAATGACGAAGGAGTTGGTCGCCGTGAACTGGGCGGGCAGCGAAACCTTGGTATTGACGGCATAGGGCGTGGCGCCTGCCTGATCGCGCGACCACAGGATCGTGCCCTCATTGGTGTTCGTGACCGCGATGCCGCTGATCTTCAGCGTGTAGTTGGTGTTCCCGTAGGGCGCCAGGATGCTCTTTGCGATGTTCGACACATTGGTGAGGAAGGCCTTGTTGACCTCCGTCTGCTGCGCGACGACGTCGGCCGTAGCACTTGCGGCGCGTGCGGTCTTGCCGGCAACGGTAAAGCCGACCGAAAGTTCGAAGGCGCCGAGATAAGCCACCACCAAAAGCGGGGCGACCATCGCGAATTCGACCGCACCGACACCGCTCTTGTCGCGCCGAAGCGCGCCAAGAGTTTTGGTGATCGGCTTGAGGCGCAGGATTTCTAACGCGGAATACGACATCGCAGGGCGCCTCACTCGCTCTCGTTTCGGAAGGTGGCGGTCGCCACCATGAGATAGTCCTTCGGCATGCTTGACCCGGCTGGCCGCAGGTTGGTGATGAACGGCCTGACGAGGTCCGTGAAGACGCTCCAGCGATAATAGGCGCGAAGCACGTTGAACGAGCCGGGACCGCCAGGGGCAAACTTGAAGCCGGTCGTGTCGATGTCGGTGGAATCGGTCTTGCGCGGGATCAGCACGGGAAACTTGCTGAGATCGGCGACCGCTCTGACGTCCAGATAGAATTGCGAGGGTTGGCCGGCTTCGGTCGCCGAGCATTTCATCAGCACCGAGATCTCTTCACAGAACGCCTGGCGGAACTGCGCCTCGCTCATGTCGGTCTGTTTTCCCTGCTGGAAGGTGATCTGACCGGTGCGGACCTTGCGCGCCATCGTCTCCGTCGCATTCGCAAGGAGCTGGTCGCCGTAGAAGGCGGCGAAGGTTTCGAGCGACGCGAAGATCACCACGAAGAAGGGAAGCGCAAGAATGGCGAACTCGATACTCGTCGTGCCTTTGCGGTTGCGAAGGAAGCGGCTGAAGATGCCTTTTCGCCTTTTTTCGGCCCCGCTCGGCCGCCCTGTGCCCTGCTCGATGTTCATTGCGCCGTCCCATCATGTTACGCCAGACGGGCGGCAGATTATGGAGCAACCATTGATATTTCGTTCTCAGGGGTGATGTGTATTTTAACGAATCACCGGCTTGGAACCCATAAAAATCAATTGGTGCTACCTGCGGTTTTGCGTTCGGCGTGACGCTCGCAATTTGGTGTGCAGGAGAGCACGGTGCGGGACGTCTGTTTGTAGACGCGCACGGTGTTGCCTTCGTCGATCGACACCAGGATGCGCTCGTCGACGATGGCGTTTCCGTCCTGATCGAGGATGACCAGGTTGGTGGTTCCGAAGTTGCGGCCGGTAATCACGATCGTACGGGCGTCGGCAACCGTTGCGTCCGCAACCTCGGCATTGCCGATAATGACCTTGCTGACCGGGCGATCGAGCTTCAGTACGCGCGCGTGATCCATATACACGCGCATCATGTCGCTCTCGGCCGCGGCGGCAACCGATGGAGCAAGGGCAGCGATCGCGAATGCGAATATGGCGGCTCGGCCGGTCGCGAATGGCGTGGTCATGGCGGGTCCCTAGGTGATGTTCACGCCATACTCCCTTGTCTTGGTGAATGAACCGTTAAGTCGGCCCCGTCGAGGCTTTGCGGAGGCCTCGTCGTTTTCTGTTCGTTTACCCAAAAATCAGGGACGCTTCGTTAACCTTCAGGTAACCGCCTTCTTTAAGTCGATGGCAATGCGCCAGGACTAGTTTGGGGTTCATCCGATCAACGGCAACAGTTGGCGGAAGTGCTGAACAACAAACGTGAAGTAGGAGAATCATCATGAAGAAGATTTTTGCCCGTCTGATGAAGGACGAGTCCGGCGCGACCGCCATCGAATACGGCCTGATCGCAGCCCTCATCTCGGTTGCGCTGATTGCTGGTGCAAGCACCCTCGGCAGCTCGCTGAACACCACGTTCAACGGCCTTGGTGGCAAGCTGACCAGCAGCACGGCCGGCAAGCTTTAATCGGCTTAAAGGCAAGCGAGGAGAAATTCGCATGACGAAGATTTTCCGCCGCCTGCTTCGGGATGAGTCCGGCGCGACTGCTATCGAATACGGCCTGATCGCGGCCCTCATCTCCGTTGCCCTGATTGCCGGTGCAAGCACGCTCGGTGACTCGCTCAATTCCACCCTGAATGGAGTTGGCGGGAAGATCACGACGAGCACGGCCGGCAAGCTCTAACGAATAGGTTTCGCAAGAACCTGCAATAGAGCCGCCCCCAAAAGGCGGCTCTATTGTTATCTGGAAGCCAGCAGGCATCGCAGATTGTTTGCTCTCATTTCGGAGGCAGGAAACATGATTGAAGCCGCCATTTTCGTGGTTTTTCCCTTTTGTCTGGGATTCGCGGCGTTTTCCGACCTGCTGACGATGACGATCCCGAACCGTGTTTCGGTGATCCTGCTTGGCGCCTTTTTCCTGGTGGCGCCGATGTCTGGCTTGGGGCTTCCGGAAATCGGCCTGCATCTGCTCGCAGCCGCCGCAGTCTTTGCCGCATGTTTTGCCCTGTTTGCGACGAACGTGATGGGGGGCGGAGACGCGAAGCTGCTGACGGCCAGTGCCATCTGGTTCGGCCTGACGCCGTCTTTGACGGCCTTCCTGCTCTATGTCTCGATCTTCGGTGGGCTGTTGACGCTCGCGGTGCTTTTGTTGCGCCGGCAGGAGCATACGATCCTTGCGAGCGGCATTCCTTTCCCGCAGCTGCTGCTTACCGCCAAGAAAGTTCCCTACGGGATCGCGATCGCGCTTGGGGGCTTTGCCGCCTATCCCTCGTCGCCGCTGATGGAGGCGGCCTTCGCGCGGCTGTCCTGAAAGGTCACGCGGCCGGCTGGTCAACTTTCGTTAACTGCGCTCATAAGTAATCCGTTAACCATAATTACACCAATTCCTGATCAATCTGACCCTGGCATTTTTTCGGGGCTCGGAAACAATCATGAAACCGGTTCGCATCATCATACTGGCAGTGGCCGTTCTCTCGGCTGCGATGGCCGGTCTTTTGGCGATGAGGCTGACAGGCGCGCCTGCGCCGCAGATGGCTGAACCGGTCGTCGAGCGTGCCCCCACCGTCAACGTGCTTGTCGCCAGCAAGAGCCTGCCCGTCGGATCGCGACTGGGCGGCGACAGCGTCCAATGGATGGCCTGGCCGAAGGACGGCGTGGTCGATGGCATCATCACCGAAGAAAACCAGCCGACTGCGATCGACGATCTGACCGGCGCGGTTGTGCGCCTGCCGATCTTCAACGGCGAACCCGTGCGCCACGAAAAGGTGGCCGATTCGTCCAACCGCATCATGTCGTCGCTGCTCCCAGCGGGTAAGCGCGCCGTTGCGACAGAAATCACGGTCGCCACCGGTGCCGGCGGCTTCATCCTGCCGAACGACCGCGTCGACGTGATCATGGTGCGCAAAGGTGACGGCGAACTCTATCTGACCGAAACCGTGCTCAGCAATGTGCGTGTGCTCGCGATCGACCAGCAGGTCGAGGAAAAGGATGACGGCACCAAGGCGGTGGTCGGAACCACGGCCACGCTGGAACTTACGCCTGACCAGTCGAAGGTGATGACGGTCGCACAGCAGATGGCGGAACGCATTTCGCTGGCGCTTCGAAGCGTCGCCGACGCACAGGAGCCTGACACGGATGCAGCAGACTATCTGCTGAGCGGCGACGGCCAACCGAACATTCAGGTCATCAAGTCCGGCTCCATCGTCAAGAGCGATGGCACGGTCGGCCAGACGCAGCAATGATAGACACGGGCAGGAACCAGGTGAGCACGGGGCATAAGGTGAAGCGGAGCGGAAACAAATTTCGGGCGTCTGTCGCAGCTGGCCTATCATTCTGCCTGGCGGTTACCGGCATGTATCTGCCGGCGCCGACGGAAGCCTTTGCCGGCGCGTCCTCGGTCGTCCGCATCGTCGAAAGCGGCCCGGGCGTGAAGAAGAAGGTCAGCCTCGGTTTGAACAAGGCCGTGGTCGTCGACTTGCCAGCGGACGCGCATGATATCCTCGTCGCCGACCCGTCGCTCGCCGACGCCGTGACCCGCACCTCGCGGCGCATCTACCTGTTCGGCAAGTCCGTCGGCCAGACCAACATCTTCGTCTTCGGTCCCAATGGCGAGGAGATCGTCTCCCTCGACATCGAGGTCGAGCGCGATGTCTCCAACCTTCAGTCCAACCTGCGCCGCTTCATTCCGGATGCCGATATCAATGTCGAGATCGTCTCGGACAACATCGTGCTGACTGGCACCGTGCGCACGCCGCTCGATTCCAACCGCGCCGTCGACCTTGCCAAGGCCTTCCTTCAGGGCGGTGAGGCGACCACGCGCAACATCACGGCCCAGGGCAACAATGGTGACGCCGATATCTTCGCCGAAGACCGGCAGGTGTCGCAGATCGTCAATCTCCTGACCATCGATGGCGACGATCAGGTCAATCTCAAGGTCACCGTGGCCGAGGTTAGCCGCCAGGTGCTGAAGCAGCTTGGCTTCAACGGCCGCATTGGCGATGGCGAAAGCGGGATTGCTTTCCGAAACCCGGCCAACCTCGGCGATGCGGTCGGCGTCGGCGTGAACGCGATCATCAACAAGACGGTCGGTGGTACGATGATCTCCAGCTACATCAATGCGATGGAGCAGGCGGGCGTGATGCGGACGCTGGCTGAGCCGAGCCTGACGGCGATTTCAGGCCAAGAAGCCAAGTTCTACGTCGGCGGTGAGTTCCGCCTGCCCGGAACCCAGGAAGTCACGACTGATGATAAGACCGGCGAAGATAAAGTTACACGCGAAGTCAACGATGTCGAATATGGCATCCGTCTGAACTTCAAGCCGGTCGTGCTCGGGCCCGGCCGCATTAGCCTGAAGATCGAGACAAACGTTTCCGAGCCCACCTACGAGGGGTCCGTCGTTACCGGAAACGGCAAGAACACGATCCCCGGAAACACCTTTCTCGGCATCCGCAAGCGTGAGGCATCGACCAGCGTCGAACTCCCCTCCGGCGGCTCGATCGTGATCGCCGGCCTGGTTCAGGACAACATTCGCCAGGCGATGTCGGGCCTGCCGGGCGCTTCGAAGATCCCGGTCCTCGGCACGCTGTTCCGCAGCAAGGACTTTGTGCGTAACGAGACCGAGCTGGTCATCATCGCCACGCCTTATCTGGTCCGTCCGGTTGCCAGAAGCGCGATCTCCCGGCCTGACGACAACTTCAATCCGGCCAACGATCTCGACAGCTACTTCCTCGGTCGCGTGAACCGCATCTACGGCCGTCCGGAAGCGGCGGCTCCAGCGGGCCGTTACCACGGCAACGTTGGCTTCATCTACAAATAGGCTGGGTCATGACGCTTCGAACCGATTCTCACGCGAATTCCGAAAGGCCGAACGCCATGTCCTCAGGTCCCTCAGGAACATTCATCCGTCGCACGAGCCGGGCGGCCGTCCTGGTGCTGGCCGGTGCCCTGCTTGCCGGTTGCGGCACGCGGGACAATCTGGCGACCGGCTCCATACCCGACGACTACCGCACCCGGCATCCGATCGTGCTTGCCGAAGGGGAGCGGGTCATCGACATCCCGATTGCCTCGGGCGATCGCCGTCTTACCCAGGGCACGCGCGATGTCATCGCCGGCTTTGCAGCCGACTATCGCAATTCCGCAAGCGGGGTCGTGCAGATCATGATGCCGCGGGGGGCTGCCAACAGCCACGCAGCCCAGGCGATGCGCCGGGAGATCCGCGGCGTGCTGGCGAGCGCCGGCGTGCCGAAAAAAAGGTTGCTGGAGACGAGCTATGACGCCGGACCCTACGGCGATGCCGCACCCATCCGTCTGAGTTATGTGGCGATCACGGCGCAGACGGGACCTTGCGGCACCTGGCCGGAGGATCTGAACCTCAACACCATGGAAAACAAGAACTACTACAACTTCGGCTGCGCCACGCAATCAAACCTCGCCGCACAGGTCGCCAACCCGACGGATCTGCTCGGTCCCCGTCAGATGTCGCCGATCGACGCCGAGCAGCGCGGCAAGGTGATCACGGATTGGCGTGGAACCGAGAAGAAGGACGGCACGGTCATCACCTTCAACTGATATCGGCTGGATGAAAAGATGAGTACCATCGATTACAGGATCGAGACTGGCGTAGAGGGCGAAGACCCGTCCTTCGATGCACGTATGAGCGATCTGGAGCAGGTTCGGCCGTTGCCGCGGATTTCGATCCACGCGTTTTGCGAAAGCAACGCGATGCTTCGGCTGATGGAGCGCTGCGGGCAGGATCGGCGCATGGCGAAGGTGAGCCTGCGCATCAACAGTGGCAGCATCGATACCGCCGCGAACATGTTTGCGACCGTACCGACGCCCAACCTGATCATTCTCGAGACGGCGACGGAGCCGCGGTCGCTGCTGACGGAACTGGCGCCGCTGGCTGAGGTCTGCGACCCCAGCACCAAGGTGATCCTCGTTGGCAAGCACAACGATATCGGGCTCTACCGCGAACTCATCCGCAACGGCATTTCCGAGTACATGGTCGCGCCGGTATCGATGCCGGATATTCTCACGGCCGTTTCGGCGATCTTCGTCGACCCGGATGCCGAACCCTTGGGGCGAAGCATCGCCTTTATCGGTGCGAAGGGCGGCTGCGGATCGTCCGTGATCGCGCACAATTGCGCCTGGGGCATCTCCAGCCTGTTCTCGACCGAGACCATTCTCGCCGATCTCGACTTGCCCTACGGCACGGCCAACATCGATTTCGACCAGGATCCGCCGCAGGGCATTGCCGAAGCGGTTTTTGCACCGGAGCGCCTGGACGAGGTGTTCCTCGATCGCCTGCTGACCAAATGCTCCGAGCACCTGTCGCTGCTTGCTGCACCGTCGATGCTCGACCGCGCCTATGATTTCGAGACCGGAGCTTTCCACCCGATCCTCGAGATCCTGCAACGCAGCGCTCCGGTTTCCGTTCTCGACATCCCGCATCTGTGGACGGACTGGACGCGCTCCGTACTCGGCGAAGCCGACGAGGTGGTGATCACGGCGATCCCCGACCTTGCCAGCCTGCGCAACACCAAGAACCTGCTCGATGCCATGAAGAGGCTGCGCCCCAACGACAAGCCGCCCCATCTGGTGCTGAACCAGGTCGGCATGCCGAAGCGGCCGGAGATTGCCGCTAACGAGTTCTGCGATTCGCTGGAAATCGAAGCGGCAGCCATCATTCCCTTCGACGCGGCCCTGTTCGGCAACGCTTCGAACAGCGGGCGGATGATTGCCGAAATCGACAAGAAAGCGCCGGCCGCTGAAACCTTCTCGCAGCTCGCACATCTTCTGACCGGCCGCGTGACGATGAAGAAGGCCCGGCGCGGCGGCCTTGGCAAGATGCTCGCAGCACTCGGCAGGAAATAGGACGTAGGATTACGCAGATGTTTGGCAAGCGCGGAAACGAAGGATTCGGTAAAGGCGGCGGCACCCCGGTTTCCGCCCCGCCGCCGATCGTGGCTGCGGTGCAAGCGCCGGTGGTCGAGCGTGCCGTTCCGGTTCTCGCCGATACGCCCTCCGCTGGCGCTAGATCGCCGACACCAGCCCCACCGGCAAGGCGGCGGCAGGCGCGAACGGAAGACTATTACGACACCAAATCGCAGGTCTTTTCCGCGCTGATCGACACGATCGACCTGTCGCAGCTCGCCAAGCTCGATACGGAGAGCGCGCGCGAGGAAATCCGCGATATCGTCAACGACATCATCACGATCAAGAATTTCGCGATGTCGATCTCCGAGCAGGAGGAACTGCTCGACGATATCTGCAACGACGTTCTGGGCTACGGTCCGCTCGAGCCGCTGCTTGCCCGCGACGACATCGCCGACATCATGGTCAACGGTGCCGGTCAGACCTTCATCGAAGTTTCCGGCAAGGTGCAGGAATCGGAAATCCGGTTTCGCGACAACGCGCAGCTTCTCTCGATCTGCCAGCGCATCGTCGGCCAGGTCGGCCGTCGCGTCGATGAATCGAGCCCGATCTGCGACGCGCGCCTGCCGGATGGGTCCCGCGTCAACGTCATCGCCCCGCCGCTCGCCATCGACGGCACGGCGCTGACCATCCGCAAGTTCAAGAAGGACAAGCTGACGCTCGAACAGTTGGTCCGCTTCGGTTCAATCACGCAAGAGGGCTCTGTTCTCCTGCAGATCATCGGCCGCGTCCGCTGCAACATCGTCATTTCGGGCGGCACGGGTTCGGGCAAGACGACGCTGCTCAATTGCCTGACGCGCTACATCGACACGGATGAGCGGGTGATCACCTGCGAAGACACGGCCGAACTGCAATTGCAGCAGCCGCATGTCGTACGCCTCGAAACCCGCCCGCCGAACATCGAAGGCGAAGGCGAGATCACCATGCGCGATCTCATCAAGAACTGCCTGCGCATGCGGCCCGAACGCATCATCGTCGGCGAAGTGCGCGGCCCGGAAGTCTTCGACCTGCTGCAGGCGATGAACACCGGCCATGACGGTTCGATGGGGACTATCCACGCCAACACACCGCGCGAATGCCTGAGCCGCATGGAATCGATGATCGCTTTGGGCGGCTATACGCTGCCGGCAAAGACCGTGCGTGAGATCATCGCCGGATCGGTGGACGTGATCATCCAGGCGTCCCGCCTTCGCGACGGTTCCCGCCGCATCACCCACATCACTGAGGTGGTGGGCATGGAAGGCGACGTGATCATCACCCAGGACCTGATGCGCTACGAGATTGACGGTGAAGACGCCGGCGGACGGATTATCGGCCGCCACATGTCGACCGGCATCGGCCGGCCGCATTTCTGGGATCGTGCCCGTTACTTCAACGAGGACAAGCGCCTGGCCGCGACCCTCGACGCGATGGACAAGGGCTAGGAGCTGCGATGTTCGGGATAGACATCACCGTTCTGGCACTCGCGGCCCTCGTCGCCATAGCGGCGGCGGCGCTTGCCTACGGCCTGCTGTTCTCGCGCATCGAAAGCGAAAAGAAGGCGGAAGGCCGCGTGCGCAAGATCAGCGCAGCGGAAACCGACCGCGCCAAGATGAAGGCCGCACGCGACCGCGTGAGCGAATTGTCGAAACGGCGAAAATCCGTCCAGGATTCGCTGAAGGAGCTGGAAAAGAAACAGCAGGAGCGCTCAGCCAAGACTGCCCCTTCGATGAAGGTGCGTCTGACACAGGCGGACCTGTCGATCTCTATCGGGCGCTTCTATCTGTTCAGTGCACTGTTCGGCTTTTTTGCTTTTCTTGTCGTGTTGATGGCGGGGGCCGGGCTTGCCATTGCCGCCGGCTTTGGTCTGGTCGCCGGTCTCGGCCTGCCGCGCTGGTTCATCGGCTACCTGATCAAGCGGCGCTGCAAGAAGTTTCTCGAGGAGTTCCCGAACGCGCTCGAGGTCATGGTCCGCTCGATCAAGTCGGGCCTTCCCTTGAACGACGCGTTGCGTCTCATCGCCGCCGACGGTCAGGAACCGGTCAAGACCGAGTTTCGCCGCGTGGTCGAATCCCAGCAGGTGGGCCTGAGCGTGACCGAGGCCTGCGCCCGCATGGTCAACAGCATTCCTCTGCCGGAAGTGAATTTCTTCGCCATCGTGATCGCCATCCAGGCGCAGGCGGGCGGCAACCTCTCGGAAGCCCTAGGCAACCTGTCCAAGGTCCTGCGCGAGCGCAAGAAAATGCGGGCAAAGGTCAGCGCCATGTCGATGGAAGCCAAAGCCTCGGCCTGCATCATCGGCGCCCTGCCGTTCATCGTCGCGCTCTTGGTCTACCTGACATCGCCCGCCTACATGATGGTGCTTTTCACCGACCCGCGCGGTCATCTGATCATCGGTGCCGGCCTGTTCTGGATGAGCATCGGCATCTGGGTGATGCGCAACATGATCAACTTCGACATCTGAGGGGGCGTCGATGAGCACGAACCTGATCAAGACCCTGACCGATCCGAACGTCGTCATCGCCGTCCTGGTTTCGCTCGCCGTGCTCGCGACCTTCTATTCGCTGATCGTGCCGCTGTTCGATCGCGGCGACCTCGGCAAGCGGATGAAGTCCGTTGCCACCGAGCGCGAGCAGATCCGGGCGCGCGAACGCGCGCGGCTTGCCGCCGAGGTACAGAACGGCAGGGCAAGCCTGCGCGGGCAGAACAACGCCTCCATTCGGCAGATCGTCGAACGCCTCAATCTGCGTTCCGCGCTCGTCGACGACAACACCGTCAACCGGCTTAAAATGGCCGGCTTCCGCTCGCAGAACGCGCTCAACACCTTTCTGTTCGCGCGCTTCTGCCTGCCCTTCCTGTTCCTGCTGGTCGCGCTCGTCTACATCTTCGTGCTCGGCAACTTTGTCGACAAACCGTTCATGGTGCGGCTGTTCTTCGCGATCGGCTTTGCCTATCTGGGCTTCTACGCGCCGAACATCGTCGTGACCAATGCGATCTCCAAGCGCCAGGCGTCTATACGCCGGGCCTGGCCGGACGCGCTGGACCTTCTGCTGATCTGCGTCGAATCGGGCGTGTCGATGGAACTGGGCATGCGCCGCGTCGCCGACGAAGTGGCGTCGCAGTCGCAGCAGCTTGCGGAAGAGCTGGTGCTGACGACGGCGGAACTGTCGTTCCTGCCCGAGCGCCGGGTTGCGCTTGAAAATCTCGGTCAGCGAACCGGCCTCGATGAGGTCAAATCCGTGGTCCAGGCGCTGATCCAGGCGGACCGCTACGGCACGCCGATCGCCCAGGCCCTGCGCGTGCTTGCACAGGAAAGCCGCGACCAGCGCATGACCGCAGCCGAGAAGAAGGCGGCCGCCCTGCCGCCGAAGCTGACCGTGCCAATGATCCTGTTCTTCCTGCCGGTGCTGGTCGCGGTCATTCTCGGACCGGCGGGCATCCAGGTCGCCGACAAGTTCTAGGCAGCGGCGCGCCGCCGCCGGCGCTCAATCATCGTCAGAGGATTGCCTGTGCGCAGCCGTAGACAGGCATGCCGCGCAAATGTGCGCGGCAGACTTGGACTGTTTAGGCAGTAGATCGGAAGCCTGGAGGCGCCAAGGGCGTCTCCTAAGAATGCGGTTCGCCTTTAGTTGGCGACCTTCTTGTCGTCGGCTTTGGCGAGCTCTTTCCATGCGCCCTGCTGCGACAGCATCGAGCGCAGATAGGCGACGTTCGCTTCGGCCTGCTCGCTGGAAAGCTCCTGGCGGGCGATCGTCTCGGCTTCCTGGAAGCGGCCCTGAAGGCCGACGGCGAGCGCGAGGTTCTGGCGCACGCTGCTATCGGCGCCGGGCTGGCTTGCCGCAGACTTGAGATAGGTTTCGGCGGTGCGAAGGTCTTTGGTCAAAAGGTAGGACATGCCGAGATTGGAGAGCACCGACGGCTCGTTCGGCTTGAGCTCGAGGGCCTCGCGGTAGCGCAGCCGCGCTTCCTGGGCGCGGCCCAGCTGGTCGAGGATCGCGCCCTCGGCCGATTTCAGCTTCCAGTCCGGACGGTCGGGCGTCTGCGCCCGGCCGATCGTCGCAAGCGCCTGCTCGAGCTGGCCGGCGGCGGCTTGGGCCTTGCCGTAGGCGCCGAGCACTTCGCGGTCGGACGGATGGTTGATCGCGACCTGCTGCATCACCGCAAGCGCCTGTTCGTTGCGGCCGGTCATGCGCAGGAGATTGGCGTAGTTGAGGCCCGCTTCGCGGTCTTTGGGGTTCTTCTCGTAGGCCTGGCCGATGCTTTCGGCAGCGGCCGAAAGCTCGGTCGCGGTCATGGACTGCACCGGTTTCGACGTTCTGGAGATCGACCCCGTCGTCAGTTCCTTCTTCGGCTGGTTGGCGCAGCCGGCAAGGGCAAGCGCCACCAGCGCGATTGCCGCGCCCTGGAAGAAACGGGCGTGTTTCGAGGATGAGGTCGTATATTTGGCCATGTGTGTCCCCAGCATGCATTCGCGCACCTGAACTTCAGACAACACCGGCGCAACTTTCACTCCAGCAATAATCTGTTAACCCTAACAGAGCGTTAATGGCGCGATTCCATCTCTGTCAGCCGAGGACTTTCATGGCCCCCTATCAGTTCATCGAGCGGCCGTCGCCGTTCAACACCAGCGCGGGCAAGACCCTGCCGATCTTCGCCGTCACGCCGGCGCATATCGAGACGGGGACGATCGATCCGATCGCTTTGGACTGGGCGCGCAAGGCAGGCTTTACGGCCGATTCCGGCGCGGTGCTGTTGATCCCGTCCGCCGACGGCCATCTCGGCGGCGCGCTCTTCGGCCTCGGCAGCAATCCGTCGGAAGCGCCGTTCCTGGCTGGCAAGCTGGCGCGGGCGCTGCCGGCGGGCAAATGGCATATCGAAACCGCGCCGCTGACGGCCAACCGGCTGGCGCTCGGCTACGGCCTCGGCTCCTATCGCTTCGAGCGCTACAAGTCCGCCAAGGGCGAACCGCCGACGCTGCTCATTCCGGCCGATGCGGACGCAACGGATATCAAGCGCCAGCTCGCCGGCGTGTTCCTCGCCCGTGACCTGATCAACACGCCGACCAACGACATGGGACCGGAGGCGCTCGAAGCGGCGTTCCGCGCGCTGGCCGCCCACTACAAGGCCGATGTTTCGGTCATTACGGGCGAGGCGCTGCTGACGCAGAATTTCCCGCTGGTCCACACCGTCGGCCGCGCCAGCGCCGAAGCTCCGCGCCTGCTGGAGCTGCGCTGGGGCAAAAAGGGCCACAAAAAGGTAACGCTCGTCGGCAAGGGCGTCTGCTTCGACACGGGCGGTCTCGACATCAAGCCGTCGGCCTCCATGCTGTTGATGAAGAAGGACATGGGCGGTGCCGCCAACGTGCTTGGCCTGGCGCTGATGATCATGGACGCCAAGCTCAAGGTGGATCTGCGCGTCATCGTGCCGGTGGTCGAAAACTCGATCTCGGCCAACGCCTTCCGGCCCGGCGACATCTACCGCAGCCGTAAGGGTCTGACCGTTCAGATCGACAACACCGATGCCGAGGGCCGGTTGATCCTCGCCGACGCACTTGCCTATGCAGACGAGGAAAAGACCGATCTGCTCGTCGACATGGCGACGCTGACCGGTGCCGCCCGCGTCGCGCTCGGTCCGGACCTGCCGCCCTTCTTCACCGACGATGCCGATCTTGCCCGTGATCTCACGGAAGCAAGCCTTGAGGTCGACGATCCGATGTGGCGGATGCCGCTCTATAACGGCTACGACAAGGATGTCTCGGCCCGTATCGCCGACCTGACCAACGCGCCGGCGGGGGGCATGGCCGGATCGATCACCGCGGCACTCTTCCTCCGGCGCTTCGTCACCAACGCCAAGAGCTGGGTGCACTTCGATATCTTCGGATGGGCTCCGTCCGAGCGTCCGCATTCGACGGTTGGCGGGGAGGCGCAGGCGATCCGCGCGCTCTATCAGCACGTCCAGAAGATGGCGAAGTAATCGCAGCCGGGCGGAGCCGGCAAAGAAACGCTTGCGTAACGATCCGCCGCTATCGTGGCGGATCAGTATCTTGCGTAGGAGCCGCCATTGCCGATCGAGCTAACGCCCTCCCAGGCCCTCGGGCTATGGCATTCGGTGTCGCTCGCCCAGGTTCGCGTCGACAGCCGCGACCTGACCTTGCGCCAGCTGGCGATCCTGCTGCAGATCTACCTCGTGCCGCCGCCGCACACCGTGCGCGGACTGGCGGCGACGCTCGGTGTCACCAAGCCGGTCATCACCCGCGCGCTCGACACCATGGGCGCGCTTGGCCTTGTCGATCGCGTTCGCGACGATCGTGATCGCCGCAACGTCGTCATCAAAAGGACAGTTGAGGGTGCTCTCTATCTTGAAAAACTCGGTGACCTGATCATTGATCAGGGCCGCAAGCAGCTGAAGTGAGTAGATATGTCGACACTGCCCGATCGCCGTCTGAATGCCTATCGACCAGACCTTGCCGAAAGCCGCCTTCGCGGCGTCGTGGAGGCTGAACGCTATGTCGAGGGCAGCGTTGCGCGCGTCTCGGTTCCGGTTGCGCCGCTGCGTGCCAAGCCCGATCTCGCCTGCGGCACCGATACCGAACTCTTGCTCGGCGAATCGGTCCGGGTGCTCGACACCAGCAACAGCTGGTGCTGGGTAAAGGCCGACCTCGACGGCTATGTCGGCTACCTTCCGGAATATTGCCTGGCACCGGTGCTCAAGAGCCCGACCCATGTCGTGACCGCGCCGCGCACCTTCGTCTATACCGGCCATGATCTGCGCTTCCCGACCGTCTATCCGCTGTCGATGGGCAGCCGGCTGACGGTTATCGACGAGCGCGAGACCCGGGGAACGCGCTATTTCCTGCTCGACGGCGGCCAGGCGGTCATCGCCAATCACTGCATCGAGGTCGGCAATGTCGTGCCGGGAGACTATGTCTCGGTTGCTGCCCGCTTCGTCGAAACGCCCTATCTCTGGGGCGGGCGTTCCGGCTTCGGCATCGATTGCTCCGGCCTCGTGCAATTGTCGATGATGATGGTTGGGAGGCAGGCGCCGCGCGATTCCGACATGCAGGCGACGGGCCTGGGAACACCGATTGCGCGCGAAGAACTCAAGCGCGGCGACCTCGTTTTCTGGAAAGGCCACGTCGCGCTGATGGAGGACGACGAAACCCTGATCCATGCCAACGGTCACACGATGACGGTTGCGCGCGAAGGGTTGGAAGCCTCGATCGAACGGATCGGCTGGCTCTATGAGCAGCCGACGGGCTATCGGCGCCCTTGATCGCGCTGCGAGCGGGGCCGTAGAAGCGAGCCACCTCGATCAATGCCGATGAAGGAAAGACACCCATCCGCCTTGCGGAACCAGACGTTGCGTCTCTGGTAGCGCCTTAGGCGCAGCAAGCGCTGCACCTCGCTCTCGCTGAATCAGTAGCCGGCTACTTTGTCGACGACATGTTCGAGCGCCTGTCCGCTTTCGAAGCGGGCGATCTGCTGCTCCACATGGCGGAAGAGCGCCTTGACGTCGGAGGATGCCGCCACGTGCGGCGTGACGTAGACGTTGGGCAGGGTCCAGAAGCGGCTGTCCTGGGCGAGCGGCTCTTGCTCGAACACGTCGAGAGAGGCACCGGCGAGCACGCCGCTATCGACCGCCTTCAGTATGTCTGCTTCGACCTGGCTGCCGCCGCGGCCGGCATTGATGAAGACAGGTGCGCCAAACGGCCCATTGCGGCTGAGCTTTGCAAACAGGCGCAGGTTGAAAATGCCGCGGGTGTCCGGCGTCAGCGGCAGCAGGCCGACGAGGAAGTCGCTGCGTGCCAGGAAGCTGTCGAGTTCGTTGCCGCCGAAGGTCTCGATGCCGGCGACATCGCGCTTGCTGCGCGACCAGCCGATGACCTTGAACCCCATGGTCGATAGCTTGCGGGCGGCGTCCTGGCCAAGCACGCCCATGCCCATGACGCCGACGGTGATGTCGGCCGCTTCCGGCTGGGTCAGATCGCGCCACTCACGCTTCGTCGCCTGCGCCTCATAGGCGCGGTGCTGGCGCAGGTGCAGGAGGCACTGCATGACCACCCACTCGCTCATGCGCGTCGTCAGTGTCTGGTCGACGAAGCGCACCAGCGGCACCTCGGGAAGACCGGGCAGCGTCAGCACGTGATCGACGCCGGCGCCGCCGGAGAATACCACCTTGAGATCGGGCGCCCGCTCGAAAAGATCCGGCGCCGATTTCCAGACGACCGCGTAGTCGATGCCCGAGAGATCGCGGTTGTGGTGAACCGCATCGGCGCGGTTGATCACCTCGCGATCCGGGAAGGCCCCGCGAAGCGCCGCCTCGACCTCCTCCGGAATGAACTTCAGATCGACGATGACGGGGCTTTTTGCGGACATTCGGACACCTATTGGCGGATCGCGGTCAAGTTGACGGCTTCGAGGTTGAAGGCGGCTGCCATCAGCGCCTTGGTATAGTCCTGGCTCGGCGCATTGAAGATGCGCTCGGCCGGGCCTTGCTCCACCACCTTGCCCATGCGCATGACGATCATCTCATTGGCAAGGGCGCGCACGACCTTGAGGTCGTGGCTGATGAACAGATAGGCGAGGTCATGCTTCACCTGCAGGTCGCGCAGCAGGTCGACCACCTGCGCCTGAACGCTCATGTCGAGCGCCGAGGTCGGTTCGTCGAGCATCACGAATTGCGGCTTCAGCACCATGGCGCGCGCAATGGCGATGCGCTGCCGCTGGCCGCCGGAGAACTCGTGCGGATAGCGCCACCGGGTCGCGGGATCGAGGCCCACTTCTTCGAGCGCCGCGGCGACGCGGGCATCGCGCGCGTTGTCCGAGAGCGATCGCTCGTGGATCTTCAGGCCTTCGGCGATGATATCGGCCACCGACATCCGTGGGCTCAGCGAACCGTAAGGGTCCTGGAAGACGATCTGCATCCGGTTTCGAAGCGGCCGCATCTCGTTGAAGCTGTAGCGGTCGATGTCCTTGCCGATGAAGGCGATGCGACCCTTCGACGAGATCAGCCGCGTCAGCGCGAGGCCGAGCGTCGTCTTGCCGGAGCCGGATTCGCCGACGACGCCGAGCGTCTGGCCGGCGCGCAGCTTCAGGTCGATGCCGTCGACCGCCTTCACATGATCGACCACCTTGCGCAGGAACCCGGCCTTGATCGGGAACCAGACCTTCATGTCCGAGGCCTCCATCACGATCGGCTTCGACGCGTCCGACGGTGGCGGATTGCCCTTCGGCTCGGAAGCGAGCAGATGGCGGGTATAGGCATGCTGGGGATTGGCGAAGATCTCGGCGGTCGGCCCGGTCTCGACGATCTTGCCCTTGGTCATCACGCAGACCCGGTCGGCGATCTTGCGCACGATGCCGAGGTCGTGGGTGATGAACAGCATCGACATGCCATGCTCGTCCTTGAGCGTCTTCAAGAGCTCGAGGATCTGCGCCTGCACGGTGACGTCGAGCGCCGTCGTCGGTTCGTCGGCGATCAGCAGTTCGGGCCGGTTGGCGAGTGCCATCGCGATCATCACACGCTGGCGCTGGCCGCCGGAGAGCTCGTGCGGGTAGGCGCTGAGCCGCTTCTCCGGCTCGCGGATGCCGACCTGGTTCAACAGCTCGAGGATGCGCGTGCGCCGCGCAGCACCCTGCAGCCCCTGGTGCAGCTCAAGGATCTCACCGATCTGCCGCTCGATCGAGTGCAGCGGGTTGAGCGAGGTCATCGGCTCCTGGAAGATCATGGTGATGTCGTTGCCGCGCGCATGGCGCAGCTCGGCATCGCTGGCCCTCAAGAGGTCCTTGCCGTTGAACAGGATTTCGCCGCTCGGATGGCTGGCCGACGGGTAGGGCAGGAGCTTCAGGATCGAGTTGGCCGAGACCGATTTTCCCGAACCGGATTCGCCGACAAGCGCCACGGTTTCCCCGCGCTTGATGTCGAAGGAGATGTGGTCGACGGCAACGGAGGTGTTGCCGCCCTGGTGAAAGGCGACGGAGAGGTCGCGGACGGAGAGAAGGGGGTCTGTCATCGTCGCGCTCACCGGAACGTCTTTCTCGGATCGAAGGCATCGCGCGTGGCTTCGCCGACGAAGATCAACAGCGACAGCATCAGAGACATGACGCAGAAGGCCGTAAGACCCAGCCAGGGCGCTTGCAGGTTGGACTTGCCCTGGGCGATCATCTCGCCGAGCGAGGGCGATCCGGGCGGCATGCCGAAGCCGAGGAAGTCGAGCGAGGTCAGCGTCGTGATCGAGCCGGAGAGAATGAAGGGCAGGAAGGTCAGCGTCGCCACCATCGCGTTCGGCAGGAGGTGGCGATACATGATCGTGCCGTTGCCGACGCCGAGCGCGCGTGCCGCGTTGACGTATTCGAAGTTGCGCGCCCGCAGGAACTCGGCGCGCACGACGCCGACGAAGCCGACCCAGGAGAATAAGAGCATGATGCCGAGCAGAATGAAGAAGCCCGGCGGCAGGATCGCGGCGATGATCAGCAGAATGTAGAGAACCGGCATCGACGACCAGATCTCAATGAAACGCTGCATCAGGAGGTCGGTCCAGCCGCCGAAATAGCCCTGGATGGCGCCGGCGGTGACACCGATCACCGCCGAGGCGATGGTGAGCGTCAGGCCGAAGAGCACCGAAAGACGGAAGCCGTAGATCATGCGCGCAAAGACGTCGCGAGCCTGGTCGTCGGTGCCGAGCCAGTTGAGGTTGCCGACGATGCAGTTCCGGTCGCTCGTCTTGTCCGGATAGGCGGAGCAGCGCTCTTCCTTGTCCATCAGCCAGAAGGGCTTGGTCGGCGCCGAATGCGGGATGTTGGAATTGACCGTCTGGTAGGAATAGCGCACCGGCGGCCAAATCATCCAGCCATTGGCCTCGATCTCGTCGCGGATGAAATCGGAGCGGTAGTCGGTCTCGGCCAGGAAGCCGCCGAACTTTTCCTCCGGATAGTCGATGACGACGGGGAACAAGAGTTCGCCCTTGTAGGAGGCGATGATCGGCTTGTCATTGGCGATGAGTTCGCCGACCAGGCTGAGCCCGAACAGCGCCAGGAACAGCCAGAGCGACCAGTAGCCGCGCCGGTTCGCCTTGAAATTCTGCCAGCGGCGCTGGTTGACCGGTGACAGCCAGCCACGCGGCGCCACAGCGGCCGGGGAGGTCGTGACGCTTGCCATCAGACATCCCTCCGCTCGAAGTCGATGCGCGGATCGACCCAGGTATAGATGAGGTCCGACAGCAGACTTACGAGCAGGCCCATCAGCGAGAAGATGAAGAGGGTAGCAAAGACGATCGGATAGTCGCGCTTGACGACCGAATCATAGCCGAGACGGCCGAGGCCATCGAGCGAGAAGATGTATTCGATCAAAAGCGAACCGGTGAAGAAGGCCGAGATGAAGGCGCCGGGGAAGCCGGCGATGATGATCAGCATGGCATTGCGGAACACATGGCCATAGAGCACCTGACCGTCGGTGAGGCCCTTGGCCCGTGCGGTCGTCACATACTGCTTCTTGATTTCGTCGATGAAGGAATTCTTGGTGAGCAGCGTCGTCGTCGCAAAGGCCGACAGCAGCAGCGTGATCAGCGGCAGCGTCATGTGCCAGATGTAGTCGAGGATCTTCTGCCACCAGGGCAGTTGCCAGAAATTGTCGGAGACGATGCCGCGCAGCGGAAACCAGTCGAAGAATGAGCCGCCGGCAAAGACGACGATCAGCAGGATACCGAAGAGGAAGCTCGGCACGGCGTAGCCGACGACGATGATGCCGGAGGTCCACACGTCAAAGGCGGAACCGTCGGACACCGCTTTCTTGATGCCGAGCGGGATGGAGATCGCGTAGGAGAACAGCAGGATCCATAGGCCGAGCGAGATCGAGACCGGCATCTTCTCCTTGATCAGATCGATCACCGAGGTGTTGCGGAAGAAGCTCTCGCCGAAATCGAAGCGCATATAGTTCCACATCATCGTGGCGAAGCGCTCGAGCGGCGGCTTGTCGAAGCCGAACTGCTTTTCGAGCTTGGCGATGAATTCCGGATCGAGGCCCTGAGCGCCGCGATAGCGCCCGCCCTCGTCTCCGCCGGCTTGCATCAGGTCGCCGCTGCTGCCCGACAGGCGATCGGAGCCGCCGGCATTGGTCAGGTCCGAGATCACCTGCTCGACCGGGCCGCCCGGCGCGAACTGCACCACGATGAAGGAAATCGCCATGATCCCGAAGATCGTCGGGATCATCAGAAGCAGGCGGCGCAGGATATAGGCACCCATCAGGCGGGCCTTTCGATCGACGTGTGGGCGGTGGCCCGGACCGGCGAAGCGTCGGCATGCCGTCTATGGTGTCTCAATCCCTGTGTCTCCTTGCGGGCCCCGGATCGGGGCTTGTTTCAGTGATTCGTTTTTTTGCATTTGGAATCGAGACGCCATCCGAGCGCAAGGACTTCATTTGGGGGAGGCGTTTTTCGACCACCAGCTGTCCGGGAAGCCTATTCCGTAGTAGGGAAGCTCCTGCGGGCGGACGAGCTGTTTCCAGTAGGCGACACGAACGTTCTTCGAATAGAACAGCGGCACGACGTAGTGGTGGGCGAGAAGGACCCGATCGAGTGCCCGTGTCGTTGCCACCAGCTCCTCGCGGTTCGGTGCAAAGATGATCCGGCGGATGAGCTCGTCGATTGCCGGATCGGATATGCCGGCATAGTTTCTCGATCCCTGCTGATTGACGGAGCCGGAGCCCCAGTAGTCGATCTGTTCGTTGCCCGGCACGAGCGTCTGCGCCCAGATGCCGTAGATCATGTCATAGTCAAAGCTTCGGACGCGGTTGGTGTACTGCGAATCATCCACCGTGCGGATGCGGGCATCGATGCCGATCTTCTTGACGCTGTTGATGAAGGGCGTGACGGTGCGCTCGAAGGACGGATTGGACAGGAGCAGTTCGAAGGTGAAGGGCTCGCCGGTCTTCGTGTTCACCAGACGCGTGCCCTTGAGCTCGTAACCCGCCTCCTTGAACAGCGCGAGTGCCTTGCGCAGGTTGTCGCGCACCTTCTGCGGCTCGCCGTTGACCGGGTTCGTATAGGGCGTTGTGAAGACCTCAGGCGGAACCTTGTCCTTCAGCTCCTCCAGAATGGCCTTTTCGCGCCCTTCCGGCAAAGCCTTGGAGGCAAGCTCGGTGCCCCAGAAATAGCTGTCGACGCGCTGAAAGGCATTGTAGGCAAGGCTGCGGTTCAGATCCTCGAAATCAAAAGCGTAGTTCAGCGCTTCGCGCACCCGTTGGTCTTTGAACTTCTCGCGGCGCATGTTCGGTACGAAGGCCTGCATGATGCCCGTTGCGCGCAAGGGATTCTCGATCTCCTCGCGGACTACACGGCCATCCTTCATCGCCGGAAAGTCATAGGCGGTCGCCCAGTGACTGGCGCTGTTGTCCTGGTAGAAGTCGACATTGCCGGCGCGGAAGGCCTCGAACTGCACGTTTCGGTCGCTGAAGAAGGCATAGCTGATCACGCCGAAATTATATTGCCCGACGTTGACGTTGAGGTTCTTTCCCCAATAGTCGTCTCTAAGCTCGAAGCGGATCGAGCCGCCGGCCTGGAACGAGGCGATCTTATAGGGGCCTGAGCCCATTACCGGCTCCAGAGTCGTACGGCTGATGTCGCGCTTGTTGCCTTTGGCGTCCTGCCCCTCCCACCAGTGTTTCGGCACGATCGGGAATTGACCGAGAATGTTCGGCAATTCGTGATTGTTCTTTTCGTCGAAGCGGAAGGTGACGTCGCGCTCGCCCGTCTTTTCCGCCGAAACCACGTGGCGGTAGTAGTTGGAGAGCAGCGGATTGTGCTCTTTCACCTTTTCAAACGAAAAGACGACGTCCTCCGGCGTCACGGGCTGGCCATCGGCCCATTTGGCCTCGGAGCGTAAGCGAAACGTCGAGGAGGAGATATCGTCGGGATAGGAAACGCCCTCGGCGAGCAGCCCATAGGCGGTGGTGATCTCGTCCTCGGCCGATTTCATCAACGTATCGAAGACGAGAGAGGTTACGCCGCTCGCCGCCTCGCCCTTGGAGAGTATAGGATTGAAGGTGTCGAAGGTACCGCTCTCCGACAGGCGCAGCTCTCCACCCTTGGGAGCGTCAGGATTGACATAGTCGAAGCGCGCAAAACCAGGCTTGTATTTCAACTCACCGATTGACGATGTTCCGTGACGCCAGACGGGCTGTTCTTGGGCATTGCCTGCAGCAGGGAAGAGAAGAAACGCCGCTGTTAGTAGCGAGGCAGCGAGGCCTGATTTCATGGTCCTGCAGACGTATGGCATCCAGCCCTTACCCCTTTATATTTCAATCTTCTTTTGCGAGAGCATAGGCGAAATCAGGGCAAATGACAGGCACCGCCGCAAATCAGGCCAAATTTTTGAGTCACATCCCGGTGATTCACACGCGTGTAACGCGTAAGGCTGAGGCAAAGACGGGGCCTTAGGATGGGGTTCGCCGGACACGGCATGCGTAGATCGGCGCTGCTGTCTGCGAGACAAACGGGACGAAATTCAATGATTGCTCCATTTCGACGTTGCGGCTCGGCGTTTCTTGCGCTGCTGCTTGGAACCAGCCTCCTGATCGCCGACAACGCCGCGGCCGACGACGTGCCGGCAAAGACGCTCTTCGGCGCCAAGGCTCTGCCTGCCGAGATGGCGGCAAATTCCTACGGCTTCTATGCCAAGGGATGTCTTGCCGGCGGTGTCGCCATCCCGACCGACGGGCCGACCTGGCAGGCAATGCGGCTGTCGCGCAACCGCCGCTGGGGCCACCCGCAGATGATCGCGCTGATCGAGCAGTTTTCCCATGACGCCGCCAACAAGGTCGGCTGGCCGGGTCTGCTGCTCGGCGATATCTCGCAGCCACGCGGCGGGCCGATGCTGTCGGGCCACGCCTCGCATCAGATCGGGCTCGATGCCGATATCTGGCTCACCCCAATGCCGCAACGCACGCTCACCTATCGCGAACGCGAGGATATCTCCGCCACCTCGATGCTGCAGAAGAACAAGTTCCTGACGGTCGACCGTTCGATCTGGACGCCGAAGCACGCGCAGCTGATCATGCTGGCGGCGAGCTATCCGCAGGTCGAGCGCGTCTTCGTCAATCCGGCGATCAAGAAGAAGCTTTGCGATACCTGGACGGGCGACCGCACGAATCTCGGCAAGGTTCGGCCGATCTACGGCCACGACTATCACTTCCACATCCGCATCAAGTGCCCCGCGGGTGCTTCGACCTGCAAGGACCAGGCGGAGGTGCCGGCCGGCGACGGCTGCGACAAGTCGCTGGCCTGGTGGTTCACCGACGAGCCGTGGGCAAAACCGACGAAGAAGCCGGTCAAGCCGAAGGTGACGACGCTTGCCGACCTGCCGAAGGCCTGCGCTCTCGTGCTCAACGGCCCGGCGCCCGCCTCGGAAGCGGCCGCCACTTTTGGCACGGCCTACCGGGCTGCCGCGCCGGCCGCAGCGAGTGATAGTATCGAGCAGGTGATCGGTGCGTCTGGCGATGTCCCGCCGGCCGATATCCCTGTGCCGATGGCGCGTCCGACGCTGCAGTAGGCCAGCGACCCGAGCGGGGTGGGGAGGCATCAGCCTTCCCATTCCCGTGGCGCTCATGTATAGGGCAATCAAATCGATTTAAATATTGATGCGAGGCCCGGCATGGCGGATCGGAAATGTGTTGCGCTGATCGCGCATGATCAGAAGAAGGACGATCTTGCGGACTTTGCCAAGACGCATGAGGCGGTACTGGCTGACTGGCGGATCGTCGCCACCGGCACGACCGGCGGCCGTGTTCTCGACGTCTGCCCAGGCCTCGATATCACCCGGCTGAAAAGCGGTCCTCTGGGCGGCGACCAACAGATCGGCGCGATGATCGCGACCGGCGAAGTGCAACTGCTGATCTTCTTCGTCGACCCACTGACCGCCATGCCGCACGATGTCGACGTCAAGGCGCTGATGCGTCTCGCCATCGTCTACGACATTCCGATGGCGCTCAACCGTGCAACGGCCGAGCAGTTGATCGACCTCAACCCCAGATGATGCGGGCTCCGGCGGGTGGATACGACAATCCTCCCGCACTTTTCCTCATCCCGTTCTGTCTGATAGACAGTTCAGCAACCCAAGATGACGATCAGGATGGATCTTGCGATGTCCGGCACCAATGAACACAGCTTTCCTTTTCCGATCCTGATCGGCGACATCGGCGGCACCAACGCGCGCTTTGCCTTGCTCATCGACGCCTTTGCCGACCCGAAGCAACTGCCGCCGATCAAGACCGGCGATTTCGAGACGATCGAGGAGGCGCTGCAAAAGAGCATTCTCGACAAGACCTCCGTGCAGCCGCGCTCGGCGATCCTGGCGGTGGCCGGTCCGATTCGGGGCGATGAAATTCCCTTGACCAACGCCGGCTGGGTGATCCGGCCGAAGGACATGCTTTCGAGCCTCGGCCTCGAAGACGTGCTGATCATCAACGACTTCGAGGCTCAGGCGCTTGCCGTCGCCGCTCCGGCGGACGAGGACCTGGTGCAGATCGGCGGCGGCAGCATCCGGCCGCTGACCTCCCGCGTCGTGCTCGGACCGGGAACGGGCCTCGGCGTCGGCGGCCTGGTCTTTGCCCAGCACACCTGGTTTCCGGTGCCGGGCGAAGGCGGCCATGTCGATATCGGCCCGCGCACCGAACGCGATTTCCACATCTGGCCATTTCTGGAGCCGATCGAAGGCCGCATGGCCGGCGAGCAGATTCTCTGCGGCCGTGGCATCATGAACCTCTACCGCGCCGTCTGCGCCGCCGATGGCGTGGATCCGGTTCTGACGGACCCCGCGGAAGTGACGACACACGCTCTTGCGGAGAGCGACAGGGCGGCGATCGAGACCATCTCACTGTTTTCGACCTATCTCGGTCGCGTGGCCGGCGACATGGCGCTGATCTTCATGGCCCGCGGCGGCGTTTTCCTGGCGGGCGGTATCTCGCAGAAGATCCTGCCGGCGCTGATGAAGTCGCCCTTCCGGGCCGCCTTCGAGGACAAGGCCCCGCATTCGGCGCTGATGAAAACGATCCCGACCTTTGCCGTCATTCACCCGATGGCCGCGCTCTCGGGATTGGCTGCCTTTGCCCGCACGCCGAGGGATTTCGGTGTGGCAACGGAGGGACGCCGCTGGAGAAGCTGAGACCGTGGCGTGCGCAAAGACTCGCCAAAGCGATATCAAACCACTATAGAGCCCCGGGAAAGATCGGGCCGGATGCCGGCCCTCCAGATTGGTTCCAGGGAAGACGGGCTTTTTGAGCGCCAGCAAGAAAAAACAGCACGCGGTCGATTCGGATACGATCAGCGGGATCCTCAAGCGGGTCATTGCGGAAAACGGTCGTGACCACATTCGCGGCTATGCTTTTGCCATCGGCTGCCTGGCGGTGGTCGCTGCCACGACAGGCTTTACCGCCTCGATCATGGAAACCGTCATCAACGAGGCCTTCGCCAACAAGCGGGCGGACATCGTTCTGCTCGTCTGCGGCGCGATCCTCGCCGCCTTCGTGCTGCGCGGCTTTGCCACTTACGGCCAGGCCGTCGCGCTTTCGAAGATCGGCAACAACATCGTCGCGCGCTACCAGCGCCGTCTTTACGCCCATCTGATGGCGCTCAGCGTCGGCTATTTCAACGAGACCCGTTCGGCGCAACTCGCCGCCCAGATCAGCCAGAACGTCAGCGGCATTCGCGACGTCCTCAATCTGACCGTTACCTCGATCGCGCGCGACCTGCTGACGCTGATCGGCCTGGTCGGCGTCATGTTTGCCAAGGACTGGCTGCTGTCGATCATCGTCTTCGTCGCCGCACCTCCGCTGCTTCTGGGCCTGCGCTATGTGTCCAAGCGCCTGCGTTCGGCCACCCGCGAGGCGATCGAAGTCAACAGCCGCGTTCTCGGCGCGATGCAGGAAACCATTCAGGGCATCACCATCGTCAAGGCCTTTACGATGGAGAGCGAGCTTCGCGGCAAGGTCGAGGCGATCGTCGATCGCGCCGAAAACCGCGCCAACCGCATTGCCCGGTTGAGCGAGCGCACGGCGCCGATGACAGAAACCTTCGCCGGCCTGGCGATCTCGGCGGTGCTTGCCTATTCGGCGTTCCGCGCCATCTATGCCGACGTACCGCCCGGCGCCTTCTTCGCTTTCGTCGTCGCTTTGCTGATGGCCTATGATCCGGCCCGCCGCCTGGCGCGGCTTCAGGTCTCGCTCGAGCGTGCCGCCGTCAACGCCCGCATGGTCTACGAGATCCTCGATACCGTGCCGCACCAGCGCGACAAGCCCGATGCCAAGGAACTGGCGTTTACGAGCGCGACCGTCGAGCTGCGCGACGTGCGCTTCAAGTATCCCAATGGCGACGACGTGCTGCGGGGCGTGAGCTTCATGGCTGAGGGCGGCAAGACGACGGCGCTCGTCGGTCCGTCAGGGGCCGGAAAATCGACCGTCATCAGCCTCATTCCGCGGTTCTACGATCCGGCGTCCGGCCAGATCCTGGTCGACGGTCAGGATATCGCCGACGTCACCAAACTGTCGCTGCGCAAGGGCATCGCCTATGTGTCGCAGCAGCCTTATCTTTTCGAAGGCTCGATCCGCGACAACATCCGCTACGGCCGTATCGACGCGACGGATGCCGAGGTGGAGGAAGCCGCACGGCTCGCCTACGCCCATGACTTCATCCTGGCGCAGCCGCAGGGCTACGATACGCCGGTGGGCGAGAACGGCATGACGCTCTCTGGCGGCCAGCGCCAGCGCCTGTCGATTGCGCGCGCGCTCGTGCGCAACGCGCCGATCCTGCTGCTCGACGAGGCCACCTCGGCGCTCGACACCGAATCGGAAGCGGCGGTGCAGAAGGCGCTCGACCACGCCATGGATGGCCGCACGGTAATTGTCATTGCCCATCGTCTTTCGACCGTCGTCAATGCCGACAAGATCATCGTCATGAAGGATGGTTGCGTCGTCGAGGAAGGCACCCATGCCGACCTTGCACGGCGGCCGGACGGTCTCTACGCTCGGCTCCACAATCTCCAGGGCCAGAATTCGGAGGAGCAGTCTCCGGATGGCGAAACGCCCGAAGCGCCGGCCGGCGCCCAAATCCACTAGCGGACAAGAAGGAACTCACCGATGGGCGCGAACGATATGAAGCTCGTGGTGGTGGGTGCGGCAGGCCGTATGGGCCAGACGCTGATCAGGACGGTTCATGCGATGGACGGCGTGCGCCTGCATGCGGCCGTCGAGCGCACGGGTTCTCCCTTCATCGGCCGCGATGCGGGCGAACTCTCCGGGCTTGGCCCGATCGGCGTGCCGGTGACCGACCAGCCGCTCGAAGCCTTCGTCGAAGCCGAGGGCGTCCTTGATTTCACCGCACCGGCGGGCACCGTCGAGTTTGCCGGTCTCGCGGCCCAGGCCCGCATCGTCCATGTGATCGGCACCACCGGCTGCTCGTCCGACGACGAGGCGAAGATCCGCGCCGCCGCCCGCCACGCCCGTATCGTCAAGTCGGGCAATATGAGCCTCGGCGTCAACCTGCTCGGCGTGCTGACGGAGAAGGCGGCGCGTGCGCTCGGTCCGGCCGACTGGGATATCGAAATCCTCGAAATGCACCACAGGCACAAGGTCGATGCGCCCTCGGGCACGGCCCTGCTTCTCGGTGCGGCGGCGGCGAAGGGGCGGGATATCGCGCTTGCCGACCATTCGGTGCGCGTGCGTGACGGTCATACGGGCCCGCGTCCGGCCGGCACCATCGGTTTTGCCACGCTGCGCGGCGGCTCGGTCATCGGCGAACATTCGGTCATCCTGGCCGGCGAAGGCGAGCAGGTGACCCTGTCGCACAGCGCCACGGACCGTTCGATCTTCGCGCGCGGTGCCGTCACCGCCGCACTCTGGGCTCGCAGCCAGAAGCCCGGTTTCTATTCGATGCTCGACGTTCTCGGGCTCAACTGACCTTTCCACTCTCAAGTCTCAAGGGGAATTCGACATGAGCGGTACTCTCGTCCTCGTCCGGCATGGCCAGAGCGACTGGAACCTGAAGAACCTGTTCACCGGCTGGCGTGATCCGGATCTGACGGAACTCGGCGTCGAGGAAGCCAAGGCCGGCGGCAAGGCGCTTGCCGACTACGGCATCAAGTTCGACATCGCCTTCACTTCGGATCTCGTCCGTGCCCAGCGCACCTGCCAGTTCGTGCTCGACGCCGTCGGCCAGTCCTCGCTCGAGACGATCCGCGACCAGGCGCTGAACGAACGCGACTACGGCGACCTCTCGGGCCTCAACAAGGATGACGCCCGCGAGAAGTGGGGCGAAGAGCAGGTGCATATCTGGCGCCGCTCCTATGACATCCCGCCTCCGGGCGGCGAGAGCCTGCGTGACACCGGCGCCCGCGTCTGGCCCTATTACCTGACCGAGATCCTGCCGCGCGTGCTCTCCGGCCAGAAGGTGCTGGTCGCCGCCCACGGCAACTCGCTGCGTTCGCTGGTCATGGTGCTCGATCGCCTGTCGAAGGAAGAGATCCTGAAGCTCAACCTCGCGACCGGCGTGCCGATGGTCTACAAGCTCAACGCCAATTCGACCGTCGCTTCCAAGGAAGTGCTCGGCGACATGTCCGGCGCCCATTGAGCGCTGATGGCCAGGAAATGAAAGAGGGGCGCTGGGCGCCCCTTTTTTGTGTCTCCGACAATGCCGGCAAACCTGGCGATCAGATCGTGCCGTCGGCCGCCTTTCCGGCTTCCCAGCCGAGGATGGCGCGCTTGCGCGTCAGGCCCCAGTGATAGCCGGTGAGGTCCCCACTCTTGCCGAGCGCGCGATGGCAGGGGACGACGAACGAAATCGGGTTGCGCCCGACAGCAGCACCGACCGCGCGCGATGCCGTCGGCTGTCCGATGTTCCCGGCGATGTTCGAATAGGTGGTGGCGCAGCCGAGCGGGATCTTCAACAGCGCCTGCCAGACCCGGATCTGGAAGTCGGAGCCGATCAGGAAGATGCGCAGCGGCTCGTCCTGTCGCCAGCGCGACGGATCGAAGATGCGCGCCGCATATTGGGCGGTCGCAGCGCTGTCCTCGATGTAGCGGGCGTTCGGCCAGCGTTGCGCCATGTCCTCGAAGCTCGCCTGCTCGCCGCCCATATCGTTGAAGGCAAGGCCGGCGAGGCCGCGCTCGGTGATCATCACGAGGGCCGTGCCGAAGGGCGAGGGGTGGTAGCCGTAGCGGATCGTCAGACCCTCGCCGCGCGCCTTCCATTCGCCTGGCGACATCGCCTCGTGGGTGACGAACAGGTCGTGCAGCCGGCTTGGTCCTGAGAGGCCCACTTCGATGCTGGTCTCAAGCAGCGGCATGTCTTCCTGGCGCAGCAGGCGCTTGGCATGGTCGAGGGTCACGGCCTGGAGGAAGGCCTTCGGCGACAGACCCGCCCAACGGGTGAAGACCTTCTGGAGCTGGGTCGGCGACTGCTTCAGGCGCTGCGCCACGGATTCGAGCGACGGCTGGTCGCGATAGTCCTCGGTGAGCATTTCGATCACGCGGCTGACCGTATCGTAGTCGGTGCCCTTCGGCGTGATGTCGGTGGGTACGGATGTCGCAATGTTCATGGCTCTTCTCCTGTCTTGCCACAGGTAACCACTTGCTGGCCCCGTCAACCACCCGAAACTTGAAAACATGCGATCGCCGGGTGCCGCGATTGCAAGCGCCGGGCGTCAGCGGCGGCGCACGGTCGCAAGCGCCCCCGAGAGCGCCAGCGCAAAGGTCTCGCGATCGTCGCGGTTGAGGAACGAGCCGATATCGGTTCGGCGGCCGCCGCCGCTGATCGTCATCGAGACGATGCCGATTTCCTGATGCCGGGCGACATTCAAGCGTGCCCAGAACGGATTGAAGCGATGTTCGCTGATCTGGCCCGAGGGCGTGAACTTGCGCACCGAAACGTCCGTCCTGCTGACGCTGACCTCTTCGCGGCTCAGCCCCGAGCGGTTGTTCAGCCAGAAGGCACCGAACAGCAGCAGGTAGTCGAGCCCGAAAAAGAACACCACCGGCCAGGCGCCGATGATGAGGAAGACGATGCCGTGAACGAGGCTCAGGAGCCCGGCGATCAGGAAGAACATCTTGAAGCCGCGCCGCCCGAGCGAACGATAGGGCGTGAGCTCGGCGGTGAAGACCGGAGCGTCCTCGGATGGGGTGGTGGCGTTGCCATGGATCATGACCTTTGACTATAGATGCATCATGAAAAACGTGAAGCCGAAATTGCCTGTTCGCGCCGCCAAACCAAAGCCTGCAGCCGGCCGCCGCGCCACGCCGCGGGTGAAGAGCCTCTATAGCCAGGACGAGCTCAAGGAGATTTTCCGGCGCTTCTCGATCCAGCGGCCGGAGCCGAAGGGCGAACTGGAGCACGTCAATCCGTTCACGCTCGTTGTCGCCGTGGCGCTCTCGGCACAGGCGACCGATGCCGGCGTCAACAAGGCGACGCGCGCGCTCTTTGCCATCGCCGATACGCCGGAAAAAATGCTGGCGCTCGGTGAGGAGAAGGTTCGGGACTACATCAAGACGATCGGACTTTTCCGCAACAAGGCAAAGAACGTTATCGCCCTCAGCGAGATGCTGATCCGCGATTTCGGCGGCGAAGTGCCCCGCACGCGGGAGGAATTGGTGAAGCTGCCGGGCGTCGGCCGCAAGACCGCCAATGTCGTGCTTTCCATGGCCTTCGGTCAGTCGACGATCGCCGTCGACACACACATCCTGCGCATCGCCAACAGGATCTGTCTGGCGCCGGGCAAGACCCCGGACGAGGTGGAAGACAAGCTGATCAGGATCATCCCCGATGAGTATCTCTACCACGCGCACCACTGGCTGATCTTGCACGGGCGCTACTGCTGCAAGGCGCGCAAGCCCGAATGCGAGCGCTGCGTCATTGCCGATCTCTGCAAGTCGCCGGAAAAGACCTGCGACATCCCGGCGCCACTGGTCGAACTGCCGCCACAGATGATCTCGGCTGCTGGTTGAGCCGTCAGGCCGAAACCATCCGGTCGATCAGCGTGCCGATCGTTTCGACGTAAACCTCGCTCGACGCGCCATCGGCTATGTCGAGCGCCGCACGATCGAAGGCAGCTGACAGTAGCGATGCCATGGCCGACAACCTGTCGGCCGAAACGGTGGCCGGAGCCATTGCCTCGGCGATCCCTTCTTCGAGCGTTCTTTGCGCGTTGGCCGCGTCGATCGCCATCATTTCCCGCTTGCCGAGGACGGCCGGCCCATCGTGCAAGAGCAGGCGAATACGCCCCGGCTCGCGCATGGCGTCGAAATAGGCGCGGGCGCCGACCTTCAGTGCCTCTCGGGCCGAGAGGTCGCGTGATGTCGCTTGTTCGATCGACGTCGCCACCGAAATTGCTTCCCGCTCTGCCACCGCGCGAAACAGCGCCTTCTTGTCCTCGAAGTGGTGATAGAGCGCGCCGCGGGTCAGGCCGGCGGCTGCGACGATGTCCGGCGTCGAGGTGTCGGCATAGCCCCTGGTGACGAAGAGGCCGCGGGCAGCGTCAAGGATCGCGGCACGGGTCGTGTCGGATCGCTCGCGGTTGGAGCGGCGGGAAATGTCCTGTTGCATACATTCAGCCTGTATGTTAATTAAAGAAACATACAGATTGTATGACATTGCAGGAGCGAGGAAAAGCCATGAAATCGACGAGCTACTATCCGGTCATCATGACGGCTGACGTTGCCGCCACTGCCGCCTTCTACATCGATCACTTCCGTTTCCAGGCGCTCTTCACCAGCGACTGGTATGTGCATCTGCAATCGATCGAGGACGAACATGTGACGCTTGCCGTGCTCGACTACCGCCACGAGACGATCCCCGAAGAGGCGCGCGCGCCCACCCGCGGTCTTCTTCTGAACTTCGAGGTCGAGGATCCCGATCGCATCTATGCGCAAGCGCTTGCCTCCGGCCTGCCGATCCTGAAGACCTTGCGCGACGAGGATTTCGGCCAGCGTCATTTCATCACGGCCGATCCGAATGGCGTGCTGATCGACATCATCAAGCCCATTCCCCCGAGTGCCGAATTCGCCGCCGCCTATGACGAAAGCGCGCTTCCTACGGCGTGAAGCCGCCCGCACGCGTCTTTTGTCTTCCAAATGGCCGGAAAACCGGTATTAACGAACACCGGCCATCACGGAGACCGGACGAGGTTCATGACAAAATACGACGTGCTGACGATCGGCAACGCCATCGTCGATATCATCGCGCGCTGCGACGATGCCTTTCTCAACGAAAACGGCATCATAAAGGGCGCGATGAACCTCATCGACGCCGAGCGAGCCGAGTTGCTGTACTCGCGCATGGGCCCGGCGGTCGAAGCCTCCGGCGGCAGCGCCGGCAACACCGCAGCCGGTGTCGCCAGCCTCGGTGGCCGTGCCGCCTATTTCGGCAAGACCGCGAGCGACCAGCTCGGCGAGATCTTCGCCCATGATATCCGCGCCCAGGGCGTCTATTTCCAGACGAAGCCGCTCGAAACCGTGCCGCCGACCGCGCGCTCGATGATCTTCGTCACCGAGGACGGCGAGCGCTCGATGAACACCTATCTCGGCGCCTGCGTCGAGCTCGGCCCAGAGGACGTGGAGCCCGAGGTCGTCGCCCAATCCAAGGTTACCTATTTCGAAGGGTATCTCTGGGATCCGCCGCGCGCCAAGGACGCCATTCGCGAGACCGCGCGGATCGCCCACGCAAACGGCCGCGAGACCGCGATCACGCTGTCCGACAGTTTCTGCGTTCACCGTTATCGCGACGAGTTCCTGGACCTCATGCGTTCCGGCACGGTCGATATCGTCTTTGCCAACAAGCAGGAAGCGCTGGCACTTTACGAGACCGAGGATTTCGATCTGGCGCTGGAGAAGCTGTCGAAGGATTGCAAGCTCGCCGCCGTGACGCTTAGCGAAGAAGGTTCGGTGGTCGTGCGTGGAGAAGAGCGGGTTCGTGTCGGCGCAACGCCGATCGCCCAGGTGGTCGACACGACAGGTGCCGGCGACCTCTATGCCGCGGGCTTCCTGCATGGCTACACGACGGGGCGTTCGCTGGAAGACTGCAGCAAGCTCGGCAATCTCGCCGCCGGCATCGTCATCGGCCAGATCGGGCCGCGGCCGATGGTGTCGCTGGAAACGGCCGCCAAGCAGGCTGGTCTCGCCTGATCCGACCCAATTGATTTTGGTTAAAGACGGGCGCGGCCTTACTTGAAGGCCTCGCCCGGATAGGCGCCCCAGATTTCGCCCTGGGCGATCCAGCCTTCGACGCCTTGCGCTTCGGCATGGCACCAGTCGCCATTGCACTCGCCGACTTTCACGATGACACCGGGCTCCATGCGGGCGACGATCGGGGAATTGCCCTGCGCGTCGCGGCGCATGTTGACGAAGACGCCTTCGCCCTTGCCGCGCATCCAGGGGGCTGCGACGGCCGTGCGGTCGCCGGAGAGCAGCGCCTGGTTCACCCAGCCTTCGGTGCCGTCGGCGTCGCGGATGCGGCGCCAGTTATCGTATTCCTGGATGATCTCGACCGGCACGCCCGGCTTCATGTAGCGGAAGGCGACCGCGTAATCGACGCTCGGGCCGATCCTGAGATTGACGCTCTTGGATTTCAGGCTGACGAAGCGCGGCAGCGGCAGCCCGCTGGCGCCCTTGGCGGCCTGAGCGTAAGCCGCCGACGTCATGATCGCGGCGCCAAGGCAGGCGGCGATCAACGAGAGCGAGAATCTGGAAATGACGTGACGCATGACGAAGCCCATATTCCGTGGCACTAGCTTTTGCAGGCGCAGTTCACTTGAGGCCCATGGGTCGGGCGGAAATCGCGGGGACGACGACGCGAGTTTTGTTTGTCTTCCCGGTGGGGTCTGGTAGAAATTGCGGCTACAGGGAGAAAGTATCGCCCAACTTGGTTAAGGACCCGTCAACAAGGCCCGTCGCAGCAATGACAAGCAAGAAGAAGCCCACGGTCTACATCACCCGCAAATTGCCAGACATCGTCGAGACGCGCATGCGCGAACTCTTCGATGCGGAGCTGAACATCGACGATACGCCGCGCAGCCAGCCGGAGCTTGTGGCCGCGGTCAAACGCGCCGACGTGCTGGTGCCGACGGTGACCGATCGCATCGACGCGGCGTTGATCGAGCAGGCCGGCCCGCAGCTGAAACTGATCGCGAGCTTTTCCAACGGCGTCGACAACATCGATGTCGATGCCGCCGCCCGCAAAGGCATCACCGTCACCAACACGCCCAACGTGCTGACGGAAGACACTGCCGACATGGCGATGGCGCTGATCCTCGCGGTGCCGCGCCGGCTTGCCGAAGGTGCGCAGATCCTGACCGACCGCAAGGGCGAATGGGCCGGCTGGTCGCCGACCTGGATGCTCGGCCGCCGCATTGCCGGAAAGCGCATCGGCATCGTCGGCATGGGCCGGATCGGGACGGCTGTGGCCCGCCGCGCCAAGGCCTTCGGCCTCTCGATCCACTACCACAACCGTCACCGGGTGAAGGCCGAAACCGAGGAGATGCTGGAGGCGACCTATTGGGACAGCCTCGACCAGATGCTCGCTCGCGTCGACATCGTTTCGGTCAACTGCCCGTCGACGCCAGCGACCTATCATCTGCTCTCGGCCCGCCGGCTCGCCCTGATGCGGCCGGACAGCTACATCGTCAACACCGCCCGCGGTGGCATTATCGACGAGACGGCGCTGATCAAGTGCCTGCGTGAAGGCAAGATCGCCGGCGCCGGCCTCGACGTCTTCGAGAACGAGCCAGCGGTCAATCCGAAGCTGATCAAGCTTGCCGGCGAAGGCAAGGTCGTGCTCCTGCCGCATATGAGTTCGGCCACGCTCGAAGGCCGCATCGACATGGGCGAGAAGGTGGTGATCAACATCCGCACCTTCTTCGACGGCCACCGCCCGCCGGACCGGGTTCTGCCGGGCCGCGACTGATCGCGAAACGCCGCACGATCCTGTCGTGCGGTCGCCAGCTGCTTTGCTGACGTTTGAAAACTAAAGCGCCTTGCGCATCTCGATCGCTGTCGGCCGGGTAAAACCGGGATGGCACATCGTGTCGCTCTGAACGAAGCCCCAGGCGGCAAAAGCGCGGTGGTTGTCGACGAGTTCGACGCGGGTGAGCAGCCTCAGCGCCGGAAGTTTCAGCGCACGCGCCGTCGCTTCGGCTTCAGCGAGCAGCATGCGGCCGATGCCCTTTCCTTGCGTCTCAGGCGCGACGGCAAGCTTGCCGATATAGAGGCAATCGTCCTCGGGTTTGCAGAAGATGCAGCCGACCAGCCGTTCGCCATCGCTGACGCCGAAGGCGATCTCGTCGGCAATCTTGTCGCGCAGCGATTCGATGTTCAAAGCATGCGCCGACGAGGGCGGGTCGATCCGCCCGTCCATGTAGGAGAAGGCGCCAAGGATCAGCGCCAGCAGTTCCTCGTGCCGGTCGAATGCTTCGTCGATACGAAAGATCTGCACCATCGCCTATGCTCTCTTGCGGTAACGGATGGTGTTGAACTGTGCCGTCAGCGCGTCATACATCAACAGCCGCCCGACCAGCGGTTCGCCAAAGCCGGCAATCACCTTGATCGCCTCCATGGCCTGCAGCGTGCCGATGACGCCCGTCAGCGCGCCGACGATGCCGGCCTCGGCACAAGAGGGCACGACGCCGGCCGGCGGCGGCTCGGGAAACAGATCGCGGTAGGAGGGGTTCGGTCGTCCATCGGGGCCGGCGCTGTAGGGCATAAGCACCGTCAGCGAGCCGTCGAAGCGGCCGACGGCGCCGGTCACCAGCGGAATGCCGACCGCTGCCGCCGTATCGGCGGCGAGGTAGCGGGTATCGAAATTGTCCGAGCCGTCGATCACCAGATCGTACTGCCGGAAAAGCGCCTCGGCATTGTCGGCGTTGAGCCGCAGCCTGTATTCGTCGACGCCGACATGCGGGTTGAGCGCGGCGATCGCTTCGGCGGCCCGCTCGACCTTGGCGCGGTCGATGTCTTCGGTGCGGTGGATGATCTGCCGCTGCAGGTTGGAAAGCGCGACCGCATCGTCGTCGACGATGCCGATCCGGCCGATGCCGGCGGCGGCAAGATAGACGAGCACCGGAGCGCCGAGGCCGCCGGCCCCGATCACCAGCACGCGGGCTGCCTTCAGCCGTTGTTGCCCGGCGCCGCCGATTTCCGGCAGCACGATATGACGGGCGTAGCGGGTGATCTCCGATTGGTCGAGCTTGTTCTCACCGGTCATGGCAATCCTCCTCGGTGACTTCTGCTTACCCGGTAACGCTGCCGTGCGAAACGGTCAGGAAGCGGCCGCGTTCGCCGAGCGCCTCAAACATCGATTGGTCCGTCCCGGTCATGAAGGACTGGCCACCAAGCCCATCGACGAGATCGAACAGCGCCGCGCGCCGGTTGACGTCGAGATGGGCGGCGATCTCGTCAAGGAGCAGCACTGGCGCGTGGCCGGTCATGTCGCCGACGAGGCGCGCATGCGCAAGCACCAGCCCGACGAGCAGCGCCTTCTGCTCTCCGGTCGAGCATCGCGCCGCCTCCATGTCTTTCTCCCGGTGACGCACGAGCAGGTCGCTGCGGTGCGGCCCGTCGAGCGTGCGGCCGGCTGCCGCATCGCGCGGCCGCCCGTCGCGCAGCATCGTCAGATATTGTTCTTCCAGATCATAGGCCGGACGATGGCCCTCGTCGTCGAGAAAGCCCGATAGCGCCAGGCGGGCCGACGGAAAGACGCTCTCGTCGACAGTGCGCTCGACGAGAGCCGTCAGCAGGCCAAGCATTTCCTGCCGCGCCAGCGCCATGGAGACGCCGAGGCCGGCCATTTCGCGCTCGATCGCCGTCAGCCAGGCCGGGTCCGGACGGAACTCGCCGAGCAGCCGGTTGCGGCTGCGCATCGCCCGGTCGAATTCGCTGGCGCGCCGGCCGTGTTCCGGGTCGAGCGAAAGCACCAGCCGGTCGAGGAACCGCCGCCGGTCGGCTGAAGGGCCGGTAAAGAGCCCGTCCATCGATGGCGTCAGCCAGAGAACGCGCAGGTGGTCCGTCAGTTCGTCGACGGTCGCCGCCGGGGTTCCGTTGAGCCGCAGCCGCCGCGATTGACCTTCCGTCAGCCCGGCCGTTCCGGTGCCGATCTCGACCGACCCCTCCATGCCCTCGACCTCGGCAAAGACGGAGAACCCGTCGCCGGCGCCGACGCGGGCGACGTCGGCATAGGCCGCACGCCTGAGGCCCCGTCCGGGCGAGAGGAAGGAAACGGCTTCCATTAGATTGGTCTTGCCGGCGCCGTTCTCCCCCGTCAGCACCACATGGCGCTGATCAAGCTCAAGCGACAGCCCCGCATAATTGCGGAACTCGGTGAGCTTCAGGCGATTGAGGAAGACCTTGTGTGGCATCGGCAGACCGGATTCGACGTTGGGCGCCAGCTAGGACGAAAGCGCCTTTCAAGGCAAGGCGAAATGGCCCGGGCGCACCAATCGTTCCAAATAGGCGGATTTCGGCAGGGGAAAGGCGCGGAACCCCTTTGATTCAGTGCTTTTCTTCAAGCAGCTGGTGAAATATGACAGCCGCATGACAATCCACAGATGGATACACATGTGATGCTGGCTTGGTTCCGCAAACTTCTTCCCCGTGAGGATCGCTTCTTCGACCTCTTCGCAAAACACTCGCGCACCGTCGTCGGTGCTGCCGATGCACTCGACAAGCTGCTCGCCGGTGGCGACGACATGGAGAAGCATTGCGACCGGATCGTCGCGCTCGAGGACGAAGCGGATCACATCACCGCCGAAGTGCTGCTCGCCGTACGCCGGTCGTTCATCACGCCGTTTGATCGCGGCGATATCAAGGATCTGATCCAGTCGATGGATGACGCCATCGACATGATGCACAAGACGGTCAAGACCATCCGGCTCTTTGAGCAGAAGAGTTTCGATCCCGGCATGCGCGAAATGGGAACGACGGTCGTCAACGCCGCCCACCTGATCGCCGAGGCCATTCCGCTGCTCGACCGGATCGGCGCCAACCACGACCGCCTCATCGCCATTGCCGAGCAAATCACCCGGATCGAGGGTCGCTCCGACGAACTGCATGAACAAGGCCTCAAGGATCTCTTCCGCCGCCACGGCGCCAGCAACCCGATGGCCTACATCATCGGCAGCGAGATCTATGGTGAGCTCGAAAAGGTGGTCGACCGCTTCGAGGACGTCGCCAATGAAATCAGCGGCATCGTGATCGAGAACGTCTGATGGATGCGACGCTCGCCTTTCCGTTGCTCGTCGGGCTGATCGGCATCGCGCTGTTCTTCGACTTCCTGAACGGTCTGCACGACGCCGCCAACTCGATCGCGACGATCGTCTCGACGCGGGTGCTGCGGCCGCAATACGCGGTCATGTGGGCGGCGTTTTTCAACTTCATCGCCTTCCTGTTCTTCGGCCTGCATGTGGCCGAAACGCTCGGCAAGGGCATCATCGATCCCGGCATCGTCACGCCCCTGGTGATCTTCTCGGCGCTGATCGGCGCGATCGTCTGGAACATCGTCACCTGGCTCTTCGGCATCCCGTCGAGCTCGTCGCACGCGCTGATCGGCGGCCTCGTCGGCGCCGGTCTCGCCAGCACCGGTTTCAGTTCGATCGTCTGGACTGGCCTTTTGAAGACCGTCGGCGCCATCTTCATGTCGCCGGCGATCGGCTTCTTCCTGGCGCTGCTTTTGGTGCTGATCGTCTCCTGGATCTTCGTGCGTCAGACACCGTTTGCGGTCGATCGCACCTTCCGGGTCATGCAGTTCATCTCGGCCTCAATGTACTCGCTCGGCCACGGCGGCAACGACGCGCAGAAGACCATGGGCATCATCGCCGTGCTGCTCTACTCGCAGGGCTATCTCGGTTCGGAATTCTACGTGCCCTTCTGGGTGGTGATCACCTGCCAGGCGGCGATCGCGCTCGGCACGCTGTTCGGCGGCTGGCGGATCGTGCACACGATGGGATCGAAGATCACCAAGCTCAATCCGATGCAGGGCTTCTGCGCCGAGACCGGCGGGGCGATCACGCTCTTTGCCGCCACCTGGCTCGGCATCCCGGTCTCGACCACGCACACGATCACCGGCGCGATCATCGGGGTCGGCGCGGCCCGCCGGGTCTCGGCGGTCCGCTGGGGGCTTGCCGGCAACATCGTGATTGCCTGGTTCATCACCATGCCGGCGGCGGCGGCGATTTCGGCGCTCGCCTACTTCACCATCGATCTCTTGTTCTGATCGATGCGGAAATCGCCTCCCGCCTGCTTTAAGGCGGGAGGCGACTATCATTTCGAGACCCGAGGCGCGGGGCTGTTCTGCCCGCCCTGGTGCAAGGTCAGGCTTTCGGCACGGTCACCCTTGAGCGTGAAGCTGATCTGGGCATCGATGAGCTTCGTAAAGAAGCGGTGCTCGGCCTCCGGAAGGATTTCGAGCCGATCCTGCCCGGTCGCCTGGGCAAAAAGGCTTTCACCATCCCGAAAGATCGTAAGTTCGAAATCCGGCGCCAGCCTGTAGGTGCCGATATAGGCATCATAGCGCGCCGGATCGATCGCTATGGCCGTGCGCTTGACGGTTGGCGGCGCGAGCGGCGCGTTGCGATTGAGCAGATGGCGGCCGATGTCGTCGACGCCGACGTCGGTCGACGCATTCGACAGGGCGACCACGCCGACACCCGTCGACGGACGGTAGCCGACGAAGGATCGGTAACCGCCGGTGCCGCCATTGTGCCAGATGAACTGCTCGTCGCCCTTGCCCGAGACGACCCAGCCGAGCGCCTGCTGATCGCGATCGCCGTTGCCGATCGGTTGGCGGGTCGCCAGCAACGTGGTGAAGGCGGGAGCGAGCGGCGATGCCGTCTTTCCCATGGCCGCCTCGAGGAAAAGCAGGAGATCGTCCACGGTCGAGCGGAGGGCGCCTGCGCCCTGCAGAACGTCGAGATCCCAGTCGCTGACCGGCTCCAGGGCCGCGTCGTGGCCCGTTGCCCGGCGTTCGGCCCAGTCGGGTCGCGACGTGATCGCCGTATCCTTCATGCCGAGGGGAAGGGCGATGCGGCTGACGATGAGATCTTCATAGGAGAGCCCGGACTTCAGCGCGATCGCGTGGCCGAGAAGCCCGGCGCCGAGGTTGGAGTATTCATGCTCGACGCCGGGGCGGCGCTGCGGCTTGTGGCTGGAGAGGAAGGCATAGAGCTTTTCCGCGTCATAGCCGGCATAGGGATTGCTCATGTCGGCCGGCACCAGATTGCTGGGCAGCCGCGGCAGGCCGGACATGTGCGTTGCAAGGTCGCCGAGCGTGATCGAGGTCTGCTTGTCCTCCGGCATGATCACGCGCTCGGGCAGAAGCGTGGCCACAGGTGTGCCGAGGCTGAGCGTGCCTTTCTCCATCGCATCGGCCAGCAGCAGCGCGGTAAAGACCTTGGTGATCGAGCCGATCTCGAACACCGTCTGCCCGTCGACGGCGCCCGGATCGCCTTTGGCCGGATGGCCATGCGCGATGACGCGCCGGCCATTGGCATCGATGATGCCGACGACGATACCGACCGACTGCTGCTGCTTGTCGATCCGGTCGGCCAGGATCTCCTGAATTTCTGCGTCGGTGGGCGGGGGAAGCGGACTTGCGTGAGCGTTGGTGCCAAGCGCCATAAGGACGATCCAGTTCAGAAAGCGGTTCCGCATGAGAGATAGGAATCCAGTTTTCGGTTGTCAGGGGATACGCTGACGATGCCAGCCGGTTTCGGTCAAGCGTTGGTCAAGACTTGATCGGCGATCGGCGCGATACCGTCGCCCGCAACGATTGTGCCGGCATTGCAGCAGCCGTCACGGATCCCAATAGGGCGGATCGCCGAAGGCTTCCTTGAGGTGCTGGGCGATGGCTCTGAGCTTGGTGGAGGCGCGCCGGCCCTCCGGATGCGCCATGTAGATGAACTCCGGCTCTGGACTGAGCCCGACGTCGATCTCGCGCAGTTGCCCCTGGCGCAGCGCCGGACCGGCGATGAAGGCGGGCAACAGCGCGATGCCGAGCCCGGCGACGGCGGCGTCGTGCAGCATGTCGCCATTGTTCATGCCAAGCGCCAGTCGGGCCCGCACGACCGTCGCCCCTCCGGGCCCTTCGAAGCGCCAGTCGGCAGCGCCGCGATTGGTGTAGAAGATGCCGCGATGGCCTTCGAGTTCGGCAAGCGACGCCGGCGTGCCGTGCTGATCGAGATAGTCGGGCGCGGCGACCAGCAGGCGCCTGCTTCTGGCAAGCTTCCACACGACCAGGCGCGAATCGGCGATCACCCCATGGCGCACGATCGCATCGTAGCCTTCGGAGGCGGCATCGACCCGCCGGTCGTCCAGGTCGAGCGTCAGCTCGATCTCCGGGTGTTGGGCAAGGAAGGGATAGAGCGCCGGGCCGAGATGCCGTCTGCCGAAGCTGACCGGGGCTGCGATCCGAAGCGGTCCCGTCAGCAGCCCGCGGCGTTCGGCAAGATCGTCGGCGGCGGCCTGCACTTCGCCGACGATCCGGATGGCGCGCTCGCGAAAGGCGATGCCATCCTCCGTGAGCGTCAGCTTGCGTGTGGTGCGGTGGAGAAGCGTGGCGTTGAGCCCGCGTTCCAGTTCTGCCACTCTCTCGCTGACGACGGATTTCGACAGCCGCAGGCGACGTGCCGCCTCGCTGATCGAGCCGGCTTCGGCCACGGCGACAAAGGCAGCTATTCCTTCGATCTTCATCATCGTTCGGCTTTTCCGAATTCGAGTTCCACAATTGGAAGACTAATCCGAACGAACGTTTTCCGCCATATCTGTGGGCATCGAAGGACGGCCAATCGAACCGGCCTCCTCATCAACCCAGCAAGAGGATTTCATCATGTCACGTTTGGAGAACAAGACGGCGCTCATCACCGGCGGCACCAGCGGCATCGGTCTCGAAACCGCCCGCCAGTTTATTGCCGAAGGCGCACGCGTTGCCGTCACCGGCACCAACCCGAAGAACATCGCGGAAGCTCGCGCTGTCCTTGGCGAGGCCGCGCTTATCATCGAGGCCGATGCCGGCAATGTCGCCGGTCAGGCGGCCGTTGCCGAAAAGATCCGTGCCACTTTCGGCACGCTCGACATCCTGTTCGTCAATGCCGGCATCGCCAAGCTGCAGCCGGTCGAAGCGTGGGACGAGGCAAGCTTCGACCGCTCGGTCGCCATCAACGTCAAGGGCCCGTATTTCCTGATCCAGGCGCTGCTGCCGATATTCTCGAAGCGCGCTTCGGTCGTGCTCAACACGTCGATCAACGCCCATATCGGCATGCCGACCTCCAGCGTCTATGCGCTGACCAAGGCGGGGCTGCTGTCGCTCGCCCGCACGCTTTCGGGTGAACTCATCGGTCGCGGCATCCGCGTCAATGCCGTCAGCCCCGGCCCGATCCGCACGCCGCTCCATGACGGCCACGCCCCGACGCCCGAAGAGAACAAGCAGGTGGTCGATGCGATCGCGGCGCAGATCCCGCTCGGCCGCTTTGGCGACGCGAGCGAGATTGCCAAGGCGGTGGTCTTCCTCGCCTCCGACGAAGCCACCTTCACCGTCGGCGCCGAACTGATCGTCGATGGCGGCATGGCGACGCTCTAGGACGGGCGTCGACCCAAAGCGCAAATGCCTGATCATCCAAGAGCCGCGGGTCCAGCCGATCCGCGGCGCTGTCGTGTTCCCGCCTCTGGCATTGCCCGCCGTTGGCATCGGCTACGGAGAAGAGTATATTTTCCAACTCTAATAAAAGGCATCCGTTTGCGCGAATACGCGAGACGAACACCGATCAGATCCCAGGAGGAGACGATGACGAGTGTCAGATGGATGATGAAGGGGCGTGAGTTCATTCATTGCAATTGCGCCTATGGCTGCCCCTGCCAGTTCAATGCCCTGCCGACCCAAGGCCATTGCAGCGCCGTTGGCGCCTTCGAGATCGAGGAAGGTTATCACGGCGATACGCGGCTCGATGGGCTTCGCGGCGGCCTGATCGCCGCTTGGCCTGGCGCGATCCACGAGGGCAGGGGGCAGGTGGTACCGATCGTCGATATCCGCGCATCGGACGAGCAGCGCGGCGCGCTGCTGCGCATCATGAGCGGCGAGGATACGGAGCCCGGCGCAACCTTTTTCCAGGTCTTCGCGACCACCTTCGAGACCATGCACGATCCGGTCTTTGCCGACATCGATTTCGAGGTTGATATCGGCGCCCGAACGGCGCGGCTGGAGGTGCCGGGCTGGCTGGTCGCGCGCGGTGAGCCGATCCTCAATCCGGTGACCGGCATGGCTCACCAGGCACGCATCAATCTGCCTCACGGTTTCGAATACGATCTTTGCGAGGTCGGACGCGGATGGGCCGATACGAAAGGGCCGCTGACCTTGGCGCTTGCGGATTCGCATGCCCATTTCGCCCGGATGCATTTGACCGAAAGCGGCGTGATCCACTGACGCCGATGGGAGACACGGCCCTCGAAACCCTGCTCAGGCGTGACCGCGTCGTCGTCGTGGCGGCGTTGGTTACCCTGACGGTGATCAGTTGGCTCTACGTCCTGTGGCTGGCGTCGGCCATGGACATGGCTGCTCCCCCGGTTCCCTCCGGCAGCATGGATATGGGCTCCGGCATGGACATGGATATGCCCATGGACATGCCCACGGAGATGCCAATGACCATGGGCGCGCAGGAGGGCTCGATGGCATCGATGGTGGGCACGGTTGCCGCTCCCTGGACCGTCACGACCTTCGCCTATGCCTTCGTCATGTGGGCCGTGATGATGGTCGGCATGATGGTGCCGTCGGCGACGCCGATGATCCTGCTCTACGCCCGCGTCGGCCGCCAGGCGGCACAACAAGGCAAGCCCTTCGCCGCCACCGGTTTCTTTGCCGTCGGCTACCTGTCGGCGTGGCTCCTGTTCGCGCTCGTCGCCGTTCTCGGGCAATGGCTGCTTGATCGCGCCCTGTTGCTCACACCGGCGCTTGCAAGCGCCAGTGGGCTTCTCAGCGGCATCGTGCTGGTCGCTGTCGGCCTGTTCCAGTTCACGCCGCTCAAGGATCGCTGTCTCAGCCAATGCCAGGCGCCGCTGCTTTTCATCCAGAACCACGGCGGCTTTCGTCGCGAAGCGGGCGGCGCCTTTGGCCTCGGTGTGAGGCACGGGCTCTATTGCGTCGGCTGCTGCTGGGCGCTGATGGCGCTGCTGTTCGTCGGCGGGGTGATGAACGTGTTGTGGATCGCTGCCATCGCCATCTTCGTTCTGGCGGAGAAGGTCGTGCCCGGCGGCAGGGTCCTGTCCCGTATCGCCGGGGTAGCGCTCGTTTTGGCCGGGCTGTGGCAGCTCGTGGCCTTGCTCTGAAACAGAAGCGCCGCGCAACCGTTTCCGGCGCGCGGCGCTCTAGAAGCCGTCGGGCTTGAAGCCTTAGTCGCTCAGCGTATCGAAGAAATCCTTCATCCGGGCAAAGAAGCCGGTCGATTCCGGATTGTTGTCCTTGGACGAGATCTGCTCGAATTCCTGCAGCAGTTCGCGCTGGCGCTTGGTCAGCTTCTGCGGCGTTTCGATCTGGATCTGGATGTAGAGGTCGCCCGATTGCGCCGAACGCAGCACCGGCATGCCCTTGCCCTTCAAGCGGAACTGCTTGCCGGCCTGGGTGCCCTCGGGAACGGTGACGCGCGACTTGGTGCCGTCGAGCGTGGTGACGTCGAACTTGCCGCCAAGGGCAGCCGTCGTCATCGAGATCGGCACGCTGCAATAGAGATCGGCGCCGTCGCGCTGGTAGAACTCATGCGGCCTGACCGAGAGGAAGATGTAGAGGTCGCCCGCCGGTCCGCCGCGAAGCCCGGCTTCGCCTTCGCCCGAGAGGCGGATGCGGGTGCCGTCCTCGATGCCGGCCGGAATGTTGACAGAGAGCGTACGCTCTTCAGTGACGCGGCCCTGGCCGTGGCACTTGCCGCAGGGATCCGTAATCGTCTGGCCGCGGCCGCCGCAAGTGGGGCAGGTGCGTTCGATCGAGAAGAAGCCTTGAGCGGCGCGCACGCGGCCCGAGCCATGGCAGGTGCCGCAGGTCTTGGGGCTGGTGCCGGGCTTGGCGCCGGAGCCGGTGCAGACGTCGCAGGTGATCGAGGTCGGAACGCGGATCTGCGCCGTCTTGCCGCCGAAGGCTTCCTCGAGCGAAATCTCCATGTTGTAGCGAAGATCGGCGCCGCGCTCGCGACCGCCCGATGAGCGCCGCTGGCGCCCGCCGCCCATCATCTCGCCGAAGATGTCTTCGAAAATGTCGGAGAAGCCGCCGGCGGCGCCACCGCCGCCGAAGCCGCCACCCATTCCGCCCTGCTCGAAGGCTGCGTGACCGTAACGGTCATAGGCCGCGCGCTTCTGCGGGTCCTTGAGCATCTCGTAGGCTTCGTTGATTTCCTTGAAGGTCTTCTCCGCTGCCGCGTCGCCGGGGTTCTTGTCCGGATGATACTTCATCGCGAGCTTGCGGAAGGCGCTCTTCAGCTCCTTTTCGTCGGCGTTCTTGGCAACACCAAGCGTTTCGTAGAGATCACGTTTCATTCGTAGAAGATTATCCTGTTGGCAAGCCAGCGCGATGGCTCGGCGGCTGCCCGTTTACCTTGCCACCGATTTAGTAAACCTTGAAGCGCGATACCATAGCCCGAACGGCGGTAGATACGGTTTTTTGTCGGAAAAGCTACGTTTGCGGCAAGTCATGGTGCCGATCGCCGATATTGCGCGCCGCGACGGACGACACCGGCAACAAAAAAGCCCGGGCGAACCCGGGCTTCTTCGTCTGTTTGAAGGGTGACTTAGGCCGAACGCTTGCGGTCGTCTTCGTCGTTGACTTCTTCGTAGTCGGCATCGACGACATCGCCGTCACGGGCAGCGTCGGCGGCGGCATCCGCATGGGCGGCTTCCGTCTGCTGCGCTTCGTAGATCGCCTGGCCGAGCTTCATGGAAACTTCCATGAGCGTGTTGGTCTTGGCTTTGATGTCTTCGGCGTCCGGCTCGGAAGCTTCGACGGCGGTCTTCAGCGCGGCAATCGCGTCGGAGATCGCGTTGCGGTCGGTTTCCGAAACCTTGTCGCCGTAATCCTTCAGCGACTTCTCGCTGGAATGGATCAGGCTTTCGGCCTGGTTCTTGGCTTCGACGCCTTCGCGACGCTTCTTGTCGACTTCAGCATTGGCTTCGGCGTCCTTGACCATCTTTTCGATGTCGGCGTCGGAGAGGCCGCCAGATGCCTGGATGCGGATCTGGTGTTCCTTGCCGGTGCCCTTGTCCTTGGCCGAAACCTGCACGATGCCGTTGGCGTCGATGTCGAAGGTCACTTCGATCTGCGGCATGCCGCGCGGTGCCGGCGGAATGCCGACGAGGTCGAACTGGCCGAGCAGCTTGTTGTCTGCAGCCATTTCACGCTCGCCCTGGGAGACGCGGATCGTCACGGCCGACTGGTTGTCGTCGGCGGTCGAGAAGGTCTGCGACTTCTTGGTCGGGATCGTCGTGTTGCGTTCGATCAGGCGGGTGAAGACGCCACCGAGCGTTTCGATGCCGAGCGACAGCGGGGTGACGTCGAGCAGGAGAACGTCCTTGACGTCGCCCTGCAGAACGCCGGCCTGGATCGCGGCGCCCATGGCGACCACTTCATCCGGGTTCACGCCCTTGTGCGGCTCCTTGCCGAACAGCTGCTTCACGGTTTCCTGAACCTTCGGCATGCGGCTCATGCCGCCGACGAGAACGACTTCGTCGATCTCGGCAGCCGAGACGCCGGCATCCTTGAGGGCTGCCTTGCACGGCGCGACGGTGCGCTGGATCAGGTCGTCGACAAGCGCTTCGAACTTGGCGCGGGTCAGCTTCATCGTCAGGTGCTTCGGACCGGAAGCGTCAGCCGTGATGAACGGCAGGTTGATTTCGGTCTGCTGCGACGAGGACAGCTCGATCTTGGCCTTTTCGGCGGCTTCCTTCAGGCGCTGAAGAGCGAGCTTGTCGTTCTTCAGGTCGATGCCCTGTTCCTTCTTGAACTCGCCGGCGAGGTACTGGACGAGACGCATATCGAAGTCTTCGCCACCCAGGAAAGTGTCGCCGTTGGTCGACTTCACTTCGAAGACGCCGTCGCCGATTTCGAGAACCGAGATATCGAAGGTACCACCACCCAAGTCGTAGACGGCGATCGTCTTGCCGTCCTTCTTGTCGAGGCCGTAGGCGAGCGCTGCCGCGGTCGGCTCGTTGATGATGCGCAGAACTTCGAGACCGGCGATCTTGCCGGCATCCTTGGTTGCCTGGCGCTGAGCGTCGTTGAAGTAGGCCGGTACGGTGATGACGGCCTTCTCGACCTTTTCACCGAGGTAGGATTCGGCCGTTTCCTTCATCTTCTGAAGGATCATGGCGGAGATCTGCGACGGGGAGTAATCCGTGCCGTGCGCTTCGACCCAGGCGTCGCCATTGTCGGCCTTGGTAATCTTGTAAGGAACCATGTCCTTGTCTTTTTGCGTGGTCGGATCCTGGAAGGTCCGGCCGATCAGGCGCTTGATCGCAAAAAGCGTGTTTTCCGGATTGGTGACAGCCTGGCGCTTTGCCGGCTGGCCAACGAGACGTTCGCCGTCTTCGCTGAAGGCCACCATCGAGGGGGTCGTGCGCGCACCCTCGGCATTTTCGATCACCTTCGCGTCTTTACCGTCCATGACGGCGACGCAGGAGTTGGTCGTTCCCAGGTCAATACCGATAACTTTAGCCATGTCGTTCTCTCCTTGCAGCGGACTGTCGGAACCCGGTCAGGCATTCGTGAGACAGCCCCTAACGGGATGGTCTTTGGATTTCTTCGCAGCTTAGACTGCGCCGATGCGGCGTATATAAGGACCGGCGTTTCGGACTGCAAGGCATTCTGCGGGGCGTTTGGGGGCAAAAGCAAGCCCGGTATTTATCAGGCCCGAAATGGCTCACGCGCCGGAGCCTGCCCGCGGGCCGGATCCCCTGTAAAATCGCGGTTCCGGCGGGCTCAGCCTCCGGTCAGAATATCGAAAAGCGTGGTGCGGCGCGTGGCCCCGGTCGTCTGGCCGACATCGGCCGGCGGCACCATGCCGTCGTTGCCCTGGTCCGCCGTCTGGCCGCCCCACGGGGCGCCGCCCTGGTCGACCGGACGCTGCCCGACTGCGACACCGCCATCGACGCCGACGGGTGCGTCCGGAAAGGCTTCCGGATCGCCGGACATCAGGTCGCCGGACGGCGGCGCGGTGCCGTCGTCGAAGACCGGCTGCACGCCGGTCGTGCCGAACAGCGGCGACGGCGAAAGCCCTTCGTGGGCCGCCATCATGAAATCGTGCCAGGCCTTGGCCGGCAGGCCGCCGCCGGTCACCTTCTTCATCGACTTGCCGTCGTCGTTGCCGAACCAGACGCCGGTCGTGAGATTCGAGGTGTATCCGACGAACAGCGCGTCGCGGAAGGATTGCGTGGTGCCGGTCTTGCCGGCCGCTTCCCAGCCTTTCAGCTGCGCCTTCTTGCCGGTGCCCTTGGTCAGCACTCGCAGGAGCATCTGGTTCATTTCGCTGACGATCGCTGGATCGAGCACGCGCGGCGGGTTGTCGTAGGTGTTTTCGTAAAGCACCGTGCCGTCCGCCTTGGAAATGCGGCGTATCACGTGTGGCGTTGCCTTGAAGCCGCCATTCATGAAGGGGGCATAGGCGGACGTCAGTTCGACGAGGCTCACTTCCGAGGTACCGAGCGCGATCGAGGCGTTCGCCTGCATCTCGGAATCGATGCCGAGGCGGTGCGCGACCTTGACGACGTTCGAGGGGCCGACCTCCATGACGAGCTGCGCGGCAATCGTGTTCAGCGAATTGGCGAGCGCATCGGCCAGCGTCACCTCGCCGCGGTATTTCTGGTCGTAATTCTCGGGCGTCCAGTTGCCGATCCGGACCGGGCCGTCGTTGCGGATCGACATCGGCGTGCGACCGATCTCCATGGCCGCGGCATAGACGAAGGGCTTGAAGGCCGAGCCGGGCTGGCGCTTGGCCTTGGAGGCGCGGTCGAACTGGCTCTCGGCATAGTCCTTGCCGCCGACGAGCGCCCGGATGGCGCCGGTGCCGTCGACCGAGACGAGGGCGGCCTGCGAGGCGTCGAGCTTCTTGCCGTCGGCGTCCAGCGTCGCGGCGATCACTTCCTCGGCCTTCTTCTCGAGGTTGAGGTCGATCGTCGTGTCGATGACCAGATCTTCCTTGATCTCGCCGATCATGCCGGGAAGCTGGTCCATCACCATGTCGGCGACATAGTGCTCGGCGCCCGACCAATAGCTCTTGGCCTTGGTCGGGGTCTGCGACATCGCCGTCTTGATTTCGCTGTCGGTGACGTAGCCTTCCTCGCGCATGGCGCCGAGAACGACCTGGGCGCGCTCTTCCGCCGCCTTCGGGTCGCGCGCCGGCGACAGGCGGGACGGTGCTTTCAAAAGGCCGGCGAGCAGGGCCGCCTCGCCGAGGTTCACGTCGCGCGCCGACTTGTTGAAGTAGCGCCGCGAGGCCGCTTCGACCCCATAGGCGTTGGAGCCGAAGAACACCCGATTGAGATACATCGCCAGGATCTGGTCCTTGGAATATTTCTGCTCGAGCCAGAAGGCGAGCAGCACTTCCTGCACCTTGCGCTCCAGCGTGCGCTCCGGCGAGAGAAACAGGTTCTTGGCAAGCTGCTGCGTCAGCGTCGAACCGCCCTGGACCATGCGGCCGGTGGTGAGGTTCGTCAGCATGGCGCGGGCAAGACCCAGGGGATCGATGCCGAAATGCGAATAGAAGCGGCGGTCCTCGATGGCGATGACGGCCTGCGGAATATAGGGCGACATGTTTTCCAGCGACAGCGCTTCGCCGCCGGTGGTGCCGCGATTGGCGATGATGTCGCCGCTGACGGCAAGGATCTTGACGTTCGGCGGGCGCTCCGGGATCGACCAGCTTTCGGCGCTCGGCATGCGCGCGCCGTAGTAGAGCACCAGGCCGCCGACGCCCATGGCGCCCCAGATGCCGAGCACGATGCACCAGTAGAACAGCGTGCGAACAAGGCCGATAAGACCACCGCCACCGGAGCCACGACGACCGCCGCCGCGCTTGCTTGCTGGCTTCTTCTTGCCGCGGCCTCTGTTGCTGCTGCCGGAAGGTTTGCTGCGGGGCGCCTTGCGGCTGGTGGTCACGCGGTCGCTGGCCTCGACGCGAAAATCGTCGTCGTCATCGTCCTCGTTTCCGCCGAACGATGGCTCGATCCGCTGTCCTGACCTGCCGCTTGCTGCCATGCCGTTTGATCTACCCCTCACCGCCCAGCGGTGGCCCTTGGCGCTATCGTTGCGGCCAATCGATTTCGACGGCGGTAACGGCGTCCCACGCCCATCCGCCACGGCGACCGGGTGAACTTTAAATGCGGCAATTTAAGGGGTGGTTAAGAAAGTCGTTGTGAAAAAGCCTGACGGTTCAAAACCTTGACGGCGGGCTCGCATACGCCCCAAGTCCCGCCTGTGCGCTTCGGTTCCTACTGGATGGAGGTCCGCAACGGTGTCGCTTCGACCGATGCCGTGGGGCTCACCGGATAGGGATCGGTGAAATCGTAGAGCCATTGGCTGAAGGGCAGGCGCAGCAGAACCCGCTTGCCCAGATGGTTCACGGCCACCTCCTCGCAGTCGGCCGCCGGGTAGGCCTGACGTCCGCACATGCCGAGCGGGCTGTCGACCAGGCGGAAGCCATGCCCCTGATAGACGAGCGCCGTCATTGACCTCAGCTTCAGGGAGCCGGGCGGCAGCACGACGAGACGGAGGCTGGCAAGCCAGGTCGCGAGGATTAGCACAACGATGAGCGCGGTCGGAATCTGGAGCAGCAATTTCATCTGGGCACCTGCAATTATTGAGTGAAAATTTCTTATCAGCTTACGTATAGTCGCATATCGAAAAAGCTGAATAAAAGGAAACGTCCATCAGTGGTTGTGGTTTCCATGAAGTTACCGTGGCTCGCAGACCATTCGGAGCGCCGCCTTGAGGCTGGACATCAGGAAAGATGCCTCTCGACCTGCCTTCTCTTCACGATTTTGTGCAGTGCAAAAATGATGTCTTGAAATTGTTGCGACGCATAACTATTATACGACTTATCGAAGCGCTGCACCTCCTCCCGCGGCGCCCGATGCGGATCGGCGGCACTCCTCCTCCCAGCTGTCGATCAAGTTCGAGAGCCCCGTGTACCTCCTCCCACACGGGGCTCTTTTCATTTGCGCGTACGCCCGTGGCTTTTTGCTCATCGGTATCAGGACGCCCACCGCCTCCCATATCTCCTGAAGTCATACGGATCGCCGGCGCCGCACCGGACGATGGCCTATGCCGTTATCGATCTTCTCGCGAATCCTGCTATGGCTTCGCCTCATTGTTGTGTTCGGCTGCCGCCACGACAAAGGAGGACTGCCATGAAGCTTCGATCCACCGTCTTCGCCCTCGGCGCCTTTGCAGCCCTGAACGGCGAGGCTCTGGCGCAGGACAGCGTCGCCTATGTCGATGACCGGTCCGATGGGGCAGCGCTCGTGCGCTCGCTCTACAATGCCGTCAACCGCAAGGAATATGCCCGCGCCTATGGCTATTTCGGCGAATCGAAGCCTGTCGGCGGCTTCAAGGCCTTCACCCGCGGCTATGAGCGCACGGTGTCTGTCGAGATCAAGGTCGGCAAGGTGAAGACGGAGGCCGGGGCGGGCAGCATCTATTCCGCCGTTCCCATCGCGGTGAAATCGATCGAGAAGCGGGGGCGGGTGCGGTTTTTCGCCGGCTGCTACGTCACCCGCATCATCAATCCGTCGCTGCAGGTGCCGCCGTTCACGCCCTACCAGATCGAAGCGGCGCGCCTGCACGAGGTGAAGGGGCCGCTCGAACAGGCGCTGCCGACGGTCTGCAACGCGCCCTGATAATGGACGTGCCCCTCGCCTAGGGGAGGTCGCTTCCCTTCGGCTGGTGGCGCTCCGCCACGAACCGCGCCCGCTCGAACACCAGGATCACCACCAGCGCCAGGATGAAGGGGATGATCAGGTAGAGCAGCCGGAAGATCGCAAGCGCCGCAAGCACGGCGGCCGGATCCATTTCCGGCAAGGCGGCGATGAAGATCAGTTCCAGCACGCCGAGCCCGCCCGGCGCATGCGAAAGCAGGGCCGCCGAGAACGAGGCGAGGAAGATACCGAGAATGACGATGTAACCCGGATTGCCGGCTTCCGGCAGGGCGAAATAGATGATCCCGGCGGCGCCGATCAGCTCCACCGGCGCGACCACCAGCTGCCGGAACACGATCTTCGGCTTGGGGTAGTGCAGCTGGAACCAGCGGGTGCGGAACGACGGCAGCCCGACGAGGCTGCCGATGACGTAGAGCCCGATGACGATGAGGATCAGCACGCCCGTGGTCAGCGACATTTCCACCGGCAGGAACTCGGCAAAACGTTCGATGATGTCGGGACGCATCAACAGCACGACGGCCGATAGAACCAAGGTGCCGAGCGTGAAGGTGAAGGAGCAGAAGGCGACCAGCACGCCGACTTCGCCCGGGGAAAGTCCCTTGGAGCGATAGGCGCGGTAACGCACGACCGCGCCAGAGAACACCGAGGCGCCGAGATTGTGCGACAGCGCGTAGGTCGTGAACGAGCAGAGCGTGATGAACCAGAGCGAGATGCGGTGGCCGAGGTGGTCGAGTGCCAGCCGGTCATAGGCCGCCAGCGCCGCATAGGCGAGCAGCGTCGAGCCGATCGCCAGGAGCCAGCTTTTCAGCGAAATCGCATTGAAGCTTGCGAGAAACTCGTCGAACGACAGGCCGCGCAGCTCATGGTAGAGCGCGTTGACCGAAAACAGGATCGCGAGAAGGCCGACGACGGGCCAGAAATAGGTCTGCAGCCGCTTCATGCCGGTGCCGCGATCGGTGCGAGGGCGTGGCAGGGGTGTTTCAAGGACACTTCCATTGCAGCGGCCGGAGGGATTCTCCGAGCGGAGACGATTTTTTTTCTGAGCCGCTTTGTCATAGCATCACGCCCGCAGCGCGACGCTTCGGTCCTTACCCTTGCCAACGATCCGATTTCCCTTTGTGATTTGTTTCACAAAAAGGAAGCACCTGAGACCCCGGAGGTCAAGGATTGACGGCCTGCCGACAGCGGAGAAACCGCCGGGAAACAGTGAAGGGGAAACGGTAAAGCGCGGACATGGCGCCGATCGGGCAGCGATGCGTGCGCGTCGAAGCGGGGTTTGCGCGCAAGGGCTGCATCATCGGCGGCCGCGCAATCAAATCGAAAAAGCCGTGGCGGAGGGCTTCGCCACGGCTTCCGGGGTCAAATATGCGGGGCGGGATGCGCGGAAAACCGTGACCCGTCCCGCACGGATCATCAGGCGGCGAGCGCGTCGAGGATGCGGATCCAGGAGCGGATGCCCTTGTGATAGGACTGCAGCTCGTACTTCTCGTTCGGCGAATGGATGCGGTCGTCGGAGAGCCCGAAGCCGACCAGCAGCGATTCCATGCCGAGCATCTTCTGGAAGTCGCCGACGATCGGGATCGAGCCACCCATGCCGATGATGACGGCCGGCTTCGGCCACTCGTCGGAAAGGGCCACCTTCGCGGTGTTGAGCAGCGGCGATTCGTACGGAAGGTGGATCGCCGGCGAGCCGCCATGGGCATGGAACTCGACCGAGCAATCGGCCGGAACTTTCGAGCGCACATAGGCGCGGAACGCTTCGCGGATCTTCTCCGGGTTCTGGTTGCCGACCAGGCGGAAGGAAACCTTTGCCGAAGCCTCGGCCGCGATCACCGTCTTGAAGCCTTCGCCGGTATAGCCGCCGGTGATGCCGTTGACTTCCGCGGTCGGTCGCGCCCAGGTCAGTTCCAGAACCGAGCGGTTCTTTTCGCCCGACGGGATCGACAGGCCGATTTCGCCGAGGAACTTCTCTGCCGTCTGGCCGAGCGTTTCCCACGCCGCCTTGATCTGGGCCGGCGTCTCTTCGACGCCGTCGTAGAAGCCCGGCAGCGTCACGCGGCTGTTTTCGTCGTGAAGGCTGGCGAGAATGGTGGTGAGGATGCGGATCGGGTTGGCGGCAGCACCACCGAAGTAGCCGGAATGCAGGTCGCGGTCGGCCGCCCGGACGATGACTTCTTCGCCGACGAGGCCGCGCAGGCCGGCGGAGATCGCCGGCGTATCGCGGTCCCACATGCTGGTGTCGCAGACCAGCGCATAATCGGCCTTGAGTTCGGCGGCATTGGCTTCGAGGAAGGGCTTCAGCGACGGCGAGCCGGACTCCTCTTCGCCTTCGAACAGGATGGTGACGCGGCAGGGCAGGGCGCCATGCACGTCCTTGTAGGCGCGCACCGCCTCGACGAAGGTCAGGAGCTGGCCCTTGTCGTCGGCCGTGCCACGGCCGGTGATCACCTTGCGGCCGGGCTCGATTTCCTTGATGCCGGGCTCGAACGGGTCGGTGTCCCAGAGGTTCAGCGGATCGACCGGCTGGACGTCGTAGTGGCCATAGAACAGTACATGCGGCGCATCGGGCTTGGCGCCGTCGTGATGGGCGACGACCATCGGATGGCCGGGGGTGTCGCGGACCGACGCGGTGAAGCCGAGAGCGTTAAGCTCGGCCACCAGCCATTCCGCCGCCTTGCGGCATTCCGCCTTGAAGGCCGGGTCGGTCGAGATCGACTTGATGCGAACCAGGTCGAACAGCCGGTCGAGGCTCTTTGGCAGGTTGGCGTCTGCGCGTTCGAGAACGGGGGTGATGTCAGCCATCATGCATATCCTTGCTTCAAGTTTCGCCGGAACCTACTGCATGTGCCGCCAAAGCGAAATCGATTTGAGCGATTTTGGGCAGAGGTCCCAGGTGACGGTGAACGGAGAGCCTGGCGCCTTGGCAAGGGGAGTGCCGGGGCGCCCGGATCGGCGCGTCTGCCCCTGCTTTAGAACGGGCGCACGCCCGCTTTAAGCCAAATTTTTTGATGGGACGATCAGGCCGGGCGATGGCGCGTCAGGCGCGACTGTCGCCGCGTGCCACGCTGGCGAGCGCCATGCGCATATATTCGAGCATCAGTTCGCGCTCGAAATTCCTGAGGCCGGCAAGCAGCGACTGGTCGGCGGCAAGCGCTGCCTCCTTGGCGGCCGCCTCCATCTCCTTTGCCTTTTCGGTCAGGTAGATCTGCTGCGAGCGTTTGTCCTGCGGATGCTTGCGGCGCAGGATGAGCCCGTCACGCTCCATGCGAGCGAGCGTGTTGGCCATCGTCGCCTGTTCGATGTCGAGCCGATCGAGCAACTGTTTCTGCGTCAGGCCCTCTTCGGCCCAAAGCTCAAGCAGGATGGGAAACTGACCTGGCGCGAAACCAAGCTTCTGGCCGCGCTCGTGAAGCGCGCGCGAAAAGCTCTTCGCCAGCAGGCTGGCCAGGTAGGTCGCAGATTCCATACGATTGAAGGCCATGCCTATCGGTACGCCCGAACCGCCATGAAGACAAGTTACAATGCAGGCGATGGACCTTGAGACTGTCGGGGTTCACCGGGATTTGAGCGGAGGTGATCGGACGGCAGAAACAAAAAACCGTCACGGTGCGGAGGCGGCGCCGTGACGGTCTTTTGAAAACGGGACAAAGGCCCGGAGAGGGGGATAAGGCCTTTGTCCTCATCTGGTGCGGGCGGGGGACAGGCCAATCACCAGAAGACGGCATCACTCGGTGCCGTTGAGTAAGATTTGAGGATTCAAATGTGGCTTTTCAAGGATACCAGGGCTGAATCGGACATTACAAATACGTAACGTTTGCGTGAAGCTAAATGGCCGCTTGCGAAGCCTTCGGGCGCTCGATCCCAGGGCGAAATCGGCCTCCGTTTCCGCAATCCGCGGTGGCGATCGCGGCTACCGCGACCGGTGGAGAATGTAGTGTCTGGCGGGAAAACCGCAATGGACCTTTGGCTTGCCCCGCGCTATCCCTTTGCCCATGAAAAACGGTGATCATCTCTTCCTCGTCGACGGCTCCGGATTCATCTTCCGGGCGTTCCACGCCATCCCGCCGCTCAACCGCAAATCCGATGGCCTTCCGGTCAACGCGGTATCGGGTTTCTGCAACATGTTGTGGAAGCTGCTCACCGATGCGCGCGACACGTCGGTCGGCGTTACGCCGACCCATTTCGCGGTTATCTTCGACTATTCGTCGAAGACCTTCCGCAACGCGCTCTACGATCAGTACAAGGCAAACCGCACGGCGCCGCCGGAAGATCTGATCCCGCAGTTCGGCCTGATCCGTCACGCGACCCGCGCCTTCAACCTGCCTTGCATCGAGAAGGAAGGTTATGAGGCCGACGACCTGATCGCCACTTACGCCCGGCTTGCAGAAGCCGCCGGCGCCGACGTCACCATCGTCTCGTCCGACAAGGACTTGATGCAGCTCGTGACCTCGAACGTGTCGATGTACGACAGCATGAAGGACAAGCAGATCTCGATCCCGGAAGTGATCGAGAAATGGGGCGTGCCGCCGGAAAAGATGATCGACCTGCAGGCGATGACCGGTGATTCCACCGACAACGTCCCCGGCATTCCCGGCATCGGCCCGAAGACGGCCGCACAGCTGCTCGAGGAGTATGGCGATCTCGAAACGCTGCTGGCCCGCGCCGGCGAGATCAAGCAGGTCAAGCGTCGCGAAAACATCATCGCCAATGCCGATCTTGCCCGCCTGTCGCGACAGCTCGTCGAACTCAAGACCGACACACCGCTCGACGTTCCGCTGGAGGAGCTGAGCCTGGAGCCGCAGAACGGTCCGAAGCTGATCGCCTTCCTGAAGGCGATGGAATTCACCACGCTGACGCGTCGTGTCGCCGCTGCGACCGGGACGGACGCCGACGCCGTCGAAGCAGCCGCAGTGCCGGTGGAATGGGGCGCCGATGCGCGCGGCCCTGATCTCGACAAGGGCGATGGAGCGGCGAAGGTCAGCGAAGGCTCTTCCACCGCGGCTGTCGCCCGTGGCGAGGCCGCGGAAGCGGCCGCCGTCCTGTCGCGTGGCGCCGAAGCGAATGGCGCGGACGCGACGCCCGAGGCGCTTGCTGCCGCGCGCGCTGAGATATTCGCCAAGGCGCCGATGGATCGAAGCGCCTATGTGACGATCCGCGACATCGCCACCCTCGACCGGTGGGTATCGGACGCGCGCGAAGCCGGTGTCGTCGGCTTCGACACGGAAACGACCTCGCTCGATGCCATGCAGGCCGACCTTGTCGGCTTCTCGCTGGCGATCGCCGACCACAGGGCCGATCCGACCGGCGCTTCCATCCGGGCGGCCTATGTGCCGCTGATCCACAAGACCGGCGTCGGCGACCTGCTCGGCGGGGGGCTCGCCGAAAACCAGATCCCGGTCGCCGAAGCCTTGAGCCGGCTGAAGCGCCTGCTGGAGGACCCCTCCGTCCTCAAGGTCGCGCAGAACCTGAAATACGACTACCTCGTGATGAAGCGGCACGGCGTCACCGTCGAAAGCTTCGACGACACGATGCTGATGTCCTACGTCGTCGATGCCGGCAACGGCACCCATGGCATGGACTCGCTGTCCGAGCGCTGGCTGAACCACAAGCCGATCGCCTACAAGGACATCACCGGAACCGGCAAGTCGTCGGTGACCTTCGACTTCGTCGACATCGACCGGGCGACCGCCTACGCCGCCGAGGACGCGGACGTCACGCTGCGGCTCTGGCATATCCTGAAGGCCCGATTGGCCGCCAAGGGGCTGACGCGCGTCTACGAGCGTCTGGAGCGGCCCCTGGTTGACGTTCTGGCACGCATGGAAGACCGCGGCATCACCGTCGACCGCCAGATCCTGTCGCGGCTTTCGGGCGAGCTCGCCCAGGGTGCTGCCGGTCTCGAGGACGAGATCTACAAGCTCGCCGGCGAAACCTTCACCATCGGCTCGCCGAAGCAGCTCGGCGATATCCTCTTCGGCAAGATGGGCTTTGCCGGCGGCTCGAAGACCAAGACCGGGCAATGGTCGACCTCGGCGCAGGTTCTGGAAGACCTGGCAGCCGAAGGGCACGAACTGCCGCGCAAGATCGTCGACTGGCGGCAGCTGACCAAGCTCAAGTCCACCTACACCGATGCGCTTCCGGGCTTCGTCCATCCGCAGACGAAGCGCGTGCACACGTCCTATGCGCTTGCCGCCACGACCACCGGCCGCCTGTCGTCGTCCGACCCGAACCTGCAGAACATTCCGGTGCGCACCGCCGAAGGCCGCAAGATCCGCACCGCCTTCATCGCGACGCCGGGCCACAAGCTGCTCTCGGCGGACTACAGCCAGATCGAACTGCGCGTGCTTGCCCACGTCGCCGATATCCCCCAGCTGCGTCAGGCCTTCGCCGACGGCGTCGACATCCATGCGATGACCGCATCGGAAATGTTCGGCGTGCCGGTCGAGGGCATGCCGAGCGAAATCCGCAGGCGCGCCAAGGCGATCAACTTCGGCATCATCTACGGCATCTCTGCCTTCGGCCTTGCCAACCAGTTGTCGATCGAACGCTCGGAAGCCAGCGACTACATCAAGCGCTATTTCGAGCGCTTCCCGGGCATTCGCGACTACATGGAAGGCACCAAGGTGTTTGCCCGCGAGCACGGCTACGTCGAGACGATCTTCGGCCGTCGCGCGCATTATCCCGACATCCGCTCGTCGATCCCCTCGCATCGCGCCTTCAACGAGCGCGCAGCGATCAACGCGCCGATCCAGGGCTCGGCCGCCGACATCATCCGCCGCGCCATGGTCAAGATGGAGCCGGCGCTTGCGGAGGCGAAGCTTTCGGCTCGCATGCTGCTGCAGGTGCACGACGAACTGATCTTCGAAGTCGAGGACGCCGAGGTCGAAAAGACCATTCCGGTCGTCGTCTCGGTGATGGAGAACGCCGCCATGCCGGCGCTCGACATGAAGGTGCCGCTGAAGGTCGACGCGCGCGCGGCGACCAACTGGGACGAGGCACACTGATCCAGCCGTGCACACCGGGTTTTCTGATGGAATCCTCTCAGAAAACCTCAAAAGCCGGATGCGACGAATCTTGCAGCGCCCGGGGGCATTTCATGCTCCCGGGCGCCTTTCCATCAGGATGATAGAAAGCGTAAGCCGCCGCAGCCGGAACGATTGCCGGCGCGTTCAACTCCTCATAGGCAGCCCTAGGGAAGGGGCTGGAAGCCTCGTCCGAAACGGCTGCAATCGGAGGAGATCATGGCGCCGAAGACTTTCATTCTTGTCCTGTCCTGCGACGACAAACCCGGCATCGTCGCCGCCGTCACCACGGAACTTGCCGCCCTTGGCGCAAACATCGCCGAGAGCAACCAGTTCTGGGATACCAGGACCAACAGCTTCTTCATGCGCATCGCCTTTCAGGTTGCAGCGAGCGTTCAGGCCGGTGATGTCGAGCGGGCGCTTCGCCCGGCCGTCGAGCGTTTCCAGATGCGGACCACGCTCACGGATGCTGCGGTCAAGCCGAAGATCCTCGTTCTCGTCTCCAGGTTCGACCACGCGCTGCTGCACCTGCTCTACCAGATCCGTGTGGGCTGGCTGAACGCGGAGGTCGTCGCCATTGTCTCCAACCACGAAGACAGCCGGCGCACGGCCGAGGCCGAAGGGCTCGCCTATCACTGTTGGCCGGTATCGAAGGACAACAAGGCCGAGCAGGAGGAAAGGCTTCTGCGCCTGGTTCAGGAGACCGGCGCCGACCTTGTCATCCTTGCCCGCTACATGCAGGTGTTCTCGGACAATCTGTCGAAGCGCCTCTACGGCAAGGCGATCAACATCCACCACTCGTTCCTGCCGAGCTTCAAGGGGGCAAAGCCCTATCATCAGGCGCATGAGCGCGGGGTGAAGCTGATCGGGGCGACCGCGCATTACGTTACGCCGGACCTCGATGAGGGGCCGATCATCGAGCAGGAAACCGAGCGCGTCAGCCATGCGCTGACAGCGGAAGATTTCGTCGCCACCGGTCGCGATATCGAGAGCCGGGTGCTGGCGCGCGCTGTCAAGCTGCACCTGGAGCGGCGCGTCATGCTCAACGGCCACAAGACCGTGGTGTTCAGCTAAGGGTTCCGGAGGGCCCTCGTGTAGCCGGTACCTTCTGGAGTGCCGGCTACGGTGGTTACAGGCGTGCGGCGACGGCCGTTGCCGTGACAGCCGGCGCGCGGAAGCTGGCAAACAGCCGGCTCAGGCCTTCGCGCCCCTCGGCGGTCAGGTCGAAGCGGCGGCCGAACAGCAGCCATTCCGTACAGAGCCCCAGCATCATCCAGTGCAGCGTCCGCGTCGCCGAGGCCGGGGTCCAGGTCTCGTGCATCTGCCCCTTGGCGAGCGCGCGGGAAAAAGCGAGTTCGAGCACGACATTGTGGTGCTCGTCGAGTTCCTTCTGGCGGGCGAGCACTTCGCCGAGGTCGCCGTCGTAATTGGTGCGCAGCATGATCGTAAGGATGCGCTGGCGCTGCTCGTCGGCGGCGAGAACATCCAGCCAGTCGCCCATGGCGCCTTCGAGGATGGAGAGGGTGTCGGCAGCTTCCGCTTCGATCTCGCGGGCGACCATGTCTTCCTGCGGCAGGGGCACGGCATCGTGCAGCGCGAGGAACAGGTCGGTCTTGTTGGCAAAGTGCCAGTAGATGGCGCCACGGGTCACGCCGGCGGCCTTGGCGATTTCTTCCAGCGTCGTGTTCGAGACGCCCTTTTCGTAGAAGACGCGCTCGGCGGCGCTCAGGATCTTCTGCCTCGTTGCTTCTGCATCGGCCTTTGTTCGGCGCATTCATTCCTCCTCATGCGACGGCCCGCCAGAGGCGGGCCGTCCAATCTTGTTTTACTCGGCGGGTGTGGGGTTTTCTGCGGCTGTCGGTGTGTTTTCCACCTTCTTTCGGCTGAAGAGCTTCGTGACGAACACGAAGAAGACAGGAACGAAGAAGATGGCGAGCACCGTTGCCGAGATCATCCCGCCCATGACGCCCGTGCCGATGGCGCGCTGGCTGCCGGAGCTGGCACCCGTGGCGATCGCGAGCGGCAGAACGCCGAGCGTGAAGGCCAGCGACGTCATCAGGATCGGCCGGAAGCGCAAGTGTGCCGCCTCCAGCGTCGCGTCGATCAGCGACTTGCCCTGCTCGCGCAGTTCCTTGGCAAACTCGATGATCAGGATCGCGTTCTTGGCCGAGAGGCCGATGATCGCGATCAGACCGACCTTGAAGTACACGTCGTTCGGCATGTCGCGCATCATCACGGCGAGAACCGAGCCGATGACGCCGAGCGGAACGACCATGATCACCGCGACCGGGATCGACCAGCTCTCATAGAGGGCGGCAAGGCACAGGAAGACCAGAAGGCACGACAGCGCGATCAGGAGCGGCGCCTGGGTACCGGACTGGATTTCCTGCAGGGACTGGCCGGTCCACTCGTAGCCGAAGCCTGCCGGGAGCTCGCCCGCAAGCCTTTGCATCTCGGCGATCGCGTCACCCGACGAGTAGCCATGGGCTGCTTCGCCGCTGATACGCACCGACGGGTAGCCGTTGTAGCCGATCGTCTGGGTCGATGCCTTGACCCACTCGACGGTCGCAAAGGCCGAGAGCGGCACCATGCCACCATTGGCATTGCGTACGTTGAGGTTCAGCAGATCAGTCGTCTGCATGCGCTGACCCTCGTCCGCCTGCACCGTCACGCGCTGCATGCGGCCGGCATTCGGGAAGTCGTTGACATAGGACGAGCCAAGGTTGGTCGAGATCGTCGAGTTGATATCGGCGAAGGTAACCCCGAAGGTGTTGGCCTTCTCGCGGTCGATGGTCACGCTGACCTGCGCCGCATCGGGCATGCCTTCGAAACGAACGCCGGTGACGATCTTGCTCTCAGCCGCAAGGCCGAGAAGCTGGTCGCGGGCCTGGGACAGAGCCGCTTCGCCGAGACCGCCGCGATCCTGCAGACGGAAGGAGAAGCCGCCTGTGGTGCCGAGGCCCTGGATCGCCGGCGGCGACAGCGCGAAGCTGATCGCATCCTTGATCTGGCTCATCGCCATCGTTGCCCGCATGGCAATCGACTGGGCAGCATTGTCGGCGTCGCGTTCGCTCCAGTCCTTCAGCGTCACGAAGGCGAGCGCTGCGTTCTGTCCTGTGCCGAAGAAGGAGAAGCCGTTGATCGCGATGATGCGTTCGACAGCCGGCTCCTTGCTGAAGATGTTCTCGGCCTGCTCCACCACCTCGGTCGTACGGTTGCCCGTCGCCTCGGAGGGAAGCTGCATCATGACGATCACGAAGCCTTGGTCTTCGTCCGGAAGGAACGACGACGGCAGCTTCATGAACAGCCAGCCGAGGCCGGCAAGCACGGCGACATAGACGATCATGTAACGGCCGGTCCGGTGGACCAGGCGCTTCACGATGCCGCTATAGCCATGCGAGGTCTTGTCGAACGAGCGGTTGAACCAGCCGAAGAAGCCGCGCTTGGCGTGGTGGTGGCCTTTGGGAACCTGCTTGAGGAAGCTGGCGCACAAGGCTGGCGTCAGCGACAGGGCAAGCAGCGCCGAGAACAGGATCGACACGACCATCGTCAGCGAGAACTGGCGATAGATCACGCCGACGGCACCCGGGAAGAAGGCCATCGGAATGAACACCGAAGCCAGAACCAGCGTGATACCGATGACGGCGCCGGTGATCTGCTTCATCGCCTTGCGGGTCGCGTCCTTCGGCGTCAGTCCCTCTTCGGACATGATGCGTTCGACGTTTTCGACGACGATGATCGCATCGTCGACGAGAATACCGATCGCCAGCACCATGCCGAACATGGTCAGAACGTTGATCGAGAAGCCCATCGCCAGCATCACCGCGCAGGTGCCGAGCAGGGCGACCGGAACGACAAGCGTCGGGATGATGGTGTAGCGGATGTTCTGTAGGAACAGGAACATCACGACGAAGACGAGCGCGACGGCTTCGAGCAGCGTCTTAAGCACCTTCTCGATCGAAACGGCAACGAACGGCGAAGTGTCGTAGGGAACCGAATATTCGAGACCCTGCGGGAAGAACTTCGACAGTTCGTCCATGCGCTCCTTGATCGCGGCCGATGTCGACATGGCATTGCCGCTCGGCGACAGCTGCACGGCGATAGCCGCAGACGGCTTGCCGTTCAGGCGGGTCGAGAACGCATAGCTCTCGCCGCCGATTTCGACGCGGGCGACATCGCGCAGCCGAACGGAGGAACCGTCCGGATTGGCGCGAAGCACGATCGCTCCGAATTCCTCGGCGCTCGACAGCTGGCCCTTGACGACGACGGGGGCACTGATCTGCTGTGTGATCGGGTTCGGCTGGGCGCCGATCGAGCCGGATGCGATCTGGGCGTTCTGGGCCTGGATCGCATTGGTCACGTCGCCGGCCGTCAGGTTGAGGCCGAGCATCTTGTCCGGATCGAGCCAGATGCGCATCGAGCGTTCGGTGGCAAACAGCTGCGCACGGCCGACGCCGGGCACGCGCTGGACTTCGTTCAGAACGTTGCGGCTGAGATAGTCGCCGAGAGCGATGGCATCCATCTGACCGTCGGTCGAGGTGAGCGCGACGATCATCAGGAAGCCGGAGCCGGCTTCATCGACCTGCACGCCCTGGCGCTTGACCGAATCGGGCAGGCGCGGTTCGACGCGGCGAACGCGGTTCTGAATGTCGACGGCCGCCTGTCCCGGGTCGGTGCCCGGTGCAAAGGTGGCGCTGATTTCGACCGAGCCGGAGGCGCTGGAGGTCGACTCGAAATAGAGCAGGCCTTCGACGCCGTTCAGCTCATTTTCGATCAGCCGAGTGACGCTCTGGTAGGTGTCCTGGGACGACGCCCCGGGATAGCTCGTGTTGATGGAGATCTGCGGCGGTGCGACATCAGGATATTGCGATACCGGCAGAAGCGGTATCGCGATGATGCCGGCGAGCATGATGAAGATCGCCACCACCCAGGCAAAAATAGGCCTGTCGATGAAAAAACTGGGCATTAATCAGCACTCACTTTGTGGCTTCAGCGGGCTTTTCGTCGGCAGAGGCCGTCGTCTGCGCTGCTTCGGCAGTCGGCTTGGCGTCCGGGTTCCAGTCCGTCGGTTCGACGGGGGCACCGGGGCCGATCTTCTGGAAGCCCTCGACGATGACCTTCTCGCCGGCCTTGAGACCGGAGGTCACCTGCCAGCGGGTGCCGATCGTGCGGCCGAGGGTCACGTTGCGGAACTCGACCTTGTTGTCGGCGCCGACGATATAGACCTGCGACTGGCCGGCGTTGTTGCGCTGGACGGCCTGCTGCGGAACGGTGATCGCGTCCTTCTCGACGCCCTGCTGCACGAGCACGCGAACATACATGCCGGGAAGCAGGTCGTTGTCGGGGTTCGGGAACTCACCGCGCAGGGTTACCTGGCCGGTCGTCGCATCGACGGCGGCTTCCGAGAACAGGAGCTTGCCCTTGTGCTCGTAGGCCGTGCCGTCGTCGAGCACGAGCTGGACTTCGGCTTCCTCGCCGTCGCCGTTCATCATCTTGCCGTCCTCGAGCGCCTTGCGCAGGCGGATGAGGTCGGTCGCCGACTGGGTAAAGTCGGCGTAGAGCGGGTCGAGCTGCTGGATCGTCGCGAGGTTTTCCGAGCTGTTGGTGCTGACAAGCGCGCCTTCGGTGATCAGCGCACGGCCGATGCGGCCGCTGATCGGTGCGGTCACGTCGGCATATTGCAGGTCGAGCTTGGCCGCCGCGAGGCCGGCTTCGGCGATCGCGACATCGGCGTCGGCGGTCGCAAGCAGCGCAGCCGCATCTTCCAATTGCTGCGCGGCGACGACGTTCGCCTTCCTCAGCTGTTCCTGGCGATCGGCCTTCTGCTGGGCTTGCTGGCGAATGGATTGGGCGCGCCGAAGCGTTGCCTCTGCCTTTTCGACCTGAACGCGGAAGGGCGCAGGATCGATGCGGTAAAGCACATCGCCCTCATTGACCTTGGAGCCCTGCTGGAAGACGCGTTCGACGACAATGCCGGAAACGCGCGGACGGACCTCGGCGACGCGGGTCGCGGCGATGCGGCCCGGCAACTCGTTGGTGATCGGCAGGGTTTCGGCCTTGGTCGTGAAGACCGCGACGGCGGACGGTGGGAATGCGGCGGCGCCCTGTTGTGCTTCCTCTTTCTGGCAGCCGGAAAGAAGAATCACAGTTGCCAAGGCGGCGGCCAGTGTCGGTCGGTTCATGCGCATAGCGATGTCCATATTCGGTGACCGCAGGCGACAGGTGCATCTCGCAAGGTGCCCGTACGGTCCGGAAGTGAAGGGGAGCAGAACCGGTATCGCTTGGGGAAAATACCGGAAAGCTAATATACAAACACAAATGTATGTTAAATTGCTTTGCGGTGCAACAGAGTCGTTCAGCACGGACAATCAAAAAATAAATCAACCGCCACAGGGGTTTAAGCCCATGGCGGTTGCTTTTCACGTAGCTGTGATGAGGCCTCGGCCTCAAAGCGGATCAGGCGAGAACGCGGTCGTCGTCGCCGAAACGGTGCATGGCGCCGACCGTCGGCGTCGCATAGACGATGTCGTCAGGCGCGTAGCGATGTTCGCCGAAGAGGCGGACGGTGATGGTGCCGACCTGCTCGCTGTCGATGTAGACGATGGTGTCGGCGCCGAGGTGCTCGACATGCACCACCTTGCCCTTCCAGTCGCCGCTCTCGCGCGAAAGCGCCATGTGCTCCGGGCGGATGCCGATCGTCTTGGCTTTGACATCGCCGAGCCGGGCGCCCTCGATGAAGTTCATCTGCGGCGAGCCGATGAAGCCAGCGACGAAGACGTTGGCAGGCCTGTTGTAGAGGTCCATCGGCGAACCGATCTGCTCGATCTGACCGGCGTTCAAGACGACGATCTTGTCGGCGAGCGTCATCGCCTCCACCTGGTCGTGGGTCACGTAGATCATCGTTGCCTTCAGGCTGCGATGCAGCCGGGCAATCTCGAGCCGGGTGTTGACGCGCAAGGCTGCGTCGAGGTTCGAAAGCGGCTCGTCGAACAGGAAGAGCTTCGGTTCGCGCACGATCGCGCGGCCGATCGCCACGCGCTGGCGCTGGCCGCCGGAAAGCTCGGCCGGGCGACGGGCGAGGTAGGGATCGAGCGACAGCATGCTCGCTGCCTTGCCGACCTTGTCCTCGATCTCGGCCTTCGGCGCGCCGGCCTGCTTCAGGCCAAGGCCCATATTGTCCTTCACCGACAGGTGCGGATAAAGCGCGTAAGACTGGAACACCATGGCGATGCCGCGCTTGGCGGGCGCCACATGGCCGACTTCCGTGCCGTCGATCTGTACGCTGCCGGAGGTCGCGTCCTCGAGACCGGCGATGGTGCGCAGCAAGGTCGACTTGCCGCAGCCGGACGGGCCGACGAAGATGACGAATTCGCCGTCCTTCACCTCGAGGTCGATGCCCTTCAGCACCTCATGGCTACCGTAGGCCTTGCGGATGGATTTGAGTTGAAGCGATCCCACCTGGTTGCCCCCTTTAAAGTTTGACTGGTCTGCCGGTGCGCACGCTTTCGTCTGCTGCAAGGCAGATGCGGAGCGACTGCACGGCGTCGTTCATGTGACGGTCGAGGTCGATGTTTTCGCGAATGGCCTTCAGCACATAGGCCTGTTCGCGGTCGCAGAGTTCCTGGTGGCCGGGCTCGCCGTCCATCTTCAGGTCCTCGTCGGCTTTGAGGAATCGGCCATCGGGACCGGTTTCGGCATTGTGCAGCCGGATCACCGCGGTCTTGGTGTGCATGTCGATGTCGTCGGACTTGGCGTTCTGGTCCATGACGATCGACACCGATCCCTTCGGCGACATCACGTCCTTCACGAAGAAGGCGGTTTCCGAGATCATCGGCCCCCAGCCGGCTTCGTACCAGCCGGCCGAGCCATCCTCGAAGATCACCTGCAGGTGGCCGTAATTGTACATGTCGGGCGCGATCTCGTCGGAGAGGCGAAGCCCCATGCCGCGCACTTCCACCGGCTTGGCGTCGGTGATCTGGCACATGACGTCGACATAGTGCACGCCGCAGTCGACGATCGGCGACGTCGTCTTCATCAGCGACTTGTGCGTTTCCCAGGTCGGTCCGCTCGACTGCTGATTCAGGTTCATGCGGAAGACATAGGGGCCGCCGAGCTTGCGCGCTTCGGCGATCAGCCGGATCCACGAGGGGTGATGGCGCAGGATGTAGCCGATCACCAGCTTGCGGCCGTGTTTCTTCGCCGCCGCGACGACGCGCTCGGCGTCGGCGACGGTGGTCGCGAGCGGCTTTTCGACGAAGACGTCGGCGCCGGCCTCGAACGCCATGACCGCAAAGTCGGCATGGCTGTCCGAATAGGTGCAGATCGAGCAGAGTTCGGGCTTCAGTTCGGCCAAAGCCGCCTTGAAGTCCGGATGGATCGTGTAGCCGCTCAGTTCCTCCGGCAACGGTACCTTCGAGCGGTTGACGAGGCCAACGATCTCGAAGCCGGGATTGTTGTGATAGGCGAGCGCGTGGCTGCGCCCCATGTTGCCGAGCCCCGCGACGAGGACCCGGACCGGTTTGCTGCTTGCACTCACTTGACTGCTCCTGCCGTGATGCCGCGGATCAGTTGCCGCGAGAAGATGACGTAGAGGACGAGAACCGGAAGGATGGCGAGCGACAGCGCCGCCAGAACCGCGTTCCAGTTGGTGACGAACTGGCCGATGAAGATCTGCGAGCCGAGCGTCACCGTCTTGGTCGCTTCCGCCGGTGCGAGGATCAGCGGGAACCAGAGGTCGTTCCAGATCGGGATCATGGTGAAGACCGCGACCGTTGCCATGGCCGGCCGGACGAGCGGCAGAACCAGGCGGAAGAAGATCGAGTATTCCGACAGCCCGTCGATGCGTCCGGCATTCTTCAGGTCATCGGAGACCGTGCGCATGAACTCCGAGAGAATGAAGATCGCGAGCGGCAGGCCTTGGGCCGTATAGACGAGGATCAGCGCCGTCAGCGTGTTGACGAGGTTGGCAGCGACCATGCCCTGCAGAATGGCGACGGTGCCGAGGCGGATCGGGATCATGATGCCGATCGCGAGATAAAGCCCCATCAGCGTGTTGCCGCGGAAGCGGTATTCCGACAGCGCGAAGGCGGCCATCGCCCCGAAGAGCAGCACCAGCGCGATCGAGACGATCGTGACGATGAAGCTGTTCTGGAAATAGGTGGCGAAGTCGCCCTGGCCGAGGACCGTTTCATAGCCGATCAGGCTGAAGGTCTGCGGCGTCGGGATCGTCAGCGGCGCCCGGAAGATCGCGTTGCGATCCTTGAACGAGTTGATGATCGTCAGGAACACCGGGAACAGCGAGATGAGCGTGTAGGCGATGAGCGCTGCATGCACGAAGCCGGTGCGGAGAAATGAATCGCGTGCTTTCGACATCTCCGGTCTCCTCAGAACTGGTAGCGGCGCATGCGGCGCTGAATGACGAAGAGGTAGAGCGAGACGCCGGCGAGGATGATGAGGAACATCACCGTGGCGATCGTCGCGCCCATCGAGCGGTCGCCGAGCTGCAGCTGGAAACCGAAGAAGGTGCGGTAGAGCAGCGTGCCGAGAATGTCGGTCGAGCCGTCCGGGCCGGCAAGCGCGCCCTGCACCGTGTAGACCAGGTCGAAGGCGTTGAAGTTGCCGACGAAGGTCAGGATCGAGATGATGCCGATCGCCGGCAGGATCAGCGGCAGCTTGATCTTCCAGAACTGGCTCCAGCCGGTGACGCCGTCGCATTCGGCAGCCTCGATCACCTCATCCGGAATGTTGAGCAGGGCGGCGTAGATCAGCATCATCGGGATGCCGACATATTGCCAGACCGAGATCAGCGACACGGTGACGAGCGCCGAACCGGGCTTGCCGAGCCAGGGGGCAAACAGCGACTTCAGGCCGACGAGATCGAGCATGCCGGGCGCAACGCCCCAGATCGGCGACAGGATCAGCTTCCAGATGAAGCCGACGATCACGAAGGAGAGCAGCGTCGGCAGGAAGATCGCCGTGCGGTAGAAGGTCACGAAGCGCAGCTTCGGGATCGACAGCATGGCAGCGAGCGCGACGCCGATCGGGTTCTGCACGCACATATGGATGATGAAGAAGATGACGTTATTCTTCAGCGCGTTCCAGAAATCGTGCGCCCAGCGTTCGTCGCCGAACAGCGTCTGGAAATTCGCAAGGCCGACAAAGGTCGGCTGGCCGTCGACCGTGTTGAACAGCGAAAGCCTGAGCGTCTCGATCAACGGCAGGATCATCACCGCCGAATAGACCAGGAAGGCCGGCAGCAGGAAGACGAGGATGTGCCAGCGTTTCGGCCGCCTTGCGGTCGGCTGTCCGTCTTGCACTGAAAGAGCGTCACTCATGGATCCATCCGTTTCTAGAAGACCGGTCCCCAGGCAATCATGATGCGCACTGGCGCCACGCGGCCGGTCGCGCCGCATGCCGTCTGCCCCTTTATCGAGGGCTCATGACGAAGGTTAAGTCTATCGCGTTCTTTTGCAAACGACTGCGTCGGTGGCCTCCCACTGGGGGAGGCCGGTGACGCTTCGGCTGGGGGAGTGCCGTCATTCGGCATGTCGCCCCGCCCGGTCCCCACGGCATCCTTAAATCCATCCGGCTTAAGGTGCTCTATGCACGTCCAGGACGTGCGGCGCTGTAGGGCCGACCCTCCCCCGTCAAGGGGAGGGAACCTGTTGCGCTTACGTCTTACTTCGCCGGCTTGTACCAGCCGTCGAGGCCCTTCTGCAGCTTCTCGGCGGCAACCTCAGGCGTATCCGTGCCGTTGATCACGTTGGCCGATTCGACCCAGGTCTCGTTTTCCAGGTTCGGCGTGCCGCGCGACAGGATCTGGTAGGTCGAGCGGATCGTCGGCTTGCACTTTTCGCGCCAGGAAACGAATTCCTGCGCCAGCGGATCGGCCATCTTCACCGGCTGCGAGTTCAGGCTGAAGAAGCCCGGCAGCGCGTTGGCGTAGATTTCAGCGAATTCCGGCGAGGAGATCCAGGTCAGCAGCTTCTTGGCTTCTTCGGCATGCGCGCTCTTGGCGTTCAGGCCGACACCGATGTCGTTGTGGTCGGAGATGTAGCAGGCGTCACCGGCGTTCTTAACCGGCGGCGGGAAGGCGCCCATCTTGAACTGGGCCTGGGTGTTGAACAGGCCGATTTCCCACGAGCCGGCCGGGTAGATGGCAGCGCGGCCGAGCGTGAAGAGGTTCTGGCTGTCCGGATAGGTCTGGGCTTCGAAGCCGTCGCCGAGATAATCCTTCCACTTGGCAAGAACGCGATAGGGCTCGACCCATGCGTCGTCGGTCAGCTTCTCTTCGCCCTTGATCAGCTTGGCGCGGCCTTCTTCACCCTTCCAGTAGGTCGGGCCGATGTTCTGGTAGCCCATGGTCGCGGCTTCCCAGAGGTCCTTGGTGCCCATCGCCATCGGGATGTAGTTGCCGTCGGCCTTGATCTTGTCGAGGGCGGCGAAGAATTCCGCTTCCGTCGTCGGGATCTGGATGCCGAGCTGGTCGAAGGCGTCCTTGTTGTAGATGAAGCCGTGGATGACCGAAGCCATCGGCACGCAGAACGTGGCCTTGCCGTCGTCGGTGGTCCAGGCGGACTTGGCGACCGGCGAGAAGTTCTCCATGCCGGCCAGACCCGTCAGGTCGGCGAGGTGCTTCTTGTTGTAAAGCTCGAGCGAGGCGTCGAACGGACGGCAGGTGATGAGATCGCCTGCGGAGCCGGCATCGAGCTTGGCGTTGAGCGCGGCGTTGTATTCGGTCGGCGCGGTCGGCGCGAACTTGACCTTGATGCCCGGGTGCTTGGCTTCGAACGCCGGGATCAGTTTTTCCTGCCAGATCGCCAGGTCGTCGTTGCGCCAGCTTTCGATGGTCAGCGTCACATCCTCGGCGTGCGCCAGCCCGGCCGTGCCGAGAATGCTCGAAGCGAGCAGCAGGCCTTTGATTGTCGTACGGATCATGCAGTTTCTCCCTCTTTATAAGCGCCCTCCGGCGCGGTTTGGATCCCGGAATTACTCAGGCCGAGAAGATGTCGATCGCCTGGCGCAGATTCTGCCTGGTCTCTTTCAGTGCCGCCTCCGCGACCGCAACGTCCTTCGCGCCAGAGGCGAGCAGGATCGCGACCTTGACCGAGCCGGAGGCCATGTTGATCAGCCGGCCGGCCTCGGCAGCGCTGATGTCGGTAATGTCGGTAACGATGCGGATTGCGCGGCCGTGCAGCTTGATGTTGTCGGCGCGCAGGTTGACCATGTGGCCGTCGAGCACGTGGCCGAGCTGAATGCCGACCAGCGTCGAGAACATGTTGAAGGCGATCTTCTGCGCGGTGCCGGCGCCCATGCGGGTCGAGCCGGAAACCACTTCCGGCGGCGTCTGCAGAAGGATCGAAACGTCGGCGTCCTTGAACAGCGCCGCACCCGGATTGTTCGCGACCCCGATCACCTTGGCGCCGAGCTTGCGGGCCTCGTCGGCCGCAGCAAGCGCGTAAGGGGTGGAGCCGCTGGCTGAAACGGAAACGAGGCAGTCGCCCGCGCCGATGCCGGCCTTGCGCACGTCTTCACGGGCAAGGTCCATGTCGTCTTCATAGCCGCCCGCAAGGTCGCTGAGGCTGGCGGTGCCGCCGGCAAGCAGAACGACGATCTGGTCCTGGGCAATGCCGTAGGTGCCGGGCAGTTCGAGCGCGTCGGCCATGGCCATCAGGCCTGAGCTACCGGCGCCGGCATAGGCGAGACGCCGGCCGGATGCGAGGGATTCGGCCGCGATCGATGCGGCAGCCGAGATCGATTCGATCGCCGCGTCGACGGCCTTGGCGGCCGCCTGCTGGCCGGACGCGAGCAGCCGGAGCGCCAGCGCCGGATGCATAAGATCCAGGCCTTTGGCGTTGTCGTGGCGCTCTTCGGTCTTGGCTGACGGCATGGGTTGTGTCTCCTCTTGGTCAAATTAATGCCAAAAAAATACCAATTGTCCAGCAGAATTTAAGTTTTGGCGTCTGAAAAAACTAAACAGCTAAATTAGCCCTTAGATTTCAAACGTATTGCAATGAAATCGAAACCGCGAGTGGATTCAGGCTTGGATATTGGTATTTTTTTGGTATCCTCAATGGGCGGAGGTGCTCATGACAAATTACCTGATCGGAATCGATGGCGGCGGAACGAGCTGCCGGGCTGCCGTGGCAACGGCGGACGGGCGCATTCTCGGGCGCGGCAAATCCGGCGCCGCCAATATCCTGACGGATCCGGAAACCGCGCTTGCCAATATCGGTGAGGCCGCACGCGCCGCCTTCGTAGAGGCGGGCCTTGATCCCCAGGGTATTAGCGCCGCCAAGGCGATCGTCGGTGTCGCCGGGCACAATGTCGGCGACGCCGTGCATTATGTGAAGCGCCGCCTTCCGTTCGCCGCCGCCGACATCGAATCCGATGGCTTGATCGCCCTGCAGGGCGCGCTCGGCAATCGTGACGGCGCGGTCGCCATTCTTGGTACCGGCAGCATCTATATCCTGCGCCAGGGCGAAACTGTCAGCTATGTCGGCGGTTGGGGCTTCACCATCGGTGACCATGGCAGCGGCGCCCGCATCGGCCATGCGCTTCTGCAGGAAAGCCTGCTTGCCTTCGACAATATTCATGAAGCCTCGGCGGTGACGGCATCGGTCCTTGCCGAATTCAACAACGACGCGCGGGACGTCGTCGATTTCGCCCGCCTCGCCAAGCCCGGCGAATTCGGCCGCTATGCGCCGCGCGTGTTCGAAGGCGCCGCATCCGGTGATCCGGTTGCCGTGCGCATCCTGAAGGCCGCCGCGCTTACAGTGGACGAGGCACTTGATGTCGTCGTCGCAAGGGGCTGCGACAGATTGTGCCTTCTCGGTGGATTGGCGCCGCTCTATCGCCCCTGGCTTGCCGATCGGCATCAGGCCTTGCTCGTCGAAGCGGAGGCCGACGCGCTGACCGGATCGGTCGCCGTTGCCGCCCAGCGTTTCGGTACCCAGGCGAGGGCAGGCGCATGACGCACCAGCTCGCTTCCATTCTGCCGCTCGAGGGCCTGCAGTCCGGAGGGTCGGGGCCGCTCTATCTCAAGCTCAGGCAATCGCTCGAAGACGCGATCCAGTCGGGCAAGCTCAATCACGGCGACGCTCTGCCGCCGGAGCGCGACCTTGCCGACTACGCCAATATCAGCCGCGTCACCGTGCGCAAGGCGGTGGACGATCTCGTGCGCGACGGGCTGCTGGTTCGCCGCCACGGCTCCGGCACCTTCGTCGTCAAGCCGGTCTCCAAGGTGCAGCAGTCGTTGTCGCGGCTGACCTCGTTCACCGAAGACATGGCGCGCCGCGGCCTGAACACCCATGCCCGCTGGCTGGAGCGCGGCCTGTTTCATCCCTCGCCGGATGAAATGATGGCGCTCGGCCTTCCGGCCGACGCGCTGGTCGCCCGCCTCGGGCGCCTGCGCATCGCCGACGACATGCCGCTTGCGATCGAGCGTGCCAGCATTTCGGCGGAGTTCCTGCCCGACCCGCAGACCGTCACCTCGTCGCTCTATACTGCGCTCGACAAGACGCGCTCGCGACCGGTGCGCGCCGTGCAGCGCATCTCCGCCTGCAACATCAAGGATCCGGATGCCTCGATGCTCGGCGTCGCCGTCGGTTCGGCCGGCCTTTCCATCGAACGTGTTTCCTATCTCGCATCGGGACGCGTCGTCGAATTCACCCGCTCGCTCTATCGGGGCGATGCCTATGACTTTGTCGCGGAACTGACGCTGTCGGAATCCTAAAGCGACGGCTCCGCCAAGAAAGGGAATTGATCATGCAGACCAATATGCGCCGAGAAATCGACGAGATCCCCGAAGCCGCCCAGCGTCTGCTGGAACGCTCCGCCGACCAGCTCAAGGCTGCCGGTGCGGCACTCCGCGCCAAGGATCCGGCCTTCCTCGTCACCATCGCCCGCGGCTCCTCCGACCATGCGGCGCTGTTCCTCAAATATGCGATCGAGCTGCAGGCTGGCGTGCCCGTCGCCTCGCTCGGCCCGTCGCTCGCCTCGATCTACGGTGCCAAGCTGAAGCTCGGCGGCGCCGCTGCGATCGCGATTTCGCAGTCGGGCAAGAGCCCGGACATCGTCGCCATGGCGAAGGCTGCAACCGATGCCGGCGCGGTCTCGATCGCGCTTACCAACACGCTGCCCTCGCCGATTTCCGAGGCTTGCACCAACCCGCTCGACATCCTGGCCGGTCCGGAAATCGCCGTCGCTGCCACCAAGTCCTACGTCAACTCGATCGTCGCCGGCCTTGCGGTGCTTGGCGAATGGACCGGTGATGCGGCGCTTCAGCGCGCGGTCGCCGACCTGCCGAACCAGTTTGCCAAGGCCGTCAAGCTCGACTGGCAGGGCTTTGCCGACGATCTCGGCGAAGCCGAATCGCTCTATGTGCTCGGCCGCGGCCCGGCGCTCGCGATCGCCAGCGAAGCGGCGCTGAAGTTCAAGGAAACCTCCGGCATGCATGCGGAAGCCTATTCCGCGGCGGAAGTGCTGCACGGGCCGGTGGCGCTCGTCGGCGCCAAGTTCCCGGTGCTGACACTTGCCGCCCGTGATGCGGCCGAGACGTCGGTTGCCGGCATTGCCGACGGTATGGCGGAAAAGGGTGCAGTGGTTCATGCTACCTCGAACCTCGCCGCCAAGGCCAAGCGTCTGCCCTTCGTCGAGACCGGTCACCCGATCACCGACGCGCTGACGCTGATCCTGCCGTTCTACGGTTTCGTCGAGGCTTGGTCGCGTTCGCGCGGTCTCAACCCCGATGCGCCGGCAAGCCTCAAGAAGGTAACGGAGACGAGATGAGCGAGAGGAAGGCAATCACCGGCGCCCGCCTGTTCGACGGCGTCGAATGGCACGACGGCTGCGCCCTCGTGATCGAGGCCGGCCGGGTCAAGGCGATCGTAGCGTCAGCCGACGTTCCCGCCGACGCCGAGCGGATCGATGCCCACGGCATGCTTTTGGCGCCGGGGTTCATCGACCTGCAGGTCAACGGCGGCGGTGGTGCGCTTCTGAACGAGGAGCCGACGGTCGAAGGCATCCGGCAGATCTGCTCGGCCCATGCCAAGTTCGGCACGACGGCACTTCTGCCGACACTGATCACCGATACGCGCGAAATTAGAAGCGCCACCATCAAGGCCGGCCTTGAGGCCAAGGCTGCCGGCGTGCCCGGTTTCCTCGGGCTGCATCTCGAAGGCCCGCATCTTTCGGTCGCGCGCAAAGGGGCGCACGATCCGAAACTGATCCGCCCGATGGACGACGCCGATCTCGCCGAAATGCTCGATTGCGCCAGGGCGCTCGGCGTGCTGATGGTGACCGTGGCGCCGGAAAACGCCACGAAGGAACAGGTGCGGGCGCTTACTGACGCCGGCGCCGTCGTCAGCCTCGGCCATACGGATGTCGGCTATGAAACCGCGGTCGCCTATGCCAAGGCGGGCGCACGCACGGTAACCCATCTCTTCAACGCCATGAGCGGCCTCGGCCATCGTGAGCCGGGCGTGGTCGGTGCAGCGCTTGCCACCGGCACGCTGCATGCGGGCATGATCGCCGACGGCTATCACGTCGAGCCGGCGTCGATGGGCGTGGCGCTGCGCGCCAAGGTGGGGCCGGGCCAGATCTTCCTGGTCACCGACGCGATGTCGCCGATCGGCACCGACATGAAGAGCTTCCAGCTCAACGGTCGCGAAATCCTGCGCGAGGGCGGCCGCCTGACGCTTGCCGACGGCACGCTCGCCGGTGCCGACATCGACATGCTGTCCTCGGTTCGTTTCGTGCACGAAAAGCTCGGCCTGCCGGTCGAGGAAGCGCTGCGCATGGCCTCCGCCTATCCGGCCGACGCCATGGGTCTCGCCACCCACAAGGGCCGGTTGAAGCCCGGAGCGGACGCCGATTTCGTGCTGCTCACGCCGGAACTCGGCATGGGTTCCACCTGGATCGGCGGCACGCAGGTTTACGCAGCCTGATTGCGATGTCACGGACAACAAAGACCTGACAGAAAGACCCGGAAAGCGCTTCGCTCTCCGGGTCTTCTTCTTTGGGCTTTTTTGTTAGCGCGGGCTATGGGCCGCAAGCTTCGCCTTCATCGCCCGCACCGTATCCGCATCGGTGCGACGCCGGTCGGCGGAGACGAAGCCCATCTCCACCAGTCGCGGATCCTGAGCCGGCTCACGAACGGAGCAGGAGGAGTGAACCTCCCCGACAGCAAGCTTGCAGAGGAGGGCGTCAACCGTGTCCAGCGTCACGCCCGAACCGGGCATGATCGACAATCGCCCGGCCGCACGCTCGATGATTTCCGCGAGGCGGTCGATCGCCTGCGGCGCACTCTTCGCGCCGCCCGAGGTCAGGATGCGCTCGAAGCCGAGTTCCACCGCCGTTTCCATCGCCTCGGCAAAATCAGGCACGAGATCGAACGCCCGGTGCAGCGTCATGCCGAGCCCGGCCGCATGACCGGTGAGCTTGATGAGCATCGACGCGTCGAGCCGGCCATCGGCCAGCGATGCGCCGAGCACGACACCGGCCAGACCGGCGTCTCGCGCCGCGTCGATATCGCGACGCATCACGTCGAGGTCGGCGGTTGAGAAGATGAAATCGCCCGGCCGCGGCCGGATCATCGCGTAGACGGGCACGGGCGGCGGGCCAGCCAGCGCCATCAGGCCGGGATTGGGCGTGAGGCCACCGACGGAAAGGGCGGCGCAAAGCTCGATCCGATCGGCACCGCCTTCGATGGCCGCGTAAAGTCCGTCCGCGTCGTCGACGCAGACTTCGAGTTTGATGTCGCTCATACCTTGTCTCCTGAAAGCCCGAGCAGCGCCGCGCCGATCAGGCCGGGCTCGATCCGGCATTCGCCGCGCACGACCAATGGCCGGTCGAATTGTCTCAGAATCCGGCTACGCACCGCCCTGTCGATCTCGGCAAGCAGCTCCTCTGCATTGGAAAGGCCGCCACCGACGGGCACGATCGTCGCGCCGGTGATGTTGATGACCAGCGCCAGCGGCGAGCTGACGAGGTCGATGAGAAGGCCAACCGTGCGCTTGGCTTCGAGGTCGCCAGTCTTCCAGGCTTCGATGATCTCGTGGCTCGAAAGCGTCTTGCCATGGGCGGTCTGGTGCAGGCGTTCCAGCCCGCGGGCGCCGCCGACGGTATCGACGCAGCGCTTCTGGCCGCAGCCGCAGGAATAGGCGGGAATGGCGATGGGCGGATCGCCCGCTTCCGACGCGATCGCCGGGCCATGGCCCCATTCGCCAGCAAAGCCGCCATCGGCATTGATCAGCCGGCCATCGATGACCAGGCCGCCGCCGACGCCGGTGCCGAGGATGGCGCCGAAAACGATGCGGTGGCCGCGCCCGGCACCCGCGCCGGCCTCAGCCAGCGCAAAGCAGTCGGCGTCATTGGCGATCTTCACCGGAAGATGCAGCGCCGCTTCCAGCTCGGCGACCAGTTCGCGACCGTCGATGCAGGGGATGTTGGCGCATTTGATGCGCTGCGTCTCGGGATCGATGACGCCGGTGATCGAGATCGCCACGCATGCCGGGTGTCCGCCCGCTTCGTCGAGGACCGATTCGAGCGCCTGCACGAACTGGCGGAAATTGGTAAGCGGCGTGGTTCGGCGCGGCAACGGAAAGATCCGGTCGCGCGAATGCACGATCGCGCCCTTGATTGCCGAGCCGCCGATATCGAAACAGACGATCATGCCTCACCCCGGATGATCGCCTCGGCCGAAAGCGCCACCGAAAGCAGCCTGTCGTCCTGATGATGTGGGGCCGCAAGCTGGAAGCCAACCGGCATTTCCGCCGCTCCGAGCCCGCAAGGAATGGAGATGCCGCAGAAATCCAGGAAGTTGCCGATCGAGGTGTTGCGCAGCGTCTTGCCGTTGATCTTGAAGAACAATTCGTCGTCTTCGAGAAGCGGCGCGACCGGCGGGGCGACATGCGGCAATGTCGGGTGGGCGATGAGTTCGTTCGGCCTCAGGCTTTCGACCGTCTCGTGGATCAACTGGTCGCGCGCGTCGAGGAGAGCGATGTAGTCGGGCATGGTGATCTTCTCGCCGAGCCGTGTGCGGGCGACGACGCGCGGATCGATCGCGTTTGCTTCAGGGCCGGCGAGGCGCTCGCGGTGCAGGGCATAGGCCTCGGCCGTTACCAGGGCGCCATGACGGGCCATCAACCCGAACACCGCCGAGAAGGACGGGAAAGCGCGGCGGCTGACGGCAACTCCCGCCTTTTCGAGCCGCTTGATCGCGTCCTCGAAGGCTTCGACGACCTCCGGTTCCGCATCGTCGAAGACCACCGTTTCCGGGATCACCAGCGCGACGCCCGTAAGATCTGCGCGGCGCACGGTCGGCGCCGTCAACCCGTGCATGGCGGCATCGACCCAGACGGCATCCTGCACCGTGCGGCAAAGGGGCCCGAGCGAATCCAGGCTTTCCGCCAGCGGAAAGATGCCCTTCATCGCGTAACGGCCACGGGTCGCCTTGTAACCGACGATGCCGGTGAAGGCTGCGGGAATGCGGACGGATCCGCCGGTGTCGGTACCGACGGCCGCCGGCACCAGCCCGGCCGCAACCGCGACCGCCGAGCCCGACGACGAGCCGCCGGGTATGCGCTCGACGTCGGTGGCGGCGGGATTGCGCGGCGTGCCGTAGTGCGGGTTGATGCCAAGGCCGGAGAAGGCGAATTCGCTGAGATTGGTGCGGCCGACACTGACCATGCCGGCGGCGGAAACGGCGGCGACGACGGGCGCGTCGCGCGTCGCCGGCGCGTTCGTGCGCAGCACCGCCGAGCCGGCGGTCGTGACGCTGCCGGCGGTGTCGAACAGATCCTTCCAGGCGACCGGCAGGCCGTCGAGCAGGCCGAGCGACCGCCCCGCCCTCAGGCGCTTGGAGGCAGCCTCCGCATCCCGCGTCGCGCGCTCCGGCGTCAGTTCGACAAAGATGGCGTAGTCGCCGTGGGCGTCGATCGCCGCATAGGTTTCCTTGGCGAGTTCCACCGGATCCAGCTTGCCGCTCTGCACCAGCACGGAAAGGCTGGCGAGTGTCTTTTGTTCTGTCATGTCATCCTCCGCGGAGCGCTGCTGCCGGCATCCCATATGTCTACAATATCGCCGCTCCCGGCGTTTTCCATGCTTCCCTTAGATGAGGTGCATGAATCTTGCATAAAGACGGATGCCTGCCGGAACGATCTTGTCGCCGGTAGTGCCTCTGCCTACATGCACCATCGAACCTTGGCTCATGCTGGAGAGCGATGATGATCCTGGACGCGGCGCGGCTGTCGCTTGCCAACCTGTTTGCACCCGAGACCCGATCGGTCTTCTGGAAGGTGCTGGGGCTGACGATCCTTGCGCTTGTCGCCCTGTGGTTTGCGGTGCGCGAGGTGTTCGTCTGGCTGGCCTTGCCCTGGATCGACACGCTGATGCCGGGCACGCCCGTCTGGGCCGGCTGGCTGACCTTCGTGCTCGGCATCTTCGCAAGCCTTGGCCTGGCCCTTGTGCTCGCCTTGCTTCTTGCCCCCGTCACCGCGCTCATTGCCGGCTTCTTCCTCGACGACGTCGCCGATGTCATCGAGAAGCGTGACTATCCGAACGAACCCCAGGGCCGGCCGCTGCCGCTCGGCGAGGCGATTGCCGGCTCGCTCAAGTTCCTGGGCGTCGTCATCCTCGGCAACCTCCTGGCGCTCGTGCTGCTGCTCGTTCCGGGCGTCAATCTCGTCGCCTTCTTCCTGGTCAACGGCTATCTGCTCGGCCGCGAATTCTTCGAGTTTGCGGCGATGCGTTATCGCGCGCCGGCGGAGGCGCGGCTCTTCCGGGAAAAGCATCGCTCGACCGTCTTTCTCGCCGGGCTGCTGCTCGCCGGCTTCCTGGCGGTACCCTTCGTCAACCTTTTGACGCCGCTCTTTGCCGCCGGCCTGATGGTGCACCTGCACAAGCGGCTCTCGGCGAAAGATCCCGGGTTCTCGCTGCGTGTCGCGGCGAAGGCATAAGGCTCTCGCTTGACATAAGGCCGGCGGTGGCCAATCTGCCGGCAAACGGCGCCGCGCGCCCATGGAGTTTGCAGGAATGAGCAACACGGACGAACGGATCACCCGCCTCGAGGAGACCGTGGCCCACCAGGCCAAGACTATCGAGGAGCTTTCCGATCAGCTTGCCGAGCAGTGGAAGGTGGTCGAGCAGACCCGCGCCAAGCTCGACCGGCTGACCGAAAGGTTCCTGACGCTCGAAGAGCAGTCGCTCGACGCGCCGGCAATCACGAAGCCGCCGCATTACTGATCGCCACGACAGCGACAGGACAAACAAAAGGCCGCCGGTCCAATGAACCGGCGGCCTTTTTCATGACGCAAGCGCTGCTCTTAGTAGGGGCAGGACTCGTCGCTCATGTAGTCGTGGACCTGGACCTTGCCGGCAATGATTTCGGCCTTCACCTTTTCCACCGCGTCGAGCATCTCAGGCGTGATCAGCGCCTTGTTGTTGTCGTCGAGGGCATAGCCGACGCCGTCTTCCTTGAGGCCGAGGTTGGAAATGCCGAACTCGAACTTGTCGTTCTTGGCCGCCGTGAAGGCTTCGTAGACGGCAACGTCGACGCGCTTCAGCATCGAGGTCAGGACCTTGCCCGGCTGCAGGGCGTTCTGGTTCGAATCGACGCCGATGCCGAGCTTGCCCGCGTCCGCAGCTGCCTGCAGAACGCCGACGCCGGTGCCGCCGGCTGCGTGGTAGACGACATCCGAGCCCTGGTCGATCTGGGACTTGGCGATTTCGCCGCCCTTGACCGGGTCGTTCCAGGCGTCCGGCGTCGTGCCGGTGTAGGCTTCCAGAACCTTGACGTCAGCGCCGGTCGACTTGGCGCCGCCAACGTAGCCACAGGCGAACTTGTGGATCAGCGGAACATCCATGCCGCCGACGAAGCTGACGGTCTTCGACTTGGAAGCGAGACCGGCGAGAACGCCGACGAGGTAGGAGCCTTCCTGTTCCTTGAAGACGACCGACTTGACGTTCGGCTTCTCGACGACCATGTCGATGATCGCGAACTTGATGTCCGGATATTCCGGGGCGATCTTTTCGAGCGAAGCCGCCCAGTTGAAGCCGGCCATGACGATCGGGCTGTTGCCGTCGCTGGCGAAGCGGCGCAGCGCCTGTTCGCGCTGGGCGTCGTTGGCGATTTCGAACTCGCGGTATTCGACACCCGATTCCGTCTTGAACTTCTCGGCGCCGTTAAAGGCAGCCTCGTTGAAGGATTTGTCGAACTTGCCGCCGAGATCGTAGATGATCGCCGGCTTGATGTCGGCGGCCAAGGCCGTCGCGGACATCATCGAAAAGGCAAAGAGACCGAGAATTGTTTTTTTCATCGTGCAGCCCTGTTGTCGCTATTGATCTTATTGGGTCCTCCCGCCGGCTCCCTGACGGAAGCCTGTCTGCGGAACCCACCCCCTTCTCCTTGGGGCTAGGGTGGCGCATCCTTGCACGGTCACGGCAAAAAAACACTCAAAATTTTTCAGATGGTAAAAATTGAAGCTACGGATACCGGCACCCGTAAGGCACCGGTTCTGTTGCGTTTTTGAGATCCTGGCGAGGTGTCCCGACCGGCCCGGCGCGGCCTCAGGGTTGTGGGTATCGCGACCGCACGCGGAATACCACCCGAGGGGTATGCGTCTAGTGCCCGATCGGGCAGCTGACGCCGGTGCCGCGCAGGCCGCAATAGCCGCTGGGGTTCTTGGCCAGATATTGCTGGTGGTAGTCCTCGGCGAAATAGAACGCGCCCGCCATGCCGATCTCGGTCGTAACCCTGCCGCCGTGGTTGGCGTGCTTCAGCGCGGTCTGGAACGTGGTGCGCGCGGCCTTGGCTTCGGCCAGCTGCTCGTCGTCATAGGCATAGATCGCCGAGCGGTAGGTGGTGCCGATGTCGTTGCCCTGGCGCATGCCCTGCGTCGGGTCGTGTTCCTCGAAGAAGGTCCTGAGCAGGCTCGCGAGCTTCACCTTTTCCGGATCATAGACGACCAGGACCACTTCGGCATGGCCGGTAAGCCCGGTCGTCGTTTCCTGATAGGTCGGGTTCGGCGTCAGCCCGCCGGCGTAGCCGACCGCCGTCACGTAGACGCCGGGGATGTTCCACAGCAATCGTTCGGCGCCCCAGAAACAGCCCATGCCCAGAAGGATGCGCTTGGTGCCGTCGGGGTAGGGGCCTTTCAACGGCCGGCCGGAAACGAAATGCGTCTCGGCCGTGGGGACCGCGGCGTCACGGCCCGGCAGTGCCGTCTGCGCGTCCGGCATGATCGTCTTCTTGTTGAACATGTCGATCAGGAACATCAGCATACTCCTTTCGATGCGAAGGTGGCCCGCGCCGTGTCAGGCGGCGAACCGTCCAGCCGCCGGCCGCTTCTTGTATCCGGCCATCCACAGGATCAGGGCGATCAGCGCCAGCACCGCGAAGGCCGGCTGCTGCAGCAGCCAATGCAGCATCCCGTGCCAGATCGTCGGTGCGGTATCGGAACGTTGGGCAAACTGGACCCAGCTTGCCGTGTCGGCGCCAAGCGCCTCCAGGTCGTCGCCGAGCGACGTCATCACCAGTTCCGATGCGGCGACCGACTGGATCGCGTCGACGGCACCGGCAAGCACGGCGGCAAACAACACGATGGCGCTCGCCAGCCTCAATAGAAATCGCATCGCACGGCATTCCCTTCAATTCGCTGGCTGGCGCCCAGTCATCGGCTCGGCGCGTCGCCCCGCCGCATCTTCTCCGATCGCCCGTGCCTCGGACAAGGCCCGGCAATGAAAATATGCGGCAACCTGCAGGCCGGAGGATGTGGCCGAGACCGGCCGGACGCATCGGACACGCCCTGACGCAAGAGATAAGCCCCTTGCCCGGAGCGCACAATGGGAACCGGAAACCCGCTCGCGTCACAAGATGTCAATAATCTGTCAGAAAGCAGTTGATCCCGGGCAAATCATCGGTATATAGACGCGCGTCCGCCGGTTCTAAGCTGGCTGACGCCGAAGGGCCCCGCCCTTCCCATCCAGCCGGATTGACCGTCGGCTGCTGACGGATGGACAGGTGGCCGAGTGGTTGAAGGCGCACGCCTGGAACGCGTGTATACGTGAAAGCGTATCGAGGGTTCGAATCCCTCTCTGTCCGCCATTTCCTCCTCGTTCTGCTTCCCATGCCAATGCGTTCACAGCGCTACCCATTCCTGTCTGCTGGCAGGTATCGATCCGCGGCGCCTTGACCGCATCTTGCGGCGCGCAAAAGCCCGATCCTTTCTTTTCTCCTCCTGCTGAACAGCGCACTTGTCATTGAGATAAGTCCGTGCTTATGTGTTGTTTATGATCGAGAACGAGATATTCCGAGCCCTGGCTGACCCGACGCGCCGCGCCATCTTCGAGAAGCTTGCCGACGGAAGCAAGAATGCCAGTGCCTTGCGGGAAGGCATGGACATCAGCCAGCCGGCGATGTCCCAGCACATTTCGGTGTTGCGGAGTGCCGGGTTGGTGAAGGAGCAGCGGCAAGGCCGGTTCGTAAACTACGAAGTCGATCCCGACGGACTGGCCCAAATTGCGCAGTGGCTTGCGAAATACCGTGCCTACTGGCCCGCACGCATCGAAGCGCTCAAGATCTTGCTGAAGGATATGGACCAATGAACCGTGAAAGCAGCGCCCCGAACGAAGGCAGCCTCGAGCTGGAATACGAACTCGACGAGGCGCCGCAGAAGGTCTGGCGCGCGATCAGCATCCCGGCGTTTCGTGAAAACTGGCTACCGAAGGAGGCTTTGGCTGATCCCGAAGGCGCCGTTGTCGTGCCTGGCGAGGAGGTCCGCTACAGGCTGCGCGAAACCGAGGCTCCGTATCTCGAAAGTACCGTCACCTTCCGGATCGCGCCGATCGGTTCCGACAGAACCAGGCTGCAGATCGTGCACGAACTGCCGAACGTTCGCAGCGGTCGCGTGATCAGGAAGGCCGCAAACAACAACGATACCCTCATGCTCGCCGCGTAAGCCGACGAGCTTCCCCACAAACTCTGGATGAATGGAGTTCGCCGATGCGCGAAGCGATGCAACTCGTCCCTATGGTCGTTGAGCAGTCGAATGGTGGAGAGCGATCGTTCGACATCTATTCCCGCCTGTTGCGCGAGCGAATCATCTTTCTCAATGGTGAGGTGAACGACACGGTCTCCGCGCTGGTCTGCGCCCAGATGCTTCTTCTCGAAGCGGAAAACCCGAAGAAACCCATCCATCTCTACATCAATTCGCCGGGCGGCGTCGTGACCAGCGGTTTCGCCATGTACGACACCATGCGCTACATCCGGGCGCCGGTGCATACCTTATGCATGGGGACTGCACGCTCCATGGGTTCGTTTCTCCTGATGGCCGGTACGCCGGGACAGCGGGCCGCCTTGCCCAATGCCAGCATCCTCGTGCACCAGCCATCGGGCGGTTTTCAGGGCCAGGCATCCGACATGCAGATCCATGCCGAAGAGATCCTTCGCACCAAGCAGCGCATGACGCGCCTCTATGCGGAGCATTGCGGACGAACCTACGAGGAGTTCGAGCGCGCCATGGACCGGGACCGTTTCATGACCGCCGAGGAAGCTCTGGAGTGGGGGCTGATCGACACCATCCTCAAGGTTCGCGACGACGGCGAGCCGGTGGCCGCCGGCGGCTTTGCTCTCTGACGGTCGGTCTCTGTGTGGGCTGGCTATCGGCCGATAACGGATGGTCTCCGCACAAGCCGTCTGGGAACACTGCTCCGTTGAGGGAGTATGTCTGTGTAGAGGGCGCGTGTCCTCTGCGGCCCGCAGATATGTAACATCCCGTATCCAAGATTTGGGTCAGCATCTCTCGGTCGAGGTTAGGCTCCGCGTCAGTTCGAGCTTACTCCGCCTGACAGCATCCCACCATCGCGCAGGCGCGCCCATAGAGCCGGTCCGTTACGTCGAGCCACCAATTGGCCACCGCCAGAACATCCCGTATGGTCTCTAAAAGCGGCCCCTCGATCTTTCCCATCACTTCTGCGAGGAGCGGATTAAGCGCCTGGCTGGGGTCGGTCAGAGCCGTTGCAATCAAATCCTGATGTTCGGAGAGATTGATGGCGGCCGCGGCGTTTTCCGGATCAAAGTATGGAATGCCGAGATTCGCCAGAAGGGCTGATACAACGAGCTTGCACAATGCCTTGCAAAGTTTGCAGGAGAACTCTTCCTTGGCCTCGTGAAATGCCTTCTTGAAAAAGCCGACGGTGGCTCGAAATGCCGAGCCGGCATGGGATTTGATCGACAGTTTGAAGCTTTCGATCGCGGGCCCCGCCCGGAGAATATAGAGCTCCACCCTGTCTCGAAGCCGATCGCCCGCCAAATTTTCGGGAGTGTTGCGCGTGTAGACGAGGCCGCGCAGCTTCTCGATCAGGATGACAACGTAGCCGTCATCCTCCGTTATAAGGAGCTCACGGTTGTACAGATATTCCCCTTCGCCCTCGATTTGGATGATCTCAAGCGCGTTTTCCCGGAACGTACTCTCGCTCAGAAACATCGTTCAGCCTCCCATTCTCTCAGAAGTTGAGATTAGCGCATCGCAACTTTGGTCGGAATTCGCCTAAAAGTGGTATGAAGCATGGCTGGGGAAAAATCTTCGCGCGCGCGATCCGTTTCGCCTCTTCGCTTCGTCTTTGCTGCATCCGCAACGAAGGAGAAGCACCATGGCCACTGCACCCGTCACTCTCGTCAACGTTCTGAAGGTCGAACCCGGCAAGCAGGCGCAACTGATCGCGCTTCTGAAGCGCAACATCGATACCGTCATCCGCACGCTCGACGGCTGGCGGACGAGCCGGCTGATCGCCGCCAGGGACGGCACAAGTGTCATCATCTATTCGGAATGGGAGACGCCCGCGGCCGTCGAGGCGATGCGCGCCGATGCCAGGATGAAGGCCTATTTCCCACAGATTCTCGAACTGGCGAGCCTCGAATCGGTCGTCGGTGAGGTGGTTCTCAGCGATAACAGGTGACGCTGCACGGTAGTCCGCTGCCAGGACCGGTCGCGATCAATCAGGCAGCGGACATTTTCTTTCGTCCACGCTATCGTCCGAACCGGACGCCTGGAGATATCCCGATGGAACTCGATACCATGAATGCGGAAGACTTCGAGGATCGGCTGAGGGAACTCCGGCCGCGGCTGCATCGCTATTGCGCGCGCATGACCGGCTCGGCCGTGGATGGCGAGGACGTGCTGCAGGACACGTTGATCAAGGCCGTGCAGGCACGGGCGGATGGCGTGAAAGTGGACAATCTCGAAGGCTGGCTGCTGCGCATCGCCCACAACACCAGCCTCGATTTTCTGCGCCGACGGTCCCGGCACAAGATCGTCCCGCTTTTCAATGACATGGAAGACGCGCCGCTGCCCGAGGCGGACATCGTCGCGGTCGGCTTTCAAACCTTCCTGCAGCTGCCGGAACTTCAGCGCTGCGCCGTGATCCTGAAAGATGTGCTCGGCCATTCGATCGAGGAAATCGCCGATATCGCCGACTGCACGCCGGCGGCGGCCAAGTCGGCGCTGCAGCGCGCCAGGGTGGCGCTCCGGCAGCTGGCCCAACGCCGGGAAGATATGCGGCTGCCGCTGATATCCGATGCGAACCGGCAGAAAATGGCAAGCTTCGTGCGCTTCTTTCAGGGCGGCGACTTCGACGCCATCCGCGCCATGCTGGCCGACGATGTGAAGCTTGAGCTGGTCAACAGGCTGAAGCTGGAGGGCCGCGAGGGGATCGGCCGCTATTTCACCCGCTACGCGCAGGAGACGCGGTGGCGTTTTGCGCTGGGGGCGATCGAAGGCCGGCCGGCCATGCTGGTTTTCGACAGTGTCGGCCCGATGGAAAAGCCGGCGCACTTCGTCGTTCTCGACTGGCGCGGCGACGAGATCGGCGCGATCCGCGACTTTCTCTTCGCCCCCTATGTGCTTGAAACCGTCGATTGGGTTGGGCTCGCTTGAGTGGCGGAAGAGCGGCTCTTTGCCGATTGAGGGGCGGTTCTTCGCCAACTGTTGACGGTCCGCGCTACTGCTGAACCTTCGCTGGTGTCGGCAGCCGTTGGGTCTTGGCAGGTTTCGCTGGCCGGTCTCGCACCAGCCCGGGCGTCGCAGCGGGGGGGACTGGTTGCGATCTGGGGAGAGGCAGCATGAGTTTGGCGAGCGACGCGCGTTTCTGGGACCGGACGTCGCGGCGATACGCCAAGGGCACGATCGCGGACCCGGCCGCCTATGAACACACGCTCGACCGCACCCGCGCCTTGCTTCTACCCGATGACCGGGTGCTTGAACTTGGTTGCGGCACGGGAACGACGGCGTTTCGGCTGGCGGGCGATGTGCGCGATTATCTTGCGACCGATTTTTCGACCGAGATGATCGCCATTGCTCGGGAGAGGTATGCCGTCGACCTGGTTCCGAATCTCGCCTTTCGCACCGCGACGGCCGAAACGCTTGCGGCCGAACGCGGACAGTTCGATGCGGTGCTGGGCTTCAACTACCTGCATCTCGTACGCGACCTGCCCGCCACGCTCGACAACATTCACACCCTGCTTGCTTCCAGGGGAGTGTTCATCTCCAAGACGCCCTGCGTCGGCGACATGAACCCGCTCGTCCGGCTCCTGCTGCTGCCGGCGATGCGGGCGGTCGGCTTGGCGCCCTATGCGGGAGCCTTCAGTGCGGCCGAGCTCAGCCGGCACATTGTCGCTGCCGGCTTCGAACTTCTGTCGGCGGAAAATCACGCATCGGCGAGCAACGACAACCGCCCCTACATCGTCGCTCGCAAGCGCTGAAGACCGGAGCGGTGGCGCCGCCCCGGTCTTGATGCGTCCTAGACGCGCGCAGCCGGTTCGGCGGCATGTGCCCGATGCAGCAGGCTGATAAACGCCTCCGCGTCCGGGATCGCCGTCGAGCCGATGGCGCTGACGGCGATGCCAGGCGTCCAGGAATTGAGCACCGCGGCGCCGGAGAGCGTCTTCAGCCGGTCGAGGGTGACTTCCTCCTGCCGCTGCGGAACGCCGAGACGTTCGAGTTGCCGCTGGACCGTGCCCATCATCGTGCCGGTCAGCATCTCGGCCTTGGGCCAGATGACGGCTTCGCCATCCCAGAAGACCAGATTCCAGATCGTCGCCTCACTGAGATGCCCTCGACGGTCGATGAAGGCGGCATCGTCGAAGCCCTGCCTGATCGCCTGATGCAGGTAATAGGTCTTGCCGGATTCTCCGACGTGCTTGATGGCCGCGAGCGGGCGTTCGTGCTCGACGACGGCGAGCCTGAGCGGTCCCTTCGGCCCGTTGGAGGGCGGGCCGCTGCGTACGAGGACCGAGAGGTCTCCCTGCATGCTGTCGGCGGTGAACTCGCCATCCGGCGAATACACTGTGACGGTCAGGGACTGGTCGGCCGGGCCGGCGTCGACCGCGGCCCGGATGCGGGCGCGCAGGGTTTCTTCCGGCACGGCACGGCCGAAAAATTCGATCGACGCGCCGTGCAGGCGCTTGAGATGCAGGTCCAGGCCCTTGATCCTGTGGTCCCGGACCTGGATCGCCGTGAAGTGCGCGAAGCCGGCGAAGGCGAGCGCAGTCAGCTCCGCCGCGTCGGCCGGGCGGCCGTCGATTGCTGCCGGATAGTGGTGGGCTTCGGTCGCCATGATTTTGCTCCTGGGTGCGGTTTGCATAAGGGAGCCATAGCTTTAAGGTCTGACAGCGCTGTCAGAGTCAAGGGTGTGTTGAAGGGTGATTGCATGAAGATCGGCGAGCTGTCGAAACGGACCGGCGTCAGCATCCGGATGCTGCGCTACTACGAGGCGGAAGGTCTGTTGAAGCCGGAGCGCACCGAAAGCGGCTATCGTGATTATGACATGGCGGAGGTGCGCACCGTCGAGCGCATCAAGCTGCTCGGGGCCGGCGGCATGACCCTTCCGACGGTCCTGCAGTTCCTGGCCTGCGTGCGCGGCGAGGGGCCGATTTTCGAGCCCTGCGACGAGTTGCGGGTGACGTTGCGCCAGCAGATCCGCCTCGTCGAGGAAAAGACGGAAAAGCTGGCGCAGAACCACACTGTGCTGACGAGCTTCCTGGCCGAGATCGGCGAAGGTTGAGCCGCCCGCCGAGCCGCCGTTGTTGACGTTCAACGCCTGCGCGACAGGATCGATACCAGCGTCAGGCCGCCGATCACCGAGACGTGCTCCAGCGCAACGGTCATGTCGCGGAAGGCCTCTTCGCCCTGCTTCAGCCAGAAGGGATGGGCGAGCGGGACCGTCAGCACGGTGAAGACGGCGAGCGCGCCGGCGGCAAGCCAGACCCAGCGGTTGAGGATGATCAGGAGAGAGGCGCCGATCTGCAGGATCAGCGTCGCCGTATTGAACAGCCATCCCGGCGTCAGGCCGAAGCCTTCCATGACCGCGGCGTTGGCGTTGAAGTCGAAGAGCTTGGCAAGGCCGCTCGACCAGAAGACGAGCGTCAGCAGCACGCGGGCGAGGATGCCGAAGGTGCGCGAATCGAGAATGCTTGCGATAGGGCCGGACATCGGATCATTCCTTCCTTGCCGTGAGGAGGGAGGCGTTGCGCGCGCTTGTACTTGGCAATACCGGCCCGGTGGCGAGGCCTGCGAGCCAGTCGGCGGCGTTCGATGCGCCGCCGGGCTCGGCGATGCCCGCGGATGCCGTGCCGGTCCCGGTATTTTCAGTCCTCATTTGGTTTTTGAATGCCACGTCGGCCCCCTTGTCCTGTTGAACCGACAGGGTTTGTAGAATCTCAACCACGCTTGAGGTCAAGAAAACGCGATGTGACAAATTGGCTGCCGCCGGTGGCTTCGCGTCGATCAATAGTTAGCTCTTGCGCTAAGTATTTGCGCATGATACTTAGCCTTATGGAACAGTATTCAGACCGATTGGACGTGATCTTTCAGGCGCTCGCCGATCCGACCCGGCGTGCGGTGCTTTCGCGGCTCGGCGGCGGTCCGGCGAGCATCAGCGATCTCGCCAGACCCTTCGACATGGCCCTGCCTTCTTTCATGAAGCACATCCACTTCCTCGAAGGCAGCGGGCTCATCCGCACGCACAAGCAGGGCCGGGTGCGCACCTGCGCGATCGAGAAGGCGCAATTTGCTGCAGTCGAAACCTGGCTCTCGGCGCAGCGCGCGCTCTGGGAAGGCCGTGCCGACCGGCTGGAAAAATTCGTCACTGAACACGAGGAGCAATGACATGACCCGCTCTCCCGATCCTGAACTCGACCTGACGATGGCCCGCGTCATCAAGGCGCCACGCGCGACCGTCTGGCGCGCCTGGAGCGATCCAACGCGGCTCGAGCAGTGGTGGGTTCCCGAGCCGGCAAGATGCAAGGTGATCGACATGGATCTCAGGCCCGGCGGCAGTTTCGTGACGCGGATCAGCGAAGGCGGCGGCGCTTTCGTGCCGCATATCGATGCCTGCTTTCTCGCGGTCGACGAACTCTCGCGCATCGTCTTCACCGACACGCTGCTTGCCGGCTGGCGCCCGGCGGAAAATGCCTTCATGACGGCGATTATCACCCTCAGCGATCATCCTGGCGGTACGGAGTACGCCGCCCATGTGATGCATCGCAGCGGCGCGGACCGGAGGATGCACGAGGAGATGGGCTTTCACGACGGCTGGGGAACGGTCGCCGGGCAACTGGCCCGGTTCGTCGAGCAAACCCACTGAGGAGACGATCCCATGCGCAACATCGTGCTGCAGATGATGACGACGCTGAATGGCCGCCTCGACGATCCGCTTGCCTGGATGGGCACGGTGGTCGAGGAACAATACCGGGCGATCGACCGCCTTTACGCCGGCTACGATACGGTACTGGTCGGCCGCACGACCTATGAGGAGATGGTCGGCTACTGGCCGGGCGCACTGAACGACGAGTCGGGCGGCGAGACCAATCGGGTGATGGCAGGGCGCATGCACGACTATCGCAAGATCGTGTTCTCCCGCACCGGTGAGCAGGCAATCAGCCCCTGGCACAATGCCGAGCGGGCGGTGGTTCCTGATGATGCGGCGCTCTCGCGCTTCCTGACCAGCCTTAAGGCTGAACCCGGCCGGGATATCCATCTGTCCGGCGGCGCGAGCCTGGCACAGACCGTGATCGGCCTCGGCCTCGTCGATCGCTACCACTTCTTCGTCTACCCGGTCGTATCGCCGGGCGAACCATGGTTCGCCCGGCTGCGTGACAAGAACGAGCTGCGGCTGATCGGCAGCGAGCACTACGACAACGGCGTCGTCGGGCTCCACTACGAGACGGTGCGCGACCCAAAGTCGGCGCGCCCGAAAAGCTTCTCGGAGCTCATTGCCTAAAAGCAATTCCAGGAAAAGTGCGCAGCGGTTTTCCGTCCGGAATTGCGCCCAGCAAGACAAGCCAATTCCAGGAAAAGTGCGTAGCGGTTTTCCGTCCGGGATTGCGTCAGCGAGACAAGCAAATTCCAGGAAAAGTGCGCAGCGGTTTTCCGTCCGGAATTGCGCGGCTTGTAAGTTCATTCCCCGGCTTGCAGGGCGGAGAGCAGCCGGTCGTAGGTCGGCGCCAGCAGGCGCAGGCTTTCGGCCGCCTCGGCATCCTTGCGCAGGACTAGCGGATACTGCAGCGCGCCGATCAGCCGTGCCTGCTCGCCGGCGATGGCGGCGGATTTGGCAAGGCCCGCCCGCGCCAGGCAGGATGCCGCGTCGCCGGCGCGGCGGGCGCCGACGCGAACGGCGAAGTGCACGAGGTGAGCCCGCAGGTTCTTGTCGCAGTTAGCTTCGATCCGAGCGGCGAGCGCTTCGGCAGCGTCGGCATTGCCAAGGCTGCCCACCGGCACCAGCCGGTCCGTGGTCATCGAGAGCCAGTGGATGGCGGCCGGCACCGAGGCGCGAATTGCGTCGATCTCGCTCACGTCGGCGACACAGGAAAATCCCCATCGCATGGTGTAGGGGTCGCCATAGCTCAGCGTCTCGGCGCCCCAGGCCGTCATGAAATCGTGGAGCGGCAGGGAGGCGTAGGGATATCCCTGCGGGTCGTGCATCAGCACGCGCGTCTCGTCCAATGCGAGGACCACGACGTAGTGATCGGCCTCGATCGGTCCTGTCATGCCGGGCTGGTGCCGCAGATGCCCCATCTCCACCGGGCCGACCCAGACGGGGCCATCCTTCAGCGCCGAGCGCAGGCGGGAAAGCGCGTCCTCGGGCTCGCCGCCGCTGCTGACCTGCGACGTCCAGCCGAGCGCCTTCAGCGCGCCGTCGAACCCCGCCTCCGGATCCCAGCCATAGGGATCGAAGAACGGCAGTGTGCCGCCGACGATCTGCATGCCGAAGGGACTGCCGGTGGCAAGCTCGATGGTCGAGGTCGAGGGTGCGGCCTCGCCGAACATCATCGCGAACGAGTTGGCGTAGCAATAGGGGCCGGAACCCACATAGGAAAAGTGCTGCATCGGTTGGTCCTTGAATCGAGGGGGAGTAATTGGGACGTGCGGGGATTGGCTTAGCGCACGATGGGGTAGGCGACATCGAAGCGGGCGCTGCCGCTGCCGGGGTAGATTTCGTAAGGGCTGCCGAAGCAGCTGAGGTCGTCGCCTTGCTCGAACCAGGCTTCGATCGCGTCATAGACGCGAAGCACGGCCGGAAAGGTCTCGAACGGTTCGGCCACGGCGAGGAACGCTTCGCGCCCCGCCGGCTGGAGGCGGATGCGCAGATCGCCAGTGGGTTCGAGACTGCCGTCATAGCCGATCGCGACCTCGACGAGACCCTTCCCGTCGTGATTGACCGGCTCATGGAAATGCAGCGTCATTGGCCCGTCGTCGCTCTTGCCCGACTGCGCAAGATAGCCGCGGATCTCCGCTTCGGCGCTTTCGGTGAAGGCCTCGAGCGCATCCACCGTCACATGGTTTTGGCGATAGACGATTTTCGAAGGCGCGACGTCGCGCACGGCAACGGCGCTGACAAGCGGATCGTCGCCGCCGCTCGATTGCCGGATGATGGCCTCCACCAGCTCGCGCTGATCCTCGAGCCGCTTGCTCTGCACCTCCAGCCAGGCGCGCAGCTCCGTCAGGCGAACGTCGGGCTGAAGATCGATCAGCCGCGCGATCCGGGCGATCGGCAGGCCCAGCTGCCGCAGCCGGGCAATCAGTCTGGCGCGGCTTGCCTGCGTGGCGGCGTAGTAGCGGTAACCGGTTATGGGATCGACATGGGCAGGCACCAGCAGGCCCTGCTCGGCATAGAGCCGGAGCGCCTTCGGCGACAATCGTGTGGCGGCGCCGAAGCGGCCTGCGAGGAAGTAGGAATCGGTCATGAGAGCAGTCTGGGGCCAGCCCTAGGGGCGAGGTCAAGGGGCATGTTGCCGTCTTTCCGGTTGAAGACCTCCCGGAGCGGGCGACCGCTCCGGGAGGGGCAGGGCTATCGATTTTTGCGCCGGTCGAGAAACGCCAGCGCCAGCAGCGTGATTGCCGCCATGCCCAGGCAATAGCCGACGAGCGGCCAGGCCGTATCGCCACCAAGCAGCAGCACGGCGCCGGTGCCGACAAGGCTGACGATCAGGCTCTGGATCGAGAAGTAGAGCGCCACCGCCGTCCCGGCGATGGCATCGAAGGCCTTGAGCGCCCCATTGGCGGTGACCGAGGCGGTCATGACGATGCCGAAGGCGATCACCCACATCGGCAGCACGAAGCTCTCGAACGACGGAGCGGCCAAGACTTCACCCGCGCCAAGCAGTAGCCCGCCGAGGATGATCAGCGCCATGCCGCGGGTCAGGCAACCGGCTGTCCCGTAGCGGGCGACGAAGCCCCTGGCGAAGCGCGTGGCGATGATCATCACGACGGCAGCGGTGGCGAAGGCCAGGCTGAAGCCCAGCTGCGAATAGCCGGCGCGATCGATGAGCAGGCGTGGGGCAGTGGAGAAGAACACGAAAAACGCGCCCATCGCCGTGCTGAAGCCAAGCGTGTAGGTCCAGAAGGCGCCACTTGTGAGCATGGGCATGAAGCTCGGCTTTGCCGGTGCAGCGGCGTCGGGCCGGGTTTCCGACCAGCGCGGCAAGGCCTGGCCGAGTGCCGCAAGGCCAAGAACGCCGAGCGTCACGAAGATCGCTTGCCATCCGAAAGCGCCGGCGATCAGCGCGCCGGCGATCGGCCCGAGCGCCGGCACGAAGGAGAGCATAGCGCTGAAGAGGCCATAGATAGTCACGCCTTCCGGACGCGCGCCATAGACGTCGCGCACGGTCGCGAAGGTCGCGACCAGCGCGGCCGAGGCGCCGGCCGCCTGGACGAGCCGTAAGGCGACGAAAACCGGCGCCGAGGTGGTTGCCGCCAGTCCTAGCGACGACAGGGCAAACAGCGTCGCGCCGCCGAGAAGCACGGGCCGGCGGCCGAAGCGGTCGGACAGCGGGCCGAACAGCAGCTGGCCCAGGCCCAAAAGCAGCATGTAAAGGCTGAGCGTGAGCTGGACGACTGCCGGCGACGTGCCGAGAATGCCCGGCATGTCGGGCACGACGGGCAGATAGATATCCATGGCGAGCGACGCCAGGATGTCGAAGGGCGCCATCAGCAGAAGGGCTGCCGGCAGCGAGTAGGACCAGGTGGGGGAATTACGATTGGGCATGATGATACATCCGCGCAAATGAAAACATTCGGCGGCGATCTGCCACTTCATCAACTGTTCTGAGTGTGAGCCGACAGACGCCGCAACAACTTATTCAACCGTTGTTGCGGCTTACCTGGTTGCTGACGGGTCGGTCCTCATCTGCGGCTCCTATGGCGGCTCTCTGGCGGTAGCGCCAAGCCTGCCGAAATCTCATGCCGGCATGTCCTATCATCCGGATTTCCGCACGGCAACCGCTCGCTCAGCTATCAGCCTCGCCCGCGCCCGGCGTCACTGCCAGCCGGTTCTCGACGCTGGTGACGCCGATCACAGACGCTGCGGCGTCGCCGGCACAGGCGATGTCGGACGCCTGCGCCACATGGCCGGAAAGCACAACGACCCCGCCGAGCGCCATCACCGAGATGTCGCGCGTATCGATCATCGCCGCGTACTGGATGTAGCGCAGCACCTTGTCGGCGAGCGCATCGTCGATGAGATGCGGATCGTCGTCCCTATGTGCGTATATCGGCTTCTCTGTCGGCATGGCTCGTTCCTCATGCTGTTTCGGAACGCCTGCGGGCGGTGAATGTTCCCCTCTCTCTGCCGGCTGTTCGCGCGCTTGCGGCGCAGGTGCGAACAACGTTATTGCTGGCAGGACCACTCCAGGAGCCGGAAGAGGAAAGCATCTGCGGTCTTCCGCCCGGCTCCCGCTCACCTCATGACAACCGACCCCGAAGACTTGGATCGATCCGCTCCAAGGCCATCGTGATCCAGGGCCCGCGCATGTCCGACATCTTCCAGAACGTCCTGCCCATCTTCATCCTGATCCTTGCCGGCTGGCTGCTGGTGCGCCTGAAGTACCTGAAACCGGCCGTCGGCGAAGCCCTGGGCGATTTCGTCTTTCGCGTCGCGGTGCCCATCCTGCTGTTTCGCACGATCGCCGAGGCGGATTTCAAGGACGGTTCGCCCTGGCCGCTCTGGGTCGCCTATTTCTCGGGCGTTGCGGTCACCTGGACGTTGGGACACGTGGCGGCGACGCTCGTCTTTAAGCGGGATGCGCGCATGGGCGTTCTCGCCGGCGTCTCCTCCGCCTTTGCCAACACGGTCTTCATCGGCCTGCCGCTGGTGTCACGCATCGTCGGCGAGGAGGGCATCGTGGCGATCTCGATCCTGCTTTCGGTGCATCTGCCGGTCATGATGATCGCGGGCACGCTCCTGATGGAGCGTGCGGAGCGGCGCGCCGGTGGCAAGCCGGGGCAGAGCCCGCTGCAGCTCCTGGCCGGGGTCGCCCGCAATCTGGTGCGCAACCCGCTGGTGATCGGCCTTGCCTGTGGTGCCGCCTTCCATCTTGTCGGCCAGCCGCTTGGCGGTCCGGTCAAGACCGTCGTCGATCAACTGGCATCGATGGCCGCACCCGCGGCGCTGATCTCGATTGGCATGGCGCTGGATAAGTACGGCCTTGCCGGCAATCTCGGGCTCGCCTCCGTCACGAGCGCCTTGAAGCTCGTCGTCATGCCGGCGGTCGTCTATGCGAGCTGCCACCTGCTCGGCCTCAACGACAACTGGACGACGGCGCTGGTGCTGACGTCGGCCGTTCCGACGGGTGTGAACGCCTGGCTGATCGCCAACCATTTCAATGTCGGCCATGGTCTGGCGTCCTCGACGATCACGCTGACGACCGCGCTCGGCGTCGTCAGCGTTTCGGTCTGGGCCTATCTGCTGATGTGATTGTCGCACTTTCCGGCAAACTGTTTCGCCGGAGAGGGGTGGATCCGTCCCAACATTCCGTGCGCACCATCCGTCGCTGTGCCCGAATACGAAAAAGGCCCGGCGCGAGCCGGGCCTTTTTGCAATGGGGTCGTTTCCGACCGCTGAGCTTATTGCGCCGGTGCCGGCTGGCCTTCGGCCGGCTTGGTCTCGGTTGCCGGGGCTTCGGCCGGCTTTGCACCTTCGGCGCCAGCAGCCGGAGCTGCTTCGCCGGCAGCCGGTGCGGCTTCGGCAGAACCGGCTGATGCGTCCGGCAGTGCTGCCGGAGCGTCGGCCTGCTCGCGCAGCCAGGCAATCAGGTTGGCGCGCTCGTCGGGCTTCTTGACGCCGGCAAAGCCCATGGCGGTGCCCGGAACGTGCTTCTTCGGTGCTTCGATAAAGTAGCTGAGGTGGTCGTAGTCCCAGACGACCTTGCCGCCTTCGGCAAACGTCTTCATGCCGGCCGAGTAGCTGAAGCCCTCATGCGAAGCGATCGGGCGGTTGACGAGGCCCCAGAGGTTCGGACCGACTTTGTTTGCGCCGCCCTTGTCGGCGGTGTGACAGCTCGCGCATTTCTTGAACACGGCTTCACCGGCAGAAGCATCGGCCTTGAGCAGCAGCGGCTTGATGTCGACTTCGACTTCTGCGGCACCGCCGGCACCGGCTTCAGACGTGCCTTCTTCGGCGACGATCGTAAAGCCTTCCTTTTCGGGAGCTTCGGAATGGAAAATGCCTTCCGATGCAATGGACACGGACATCAGAACGAAGACCGTTCCCAGAAAGGCGCCCACGCCCATGTTCACATATGAATTCATCTGCAAACGCTCCCTTTGCCACCGGCGCAAACAAAAACCCGGCCTATCTTGAAATCGCGCGGAACCTATGTCTTTTGGCTCTGCGTTGCAACAGTGATTATCGGCCCCTAACTGAGACTTATTGACACTTTCGGCGGGGTTTTTGAAGGCCAGATCATGAATCGCGAAAATTCAGGTAAAGTCATCGTGCTCATTCCGGCGCGCATGGCTTCGACACGCCTACCCGGAAAGCCGCTCGCCGACATTTGCGGCCTGCCGATGATCGTCCAGGTAGCGACCCGAGCGCAGGAAGCGGACGTCGGCCGCGTCGTCGTTGCCGTCGACGACCAGCAGGTCTTCGACGTGGTGCGCGAGGCCGGCTTCGAAGCGATCATGACCCGCATCGACCACCAGTCCGGCTCCGACCGGATCTACGAAGCGCTGCAGAAGGCCGATCCGAACAGCGAGGCCGAGATCGTCATCAACGTCCAGGGTGACCTTCCGACGGTCGAGCCGGCATCGATCCGCGCGGCGCTGAATCCGCTCGAAAATGCCGCCACCGATATAGCGACACTGACGGTGGCTATCACCGAAGAGAGCGAGAAGACCAACCCGAACATCGTCAAGGTCGTCGGTTCGCCGCTTTCGGACACGCGCCTGCGCGCGCTCTATTTTACCCGCGCGACCGCGCCTCATGGCCAAGGCCCGCTCTATCACCACATCGGGCTCTATGCCTATCGCCGCCAGGCGCTGGAGCGTTTCGTCTCGCTTCGGCCCTCCGTGCTCGAGCGCCGCGAATCGCTGGAGCAGCTGCGCGCGCTCGAAGCCGGCATGCGCATCGATGTCGAGATCGTCGATTCGGTCCCGCTTGGTGTGGACACGCCGGTGGAGCTGGAAAAGGCCCGCCGCATCCTGTCCGCCCGTAACCGCTGATATCAGAACCTGAGAAGGACGCTACCGTGACCGCCAAGACCAACAGGATTTCCTTCCAGGGCGACTATGGCGCCAATTCCGACATGGCCTGCCGCGACATGTTCCCGTCGATGGAGCCGTTGCCCTGCCAGACCTTCGAGGATGCCTTCGTCGCGGTCGAGAACGGTGATGCCGATCTCGCGATGATCCCGATCGAGAACACGATCGCTGGCCGCGTTGCCGACATTCATCACCTCCTGCCGGAATCGCGGCTGCACATCGTCGGCGAGTATTTCATGCCGATCCGCTTCCAGCTGATGGTGCTGCCGGGTGTCACGCGAGACGAGATCCGCACCGTGCACAGCCATATCCATGCGCTTGGCCAATGCCGCAAGATCGTGCGTTCCAACGGCTGGAAGCCGGTCGTCGCCGGCGATACCGCAGGCGCGGCAAAGCTCGTTTCCGAAAAGGGCGACCGCTCGATGGCAGCGCTCGCGCCGCGGCTGGCCGCCGATCTCTACGGCCTCGAAATCATCGCTGAAAATGTCGAAGATACCGAGAGCAACGTCACCCGCTTCGTCGTCCTGTCCCGCGAAGAGCAGCGCATATCCCGGACCAGCGACGAAGAGCTGATCATCACCACCTTCGTCTTCAATGTCCGCAACATCCCGGCAGCGCTTTACAAGGCCATGGGCGGTTTCGCCACCAACGGCATCAACATGACCAAGCTCGAGAGCTACCAGCTCGGCGGCCGGTTCGTGGCGACGCAATTCTATGCGGATATCGAAGGGCACCCGGACGATGTCGGCGTGCGCCACGCCATGGACGAGCTGCGTTTCTTCTCCGAAAAGGTCCGCATCCTCGGAACCTATAACGCACACCCGATGCGCGGCGTCCTCTGAACAGATCCGCTTCGGCGCCAGACTTCTGAGAGAAAAGCCTGCGCAGGCAGGCGCCGACCGCCTCCGGCAAAGCCGTGGCGCGGTCGCTTTCGTTTGCCCGCAGCTTTGCCCTCAGCTGGAGGCTGCAGGTCCCGGGTGCGCCTGATTTCTAGTCAAAATAAAGCCTATGGTTGCGGTCTTCTTGCGCCGTGTATTCGCGGATCTGCCATCTGGCTAAGATTTTTACAGCATCACGCTTAAGTCCTGCGCGTTCCGTCCACAATGATTCTCCGAGAGAATCATTGGTTTCGCCACGCCCTACGGGGGCGAAAGTGGCAAAAGTTCGTTAACCGGCTACGCGTCTGGTGCATGCCTAGTTTGCAATCGTGGCGCTACACAAATTTTAGGCAAATGCCTATTTGACGCTCGTCAAGTAAGGAGTTTTAAAGATGAAGATCCGTCAGAAGATCATGGAATATGCGAAGACCCGCCGTGCGATCCGCGAGCTGAACGCTCTCGACGATCACGCACTGAGCGACATCGGTCTGTCCCGTTCGCAGATCCAGGCCGCCGTTTACGGCCGCTAATCCGCACCATTCGCGCATCCCGCCGCTTCAGGCTGGCGGGATGCGCGCTGCAACCCTCTCGCTTAAGAATCGTAGAGGCAGACGCGCAGCCGGTGACCATCCGGATCGAGCGCGACGAAAGTCGGACCGAAATCCATCTCGGTCAATTCCTGCGCAATCGGCAGGCCTTTCCCCTTCCAATCCTCGTAATGTGCGCGCACCGCGCTCTCATCCTCCACCATGAACGCCAGTTCCGATCGGCTGCCCGATGCCGCCGGCTCCGGCGAGACCGTATGTTCGGCCCAGAGCCCGAGCGTGAAACCGCCCGGCAGCTCGAAGGACGAGAAGGTCTGGTAGGCGACCTGCGGTTCCTGCGCGAGAACCGCCCGGTAGAACGTCACGCTTGCGAGCGGATCCTTGACGTAGAGAACGATGAGATTTGCCTTGGCCATGGCTTCCTCCTTGTTGCGGGAGTGCCAAGGCTAGGACTGGCCGCTGCCAGTTTCTGTCAGCATCGGCGCATGAGCGTCCCTCAGGAGCCGACCGTCTGGCGTTTTGATGCCGCCATGTTCTGGCTCGCGCGCCAATCCTTCATCAGCACCTGCCGGCGGCGGGGATAGCGCGCCTCGGTCACCGCCATCCGCTGCATGCGGTCGGCGCGAAAGTGCCGGAAGTCCAGGCGCAGCTCGCACCAGGCCATGACCATGCGCACGTTTTCGAAGAAGCCGAGCGCAAAGGGCCAGATGGTGCGCTGCGTCGCGCTGCCGTCATTGTCGACGTAGTCGAGCTCCACCTTGCGTTCGTTGCGGATCGCGCGCCGGAGCGCCGCGATGTCGATGCCATTGGTGGCCGGCGGGCTCGGGCCGACAAGCAGGGTCGAACTGTCCAGTTCCTCGCGAAGCTCGGCAGGCAGCACGGCGGCGATCTTGGCGAGCGCATTGGCGGCAGCTCCGGCGAGATCGTCGTCGGTGCGCTTGGAAACCCAGCGCGAGCCGAGCACCAAGGCTTCGATCTCCTCGGCGGAAAACATCATCGGAGGCAGCATGAAGCCGGGCTTGAGCACGTAGCCAAGCCCCGGCTCGCCCTCGATATCGGCGCCCTGGGCCTGGAGGCTGGCGATGTCGCGGTAGAGCGTTCGGAGGCTGACGCCGGTTTCTTCCGCCAGCCGCTGGCCGCTCACCGGCTGGCGGTAGCGCCGGAGCACCTGCAGGAGGTCGAGCAACCGTTCGGAGCGGGACAAGGCCGGTCTCCTCTAGAGCGCGTCTACGCCCGCTCGCCCCAGGCGAGCCAGTCGCGCATCAACTGGTGTGCGATTGCGCCCTTGGGTGGCGGAATATGCGCGTCGCCGGTGTCGGCGACCCCGGTCGAGCGTTCGAGCATCGCGGTCGTTTCCTCGCGCGTGAACCAACGCACGTCCTCCAACTCCTGCTCGTCGCGCTTGATGACGGTCGATTTCGCCTCGGCATAGCAGCCGATCATCAGCGTGTGCGGCATCGGCCAGGGCTGCGAAGCATGGTAGCGCACCCGGCCGATATGAATGCCGGACTCCTCGAGCGTTTCGCGGCGCACGGCGTTTTCGATCGTCTCGCCCGGCTCGACGAAGCCGGCAAGGCAGGAATACATGCCCGGCGCGAAATGCGGGCTGCGGCCGAGCAGGCAGAGGTCTCGCTCAAGGTCGATCGTCATCATGATGACGACAGGGTCGGTCCGCGGGAAGACCATGTGGCCGCAGGCGGTGCAGATCCGGCGGTAGCCGCCGGCCTTGCCTTCCATCGGGCCGGCGCAGCGGCCGCAGAAGCGGTTGTTGGCATTCCAGGTAATCAGGCTCGAGCCTTGCGCGAACTGGCCAAGCAGTTCCTCCGGCAGCATCTGCTGGCGATAGAGGGTGCGGCCATCGGCGATCTTGAAGGGCTCGGTAATCGTCTCTTCCGTGAGGCCCGTCGGCACAGCCAGCCGGGGTTCGCCGTTTGCGAGGTAGCCGAGCAGGATCGTCTCGTCGAGAACGGGTTCGAGGCCTTCGAGCTCATAAGGCGCAAACAGCGGGTCGATGATCTTCTCGTCATGCTTGACGATGAGCTTCGGACCGGAGAAGGCGAGGAAGTGCGCACCCGGGTGCTTCAGCGCCACCTCGACGCAATCGTCGGCCCGGTGTTCCGACTGGCGATCCAGATGATTCTCCGAGAAGGCGACGAGGGTGCTTGGCTCTGGATGCGGGCTGCGAAGGTCAAAGATCGATTTCGTCATGTTCAGAGGTTTTCCAGAATGCGGGCTGCGAAGGTCTGATGTTCTTTCTCGTCCCACGGCTCCGCCTTGCCGAAGCCCCAGACCGGCCCCGGCCAGTTCGGGTCACCGTCGCTGCGGGCGATGATATGCACATGAAGCTGCCGGACGATGTTGCCCAACGCGCCAATATTGATCTTCTCGGCGCCTGTGACCTTCTTCAGCGCTGTCGCCGCCATGGTCGTCTCGAAGGTCAGCATCGTCTGGTCGAGCGGGGTGAGGTCGAAGATCTCGGAGATGCCTTCACGCTGCGGAATGAGCACGAGCCAGGGCCAGCGGCGGTCGTTCATCAGCCGCATCTGGCAAAGCCCGATCGAGGCGATCGGAATGCCGTCGCGTTCGAGCCGCTCGTCGAGGGTGAAGGTCGTCAACGGGTTCTCCTCGGCTATCGAGAATGGCGGATTCGCCTTGTTTTGCATATCGATATCAGTTTTTTGATGGCTTGGCTTGCATTTGCTTTCGATATTGCCGATATGGAAGCCGGGAGGTTGGTGGTGGACGAGCCACTCGCCAACCGGGTCAGGTCCGGAAGGAAGCAGCCCCAACGAGCTCCGGCACGGGTCATCGTGCCAGCCTCCCACCTTTTCCGTCCTGTCGGGACAAGAGTTCGAACAGCGGCAGGGTCGATGAGCGACGATACGTCCATTTCATCCGTTGAGAAACCAGCCGCCTACCGTGTTCTGGCGCGCAAATATCGCCCGAAGGATTTCTCCGACCTGATGGTCGGACAGGAACCGATGGTGCGCACGCTCACCAACGCGTTCGAAACCGGTCGCATCGCCCAGGCCTATATGCTGACCGGCGTACGCGGGGTCGGCAAGACCACCACCGCCCGCATCCTCGCTCGCGCGCTCAATTACAAGACGCCGGATATTGACCGGCCAACGATCGATCTCAGGGTACCGGGCGAACATTGCCAGGCGATCATGGATGGACGTCATGTCGACGTCATCGAAATGGACGCCGCTTCGCACACCGGCATCGACGATATCCGCGAGATCATCGAGCAGGTCCGCTACCGCCCGGTTTCGGCCCGCTATAAAGTCTACATCATCGACGAAGTGCACATGCTCTCGACCCAGGCTTTCAACGGCCTGCTGAAGACGCTCGAAGAGCCGCCGGAGCACGTGAAGTTCATCTTCGCCACCACCGAAATCCGCAAAGTGCCGATCACGGTTCTGTCGCGCTGCCAGCGCTTCGACCTGCGCCGCATCAGCGCATCGGATCTCGTCGGCCTGTTTTCGACGATCCTCGGCAAGGAAGGCGTCTCCTTCGATCCGGAGGCGCTCGCCATGGTCGCCCGCGCCGCCGAAGGCTCTGCCCGAGACGGCCTGTCGCTGCTCGACCAGGCGATCGCCCATGGTGGCGGCGCCGTCGAGGTGGAGACCGTGCGCTCGATGCTTGGCCTTGCCGACCGCGCCCGCATCGTCGATCTCTTCGAACACGTCGTCAAAGGCGATGTCGCGGCAGCACTCCAAGAATTTACCGCACAGTACGAGGCCGGCGCCAATCCGACGGTCGTGCTGACCGATCTTGCCGATTTCACCCATCTCGTCACCCGCATGAAATACGTGCCCGAGGCGGTCAACGACCAGTCCTTGAGCGAAATCGAGCGCACCCGCGGTGCTGCTTTCGCCGAAAGCGTCGCGGTCACCGCGCTGTCGCGCATCTGGCAGATGCTGCTCAAGGGTATTCCGGAAGCCGAAAGCTCGTCGCGCCCGGCGGGTGCCGCCGAAATGGTGCTGATCCGCCTGGCGCATGCGGCACATCTGCCGGCGCCGGAAGAGGCTGTGCGGCGCTTGCTGGAGCTTTCCGGCAATGAAGGCGGCGGCGCTCGTCCTGGCCCTTCGGGTGGAAACGGCGGCGGCGCTCAGGCCCAGGCTTCCGTGTCCGTGTCGGCCCAGGCATCGCAGCCGATGCCGGTGCAACGCCCGACGAGCAATGGCGCGACCATGCTGCGCGCGGTGCCGGACGTAGCACCCCAGGCGGTTGCCGTCGGCCGCATCGAAGAACGCCCGATGGCGGCGCCTGCGGCCAAGCCGCAGCCGTCGGTGCCGGTCAATTCGATCGCCGACATCGCCGATCTCTGCGCCAAGAACCGCGACATCAAGCTGAAGACGCTCGTGCGCGGTTTCCTGCGGCTCGTGCGGATCGAGCCCGGACGCCTCGACGTCAACGTCTCGGACGACGCGCCGAAGACCCTGCTTGGCGAAGTTGCGGTCAAGCTCAAGGAATGGACCGGTATCCACTGGATCGTCAGCTACAGCCGCGAGGCCGGCGAGCCGACACTGATCGAGGCGGAACAGCGGGCGCAGGAGCAGCGTGTCAACGACGCACGCCAGGATCCCGATGTCGCCGCCATTCTCGCCCGGTTCCCGGGTGCCAAGATCACCGACGTGCGCATTCGCGCCGTTGAAGAAGAGGTCGAGAGCCAGGCTCCGGCCACAGCCGAATCCGCCGACGGCGATATCGTCCCTGGCGACGACATCGAATAGTCCCGTCTGCGAGCAGAAACGAAAAGAACAGGAGACGACGATGCGCGACATCATGGGGATGATGGGCAAGGTCAAGGAAATGCAGGCCAAGATGGAGAAGATGCAGGCGGAAATCGCCGCGCTCGAAGTCGACGGCACCTCCGGCGGTGGCCTCGTCACGGTTCGCCTCGACGGCAAGGGCACCCTCAAGAGCCTGAAGATCGACCCCTCGCTGTTCAAGGAAGACGACGTCGAGATCCTCGAAGACCTGATCGTCGCCGCCCACAAGGACGCCAAGGACAAGGCCGAGGCCGTGCAGGCGGAAAAGACCCGCGAGCTGACCGCCGGCCTGCCGATCCCGCCCGGCATGAAGCTGCCGTTCTGATCGCATCCAGGCCTTAAGTTCGGGAAGCGGGCGGTCTCGTCGGCCGCTTCCTTCGCATGCCGGCGGTGAAGGCCGCCGGATGCCGCCTTGACGGCGTTTCGAAGGCGATTCCGTTTCGGGCCGATATGGGCTAAAAGCGCCGCATGGCAAAACGAGTCACCGGCCCCGAAATCGAAAAACTCATCCAGCTCCTGGCGAAAGTCCCGGGGCTTGGGCCACGCTCCGCACGGCGTGCCGCCCTCCATCTCGTCAAGAAGAAGGACCAGTTGCTGGGTCCGCTCGCCGACGCGATGGGCGAAGCGCACCGCAAGGTCCGCATCTGCTCCTGCTGCGGCAATGTCGATACGATCGATCCCTGCACCGTCTGTTCCGACGAGCGTCGCGACCACTCCGTGCTCATCGTTGTGGAGGACGTCTCCGACCTCTGGGCGCTGGAGCGCGCCGGCGCGATGAACGCCGCCTATCACGTGCTTGGCGGCACGCTCTCGCCGCTCGACGGCGTCGGTCCCGACGACCTCAACATCAAGGGCCTGGTGCAACGCGTCGCCAATGGCGGTGTCCGTGAGCTGATCATCGCCGTCAACGCCACCGTCGAGGGCCAGACCACGGCGCACTACATCACCGACCAGCTCGAAGGCATGGAGGTGAAGATCACCCGGCTTGCCCATGGCGTGCCCGTCGGTGGCGAACTCGACTATCTCGACGAGGGCACGCTGGCAGCGGCCCTTCGTGCCCGCACGTCGATCTGAAGGGATGCCGATGCGTTTGAAGTCTCTGGTTCGTTCGCTGTTTTCCGGTCGTGCAGGGGGAGGCAAGCCCCGTGCACACCTCCTCGCCGCCGTTGCAGCGCTTCTCGCTCTCAGCCTCCCCGCTCACGCCGCCACCAAGGCCGATGTCGAGGCGCAATTCCGCACCTGGCTGCAGAATGACCTCTGGCCGGAAGCGAAGAAGGCGGGCATTTCCGCCGGATCCTTCAAGGCGGCGTTTTCCGACGTGAAGCTCAACTGGGACCTGCCGGATCTGGCGCCCCCCGGCTTCCCGAAGCCGAAGGAGCAGAAGCAGAGCCAGGCGGAGTTTTCCTCGCCCGGAAACTACTTCTCGGAAAAGCGCCTGCAGGGGCTCGCCGGCACCGGCCGCAGCCTGGCGTCCACCCACGCCTCGACGCTCAAGAAGATCGAGCGCACCTATGGCGTGCCGGCCTCGGTGATCGTGGCGATCTGGGGCAGGGAATCCGGCTTCGGTCGCGCCAAGATCCCCTATCCGGTGGTCGATGTGCTCGCGACCAAAGCCTTCATGTCGACGCGGCCGGACCTCTTTCGCCGCGAGCTGATCGCGGCGCTGCACATTCTCGACAGCGGCGATGTCGATGAGGCGGCGATGCGCGGGTCCTGGGCCGGCGCGATGGGCCAGCCGCAGTTCATGCCGTCGAGCTTCCTGCAATATGCCGTCGATTTCGATGGCGACGGCCGCCGCGACATCTGGAATTCGGTGCCCGACAGTCTGGCGTCGATCGCCAACTATCTCGTCAAGAAGGGCTGGCAGCGCGACCGTGACTGGGGCTTTGAGGTGTCGATCCCGGAAGCCGTCTCCTGTGCGCAGGAAGGCCCGGATCTCGCCCAACCCCTGTCGAATTGGGCGAACAAGGGCATTACTCGGATTTCGGGCAAGGCCTTCCCGTCGCACGAACTGTCGGCATCCTCGATGATGCTGGTGCCTGCCGGCCGGCACGGGCCGGAGTTTATCGTGACGCCGAACTTCTACGTGCTCAAGGAATACAACAATTCCGACCTCTACGCGCTGTTCATCGGCAACCTTGCCGACCGCATCGCCACCGGCGGCGGCGCTTTCCGCGGCACGTGGGGCGATGTTGGCAATATGCTGCGTTCGGACGTTCTCAAGATGCAGAAGGCGCTGGTTGCCAAGGGTTACGACGTCGGCAAGGTCGATGGTCTTCCCGGCTACAAGACGCGCCGCTCGCTCGGCGACTGGCAGGCAAAGAGCGGCCTTGCCGCTACCTGCTTCCCGGATGCCTCGCTGAAGGCGAAGCTGCGGTAAAGCCAATTGCAGCCGGTGGCGCCGGCGTGCCGATTGCCGAAACGAAAAAGGCCCCGGTGACGGGGCCCTTTTTCGTTGCATGATTCCTTGTCGGCGCAAGAGCCAGTACCTAGTGCATGTCCACATTCACCTGTCGCTTGTAGCGCTCGTAATGCGTCGGGACGATCGTCTGACGCTCGATCATCCGGTGCACCCGCGGTGGTGTCTTGCCGCTATGCAATGCCGTCAGCCGGTCGCCGACGGCGGCGTCGGCCTGGGTGCGGCGCTGGTTGTGGCGCACATATTCGACCCAGGTCGGCACGTGATAGGTCTCGGTCCATGTGGTCGGGTTTTCGAGATCGCGCATCAACGCCCAATGCCCGGCGCCGTCGCGAATGCGAATGCGCCGCCGTTCCGCCATCGTCGTCAGGAACTCCGGGATATCGTCGTCGGCGATCTCGTAGTCGATCATGATGACGATCGGGCCGCTGCGCGGTTTCAGGTCCAGTTCGAGCGGCGGCTCGTTGAAGCGGTTGAGCGGATCGAGGTTGAGCGAGGTGAACTCCGGCAAGGGCAGGCGGAAGCCGACCACGACCCCGGCGAACATCAGCAGACAGGAGCCCATCAACGCGTTGGCCGCGCCATATTGCTCGGCGGCCGTACCCCAGAGCCAGCTGCCGCCGGCAATGCCGCCGAAGGTCATGGTCTGGTAGAGCGACAGCGCCCGGCCGACCACCCAGCGCGGCGTCGAAAGCTGCACGGTGGTGTTGAACAACGACAGCGCCAGCACCCAACAGGCGCCGGAGATCAGCAGCACGAGACAGCTCAGCCAGGCATAGGTGCTCCAGGCCGTGATCGCGGCGCTGGCGGCAAAGCCGGTAAAGGCGATGCGCACGATCGCCTCGCTCGAAAGCTTTTCGCGCAGCCGGGCAGAGAGCAGCGCCCCGCCGATCGCGCCGAGGCCGAAGGCGCCGAGCATCAGGCCGTAGGTGAGCGGCCCGCCCTGGACGAGGTCGCGGGCAACGAGCGGCAGAAGCGCGAGGATTGCGCTCGCCGAAAGGCCGAAGAGGAAGCCGCGCAAGAGCACCTTGCCGATGTTGGGCGACATCGCGACATAGCGCAGGCCAGCCGAAATGGCGCGACCCAGCGTCTCGCGCGGCAGCGTGTTCGTAGGCACCTCGCGACGCCAGCGCACCAGCGCAAAGAGGATGGCGAAATAGCTGAGCGTGTTGGCGAAGAAGGCCGCCGCCGCGCCGAGTGCCGCAACGATGGCACCGCCGATCGCCGGGCCGACGCTGCGGGTGATGTTGAAGCCCATGCTGTTGAGCGCGACTGCCGCCGGCAGGTCTTCGCGCGGAACCATGTCGCCGACCGACGCCTGCCAGGACGGGTTGTTGAGCGCCGTGCCGCAGCCGATGAGGAAGGTGAAGAGCAGGAGCAGCCAGGGTGTGATCAGCCCGACATAGGCAAAGATCGTCAAGAGTGCCGAGACGAAGAGCATGAAACACTGCGCCACCAGCATGATCCGCCGCCGGTCGAAATTGTCGGCAAGCGCGCCGGAGACGAGCGAAAAGAGCATGATCGGCAGTGAGGTGGAAGCCTGCACCAGCGCCACCATGTTCGCTGATGAGGAAATGGAGGTCATCAGCCAGGCGGCGCCGACCGATTGAATGAGGCCGCCGAAATTGGAGGCGAGGCTCGCGATCCAGATCGTGCGGAAGATGTCGTGCTTGAAGGGGGCAAGCGGCGAAATACGGGTGGGCACCTCGTCTTCTCTCTTCGTTTCTTGATTGTCGTCTCGAAGCGGTTCGTTACCTGTTATAGGCCGGACAACGCGAAGCGCCACCCGCTGAAACTGACCTTGTTGGCGAAGATGCTTGCTGGCGGATCGTCCGGCCATTTGCGGCGGGCGGCCCAATGCCTTGCAATTTGCGGCGATGGGGCGTATATGAGCCTCAAATTCTTGATCGGTAGATGAAGAGTGGGCCCGTCAGGACCCGCTCTTTTTTATTAGCCGGTCCGATGAGGAGATGATCGTTTGTCCGATACGACAACGGCTGAAAATGCACATGAACCCCGCCTGATCACCGAAACCGGTCTCGACCAGCGCGTCGCCGACATCATCGAGCCGGTCATCGTGCCGATGGGCTACCAGCTCGTGCGCGTGCGCATGTCCGGCCAGAACGGCCTGACGCTGCAGATCATGGCCGAGCGCACCGACGGCACCATGACCGTCGAGGACTGCGAAGAGATCTCCAAGGCCATTTCGCCGGTGCTCGATGTGGAAGATCCGATCGACAAGGCGTATCATCTCGAAGTGTCGTCGCCGGGCATCGACCGCCCGATGGTGCGCAAGTCCGACTTCTTCCGCTGGCAGGGTCACCTGCTGAAATGTGAGACGTCGGTTCTGGTCGACGGCCGCAAGCGGTTCCGCGGCAAGATCGTTTCCGTCGATGACGACGGTTTCCGGCTCGAGCGCGACCAGGTTGCCTATGGCGAGGAGCCCGTCGTCGTTATCCCGTTCACCACGCTTTCCGAGGCGCGGCTGATCCTGACCGACGATCTGATCCGTGATGCGCTGACCGCCGACAAGAAGGCGAAGGCGGCACGCGCTGCGAATGAAAATTTCGAAGACGAAGATTCACCTATTGAGGAATAAGTCGGGCGGAGCGTGAAGCCCCCTGCAACCCAACGGAGACAAGACATGGCAGTCAGTGCTAACCGGCTCGAGCTTCTGCAGATCGCGGATGCTGTCGCGCGTGAAAAGGTGATCGACCGTGAGATCGTTCTGGCCGCGATGGCCGACGCGATCCAGAAGGCGGCCCGCTCGCGCTATGGGTCGGAATCGAACATCCGCGCCGACATCAACTCCAAGACCGGCGAAATCCGCCTGCAGCGTCTTCTGGAAGTGGTCGAGAAGGCTGACGATTACTCCACGCAGATCCCGCTCGAGCTTGCTCGCGATCGCAACCCGGATGCCAAGCTCGGCGACTTCATCGCCGATCCGCTGCCGCCGATGGATTTTGGCCGCATCGCCGCCCAGTCGGCCAAGCAGGTCATCGTGCAGAAGGTTCGTGAAGCCGAACGCGATCGCCAGTTCGACGAGTTCAAGGATCGCGTCGGCGAAATCGTCAACGGCACCGTCAAGCGCGTCGAATACGGAAACGTCATCGTCGACCTCGGCCGTGGCGAAGGCATCATCCGCCGCGACGAGATGATCCCGCGCGAAAACATGCGCTACGGCGATCGCGTCCGCGCCTTCGTCTACGACGTTCGCCGCGAACAGCGCGGCCCGCAGATCTTCCTGTCGCGTACCCATCCGCAGTTCATGGTGAAGCTCTTCACCATGGAAGTGCCTGAGATCTACGACGGCATCATCCAGATCAAGTCGGTTGCCCGTGATCCGGGTTCGCGCGCCAAGATCGCCGTTGTCTCCAACGATAGCTCGATCGATCCGGTCGGCGCCTGCGTCGGTATGCGCGGTTCGCGCGTTCAGGCCGTCGTCGGCGAACTGCAGGGCGAAAAGATCGACATCATTCCGTGGTCGCAGGACCCGGCATCGTTCATCGTCAACGCGCTGCAGCCGGCAGAAGTCGCCAAGGTCGTTCTCGACGAGGATGCAGAGCGCATCGAAGTGGTCGTTCCGGACGAGCAGCTGTCGCTCGCCATCGGCCGTCGCGGCCAGAACGTTCGCCTCGCCTCGCAGCTGACCGGCTGGGATATCGACATCCTCACCGAGCAGGAAGAGAGCGAGCGCCGCCAGAAGGAATTCACCGAGCGCACCAACCTGTTCATGGACGCGCTCGACGTCGACGAAATGGTCGGCCAGGTTCTGGCTTCCGAAGGCTTTGCCGCCGTCGAGGAGCTTGCCTATGTCGACCTCGACGAAATCGCCTCGATCGACGGCTTCGACGACGAGACGGCGACCGAAATCCAGACCCGCGCCCGCGAGTTCCTGGAAAAGCTGGAAGCGGAACTGGATGCCAAGCGCAAGGAACTCGGCGTCGCCGACGAACTGCGCTCGATCGACGGCCTGACGAGCCAGATGCTCGTTGCGCTCGGCGAAGAAGGCATCAAGACGGTTGAAGACTTTGCCGGTTGCGCCGCGGACGATCTCGTCGGCTGGAGCGAACGCAAGGACGGCGACACCAAGCGTTTCGAGGGCACCTTCTCGAAGTTCGAAGTTTCGCGCGCCGAAGCCGAAGGCATGATCGTTCAGGCCCGCCTTGCGGCCGGCTGGATCACGGAAGAGGACCTGGCAAGCGACGAGGTCGAAGGTGAAGAGCCGATCGACGTTGCCGAAGGCGCCGAGCAGGACGCTTAAGGGCGATGACCGTCTCTGATGAGGCCGACAGCCTGCCTTCGGACACCCTGCCTGTAGATGGGGGTCCGAAGGATCGCAGCGGCAGCACGCGGACCTGCATCGTCACCCGCGAAAGCGGATCGCCCGACGAGCTGATCCGCTTCGTGGCCGGGCCCGACGGTCGCGTCGTTCCGGATCTGAAGCGTCAGCTTCCGGGGCGCGGCTGCTGGGTGAAGGCCGAGCGGGCGCTGATCGAGAAAGCGGTGGCGAAGAAGTTCTTCGCCCGCGCACTCAAGGCGGACGTCAAGGCTGACGCGACGCTCGCCGACGATGTCGACCGGCTGCTCGGTGAGCAGCTGGCCGGAATGATGAATTTGGCGCGCAAGGCGGCCCAGTTCATTTCCGGCGCGACGAAGACGGAGCAGGCCGTGCGCGGTCTGGCAGCGCTTGCCGTGTTCCACGCGGCCGATGCTGCCGCCGACGGCGTGCGCAAGATAGACCAGGCCCGCAAGGCGATGAGCTTCGTGGCCGACGACGAAACGGAAATACCTTCGTTCCGTCCCTTCACCGGGGCGGAAATGGAGGGCCTTTTAGGAAGTAATGCTTTTATCCATGCCGCAGCGCTTGCAGGGCAGGCGGGTGAGGGTGTAGTGAAGCGCGCAATCATGCTCGAAAAGTACCGAGGATCCGTCCCGGTCCGGGCCGAAGGCGGCGCTGGCAAGCCACAGCAATGACCCGAGTCACCGGCACAGTCTGGCATCGCGTACATTGTTTGAGACAATTTGGAAGACAGGGTCAGGTGATACGCATCCGGCCCTGATCGCTAGGAACGGAACGGAATGACCGACAACAACGACGACAAGACAGGCAGCGCAGCAGGCAAGAAGACGCTGACCCTGAAGCCCCACGGGGTTTCGCAGGGGACCGTGCGTCAGGACATGGGCCGTGGCCGCACCAAGGCGGTCGTGGTCGAAACCAAGAAACGCCCCTTCCACCGCCCTAAGGACGAGCGCCCGATCACGCCGGTTGCCGCGGCTCCCGCCGCACGCCCGGTCGAGCAGCGTCCGGCTCAGCCGCAGCCTTCCGGCCGCCCGGCCCCGCAGCCGCAGCAGCACTCGACGCGCCAGGAAGCCAACCAGGCCAACCGGCCGCGTGTGGGTGTCGTTCTGAACCAGCTTTCAGCCGGTGAGATCGACGCACGCCGCCGTGCTCTGGCCGAAGCGCAGATCCGCGACGCCGAAGAAGCGGTCATCCGCGCCGAGAACGAAGCACGTCGCAAGCGCGAGGAAGAAGCCCGTCTCCTGCGGGAGAAGGAAGAAGCTGCACGCCGCGCCGCTGAAGAAGCAGCCCGTCCGGCAGTCGAGCCCGAAGCAAAGGTCGAAGAGGTTGTCGAAGAGCGCCCCGCGGCAGCTCGCGCACCCGCTTCCACCGAGCGTCGCGCCGACGGCCGCCCGCAGGCTGCACGGCCTGCCGAAGCTGCAACTGGACTTCCGACCCCGGCTCCGGCCGGCGCGCTGCGCGGCCGCAAGGTCGACAATGAGAAGGATGAGGATCGTGGTCCGCGTCCTGGCGCAGGTCCGGTTCGCGGCAAGGTCGTGCGTCCGGAGCCGGCAAAGGTTCCGGCCCGCCCGAAGGGTGACGATGGTCGCCGCCAGGGCAAGCTGACGCTGAGCACCGCGGGCGACGAGGATGCGGGCCAGCGCGCTCGCTCGCTGTCGGCCATGCGTCGTCGCCAGGAGAAGTTCAAGCGCAGCCAGATGCAGGAAACCCGCGAGAAGATTTCTCGCGAAGTCATCCTGCCCGAAACCATCACCATTCAGGAACTGTCGCAGCGCATGTCTGAACGCGCCGTCGATGTCATCAAGTACCTGATGAAGGAAGGTCAGATGATGAAGCCCGGCGATCTGATCGACGCCGACCTGGCTGAACTCATCGCTGGCGAATTCGGCCACACGGTCAAGCGCGTTTCGGAATCCGACGTCGAGGAAGGCATCTTCAACGTTTCGGACTCGGACGAAGAAATGGAGCCGCGTCCGCCGATCGTTACGATCATGGGTCACGTCGACCACGGCAAGACCTCGCTGCTCGACGCCATCCGTCATGCCAACGTGGTTGCCGGCGAAGCGGGTGGTATCACCCAGCATATCGGCGCCTACCAGGTCGAGCAGAACGGCAACAAGATCACCTTCATCGACACCCCCGGCCACGCGGCGTTCACCGCCATGCGTGCCCGTGGTGCCCAGGCGACCGACATCGCGATCCTCGTGGTTGCGGCTGACGACAGCGTGATGCCGCAGACGATCGAATCGATCAACCACGCCAAGGCTGCGGGTGTTCCGATCATCGTGGCGATCAACAAGGTCGACAAGCCGACGGCAAACCCGCAGAAGGTTCGCACCGAACTGCTGCAGCACGAAGTCTTCGTCGAATCCATGGGCGGTGAAGTTCTCGACGTGGAAGTCTCCGCGAAGAACGGCACCAACCTCGACAAGCTGCTGGAAGCGATCCTGCTCCAGGCGGAAATCCTCGACCTCAAGGCCAATCCGAACCGGACGGCCGAAGGTACGGTGGTCGAAGCCGAGCTTGACCGTGGCCGTGGTGCGGTTGCGACCGTGCTCGTTCAGAAGGGCACGCTGCGTCCGGGCCAGATCATCGTCGCCGGTGATCAGTGGGGCCGTGTGCGCGCGCTCGTCAACGACAAGGGCGAACACGTCAAGGAAGCTGGCCCCTCGATGCCGGTCGAAGTTCTCGGCCTGTCGGGTACGCCGGCTGCCGGTGACAAGTTCGCCGTCGTCGAAAACGAAAGCCGTGCTCGCGAGATCTCCGAATACCGCCAGCGTCTCGCCCGCGAAAAGCAGGTTGCCCGTCAGTCCGGCTCGCGCGGCTCGCTCGAGCAGATGATGACCCAGCTCCAGACCTCCGGTCTCAAGGAGTTCCCGCTGGTCATCAAGGGCGACGTGCAGGGCTCGATCGAAGCGATCGCCGGTGCTCTCGAAAAGCTCGGAACCGACGAAGTGCGTGCACGCATCGTGCATTCGGGTGCCGGTGGTATCACCGAGTCGGATATCTCGCTCGCCGAGGCATCGAACGCCGCGATCATCGGCTTCAACGTCCGCGCCAACTCGCAGGCCCGTTCGGCCGCCGAGCGTGCCGGCATCGAAATCCGCTACTACAATATCATCTACGATCTGGTGGATGACGTGAAGGCGGCGATGTCGGGTCTGCTCTCGCCGGAGCGTCGCGAAACCTTCCTCGGCAACGCCGAGATCCTGGAGGTGTTCAACATCACCAAGGTCGGCAAGGTTGCCGGTTGCCGCGTCACCGAAGGCAAGGTCGAGCGTGGCGTCGGCGTCCGTCTGGTTCGCGACAACGTCGTTATCCACGAAGGCAAGCTCAAGACCCTCAAGCGCTTCAAGGACGAAGTCTCTGAAGTCAACGTCGGTCAGGAATGCGGCATGGCCTTCGAGAACTACGAAGACATCCGCGCCGGCGATACGATCGAGTGCTTCCGCGTCGAGCATATCACCCGGACGCTCTAATGGGGCTGAAAGCCCGGCAAATCTGCACAACGGCGGCCTTGGCCGCTGTTGTGTCGTTTTGGCGGACGCCGGCTTTCGCCGAAGTCTGCGACAAGATCTATCCCGGATGGGATGGGCAGAATTTCTCGGTTTTCAACGAGGTGGCCGCTTTCCTGACCAATTGGGTCGGCTTGGCGGCGCTTTTCTGTCTGTTTATCGGTTCAGTGGTTTTGCGCCTTCGGGCGCTGCTTTGGGTCGGGAGTCTTCTCGGCGGCCTCCTCCTGATGATGGCTATCACATCCTGGGGAGATGCCGAGCACCAGGTATGGCAGTCGGCTATCAATGAGGGTTGCGCTCATCCGCAGTTCGAACTGATCCATCTGCTGTCCGCGCTCGTGTTGACCGCTACGGGCGTCTTTCTGGGGCTGCGTCAAAGAAAGCGGGCGCAGGCAATCAGGGCTACCCGTGCCTGAGGCAGGGACGCTATATTACGCTTAAGAATAAAACGGATTGCCGCCCCGGGCGGGCGCAATACCTTGGAAAGCCAACGACCATGACCAAAGCCACATCCTCTGCCCCTTCCCAGCGCATGCTGCGTGTCGGTGAACAGGTGCGTGCTGCGATCACGCAGGTTCTGCAGCGCGGCGAAGTTCGCGATCCCGTGATCGAGAAGACCGTCATCGCGATCTCGGAAGTGCGCATGTCGCCGGATCTGAAGATCGCCACCGCCTACGTGACCCCGCTCGGCGTACCCAACCATGACGAAGTCATCGAAGCGCTGAACCGCAACGCCAAGTACATTCGCGGCCGTCTCGGCCCGCAGCTTCGGCAGATGAAGTACATGCCCGACGTTCGTTTCCGCGACGATACGAGCTTCGACAACTACAAGAAGATCGATGAACTCCTGCGTTCGCCGGAAGTTAGCCGCGATCTCGACCAGACCGAAGACGAAGAATAGTAGATTTCATGTCCAAACCGCGTAAGCCCAAGGGCCGCCCGATCTCGGGCTGGCTGATCCTCGACAAGCCGCTCGACTTCGGCTCCACCGAAGCCGTCTCGAAGATCAAGTGGCTGTTCAAGGCCCAGAAGGCCGGCCACGCCGGCACCCTCGATCCGCTCGCCTCCGGCATGCTGCCGATTGCGCTTGGCGATGCGACGAAGACCGTCCCTTACGTGATGGATGGACGCAAGATCTACGAATTCACCGTCGCCTGGGGCGAGGAGCGCTCCACGGACGATCTCGAAGGCGAGGTCACCCATTCCTCGGCCGAGCGGCCGAACGAAGAGGCGATCCGCGCGCTGCTGCCGAAATATACCGGGGTCATCAGCCAGGTCCCGCCGCAGTTCTCGGCGATCAAGATCGATGGCGAGCGCGCCTATGATCTCGCCCGCGACGGCGAGACGGTCGAGATCCCTGCCCGCGAGGTCGAGGTTCACCGGCTGACGCTGCTGGGGGCTGCACCCAATCTCGCCCATTTCGAAATCGAATGCGGCAAGGGCACCTATGTGCGCTCGCTCGCCCGCGACATGGGCCGCGATCTCGGGTGTTTCGGCCACATCGCGTCGCTGCGCCGTACCTTCGTCGCCCCGTTCGGGGAAGAGGACATGGTGCCGCTTGCCGACCTGGTGGCTCTGGAAAAGATCGAGGACGACCAGGAACGTCTGGCGGCACTCGACGCCTATCTGATCGAGACCGGCGAAGCGCTTTCCAGCCTGCCGCACGTGCCTGTTAACGACGACCAGGCGCACCGTCTCAGAATGGGCAATCCCATCATCCTGCGCGGCCGCGACGCACCGCTGGCGACGCCCGAGGCCTATGCCACGGCGCGCGGCAAGCTGGTCGCGATCGGTGAGATCGCCGAGGGCGAATTCCGCCCCAAGCGTGTCTTCGCCGGAAGCTAAGCGCCCGGAACAATTTGCCTTTGCTTGATCCTTGACGCATGATCCCGGCATGGGTTCCCAGTCCATCCGAGGTGATTCCGTTTCCGTATCGCGTTTCGTTGCCGTTTGGCGGTTGCGCCATTTGCGGCGACGTGCGCCCAAGGCGTTGATGCCGCCGGCAGGGAACGGAAAGGGACGTTGCAGGTGACCGGTGTGACGGAGGAAGGAAAACGCAGGGCAAGCAATGGCCTGGCGGCGATGGTCGATCGCGCCCGCCATGGGCTGACCCGCCCGTTCAGTTTCTATCTGACGTCGCTGCTGCTGGTCGCCATCGTTCCGGCCTTCATCTTTTCGCTCGTCGTGCTGAAGCGCAGCGTCGACGCGCAGGAGCAGGTTATCACCTCGCTACTGCAGGCCTCGACCGGATCGGTGACGCGCATCGTCGAGCGCGACATCGAGGGCATGCTGACGACTCTGAAGGTGCTGTCGACCTCGCGGGCGATCGAGGACGCCAATTTGCAGGCCTTTTACGAGAGAGCCTCGACAGCGCTGGCGCAGACCGATTCCTACCTGATCGTCATCGATCGCAAGCACGAGCAGCGGCTCAACACCCGCGTTCCCTTCGGCACGCAGCTCGGCAAGGGGTCCGACCCGGACTCCATCGAGCGCGCCTTCACCAACAACGGCGCGCCGCTCGTCTCCAATGTCTTCTTCGGCAAGACCGCCGGAAAATGGGTGTTCAACGTCTATCTGCCGGCCAAACTCTCGACCGGTGAGGAATACCTGCTGGCCTTGACGCAGAACGCCGAGAACATGGCCAAGGCCGTCAACCGCGATACGCTGTCACCCGGCTGGAACGCGGCCCTCGTCGACGGCGCGGGAAAGGTCATCATCTCCTCGGATGCGGCGGTCAAGGCCGGCAAGCCGTTCTTTCTCGACAAGGTCCCGGCGATCAGCATCGGCGTTCGCAACATCAAGGAGAACGGCACGGAATATCGGGTGGCGACCGAATTCTCTGTCATCACCGGCTGGCGGATCATCGCCTGGGCGCCGCGCTCGATCGTCGATGCGCCCGCCGTCTGGTCGTTCCTGTGGCTTTCGCTCGGCGGCATCATCTTTGCCGGCATCGCGATCGCCGGTTCGCTGGCCATCGCGCGGCTCCTGTCGCAGGGTGTGAAGCTGGTGGCGCAGGATGCGCGCCGCCTTGGCGCCGGCGAGCGGATCGAGCCGCGCCCGCACATGATCGCCGAGGTCGAGCAGGTTTCAGCGGCATTGGCTCGGGCGGCAGCCGCACGCACCAAAGCGGAGAGCGAAATCCGGTTCCTGATGCGCGAGGTGGCGCACCGCTCGAAGAACCAGCTGACGGTGATCCAGTCGATGTTGAACCAGTCGGTCTATTCGGCCGAGAGTGCCGCCGATTTCGCCGACAGTTTCCGCAAGCGTATCGCCGGGCTCGCCCGCTCCACCGACCTGATGATCGCCAATGCCGCCCAAGGGGTGGATTTCCGGGAACTGGCCCAGAACCAGCTGCAACCGTTCACGCCTGACGATCCGAGGCGGGTGATCCTGTCCGGTCCGCCTTTGCGGCTCGAAACCCAGATCGCCCAGACGCTCGGCATGGCGCTGCACGAACTCGCGACCAATGCCACCAAATACGGCGCGCTCGCCAATACCACCGGCGTCGTCAAGCTGAGCTGGTCGCTGGAGGATGAGGGCATCGCCATTCGCTGGCGGGAGGAGGGGGCCGATCTCGCGGGCAAGCCCTCAGATCCGATCCGCAAGGGTTTTGGCACGCTCGTGCTCGAACGCATGCTCGGCATGGCCCTGAATGCGGTGCTGGAGCGGACGATGCATGCCGACGGTATCGAGTGGCGGATCACCGTGCCGCGACAGGCCGGCGAAGATGACGCGCCATGACCGGCCGCCGGCGGGTTTTCTCCGCCAATCCGAGCCGTACACCTGCCGATCGCGGCCGGATAAAATCGCCCCCGATGGAGCGGTGCCCGACCGGTTATTGAGGCCATCCGCCCGCCTTCGCGAGCGCCGGTCCATGACCCTTTCCTTTTTCATCCAATTCGTTTATAGGCACGCCAGCAAAAGGCTAAATGCCCGTTGCATTCACGGCCGCAGCTGGACGACATCCCGGCTGACGGCGTCCCTAAATCCTCGAAATCGAAAGGATCATCCGATGTCGATTGCTGCAGAGCGTAAGGCTCAGCTCATCAAGGAATTTGCAACCGTTGAAGGCGACACCGGTTCTCCGGAAGTCCAGGTTGCTATCCTGACGGAACGGATCAACAACCTGACCGAACACTTCAAGGGCCACAAGAAGGATAACCATTCCCGCCGTGGTCTGCTCGCGATGGTTTCCAGCCGTCGTTCGCTCCTCGACTATCTGAAGAAGAAAGACGAAGCGCGCTACACCAAGCTGATCGGTGCCCTGGGCATCCGTCGCTAAGCGACTTATCCGGCGGGTCTTTGCGGCCCGCCGGCTTTTTTATGGAGCGTTGAACGCTCGACGATTAAACTCTCCAGCCGCATAGGAAACGTGGCTAAGCGAGAGCGTCCAGCGAGCCGGATGGGCCGGTGTCGCGGATCAACCGATGGCCCGTCATGGGGCAGGATTGCAGGATGCTTCGGCCCCTGCTTGCCGGAAACGCCGCTTCAAAGCGGGTGGACGGGCAAAGCGGAAACCAGCCGACTAAAGCGTGAAGCCTCCCGTTGTCTTGCCCGTGATGCGCCATTTCATGCGGCCCTTCGACCGCCCGCGCTGCAACAGCCGCGGAGAGGTCCGCCGCACACGAAGGACAGAACATGTTCGATACCCACAAGGTTGAAATCGAATGGGCTGGGCGTCCGCTCAAGCTCGAAACCGGCAAGGTCGCCCGTCAGGCTGACGGCGCCGTTCTCGCCACCTACGGCGAAACCGTCGTTCTCGCCACCGTCGTTTCGGCCAAGGCGCCGAAGCCGGGCCAGGACTTCTTCCCGCTGACCGTCAACTACCAGGAAAAGACCTACGCCGCCGGCAAGATCCCGGGTGGCTACTTCAAGCGCGAAGGCCGTCCGAGCGAAAACGAAACGCTTGTTTCACGCCTGATCGACCGCCCGATCCGCCCGCTGTTCCCCGAGGGCTACAAGAACGACACCCAGGTCGTCGTCACGGTCATGCAGCATGACCTCGAAAACAACCCCGACGTCCTGTCGATGGTTGCCGCTTCTGCTGCGCTGACGCTGTCGGGTGTCCCGTTTATGGGCCCGATCGGCGGCGCGCGCGTCGGCTACATCAACGGCCAGTACGTGCTGAACCCGCATCTCGACGAGATGGACGAATCGACCCTCGACCTCGTCGTCGCCGGCACCCAGGAAGCGGTGCTGATGGTCGAATCGGAAGCCAAGGAACTGGCGGAAGACGTCATGCTCGGCGCCGTCGTATTCGGCCAGAAGGGTTTCCAGCCGGTCATCGACGCGATCATCAAGCTCGCTGAAGTTGCCGCCAAGGAGCCGCGCGACTTCCAGCCGGAAGATCATTCCGCGCTCGAAGCCGAAATGCTCGGCATGGCCGAAGCCGAACTGCGCGACGCCTACAAGATCACCGAGAAGGCTGCCCGCTACGCTGCCGTCGACGCCGTCAAGGCAAAGGTGAAGGCACACTTCTTCCCGGAAGGCGCTGAGCCGAAGCACACTGCCGAAGTCATCGGCGCCGTCTTCAAGCACCTGCAGGCCAAGATCGTTCGCTGGAACATCCTCGACACCAAGAGCCGCATCGACGGCCGCGATCTCGAAACCGTTCGGGCGATCGTCTCGGAAGTCGGCCTTCTGCCGCGCACCCACGGTTCGGCCCTGTTCACCCGCGGTGAGACGCAGGCGATCGTCGTTGCCACGCTCGGCACCGGCGAAGACGAACAGTACGTCGACAGCCTGACCGGCATGTACAAAGAACGCTTCATGCTGCACTACAACTTCCCGCCCTACTCGGTCGGCGAAACCGGTCGCATGGGCTCCCCGGGCCGTCGCGAAATCGGTCACGGCAAGCTCGCCTGGCGCGCTATCCGCCCGATGCTGCCGGAAGCCGAGCAGTTCCCCTACACGCTGCGCGTCGTTTCCGAGATCACCGAGTCGAACGGCTCGTCCTCGATGGCGACCGTCTGCGGCACCTCGCTTGCCCTCATGGACGCTGGCGTTCCGCTTGCAAAGCCGGTTGCCGGTATCGCCATGGGCCTGATCAAGGAAGATGAGCGCTTCGCCGTTCTCTCCGACATCCTCGGCGACGAAGACCACCTCGGCGACATGGACTTCAAGGTCGCTGGTACAGACGCCGGTATCACCTCGCTCCAGATGGACATCAAGATCGAGGGCATCACCGAAGAGATCATGGGCATTGCGCTCAAGCAGGCCAAGGGCGGCCGTCTCCACATCCTCGGCGAAATGGCCAAGGCCATCTCCGAAAGCCGTGGCCAGCTCGGCGAATTCGCCCCGCGCATCGAAGTCATGAACATCCCGGTCGACAAGATCCGCGAAGTCATCGGTTCGGGCGGCAAGGTCATCCGCGAAATCGTCGAAAAGACCGGCGCCAAGATCAACATCGAAGACGACGGCACCGTGAAGATCGCCTCTTCGTCGGGCAAGGAAATCGAAGCGGCCCGCAAGTGGATCCACTCGATCGTCGCTGAGCCGGAAGTCGGCCAGATCTACGAAGGCACCGTTGTGAAGACCGCCGACTTCGGCGCCTTCGTCAACTTCTTCGGCGCCCGTGACGGCCTCGTCCACATCTCGCAGCTCGCTTCCGAGCGCGTCGCCAAGACGACCGACGTCGTCAAGGAAGGCGACAAGGTCTGGGTCAAGCTCATGGGCTTCGACGAGCGCGGCAAGGTTCGCCTCTCGATGAAGGTCGTCGATCAGGCCACCGGCAAGGAAGTCGCTGCCGAAAAGTCCGAGAAGAAGGGCGACGGCGAAGCCGCTGAATAAGCGCGCTTCACCCGAATGCATTCGGGGCGCGGGGCGGTTCGCTCCGCGCCCCTTTCTTGTAAGAAGATGACGGATAGACCGATGAGCCGAGATTCGTTGAAGACCCTGTTTTACCCGTTCGACAGCGGCGTGATCGACCCGCCGGGCGCGGGCGAGCGCGTGCTGTTCCTTGGCGCGGAAGCGGGCTACAGGCTGCCCCAGGGCTTCGAGGCGTCGATCTCCGCCGTGCAGCCGCTGCGGCCGCTCTATCGCGCCCTGGAGGCCGCCCGTGCCGACGTGGCGCCCGAAATTACCGGCGAGGACTACGACGTCACGCTGATCCTGTGCGGCAAGCACAAGGGCGAGAACGAAGACCGGATCGCCGAGGCGCTGAAGCGCACGCGCGAAGGCGGCCTGATCGTCGTTGCCGGCGGCAAGGAAGATGGCATCCAGTCGCTGAAGAAGCGCATCGCCAAGTTCGAATGGGACGGCGACCATCTGCCGAAATACCACGGCGTCGCCTTCTGGTTCACCCGTCCAGAAGATGTCACCGACGCCGTACAGAAGCTCGCCAAGGTGCCGGTGCGCGTCGATGGCCTGTTCGAGGCTTCGCCCGGCATGTTCTCGCATGATCGTATCGATGCCGGCTCCGAACTGCTGGCCTCGCGTCTGCCGATCGATTTCCACGGCCATGCCGCCGATTTCGGCGCCGGCTGGGGCTATCTCGCAGCCAAGCTCGCTCAAGCGTCGCCGGGCACCAAGGGGGTCGATCTCTTCGAGGCCGATCACGAGGCGCTCGAGGCGGCCCGCGTCAACATGATGGCGAACGCGCCGCGCATGCCGGCCCGTTTCTACTGGTTCGACCTGACGAGCGAAGAGCCGCGCGACAAGTACGACCTCATCGTCATGAACCCGCCCTTCCATGAGGGCCACGCGGCCGAGCCGGCGCTCGGCGTCGCCATCATCAAGACGGCGCTGAAGGCGCTGAAGCAGGGTGGCAAGCTGATGATGGTTGCCAATCGCGGCCTGCCCTACGAGCAAGTGCTGGCCGAAAACTCCAAGGAATATGGCGAGACCTGCCGCAACGCCCGTTTCAAGGTGCTCTGGGCCAGGCGCTAGGCCCAGTAGGGCCCATTTTGCACGAACCGAATGGAAAAGCCGGGCGAATGACCCGGCTTTTTTGCATCTGGCCGCACGCCAGACTTTGCCCGTTGCCTTCGCCGCAGATCCGGCTCACCATGTGCCCGGTTTTGCTGCCGGAGGATGAGATCCATGACGTCGGGAGTGAACAGGCCGCCTTTGAGCGAGGATGCGGCCGAAGCTATCGCCAAGGACATCAAACAGGGCGAGGGGCATGGTGCGACCTCCGAGGTGCCCATGTCGTTCCTGCAGAGCCTCTACCGCTCGCCGCTTGACCCCGCACGCCGAACCCATACGGGTTTCGTCGTAGCGGCGGTCATCGTGGCCTTGTTCGTGCTCTTCATCCTGGTTTGAGGCAGCCGGCAGAAAGCAGGCGGACCGGGTCCGTCAGCTGCGGCTTCCCTTGGCGATCAACAGCCCAGCGAGGCCGGCGCAGAGCAGGCCGAGAGACAGCGGCAGGCCGTGGTGTCCGGTCACTTGCATGGCAAGTCCCGTTGCCGGTGAGCCGACCATGCCGCCAAGGCCCCAGGCGAAGGCAAAGGCGGCGTTGCCGGCGATCAAGGCCCGGCCGCTGAAGCGCTCGCCGAGCTGGATCAGCGACAGCGTATAGATCCCGAACGTCACCCCACCCCAAACGAAAACGAGCGGCCAGATGAGCCAGCTGTCGAACAGCCATGGCAGCAGCAGGCATCCGGCCAGGGATGAAAGCACGCAGAACAGCATGGTCCGCCTCGATCCCCTGCGTTCGGAGAGCCGTCCGAGCAGGACCTGCAGCGACGCATTGCCGGCAATGAAGCAGGTGATGAGCGGTGCGACGCGCGCCTCGTCGCTGCCAAGCGCTGCGCCATAGACCGCAAGCAGCGAAAGCAGGGTCTGCTCGAAGGCCGCAGCCGTCGCGACCGCAAACAGCAGCAACGGCGCCAGCGCGAAAAAGCCGGCGACCGAAGTCGCCTCCCCATGCCGCGGCATCTCCGGCAGGCGCGACACCAGGGCAAGCAGGATCAGGCCGCAGGCGAGGAAAGCCACGATGCCGATCAGGAATGGCGACCAGCCGGCCGTTCCGACCATCCCCAGCGACAGGGGCCCGATGGCGAAACCGGCCGAAACGACGGAGGAATAGAGACCCATGATGCGGCCCCGGCGGGACGCGGGCGTAATCGCCACCAGCCAGGTCTCGCTGATCACGGATAGCGGATTGGCGAAGACGCCCAGCAGAAAGCGCAGTGGCATCCAGGCCCAGACGTCGGCGGTCCAGGCAATGGCGGCAATCGTGCTGGCGGCCAGCACCGAACACAGGACCGCGAGCCGGGCACCGCCCAGCCGCCGTGAAAGCATCGGGATCAGAGGCGCCGACAGGATGAACCCAAGCGGCGTCATGGCCGCCGACAGACCGATGAGGGCAGGTTCCGTCCGCTGCCGCTCCAGGATGAAGCTGAGCAGCGGATAGGTGAGCCCCTGCGCCACCGCAAAGACGGTGACCGTCGCGATGATGCCCGCCATCGCCGCCCATGGGGCCTGATCTTCCCGGAGCGTTGTGATCGCCTCGCCAAGGATCGGCGTCGGTGGTGGCTGCTGGTCCGATGTCATTGCGCGGATCACCTCAAAGCACTTGCCAGAAGGGTCTGGCGAGCTCCTCCTCGACCTGGCGTCGCGTCAGGCCGATATCGTCGATCAGATGCGGATCGCCCTTGAGCTTTCGCTCGAGCTCGATGTGAAACTGGTTCCGTTCACGCCAGGCGGCGACCATCCGTCTCAGCGTCTCGACAGGGGAAAGCGAACGCGTCGGGCTCCCCCGCGTCTTTGGCGCCGCTGGCTGAGGGGAAACGATGGGAGAAAAGGGGGCGTTGTTCATGACAACCTCGCTATCGGCTTTGAGGGATCCGGAGATCCTCGATCTGAAGGAGGTTGGATTCTGCGAAATAGGATCGACGCCGTACTTAAGGCCTTCCAAAAAGTTCTCAAAAACTTCCAAACGGGCTATAGATCGCCGCATGCAGGATACGCGTTTTGCCTTTGGTCCATTCGTGCTTGATCCGGGTGCGGGAACGCTCCTGCGGAACGATGATCCTGTTGCGGTCGGGCATCGCGGCGTGAAGCTGCTTGCGGCGTTCGTGGAACGGCCAGGTGAAATCCTTGCCAAGACCGAGCTGATGGACGCCGCCTGGCCGGGCACGGCCGTCGAGGAAGGCAATCTCACCGTACAGATCGCACAGCTCAGGAAGCTGCTCGGCCGGGCTGCCGACGGCGGCGAGTGGATCTCGACGGTTCCGCGCGTCGGATACCGTTTCATGGGCAATATCGAGCGGCTGGCAGGCGGGCGAAAGCCGTTGCCGCTCCCGGGCCGGCCTTCGATTGCCGTGCTGCCCTTCGTCAATCTTAGCAACGATCCCGAGCAGGATTCCTTCGCGGACGGGCTGACGGAAGACCTGATCACCGATCTCTCCCGGAGCGGTGGTCTGTTCGTCATCGCCCGCAACTCCACCTTTGCTTACAAGGGAAGGGCGATGGACGTGCGCGCGATCGCGGAGGATCTTGGCGTCCGCTACCTCTTGGAAGGAAGCGCACGGCGCGCCTCCGGACGCGTGCGCATCAATGCCCAGCTGGTCGATGCGCTAAGCGGAGAGCACCTGTGGGCCGAGCGCTTCGATCGCAATCTGGAAGACATCTTTGCCGTTCAGGACGAGGTGACGGCGAAGATCGTCGAGGCGCTGCTTGGCCGGCTGCGCACCCCGCCGTCACGCAATCGCCCCAGGAGCCTCGAGGCCTATGATCTCTGTGTGCGGGCGCGCAAGTTGATCGACGATTCGCCGCAGGCCGCCCGGGAAGCGCATCTGATGCTCACCCGCGCCGTTTCGCTCGACCCTGATTATGCCGAGGCCTATCGCTGGCTCGCCATGAACCACTGGATGGGGTGGGTGCACTGGGGCGCGCCGATCGAGCCGACCCGCGGCATCGCTCTGGAATTGGCGCGCAAAGCCGTTGCAATCGATCCCAGCGACGCCGGCTGCCGCTGGGTGCTTGCCAACCTGCTTGCCTACGAGCGCAACTTCGCCGAGGCCGACGCCGAGTTTGCCAGGGCCATCGAGCTTGATCCGAACGAAGCAGACACCTGGGCGACATTGTCCGACATCACGGTGCTGGCGGGCCGGGTCGAGGAAGGGCTGGAGCACATTCGCAAGGCCTTCCGGCTGAACCCCTATCCGGCAAGCTGGTACTATCTGACCCTCGGCCAGGCGCAGTATGCGGCCGGAGACTACGAAGCCGCAGTCGAGACTTTGCGCAAGGATGAGACCTACCGCACCAGCTCCCGTCGCTTCCTGGCGGCGAGCCTCGCGCAATTGGGGCGGTTCGACGAGGCGCGCGCCGAGGTCGACCTGTTCCTCGTCGCCAACCCGCATTTTACGACCGGTTTCTGGGCGACGACCGAGCCGTTTCGTGACGCGGCGACGCTGGCGCACTTCGTCGACGGCTTCCACAAGGCCGGCCTTCCGGATTGATGTTTCTCGAGCCTTGCCGACCCCAAAATGAGAAACCCCGGCGAGATACCTCGCCGGGGTTTTCGGTAGAAGCTGCGTCGTTCGTCAGCGGCGTTCGCCGCTGCCGTTACTCGGCGTCGGCGGTCCTAAGCGCATCGAGTGCCGGCATCGACGTAATGTTGTAGCCGGAATCGACATAGTGGATTTCGCCGGTCACGCCGCGCGAAAGGTCCGAAAGAAGATAGAGGGCCGAACTGCCGACATCGTCGATCGTGACGGTACGGCGTAGCGGCGAGTTCTTCTGCTGCCAGGAGAGCATCGCCCGGGCGTCGGAAATGCCGGCGCCGGCAAGCGTGCGGATCGGGCCTGCCGAAATCGCGTTGACGCGGATGCCGCGAACGCCGTAGTCGGCGGCGAGGTAGCGCACGGACGCTTCGAGTGCCGCCTTGGCGACACCCATGACGTTGTAGTTCGGCATGACGCGCATGGAGCCGCCATAGGTGAGCGTCAGCATCGAGCCGCCCTCATCCATTAGCTCGGCCGCCCGCTTGGCGATCTCGGTGAAGGAGAAGCAGGAGATCACCATCGTGCGGCTGAAATTGTCGCGCGAGGTGTCGGCGTAGAGGCCCTTCAGCTCGTTCTTGTCCGAGAAGCCGATGGCATGGACGATGAAGTCGAGCTTGCCCCAGCGTTCCTTGATCGCATCGATGGCCGCATCGACCGACGCAATGTCTTCGACATCGCAGGGAAGCAGGAAGTCGGAACCGAGTTCGGCCGCCAGCGGCTTGACGCGCTTGCCCAGCGCTTCGCCCTGATAGGTGAAGGCCAGCTCCGCGCCTTGCGCTGCAAGCGACTTGGCGATGCCCCACGCAATAGAATGGTTGTTGGCCACACCCATGATGAGGCCACGCTTTCCAGTCATCAGTCCCGTCATGGTGTTATCCGTTGTAGCGCTGGAAGACGAGCGTTGCGTTGGTGCCGCCGAAGCCGAAGGAGTTCGAAAGAACCGTATCGATCTTGGCATTGTCGATGCGCTTGCGAACGATCGGAACGCCATCGAACTCCGGGTCGAGTTCGCTGATATGCGCGCTTTCGCCGATGAAGCCGGCCTGCATCATCAGCAGGCCGTAGATCGATTCCTGTACGCCGGCCGCACCGAGCGAGTGGCCCGTGAGCGACTTGGTCGACTGGATGTGCGGAATCTTGCTGCCGAAAACTTCGCGGATCGCGCCGATTTCCTTGCTGTCGCCTACCGGTGTCGAGGTGCCGTGGGTGTTGATGTAGTCGACATCGCCCTTCACGGTCGAGAGCGCCTGACGCATGCAGCGGGCAGCACCTTCGCCCGACGGAGCCACCATGTCGTAGCCGTCGGAGGTCGCACCGTAGCCGACGATTTCGGCGTAGATCTTCGCGCCGCGGGCCTTGGCGTGCTCCAGTTCTTCGAGAACGAGAACGCCCGCACCGCCGGCGATGACGAAGCCGTCGCGGTTGGCGTCATAGGCGCGCGAAGCCGTCGACGGCGTTTCGTTATACTTCGACGACATGGCGCCCATGGCGTCGAACAGGTTGGACATGGTCCAGTCGAGGTCTTCGTGACCGCCGGCAAACATCACGTCCTGCTTGCCCCACTGGATCATCTCGGCAGCGTTGCCGATGCAATGGGCCGAGGTCGAGCAGGCCGACGAGATCGAATAGTTGACGCCGTGGATCTGGAACCAGGTGGCAAGCGTCGCCGATGCGGTGGACGACATCGCCTTCGGAACGGCGAACGGGCCGATACGCTTCGGGCTGACGTTCTTGCGGGTGATGTCGGCCGCTTCGACGATCGTGCGGGTGGACGGTCCGCCCGAGCCCATGATGATGCCGGTGCGCTCGTTGCGGGCGATGACGGCTTCTTCCAGACCGGAGTCGGCGATTGCCTGCTTCATCGCCACGTGGTTCCAGGCGCCGCCCTGCGACAGGAAGCGCATGGCACGGCGATCGACGAGTTCGGTCGGATCGAGCGAAGGCGCGCCCCAGACCTGGCACTTGAAGCCGTTCTCGGCGAAATCGGGAGAAAACGTGATGCCCGACTTGGCATCGCGCAACGACGCCGTGACTTCGTCTGCATTGTTCCCGATCGAGGAAACGATGCCGAGGCCCGTGACAACAACCCGTCTCATGGTACTGACCTTTTCTTTATTTCGTTGGCTGCGGAAAGGCCTGGATCTTACTCGGCCTTATCCTTCGACAGGCCGACGCGGAGGTCGGTCGCCTGATAGATAGTTTCGCCATCGGCTTTCAGCCAGCCGTCGGCCGTGCCGAGCACGAGCCGTCCGCGCATGACGCGCTTGAAGTCGATGCCGTACTCGAGAAGCTTGGTGTGGGGACGCACCATGCCCTTGAACTTCACTTCGCCGGTGGAAAGCGCCATGCCGCGGCCGGGCTCGCCGAGCCAACCGAGGTAGAAGCCGGTCAGCTGCCACATGCCGTCGAGGCCGAGGCAGCCAGGCATGATCGGGTTGCCCTGGAAGTGGCAGGGAAAATACCAGTCGTCCGGCCGCACGTCGTATTCGGCGCGCAGGTAGCCCTTGTCGAAGGCTCCGCCGGTTTCGGAGATTTCGGTGATGCGGTGGACCATCAGCATCGGCGGCAGCGGCAGCTGGGCATTGCCGGGGCCAAACAATTCTCCACGGCCGCAGGCCAGGATTTCCTCATAGTTGAAGCTGGATTGTCTGGTCGTCATGAATAGATGTTTCCCCGCGTAACAAATTGTGTTGTCCGACCTGCTTTAGAGCAAGTTTGGCTTGAAATGAAGCGTGGCGACCCGGATCTTGCGGTTTTCCGTCCGGTCTCCATCGCTCCAGATGACGATTTCACTCCGCCGTCGCTTACAGGATCAATGTGGGCGCGACCAGAGTTAATTGCCAGCATTCCCCGAGTTTGACCGGTTTTTCGGGCTTTGCAACGCCTGTCAGGGCTGGAATCTATTGAAAGGCGAGGACGTAAAAGTTATATCGCGGAGGAAGTATTGTGAATTTCGCCGGGATACATGGAACGACCCTTGATGACGAAAGCAACAGAAGTGAGCTCGGAAGAAAGGCTTCGCCACTCAGGCCTGCGTCCGACCCGTCAACGCGTTGCCCTCGCCGATCTGATCTTTGCCAAGGGTGATCGCCACCTGACCGTCGAAGAATTGCACGAAGAGGCCGTCATGGCCGGCGTGCCCGTGTCGCTGGCGACGGTCTACAACACGCTGCACCAGTTTACCGAGGCCGGCATGATCCGCGTGCTGGCGGTGGAAAGCGCCAAGACCTATTTCGACACCAACGTGTCGGACCATCATCACTTCTTCGTCGAGGGCCAGAACGAGGTTCTCGATATTCCGGTCAGCAACATCCACATAGACAATCTGCCGGAGCCGCCCGAGGGCATGGAAATCGCCCATGTCGACGTGGTCATCCGTCTGCGCCGCAAGAACGGCCGCTGATAGGGCGGCCACCGTGACGGTGGCCGCGATGGCGATCGATCGCCGCTATTCCGTCACCGTCAGATTGGCGCGCATGCCAGCCTCGTAGTGCCCTTTGATGTTGCAAAGGAGCACATAGCTGCCCGGCGCGAGCTTGGCTTTCAGCTGGCCGTCGGCTCCGGGCTTCAGCTCGGAAACCTCACCGAGGCTCTTGAGTTGCTTTTCGTCGACGCGATGCTTGGCCGCGATGAGATTGATCTTCTGGTCGGCTGATTTCAGCTTCACCAGCACCATCTCGTGCTCTTCGGTCATGGCGTCGTTGTGCACCAGGAAGACCGTCTCTCCGGCCTTTATCGTCGACTGGTCGAGTGTCAGTGTCATCGGGCCGCCCGCTTCACCACCTTCGACGACCTTGACGGTCGTGGCGGCAAATGCCGGCGAGGCCATGCAAAGAAGGGCGAGTGCGGCAAGCTTGTTGCTGAGGAAGCGCATGCGGTATCCCTTTCGCTGGAGCCGCCCGGGTGGCGGCCGACACCGCATCAACTACGCTACCCGTGCTGTCCGGCGCCTGTCATAGGCAGGCGGGTGCTCAAGGCTCACATCACGTCGTCCGGGTCGCGGCCAGGCAATGCCTTGCCGGTCGGCAGCGTCCAGCCGAATTTGAGCGCGCCTGCGCGTACGGCAAAGGCCGAGGCCACGCCGAGCGCCGAGGCGGCCACAAGCGGTAGCCCCACCATCGTCGCCAGCACATAGGCGCTGGCGCCGATCAGCGCTGCCGTCACGTAGACTTCCGGCCGCAGCAGCACCGAGGGTTCTCCGGCCAGCAGATCGCGAAGCACGCCGCCGAACGTCGCCGTCAGCATGCCGGTAACGAGCGCGACGCCCGGCGACCCCGTGGCCGCATAGCCTTTCGCCGCACCCATCACGCAATAGGCCGACAGGCCGATCGCGTCGAGCCAGACGAGGACCCGGTAGCGCGAATCGAAGAGATGGGCGGTGAAGAACAGGAGAACGGCGACGGTGGCGCAGACCAGCAGATAGGTCGGGTTGGTGACCCAGAAGACGGGCGTAGCGCCGAGCACGACGTCGCGCATCGTGCCGCCGCCGATGCCGGTGACCGAGGCCAGGAACAGATAGCCGATGATGTCGAGCTGCTTGCGCGACGCCGACAGCGCCCCGGTGGCGGCAAACACGGCCACGCCGGCATAGTCGAGGATTTCGAGGATCGGCATGGGCGCTCCGTTTCAGCCCGATTGGCTCTCGCAGATCATTAGCGCACCGCCAGGATGAAGTCAGGGGGCGAACTGCCGTTTGCAGCAGCAGTGGGGCATGTCATGGCTTCCTATTGCGGCAGCACGGCCTGGGTGCGGCCGAGCAGGTAGTAGGCAACAAGCCCGGTCCATTCCTTGGCGGCCGTCGTCGTCAGCTGCGCGTTCAGCGAGGGCTGGGTGAAATCGAAGCCAAGGCGCACCTTGCCGCTGGTGCGGTAGTCGGTCGGCCAGGGCAGGACATCGATGTCATTGGCGCGGAAGAGCCCGACGGAGCGCGGCATATGATAGGCCGAGGTGACGAGCGCGCACTGTGAAAGTCCGTTTGCCGCCAGCAGGTCCTTGGTGTAGCGCGCGTTCTCGAAAGTGGTGCGCGAATCTTCCTCGCGGATCACCCGATCCGCGGCGATCCCGAAGATGTCGAAGAACGCCTTGGAGGCCAGCGCATCGCCCTCGTAGGCGCCGCTGATCGAGCCGTCGCCGCCGGAGACGAGGATCCGCGCTTCGGGATAACGCTTGGCGAGGCTCGCGGTCTCGATGAAGCGGTCTGCCGCCTGGTTGAGTTCCGTGCCGCCACGGCTCGCCATGACTTCGTTTTCGAAGGCGCCGCCGAGCACGATGATGCAGGAGAGCGCCGTCGGCGGTGTCGGGCGCGCAAATCGATCCTCGAGCGCTTGCAGCGCATAGGGGCCTGTGGTGGTGAACAGGCTGGCGAAAAGCACCAGCGCGCCGAGGCTGCCGAGAACAGCGCCGATGCGGCGCCAGCCGATGGCCGTCGCAAGCAGCCCGGCGATGACGGCAAGCAGCGAGAACGACAGCGGCTGCGCGATGAGCCAGAAGATTTTCGAGATCAGAAACATGGTACCAGCTTCTGCGTTCCGCTGCTTAACAAATCATGAACGCATGGCGGCGCGAGCGGATGGTGCGCGCGAAGCGGCTGTTCGCGTTCGCGCAAGCTAGCGCATGCATCCTGTTCATCCGAACGTTGCGTGGGCGGCTCCGGCCACCACTTTCATTTGAAGCCGAAAGGAGTATCATCCCCGAGATGACCACGATAGCCGGCTTCCGATCGCAGCTGTTTCGTGCCGCCAACGAGGTTCATGACCTCACCCCGCTGCAGGCACAGCGCTTGCTTGAAGGCGCAGTGGCGCTGATCCGCTGCATGCGCGAGCAGACGGGCATGGAGCCGAACACCGAAGCGCCGGACGTAACCAACATCCTTCTGGATATCGCCGGTTCCATCCCCAGCCGATCCGAACGCGAAATCCGCAACGCCCTGCTTGAGTCGGCCGACATCATCCGGCTCTTGACGATGATCCTGGATTCGCTGGACGAAATGGCAGCGGACGAAGGTCCGTGAGGACCGGGCACTGATCAATCGAAAGAAGGATTTGGTGGAGCTAAGCGGGATCGAACCGCTGACCTCTTGCATGCCATGCAAGCGCTCTCCCAGCTGAGCTATAGCCCCATATCGGGTTCCGGCTAGGCCGGTCCGGGAAGCTCGTCGGGCTGTTGTGCTCGGCGAGTGGCGGCTTATTACTTCCCCTTTTTGAGGATGGCAAGCCGAAAAATGCGTGGCCTGTGGATTTATTTTTTGTCCGGGCCATTTTTCTCCCGTCCGGGCCACTTTGGCCGAGGACGGGAGCATTTCTTTGTCATTTGAAGCGCTTAGACGTCTTCTTCGTCGTCCGACACGCCGATGAGGTCGCTCATGTCGTCGTCGTCGTCTTCGTCGTCTGTCTGCAGGAAGGTGTCGTCATCGTCGTCACCGTCGATTTCGACGTCGTCGTCGCCGAGATCCGGCAGGTCGTCGCCGCCGGCTGCCTCATCATCGGCATCCTCGAGCGAAACGAGTTCGACTTCGGTGTTCTCTGCATCGACTTCCGTTACGTCTTCTTCTTCTTCCTTCTCGAGCACCTTGGCGACCGAGGTTTCTTCGAAGAAGGACAGCGGATAGGACTTGCCGGTGTAGGGCGAAACGATCGGATCACTGTTCAGATCGTAGAATTTGCGCCCCGTTTCCGGGTCGATGCGCTTTGTTCCAAGTTCCGGTTTTGCCACAGTCAAAGCCTCTTGAATGGCCGGCCGAGCCGGCGCTTGCCGGAAAGCCGGCGGGTGGAAAGGGTATCAAGCTTATGATGATTAGCCGGTCCCCATAATCGTCTTGACCGCATCTGTCAAAGACAAATCGCCAAAGCCCCGGCGTTGCCGGCTTTCCGGCCCTTGCCGCCTCCTGTGGCGATCTCCGCGCGACCGCGATTTATGGAACACGCAACAGGGGTTGTGATAGGAGTGCTGCGGAACGGGCGCGGTTGCGCCTTTCACCAAGAGCGCCCTTTTTCGGGCCAGAGGATGCCGCATGTCTCATGGATCGGGCCCGCGGCCCGCCACCGCCCGAAAGTCCGCCGATCTGCGCGGGTCGATCCGCATTCCCGGCGACAAGTCGATCTCGCACCGGGCGCTGATGCTGGGTGGGCTTGCTGGCGGCGAAACGCGCATTACGGGCCTTTTAGAAGGCGCGGACGTGCTGGCCACCGGCCGCGCGATGCAGGCCATGGGGGCCCGCATCCGCAAGGAGGGTAACACCTTTGTCGTCGATGGCGTCGGCAACGGCGCGCTGCTTGCACCAGAGGCGCCGCTCGATTTCGGCAATGCCGGCACTGGCTGCCGTCTGGTGATGGGGCTGGCGGGCGTCTATGACTTCGAAACGACATTCGTTGGCGATACCTCGCTCAGCCGCCGGCCGATGGCGCGGGTTCTCGACCCCTTGCGCGAAATGGGCGTGCAGGTGAGGGCGGCCGCAGGCGATCGCCTGCCGGTGACCCTTCGCGGACCGAAGACGCCGACGCCGATCGCCTACCGGGTGCCGGTCGCCTCCGCCCAGGCGAAGTCGGCGGTGCTGCTCGCCGGTCTCAACGCGCCCGGCATCACCACCGTCATCGAACCGGTCATGACGCGCGATCACACGGAACGGATGCTGCAGGCGTTTGGCGCCGCGCTCTCTGTCGAGACCGAGATCAACGGCGTTCGTACGATCCGCCTCGAAGGTCGAGACAAGCTTACCGGCCAGGAGATCGACGTGCCCGGCGATCCTTCGTCGGCGGCTTTCCCACTGGTCGCGGCCCTGGTCGTTCCGGGCTCCGACATCACGATCACCAACGTGCTGATGAACCCGACGCGCACGGGTCTGATCCTGACGCTTCAGGAGATGGGCGGGGATATCGAGGTGATCGACGGCAGCCATGTTGGCGGGGAAGACGTGGCGGATCTGCGCGTACGGCATTCCGAACTGAGCGGCGTCACGGTTCCTGAAGAGCGCGCCGCTTCGATGATCGACGAGTACCCGGCTCTCGCCATCGCCGCCGCATTTGCCGAAGGTAAGACCGTCATGGCCGGCCTCGACGAACTGCGGGTAAAGGAGTCCGATCGTCTCGCCGCCATCGCCGCAGGCCTGACGCTCAATGGCGTCGAATGCGAGGAGGGGGCTTCTTCGCTGATGGTGCGCGGCCGTCGCGACGGCAAGGGGCTCGGAAACGCAGCCGGTGCATCGGTCAAGACCCATCTCGATCACCGCATCGCCATGAGCTTCCTGGTTCTTGGACTTGCATCCGAACATCCGGTCACCGTCGATGACGTGTCGATGATCGCGACAAGCTTTCCTGGCTTCTTGGACCTGATGGCCGGTCTCGGCGCGAGGATCGCGTGAGTTCGACGACGCTGGCGACAAGAATGAGATTGCCGCTGACCGTTGCGGTCGTGGTGCTTCTGACCCTGCTGACGCAGATCGGCGGCGCCGTCTGGCTCGTCACGCGTGCGCTCTTGCGCCGAAGGAGGGCCGGCGTTGCCGTGTTCCTCGCGCTCTTTCTCGGCCTCTATGCGGCAGGGACCGCGCTCAGCTATGCCGTTGCGCCGATCTTCGGCCGCGTTCCTCTGTCCTGTTTCGACGATGGCACGTCGCGGCTGAAGATGCAGTCACCGCTCTTCTGCGTCCTGAACCGCCAATATGTCGTTCCGGAATTGAAGGAAGCGGCGGCCGCCCTGTCGCGCCATATGGATCAGGCGTTCCCCGGAACGACCACCTTGGCGCTCGACGCCAACTTTCCGTTCTTTGACGGTTTTCCGCTTTTCCCGCATCTCTCCCATTCGGACGGTCGGAAGCTCGATGTCGCATTCTTCTATCAGGATGCCGAGGGCAGCTATAAGGATAGGGCGACCCGCTCGCCGATCGGCTATTTTGCCTTCGAGCAACCGAGAGCGGAGAGCATTCTCCCATGCCGGGATCGCGAAGACCTCTTGACCTTGCGCTGGGACTTGGACTTCTTGCAGTCGCTGTGGCAGCCCTTGCCGCTGGAGGAGGGCCGAACCGCAGAGGCGCTCCGCTGGCTCTCGGGCGAGGGGAGCGGTTTCGGCATCGAGAAGATTTTCGTGGAGCCGCATCTGGCGCAGCGACTTGGCGTCGAAGCGGAGTCCATTCGGTTTCAGGGGTGCCGGGCCGCCAGGCACGACGACCATATACATATGCAGGTTGGAAAATGACGTTCACCATCGCCATCGACGGACCGGCCGCAGCCGGCAAGGGCACGCTCTCGCGCCGCATCGCCGAGGAATACGGCTTCCATCATCTCGATACGGGGCTGACCTATCGCGCCACCGCCAAGGCACTGCTCGATGCCGGCCTGCCGCTTGACGACGAGGCGGTCGCCGAGAAGGTGGCGCGCGAGGTCGAACTGGCAGGCCTCGATCGCTCGGTCCTTTCCGCCCACGCGATCGGCGAGGCGGCCTCGAAGATCGCGGTCATGCCGGCCGTGCGCCGGGCGCTGGTCGAGGCGCAGCAGGCCTTTTCGCTGCGCGAGCCCGGCACGGTGCTCGACGGCCGCGACATCGGCACGGTCGTCTGCCCGGATGCGCCGGTAAAACTCTATGTCACCGCCTCGCCGGAAGTGCGGGCCAGGCGTCGCTACGACGAGATCATCGGCAATGGCCAGCCGGCCGACTACCAGGCGATTTTCGAGGATGTGAAGAAGCGCGACGAGCGCGACATGGGGCGTGCAGACAGTCCTTTGCGCCCGGCCGAGGATGCGCACTTGCTTGATACGTCCGAAATGAGTATAGAGGCGGCGTTTCAGGCCGCGAAGACTTTGATCGAGGCGGCCCTGATCAAGAAGATCTGAAGAAGAGCCCATCCCAGACACTGTCAGGATCGCCCTTCTTGCATAAGCCTGAAATTCCGTCCACGCGCCGGATTGCTCCTTCAAATGGAGCGGACTGGGTTCAGGCCTGTTCAACACCAGCCCCCGGCGCATGTGCGTCTCGAATGAGATGCATGCAGGAGATTCCATGTCTGCTACCAACCCCACCCGTGACGATTTCGCAGCGCTTCTCGAAGAATCCTTCGCGAAGACCGATCTCGCCGAAGGCTATGTTGCCAAGGGCATCGTTACGGCCATCGAAAAGGACGTCGCCGTTGTCGACGTCGGCCTGAAGGTCGAAGGCCGCATCGCTCTGAAGGAATTCGGCGCGAAGGCGAAGGACGGCTCGCTCAAGGTCGGCGACGAAGTCGAAGTCTACGTTGAGCGCATCGAAAACGCGCTCGGCGAGGCTGTTCTGTCGCGCGAAAAGGCTCGCCGCGAAGAAAGCTGGATGCGCCTGGAAGTGAAGTTCGAAGCCGGCGAACGCGTCGAAGGCATCATCTTCAACCAGGTCAAGGGTGGCTTCACCGTCGATCTCGACGGCGCCGTTGCCTTCCTTCCGCGCTCGCAGGTCGACATCCGTCCGATCCGCGACGTGACCCCGCTGATGCACAACCCGCAGCCCTTCGAAATCCTCAAGATGGACAAGCGCCGTGGCAACATCGTCGTTTCGCGTCGTACGGTTCTCGAAGAGTCCCGCGCCGAACAGCGTTCTGAAATCGTTCAGAACCTTGAAGAAGGCCAGGTTGTCGAAGGCGTCGTCAAGAACATCACCGATTACGGTGCGTTCGTCGACCTCGGCGGCATCGACGGTCTGCTCCATGTCACCGACATGGCATGGCGCCGCGTGAACCATCCGTCGGAGATCCTGAACATCGGCCAGCAGGTCAAGGTTCAGATCATCCGCATCAACCAGGAAACCCACCGCATCTCGCTCGGCATGAAGCAGCTCGAGTCGGATCCGTGGGATGGCATCGGTGCGAAGTACCCGGTCGGCAAGAAGATCTCCGGTACCGTCACGAACATCACCGACTACGGTGCGTTCGTCGAGCTGGAGCCGGGCATCGAAGGCCTGATCCACATCTCCGAAATGTCCTGGACCAAGAAGAACGTACACCCCGGCAAGATCCTGTCCACGAGCCAGGAAGTCGACGTTGTCGTTCTCGAAGTCGATCCGACCAAGCGTCGTATCTCGCTCGGCCTCAAGCAGACGCTCGAGAACCCGTGGCAGGCATTCGCGCATAGCCATCCGGCTGGCACCGAAGTTGAAGGCGAAGTCAAGAACAAGACCGAATTCGGCCTGTTCATCGGCCTCGACGGCGACGTTGACGGCATGGTTCACCTTTCCGACCTCGACTGGAACCGTCCGGGCGAGCAGGTCATCGAAGAGTTCAACAAGGGCGACGTCGTTCGCGCTGTTGTTCTCGACGTCGACGTCGAGAAGGAACGCATCTCGCTCGGCATCAAGCAGCTCGGCAAGGATGCAGTCGGCGACGCCGCTGCTTCGGGCGAACTGCGCAAGAACGCCGTTGTTTCGGCCGAAATCATCGCGATCAACGATGGTGGCATCGAAGTGAAGCTCGTCAACCACGAAGACATCACCTCGTTCATCCGCCGCGCTGACCTGTCGCGTGATCGTGACGAACAGCGTCCGGAGCGTTTCTCGGTTGGTCAGGTTGTCGACGCTCGCGTCACCAACTTCTCCAAGAAGGACCGCAAGATCCAGCTGTCGATCAAGGCTCTGGAAATCGCTGAAGAGAAGGAAGCCGTTGCTCAGTTCGGTTCGTCCGACTCGGGCGCTTCGCTCGGCGACATCCTCGGCGCAGCTCTGAAGAACCGCCAGAACAACGAGTAATCGTTGCCTGACGTTTGAACTGAAAAACCCGCGGAGAGCGATCTCCGCGGGTTTTTCTTTGTAAGTCCGAAGTGTGAAATCGGCGCGCAGCTTTGGGCGCGGCCAGGCCCGAGCCCAAGTCCAAGTCTGAGCCGGTGTCCTAACCGAGACCGCCGAGCCTGCGGTAAAGATCATAGGCGTCGGGCGTTTCCGGTGCCTCTTCCTCTGGCATGGCTTCGCCGGTCGGCTCTCCGTCTTCCGGGTTTCCGTCGCTGCCCTCTTGTGCCGTTTCTTCCTCGCCCGTTGCCTCTTCGCCGGAGCCTCCAGGCATGCCGCGCGAATGGTCTTCGCCTTCCACCTCGCCCGCGTCCGTCGGATAGGGGATCATGGCGAAGGGGATGGCCTCACGCGGCAGGCCGTTTTCCACCAACCTCGCGATCATCTGCTGCACCGTCTGTTCGTCCGTAGTGCGCTGTGGGCGAATGTCTGTGGTTGCGCGCGGCTGGACCGTCTCCTCGGGGCGATCATCCAGGAGCGACGGCAAGTTCGTGTCTGCAGCCGTTGCGGTGTGCTGGCGGGCGGCGGCATCGGCGATGCGCGTGCCGGCGTCCTTGGCGGGCGTCTGGGAATGGGTGGCCGGTTCTTCAATCGGTTGCCGCGCCGCCGATCCGGGATCGCCATCGGCCGCGCCGGCAGGCAAGGCCACGCTGTCACGGATGAGTGTCTTGATCGCCTCGGAAAGCACGCGTGCCGGGCGCACCTCCGGGTCGTTGCGACCGGCCGCAGTGGTCCTGTGGCCGTCTTCCTCGTCGGCATCGGGCAGCGGTCCGTAGGTGCCGTCGGGATCCTCGCCTTCGATCGTATCGGCCGCCTCCGTCTCGTCGGCGCCGTGTGCGTCGAGCGGCGCTGCGGCACTGTCTTCGGCCGGGGCTTCTATCTCTCCATGCCCGGTCTCCCCGGGTTGCAGGGCTTCCTCGGCCTCGGCCATGGGGCCGGCCAGCGATGCCGCCTCCGCAATCTCGCCTTCGCCGGCAAGCAGGGCGGCAGCGCTGCCGATCGGCGTATCGCCCGACGAAGCGCTCTTCGCGCCGTTTGCGCGCGCGTCGCCTCGCTCCGCGGGCTTTTCGCTCCGGCCCTTCGACGACGCTTCGGTTCCGACCGTTTCCAGTTCCTCGCCCCGCGGCTCGGTCACATCGTTGCCGACGCCAAAGGTCTTGCGCAGCACGGCCTGTAGAAGGGCGACTTCACCCCCGAGCGGCGTGCGTGCGGCAGCCTGGCTCAAAGGCAGCGCCGGCTGGAGCGAGGGGTTGCGTAGGATGACGTCACGCGCCTGCGCCGGCATGGGTGTCGCGGTGCCGCCCGGCGCGTTCGTGCCGTTGCGGATGGCCGGCAGCTCCGCCAGCAGGCCGACGCGGATAGAAAGATTGCGCCCGCCGAGCTGCCGCTCCAACAGCACCCGGTCGGACGTCGGCATGGATTCGAGGAAGGCGACCAGCCGCCGGACGAAATCGCGCCCGCCTTCCTGCGGCAGTGGCGGGAATTTGAGGATGCGCGCCAGATCCTCCATCAGTCGCACCAGCGCGTCCTTCGAAAGGATCTCGCGACCGGACAGATGCCGTGTCAGCGCATCGAGGATTTTCTGTATGGCTTCGCCACGCTGGCTGGCAGTCAATGGCGCTGCAGGCTGCAGCGTCCTTGCGGTCGTCTCTTCTGTGCTGGCCGCGGTTCGGGCTGCCTGGATGGGTATCAGCATTCTGGTCTCCATCTCGCTTGACCTCGGTTTGACCAATCGTCGTCGAGCGACGAAACGCGCTTGGGCGCGGTCCGATTTTTCGGCTTGCGCGCGACTTTCTGTTCATCACTTGCGGGTTGGCGCCTCATGCGCGTCGTGGCGAATGGCCAGACAGCCGCGGCTCGGCCGCGGATAGGAGAATCGGCATGATGGTTTGAGATTAGGAGAAAGAGGTTTATGAATTCTTAACCATGTTTCGACGCCCCCGCCTGTCGCGGTCCGGCTTGCGGACGGGTCGGCAAGGCCTATGGTGCGCCCGCCGTGCGCTGGTCGGCGACATCTTCCATCTCGTCCTTGAGCTGGAGTGCCCGCAGCTGGTGCTCCTCTTCGTCGAGCGATAGCTTGTCGGTTCTGCGGGTCGGGTCGCTGCGCAGGCTATCGAGCTGCGCTTCCTCGATCGACTGCGGCTCGGTCGCGCGCGCCAGGCGGTCGACGGCATTTGCGGCTTGGGCGGTGCTTTGCGGCCCCTTGTCGGCCGTTTCGCCAAGCGCGGCCTTCAGCAGGTCGTTTTCGCGGCCGGTTGGATTTTTGAGCGCCTGGATCAACTCGCTCAGAGAAATGCTGAGCTTGTGAAGCCCAAGCGCCTTCTCGACGCCGGCGATGGCGCCGGGGCTCATTTCCTTCAGCTGGTTCTCGATTTCCCTTGCAAAGGCCGCATCGGACTTGAACGTTTCGCGCTCGACGCCGAAGATCTTTCCGACCTCTCGGATGAGCACGGCGCGGTTGTTGCTGGCGTCGTTGCGGGCATGATCGAAGAAGTAGCCGTTGATCTTCTCGTTGGCCGCTTTTTGAGCGCCATCGGGCTTGACCTGCTCCCTCAGGAGCCTGTCGTCCTTTGTGCCCTTGGCCTTTTCCTCTTCCTCCGTCTGTCGCTTCTCGATGTCCCTGAGGATCGAGCCGACCAGATTGGTCGTCGCGGTGGCGGCAGATTGCTGGGTCGGAAGCAGCATGTTTCATCCTGGCAGCACGATGGATCGTTTCGAAACGGTAGGCCTTCGCGGTTAATGCCGGTTTAACTCGCGCTGCCGAGATGTTGGAACACGCAAGAGCCGGCAATGGCGCGCAAGGCTTCCACCTCCCGCTGACGCGGGACCAAAGGGGCGCAGGCGGCACGGCCAGGCCGGGCCTCGATCAGGGCGCTAGAGCGTCTCTTGCGCGTTCACATGGACGCATCGGGCTCTAGCGGTAAGGCGAATAGCAGACCTTGTAGGCGCCACCGTAGCTTAAGAACCGGTTGGTTGCCGGATTGTAGGAACGGTAGCGCGACAGGCACCAGCTGACATGGGCGTTGCCGCCGCCGACATAGCGATCGCGATAGTAGTAGTTGCCGCCGTAGTAACGGCGGGGATAGTCGCGATAGTAGCCGTAACGGGGATAGTAGCCGTAGCGGGGGTAGTAACCTCCGCCATAGTAACCGCCACCGTAATAGCCGCCGGAGCCGAAATACAAGGTCAGGCCGGAGCCGCCATAATAAGGGCTACCCCATCCGCGTCTGTAGTAAGGGCCTCCCCAACCGCCGCGCCAACCGTATCCGCCATATCCGCCGTAACGGCGGTGATAATACTGCACATTCTGGACGTCGCCTTGTGCCTTGATCTGAAGGTCGGGCGCCTGAAGCGGCATCGTCTGCACAGGTCCGACGGGGGTGATCAGGGAGGCGGCGGCCAAGCTGCAGCCGATAACGAAATTGCGAAATCCCGTCATTTTGTCCTCGCTTTCGGAAAGCACTGCCTTCCGGTTGTGTCCCTGCCTGTATTACGTTTGCATTTCTTGGTTTATTCATGGCAATGGGCAGGGAGCGTGCAGAAGGGAGCCTTGGAGCTCCGACCTTTGGCCACCTCGCCCGGAAGGCGCCTGTCCCGCGTGCGCGCCGTTTTACATTTGTCCCTTTTTTCGCCCAGCACTGGGCAGCGGAGAATGCGATGCAGTTGAAGTTTGGTACCAGCGGCCTGCGTGGCCTCTCAGAGGAACTGAAGGGTGAGCCTTCGGCTCGCTACGCGACCGCGTTTGCGCGCTATCTTCTGACGTCCGGGCGCAGCCAGCCGGGTGATCCCATCGTGATCGCCCGAGATTTTCGCGATTCGAGCCCGGAGATCGCCGCGGTCTGCGCCTCGGCGCTTGGGCGCGAGGGGCTGCGCGTTTTCGATTGCGGCACGGTGCCGACGCCGGCGCTTGCGCTCTATGGCCGCGAATGCGGAGCGGCCGGTCTGATGATCACCGGCTCCCATATCCCGGCCGATCGCAACGGCATCAAGTTTTATCGGCCGGACGGCGAGATCGACAAGGAAGATGAAGTCGCCATCAGCCGGATTGCCGATGAAATCGCCGGGCAGGTCGCACCCGTCGCCGATCAGGGGATCGGCGAGGACCATGAGTCCCGCGCAGCCACGCTTTTCATGGAGCGGAACCGGCAGTTGTTGCCCGCCGGAGCGCTTGTCGGCCTCAAGGTCGGCGTCTACCAGCACAGCACCGTCGCCCGGGACCTTCTCGCCGAGCTGATCGCCTTCTTTGGCGCCGAGGTCGTCGCCCTTGGACGCTCGGAACACTTTGTCCCGGTCGACACCGAAGCTGTGTCCGCTGAAACGATCGAACGGCTTCAGGAGTGGGCCCGCGAACACCGGCTCGACGCGATCGTATCTGCGGACGGTGACGGCGACCGACCGCTGGTCGCGGACGAGAACGGCGCGCCGTTGCGCGGCGATCTCCTCGGGTTGATTGCCTGCGGCTTCCTCGGCGCGACGCGCGCCGTTACGCCGGTCACGTCGAATTCCGGCCTGGAGCGCAGGGAAGGGCTCTCCGTGCTGCGCACCCGTGTCGGGTCGCCCTTCGTGATCGCCGGGATGCAGCAGGCCTTGGACGAGGGATCGACCAAGGTCGCCGGCTTCGAGGCCAATGGCGGCACGCTGACGGCCAGCCCGTTCATCGTCAACGGCGCAACCCTCCAGGCGCTGCCAACCCGCGACTGTGTCCTGCCGATCGTCGCTGCACTGGCCGCGGCGGCAGAGGCCAAGCTCTCGCTGTCGGCGATGGCCGCATCCTATCGCCTTCCCGTGGCGCTCAGCGACCGGCTCGAAAACTTTCCGGTCGAAACCAGCGCCCGACTGATGGCCTATTTGCGCGGCGGTGACGAAAACCTCTCCGCATTTCTGGCGCCGATCGGCAAGCCGGCGAGCGTAAGCGATATCGACGGGCTGCGGGTGACGCTCGACGACGGTCGCATCATTCACTTCCGCCCCTCCGGAAATGCGCCAGAGATGCGCTGCTATGTCGAGGCGGACACGGTAGAGGCGGCCGAGCGGCTTCTGTCGAGCGGTCTATCCACAATCCGGCATTGGGCAGAAACCGCCTCGAACTGAGTTTTTTGTCCTCTGACACGAAAACTTCAAAAAGCCTGTTGACACTTCGACTCGAGCCTTTTACACACCCGCTCGTCGCCCAGATGGCGGAATTGGTAGACGCGCCAGCTTCAGGTGCTGGTACTCGAAAGGGTGTGGAGGTTCGAGTCCTCTTCTGGGCACCAAATTCCCAAACCAAATCTTTGATTTGGTTTTGAAAAACCCCGGTTCGCCGGGGTTTTTTCGTTTCTGGCCTCTGGCCGGATTCCGCGACGATTTCCTGCCTTCCAGTCCGCACTTTTCGACCAGAATGGTTGCATGCTCGAGATATTTTCGCGCGGTGCGCCTTGAAGCTTGGGTCGGCAGCATTGATATTCTATCGGCAATGAAAGGGCAGGCTTTCCGAGCGAGGGCGGCGCCCATGTTATCGTCCGCCGGGGCGGCGGCTTTGAGGAGGACGAAGCGATGTCTGAGACACGTCGCAAGCTGACGACCATATTCTCCGCGGACGTCCAGGACTACACGCGGCTGATGCGCGCCGACGAGGAAGGCACGCTCGCCACGTTGAAGCGCCACCGCGATGCCATGGGACGGCTGATCGAGGCGCATGAGGGCCGTGTCGTCAACACCTGGGGCGATGGGCTGATCGCCGAGTTTCCGAGCGTCGTGGAAGCGCTGCGTACCGCGATCGACGTGCAGAACGAACTTGCCGGCTGCAACGAGAAATGCGCGGCCGACGAGCAGATGCTGTTTCGCATCGGCATCAATCTTGGCGACGTGATCGCCGAGGGCGACGATCTCTATGGCGACGGCGTCAACGTGGCAGCCAGGCTGCAGGCGTCCGCGCCGGCTGGCGGCATCGTCATCTCCAACACCGTGTACGACCAGGTACGCAACAAGGTCGCCGTCGGTTTCGATTTTCTGGGACCTCTTGAGGTCAAGAACATCGATGGCGGCGTGCCGAGCTATGCCGTGCGCATCGGCACGGACGATCCCCGTCCGGCCTTTGCCGCCGAAACCTTCGGCCGTCGCGTTGAAGCCGCCGCTCCGGAAGCGGCCCAACCGCGCCCTGAGCCGGAACCCGTGGGCGTGATTGCGGCGATCAGAAGCGGATCGCTCCCGGTCCTCTGCATCGTTGCTGCAGGACTGGTCGCTCTCAACCTTTTGACCTGGAACGGAACCTTCTGGTCCGTCTGGCCGCTGCTTGGCCTCGCCATCCTGGCCGGACTTGCCTGGATCAAAGCCAACCCGTGGGTGGATCGCAGCATCGGCATGCTGGTGCTCTCGGGGTTGGTGCTTCTCAGCATCAATCTCTTGACGTGGCGCGGCGTCTTCTGGGCCGTCTGGCCACTGCTTGCCTTTGCCGTGGTCGGAGGCATCCGCTGGGTCACGCGGCAGGGCCGCAGCCTCGGCTCCTGACGCCTATCCGCGGCTTTCGGAACCGGCCGGCGAGTTGTCGCGCGTCGTCGGCTCGTCATCGAGGGCTTCCGGCTCTTTCGGCTCGGCGCCCAGCACTTCGTAGATCTCAAGGGCCGAAGCGCGGCCCTTGGCTTGCGCTGTGCCAAGCGGTCGGAAGTGGATCGTGCCACCCGTATGGGCGACGACCGCGCCGCTCGCCATGATCGTCGTGCCGTAGTTCTTGTTCATGCCCTCCAGGCGCGAGGCGACGTTCACCGTGTCGCCCATGGCGGTATATTGCAGCCGTTCCTTGGCGCCGACATTGCCGACGACGGCGGTGCCGGTGTGGATGCCGAAGCGCGTGCGGAACTCCGGGAGTCCCTTCTTGCGCTGTGCTTCGTTGAAGACGCTGAGGCGCTGCTGGACTGCGAGCGCGCACCGACACGCATTCTCGGCGTGTTTGTCGTCCGGCGCCGGGGCGTTCCACATGGCAAAGACCGAATCGCCGAGGAACTGGATGATCGTGCCGTCGTGCTCGCCGACCGTCTCGCTGAAAATGTCGAAATACTCCGACAGCATCGCCACCACCTCCTCGGGCGAATGCCGTTCGCTGAGCGTGGTGAAATCGTAGATGTCGGTGAAGAGCGCGGTGACTTCCTGGCGCCAGGCGGCGCGGCCGCTGAAGTGTCCGGATTCGATGCCCTTGCGCACCAGTTCCTTCGGCACATAGAGCGCGAAAGTGAAGATCGCGTCGCGGGCCCGGTTCATGGCGCCGCCGAGCGTCGAGATTTCGCTGACATGCGAGGAAACGTCGATCGGGGTGGTGAAGTCGAGGTCCTGCAGCCGGTTGGCGCTGGCGGTCAGCTGGTTGAGCCCCTTGGTGATCAGATGCGCCAGCACCAGAGAGGCGAGCACCGCCAAGGCTACCACGGCCCCGGAAATCGCCAGCCCCTGAACGAGCGTCTTGTTGGCGTCCGCCATCAGTTCGTCGAGCGGGGCGGCCACGACGGCCCGGTTGCCGGAGAGAAGCAGCGCGGATTCGAGCGGCGTCACCATGACGAGATAGGTGCGGTCCCCTACCTGCACGAAGTCGGCCTTGCCGGGCGCTGGCGGATGCTGACGGATGCTCTGGATCAGCGGATCGCTGTCGGCCTGCACGATCGGAGCGTCCTTGTCCTTGGCCGCCATGATACGCCGCATCATCACCCTGTCGGAGTGGATGATCGGCCGGCCGACGGCATCGAGGATGAAGGAGACCGAACCAGCAGTCAGCCGCTCGCGGGCGAGGAAGTCGGTGATCGTGTCGAGCACGACATCGGCGCCGATGACGATCTGCGGATTGCCGCGATGCGCCTGCGAGATGGTCATGCCCAGCGTTTCGGTGGTGGCGCTTTCATAGGGCCCGGTCGAGACCGCGGCCTTGCCGTTGACTGCTGCGCGGTACCAGGGCCGGGTGCGCGGGTCGAAGCTCGATGGCGGCAGCCGCCGTTCGGAGAACTGCGTGCCGTCCTTGTCGAGGAAGAGAACGCGCTGGACCGGCTTGCCGTTCGAATCCCGTTCCATCGAGCGCACCGCAATGGCGGCGCCACGGGGCGCGTCGAGCGCCATGCGCCAGGCAACCTGCTTGAGGTCGACGACCTGAAAGAACGCGCCATTGGGATAGCCGACATAGACCCCATCGATGTGCGGCGAGCGGGTGATGCCTTCGCGAAGTACCGCGACCTTGTCGTTCATGCGCTCAGGCGGGGGCACGAGGAAGGAATTGGCGACGGAGGAGACAAGATTGACGAGGGCGGACGTGTCCCCCGAGAGCACGCCCAGCCGGTCGACAAGGCGGTTCATGAAGCCGCGCATGTTGGCTTCGGCGTCGGCGATCGCGGCGTTGCGCGAGCGATGGTAGTCGAGCCCGACAAGCGTCGCGGAAACGACGATCAGCATGGCGACCATGACGAGGCTGAACAGCGATCGCAGCGAACTGTTCCAGCCATCGCGTGTCTTGCCTTGTCGAGCGCCGGGCGCCGTGTCTACCATCGCGTTTCTCTGAATCCGTAACGATGCCTCGGCGACGACCTTAACGTGCAAGGTCGGTCGCATGTGCAAGAAAAGTTAAATGCGAATCCCATAAAACACGTTAACCGGCGGGATGCACGATCCCGCCGGGATCAGCAGCGAAAAATCGATGTCTCAGTTCACCGTTACGGGCTTCGAGCGCATGCGCGCGACGGTTTCGCGTTCGGCGCGCTTGCAGCGCATCGGCGGCAGGCCGCGATCCATCAGGTCCATGTCTTCGAGCACCATGTCGCCCATCTTCTTGAAGGCGCTGTCGAGCGCGCCGGCGCGATGGGCCGAACGCAGGAAGCCCGGTAGGCGGCGAACGGGATGGTCGAGCGGCAGGGGCTCCTGCGGAAAGACGTCGCTCGCCGCCACGATATGGCCGCGCGCGACGGCTGCGATCAGCGCATCGAAGTCGACGACGCTGGCACGGCTGAGCAGAATGAAGGCAGCACCCGGACGCATGCGAGCAAACGCCTTCTCGCCAAGGAAGCCTTCATTCTCGCTGGTGACGGAGGCAACGACGAAGACGAAGTCGCTTTCGCCAAGCACGGTGTCGAGCGGTGCCGGTTCGACGCCGTTGTCTCGCAGGATCGAAGCCGGCATCCAGGGGTCAAAGACGCGGATCTTCGCCCGGAAACCGGAGAGTACACGGTTCAAGGCCTTGCCGAGATCGCCAAAGCCGATGATGCCGATCTCGGCGCCGGAGAGAAGGCGTGCCGAGCGGTTGCCGTCGCCGCCCCAAAGTTCGCGGCCCTCGCGGAAAGCAAGGTCGGCGTCGACGACGCCGCGGGCGATATTGAGCGCCATGGCGAGGCCGAGTTCCGCCACCGGCTCGGCAAAGACCTGGCCGGTCGTCACCACATGGATGCCGCGCTCGAACAGCACCTCATAGGGCATGTTGTTGATCAGGTTGCTTTCGACGTTGAGGATCGCTTTCAGCTGGCCCATGCGCTGCAGGGTGGCGTGGTCGAGCGGCGGCTGGCCGATGATGTAGCGGGCGTTGCCGAGCACGTCGTCGCCAAGGCTTGCGATATCCTCCGGGTCCGCTTCGACAATGCGGTAGCGGCGATGCAGGTCCTTGAGGGCATCCGGTGTGAAGATGAGATCGAGCGTGCGCGGTGCGGGTGCACTGATGGCAAGCGGCCGGCTGTCTGGCATGGTTCCTCCCACTGCCTGTTTCCTTTGATCATGTCGATCGAAGGATAAGAACATGCAGCACTTCAAAGCGCTACCGTGACCTTTGCGCGGCGCTGCAGATGGAGGATGCCCCAGGCGCTGGTCGTGAAGTTACGAACCGATGCGCCGCTTGCCAAACGGACGAGCGGGCTTGCCCAGTTTTTGCTTAGTAGCCGAGGCCACGCTTCTGCCGATAGAGCGACGGCGGCAAGTCGCTGCCCTGGAACACCGGCCCGTCACCGCGGCGGCAATTGTAGATCGTGTCGTAGACGGGACCGCCGCGGGCTGACGATTCGAATGGATAGTTGCGGTCGACAAAGGTCTGCTCGCAGACGGTTTGGTCGCCACCGCCGTTCAACGGGTCCATCTGTCGCACGCCCGGCAGGTCCCGATAGGTCTGTGCCGGCGCCGGCACGGCCGTCAGCCCGATCGCCAGCGCGAGCGTGGAAAGAGCGAGGGCGGGTTGAAAAGACGTCATCGTCAGGACTTTCAAAGGGCAGCCGGCGGGCGGAACGCGACAACGGTATCGCCGACGCCAAACTTGCGCTATAGGCCACACCACTTCGTTTGATCTGGGGATTTTCGATGGCGAATGCAATACGGTTCCATGAAGGCGATATCTCCGCAGCCGACGCTGACCGTTACCGAGGCGCGATCGCGATCGACACGGAAACGCTCGGCCTCATCCCCCGTCGTGATCGTCTCTGCGTGGTGCAGCTGTCATCGGGCGACGGAACGGCTGACGTGATCCGCATCGCCTCCGGCCAGAAGGAGGCGCCGAACCTCGTCGCCATGCTTGCCGATCCGGCCCGCCAGAAGATCTTCCATTTCGGCCGCTTCGACATCGCCGTCCTCTTCCATACCTTCGGGGTGACGACGACGCCGGTCTTCTGCACCAAGATCGCCTCGCGGCTGGCCCGCACCTACACTGATCGCCACGGCCTCAAGGACAACCTCAAGGAAATGCTCGACGTCGACATTTCCAAACAGCAGCAATCGTCCGACTGGGCAGCAGAAACCCTGTCTCAGGCGCAGCTCGAATATGCCGCCTCCGACGTGCTGCACCTGCATGCGCTGCGCGACAAGCTGACGGCGCGCCTCATTCGCGATGGTCGCATGGAGCATGCCGATGCCTGCTTCGCGTTCCTGCCGACGCGCTCCAAGCTCGACCTGCTCGGCTGGGACGAGACGGATATCTTCGCTCACAGCTGAGCTGCGTTGGGCGGCTACGGCGTCAGGTAAAGGACGACCGCATAACGCGCGGCCTTGCCGATCGTGACGAACAGCAGGAACAGCGGCAGCTTCATGCGCAGCAATCCGGCAACCAGCGTCAGCGGGTCACCGATGACCGGCAGCCAGGAAAGAAGCAGCACCGGCTGGCCGTAGCGGGCAAAGAGCGCCTCTGCCTTTTGCCGATTGGTCGGCGAAACCGGAAACCAGCGGCGTCCCTCGAAGCGGATCAGGAAACGCCCGAGCGCAAAATTGACGACGGCGCCGAGCACGTTGCCTGACGTCGCGGCGATGAAAAGGGCAGGGCGGCTCGTTTCGCCGTGCAGGGCGGCGGCGACGATCGCGGCTTCCGACATGCCGAAAAGCAGCGTTGCCGACAGGAAGGCCGCGGAAAAGACGCCGGCAAGAATTCCGAAATCCAGGATCAACTCCTGTCCGTATGGCCGAGATCGCGCTCCGGCTCGATGATGTCGCGGATGCGCTGCTTCAGTTCCTTGGGGCCGGGAAAACCGCCGTCCCGCTTGCGCTCCCAGATGAGCGCGTCATCGACGCGGATCTCGAAGTTGCCGCCGGTGCCGGGAATGAGCGCCACTTCGCCGAGCGACTGCCCGAAGGTCTGCAGCAGTTCCTGCGCCATCCAGCCGGCGCGCAGCAGCCAGTTGCACTGGGTGCAGTAGAGGATGGTGATGCGCGGCTTCTGGTCCATCGGGTGTCTCGGATGTGCTTCGGGCGGCGACCATAGCGGTCGCCTCAGTTGGAAACAACTGCGTTCCGGGAGCTCGTGCTCACGCTGTGCTCACATGATTGTCAACCAATTTAGTCATGTTTTTATCGGCGGATAGCTTGCTTTGCGCGGGCGTCGCGGCGAGACAATGCGGCATTGCACAAATTGTCGCACCCAACCGCCGGAGAGGCCCCTTAATGACCGACGTCACCGTTTCCAGTTCCCGCCCGCGCGCCATCCTGCCGGCGCTGGAAAAGATCTATCTGCCGCTCAACACGTCCGCCGAAACGCTGTTGCGTGTGCTCGCCGGCGCTCTGCTCGCGGTTCACGGTTTTGGCAAGATCACCAATCCCTTCGGCGCGATCGGCATGGTCGAGGGCCTCGGGTTCTATCCGGGCGTCTTCTGGTCGCCGCTTCTCGCTGCGACCGAATTCTTCGGCGGCATTCTGATCACGATCGGTCTGTTGACGCGCCCGGCCGCCTTTGCCGGCATGATCGTTCTGCTCGTCACCGTCTACTTCCACGGCATCGTCCAGGGTGAGGGGCTCTTCGGCGCGGAGAAGTCGATCCTCTGGGCAGCGATCCTGTTCTTCTTCGCCATTCGCGGCGCCAACAGCCAGTCTGTCGACGCCAAGCTCGGCAAGCAGTTCTGATCGAACGAACGACGGTCGGACAAACGGGGAGGCGGTGAAAATCGGCCTCCCCGTTTTCGTCTGGCTGCCAGCGAGGCTTCCTCTGTCGCTGATCTCTCAGGCGCTTTCCTTGGCCGTGACGCTGCGAATGGTCATCCGGTGTACCTTGCCCGACCGGTCCTGCCAGTCGATCGACTGGCCGACGGAGAGCCCGATCAGCGCCGCGCCGACAGGCGTCAGAACCGAGATGCGGCCGGCCTCGATATCGGCCTCGCCGGGATAGACGAGCGTCACCTGCTTGGCAAAACCGTTGTCCGCCTCGAAGGCGACGGTGGAGCCCATCTGCACGCTATCGGCGGGTAGCGCGCCGGGCGCGCCGACGCGGGCGCGGTCGAGTTCGGAGAGCAGCGCCTCGGCCACATCAGGCACGCGTTCGAGCGCGGAGGAAGCGAGCGCCGTCAGCCGCTTGTGGTCTTCGGCATTGATGATGATCGGGGGAAGTTTCTTGCGGGTTGCCGCCATGATGGGACCTGACAGGTTCAATCGAAGCGCACGACAGGGCGCAATCGAATAGGTTTTCTGGAGATTGGCGCTCGTTCAGCCGCGCTCGGAAATTTCTTCTGCCGACGCGAAAGGCTCCCCTGACCCGGAGAGCGCAAGCGTCCGGGCTGGGGTCAGGTTCCTGCGATCGGGCACACCCGGAAGCAGCAATGAGAAGAAATCATCGGCATCATCATGCCCCAAGGGTCGGAAAGTTCGCTCCCGAAGTCAAGGCCCGCATGGACCCGTCGGCATCATCGCATCGCCATGTGACCTCTTGAACAGTGGCCGCGCTCGTGGTCAATCTCCACGGTCGATGTGAAGGGAATGCGATGATGCGGGTGCTGGTGGTTGAAAACATGGCGAAGACCGAGCTTGGCCAGGTCGGCACGGCGCTGCGGGAGGCAAAGGCCGAGATCGAGATCCGCCGCGCCTATCTTGGCGAGGCCGTTCCCGAAACACCGGAAGGCTACGACGCGCTTGTGGTGCTCGGCGGCGAGCAGAGCGCGCTCGACGATGCCGCCTATCCCTATCTGCCTGAGCTTGCCGCGCTGATGCGCCGATTCGGTGACAGCGGCCGTTCCGTGCTCGGGATCTGCCTCGGCAGCCAGCTTCTCGCCCGCGCCTATGGGGGGCGGAACCTGCTGGGCGAGGCCAAGGAATTCGGCTGGTGCGAGGTGCAGGTGCGCGGCGAAGGTGCCGAGGACCCGGTCCTTTCCAGCGTTGGCGAGCGCTTCCCCATCTTCCAATGGCATGGCGACACTTTCACGCTGCCCGAAGGGGCGGTCCATCTCGCCGAAAATGGCGTTACCCGGCATCAGGCCTTCCGCGTCGGCCGTGCCGCCTACGGCACCCAGTTCCATTTCGAGGCGGACACGCACCTCGTCGAAGACTGGAACCGCGCCTTCCCGGACACGATCAAGCGGCTCGATCCCACCTGGCTTGCGCGCTACCATGAACACGCCGCGCGCCACGGCTGGCAGGCGGATACCGCTGGCCTGGCTCTTGCCCGCGCCTGGGTCGCGACTATCATCCGCCAGCAGGGCAGCGCGGCAAATGAGGAACCGGCGTTGGAGGAGATCAGCGGATGAGCGAGGCACGAAACGGCGGCTGCTTCTGCGGCAGGATCCGCTATCGGTTGAAGGCAGCGCCGATGTTCGTCAATTGCTGCCATTGCAGCGATTGCCAGCGCCAGGTCGGCAGCGCCTTCGTCGTCAACGGCGTGATCGAGCGCGACAATATCGAACTGGTTGAGGGCGAACCGGTCGTCGTGACGCTTCCGACGGACAGCGGCCGTCCGCATGACGTCTACCGTTGCGCCGAATGCCAGACGGCGCTCTGGAGCGACTACGGTCGGCGCGGCTGGCTTTCGTTCGTCCGGATCGCAAGCCTCGACCACCCGTCGGACTTCCCGCCGGATGCGCATATCTTCACCCGCTCCAAGGTTCAGTGGCTGTCGCTCGAGGGCGGCGCGCCGGCCTTTGATATCTACTACGACATGAAGACGATGTGGCCGCCGGAAAGCCTGGCGCGGCGCGCGGTCGCGGAAGCGAAAGCAAAAGCGTGACAGCCAGCGAACGCGACAAGATGGCAGCCGGAGAATGGTACTCCTGCCTCGTCGACGAACTCGAGGCGATGCGGATGACGGCGCGTATTGCTGTCCATCAGCACAACACCATGCCGCCGGCGGAGCGTGGAAACGTGGCGTCGGCGCTACGGGCGCTGTTCGGTGCCGTTGCCGATAACGTCTTCATCGAGGCGCCGTTCCATTGCTCCTACGGCATCAACATCCACCTTGGCGCCCGCGTCTATCTCAATGCCGGCTGTACCATCCTCGACAGCGGTCGCGTGACGATCGGCGCAGGGGCGATGCTGGGGCCGAACGTGCAGATCTATTGCGCCGAGCATCACAGGGATGCCGTGCTTCGTGGCCAGGGTCTCGAAGTCGCCAAGCCGGTGACGATCGGCGCAGATGTCTGGATCGGCGGTGGGGCGATCCTTCTTGGCGGCGTGACGATCGGCGAGGGCGCGATCGTTGGTGCGGGTTCGGTGGTGACAAAGGACGTGGCGGCTGGCGCCGTGGTCGCCGGCAACCCGGCGCGCCCGCTCCGCCGACGGACCACTTAACACGATTTTAGAAGGACGATTTTTGATGGCGAATGACATGAAGACGATCCGTGTGCGCCCGGCGCGGCCGGACGATGCACCGGCGTTGTGCGCTTTCCTCAACGAGATCATCGCGATCGGCGGCACCACCGCCCATCAGACGCCGTTCACGCCGGAGAGCTTCGTGGCGCATTATCTCGCCGGCCCCGGCTTCGTCTGCTGCTTCGTCGCCGAGGACGAGGCGGGTGAGCCCTGCGCCTTCCAGGCGCTCGACCAGTGGGACGGGATACCAGAGGACTGGGCCGATATCGGCACTTTCTCGCGCCCTGGCAACAAGGTGCCCGGCGCCGGTACGGCGCTCTTCAAGGCGACCTGCGACCATGCCCGTTCGATCGGCCTCAGCGCCCTCAACGCCACGATCCGCGCCGACAACACCGGCGGGCTTACCTATTACGGCAAGATGGGCTTCGTCGACTACAAGGTCGACAAGGCCGTGCCGCTTGCGGACGGGAGGCTGGTGGACCGTATCTCGAAACGATTCCTGCTTTCAGAGGGGTGAGGCGGACGCTGTCGCCAGACCTTTCGGTACTCTCCCAATTCGATCCTCGGACTTGATCCGAGGATCCAGGCCCGAACAATCACGAACCGACGTCACGCCGGCCGGACGCTTCGCTCCACCATGGCCAGGATCGTCTCACAGAGCTCGTCTCGCGCCTCTTCGGCCGTGATGTCTCCTGTCGCTGCGGCGTTGGAGAGGCCATCGGCGGCGCCGAGCATCGCCCAGAACGCGGCCGCCGCGATGCGCTTCTCTCCCGTGAACGGGCTCAGCACCTTCCGGCACTTCTCGATGTAAATCAGCTGATAGGTGCGTTTGACGCTCGCAAGCTCGGGCGAGCCGGCGAGCGCTGCCAGCACGCCGGGGATCTCGCGGCCCTGTGCCAGCACGCACTCGACATAGGACGCGGCAATGGTCCTTGCGGTTCCCTGAAGTGTCGGGTCGCTCGCGGCAATGGCGGCATCCATCACCACCGTCTGGCGCGCGTCGAAATCCTGGTAGAGCGCTGCGAGCAGGCCGTTGCGGGTACCGAAATGATCATAGACCACCGGCTTTGCGACCGCTGCCGCCTCGGCGAGATGCGGCAGGGTCAGCGCGTCCGTGCCTTCGTCGCGAACGAGGCTCCATGCCACGTCGATGAGTTGGTTCAGCCGCTGCTCGCGGCTCAGGCGAACGCGCTTCACAGCGGTCGGGCTTGTTTCCATTGCACTTGACATCACTATATACCAAAAGTAACTTACCTTAAGTATATAAGATAAACCCTCCCATCGCAACCATCCGCCTGCCTGACGGCCGGTGGCCGAAGCGGCATGCGCACGCGTGCCGTTGGCAAAGGAATTGTGCCCAATGACTGACGTCTCGCTCCCTCGTTCTCAAGGCCGAAGCGCCTGGCTCGGCCTCATCGCCGTGCTGCCGCTGGTCCTCATCGTCGCCATGGATGGTTCCATCCTCTATCTCGCCATGCCGCGCGTGACCTCGGCTCTCATGCCCACCGCCGACCAGGCGCTCTGGATCCTCGATATCTACGGTTTCGTCGTCGGTTCGCTGCTGATTGCCTTCGGCAATATCGGCGATCGCTACGGCCGATTGAAACTGATCATGATCGGCGCGGTGATCTTCGGTGCTGGGTCTCTTGGTGCCGCCTTTTCGCAATCGCCGATGGCGCTGATCGCTTCGCGGGCGCTGATGGGGCTCGGTGGGGCGACATTGCTGCCCTCGGGGCTCGCAATCGTCAGTGCGTTGTTTCCGGATCCGCGACTGCGGGCGCGGGCGATCGGCATCTTCGCTGCCACCTTCGCGGCCGGCTTCGCCATCGGTCCGGTGATCGGCGGCATTCTGTTGCAGCGGCTTGAGTGGGGCGTGGTGTTCCTGATCAACGTTCCCGTCGTGCTCGGCTTCCTCATCGCCGCACTGATCCTTCTTCGCGAAGTGCGCTCCACGACCTATGGCCGCATCGACCTGCCAAGCCTCGTCCTGTCCTTTGCCGGGATCCTGCTCACCACCTATTCGCTGAAGACCGCAGCCGCCTACGGCTTCACGCCGCTGCAGATGTTCTCCGGAATCGTTGGTGTCCTCGCCATCGTGCTCTTCCTTCGCCGGCAAACGCGGATCGCCTATCCGCTGCTCGACCTCGGCCTGTTTCGCGACCGCATCTTTTCCATCGCCATTCTCACCGGCCTCCTGCCGCTGGTCGTCTGGTCGGCTGTCGGTTACCTCTCGGGCATCTATCTGCAATCGGTCCTGGGCTTCGATGTTTTTACCGCGGCACTTTTGACCTTGCCGGGCGCTGTCGTGCTGATGGCGACCTGCGTCGGGACGGCGCGCATCGTCGATGCGGTCGGCCGCAAGAGGGCGCTTGTCGCGACGCATGTCCTGATCGCAGCCGGCCTCTCCCTGCTGCTTTTCACGAGCACCGAAGCGGGCGTTCCAGCCCTCATTGCCTCGACGGTGGTTGCGGGCATCGGTTACGGCCTCTCCTTCAGCCTCGTCGCCGAAATCGCCGTGTCAGCGGTGCCGGCCGAACGCGCCGGTGCCGCGGGGTCGATCGCCGAAACCAGCAACGAACTCGGCAACGCGCTCGGTATCACGCTGCTCGGCTCACTGGCCGCCCTCAGCTTCCGCCTGCTCGGCCCCGGCGTCGCCGGTACGCTCAACGAAACCCTTGATAAGCCGGGCCTTGCTCCTGAAATGGTGCTGCAGGCCAAGGACGCCTTCCTCACCGGCCTCCACCTCGCAGCCGGCGTCGGCGCATTGTCGCTGCTCGCATTGGGCATCATTGCCTGGCTCTGGCTGCCGAAGAAGCTGCCGGAGTGAGTGGCACGAGAAGCAACGGACATTGCGGACGGTGACCACAAACCAAAAAGGGCGACCCGAGGGCCGCCCTTTCAAACGTAGAAACATGCGGCGCTACCGCCTATTCGTCGCCCATCTTGAGGGCGGCGATGAAGGCTTCCTGCGGGATTTCCACCTTGCCGAACTGGCGCATGCGCTTCTTGCCGGCCTTCTGCTTTTCCAAGAGCTTGCGCTTGCGGGTGGCGTCGCCGCCGTAGCACTTGGCGGTCACGTCCTTGCGCAGCGCCGAGATGGTTTCGCGGGCAATGACGTTGCCGCCGATGGCCGCCTGGATCGGGATCTTGAACATGTGCTTCGGGATCAGCTCCTTGAGCTTCTCGCACATTTCGCGGCCGCGCTTTTCGGCTGCCATCCGGTGCACCATCATCGAGAGCGCGTCGACCGGCTCGCCGTTGACGAGGATCGACATCTTCACAAGGTTGCCTTCCTTGTGGTCGGTGATCTGGTAGTCGAACGAGGCGTAGCCCTTGGAGATCGACTTCAGGCGGTCGTAGAAATCGAAGACGACTTCGTTGAGCGGCAGGTCGTAGGTCAGCATCGCCCGGGTGCCGACATAGGTCAGCTCGATCTGGATGCCGCGGCGGTCCTGGCAGAGCTTCAGGATACCGCCGAGATAATCGTCGGGCGTCAGGATCGTCGCGCGGATCCACGGCTCATGGATCTCGGCGATCTTGACGACGTCGGGCATGTCGGCCGGGTTGTGCAGTTCGCGTTCCGAGCCGTCGGTCATGAACAGCTTGTAGACAACCGAAGGCGCGGTCGCGATCAGGTCGAGGTCGAACTCGCGCTCGAGACGCTCCTGGATGATTTCGAGGTGCAGCAGGCCGAGGAAGCCGCAGCGGAAGCCGAAGCCGAGTGCCGCCGAGGATTCCATTTCGAACGAGAACGAGGCGTCGTTGAGGCGCAGCTTGCCCATTGCCGAGCGCAGGTCCTCGAAGTCGGCGGCATCGACCGGGAAGAGACCACAGAACACCACCGGCTGCGCCGGCTTGAAGCCCGGCAGTGCGGTTGCGGTCGGGCGCTTGTCCTCGGTGATGGTATCGCCGACGCGGGTATCGGCCACTTCCTTGATCGAAGCGGTGATGAAGCCGATCTCGCCTGGGCCGAGCGCATCCATCGCCACCATCTTCGGCGTCAGCACGCCGACGCGTTCGATCGTGTACTTGGCGTCGGTACCCATCATGCGGATGGTCATGCCCTTCTTGAGCGTACCGTCGATGATGCGCACGAGAACCATGACGCCGAGATAGGTGTCGTACCAGCTGTCGACGAGCAGGGCCTTCAGCGGTGCCGCATCGCCGCCGTCGCTCTTCGGCGCTGGCAGCTTGGTGACGATCGCTTCGAGCACGTCAGGAATGCCGAGGCCGGTCTTGGCCGAAATCAGCACCGCGTCGGACGCGTCGATGCCGATCACTTCCTCGATCTGTTCCTTGATGCGGTCCGGTTCGGCCGCCGGCAGGTCGATCTTGTTGAGCACGGTGACGAGTTCGTGGTTGTTGTCGATCGCTTGGTAGACGTTGGCGAGCGTCTGGGCTTCCACGCCCTGCGACGCGTCGACGACCAGCAACGAGCCTTCGCAGGCCGACAGCGAGCGCGAGACTTCGTAAGCGAAGTCGACGTGCCCGGGGGTGTCGATCAGGTTCAGCACATAGGTTTCGCCATCATTGGCCTTGTAGTGCAGGCGCACCGTCTGGGCCTTGATGGTGATGCCGCGCTCGCGCTCGATATCCATGCTGTCGAGCACCTGCTCGGACATCTCGCGCTCGGCGAGGCCGCCGGTGGACTGGATCAGCCGGTCGGCAAGCGTCGACTTGCCGTGGTCGATGTGGGCCACGATCGAGAAGTTGCGGATATGCGAAAGGGGCGTCTTCGAAGATGTTGTGCTCATGGGCCGCATATAGCAGTGCCTTCAACCGCCGCAAAGCGGGAAATGAAGGCTTCGTTCACTATAAATCAGGCTATTCGGCACTCGCCTCCGCATCGACGAGCGCGCCGGCATTGGGCACCTGCGCACTCCTGATCTCGAAGCTCTCGCGCTCGGCCGCCGGCACCTCATCGCGCTTGCGCAACCTGAGCAGCACGAAGAAGGCATAAAGGGCGGCAACGGCCATCGCCGCATAGATGAACGTGCGCTGCCCGAACACCGGCGTCAGCAGCGTTACCAGCATCGGCACGACGGTCGCGGCGATCGACCAGGCGACCAGCATGGTGCTGGCAAGCGGCACGAAATCGGCGGGATCCGTGCGGTCGTTGGCATGCGCATTGGCGATCGAATAGACGGTCTCGACCGCACCGGCGAACAACGCAAAGACCAGCATGAGCAGGAGCAGATTGCTGAAGGAGGCCGACAGCGCGAAAAAGCCGGCAGCAAGGATCAGCAGGCACGTGCCGATCAGCACCAGGCGCCGGTCGATCCGGTCCGACAGCGTACCCATCGGATACTGGATGGCGATGAGGCCGAACTGCATGACGAACATCAGGTTGGCGACGTCGCCTTGGCTGACATTGTTGGCGGCCGCATAGATCGGCGTGAAGCCCTGCACCACCATCGAAAGGCCGCCGGCGGCGAGTACGCCGATGAAGGCGACGGGGGAATTGCGCCAGACCATCGGGATGTCGATGCTGACCTTGGCCGGCGGTGGTGGCGTCGGCAGGCGGGTGAGCCCGATCGGCAGAAGGGCAAGGGCGGTGAAGAAGATGGTGACGAGCGGCGGCAGGTTGCCGTCGGCCGGGATCTGCCCGAACAGCCAGGCGCCGGTGCCGAGCCCGATGACATAGGCCATGTAGAACAGCGCCATCGCCTTGCCGCGCCAGTGGTTTTCGCTCGCATGATTGAGCCAGCTCTGGGCGATGATGAAATTGGTGTTGCCGGACGCGCCATAGAGGCCGCGCGCAAGCACCCACAACAGGGGATGCATGCCGAGCGCGATCGTCAGCGCCGAGAGGATGACGAGCGCCATCGAGCAGGAAAAGGCGCGCGCATGGCCGACGCGACGGATCATCGGTCCGGCGATGACGCAGCCGATCAGCCCGCCGAAGGCGATCATCGTGACAGCAGCCCCCGGCACCCAATCCGGTGCGTCCGAGCGCGTCAACGCGAAGGGCACATAGGCGAGCATCATGCCGTTGCCGATCGCGACCGCCGTCATCGAGGCGACGATGCTGGCGATCGAGGTCAGCGAGGAGGGCTGCTTGGTCATGTCCAACCTGTCGATGGAGGCCGCCCGTGCGGGTGCGCTGGCGTGATGGATGAGGGTCGTCTAAAGTATTGAAGTCAAAGCTTTTCTCGTTTCTGCGTCCGAAGCCGCCACCATAGCCGAAACACCCGTGTCGCGCTGTCGCCAATGCGGCATCGCATGCCTGTATTTTCAGTCTTTCTCAGTCTTGACTCCACTATATGAGAAATGCAATCTCAAATAATGGAAAACGTCACCGACCCCCTCGAACATGCCATCGGCGAGCGCATTCGCACGCTGCGGACGCAACAGAACCTGACGCTCGACGAACTCGCCTCAAGCTCCGGCGTCAGCCGGGCGATGATCTCGCGCATCGAGCGCGGTGAGGCGAGCCCGACCGCCCAGCTTCTCGCCAAGCTCTGCAGCGCGCTCTCGACGACCCTTTCTGCGCTCTTTGCCTTCGAAGCCGAGGAAGCATCGCCGCTTGCCAGGCGCGCCGATCAGCGGCTCTGGCGCGATCCGGAATCCGGCTATCTACGCCGCTCCGTCTCCCCCGACGGTCTTGGCTCGCCGATCGATATCGTCGAGGTCGAGTTTCCGCCCGGTGCCCGCGTCGTCTTCGAGCGGCAACCCTCCGATCGCGGCATCACCCAGCATCTCTGGCTGTTTTCCGGGCGGCTCGAAATGACGACTGCATCCGGCTTCCATTCGCTCGAGCCAGGCGACTGCCTGTTCATGGGGCTGGAGGCGGGCCACATCTTCCACAACCCCCACGATGAGCCGGCTCACTATGCCGTCATCCTCTGCCGCACCAAGGTTTGACCATGTCTGACATTCAGATCCGCCTGCTCGATGAAGCCCAGACCCGCGACGCCATCCCGGCGCTTGCCGAGGTGCTGTCCGATTGCGTCGAGGGCGGCGCCTCGGTCGGTTTCATGCAGCCCTACCCGCCGGAAGCGGCACTCACCTACTGGCGCGGCGTCGCCGAGGCGGTTGCCGGCGGTGAGACGCTGCTGATGGTTGCCGAGGTTGCAGGCCGCATCCTTGGCACCGTGCAGGTCGGCGTCGCGCAGATGCCGAACCAGCCGCATCGCGGTGACCTGAAGAAGCTGCTGGTGCATCGCGACGCCCGCGGCAAAGGCCTGGCGCGCCGGCTGATGGACGCGGTCGAGCGCGAAGCCGCCACCCGTGGCAAGACACTGCTGGTGCTCGATACGGCGACCGGCAGTGAGGCCGAGGCGATCTACCCGCGCTTGGGCTGGGAGCGCGTCGGCGTCATCCCCGATTACGCCATGTGGCCGGAAGGCGGCCTCTGCGCCACCACGTTCTTCTACAAGCGGATCGCGGCTTAGAGCGGTTGCCATGGGTTGGATTATCCCCTCTCCTTGGTTTAACCGGAGGACTAACCCTCTCCCCGCTCGCGGGGCGAGGGGGACATGCACGAGGCACGGGCTGACCGCCCGAGGTTGCCAACCTCGAAACCTGGGGTAGGGTGCTGGCACCGTTTCCATCTCAGGATACTCCATGCGCATCTATTACACCGAAGACCACAAGCTCCGTGACGCCAAGACCGAGCTTTTCGGCGGCGAACTTGTGCCGCCTTTCGAGGCGCCGTTTCGTGCCGAATGGATCCTGGCGGCGGTCAAGGAAGCCGGCTTCCACGATGTCTTGGCACCGGAACGTCACGGTCTCGATGTCGCGCTCAAGCTGCATGCGCCCGATTATCTCGACTTCCTCGAAACCGCCTGGGCGCGTTGGGTCGCCGATGGCTACCGCGGCGAGGCGATCCCGGCCTGCTTTCCGGCGCGGCGCATGCGCCAGCATCCGCCGAGGGACATCGACGGCGCGCTCGGCTATTATTCCTTCGCGGCGGAAACGGCGATCACCGAGGGCACCTATGCGGCCGCGCGCGCCGCGATGGATTGCGCCATCTCGGCCGCCGACCACATCCATGCCGGCAACCGTGCCGCCTTCGCGCTCTGCCGCCCGCCCGGCCATCATGCGGCGATCGATCTCTATGGCGGCTATTCCTTCATCAACAATGCCGCCTGCGCCGCCCAGCGCCTAAGGGATCATGGTGCTCAAAAGGTCGCCGTGCTCGACGTCGATTTCCACCATGGCAACGGCACCCAGGATATCTTCTACGAGCGCGGCGACGTCTACTTTGCCTCGCTGCATGGCGACCCCGTCGAGGCCTTTCCGCACTTCCTCGGCTTTGCCGACGAGGAGGGCGCCGGCGCCGGGCTCGGCACGACGAAGAACTATCCGCTGCCGCGCGGTACGCTGTTTGACGCCTGGTCGGCGGCGATGGCCGATGCGCTCTCGCGCATCGAGGCCTTCGGTGCCGAAGCCCTGGTCGTCTCGCTCGGCGTCGATACCTTCGAGCGCGATCCGATCTCATTCTTCCGACTGAAATCCGAAGATTATCTGCGCATGGGCGAGGCGCTGCAGCGCACCGGCCTGCCGGTCGTCGTCTGCATGGAGGGCGGCTACGGCGTGCCGGAAATCGGCCTCAACGTCGCCAATGTGCTGAAGGGTATTTCTGGCTAAAGGTCAGCATTCGGAAAATACGCTTGCCGCTATTGACCTCAACTTTGCTTGAGGTCGTACGACTGCTCTCGTTCAAAAGAGATCAGAGGAAAAGAGCTATGAGCAGTCAGTCAAATAGCGTGGCGCCGCTTTACCGCATCAACAAATACACCGTGCCGGCGGAAGCCCGGCCGCAGTTCGTCGAACTGGTCGACAAGACGCTGGCCGTCATTCGCAAACAGGATGGTTATGTGAAAGACCTGTTCCTGGAGCAGCATGCCGGTCCCGGCCAGTTCGATTTCATTACCATGATCGAATTCGCGAGTGCCGACGTCGCGCCCAAGGTCGCAGCCGCGCTGATCGAGTTCGACCGCCAGCTCGGCCTCGATCGCGAGGCGCTGATGACGACGCTCGGCATCCGCACCGATTTCGCCAGCTACCGGGCCTTCGGCGGGTTGGCTGCCTAGGACCGTTCCAGCAAACGGTTTTCCGTCCGGAATTGCGCGTAACAGAGGGCTGGAACGAAAAAGCCCGGCAGTCAGCCGGGCCGATCGATGCTTCCGATGCAAACGCGCGTCAGGAAACGAAGAACGTCGACAGGCCCTGGCCGGCGGCAAAGGCCATATAGGCAAGCACGGTGAAATAGACCGTCGTCGCGACGAGGAAGAGATAGCCGCCAGCCACCATCAGTCCGTCGCGCTGGATGATGCCGAGCGAGAGCAGCAGGATCGCGATCCCTGGTAGCGTATTCGACAGCGGGATCAGGCCCAATGGAAACATCAGCAGGATGCCGCCGGCCATGATCATCAGGCCGTTGAAGCGGTTCATCAGCGCGCCCTGCGTCAGGAAGCCGAGACGCGGGCGGACATAGCGGTCGAGCTTGGAAACGATATCCGCGCCTTTTTGCAGCGTCGGCACCAGCTTCTCGGTTTCGATCCGGCGATCGAGAATGCGCTGCGGCATCCACGGCAGGCGATTGAGCGTGACCGATACGGAAATCAGGATGATCGCCGCGCCGAAGACGGTGCTGACGCCCGGGATCGACACCGGCAGCAGAAACGGCAGCGTCAGCAGGGCGCACAGCAGCAGGAAGCCCTGTTCGCCGATTTCGGTCATGAGTTCGCGCAGCGTGATCGTCTCGCCGCGGATCGAGGCAATCATGCCGTTGAGCGTGTCGCTGAGACTGCGTTGGGTGTCGCCGAACTCGATTGCCATTGGCGCTTGCCTCTCTTTTCTTGGATGCCCGTCCTATCAAGAGCGTGTGAAGGATCGGTTATTGTGTGCCCTGATGGCCACGCCGGCCGCTGGAGAAGCGGGATTTGCCGGCAAACCGTGGCGTGAATGGGACGCCTCTTCATCTTCCTGCCGCAATCGCTAGTATGAAGCAACTTCGAGCACCAATGGGGACAACTGATTCCATGATCAAGAAATGCGCCATTCTGGCTGTCGCGGCCATCTATCTTTCGGGATGCACCACCACCGATCCCTATACGGGCGAACAGAAGATGTCGAACACCGCCGGTGGCGCGCTGATCGGCGCAGGCCTCGGCGCGGCAACCGGTCTGCTGGTTGGCGGCAGTGCCGCAGGACGCCGTGACTCGGCCCTCGTCGGCGCCGCGATCGGCGGTCTCGGCGGCGGCCTGATCGGCAACTACATGGACAACCAGGAAGCCGAACTGCGCGCCCAGCTGCAGGGTACCGGCGTTTCGGTCACCCGCGCCGGCGACCGCATCATCCTCAACATGCCGTCCAACATCACGTTTGCGACCGACCGCGACCAGGTGATCCCGGCCTTCTACGACACGCTGAACTCGGTGGCGATCGTGCTGCGCAAGTTCAACAAGACGATGATCGACGTCGACGGCCACACGGATGCGACCGGCAGCGCCTCGTACAACCAGGGCCTCTCCGAGCGCCGTGCCGCTTCGGTCGCCAACTATCTGGCTGGCCAGGGCGTCGACCAGCGCCGCATGTCGGCCATGGGCTACGGCAAGGAGCGTCCGATCGCATCCAACGGCAGCGAAGCCGGCCGCGCGCAGAACCGCCGCGTCGAAATCTCGATCGCGCCGATCAAGGCCTGATCGGTCGAAATCGACGGCTTGCAATGAAAGGGCTGCGCCGCAAGGCGCGGCCCTTTTTCATTTTCGTCAGTCTAGAAACCGTAGCGCAACAGGCGGCCCATCCGGCGTAGCATTGGCAGGGCGCTGACGACATGCGCCGCTATGCGCGCCAACGGCGACAGGCGCGCGACCTGAGCCGCATCATATTCGCTGATCTCGTCGAGCAAGGTCAGGCCGGGCACGTCCCGCTCCAGCGCCCGAGCGTTTTCCAGCCCCCAGCGAAGCTCCGCCCCGGTCGCCCGCAGGGACGGGTTCAACCGCAAAAGTTCGATGCCCAGATGGCTGTAGGCATCGAAAACGATTTCTCCGCCGGAAAGGCAGGAGGTCACCCGTCGCAAGACATCGCGCACCTCCTGTTCACAAAGATAGGGGAACACCCCCTCGGCGACGACGATCGCCGGGCGGTCCGCCGGAACGAGGTCGATCCAGCCGCGCTCCGTTATCGAGGAGGCGATCGTCGTGCAGCCCGGGCGCTTCGGGAAAAGCTGTTGCCGCAAGGCGATCACATCGGGAAAGTCGACGTCGAACCAGCCGATGGACGCGGGCGGATCGAGCCGCAGCACGCGGGTGTCGAGACCGCAGCCGAGATTGAGCACGATCGCGTCCGGGTGGCGCCCGATAAAGTCGCGCGTCCAGCGGTCGAGCATATGGGCGCGCACCGCGATGCCGATAGTCATGTCATGGCTTGCATCGGGCGGTTTCGGCCTGCCGGCAAGCCGCCGCATCAGATCGGCGGCAAAGTGATCGTTCAGCAAGGAATCGGGAAACGCGCTCTCTGCGGCCTTGGCCTGGAGCGTGACCAGCAGGGTCTCCCGTACACCATGAAGGCCGATCTCCTCGGCTTCCATCCTCTCCTCCCAAGGGCGCCCGCACCCCTCGTGCTTGCATTTTCTGGCCTTCCACCCCCGGGGGAAAGCCAGCAATGCGCCTATTTTGCCACCCGCCGCGCCCGCCAGACGCGTCCGGCTGTCAGCACGGCCAGCGCCGGCATCAGCGCGAACAGCCAGAAGAGCCAGCGCGTCGCCGTCGCCACGCCATCCGTCGACGGCGTTTCGATGCCGGCGAGATTGGCTGTCAGTCCGGCAAGCGCCGCGCCGAGCGCTGCGGCGAAGAGCTGGACCGTGGTAATCGAACTCGAGGCCTTCTCCGCTTCGCCCTCCGGCGCAAATTCATAGACCGCCGTCACGATGTGCGGCCAGGCAAAACCCATGCCGAAACCGACCGCCATGATGCCGATGCTGAGCGGCACGGCGATCGTCATGAATTCCGAGCCCGCCATCGGCATGAACAGCGCAATCAATGCCAGGCCGACGAAGCCGAAGGCCGGGCCGGCAAAGATCGTCTGCTTCGCCCTTTCGCCGTGCCAGTGCGCGCTTGTCATCGACCCGGCGGTCCAGCCGATCGACATCAGCGCCGCAATGTAGCCGGCGACCAGCGGCGACAAGCCGTGCAACTCCTGCAAGAGGTACGGCACATAGATTTCCGGCTGCAGGCCGACCATCAGCAGGGTGATCGTAGCATAAAGGGCTGCCAGCGGGGAGGCCGGGGTGAAGCTTCCGGAGGGGAGCAGTTTGCCGGTCGCCCGCTTCTCGACGACGAGCAGCGCCAGGAACATGAGGATCGCGGCGCCGACGCAGCCTATCTGTTCCGCCGCCGTGGTCAGCGTGCTGGCAATCGAAAGCGCAAGCACGATGGCGACGAGCAGCGCGAGTTGCACCAAGGGAAGCGGCGTGCGCACGCTCTCGGCGGCAGCCTTGCGCGGCAAGGTCGAGAAGGCGAGCGTCGCCAATAGCGCCGTCAGCGGCAAGAGCGACCAGAAGGCGACGCGCCAGGTGGAAAACTCGGCGAACATGCCGCCGATCGCCGGGCCGACCAGCGTCGCCGTGCCCCAGGTGGCCGAAATCAGGCCGATGGCGCGGGTCCAGAGCTCCGGCCGGAAGACCTCGCGGATCACGCCATAGGCAAGCGCATAGAGCAGCCCGCCGCCAAAACCCTGGATCGCCCGGCCGGCAAGCAGCATCGCCATCGACGGGGCCGCAGCGCAGAGGAGCGTGCCCAGCCCGAAGACGAGCGCACCGATCGCATAGGCGCCGCCGGCGCCAACGGCACCAAGCAGCCGGGCCGACAGGGCCGCGCCGAGGATCGAGGCGGCGACGAAGACGGTCGTGCTCCAGGCGTAATATTCGAGCCCGCCGATCTCGCGCACGATCGACGGCATGATCGTCGTCACGACGTAGATGTTGAGCGCGTGCAGCGCGACGCCACCGCTGAGCACCAGCGAATGCACGGCGTTGCCGCCGCTCAAGAGCGCGCGCCAGCCGGTTTCCTGGTGGGGGGCGGATGTTTTTTCGAGCATGTCAGTACCTCATGCAGGGGTATCGCCGAAAACGTGCGACCGGCTTCGCCGGTGGGGAGGATCACGTTTGCAAAGGCGAAGCCGCCAGTATCAGTGGAGCGCAGCCTCGCCGAAACGCGTGAGCTTTTCCGGGTTGCGCATGATGAAGATGTCGTTGACGTTTCCGTCGCCGTCATAGCCGAAGGCGACGGTTGCCGCGATCTCGTTTTTCGTTTCGTCCCGAAGCACGATGCCGCGGCCGCCATTGATGTCGCCGATTTCCCAAACGTAATGCGACCAGTATTCGGTAAGCCGGTCGACGATGAAGGCGAGCACCGTTTCCTTGCCGGCGAGCACGCCGAGCACGGTCGCCACCTTGCCGCCGCCGTCGGCCGTCAGCTTCACATCGGCCGAAAGCAGGGCCGAGAGCCCGGTGACATTGCCGCCGTGGATTGCGCTATGGAAAGCGGAAAGCAGTTCGTCCTGGCGTTCGCGCGGGGTCTGGTGCCGCGCCTTTTCGAGCCCGATGTTGGTCTTGGCGCGCGACACCAGCTTGCGCGCGGCGGTTTCCTGCATGTCGAGCGTTTCGGCCACTTCGTCATAGGGCTGGCCGAAGATCTCGTGCAGCAGGTAGGCGGCGCGCTCCTTCGGCGTCAGCCGTTCGAGCATCAAAAGGAACGCGGTGGTGAGCGAGGAGGTCAGCGTCAGCTTCTCCTCGGCATTGTCGTCGCTCGCCGTATGGATCGGCTCGGGCAACCATGCGCCGACATAGTCGACGCGCTTGCGGTGAGCCGCTTTCAGGAGGTCGAGGCAGCGGCGGGTGCAGGCCGTCGTCAGCCATGCCGCCGGCGTGTCGATCGATGCCCGGTCGACCTCCTGCCATTTCAGGAACGTGTCCTGCACCGCATCTTCCGCATCGGCACGCGAGCCGAGAATGCGGTAGGCAAGACCGAGGAGGCGCGGGCGCGCCTCCTCGAAGATCTGCATGTGCTGCCGGTCGTTCATATCAGTGCCTCGAAATCTGGATGCGGTTCCAAAGGTTGATCATCGCCACCGTCGCGGTGATGACGCTGATCTCCTTTTCGCTGAAATGCTGGCGCAGTTCGGCGCGAAGCGGCGCAAAGTCGGTGCGCGGCTCCAGTTCGGTCAGTGCCTCGGTCCAGGCAAGGGCTGCCTTCTCACGCGGGGTGAAATCACTGACCTGGTCCCAGACGATGATGCGGTCGAGCCGCTCGTTGCTCTCGCCCTCGGCGCGGGATTCCTTGGTGTGCATCTTCACGCAGAAGCCGCAACGGTTGATCTGCGAGGCGCGCAGCTGCACCAGATTGTGGATCGTGCGGTCGAGCCCGTGCAGGTCCATGGTCTTGTGCACGTCGGCGAGCGCGCCGAGCACATCGGAGATTTCCTGTTCATAGCGGACGGCTTTGGTATCGGCCATGGTCTCAACTCCATCGTTGTCGTGTTGCTTATGACCAATTGACGATCGACGCCGGACAGCTGTGACGTGGGCTCGATGATTTTTCTCGCAGGACGCGAAGAAAAATGCATGAGCTGATTATTTTGAAGAAGTTTCAATAATTTGAGAGTCGCGATTTCTCGCGGTCATCAGGCTTTCGGTGGATAGCTGTGCTCGCCGCCGCGAAAATCCGTGACCGTGTAACAGCCGCCGCCCTCGGCCGCGATCGAGGCGGCGCTGATCACCGCCTTGCCGTGCCCGCCGGGAATGTCGAGGATGTAGGTCGGCTGGCAGAGGCCGGAGACCCGGCCGCGCAAGGCGGCGACCAGCGCCTGGCCTTCCTCGATCGTCAGGCGGAAATGGCTGGTGCCGGGCGCGAGGTCCGGGTGGTGCAGGTAGTAGGGCTTGATCCGCGTTTCGACGAAGGCGCGCATCAGGCCGGCAAGCACCTCGGCATCGTCGTTGACGCCCTTCAAGAGCACCGACTGGCTGACCATGACGATGCCGGCATCGATCAGTCGGGCAGAGGCGGCACGCGCCTCGTCCGTCAGTTCGCGCGGGTGGTTGGCATGCAGCGCCACATAGGTCGCCTTGCCGCTGGCTTTGAGTGCCGCGATCAGGTCGGCGTCGATGCGCGCCGGCTCGACCACCGGAACGCGGGTGTGGAAACGGACGATCTTCACATGCGGGATCGGCTTCAGCCGTTCCATGAGTTCGGTGAGCCGGCGCGGCGACAACACCAGCGGATCGCCGCCGGTGAGGATCACTTCCCAGATTTCCTCGTGGCTTGCGATGTATGCGATCGCGGCGTCGAGTTCGGCCGGCGTCAGCGTGCCGAGACCCTGCGGCCCGACCATCTCGCGGCGGAAGCAAAAACGGCAATAGACCGGGCAGACATGCACGGCCTTCAGAAGCACCCGGTCCGGATAGCGGTGAACGATGCCGGTGACGGGGCTGTGCGGCTTGTCGCCGATCGGGTCCTCGCGCTCTTCAGGCAGCAGCGTCAGTTCGGCCGCGTCGGGCACGAACTGGCGGGCAATCGGGTCATTGGGGTCGTTGGGATCGATGAGACCGGCAATTGCAGGGCTGATCGCGACGGCGTAACGCTCGGCAACAGCAGCAACCGCCGCCTCCTTGGCTTCGTCGATGAGGCCGGCATCGACGAGTTCGCGCGCAGTCTTGATCGGGCGGTGCACGTTCACGCTCGTGTCTCCGCCACCGGCGCCCAGAGCACCTGGTCGATGCGCGACGCCCCGGTTGCGAGCATCACCAGCCGGTCGAAGCCGAGCGCAATGCCGCTTGCCTCGGGCATGATCGCAAGTGCGGCCAGAAAATCCTCGTCGAGCGGATAGGTCTCGCCATAGACGCGGGCCTTTTCGACCATTTCCATCTCGAAGCGCCGGCGCTGCTCGGCCGCGTCGGTCAGCTCGCCGAAGGCATTCGCAAGTTCGACGCCGCAGGCATAGAGCTCGAAGCGTTCGGCAACGCGACGGTCGCGCGCAGCCGGACGCGCCAGCGCCGCTTCCGCCATCGGGTATTCGTCGAGGATCGTCGCGCGGCCGAAGCCGAGATGCGGCTCGACCTTTTCGACGAGCACGCGGCTGAAGAGGTCGGCCCAGGTGTCGTCATGGGCGACCCGAAGACCGGCCGCGGCCATCGCTGCGGCAAGGGTTTCGCGGTCGGTTTCGCCGTTGGCGGCAATCGAGGCCAGCAGGTCGATGCCGGCAAAACGCCCGAAGGCGTCCGCCACGCTGAGGCGCTCTGGCGCGGCAAAGGGATCGCAGGCCTGCCCCTGGAAAACGAACTGCTTCGTGCCGGTCGTTTCCGCCGCAAGCGCCAAGATCTCGGCGCTGTCGCGCATCAAGGCCTCATAGCTTTCACCAGTGCGGTACCATTCGAGCATGGTGAATTCGGGGTGGTGCAGCGGTCCGCGCTCGCGGTTGCGGTAGACATGGGCGAAACAGGCGATGCGCTGTTCGCCGGCCGCCAGCAGCTTCTTGCAGGCAAATTCCGGCGAGGTGTGCAGATAGAGCGGATGGCCGGAGCCGTCGTGGTTGAGCGCTTCTGTGGCGAAGGCATGCAAATGTGCCTCGTTGCCGGGCGAGACCTGCAGCGTTGCCGTGTCGACCTCGATGAAATCGCGTGTCTCGAAGAACCGGCGCAATGCCGATTGGATCCGGTTGCGGCCGAGAAGAAACGGGCGCCGGTCGGCATGGACATCGGGTGTCCACCAGGGTGAGGCATGCGACATGGTCGGTTCAGTCCAGGCTTTCTTCGCGCAGATGCCGGCTCAGGCTGGCTATTTGCACGAAATTAGGGTAGTGGCGGCGCGAAATCCTTATTTTCGCGTCCTTCAGGGCCAGTGTTTCCGGCCCACGGTGTCGCGCATACCTCTGTTACAAGGAAGACTAATGGTCAAGGTCATCGCTTCATCTGTCCGTAAGGGCAACGTACTCGACGTCGACGGCAAGCTCTATGTCGTGCTTACCGCCCAGAACTTCCACCCGGGCAAGGGCACGCCGGTCACCCAGGTCGACATGCGCCGCATTTCCGACGGCGTGAAGGTCTCCGAACGCTACCGCACGACCGAACAGGTCGAGCGCGCCTTCGTCGAAGACCGCGAGCACACCTTCCTTTACGAAGACGCCGAAGGCTTCCACTTCATGAACCCGGAAAGCTATGACCAGCTGGTCATGAGCACGGACGATATCGGCGACCTCAAGGCCTACCTGCAGGAAGGCATGGCTGTCATTCTTTCGATCCACGAAGGCCTGGCGATCGCCATCGACCTGCCGCGCCACGTGACGCTCGAAATCACCGAGACCGAGCCGGTCGTCAAGGGCCAGACGGCTTCGTCGTCCTACAAGCCGGCGGTTCTGTCGAACGGCGTTCGCACGCTCGTTCCGCCGCACATCCAGGCCGGCACCCGCGTCGTCATCGCGACGGAAGACGGTTCCTACGTCGAGCGCGCCAAGGACTGAGGCATCGACCAGGTCAATTTGGACGGGGACGGCAGCGAAGGTTGCCGTCCCCGTTTTCGTTTCCAGTAGGTTGCGTGAGCAACCAGAAATTTAAGGGGCGCATTTCGAAAAACGGGTGCTAGGATGCGGCGCCGATACGACATGTCACGAGAGGGCCTGCATGTTCCCATTGTCGCATATGATGAAGTCGTTCATTCGCAAGGGTCGCCTGACGGTGATCGATGCCGATGGCAAGAGGCACGTTTATTCCGGGACGCCCGGGCCGGAAGTGACGATGCGTCTCACCGACAAGAAGCTCTATCGCAGCCTCGTCTTCAATGCGGAACTGGCCGCCGGCGAAGCCTATATGGACGGCACCATGCGCTTCGAGGAGGGCTCCACCCTCCGGGATTTCCTGACGCTGTTTTCGATCAACCGCCTGTCGCTCGGCTCCTACCCGATCCAGAAGTTGCTGCGCGCGGTAAAGATGCGCTTCCGCAAGCGCCAGCAGGCCAACCCCAAGGGCAAGGCACAGCAGAACGTCGCGCATCACTACGATCTCGGCAACGAGTTCTACAAGCTGTTCCTCGACGAGAACATGCTCTACTCCTGCGCCTACTTCCGCGAGCCGAACGAGACGCTCGAGACGGCGCAGCGCAACAAGCTGAGGTTGCTTGCCTCCAAGCTTTGCCTGGAGCCCGGCATGAAGGTGCTCGATATCGGCTGCGGCTGGGGCGACCTTGCGATGTATCTCGCGCAGCTCGCCGATGTTCAGGTGCTCGGCGTGACGCTTTCCAAGGAGCAGCAGGCGCTTGCCACCGAACGGGCGCGCAAGGCTGGCCTTTCGGACCGGGTGCGCTTCGAGCTCAAGGACTATCGCGATGTGCAGGGGCCGTTCGACCGCATCGTCTCGGTCGGCATGTTCGAACATGTCGGCGTGCATCACTATGACGAGTTCTTCAAGAAGCTGAACGCGCTGATGCCGGACGACGGCCTGGCGGTGCTGCATTCGATCGGCCACATGAGCCCGCCCGGCATGGCAAGCTCCTGGCTTCGCAAGTACATTTTCCCCGGCGCCTATTCGCCGGCACTGTCGGAGGTCTTCGAGGTCGTCGAGCGCAACAGCCTCTGGGTTTCCGATCTCGAATTCCTGCGGGTGCACTATGCAACGACGCTTGCTCATTGGGGCGCGCGCTTCGAGGCGAACCGCGACAAGGTGATCGCCCTTTACGACGAGCGCTTTGCTCGCATGTGGGAGTTCTATCTGATCAGTGCCGAGATGATGTTCCGCACCGGCAGCCAGCTCGTCTTCCACATGCAGCTGTCGCGCTCCCGCGATGCGGCGCCGATCGTGCGCGACTATATCACCGATCGTCAGCGCGATTACATGGCCCGCGAACAGGCGCTCGCCCTCAACCTTTGAACGGGTGTTCTTCGTCGTTGTGCCAACGCAGCCGCTTGTAGTCGAAGCCGAACTCCAGCGTCGGCTTGACGATCGCAAAGAACGGCGAGAGGTCGAAATCCCTGGGCGTGTAGAGCGAGTGATGCCGGATATGCAGGATCTCTTCGCGTGAATAGGTCGAGGTTGCGGCCGCCCGTCCGGGCGCGCGGGTAACCTCCGGCAGGATCGGATAGCGGATCTGCTCGAAGGCGGCCGCAATCAGCGTCGAGCAGATCGCCCGCGTCGGATCGCCGGAACCGAAGGCCAGCAGCCGTCGCCGCCAGCGCACCGGAACCGGCGGTGTCGGCAGGAAGTAGCGCAGCATGTCCAAAATGTTCTTCAGGTCGTATTTCAACCCGAGCCTCGAGATCATGAAGCCGACGAGGGCCGTGCGATCATCCGGCGTCAGCGCGATTGGCCGGCAGATGCGGGTGTTGAACGAGGCGTATTTCTTCAACGGCACGGCGACGCAGCCCTCGCCGATGTTGACCTCGATCAGCTGCGGCCGCTCGATGACCGGCAATGTCGCCTGATCGAGCGTCAGCGGCATCTGGTCGCCGGCAAAGAAGGCGGCATGCGACCAGGTCGATTGCGTCAGGTACTTGATCGCCGCCGAAACCTTCTGGTTGCCCTCGATCAAGAGAATGTCGCCCGGGCGCAGCGTGCGCGCCAGCGTTTCCTGATCGGATGGCGTGTAGGGTTCGTAGCCGGATGTCTGCGCCTGCAGGCGCGCGGCGATCCTGGCGCCGAGACGATCCAACACTGTGTCTTTGCTTTCGGAAAGCGGATAGATGGTCCTCATCGAGGCGATCGCTCCGGGGAAGGGAATGAGATTCGCGGGTGGCCGGCATCGTGGCCGAGCCGCGACACTCTGTCGAGAGATTGTCGCATGATTGCATGGCTTTGGCCTTGACGGGGTGATCCCGCATTTCTATTTTAGAATTATTCTAAAGAAGGTTTCCTCCCGATGTTTTCCCGTCTCTTCTCCCGTTCCAAACGCCCGTTTTTGTCCTTGAGCGAACAGGAAATCCTGGCGCTCGCGATCTCCTCCGAAGAGGACGACGGGCGCATTTATCTCGCCTATGCTGATGCGCTTCGGGCGCAATACCCCCACTCGGCAAAAGTGTTCGAGGAGATGGCGGAGGAGGAAAGCCACCACAGGCAATGGTTGATCGATCTGCACGTTCAGCGTTTCGGCAATCGCATCCCGCTGATCCGGCGCGAGCATGTGCGCGACTTCCCCGAGCGCAAGCCCGACTGGCTGATTGCCGAAATGCCGATCGAAAAGGCGCGCGAGGAAGCCGAAGCGATGGAGGAGGCGGCGCACCGCTTTTATGTCGAGGCCGCGACCAGAACCCAAGATGCCGCCACCCGCAAGCTGCTCGGCGATCTCGCGATTGCCGAAAAGTCGCATGAATCGCTGGCCCGTCGGCTTGGCGAACAGCATACGCCCGAGGACGTGCGCGCCGAGGAGGACCAGACTGCGCGCCGCCAGTTCATTCTCACTTACGTTCAGCCCGGGCTCGCCGGCCTGATGGACGGCTCGGTGTCGACGCTGGCCCCGATCTTCGCCGCCGCCTTTGCGACCCAGGACACCTGGCAGACCTTCCTGGTCGGTCTCTCGGCCTCTGTCGGCGCCGGCATCTCCATGGGCTTCACCGAAGCCGCCCATGATGACGGCAAGCTTTCCGGTCGCGGCTCGCCGATCAAGCGCGGCCTCGCCTCCGGCATCATGACCGCGCTTGGCGGTCTCGGCCATGCGCTGCCCTATCTGATCCCGCACTTCTGGACGGCGACCGCGACGGCGGCCGTGATCGTCTTCGTCGAGCTTTGGGCGATCGCCTTCATCCAGAACCGCTACATGGAAACGCCGTTCCTCAGGGCCGCTTTCCAAGTGGTGCTCGGCGGTGGCCTGGTGCTGGCGGCCGGCATCCTGATCGGCAACGCCTGACGGCGCGCGGCAGATACGAAAAAGGGCCGGTTCGACCGGCCCTTTTTGAAACTCTTCGTGTTGCCTTGAAGTCAGTTGCCGACCGAGCCGACGAGGACTTCTGCGCCGTTCTGGATGGTGACCCAGCGGCCGCTGTGGTTCGACGCCTGGCGCTTCAGGTAGCGGTAGGGCGTATGGGTCCAGAGCTTGACGCCGTTTTCGAGGTTGTCGAGGATGAAGTCGCCCTGCGCGGTGCGAACGGTCAGAACCGCATGGCCTTCGCCGTCGGGCTTGCGCACCACGGTGATCAACAGGTCGCTCGCCGAGAAGCCCTTGCTCATCAGGCGCTTGCGCTTTTCGAGTACGAAGTCTTCGCAGTCGCCAGCGCCATCCGGATAGGACCAGACTTCGTCCCGGCCGTGCAGTTCCAGGTCGGTCATCGGCGTGATCTCGCGGTTGACGGTCGCGTTCACCTGCCGGATCGTTGCCCAGCCGCGTTCGGTCACGCGCGCAGCGACGGTTCCCTTGGAGCGTACGTTGCACTCGCTCTTGTACTTCTGGCAGAATTCGTAGTGGCCGATCGGCTGCGAGGTCGCCGAGCCAGTCTGCATCCAGGGAGACGATCCCGCCTGTGCGGGGATTGCCGTGTTTGCTGAAATGAAAAGTGCGCAGAACGCCGCGATACTTCCCTTAACTCCAGTCCAAGACGCCATACAAGTCCCCTGCGGCGCGGTATGCCGGACGCTCTTTGTCCAGACGCATTCGCGCAATCCTGAGTTGAAGGCAGCTTGTTTAGGTTCGTCCCCGGCGCTGCTCTAATCGTTAATAAAGAGTTAATAACGTCGGGACTGCAGAGTCAATCTCCGGAATCGGGACATCGGAGTTTATGGTTAAAACCGGAACTGGACGCACGCGAACCGTTGCGCCGCAGGGGATCTGCGGCGCAGGAGCGGTTTTGTCCCTGGGTTCCGGTCGAAAGGAAGGGATACTCCGGCGACGGCTCAGGCGAGCATGGTGCCGATCGCCTGTTTCATTTTAGCAATGTCTTCTTCGCGCGAGAGGCGATGATCGCCATCGCGAATGAGCGTCATGACGACGTCGTCGGCGGGCAGGTGCTCCATCAGCCGCAGGGCGTGGGTATAGGGCACGTCGGGGTCGCGCATGCCCTGCAGGATGTGCACCGGGCAGCCGGTCGAGATCGTGCCGTCGAGCACCCGGTTCTTTCGCCCGTCCTCGATCAGCGCGCGGGTAAAGATGTTCGGCTCGGGGCTGTATTCGGAAGGCTCTTCGAAATAGCCGCGTTCGGAGAGCGAGGCCCGCTCCGCATCCGTCAGGTTGGGCTCGATCAGTTCGGCGGTAAAGTCGGGTGCCGGCGCGATCAGCACGAGACCGGCGACCCGGTTTCCGTCGCCCCGACGCCGGAGTTCCTGGATGACCCGCAAGGCAATCCAGCAACCCATCGACGAGCCGATCAGCACCACGCGTCCGGGTGCCGCCTCGTCGATGACGGCGAGGCTTTCTTCGAGCCACCGCGAGATCGTGCCGTCGGCGAAGGCGCCGCCGGAGGCGCCATGGCCGGAATAGTCGAAGCGCACGCAGTCAGCGCCTCGCTCCATCGCATATTGCTCGACCTCGACCGCCTTGGTGCCGGTCATGTCCGAGCGGTAGCCGCCGAGCCAGACCAGCGTCGGCTGCCCGTCCGTCGGCTTGTCGGCATGCCGTACACGCATCGCGATCCTGCGTCCGGCCTCCGCTGCGCCGACCTCGATGAAGCTGATTTCCGTCTCGGCTGGCGTGTTCTGCATGCAAATTCTCTCCAAAGGCCGGTTTCGTTGGCGATTTTCCTTCTAAAACAGATTCGTCTTGCTATCGACAGGTGGTGATTTTCCTTGCAAGCCGTGCTATTGACTCTCCCGTCGCAATTCACACATAGCCGTCGGTGACAGATTCAGGCGCTTCGTTTGGGATCGCGCCGGCGAACGAATTAAACAACATTTTTCGAAATAGCTCGAGGAGAGTACGACCATTCGCAGACCGTTCAAAGCGGACGCCCCCGTCAAGGAGGGGCCGCGCTCAAACAAGGAAATCCGGGTGCCCCGGGTTCAGCTTATCGACGCCGAAGGCCAGAACATCGGCGCCGTTCCGATCGACCAGGCGCTCCGCATGGCGGAGGAAGCCGGTCTTGATCTGGTAGAAATCGCACCGAACTCCGAACCGCCGGTGTGCAAGATCCTGGATCTGGGCAAGCTGAAATACGCCAACCAGAAGAAGGCGGCTGAAGCGCGCAAGAAGCAGAAGATCGTCGAAATCAAAGAAATCAAGATGCGCCCGAACATCGACACGCATGACTATGACGTGAAGATGAAGGCAATGAACCGGTTCTTCGAGGACGGCGACAAGGTCAAGGTCACGCTGAAGTTCCGCGGCCGCGAAATGGCGCACCAGGAACTGGGCATGAAGCTTCTGCTGCAGGTCAAGGACGACACCCAGGCGATCGCCAAGGTGGAAGCCGAGCCGAAGCTCGAAGGCCGCCAGATGATGATGGTTCTCGCGCCGCGCTAAGCGCTGCCGCCCATCCGTCGACATGACGAAAGCCGCCTCCGGGCGGCTTTTTTCGTTGTGCGACCCTTCCGGCTTTGCTGACAGAATGCTGACAGTCGCCCTCAGCGAGCTGTCAGGCATCCCGTGCCATTCTCTCCGCATCAAATCGGGAGAAGGAGCCGAGATCATGAATTCAGTGCTGCGAAAGGCCTTGCTCGTTTCTACGGTCGGTATCTGCGGCCTCGTATCGGCGCCGATCGGCGCCTCGCTCGTTGCCACCGGTCCATCGCATCCTTTCTCGACCATGGCGTTCGCCGACGATGACGACAACGACAACGACGACCGCGGTGGTGGCGACGACGACCGCGACGATCGGGGCCGTGATCGCGACGATGACGATGATGATGATCGCGGTCCCGGACATCGTGACGATGACGATGATGACGACCGCTTTGACGACATTGACGACGACTTCGACGATGCCCGGGATGATCATGAGATCGAGCTGCGGGTGACCGATGAAAATCTCCGCGGCCTGCGCAATGGCTCGCTGGTTGCCGTCGACAATCTCGGCCGGGTGCTCGAGGTCGAGGTGGAATACGAACGCGGCGTTCGCGTCGTGACGGTCGAGCCGCACGACAGCGACATCCGCCGCAATCCGGGACCGATCGGTAGCGTCTCCATCCGTCCGGCATTCTGATCCGGTCACGATTTGCCCGGCGCATTAGCCCCACACCATGCGCCGGAGCAATGGTCGGCCGTCACCAGCCCGCCCGGCGGTCCGACCCGGCAAGCGTATGCCCCCTGTGCCCGAGACGGCATTGGGGGCATGCGCGTCGCTGGCGTTCTCGCCAAGGCTGGCATAGGCTCGCCCCGAACGATGTCCGCGGCGTCGCGGTAGAGAAACCACCTGGCGGGCGCATCCGCAACGCATGTGGAAGGAACCGAAGCTGAGGAGCAGTTGCGACAGGATGAAGCCATGGCGATGACACGACGAGACCTGATCGCGCTCTTCTGCTGCTCGCTCCTGCTTTCGCTCGCGCCGCAGCCTGGCGGCATCGCGGCCTTGGCCAAGGATGACGACGATGATGATGACGGCGGCTCGCATGGCGGCGGCGGCCACGGCAACGACGACGATGGCGATGATGATGACGACGAAGACGAAGACGATGATGACGACGAAGACCTCGGGCCGGATGGCGCCGGCGGTGCCCGGCGGAGCGATCAGGAGCGGGCGCGCGACGGCGTCGAAAAGGGCGATATCCTGCCGCTGAAGGAGGTTCTGCAGCTGGTCGACGAAGACAGATACGGCCGGGTCATCGCGGTCGATCTCAAGCGATCCGGCGGCAGCGAGATCTACCGGCTCCGCACCCGCGACCGGCAGGGCACGATCCGCAACCTGCGCATCAATGCTCGAACCGGCAAGTTCGTGAACATTTTCGGGTTCTAGAGGAGCGTCATGCGGATTCTTCTGGCGGAGGACGATCCCAATATTGCAGCCCACGTGGCAAGCCGGCTGGAGGCGGAAGGTTATGGCGTCGATACGCTTTCCCATGGCCCGGATGTCTGGGAGCAGGGAGAGAGCGGCAACTACGCCCTGGTCATCCTCGATCTCGGTCTACCGGGCATGGACGGGCTGTCGATTCTGAAGCGCTGGCGGCAGGCGGGGCTGGAGACGCCGGTTCTGGTGCTGACGGCGCGCGGCTCCTGGATGGAGCGCGTCGACGGTTTCGATGCCGGGGCGGACGATTACCTGCCGAAACCCTTCCGCGCCGAGGAGCTCCTGGCGCGGCTGCGCGCGCTCTTGCGGCGCGCCGGTCCGCGTGTGACATCGGTGCGTGCTGCCGGGCGCTTCACCCTCGACGATGCCGGGCGCCGGGTGACCTTCGACGGGCAGCCGCTCGACCTCAGCCCGCTCGAATACCGCATGCTCGCCCTGTTCGTGGAGCGTAAGGGCCAGGTTGTCACGCCGCTCGAGCTGGCAAGCCACGTGCAGGGCCGCGACGACGATGCCGCCAAGAATGCGGTGGAAGCGATGATTGCCCGCCTGCGCAAGAAGACCGAGAGCGGCGCGATCGAAACGCGGCGCGGGTTTGGCTATGTGCTGCCGGACGTTGGCGCATGATCCGCTCGTTGCGGCTGAGGCTGGCAATCGGCGCATCGGTCGCCATCTGCCTGGTTCTGCTGGTGGTCTGGCTGTCTTTGAGCCGGCTTTTCACCGACTACGTTGCCGGACGCTACCGCGCCGAAATGGCAACGCTTGTCGACACCGTTGCCGCCCAGGTGCGGGTGCGCAACGGTGAATTGGTGCTGCCGCGCGCGCCGGCCGATCCACGCCTGAGCCTGCCGGCCGGCGGCCGCTACTGGCAGCTCGACCGCGACGGCGGCACGCCGCTGCGTTCACGCTCCCTCTGGGACACGGTGATCGATGCCGATCGCCCGTCGGCGCCGCACCACCTGGGCTTCCTCGAAGCGGAGGGGCCGGACGGTGCACCGATCCTCGTCTACCGCCAGGCCCTGACGCTCGGCGAGGGCGCGGATGCCAAGCGGTTCGCCGTCACGGCCGGCTTTGCGCGCGGCGAACTCGATGACGCCTTGTCCACTTTTCACGGTCGCATCCGGCTGATGCTGCTGGCGACGGCGGCCGTGCTTGCCGGTGCCGCATTCCTGCAGGGTGCGCTCGGCCTTCTGCCGCTGGTGCGGCTGCGGGAGCGGGCCGCTCGCGTCCGCTCCGGCGAGGAGAAGGACTTTGGTCTGGCTGGCCCGAGCGAGGTGCAGCCGCTCGTCAGTGAAATCAATCTTCTGCTTGCGGAGCGCGCGACGGCGTTGGCGCAGGCCCGGGCGCGCGCCAGCGATCTTGCCCACGGGCTGAAGACGCCGCTGACGGTGCTGGCGCAACTTGCCGAAGGCCTGCCGAAACAGCAGCGCGACATCGCCCTCGAACAGGTCGACCTCGTGCGCCAGCGCGCCGACCGCCAGCTTCAGGCGGCCCGCATGGGCGTCGAGCGCATGGCAACGACCTCGATCGCCGACCTCGGCAACAAGCTGGTCAGCGTCTTGCGTCCCGTGACCGCCGAGCGCGACGTTGCCTGGGAGGTCGATATCGATCCGTCGATTTCGATCGACGTCGATCCGGCCGACCTTGCCGAATGTCTCGGCAATCTGCTCGACAATGCCGCCAAATGGGCGCGGGCGCGCATCCGGCTTTCGGCGGGGATGATCGACGGGCGGGTGCGGATCGCCGTCGGTGACGATGGGCCGGGCATTGCGGAGGGCGATCGCGCGCAGGCAATGCGCCGCGGGAGCCACAGTGCCGATGCAGCGCCGGGCCACGCTTCCGGCAATGGCCTCGGACTGGCGATCAGCGCCGATATAGCGGAGGCCTATGGCGCGGCCATGTCGCTCGGGCAATCGGCGTTGGGTGGTCTTGAGGTCGCGCTGATCTTCGACGTCGGCGGTGGCAGCCGCCGCCCGCGTGATCCGGCCTGAGGCGCAACACGCCGTCGCAAAATGGCGGAATGTGCCGGCGTTGAAGGCATCGGATCGCCGCTTGCAGCCTGTGTCTTCGATTCCCCAGTTGCGCTTTTCGGGATGTGCGGTTATAAGCCCCCGTCCGAACGGTCCGGCAGGGCATGCCGTGGCCGTTCTTAACGCTGGAAATGGACCTCGTCTGTCCGTTTCGATTCTTAAGAACAATGGAGTAGCAAAATGCCCAAGATGAAGACGAAATCGTCTGCCAAGAAGCGGTTCAAGATCACCGCCACCGGCAAGGTTCGTGCTGCAGCTGCTGGCAAGCGCCACGGCATGATCAAGCGTACCAATAAGTTCATCCGCGACGCGCGTGGAACGATGATCCTCGCTGAGCCCGATGGCAAGAAGGTCGTCAAGAACTACCTGCCGAACGGTCTCTAAGACTTTCAGGCATATTGGACACGTTAAGGAGATCATGACATGGCACGTGTAAAACGCGGCGTAACCGCCCACGCCAAGCACAAGAAGACGCTCAAGGCAGCCAAGGGCTTCTACGGCCGTCGCAAGAACACCATCCGCGCCGCCAAGGCAGCGGTTGACCGTTCGAAGCAGTACGCTTACCGCGACCGCAAGGTTAACAAGCGCAACTTCCGCGCTCTCTGGATCCAGCGTATCAACGCTGCCGTCCGCGAATTCGGCCTGACCTACGGCCGCTTCATCGACGGCCTGAACAAGGCTGGCATCGAAGTCGACCGCAAGGTTCTGTCCGACATGGCTATCCATGAGCCGGCAGCATTCGGCGCCCTCGTCGAAGCTTCCAAGAAGGCGCTCGCCTACCTCAAGGAAGCCGGTACGGAAAACGAGTTTGAAAGCGCTGTTCGTTAAGCCAGCGTTTTCCCAAAATCGTTTTTGAAATTAGTTGGGAAACCCGCGCTGGCAGGGCTGGCGCGGGTTTTTCTTGTTTTACGGGACGAAAGTGTACCACGATCGAAGGGGACCATGCGCGGTCCCGGAGCTTGATGACGACGATATGACGTCTCTGCTGGCAGCGCTTGCAGCCGGCCGGGAGCGCGTTGAGCGCTGCGAGCTCAAGGATCGTATGGTCTGGATCAAGCGCTATCGTCGCCAGGGCCCCCGTCTTTGGCTGCGCACGCAAGCCTTCATCGCCCGGATCTGTGGCCTTCCCGTGCTGCTGCCTTCCCCGCTTCTCGACGTCGAGGGCATGATCGAGCGCGAAGTTCGCCAGATCGCGACCTTCTCCGAGGCCGGTTTCATGACGCCCGAGGTCGTCTATCGCGGACCGAAGGTGCTGGTTCTCTCCCATCTCGGCCTGCCGGTCAGCAAGCATATGGGGCCGCTGCGCAACAGTGACGCCGACGCCCACGATCAGCTGCTGGTGCGCTGCGCTGCGGAACTCGGGCGCCTGCACCGCGCTGGCCTCTGCCACGGACGCCCGCATCCGCGCGATTTCATCATCGACAACGGCGAATTCGGCTTCCTCGATTTCGAGGAAGTGCCTGCGAGCGTCATGCCGCTGGCGATCGCCCAGGCGCGCGACCTCTGGCTGCTGTTTTTGCAGGTGGCGAGCCGGGCCCTTCTGCCGGAGACCCCGGCAGTGGCCTTTGCCGCCTGGAAGTCCGCCGCTCCGGCGGAAGCCAGCAGGGCGCTCACCGAAATCATGCCGCTCTTCATCCGCTTCCTGCCGCTGGCGCGCTTCCTCCTGCGCTTCCGCAAGGGCAACGATATCATCCGTTTCATCGCTGCGACGGACTATCTGGCGGGTGCGACGCGATCACATTCCTGAAGACAAGAACCGATATAGAACCGAACCCATTCCCGCATCGAGGCAGGACAGAATGAGCGAACTGGAAACACTGGAACGGACACTCCTGGCGGACATCGACGCCGCCGGCGACGAAGGATCGATCGAGGCGGTGCGCGTCAACGCACTCGGCAAGAAGGGCTCGATCTCCGAGCTGCTGAAGACGCTCGGCACCATGACGCCCGAGGAGCGCCAGACCCGCGGCGCGCAGATCAATGCGCTGAAGAACACGGTCGCCGAAGCGATCGCCGCCCGCAAGTCGGCGCTCAAGGACCAGGCGATCGCCGAGCGCCTGGCGCGCGAGACCGTCGACATCAGCCTGCCGGTGCGCTCGTCGCCGGCCGAGCGTGGCCGCATTCACCCGATCAGCCAGATCGTCGACGAGATCACCGCGATCTTCGGTGACATGGGCTTCTCGATCGCCGAAGGGCCGGACATCGAAACCGACTACTACAACTTCACGGCACTGAACTTCCCCGAGGGCCACCCGGCCCGCGAGATGCACGACACCTTCTTCTTCAACCCGGATGAGAAGGGCGAGCGCAAGGTGCTGCGCACGCACACCTCGCCGGTGCAGATCCGCACCATGGAAGCGCAGAAGCCGCCGATCCGCATCATCATTCCCGGCAAGACCTACCGGCAGGATTCCGACGCGACCCATTCGCCGATGTTCCATCAGGTCGAAGGCCTGGTGATCGACAAGGCGGCGAATGTCGCCAACATGCGCTGGGTGCTCGAAGAATTCTGCAAGGCCTTCTTCGAGGTTGACCAGGTGACGATGCGCTTCCGTCCGTCGTTCTTCCCCTTCACCGAGCCGTCTTTCGAGGTCGACATCCAGTGCGACCGTTCCGGACCGATCGTCAAGTTCGGCGAAGGCACCGACTGGATGGAGATCCTCGGCTGCGGCATGGTGCACCCGAACGTGCTGCGCTCCGGCGGGCTCGACCCGGACGAGTACCAGGGTTTCGCCTGGGGCATGGGCCTCGACCGTATCGCCATGCTGAAATACGGCATGCCGGACCTGCGTGACTTCTTCAACGCCGACGTCCGCTGGATGACCCATTATGGCTTCCGCCCGCTGGACATGCCGACGCTGTTCGGCGGTCTCTCGGCCTGATCGCGCGCAGATATTTAGGACACAGGTGAAATCATGAAATTCACGCTTTCCTGGCTCAAGGACCACCTTGAAACCGACGCTTCGCTGGAAGAGATCTGCGCGCGCCTGACGATGATCGGGCTCGAAGTGGAAGACGTCGACGACAAGGCCGCCTTCAAGCCCTTCGTCATCGCCAAGGTCGTTTCGGCCGAGCAGCATCCGAACGCCGACAAGCTGCGCGTGCTGATGGTCGACACCGGCGCCGGTGCTCCGATCCAGGTCGTCTGCGGCGCACCGAATGCGCGCGCCGGTCTCGTCGGCGCTTTTGCAGCCCCCGGCACCTACGTGCCCGGCATCGACGTGACGCTCGCCGTCGGCACCATCCGTGGCGTCGAAAGCCGCGGCATGATGTGCTCGGAAAAGGAACTGCAGATCTCCGAGGATCACAACGGCATCATCGACCTTCCCGCCGATGCGCCCGTCGGCACGAGCTACGCGACTTACGCCGGTCTCGACGATCCGATGATCGAGATCAACCTGACGCCGAACCGGCCGGACTGCACCAGCGTCTACGGCATTGCCCGTGACCTCGCCGCCTCCGGCCTCGGCACCTTGAAGGCGCGCAACGTGCCGACCTTCAAGGTGGAAGGCGACACGCCCACCAGGCTGACGCTCGACCTCGGCGAAGACAAGCATCTCTGCCCGGGCTTTTCGCTGCGCCTGGTGCGCGGCGTCAAGAACGGCCCGTCGCCGAAGTGGATGCAGCAGCGTCTGCTGGCGATTGGCCTGCGTCCGATCAACGCGCTGGTCGACATCACCAACTACATGACCTTCGACCAGGGTCGCCCGATGCACGTCTTCGACGCCGCCAAGGTCAAGGGCAACCTGACCGTCCGTCGCGCCAAGGACGGCGAGACGGTGCTTGCGCTCGACCAGCGCGAATACAAACTCGGCCCCAACAACGTGGTTATCGCCGACGAAAAGGCGATCGAGTCGATCGGCGGCGTCATGGGCGGCGAACATTCCGGCTGCGACGAGAACACCACCGACGTCCTGATCGAATCGGCGCTCTGGGACCCGATGAACATCGCCAAGACCGGCCGCACGCTCGGCATCATCACCGATGCGCGCTACCGCTTCGAACGCGGCGTCGATCCGGAATACATGGTGCCCGGTCTCGAGCGCACCACCGAGTTGGTGCTCGAACTCTGCGGCGGCACGGCAGCCAAGGCCGAAGTCGTCGGCTATGCCGGTCATGAGCCGAAGATCGTCGACTTCCCGGTCTCCGAAGTGAAGCGCCTGACCGGCCTTGAGGTTTCCTCCGAGGAAAGCGTCTCGATCCTGAAGAAGCTCGGCTTCGGCGTCGAAGGTTCCGGCGATCGCTTCAAGGTCTCGGTTCCGTCCTGGCGCCCGGATGTCGATGGCAAGGCCGATCTCGTCGAAGAGGTCATGCGCATTCACGGCGTCGACAACATTGTTGCCGCCCCGCTGCCGAGCCATGGCACCGTCAACGGCAAGATTCTGACGACGCTGCAGATCCGCACGCGCCTTGCCAAGCGCGCGCTTGCAAGCCGCGGCATGCTCGAAGCGGTCACCTGGTCGTTCGTCTCCGAGGAACAGGCCAAGCTCTTCGGTGGTGGCTCGGCTGCCCTGAAGCTCGCGAACCCGATTGCCTCCGACATGTCGGACATGCGTCCCTCGCTGCTGCCAGGCCTTTTGACCGCCGCCCAGCGCAATGCCGACAAGGGTTTCGGCGACGTCGCAATCTTCGAAGTCTCCGGCACCTATGAAGGCGATACGGCGGACGCGCAGCGCCGCGTTGCGGGCGGCATTCGTCGCGGCACGGCTTCCTTGAACGGAGCAGGCCGTCTGTGGTCGAACGCCGCCAAGGGCGGCGGCAAGCCGGTCGACGTCTTCGACGCCAAGGCCGACGCCATTGCGGTGCTCGAAGCCTGCGGCGTGCCGATGGGCAACGTCCAGTTCGAACCGGGCGGTCCCGCCTGGTACCATCCTGGCCGCTCCGGCACGATCAAGCTCGGCCCGAAGATCGTTCTCGGTACCTTCGGCGAGTTCCATCCGAAGACGCTCGAAGCGCTCGACGTCTCGGGTGCGCTTGCAGGCTTCGAGATCTATGTCGACGCCATGCCCGAGCCGAAGAAGAAGGCGACCCGCACCAAGCCGGCGCTCGACCTCTCGCCGTTCCAGGCGGTCAAACGCGACTTCGCCTTCGTCGTCGACAAGACGGTGGAAGCCGGCGCCATCCTGCGTGCCGCTTCCGGTGCCGACCGCAAGCTGGTGACCGGCGTCAGCGTCTTCGACGTCTTTGAGGGCGCATCGCTCGGCGAAGGCAAGAAGTCGATCGCCATCGAGGTGACCATCCAGCCGGTCGAGCGCACGCTCACCGACGAGGACTTCGAGGCGCTCACCGCCAAGATCGTCGCCAATGTGACGAAGACGACCGGCGGCGTTCTGCGCGCCTGACCCGATCGATACGACTGAACGAAAAAGGCCGCTGCACCGCAGCGGCCTTTTTGTTGAACCCTATTGCGCGCGCTGCATCAGCTCGATGCGGTTGCCGAAGGGGTCGTTGACATAACATCTGCGGTAGCCGGCAAGCGGTTCGTCCTTAGCGATCGTCACGCCGCCGGCTTCGAGCCGGAGGATCATGCGTTCGAGACCGTCGACCAGGAAGGCCGGATGGGCCTTGCGCGCCGGCACGAAATCCCGGTCGATGCCGAGATGCAGGCGGATGCTGCCCTGCGCGAACCAGCAACCACCACGGCCAAGCAGATTTGCGGGCTTGGCGACCTCCGTCAGCCCCAGCAGCCCGCCGTAAAAGCCGCGCGCCAAGTCTTCGCCGCCTTCCGGTATCGCAAGCTGCACATGCTCGATGGCAAGCAGCCGGCCGGTCGACGTGGCCTGGGGTCCGCCGTCCGTCATTGCGCGTGCAGGTGATAGATCTTGTTGACGATCAGCCAGCGGCCGTCGATCTTCACCAGCGACAGGTAATCGGAGAAGCGCTCTCCGGCGAAGCTGTCGATGACTTTCACCGTGGCGGCGTCGCCGGTAATGTCGATCATCTGCACGTCCATTTCCGGCTGTGTTCCGGGCGGTGCCGCGCCGGTGTCGAGGATCGCCTTGATGAAGCCGTCACGCGTCATCCATTCGAGTGCCCCCTGGTAGTTGCCGATGATCGCAGCATCCGGATGGAACGCCTTGCGCAGCGCCCCCTCGTTGGCAAATGCCATGCCGTCGACATAGAGGTGCACCACTGCACTGATCGCCTGTTCGTCGGACATCCCCGCTCCTCCTGATCTTTTGACCGTCGATCGAGAGGTAGGGCACCCGGCGGGAATTTCGATGGGTGATCTCCTCGCGCCGGTGGCGCGAGGAGAAGGTGTCAGCGGTTGGTGAGCGCCAGCGACGCATCCGTGTAGCGCTTGCCGGCGACCAGGGCCGGAGAGAGTGCGTCGGCGAGCCGGCTCGATTCTTCGGCCGTGAGCGTGATGTCCGCAGCAGCGGCGTTCTGTTCCAGATGCTCGAGCTTGCGGGCGCCGGGGATCGGCACGATGAAGTCGCCCTGGTTGATCACCCAGGCAAGAGCCAGTTGGGCGGCGGTGACACCCTTTTCCTCGGCCAGCGCCTGCAGCGTTTCGACCTGCCGGACGTTGGCCTCGAGGTTCTCCGCCTGGAACCGCGGCAGCGAGCGGCGGAAGTCGTCGGCTTCCAGATCCTCGGCCTTACGGATCGCGCCGGTCAGCATGCCGCGTCCAAGCGGGCTGTAGGGCACGAAGCCGATGCCGAGCTCGCGGCAGGTGGCAAGCACGTCTTCTTCCGGATCGCGCGACCAGAGCGAATACTCGCTCTGCACCGCGGCGATCGGGTGAACCCTGTGGGCGCGGCGGATGGTGGCGGCACTCGCTTCCGAGAGCCCGAGCGCCCGCACCTTGCCCTCGCGCACCAGCTCGGCCATGGCGCCGACGGTGTCCTCGATCGGCACCTCAGGATCGACGCGGTGCTGGTAGTAGAGATCGATGACATCGGTGCCGAGCCGCTTGAGCGAGGCCTCCGCCACCGCCTTTGCCTGTTCCGGCCGGCCGTCGACGCCCCTGATCGCCTGGACGCTCGGCACGTCGGTATCGATGCGGAAGCCGAACTTGGTGGCGATGACCACCTTGTCGCGCATCGGGCCGAGCGCCTTGCCGACGAGCTTTTCGTTCTCGAACGGGCCGTAGACTTCGGCCGTGTCGAAGAAGGTGATACCGAGATCGACGGCGCGCTGTAGCGTGCGGATCGATTCCGCTTCGTCGGCGGCGCCATAGGCAAAACTCATGCCCATGCATCCAAGGCCGATGGTGGAGACGGTAAGGTCACTTCCGAGTTTGCGGGTCTTCATGTCTGATCCTGTCTGGCTGCCATGCGTCGGAGGTAGCGCGCTGGGAGCGCACGTCTATCGTCCGAGGCATGAATGGGTGGGTGGGTGAAAACCGCCGTTACGCCCTCCTATGGCGGCACGACGGGTTCCTCTGTGTCATGGCCAAACGCACTCCGCGCGTCGTTCGAGCCTGGCAACACGTGAAGAATAGGCCCCGGCGAGGCGACTGAAAATCGCTGTCAATTCTCACGGGCTGTTCTATCATTTCGATCAATGAACAGAACACAGCTCTCCCAACTCGCGGTATTGGCCGCCGTCGCCGCCCATGGCAGTTTTCGTGGCGCCGCGCGCGAACTGGGTGTCGCACCGTCGGCCGTCAGCCACGCCGTCGGCAGCCTCGAGGCGAGCCTCGGCATTCGCCTGCTGGCCCGAACCACCCGCAGCGTCGCGCCGACGGAGGAGGGCCGCCGGCTGCTCGAACGGCTGGCGCCGGCGCTCGATGAGATCGCCCATGCGCTGGAAGCGGCGTCGGACGCCCGCGAACGCCCGGCCGGCAATCTGCGCATAACCGCGCCGCGTTTTGCCGCAGACCTCATCCTTGCGCCCAGGCTCGGCGCCTTCCTGGACCGCTATCCCGAGATTGTGCTCGAAATCGCCAACGAGGACGGATTCACCGATATCGTCCAGGAAGGTTTCGATGCCGGCATCAGGCTCGGCGAGAGCCTGGAGGCCGACATGATCGCGGTGAAGGTCGGGCCGGAGCTCGAAAGCGCCGTCGTCGCGTCGCCCGAATACTTCCAACGCTACGGCCGGCCGCAGCATCCGCGCGACCTCGCGCAGCATCGCTGCATCCGCCGGCGCTTCTCCAACGGCACGCTCTATCGCTGGGAATTCGAGAAGGCTGGCGAGGAACTGACGGTGTCGGTCGAGGGACCGCTGATCCTTGGCGAAGACCGGCCGATCATCAAGGCGACAATGGGCGGCGCCGGCCTTGCCTATCTCTTCCTGTCGCGCGTCGAGACCGCGATTGCCGAAGGCAAGCTGGAGCGCGTCATGGCGGACTGGTGCGCACCCTATGCCGGTCCGTATCTCTACTATCCGAGCCGCCGGCAGATGCGGCCGGCACTGCGCGCCTTCATCGATTTCTTCCGGCACAGCGGATAGCCGCGGCGCGAAATCGGGTGGCGCGACAGACCCGGATCTGGAATGCCATTGGTTTCGTGTCTTGATGAGAGGAAGGCCCATGAAGAAGCCCGGTTCGATGAAGGGCCTTGAAGATCTCGGCCGGGTGCGGCTTTCCCGAAACTTCTTCTTCCGCGACTTCCTGCATTCGGAGATTGCCGATTTCTACCGCATCCCGAACATTCCCGATGATCCGGATCTGGCGATCGAGGCCGGTCGTCGTTTGTGCGAAGAGTTGCTGGAGCCGCTGGAGGCGACCTTCGGTCGTCTCGTCATCCGCTCCGGCTACCGCAACCGCGCCGTCAACGGCTTCGGCAATGCCAACGGGCTGAACTGCTCGACCAATGCGGCCTCGGCCGCAGATCACATCTGGGACATGCGCGATGCAGACGGATGCATCGGCGCCACCGCCTGTATCGTCATCCCCTGGGTCTGGGACCGGCGCGGCGAGATCGGCGGCTGGCAGTCGATCGCCTGGTGGATCCACGACCATCTGCCCTATGCCTCGCTCTGTTTCTTCCCGAAGCTTTGGGCTTTCAACATCCAATGGCACGAGCGGCCGGCGCGCAGGATCATGAGCTTCGTCGAGCCGCGCGGTGTCTTGACCAAGGCCGGTATGGCGAACCAGGGCGGCCGCCATGCCGAGGCCTATCCGGGGTTTCCGGATTTGAGGACCGCGCCGATATTGACCTTGTAGCGCACATGCTCGTCGGTGCCGGAGTAGCGGTCATAGAGCCGCCGCGCCGTTGCATTGTCGGCCTCGGTGTACCAGTAGAGCCGGTCCCAGCCCTTATCCTGGCAATGCGCGATCAGATCGTCGATCATCGCCCGCGCCACGCCCTGGCCGCGTGCGTCAGGATCGACATAGAGATCCTCGATGTAGCAGATCGGATGGCGAAAGAAGGTGGCGAGTTGCTCCTGGCAGATCGCAAAGCCGACCACCTGCCCGTCGAGGATCGCCAGCCGCGCAAAGAGCGGCGCGACGGGATCGATCAACCGGTTCCAGGTGCCGTCGATGATGTCTTCGGCGAGTTCGCTGCCGGAAAAGGCGACATAGCCGGCCCAGAGGCGGCGCCAGTCCGCCTCGTCGCCGCCTGTCGCGGCGCGTATCGTCAATGCCATTGTGTTGTTTTTGCTCCCGTCATTCACCGACGTCGTTGAGTTTTCGCACCGCCTCGTCCGGCAACCTGAGTTCGGCGGACCGAATGAGGCTCTGCAATTGCGCAAGGCTGGTGGCGCTGGCGATGGGGGCCGTGACGCCCTTGCGCGTGCGGATCCAGGCAAGGGCGATTTCCGCCTGGGTCGCTCCGGTGTCGGCCGAGATGTCGTCGAGCACGCCGAGGATGCGCATGCCGCGTCCGTCGAGATATTTCTCGACGCCGCTGCCGCGCACCGAGCCTTCGAGGTCCTTGTGGGTGCGGTACTTTCCTGAAAGGAAGCCCCGCGCCAACCCGAAATAGCTGATGACGCCGATCTCCTCGGCGATGCAGAGGTCGCGCAGCGGCCCTTCGAAGGCATCGCGGTCGTAGAGATTATATTCCGGCTGCAGCACCTGATAGCGGGGCAGGCCCTGGTTGGCGGACACGTCGAGCGCCTCGCGCAGTTGCAGCGAGTTCAGGTTGGAGGCGCCGATCGCCCGCACCTTGCCTTCGGACAGAAGCTGGTCGTAGGCCGCAAGCGTCTCCTCGTAGGGTGTTTCCGGATCCGGCCAGTGCGAGAGATAGAGGTCGATATGGTCGGTCTGCAGGCGTTTCAGCGAATCCTCGACCGCTTTAAGGATCCACCGGCGCGAAAGTCCCTTGCGGTCGGGGCCGAGTTCGGAGCCGACCTTGGTGACGATGACCGCCTTGTCGCGCGACCGGCCCGACTGTTTCAGCCACTTGCCGATGATTGTTTCGGACTCGCCGCCCTGATTGCCGGGCGCCCAGGAAGAATAGACATCGGCAGTGTCGATGGCGTTGAACCCGGCATCGAAAAAGGCGTCGAGCAGCGCGAAAGAGGTCTTCTCGTCGGCGGTCCAGCCGAAGACATTGCCGCCGAAGACGAGGGGCGCGATTGTCAGGTCGGTGCGGCCAAGTCTCAGTTTTTCCATGGTTTCGCTCCATTGGACTGGATGAAGGCATGTTGCGATCGGGAGGATTGCGAGGGAAAGATAGGGCAGAAAAGCTGACATTGTCACCCGCCTTTCGCCAATTTTCTGCACGGTGCCCTTCTTCGCCAAACCGCGCTCTGCCGCTTGCTAGGTACGTACCTCGGCGCTAGTCTCTGCCGCCAAATCAGGGAGCCTTGTCATGTTACGTTTCGGAATTCTGTCCACGGCCAGGATCGGCCGCGACCTCGTCGTGCCGGCCATTCAGGACGCGGAGAACGCCGTCGTTTCGGCTGTTGCCAGCCGCGACTTCGCCAAGGCCCGGGCCATGGCCGATCGCTTCTCCGCGCCGCATGCCTTCGGTTCCTACGAAGAGATGCTGGCCTCCGACGTCATCGATGCGGTCTATATTCCGCTGCCGACGGCGCAGCATGTGGAGTGGTCGGTCAAGGCCGCCAATGCCGGCAAGCATGTGCTTTGCGAAAAGCCGATTGCGCTGCGTGCCTCCGAGATCGACCAGCTCATCGCCGCGCGTGACCGCAACGGCGTCGTGATCGCCGAAGCCTTCATGGTCACCTACAGTCCGGTCTGGCGAAAGGTCCGCTCGCTGATCGCCGAGGGCGCGATCGGCCGGCTGCGCCACGTCCAGGGTGCCTTCACCTATTTCAACCGCGACCCCAACAACATGCGCAATATCCCGGCGCTCGGCGGCGGCGGCCTGCCGGATATCGGCGTCTACCCCACGATCACCACCCGCTTCGTCACGGCCAAGGAGCCGGCGCGCGTTCAGGCAAGCACCGATCGCGATCCGGAATTCGGCACGGATATCTATTCGAGCGTGCGCGCCGATTTCGGTGATTTCGAGCTGAGTTTCTATATCTCCACCCAGTTGGCGGCCCGCCAGGTCATGGTCTTCCATGGCGACAAGGGCTTTATCGAGGTGAAGTCGCCCTTCAACGCTGACCGCTACGGCCGCGAGGAAGTGGAACTGACGAACCAGAACCACGCCCAGTCCCAGCTCTTCCGCTTCCAGGACGCGCGCCAGTACAAGCTCCAGGCGGAGGCTTTCGCTCGCGCCGCCAGGGGCGAGGACGAGGAAGTGGTGACGCTGGAAAACTCCCGCCTCAATCAGAAATTCATCGACGCGATCTACCGCGCCAGTGCCAAGGACGGTTGGGAGACCATCTGATCGACGGCAAGGGCCCGCCGGTCTTGCCGGCAGGCCCTTGCCTCTTCATCTCCTGCGATCATCCGGTCAGGCAAGCGCTGCCTGTTCTCGTGCGAGACCCCGCAGCTTGAAGATCAGAAAGTCGGCGACCGTGATCAGGCCGATGGCGATGAAGCCGATACCTGCGACAGTGAGCAACGGATAGGCCGCGACCAGCAGCGCGACGCTTGCCACCTGCCAGAGGATGTCGCCGGCGATGCTGACGCGTGCTGCCGAAGCGACCGGCCCGCCGTTGCGCGCCGCGGCGAGGTGAAAGATCCCCCAGAAGACCAGCCCGACGCCGAGCATCTTCATCATCGTCGCCGTTGCGGCAGGGCTGAAGAGCGAAGCAAGCGGGGCGGCAAACAGGATCAACACGGCGCCGACGGCAAGAGAGTAGACGCCGTCGGCAAGGAAGGTCTTGTTGAGCAGGCTGCGGTTCGAGAGGTTCATCGTCGGCTCCATCGGTTTGTCGATGGCCGCAGACTGCCGGTTCGGTGTCATTAAACCAATTACCTCTGAGGTAATGGATTTTACGTCCGCCGCGCGCCACTCTCCGGCAGAACGGAGAATCACGACCCATGCAGTTTGGCGAACATCTGAAGGAATGGCGCGGGCACCGCCGCATGAGCCAGCTTGATCTTGCGGTTGCCGCCGGTATCTCGGCGCGCCACCTGTCCTTTCTCGAAACCGGCCGCTCGAAGCCGTCGGAGGGTATGATCCTGCGGCTGGCCTCGGTGCTGGAAGTGCCGGCGCGAGACCAGGGCACGTTGTTTTCGGCGGCCGGCTATCGACCGCGCATGGCGACGCGGCCCGCCGCCGGGCTGGACGCCATGCCGCCAGTCGTTGCCAATGCCATCAGGCTGATCCTCGCGCGCCACGATCCCTATCCGGGGCTGGTGCTCGACCACGAATATACGCTGCTGGTCGTCAATCCGGCGCTGGCGAGCCTCGCGGTTGCCGCCGACATTCCGTTCCAGCCCGGAGAGAACTTCCTCGACACGTTTCTTGGCAACGACAATGTGCGCAAGCTGGTCGTGAACTGGGAGGCCGCTGCCGCCGATCTGGTGCAGCGGGTCAGGACCGAAGCCTGGTTGCAAGGTCCGCGCAGCCGTCTCGGCAAGCGGCTGGAAAAAGCCGCGTCCAATCCGGCCGTGGCGCGTGCGATCGAGAACCATCCGGACACCGACCGGCTGCCAGTGCTGCCGATCGAGCTCGACATCGGCGGCCTGCGCTTGAGCTTCATCACCACGCTTCAGACTTTCGGCTCGACCCAGGATGCGCTGGTCGAGGGCGTGCTGATCGAATCCTTCTTTCCGGCGGACGAGGAGACGAGGGCGTTCTTCGAACGCAAGGGATGACGGGCTACCGGTCGCGCTCGATGCCGATGGCGATTGCGCCGCAAATCATCAGCGCGACGCCCATGTTGTAGGCGCCGATCGCTGCCGCCGCCTGGATCCAGTCGCCGTTTGCGCCGGCCAGCGCCAGCAGCCCCGTGCCGGCAAACAGGCAGGCGCGTGCGGATTTGAGGCCGCATATAGCAATGCCGAGGACGAAGGATGCGGTGACGATCATGAGGCCCGCCTATCCCCTTAGGAGTTGATGATGATCATGCCGCTGATGATCAGCGCGGCGCCGAAGGCGTAGCGCAGCGTCACCGCCTCGCCGAGAAAGACGGCGGCGAGCAGCGGCACGATGCAGAAGGTGAGCGCCATGAAGGAATAGGCGATCGTCAAGGGCACCGACTTGATCGTGAAGATCCAGATGATCGTGCCGATGCCATAGACGGCGAGCGCGATCAGCAGGGTCGGGCTGAGGGCCAGGGCCAGAAGCCCCTGGGCACTGGCATTACCGGTCTTCGCGCTTGTCAGCTTGAAGAGGATCTGCCCGGCCGAGATCAGCACCGGGGTGAAAAACAGCCCGAACCAGACGGTGGGTGCGAGATTGAGGTTCATCGCCATGCTTCACTCCGCCGCGTCAGTTCTGTCTTCGCAATAGAAGATGTCGCGGCCGATATCGACGCATGCGTGCTCGGCTGGAACCGGATGCATCGCCCGCAGGAAGGAGTGGGTATAGGGGAAGAAATTGAAGTGCGGATTGAAGGTGTAGCGATATTCGCGCTCACGCGGCACGACGATGATCAGCCGTCGGCGGGTAATCCGGCGAAGCTCGGCGATTGCCTTGCGATAGTCGAGGATGTGCTCGATCACATGCGTGCAGACGACCGTGTCGAATTCGCCGTCAGCAAAGGGCAGGTCTTCGATCATCGCAGCGTGATATTCGATGCCTTCGATCCGCGCCGCATCGTCGATGGCGAAGTCGACGCCTGCGAGGCGTTTAAGATCGGGCTTGGTCTCCCGGATCCTCTTCAAGAGAACACCGGTGCCGCACCCAACGTCGCAGACGCTGTCGCCGACGACGCTTGCCGCGATCTTGCGCACGCAGGCTTCGGAATTGTCCGTTCCCTCGTGCACCCGGGGATGTTGCCGGTAGAGGTCCTCGTACTCGTTCGCTGACAGGAACGGCGCCCGTGCGCGAAAGTCGGCGAGATGCGCGATATGCTTGCCCCAGGCAAGGCTCGCCATGCCCTTGAACAGGCGCGAATCCCTGAGGATCGGCGGAATGACGTCTTCGATCAGGAAGCGTATGCGGTTGGTCGTTTCCCGGTTCATCCGCGGCGCTCCCGCACAATGCGCGGTGCCGACTGCAATCCGGCCTCTTGGATGTCGATGCTCTCGACCGGCATGGCCCGCGAAGGGGTCGCGATGTAGTGCAGCCGGAGTTGCTCGGTGCGAGCGCGCGAGACCGAATCGAGGATCAGGCCTGCCGTGAACGTGATGATCGACATCATCAGCATGGCCAACGCGAAGACCCAGGTGGGCATGCGCGGCACGAGCCCGGTCGCGAAATATTCGAGCAGGACGGGCATCATGAAGCCGATGCTCGTCGCAAAGAAGGCCATGGCGATCACGCCGAAGAATGTGAAGGGCCGCGTTTCCTTCATGAGCATCGCGAAGGTCCAGAGGATCTTGGCGCCGTCCTTGTAGGTCGACAGCTTGGAATGGGAACCTTCCGGGCGCCGGCCATAGTCCAGTTCCAGTTCCGCGACCGGCAACTTGAGACGCGAGGCATGGACCGACATCTCCGTCTCGATTTCGAAGCCGTTGGAAATGGCCGGGAAGCTCTTGGCAAAGCGCCGCGAGAGCACGCGGTAACCGGAGAAGATGTCGTTGAAATCCGTGCCGAAAATTTCCCGGTACAGGATGTTGAAGAGCCGGTTGCCGAAGGCGTGACCCTGCCTGCCGGCATCGTCATGAACGCCGCGCCGCGTGCCGACGACCATGTCGGCGCGCTCGGTGATCAGGGTGCGGATCAGGTCTTCCGCATCGGTCGGGCAATAGGTGCTGTCGCCGTCCGCCATGACGTAGATGTCGGCGTCGATATCGGCGAGCATGCGGCGCACCACGTGCCCCTTGCCCTGTCGGCGCTCACGCACGACGGTCGCGCCGGCGAGCATCGCCTTCAGCGCCGTGCCGTCGGTCGAGTTGTTGTCGTAGACGAAGATGCGTGCCGTCGGCAGTGCGGTCTGGAAACCCTGGACCACCTGTCCGATGGTCGATGCTTCGTTGTAGCAAGGCAGGAGAACGGCGATGTTGAAGCGGTCGAACATCAGGGTGGCTCGGTTGCTGTTGGATCGCGCCATCATAGGATCAGGGTGTTAACAAGGTGCCAAGGTGCGCCGCGCGGGGCGGTCCAAGCGGCATGCGCCGCTGCCGTCCGCTTTACGCTTTCTTGATCGCGGCGGCGTAAGCTCCGCGCGATCAAGAGGGGCGGAGACCTATGTCGGGCGGCACGGCAGCACTACCGGAAATGGCGGCGATGCCCAGGCAGCGGCGGTTCTCGTCGAACCTCCTATGGATGGTGCTCGCCTATGGCGTGCCCACAGTTCTTTTCCTCGTCATCCAGTTCATGCGGGCACCGGATTATCTCGGCCGCGACAATGACGATGCCATGCGCCTGGTTGAGGTGCGCGACCTCCTTGCCGGCCAGAGCTGGTTCGACCTGACGCAGCCCCGCCTGGGGCTCGAGGGTGGAACGCTGATGCACTGGTCGCGCCTGATCGACCTGCCGATCGCCGGGCTCATCTCCATGTTCCGGCCCTTTGTCGGCGTAGCGCAGGCGGAAGTTCTGGCGCTGGCGATCTGGCCGATGGCGCTCGCGGTCGCGCTGCTGGCGGCGATGGGGCTCGCCGGGCGCCGGGCCGGCGGCACGGCCGCGATGCATTTCTGCCTGGGGCTGACCGCGATCTTCATCGCCACGTCGAACCGCTTCCTCGGGGGCGCGATCGACCACCACAATGTGCAACTGGTGCTGGCTGCGGTCATGGTGGCCATGCTCGTCGATCACCGGTATCGTGCCCTGAACTATGCGCTTGCCGGAGTGGCGGCGGCCATCGCGATCGCCGTCGGTGCCGAAACCACGCCATTCGTGGCCGTCGTCTGTGCCATCGTTGCCTGCCAATGGCTCTGGGCCGGCCAACCGGCCGCCCGCGCGACCGTCGCATTCGGCCTGTCGCTGGCAACGGGCCTCAGCGTCATCTTCTTTTCGACCGTGCCGCCGCGCCTCTATTTCGTCGCGACCTGCGACAATCTCTCGATCGCCTTCTATTCACTGGCGCTGACGGGCGGCGTCCTCCTGGCGCTCGCGGCCGTCACGGTCAGCCACCGCGCGCCGGCGCTGCGCCTCGGCGCGCTCGCTCTCTGCGGTCTCGGCGTTGTCGCGGTCGCCCTGGCGGTGGCGCCGCAATGCCTCGGCAATCCGCTGGCCGGTCTCGATCCGCTGCTCGTCGAGCTCTGGCTCGACCAGGTCTCCGAAGCCCGTTCCGTCGCGCTCATTGCTGCGCAAGAGCCGACCAATATCGGCGCTTACTATTTCACCGGCGCCTTTGCTTCGGCGATCTGCCTCTGGCGCATCTGGCGTCGCGACCGGGTCGATCTCCATCTCGTGCTCCTGGCCCTGGTGTTTTCGAGCCTGGCGATCGCGCTTGTCCAGGTCCGCGGCATGGCATTCTCCAACCTGCTCGCCATCGTGCCGATGGCGCTCCTGCTGGCCGATCTGCGCACGCGGTCGAGCGGCGGAACGGCCGGGGCCCGCGCCTCCCTTCTCTATGTCGGCGCGCTGCTCGTTTCCGTTCCGGCGACATGGGCCATTGCCGGAACGCTTGCGGAAAAGGGGATCAACGGGTTTGCTGCGGCAGAAAGAGTGGTCACCAACGGCGAGGCGTGCCTGAGCGACGTCGCGCTTGCCGATATTGAGCGGCTTGCGCCGTCGCTGGTCGTCGGACCGTCGGATATCGGCGCGACACTGCTTCGCCGCACCGAACACCGCGTGCTCAGCGCTCCCTATCATCGCAATGCCGCCGGCATGCTCCGCGAGCTGAAGATCGGCCTGGCCGAGCCTGAAGCCGCAGCCGTCCTGTTGCACCAGCTCGGCCAGCCCGTGCTCGCCTTCTGCGCCGTCGATGTGCAAACGCAGATCATAGCTGCCCGCGCTCCCGATGGTCTCTATGCCGACCTCGCCGCCGGGCGCGTGCCGGCGTTTCTGACGCCCCTGCCGGTGTCGGAAGGCTCGCCCATCCGGCTCTACACGCTGTCGCCTTGAGCGCCACGCCCCTGGCGCGTGGAAAGCGTGAGGGATGTGCTGGCCTTCGGCGAAGGGTGCGGTAAAAGAGGCAATGGCCTCTTTCTTCGACAACGATTCTCCGAGCAACCTCACCGAATATTCGGTGTCCGAGCTTTCGGGCTCGATCAAGCGAACGGTCGAACAGGCCTTCGACCAGGTGCGCGTGCGCGGCGAGATCTCCGGCTATCGCGGCCCGCACTCCTCCGGCCACGCCTATTTCGCGCTCAAGGACGACCGCGCGCGCATCGACGCGGTGATCTGGAAGGGCACCTTCTCGCGGCTGCGCTTCCGTCCGGAAGAGGGCATGGAGGTGATCGCGACCGGCAAGGTCACGACCTTCCCCGGCTCGTCGAAGTATCAGATCGTCATCGAGACGATGGAGCCGGCCGGAGCCGGCGCGCTGATGGCGCTGCTCGAAGAGCGCAAGCGCAAGCTCGCCGCCGAAGGGCTGTTCGACGCCAATCGCAAGCGGCCGTTGCCCTATATGCCCAAGGTGATCGGCGTCGTGACGTCGCCGACCGGTGCCGTCATCCGCGACATCCTGCACCGCATTGCCGATCGCTTTCCCGTCCATGTCGTCGTCTGGCCGGTTCGGGTGCAGGGCGATGGCTCCGGTGACGAGGTGGCAGCGGCGATCCGCGGCTTCAACGCGGTCGAGCCCGGCGGGCCGATTGCGCGGCCGGATGTGCTGATCGTTGCGCGTGGTGGCGGTAGCCTCGAAGACCTCTGGGGTTTCAACGACGAGGCGGTCGTGCGCGCAGCCGCCGCCTCCGAGATCCCATTGATTTCCGCCGTCGGCCACGAGACCGACTGGACGCTGATCGACTATGCCGCCGACCAGCGCGCGCCGACGCCGACGGGTGCTGCCGAAATGGCAGTTCCGGTCAGGGCCGATCTCGAAGCCGGGCTTTCCGGCCTGTCGGCCCGCCTCAAGTCGGCCGTCGGCCGCCAGATGGACAATCGCCGCCAGTCGGTGCGGGCGCTCGCACGGGCGCTGCCGTCGCTCGACCAGTTGCTGGCGTTGCCGCGCCGGCGCTTCGACGAAGCCGCCCTCGGGCTCGGGCGTGGCCTCACGATGAACACGGCCAACAAGCGGCGCCAGTTCGAGCGCGCCTCGGCCGAACTGCGTGCCGATCTTCTCAAGGGCAAGCTTTCCGAGCGCCGCCAACGCCTGGTCGACGCCATGAACAAGGCCGACCGCATCGTCGAGCGGCAGGTGCATCGCGGCGAGGCGCGGGTTTCGGCGGCGGACGCTGCATTGCGCGCCTTGCCTTCTCGCCTCATCGGCCAGATCCATCGCGCATCCGATCGCGTCGCCGGCCTTGCGGCCCGGTCCGATGCGGCCGTGCGCGCCGACGTGCGCCGCCTGCGCAGCGTCATCGTCGCCCAGGACCGCGTCCTGCAGTCGCTTTCCTATCGCAACGTCCTGCAGCGCGGCTTTGCGCTGGTGCGTGACGCCGAAGGCGGGCCGGTGCGCCAGGCTGCGTCCGTCTCGGTTGGCATGGCGATCAGCCTGGAGTTCGCCGACGGTCGCGTGTCGGCCATTGCCGGCGAAGGCGAAGGCGAGCCGGCTTCCCCGCCGACGGCGCCGCGCAAGAAGCAGACGAAGCTCGCAGAGCCGGCGGGGGACCCGCCGAAACAGGGCAACCTGTTCTAGCGCGTCATCCCGCTGTCATGGCGACGGCGTAACGCCAGCCTTCCCAAGAGAGCGACGGAGCCCGGCATGGTCGAGCGAGCCAAGATTATCTTCATCCACGGGGCCTCCAGCAGCGGAAAATCGACGCTGGCGCGGGCGGTCCAGGCGCAGATCGGCGAGCCGTTCTGGCACGTCTCGATCGACCATCTTCGCGATTCGGGAACGGTGCCGATGGAACGGTTCCGCCGCGGCGATTTTCGCTGGAAGGAATACCGGGCGCGCTTCTTCGACGGGTTCCACCGCTCGCTGGTCGCCTATGCGTCAGCCGGCAACAATCTCCTGCTGGAGCACATTCTCGAGGAGCCCGGCTGGGCGTCTGAGCTCGCGGTGATGTTGCAGCCGTTCGACGTGTTCTTTGTCGCGCTTCACTGTGAACTAGACGAACTGGTCCGGCGCGAACGGCTTCGCGCCGACCGGCCGATTGGCAGCGCCGCGGATGATTTTCACCGCATTCACTTCGGACAACGTTACGATCTGGAGCTCGGTCCGGGGCAGGCCGCCGAGGACGCCGCCGCGCAGTTGATATCCGCCTGGTCGGTGCGCCGCGCGCCCTCCGCCTTCGATGCACTGGCACTGGAGGCGCAGGCAGGATCTGGAAGATCCCAGGTCCAAGAACAGTGAGCCGGCTATCCTTCTTCAGCGCCGCTCGTCGCTCGTGAAAAACGGCATTGTATTCGGTTGATTTTTCAGCTCATTTTCCCGGCTACGGATCTTGATTCCAGATCGATATGTTAGGAAACGCCGGATGCGCATCCTGCTCGTGCTTGCTCACCCGCTCGAAGACAGTTTTGCCGCAAGCGTGGCGCGTCAGGCGCGCGCCGCCTTGGAGGCGAACGGTCATTCGGTCGACTTGCTCGACCTCTATCGCGAGGATTTCGATCCCCGCCTCACCGTTGCCGAGCGCGGCAGCTACTTCAGCGACGCCTATGATCGCTCAAGCGCGGCAGATTGGATCGCGCGGCTGCAGGCGGCCGAAGGGTTGGTGCTCGTCTTTCCGCAATGGTGGTTCAATTTTCCGGCGATCCTGAAAGGCTTCTTCGATCGCGTCTTTGCCCCGGGCGTCGCCTTCGACAACGACCCGGCCGGCGGCCGCATCATCCCGCGGCTCCACAACATCAAGGTCTTCTGGGCGCTGACGACGACCGGCTCTCCCTGGTGGGTGGTGCATCTCTACATGGGCAATCCGGTGAAGCGGCTTTTGAAGCGCGGCATCGCCGCCTTCTGCGCCAAGGGGTTGAACTTCCGCATGCTGGCGCTGCACGACATGGACCGGGCGACCGACGCCAAGCGCAAGGCGCGTCTGGAGCGCGTCCGCCGGCTTGCCTCCAGTCTATGATCGCGACTACTCGAACGTCGCGAGATATTTGCGCAGCAGTGCGTTGAGCACCACGCGTTCCTCGGGTGAGAGCGCGGAAACCACGCGATGCTGGTTGGCCACATGCGCGGTCGCGGCTTCGTCGACACGGCGCAAGCCTTCTTCCGTCAAGGCGATGATCACGCCCCGCCTGTCGTCAGGGTTGGCGATCCGTTCGACAAGCCCCGCCTTTTCCAACTGATCGATACGGTTCGTCATGGTGCCGGAACTGACCATGGTCGTATCCAGAAGCTCTCCGGGCGAAAGCCGATAGGGCGGCCCGGAGCGACGAAGCGTCGCAAGCACGTCGAAGCTCGACGCATTCAACCCGCGTTCGGAGAACGACTTCTCGATTTCGCGGGCGACATGTGTCGAGACCCGTGAGAGCCTCCCAAGCAGACCCATGGCCGAAACGTCAAGGTCCGGCCGTTCCCGGTGCCATTGGGCCAAAATCCTGTCGACGCGATCCATCAATACCTCCATGCATTTATCTCAGCATAGAGTATCTTGACTTAGAGATAAACCGCGTTATCCTCAATTTATCTTGATATAGAGATTCTTGAGGTAAAGATATGAGCTCTAACCGCACCGTGGACCTTGCCTTGACCGCGCTGGCCCCAGCGATCTGGGGCAGCACCTATCTCGTCACCACGCAGTTCCTGCCGTCCGGCTATCCGCTGACGGTCGCCATGCTGCGGGCGCTTCCGGCCGGGCTGCTTCTGCTCCTCATCGTCCGGCGGTTGCCGGAAGGCATCTGGTGGCCGCGCACCTTCGTACTCGGCGCACTCAACTTTTCCTTCTTCTGGGCGATGCTCTTCGTTTCGGCTTACAGGCTGCCGGGCGGCGTCGCCGCCACGGTCGGTGCCGTACAGCCGCTGATCGTCATCCTCCTGTCGCGCGTCTTCCTGGGCTCGCCGATCCGTCTGCTCAGCGTCGTCGCCGGCCTTGCGGGCATCGCCGGCGTTGCCCTGCTGGTGCTCACGCCCGGCGCCGCGCTCGATCCGCTCGGGGTGCTCGCCGGTCTCGCCGGTGCGGTCTCCATGGCCTTCGGCACCGTGCTCAGCCGCCACTGGGCGCCGCCGGTGCCGCCGCTCACCTTCACCGCCTGGCAATTGGCGGCCGGTGGCCTCATGCTCGTGCCGGTGGCGCTGTTCTTCGAACCATCGCTGCCGCCGCTGACGACGGCCAACGTCCTCGGTCTTGCCTATCTCGGCCTGATCGGCGCCGCCTTCACCTATCTGCTCTGGTTCCGTGGCCTCTCGCGCCTCGAGCCCTCTGCCGTGTCGCCCCTCGGTTTCCTAAGCCCCGTCGTCGCCATCCTGCTCGGCTGGGGCGTGCTCGGCGAGCAACTGACGCCGGTCCAGGCGCTCGGCATCCTCGTCGTCTTCGTCAGCGTCTGGCTCAGCCAGCGCGCGCAGCTCGCACCGAAGGTGCGACCGGCCCGCGCTTGAGTGTGGGCTTGCAACCACAGGGCATGCGCTTCACATTGCCGGGATCTCAACTCGCAAGAAGCGCATGCCGCAATGACCGAGCACCTGACGCCGGCGCACTATTTTGATCTCCTCCGTTTCGCCAGGCGCCAGACCCGCCGCGCAGCAGAAGCGGAGGATTTGCTGCATGAGGCGCTGATCGTGGCGCTCAAGGCAGGGCGTTTTCCGACCGGCGGCGATCGCGCCTGGTTCTACGGCGTTCTCCGCAAGCTCGCAGCGATGCAGGCGCGCACCGCCGCCCGGCGCTTTCGCCGGGAGCAGCAGCTTGATATCCCAGAAGCGGAAGACGCCAGTTCCGCCGATCCACTCGCCTTCGCCGCCACGCTTTCCCCCAGTCTCAGGATCGTGATGCTGCTGGCGATCGCCGGTCACAATCGCCTCGAAATCCGTCACCTCCTTGGCGTTTCCGATGAAGCGCTGCGCCAGCGCATCCTGATGCTGCGCCGGGCCTGGCGTGATGCCGGCCATGTCGAGAGCAGTCTGGAGCTGACCGGACTGCGCTATCCGCTCGAAAGCGGCCGCATCCGCCAGGCGTTGCTGCCGATCACGCGGAGCGGACGCGCCGCCTTTGCCAGCCACGATCCGGATGGACATCTCTTCGCGGTCAATTTTTTGCTGCGCGCGTCTCACGAAACGGCAACCGGCGGCAACAAGCCGGCGTAACAAGCAAAAAGGAAGTAACCAATGCTGTCGAAACCACGTATCGGGGCCATCTGCTACTTCGTCTCGGAACTTGCCCGGACGGAAGCCTTCTACCGTGATGTTCTGGGTCTCAACGTCCAGCGCATGGAGGACGACGAAGCCGGCGCCTGGCTGATGGCCAAGATAGAAGACGAGGTCGAGTTGATCTTCTTCGTCGCGGAAAGCAAGCCGGGCAACACGCCGATCGTCGTGTTCGATCTCGCCGAGGGCGGTATCGACGATGTTGTGGGTGGCCTTGCCGAAAAGGGAACCACCATCGTCACGCCGGTAAGCCATGCGCCCGGCGGCTGGTCGGCAGAATTCGCCGATCCCGATGGTCACGTCCTGTCGCTCTACCAGTCGGCGGAGATGCCGCGTCTGAAGCGGGCTGCCAACGCTTGAAGGGGCCGTTTCCCAATAGAAAGGGCCGCCGCATGTGCTGCGGCGGCCACAAGCCTTTCAGGTCGGACGAGCCCGGGGAGGGGCCGTGATCAGGCCCATTCACCCTTTCGCATGACCGGCACGCGGCTGCCGTCGGCGCGCACGCCGTCGATGTCGACCTGGCCCGAGCCGATCATCCAGTCGATGTGAATGAGGCTGGAATTGCCGCCCTGGGCGCGGATCTGTTCCGGTGTCAGCTTGGTGTCGTCGACGAAGCAGCCGGAGTAGCACTGGCCGAGTGCGATGTGGCAGGACGCGTTTTCGTCGAACAGCGTGTTGTAGAACAGAATGCCGCTCGCCGAGATCGGCGAGGAATGCGGCACCAGCGCCACTTCGCCGAGCCGGCGCGCGCCTTCGTCGGTATCGAGCACCTTGTTCAGCACTTCCTCGCCCCGCGAGGCCTTGGCCTCGACGATCCGACCGCCCTCGAAGCGCACCTGGATGTTGTCGATCAGCGTACCCTGGTGCGACAACGGCTTGGTCGAGGACACATGGCCCTCGACGCGCAGCGCGTGCGGGGTCGTGAACACTTCCTCGGTCGGGATGTTCGGGTTGCAGGTGACGCCGTTCTTGGCTTCCGACGCGCCGCCGCACCACAGATGGCCGTCGGCCAATCCGACGGTCAGGTCGGTGCCGGGGCCGGTGAAGTGCAGTGCTGCAAAGCGTTCGCCGTTCAGCCAGGCCGAGCGCCGGGCGAGGTTCGCGTTGTGCTCCTTCCAGGCGGCGACCGGGTCGGCGACATCGACGCGCGAGGCAGCGAAGATGGCGTTGGCGAGCTTCTCGACGGCAACCTCTTCCGGATCATTAGGGAAGACGAGCTTCGCCCAAGACGGGTTCGGGTAGGAGACGATGTTCCAGTTGATGTCGAAATTCGAGATCTTTTCGAGCGCCGGCTTGTAGGCGATCGAGTTCGCCTTGTTGGCGCGCGCCACCTTGGCCGGATCCTGCGCCGACAGCATCATCGGGTTGTCGCCGGAGATTGCAAGCCGCGCCGCCCCACCGGCAAAAGCCTCGGCCATGCCCTTGAACAGCCAGTCGCTCGCCCGGTCGAAGCTCTCGTCCGGTGCATAGGCATAACGCGAAAGCGTCGTGTCCTCGTCCGAATAGAGCGTCGTCACGAGGCCGGCACCGGCCTTGTAGGCGTGCTTGGTGATCAAGCGAACGAGCGGCATCGCCGCGACCGGCGCGGTCATGACAAGGTCCTGGCCGCGCTGAAGCTGCAGGCCGACCTGGATCGCGACTTCCGCGAGCTTGTCGAGTTTCACCGGGTCGATCGGATCGGGCGTATTGGCGGGAAAGGTCATGATCTACCTGTCTTTCTGAAATCGGAAGAAGAAGACTTAGAGCGCTTTGCGGCGAAAATGAAGGCTGAGTGCCGGAGGTTTGGTGCAATCAGCGCGCGTCGATGGCCGCACGCACCCTCTCGACATTGCTCCTGTGCACGGCCTCGTACGGCGCGAAATAAAGGATCGCGCCGGAGGCGATGTCCTCGGCCGCGAATTCCTTGAGCGTGCCTGTGACAGCACCGGTCGCGATCGCCTGCGTCAGCCGCTCGATGTAGCCGCGATTGGCGTCGATCAGTTCCGGCCCGTAGCCGCCGCTGGCGATGCGTTCGCGGTCGCCGTGGGCCGGGAGAATCCGAGCAATCGGCCATTGCCGCAGGCGCATGAGTTCGGCGATGTGCATCGCCGTCTGATCGGCCTCGCTGATGAAGGTCGTCGTATCCTCGAGCGTATCGCCGGCCAGCAGCAACCTCTCCTCGGGCAGCCAGATCACGTTGCCGTCGGCGCTATGGATGGCGAAGTGATGCAGTTCCACCGGCCGCGTCCCGACGGTCAGGAGAAGCGTCTCGTCGAACAGGCGGCTCGGCATGACGAGCGGCTGGATCGGTGGCGTCGCCGTTTCGATCTTCTCGCGGTTTTCTTCAAGCTTCTGTGCCGTCAGCCTGAGTGCGATGATCTCGCAATCGGCAAAGACCGCATTTCCGGCCACGTGGTCCTTGTGCCAATGGCTGAGCACGACGCGGATCGTGGTGACGCCAAGGCTTTCGACGTGGTTGCGGATCGCTCGGGCGTGATCGAGCGAGATGTGGGTGTCGTAGACCAGCGCCTCGCGGCCGTCGACGATGGCGTAGGAGGCGACGCCGAGTTCGTAGGCGCCGTCATCGAGCCAGTTCGCCGCCTCTGAATGAAGCCGCACCCCGGCAACGCGCCCGTCATAATAGGCATAGACGCCGGGGTAGGGCTCAAGGATCGTCAGGGTCGAGGTCATGTCCGTCACAAGGCGCTCCTCCAGCATGGCTTACGCCCTGTCATAGAGCAGGCGCGCGCCAAACTGAAGGACGGCATGATCTCGCGCTTCTCGTTATGCCTGCCGGGCGCGCAGCAGATAGGCGTCGTGCTCCCTGAGGAACGTCATCAGCCGCTCACCGTAGTCCGGCGTCACGGCTGCCTTGACGCTTGGCCGGTCGGCGAGCGCTTTGCGCCAGGCGTTGACACGATCGAGCCCGTCGAAAATGCCATGGTCGGCGAGCGTGTCGAAGAGATCGAAGTAACGGAAGACCGGCGCGAAGACCGCATCGACGAGCGAGAATTGTATGCCGGCAAAGTAGGGGCCGTCGCCAAGCGCCGCTTCCATGGTCGCAAACTTGCCGGCGACCGCCTGGCGTTTCTGCTCGTAGGTTTCCTGATCCCGGGCCGTCTCGAAACCCCAGAGATCAGAAAGGATCGACGAGCCGAATTCCATCCAGCCGCGATGCCGGGCGCGCTCCAGCGCGTCTTCCGGGTGAAGCTTTGGGTCGGCTTGGCTTTCCTCGACATATTCGGCGATGACGGAGCTTTCGAACAGCACCGCTTCGCCGCCCGGCTGCGGCACCTGCAGCAGCGGCACCTTGCCAAGCGGCGAGATCTTCAGGAACCAATCGGGCTTGGCCTTGAGGTCGATATAGGTCCGCTCGAAGCGAACGCCTTTTTCTTCGAGCGCGATCGAGGCGCGCTGCACATAGGGGCAGAGATGGTGGCTGACGAGGGTAAGCATGGCGATCTCCCGGTTGAAGAAAAGTAGATGCAAATGCATGTATGTGGACTTGCTTCGACTTTCAAGATGGATGTAATTGCATTTATGAGCAAAGAAACGAAAACCGACAAAAAGGGCCCTGGCGCAGACACAACCGCGGCCTGGATCGGGCTGATGCGCGCGCGGGAATGCGTGCTCGCTCGGATCGAGGCCGATTTCAAGGCTGCCAGCCTGCCGCCGCTCGGCTGGTACGACGTGTTGTGGGAATTGGTTCAGGCGGAAGACGGCCGGCTGAGGCCCTTCGAAATCGAGGCGCGGACCCTCCTTGCGCAGTACAATCTTTCGCGCCTGATCGATCGTCTGGTGAAGGAAGGCCTTGTCCGCCGCGAAACCTTCGACGCCGACGGTCGCGGCCAATGGGTTGTCATCACCGAGGCCGGCCGGGCGATGCGCGCCCGCATGTGGCAGACCTACGGCCCGTCGATCGAGGCCCATGTCGGTGCCCGGCTGACAGAAGCGGAAGCGCGGCAACTGGCGGCGCTGCTGGCAAAGCTAAGGTAGCGGCTTCTCGTTTTGGACAGTCTCATCGCAGGCGTTGAATTGCGACGTTCCCGCGAATTGCTCCTCTCTCAAGTTAGCCAGAGTATGAGGGGCGTGCCGGCCGGATGAGGGCGCCGCTGCGGCGAACGTCAATCCAGGACGTCGTCGTCGCCTAGCTGCTCAACCCGAACGACTTCTCAAGGGCTTCCCAGGTCTCGTCCATGGCGAAGGTGCCGGAGAGATAGGGAATGGCCAGGTGCCCATAGAGCGGCGAAAGCTGCCACTCGGCCGTTTCCTCGTCGACCCCTGCGATCTGCTGCAGGTAGATCGTCGAGACCAGCCCGGTGCGGTCGGCGCCGGCCTTGCAGTGGATCAGAAGCGGCTTCGGTGCGTCCCGAAGGATCGCCATCAGCACGTCGGTTTCCTTGCGGTCGATCTCGGCCGAAGCGGACATGGGGAAGTTGACGAGCCGGATACCGTTGCGCTCTGCGGCGGCAACCTCTTCGCGATACCAGCGCTCGTCCGGCTTCTCGCCGCGCAGGTTGAGAATGGTGCGGATGCCGTAGGCCTTGGAATAGGCGGCGATTGCCTCCGGCGTCGGCTGCGCCGAACGGTAGACCTCACCGGCCACGAGCGTATGGAAATTACCGGTCCACTGAAGACCGACGAGGTAGATGACCATGGCCCCGACCAGCGCTGCCATGCCGACGGCGAGGCGCTTTAAAAGACGCTTCGCGCTGGGAAATCTTGCAAATGCCATGAGAGAGACCCGACGCCGTTCGAAAGCGGGCATGCATGCGAAAGTTGCATTTTCCGTCCCCGCATCAGCGGCACGTATAAGGCATCTGTGATATTTTGATGGCAGCGCCTCAGGCGATGAGCGGTGCGGCGATCGCCTTTAGCGCGGACTGGGCGTCGCGCGGTGCGAGCCGCACCTGCAGGCCGCGCTGCCCGCCATTGATGTAGACCTGCGCTTCGGCAAGTGCTGCCTCCTCGATCGCCGTCGGCACCAGCTTCTTCTGGCCGAACGGGCTGATGCCGCCGACATGGTAGCCGGTCAGCCGCTCGGCGTCCGCCGGTTTCATCATTGCGGCCGACTTACCGCCGAAGGCGGCGGCGAGCTTCTTCATGCTGACCTCGCGGTCGGAGGGCACGACGCAGCAGACCGGCTTGCCGTCGACCTCGGCCATCAGCGTCTTCAGCACCCGGCACGGATCCTCGCCGAGCGCCTCGGCCGCCTGCAGGCCGACGCGCTCCGCATTGGGGTCGTAGTCATAGGCATGCACGCTGAAGGCGACGCCGGCCTTCGAAAGCGTCTGCGTGGCGCGCGTGATCTTCGACATCGTCGTCGCTCCAAATGGGGATCAGGCTTTGGCGAGCACCGCCTCGTAGAGGTCCGGCTTGAAGCCGATCAGGAGATTGCCGTCGGCTTCGAGCACCGGGCGCTTGATCATCGAGGGCTGAGCGAGCATCAGCGCGATTGCCTTCTGCGCGTCGAGGTCCTGTCTGTCGGCCTCGTCGAGCTTGCGGAAGGTCGTGCCGGCGCGGTTCAGCACCGTTTCCCACCCGGCTTCCTTGCACCAGCGCTCGAGATGCGGGCGGTCGATGCCCTCGGCCTTGTAGTCGTGGAAGCGATAGGCGATGCCCCGGCCGTCGAGCCAGGTGCGCGCCTTCTTCATCGTGTCGCAGTTCTTGATGCCGTAAATCGTAACCGTCATGCCCATGCTCCAGCCGCAGCGAGCAATTCCCGAACGCCGGGAATCGCGCAATTTCAAAGCGTGGCAGGAGTGATAGCCGCCCGATGCGCGGGAGGGAAGACCGAGACCGAGCGTCAGGTGACGCCGGCATAGCGCCCCGGCTTGTGGTTGATCGCCAGCGTCATGTTGACGACCGCCGCGCCGATCACCGAAAGCACCAGGTTCGATGGCGGCAGCACGAAGAAGGCGGCCGCCAGAATGGCGAGATCGACTGCCAGCTGGAAATAGCCGGCACGGATGCCGAACCTCTCCTGGAGATAGATCGCGACGATGTTGATGCCGCCAAGCCCGGTGCGATGGCGAAAGAGGATCAACAGGCCCATGCCCATCAACCCGCCGCCGACAATCGCCGCATAGATCGGGTCGAGCCGGGCGATCTCCACCCAGCCGGCGGTCAGCCGGGAGAACAGCGAAACGAGGCTGACGGCGATGAAGGTGCGCAGCGCAAACATCCAGCCGAGGCGTTTGACCGCCAGGACGTAAAACGGCAGGTTGACGAGCGAAAAGACCATCCAGAACTCGGCGCCGGTCGCATATTGCAGAAGCAGCGCCAGACCCGACGTGCTGCCCGTGAGCAGCATCGCCTTGCTGTAGATGATGATGCCGAGCGACATGATCAGCGTACCCGTCAGGATCGCCAGCGCATCCTCGTAGAGGCGATGGCGTTCGGTCGGGGTTTCTGTCGCGTCGATGCTGTGCTCGGCCATCATGGTCCTCAGAGGTTCTTGAAGTTGGCGATGACGCCGTCGACTTCCGCCGTCTTCAGGCCGGCAATGTTGATACGGCCGGAACCGGGCATGTAGATGCCATGCTCGTTCCGAAGCCGCATGACGTCGGCCTCGGCGAGCGGAAGCAGCGAGAACATGCCTTCCTGGCTGGCGACGGCGCCGAGCGCCTGCCAACGATCGCGCAGGCCTTCGGCGAGCGCGCGGCGGATGTTGGTGATACGCAGACGCATGGTTTCGAGCTCTTCTTGCCAGTCGCGCTTGAGCTCGGCGTCGGAAAGGATCATCCGCACGATGGCAGCACCGTGATCCGGCGGCATCGAGTAGCTGGTGCGGGCAAGGCCGGCGAGGTTGGATCGGACCGTATCGGCCGACGAAGACGAGCTCGTCACCGCGAAGATCGCGCCGGCGCGCTCGCGATAAAGCCCGAAGGACTTGGAGCAGGAAACGGCAACCAGCGCTTCCGGCACGACGCCGATCAGGTGGCGGAGCCCGGCGACATCCTCGTCGAGGCCGCGGCCGAAGCCCTGATAGGCGAGGTCGACGAGCGGCAGCAGACCGCGCTCGGCGACGACGGCGGCAAGCTCCATCCACTGCGCCTCAGTGATGACGCCGCCGGTCGGGTTGTGGCAGCTCGCATGCAACAGCACGGCGTCGCCGGCTGCAGCACCCTGGAGTGCCGTCATCATGTTGTCGAAGAGCACGGTCTGCGTCGGCACGTCGAAGAACGGATAGCCGGCGGGCTCAAGGCCTGCGGTCTTGAAGATGCTGGCATGGTTCGGCCAGCTCGGCAGGCCGATCCAGATGCGCTTGCCGCCCATCTGGTGGATGAGGTCGGCCGCAAGCCGGAGCGCGCCGGAGCCGCCCGGCGTCTGCACCCCGGCGATATGGCTGCGATCGATCGTGTCGCCACCGACCAGCGTCCAGAGATGGTCGAGGAAGACGAGGTCGCCTTCGGGGCCGACATAGGACTTGCTGTCCTGCGTTTCGAGCAGGCGCTTCTCCGCCGCCTTGACGGCGCGGAAGATCGGCGTGTGGCCGGTTTCGTCGCGGTAGACGCCGACGCCGAGATCGACCTTTCCGGGGCGCTCGTCCTTGCGGTAAAGCCCGATCAGGGCCAGCAACGGATCATCGGGTTGGCGGGTCAGAGCGTCGAACATGCCGGAAATTCCCCCTTGAATGGCAGCGATGCGATATCGGTCGAGAAAGCCTGCCGGCCGCCGTTCCTCCGGCTGCCCTGCGGCTTTCTTCTTAAGTCAGCGCAAGCGCAAAATCGATGCGATATTTGCCACGGCGACAATATCGACAGCGTGCTATTTGCGCAAAACTCTGCAATTGATTTGCTGATTTGCGCGCTAGGGGCCGAGGATGGTTGAAAAGGTAGCGATGGAATTGGATCAGATCGACCGGCGGATCATCCGCCTGCTGGTGGAGGATGCATCGCTCAGCAACAATGCGCTTGCGGCGCGGGTCGGCCTTTCGCCGGCGCCGCTGTCGCGCCGCCTTGCCCGGCTCTATGCGGCCGGCGTCATCCGCCAGACGGTGGTCGTCGATCCAAAGGCAGCGGGCATCGGCTTCCAGGCCTTTGTCGAGGTGACGCTTGAGCGCACCGCAAGCAAGGTCGGCCAGCGCTTCATCGAGCTGGTGTCGCGCATGCCGGAGGTGGTGGAATGCCACACGGTCGCCGGCGATTTCGACTTTCTTCTGAAGATCGCGGTGCGCGACGTCGCCGATTACAAGCGCCTGCTCTGGAGCGAATTCGAGCAGATCGCCGAGATCAAGACCTTGCGCTCGACCATCCTGCTCGACAGCCCAAAGATGACGGCCGCCACGGGGGCGTGACGGCCGCTTGAACATTCAATGGCGTCCTAGGCTTCGAGCGACCCGGGTTTGCGCACGGCGCTCGACGGCGCAGCGCATGCGATCTTCATCAGGTCCGAGCGTCGGCGTGCAAGCCGCGTCGAGACGCGGGTGACGATCAGCCCGTCCTGCGGCGCGCGCACTTCGAGGGCACCATCCGCCAGGCCGGGGCGCGTAAGGATCGTTGCGAGCAGGTCGCCGGCCTTCACGCTCTCGCCGATATCCCGGTGGAACAGGATGGCGCCGGCCTCAGGGGCCCGGATCATTTCGATGTTGTCGAGCGGCGCGACGATGCCGGCGAAGGGGGCGATCGTTTCTTCGTCACCGGTCACGACGCCGCGGGCGACGAGGAAGCGGAAGACGCCTTCGGCATCCTTGCGGGCAAGTTCCGGATAGACGTCGCGCGTGCCGCGAAGCTCGACCGTCACCGAGAGGCGTCCCGGCAGGCGCGTCTTCTTCTGTCCGGTTTCATATTTCCAGGCATAGGCGACAGCCTCCTCGAAGGCGGAGCTTTCGCCGTCCGAAAGGAACACCGCTTCCATGTCGAGCGCCGAGGCGAGGTCGCCGGCTTCCGGCCAGAAGGCGTCGTCGATATAGGCGTATTGTAGCGCCTCGTCGTCGCAATGAAGATCGAGCATCAGGTCGGCGCCGAGCGCCATATGCAGCAACTGCCGTTTCAGCCGGTCCGTTGCGGAGTAACGGTCGAGATCGTCGATCAGCCGGTCACGGTCGCCGAGCGCAATCAACGGGGAATCACGGTTGAAATTGGTGCGTGACCCCAGGTCGAAGCGGCCCTGCAACTCGCCGAAATGCGACTGCGCGGCTCCGATCGGGTTTGCCTGCGGTACGACGGTGATGTCGCCGAGGATGGCGCCGTCTTTCTCCGCCTGTTGCAGCCGCTGCAGCAGGAAATGCGCAAGGGCAGTGCCCGGCAGCTCGTTGGCGTGCAACGCCGCCTGGATGTAGGTCTTGGGTGCGGCGGCTGTCCTGCCCTTGAAACGGAAGACCGGCAGGCGCCATTCGATGCCGGGCGTATCGCCGGCGATGATGATTTCGGAAACGTCCATGGGCTCCTCCCGTATCGTATGCTGGTGGCGCTTATCGGCATTCCGGCGGCGCTCCGCAAGTCGCTAAAACAGGGGTGCGATTTCGGGTTGCGCCGATGGCGCTTTGCCTTTGACATGGAGGGCCGGCCTATTGTTCCTTGAACCGTCACCACAGGCAGGAAACCGCAAGATGATCCTCATCGGCCAGTACGACTCCCCCTTCGTGCGACGCGTGGGCATCGCGCTCAGCCTCTACGACATTCCGTTCGAACACCGTCCGTGGTCGTCCTTCGGCAACGCCGACGAGCTTCGCGCCTACAATCCGTTGACGCGCGTGCCGACGCTGGTGCTGGACGATGGGACGGTGCTTGCCGACAGCCATATCATCCTCGATTATCTCGACAGTCTCGTTTCCGAGGACCGGGTCCTGTTCCCGCGGACGGAACCGGCGCGCCATCGGGCGCTGAGGATCGCCACGCTTGCGACCGGTCTCGGCGACAAGGCCGTCAGCCTCTTCTACGAGAAGCGGCTGCACGGAGCGGTCTCGGCGCTCTGGGTCGACCGCTGCCGTCGCCAGATCGAAGAGACGCTTCAAGTTCTCGAAACGAGCCGCGCGGAAGGCACGGGCGCCTATTGGTTCGGCGAGCGCATCGGCCATGCGGATATTGCCGTTGCGGCCGTGTTGCGCTTCCTCAAGGAGGTGCATCCCGATCTGGTCGCGGTGGGGCGCTATCCGTGCCTGCAGGCGCACGCAGACATGCTTGAAGCGCTTCCGGTGTTCCAGGCGATCAGCCAGCCCTTCATCCCGCCGGCATAACGAGCAGGGTTTCTCGTCGGAGCAGGGTTTCTCGTCGGAGCCGGGCCGCCACATCACCAAGGCGTGATTGCCCGGCTACCTTCGGCCCGGTGCAATTTCCATCATCCGGTCACAAAGGCGGCAGATTCTCGTGGCGAGGCTGGCGTTCAGGAGCCTCTTGGGCGTTTGGTGCCTCTGGCAAAGGGGAATTTCCATGAAAATCACCCGCATTGCAGCCCTCACCGTTCTCTCGCTTTCTCCCTTCTTGTTTTCATCCGGTGCACACGCTCTGAGCATGAGCGAGTGCAGCGCGAAGTATAAGTCGGCGCAGGCTGCCGGCTCGCTCAATGGCATGAAGTGGAACGATTTCCGAAAAGCCCAGTGTGGCACGGAAGCTGCCGCCAAGCCGACCGCCATGACCAATGAAGAGCCCACGGCAAGCAACACGGAAAGTGCTTCGGAACCGGCCGCGACGACGGCCAAGGCGCCGAAGGGCGTGGTCTTCCCGAGCAAGGTCGATGCGAAATACTCTACGGAAACCGCCGGCAAGGCGCGCATGCACACATGCCTTGACCAGTACAACGCCGACAAGGCGAACAATTCATTGAACGGCCTCACCTGGATCAAGAAGGGTGGCGGCTACTACAGCATCTGCAACACGCAATTGAAGCATTCCTGATCTCAGGCCGTCCCGGCAGTCGGCATTTCGAGCCGCTGCCGCGCGATGCTGTCTCGCGGTGACCTGCCTTTGGCTGCGGCAACCCGTAAGCTGCCAAAGGCAGGTCATGGCACCGCGGGCGCTTTAGCGCGCCGGCAGCAGCGGCCAGCGGGCGAGGATCTTCGCGGAGCCCGTCCCCTTGCGCGCATGGATTAGAACGAGTTCGCGCGCCACCCAGGAGACCGGTTCTGAAACGCGGATCTCCGGCGCGACCCGATCGTTCCGGTAGAGCGTCATGTGAGGGATTGCCGCGAGCGGGCGTTTGAGCGCCCCGATCTGCCGGACCAGCGCGCTGAAACCCGGTGCGGCGTCGCGCGTCGTCAGGGCGCGTGGGCGGTCGCGGCCATTGCCGTTGCTGACCAGCCTGTCGAGCCGGATCTCGACCGGCGGCACGTCGATGCGCGCACCCTGCCGCAGCGCATCCGCGACCGCGAAGTCGGGCAGGCGGCGGCCCTGCCAGCGCTTGTCGACGGAGACGTGCAGGCGATCGGGCCGGTAGACGAAGCCGTCCGCCGCCTGGTCGGCGAAATCCCTTTCGGCGATCGCCAGCGCCTGCGTGGCGGCGGGCTCGTCCGGAAGCAGCGCGAAGTAGAGGATCTCGGTTGCCGGAGCCGGCTGGGGACCACCGAGATCGAATGTGAATTGGTTCGACGACACGGCATCCTCCACCGCCCGGGGCGCGCGCCACGACATGTGGCCTCAAAGGCAGATGGGGATGCCGGCCGACAATGCCAAGGACATCCGGTGGACAAGGGAACACTTCGCCTGGTTGAGGTTCTTGCTTCGCTACTCCGTCGGCATCCGGCTAAATTTCTGCAGGTCCGGATCGAGACGGTCCCAGGCAAGGCCGCGCACGGCATAGGTCACCGCCTGCGGTCTGTATCGGCTGGGGTCGTCGAGGCTTGCCGCGCGAACGCTGAAGAATTCCGGCATGGCCGAGAAGGTCATGTAGACCGGCGAGCCGCAGGTGGGGCAGAAGCCGCGCGTCTTCACATGGCCGCTGTCGGCGACCATGTCCCAATGCGAGGCCTGGCCTTCGAGCTTCACGCCCTCGCGGCGGAACGTCATATGCGATCCGTGTCCGGTCCCGCTTTCCTGCTGGCAATCACGGCACTGGCAGTCGTTGGAAAAGACCGGTTCACTCGAGATCTCGTAGCGGATGGCGCCGCAGGCGCATCCGCCGATATAGGACTTGCTCATGCATTCCTCCTGTTGCGGGCACGGCAAAGCCGGCGCGCGGCCGCACAGGCGGGCGCCGATCGAACTCTTTGCCTATCGAGGTGGGTGCGGTGCCGGATCGCCGTGGCGATCCGGCCGGGCTTCAATGCTGTTCGTCGGTAACGGTGCCGAGGCGCGTCAGGACCTTCGGCCAGCCATTGCTCATGTTGGCATAGGCGCTGTCGTTCTTCGGCGTGACGAAGCCGGAATGAACGAGCCGGAGGCGGGTGCCGTTGTCGACCTTCGTCAGCGTCCAGGTGACGACCGTATCGAGGCGCGAGCCGTAGCCGCTATTGCCCTCATCGCCGCCTTTCCAGGAATAGACGAAACGCTCATGGGGGCGTACCTCCAGCACCTGGCAACGGATGGTGCCATCCCACGCGCCGGCCGGCGTCGTCTGGAAAGTGAAATGGGTGCCTTCCACCGGTTGGAAGCCCGTCGGCGGCATGATCCAGCGGCCCATCAATTCGCCGTTGGTCAGCGTCCTCCAGATCATCTCAGGCGTATGCGGAAAGACCTCGTCGACGACGATATCCTGGGTCTCGAGTTTCAAGGCTGCTGCGTCGGTCATGGATCGATCTCCTTGAGAAGGGTGCGCAGATTGGCGAAGCGGTCGCGCCAGAAGGTGCCGTAGTGGCTCATCCAGTCGACGAGCGGCGCCAGGCCCTCGGGCTCGGCGCGGTAGTAGACGTTGCGGCCCTCCGGACGCTCGGCGACGAGGCCCGCCTGCTTCAGCGATTTGAGGTGCTGCGATATCGCGCCCTGCGTCACGCCGCTGCCGCGCGTCAGCTCGACGACGGTGATTTCCTCGGCATTGGCGATGCGCTCGAAAACGGCGCGCCGGGTCGGATCGGCGAGGGCGCGCATGACGGCGGTGACGGTGGCGGTTTCGATCATTATGAATAAACGAATAGCCGATGCTAATTGATTAGTCAATGCTATTGATTTTGACGCCAGTGCAGAAAGAAAAGGCACGCTCGAGGCGTGCCTTCTGTCGCTTTGATCCCCGGAGCGGATTGCCTCAATGCGGGCTCGCCGTCGGGCGCACGATGATCTCGCTGACGTCGACATCGTCGGGCTGGCCGATGGCGTAGGTGATCGACGATGCAACGGCGTCGGGACTGATGCAGATAGCCCGCCATTCCTTCATCGCCTCGCGCGCGCTGGGGTCGCTGATCGTATCGGCGAGCTCGGAGGTCGTCGTTCCGGGCGAGATGACGGTAACGCGGATGCGGTCGGTCTCCTGCCTCAGGCCGTCCGAGATCGCCCGGACGGCGTACTTGGTGGCGCAATAGACGGCGGCCGTCGGCGACACCGAATGGCCACCGATCGAGGAGATGTTGATGATCTGCCCGGATCCTTGCGCACTCATGATCGGCAGGGCCGCGGCAATGCCGTAGAGCACGCCCTTGATGTTCACGTCGACCATGCGGTCCCACTCGTCGACTTTGAGCGCTGCCAGCGGCGACAGCGGCATCACGCCGGCATTGTTGACGATGACATCGAGGCGACCGAATTCGGCCTGGGCAAAGCGGGCGAAGGCGGCAACGTCGTCGCGGTCGGTAACGTCGAGCACGCGAAAGCGGACCTCGCCGCCGGCAGCGGCGATTTCGTCGGCGATGCGCTCCAGCCGATCGGCTCGGCGTGCACCGATCACCACCTTGGCGCCGGCCGCAGCCAGCCTCTTGGCGGTGGCTTCGCCGATGCCGCTGCTTGCGCCGGTGATGGCCACAACTTTTCCCTGAACATTCTCCATGGATATCGCCTTTCGAGAGGTCCGTTTCTGATTGGCTCGGGTGCTGATGCCCCTGAGCTGATCAGACGGAGGATAGAAAAGGCGATCCGTTCGATCGAGCGGCCAATCGAGGATGGCGTGGTCAGAAGCTCTAACCAATGATGGCGACGGTGGAGCAGGGTTCCACGCGGATTGGTCGTTAGGCTGGCCCTGGAGACAAGCGAAAGGGCGAAGCTTCGCGCTTCGCCCCCATTTCTGTCGCTGTCCGTTGAGGTCGCTTATTCGCTCGCCTGCGCGGCCTGCTCGATGATCGCGGCCACCGCCTCGGGCTTGGAGACATAGATGGCGTGGCTGCCGGATGTCTCAACCACGGTGGAACCCGCCCGCTTTGCCATCTGGCGCTGGGCGGCCGGCGGGATCATGTGGTCGTCGGTCGCGACCAGATAGAAGCTCGGCTTTTCCTTCCACGCCGGGGCGGTGACGGCGCCGGTTGTCGCTTCGATGCCCCACGGTACCTGGGAGTCGGCCATGAAGGCGGCAAGCTTAGGATCGACATCGGCCGCGAAGGCAGCAGTGAACTTTTCCTTGTCGAGCGAGAGGAAGCCATCGACCGGCGGCAGGATCGGCGGAACGGGCGCGCCGGCCGGCGGGTTGGCGATGAGCGAGGAAACGGACTCGCCCTTATCCGGCGCAAAGGCGGCGATGTAGACGACCGACTTCACCTTCTCGTCGGTGCCGGCTTCAGAAACGACCACGCCGCCATAGGAGTGGCCGACGAGCACGACCGGTCCGTCCTGCGCGGCGATCGCACGCTTGGTGGCCGCAACGTCGCCGGCAAGCGTCACAGTCGGGTTCTGCACGATGGTGACGTTGTAGCCGTCCTTCTTCAGGATGTTGTAGACGCCCTGCCAGCCGGAGCCGTCGGCAAAGGCGCCGTGAACGAGCACGACATTCTTGGTGGCGGGGGCCGCGTTGGCCGGTGTCAGCGCGCTTGCGGAGAGGGCGAAAGCAGCGGCGGTGATCAGGGACTTGAGCATTTCGGATCTCCTTCGGTGAGTTATTTTCGCGACATTTATTATCGCGATAATCATCGTATACGGCGACTCGATTTTCTTGTAAAGATATTAATTATCGCGATATCTATTTTCGCGGCGAAAGGCCGCAAGCGCCGCAAGGAGGCTGGAATGCCCGACGACCCGACAACGCTGCCGCTCGACAGCCAGCTCTGTTTCTCGATCTATTCGGCGTCGATCGCCATCAACCGCGTCTACAAGCCGATGCTCGATGCGCTCGGCGTGACCTATACGCAGTATCTCGTCCTGAGCACGCTTTGGGAGAGGGATGGACTGACGATCTCGGCGATCGCCGATCGGCTGGGACTGGAATCGAGCACCATCACGCCGGCCGTGAAGCGCCTCGAAGCCGCCGGCTTCCTGGGTCGGCATCGCAGCGTCACGGACGAGCGCCAGGTCGAGGTCCATCTCACCGCGAAAGGGCGCAGCCTGCACGTGAAGACCGGTTGCCTGACCGATGCGCTCCTGGAAAATTCCGGCTTTACCGTACCGGAAATGATCGACCTCAACGAACGGGTCCGGAAACTGCGCGATGGGATGCGCGACGCGGTGAAATAGGGCTGCATGCGGGCGGCGACTGTGCCGGGACGCAAAAAGGGCGCGCCGAAGCACGCCCTTTAACGCTTTCTATCGCCGACGCAGCAGATGCGTCCGCGTGTTTATTCCCACTCGATCGTGCCTGGCGGCTTCGAGGTGACGTCGTAGACGACGCGGTTGATGCCGCGGACCTCGTTGATGATGCGCGTCGCCGCGCGGCCGAGGAATTCCATGTCGTAGTGGTAGAAGTCCGCCGTCATGCCGTCGACCGAGGTGACGGCGCGAAGGGCACAGACGAACTCGTAGGTGCGGCCATCGCCCATGACGCCGACGGTCTGCACTGGCAGAAGCACGGCGAAGGCCTGCCAGATGGCGTCGTAGAGGCCGGCCTTGCGGATCTCGTCGAGATAGATCGCATCGGCTTCGCGCAGGATTTCGAGCTTCTCGCGGCTGATGCCGCCCGGGCAACGGATGGCGAGGCCCGGACCCGGGAAGGGGTGGCGGCCGATGAAGCTGTCGGGCAGGCCGAGCTCGCGGCCGAGCACGCGCACTTCGTCCTTGAAGAGTTCGCGCAGCGGCTCGACGAGCTGCATGTTCATGCGCTCGGGCAGGCCGCCGACATTGTGGTGCGACTTGATCGTCACCGACGGGCCGCCGGTGAAGGAAACGCTTTCGATGACGTCGGGGTAGAGCGTGCCCTGAGCGAGGAAGTCGGCGCCGCCGAGCTTCTTTGCCTCTTCCTCGAACACTTCGATGAACAGGCGGCCGATGATCTTGCGCTTGGTCTCGGGATCGCTCTGGCCTTCCAGTTCGCCGATGAAGCGGTCGGATGCGTCGACGTGCAGGAGGTGCAGGTTGTAGTGCTCCTCGAACATCGAGACGACGTTCTTTACCTCGTCCTTGCGCATCAGGCCGTGGTCGACGAGGATGCAGGTGAGCTGGTCGCCAACCGCTTCATGGATCAGGAGCGCTGCGACCGAGCTGTCGACGCCGCCCGAGAGCGCGCAGATGACCTTCTTGTCGCCAACCTGCTTGCGGATCGCTTCGACCGCCTTGGCGCGGTAGGCCGACATCGACCAGTCGCCCTTGATGCCGGCAATCTTGTGCACGAAGTTGGAAATCAGCTTGGCGCCGTCGGGCGTGTGCACCACTTCCGGATGGAACTGCACGGCGTAGTACTTGCGCTTCTCGTCGGCGATGAAGGCGAAGGGCGCGTTGGCGGAGGTCGCGACGACCTCGAAGCCCTCGGGGATTGCGGTGACGCGGTCGCCGTGTGACATCCAGACCTGGTGGCGCGAGCCGACCGACCAGAGGCCTTCGAACAGCGGGCAGTCCTTCTCGACTTCGAGGAAGGCGCGGCCGAATTCGCGGTGGTGGCCGCTCTCGACCTTGCCGCCGAGCTGGGCGCAGATGGTCTGCTGGCCATAGCAGATGCCGAAGACCGGCAGGCCGCTATCGAAGATCACCGAGGGCGCACGCGGCGAGCCGATGTCGAGCGTGGAGGCCGGGCTACCGGAGAGGATGACGGCCTTCGGCTTCAGCCGCTGAAAACCTTCTTCAGCCGACTGGAACGGCACGATTTCGCAATAGACACCGGATTCGCGGACGCGTCGGGCGATGAGCTGCGTCACCTGGCTGCCGAAGTCGACGATAAGGACGGTGTCGGGATGGGCTGTCTGGGTCATTGGGTGCCTTCAAACAAGCTTGATCATGGCGAGCCTTTAATGAAAGCCCGCCAACGACGCAACGATTCAATTGCACCCGGACAATTCCGGGGTTTTAGAGCGGGATCGCTCCACTCAAGACCGCATTCTCCAACCGGTCGATCACGCTTGCAAGCTTCTCGTCGATGACGTGAAGATACTCCGTCCAGTCGTTGATATGCTTCAGTTCGGCCTTGCCGTCTGAAATGCCGCGAAGCGCAATCAAGGGAGTTCCGAAGGACTGGCAGGCGCGCAAGACCGCGAAGGTCTCCATCTCCACCATGTCGGCGTCGATCCCATCATAGGCAGCGCCCGACACGATGTTGGCGCCAGTCGAAAGCCGCGCCTCGGGCACGCCGGGGATGCGCAGCGGCAGCGGCACCACGGCCGGAAGGTCGAGAAACGGCGTTCTCCCCTTCTCGAAGCCGAGCGGCGAGGCGTCCATGTCGCGGTAGCCGACGGAAACAGCCTGGTAGACTTCCGTCTGTTCGAGCTTGGCCGCACCCGCCGAACCGAGGGAAACGACGAGATCGGGCAGGGCCCGCTCGGCCGAAAGTTCAGCAAGAGTGCGCGTCAACACGACGGCGGCCTCGACCGGGCCGACGCCGGTCATCAGCGGCTTGATCCGACCCTTCAGATGCGGACCGTATTCGGCATCCACGGCCATGACGTAGAGCACCTTGCGTCCGGCAACATCCTTCACGGCAAAACTCATCCTTCGATCCCTTCGCGTCCGCGCACCACCATCATCGTTCCGGTCATCGAGGCGATCAGCTTTGCCGGTCCGTCGGAGCGGATCGCATAGCCGCGGCCGTCGGAAACGATGATCGTCGAGCCGGGCTTGGTCACCTCGCCGCGGAACAGGAACCGCTCGCCGCGTCCGGGCGAAAGCAGGTTGACCTTGAACTCGATCGTCAGGATCGAGGCCTCCGGGTCGATCACCGAATAGGCCGCATAGGTGCCGGCCGAATCCAGTGCTGCGGAGATCACGCCGGCGTGCAGGAAGCCATGCTGCTGCGTCAGCTTGTCGTCGAAGGGCAGCTCGATTTCGACCGTGCCCTGCTCGACCAGTGTCAGTTCGGCGCCGATCGTGCGCATCGCCGCCTGCCGCGCAAAACTGTTGCGGATGCGGTTTCGGAAATCGGGGGGATCACGGTCATCCATCAGTCCACGGGCCTTTGTGTCGCGCGGCATCATTATGCTGGGCGGACAGTGGCACGCTCATGAAGGTCCGACAAGTTCAATTCATGAGCAAAATCGCGCTGTTGAGTGCGGTCGCAAACGCAACCCAGGCGAGATAGGGGAGGAACAGCAGGGCCGAAAGACGGTCTCTTTGCCAGCTTGCGACGACGAAGCCGGCGACCGCGATCACGAGCGCAAGGATGACGATCATCGCCGACGAGATATCCTGCATGCCGAAGAACAGCGGCGACCAGAGGAAGTTGAGCATCATCTGCGCCAGCCACAGGCGCATGGCGGCGGTACGGAGATGGTCGAGAAAGATCCTGGCACCGGCGATGCCGATCATCACGTAGAGGATCGACCAGACCGGCGCGAAGACCCAGTTCGGCGGATTGAAGGCGGGTTTTGCCAGCGACTGGTACCATTCGCCGGGGATGTTGTTGTAGCCGATGAGAAGGCCGAGGCCGAGAACGGCGGCGATGAAGATTGCGTAAACGATTGGTCTGTTCATGGCTTCGACAGATAGAACAAACTTTGACGCTTTCCAGCGGCCTTGCCGTTTTGAAGCCGCGATGTGTCACCTATATCATCGCCATGAAGAGCTTCAGACGCATCGACATCCGCCCGGCCGGCCCGGATGACATCATGATGATCGCCTCCGTCATCGTCGAAACCTGGCGATCGACGTTCCGCGGGCTGATTTCCGATGCCTTTCTCGACGGCATGAGCATCGAGGAACAGGCGCTGCGTCACGCAAGGCGCATGCGCATCGCCGATGTGTTTCATCTGGTCGCGGTCGACATGAGCACGAACAGGGTGATCGGCTTTGCCAATTACGGCAAAGCGCGCTCGATGCCGCCGCGGTTCGACCGGGAGCTCTATGCACTCTATATCCTCAAGGAATTCCAGGGGGCCGGCATCGGTTCGGCATTGGTGCGCAGCGTCGCCGGCCACTGCCGGGAGTTGGGCGGAAAGTCGCTCTTTGCCTGGGTGCTTTCCAGCAACCCGAGTCGGGGTTTCTACGAGCGCCTTGGCGCCGTTGCCGTCGGCCAGGGACAGGTGAGTCTCGGTGGCGAAAACCACGACCAGACCGCCTATCGCTGGAACGATCTGGCAAAGCTCTCGGGCGACGGCCGCTTTTCGGCCTGAGATCGCTTTGGCGCTAAACCAGCCGCACGATGTGCTGGTCCCAGGCCACGCGGCTCTTGTTGGCCTTGAAGTGGCCGTCATAGGAGGAAACGGCAAAGCCGTGATCGGCGCTGGCGACCCCCGCCGCATCGACGACGCGCTCTTGCTTCAGCACCGCGCCGGTTCGTGCGTCGAGCGTCACCGCCACGCCGCCCTTCGGAGACGTCAGCCCGATCAGTCCCTCGTCCCGGTTGACGGCGATGGCGCCGACATAGTTCGCCAGCGCTTCGGTCGTGCGCTCGGGCAGCGACAGGAACTTCAGGTCCTCGCCCTTGGAGAACGAGCCGACGAGCGGCGGCAGATCGTTGCGCGCGCCTTCGTATTGGCAGGCAAACCAGATTTCGCCCTTCGGACCGATGTCGACATGGCGTGTTGACAGACGGCTGAGATCATCCGGCAGACCGTGCTTCTGCACCAGCGCGCCGGTCGTGGTATCGACCAGCGTCAGGCTCGGCTGCATGTGGTCGAGATTGAGCTTGGTGCGGCCGAAATCCGGATGGGTCTCGATGCCGCCATTGGCGATCGCCAGCAGTTTCCCGTCGGCGCTCAGCGTCATGTCGTGCGGGCCGATGCCATAGGTCGGGAATTCGCCTATGCGAGCGAAGTTATCGCTGCCGTCATAGATACCGACCATGCCGCGGTTGGCGGCAAAGTCGTTCTCGGTGGCATAGAGCAGCTTGCCGTCTCCTGAGAAGCAGCCGTGGCCGTAGAAATGCCGGCCGTCGGCCGCGACAATGACCACCGGCTCGGCCGAGCCATCGGTCGCAAGGATCATCGCATAGGTGCCGGGTCTGCGGGCAAAGGCGACGGCGCGGCGGCTGGCCGGCGAATAGGCCATGCCGTGGGCCCGGGCCGGCAGCGCGGTGCGGTCGATGATCTCGCCCGCTTCCGTCAGCGTCGCAACGCCATAGCTGCCATCCGGTGCCATGAAGGCCGAGGCGAAGACGGCATCCGCCCGGGTCAGGGCGAATGCTCGCTCAGGCGCGAGGCTCGCCATCCAGGCAGCGCCCGTCATCTTCAGGAAACTGCGCCGGTCGATCAGGCCCGTGGCGGCTGTCATGCCATCCTCGCTCGTCGTGGAGGTTGCGCGCTCAGAGCCAGCCCCGGCGCTTGAAGTAGAAATAGGGCACGATCGCCGAGATCACCATCAGCATCAGTGCCGCAGGGTAGCCGAACTCCCACTGCAGTTCCGGCATCACCCCGAAGTTCATGCCATAGATCGAGGCGACCAGGGTCGGCGGCAGGAACACGACGGCGGCAACCGAGAAGATCTTGATGATCTGGTTCTGCTCGAGATTGATGAGGCCGAGCGTTGCGTCGAGCAGGAAGTTGATCTTGTTCGACAAGAACAGCGCGTGGTCGCCAAGCGAGGTCGCGTCCCGCTGGATCAGCTTGATCCGCTGACGGCTCTCCTTGCCGGCCTTGCGCGGCCCCATGCCTTCGAGCGCCACGTGATAGGCGACGAGCCGGCCGATGCTGACCAGGCTTTCGCGAATGACCGTCAACAGATCGCCCTTCTGGCCGATCTGTTCGATCAGCGACTGCAGGTTGCGCGTCTTCTTGGTAGCGCTGGCATTGGTCTTGCGGAACACTTCGCGCGAGATCGCGTCGACCTCGCTGCCGGCGCGCTCCAGCGCGTCCGCTGTGCGGTCGATGATCGCTTCCAACAGGCCGAGCATCACCAGTTCGCCGCTCTCGCAGATCTGGCCGTTGGCCTTCTGGATGCGGTGGGAAAAGGTCTGGAACGGCTTCGGGTCGGCATGGCGCACCGTGACCAGCGTCGTGCCCTTGAGGATGAAGGTCACCGGCACCTTGACCGGATAGTCGCTGTCAAGCTTGGCCGCTGCGGTCATCGTCATGAATTCCGCGCCGGCTTCCTGGTAGAGGCGGTCGGAAAGCTCGATCTCCTGCATCTCGTCACGGGTCGGGATCTCGATGCCGAGCTGGCCCTCGACCAGGCGCGTCTCCTCGGCGGAGGGATTGAGAAGGTCGTACCAGATGGCAGGGGTCGGCAGCGCGATGCCGTCGAGCATGTCGACAAGCACGAGGTGGCTGTTCTGGCTTTTGAAGATGCGCAGCATATTGGGCTCCATAGGGCGAGTCATCCGACCGCCGTGAAGCCCTGATCAAATCAGGACCGGACGGTCGTGAGCGTGAAGGCTCGACTTCGACTGTCGGGGTTCATTGGGAGTTGGTCCTTGTGGTGAAACGTGCCCGCGAGAGCGGACACGGGAAGCGCTTTGCGCCCAAAAATCGTCCTTGTCAACACCCGGTCGGGCCGCCGGATTTCTCAGTCGCCATCGGCAAAGGAGAAGCCGGCGCCAAGGCCGATCGCGCCGCCGAAATCGTTGTTCAGGCGGTTGAGCAGGTCGTTGACGTTGAGCGACAGGAAGGCGAGCTTGCCGCGTTTGTCTTCGTCGACAAGCGCCGCGTCGATCGGCCCGTCGACATTGCCGGCCATGCTGATCACCGACTTGAAGACGAAGTCGGCCGAACCCGCGACCGAGCGGCTGTCTTCCGGCAGCAGGCTCTGCATGTCGGCCACGTCGAACAGGGTCTTCAGCCCCCGGACGTTCGCGGCGATCGACGGCATAGTGTTGCCGGAGCGCCAGTAGATCGCGAGCTTCGGATGTCCCTTGTCGTCCTTGCCCTCGTAGAACGGTTTCAGCCGCTGGTCCTTCACCGTCTCGACGCCATGGACGAGAATGCCGAGCAGTTCGGTTGCCGCCTCGCGGTTGTCGCGGAACTCGGCATTGTTGGGCCCCGGATGTTTCCACGCCGCCTGAATGCCGTCGGGCTTCTGCCACGCGGCCAGGAGCTCGTTGGCGAGGGTGTCGAGGTTCTTGGTGATCGCCAGGCCGTAGCGGCAGCGGAAATCGCCGTCCTTGTTCAGAAGCGCCTCGGCGCCCGTGCCGTAGAGCACGTATTCGAGCGCGCCGAGGCCTTGCGCTGCGACGCTCTTGCCCTTGAGCCTGGCTTCGTCCGCAGCGCTTTCGTCCTTCTTCGAGACGATCGCCTGCACCTGCTTCAAGCCCGTGCTCTTGCGGTCGGGGTAGAACAGGAACCGCTCAAAGCGGTTCTGCTCAAGCGCTGGACCAAGCCTCACCACCTCGATCGCCGACCAGGCGCCGACCACCTCGGAAAACGCAGCGCGAGCGCCGTCGACCGTCGCCTGCGACGGCGCCGCGCAGAGCTTGGCCGTGGCCTTTGTGGCGGCAGCGGTCTTTTCCGTGAGGTTGCGGTAGCCGGGGATGATGAAGTCGTCGACGGCCTTGGCCATGACCGTAGGCACGGCCGCCTCGTTGACGACGCGCGGCGAGAGCGCGCTTCCTTCCTGGGCCACTGCGGGGAAAACGGCCGTCAGGGTTAAGGCAAAAGCGAGAGTAAGCGTATGCGTGCGGGGCATCAGAGTGACTCCAGGAAGGCAAGGAGATCGCGGCGATCGCCTGCGGCAAGGGCGGCAAAGGCATCACGGGCCTTCTGCCCTTCGCCGCCGTGCCACAGGATCGCTTCGGTGAAATTGCGGGCGCGTCCGTCGTGCAGCAGGAAAGTGTGCCCACTGACGGTCTTCGTCAAGCCGATGCCCCAAAGCGGCGGCGTGCGCCACTCGCGGCCGGTAGCCACACCCACCTGCTGCCCGTCGGCAAGACCCTCGCCCATGTCGTGCAGCAGGAAATCGGAATAGGGCCAGATCAGCTGGAAGGATTGCGCCTTGCCCACCGCATCGCGGCGGGTGACGAATTTCGGCGTGTGGCAGCTGGTGCAGCCGAGATCGTAAAAGACCTTCTTGCCGCGGAGCGTTTCGGCAAAGCTCGCCTTGCGCCGCGCCGGCACGGCGAGGTTCTCCGAGTAGAAGGTCACGAGGTTGAGCACCGGGTCGGGCGCCTCGGTGGGGCCGAGGCGCGCCTGCTCGCCGGTCGGCATCGTCAGGCATTTTTTCTGGGCTGCGGTGCAATCGCCGTGCGGCCGGTCGGCGTCGGGAGACGAGATGCCGATATCGGTGGCGAAGGCATCGGCGCTCTGCTGCCGCACGGTGGCGTTCTGCGCCTTCCAGCCGAAGCGGCCGAGCATGAGCTTGCCGGTCTTGGCATCCCGCGTCAGCGCCGGTCGGCCGCTGATGCCGTCACCATCCCTATCGTCGGGGTCGGCGTTCGCCAGAATATCCGCCTCATGGATCGCCTCGATCAGGCCGAGGCCGATCATCGGCTGCGCCACGCGCGGCGAGAGCGTCGTTGCCGGATCGAGCGGTCCGTAGGCAAGGTCGGCGACGAAGTAGCTGGGCCGGCGCAGCGACGCGGTTTCGCCGTCGGGAAAGGTGAAGGTCTCTTCGGTGTAGCTGACCTTCAGATGGCCTTCGGCGGCAAGGCCGGGCACGGCGCTGTCCTGAAGCTGGGCGCCATAGACAGGGTCGCCGAAGTTTACCACTTCGTGCGCGGCAATCATCCGCCGCTCTTCGTCGTCGCGGGGCGGCCGCGCCAGGCGGAAGAACATCGAGGTCGTATCGACGGCACCCTCCGGCGGACGGCCGCGCCCGTCCTTCAGGTGACAGCTCTGGCAGGCGCGGGCGTTGTAGAGCGGACCGAGCCCGTCGGAGGCCTGGGTGGAGGAGGGGGAGGAAACCCAGAGCTTGCGAAAGAGCGCGTTGCCGAGCTTGAAGCCCTCTTCCTCCTGGAAGGTGAGGTTGGCCGAAAACTGCGAAAAACTGTCGGCATTGACGGGCGCGATCGAGGTCGCGGCCCCCCCGGACATGGCCTCGAAGGTTTCCGCCTTGGAGAAATCGGTCGCAGGCTGGGTCACCGCCTGCACGCGCTGGCGGTCCTTGTCGTCGAGATCGGAGCGTTCGGTCAAAAGGCCATCGCCTGCGGAGGCGGGCAGGGCCGTGGAAAGCGCTTGCACGAGAAGAAGCGCGTAAAGGCGGGAAGCGCCGAGTTTCATCTCAGGAGGATCGGGCCGCATCTTTGTCGATGCGGCCCGCCTTTTCAGCTTATTGGAAGACGGCGTTAGGATTATCCAGGCTGTCGGAACCTTCAAGCTCGACGGTGCCGAGATCCAGCGACGCAATGACGCGCTGTACGGTCTTTGCCTGAGCGATCAGGCCGTCGATCGCCGCCTGAATGGTGGCGTTGCCCTCGGCATTGCCTTCGCCGATCATCTGGTCGTAGGCCTCGGTCGTTTCCGCGCGCTTGGCCATCGCCTGCATCTTCTCGACCGTGGTGGCGAGGTTGCCCGCCATCTCCTTGTCGAGCGCGGCATCCTTGGCCGCGACGAGTTCGGAGAGCGACGGGCCGGTCATCTTGGTGCCGTCGACGCGGGTGTATTCGCCGGTATAGGCCGACTGGATGCCGATCGCGTCGTGCAGGTGCGAGTTGTGCGTGTTGTCGGAGAAGCAGTCATGCTCTTCTTCCGGATCGTGCAGCAAGAGGCCGAGCTTCATGCGCTCGCCGGCGAGTTCCCCATAGGAGAGCGAGCCCATGCCGGTGAGGATGGCGACGAGGCCAGCCTTCGGGTCGGCCTCGACCGCCTTGGTCGCGGCACCATCCGGCGTCCAGTTGGCGACCATTTCCTTGAGGTCGGAAACGAGCAGCTCGGTCGCAGCCTTCAGATAGGCGGCGCGGCGGTCGCAATTGCCGCCGGTGCAGGCCTTGGTGTCGTAGTCCGTGTAGGGGCGGTTGCCGGCGCCGGCCTTGGTGCCGTTCAGGTCCTGGCCCCAGAGCAGGAATTCGATCGCGTGGTAGCCGGTCGCGACGTTCGCCTCGATACCGCCGGCTTCCTGCAACGTGCCCGCCAGGAATTCCGGCGTGATGTTGGAGGCGTCGACGTCCTTGCCGTCGATCTTGATCGTCTTGTTGGCGATGACATTGGCGGTGAACAGCGCGTTCTCGTCGCTCTCGGTGCCGTAGCTCGGGTCGACATAGTCGATCAGGCCTTCGTCGAGCGGCCAGGCGTTGACCTTGCCTTCCCACTCGTCAACGATCGCGTTGCCGAAGCGGTAGACTTCGGTTTCCTGGTAGGGGTTGCGGGCCTTCTTCCAGGCGTCGCGCGCGGCCTTCAGCGTTTCTTCGCTCGGCGTCGCGATCAGCGCGTCGACCGCCTTGTCGAGCGCTTCGGCGGTCGTCAGCGCATCTTCGAACTTGGCGTGAGCGACGGCGGTGTAGTGCTTCACCACGGCGGCGGCATCGGTCGCGGCATGGGCCGGCTGCAGGGCCATCGCCGAGGTCGCCGTCATCAGCGCCAGCGCGGCGCCGCGGAAAAATTTCTTGGTCATGACCCTCTCCTGTTGCGTCCCCCGGCGCCGTCGAACGCGCCGCAAAACATGGCGTCGTTCAGCCGTCAGGCCATGAGAAAGGCCCCGCCGAGCCCGCTTCTCATGAACCAAAAGCAAACTTGTGTCAAAGTGTATAGTTTAGAACGCTTTCAATCTGATGCGCGCCTTTTGACGATCGTCAAACGGCCTTAACCCTTGCGTTGCATCAGGCAGAAGAAGAAGCCGTCCGTGCCGGTGGAAGCGGGTGTCAGCGTCACCGTCTTCATGTCCGCAGACCAGGGCTGCGGCTTGTCGGTGCCAAACAGCGTCGCCCAGATATCGGCGGCCGACAGGATCTCGAATTCCGGATTGTCCTCGCAGAAGCCGTAGACCTGCGCCTCGTTTTCCTCAGGCAGAACCGAGCAGGTGACGTAGATCAGGTGGCCGCCGGGGCGGACGAACTGCGCCGCACTTGCCAGCGCCTCTTCCTGCTGGGAGATACGCTCTTCGAGGTTCTTCTGGTTCAGCCGCCACTTGGTGTCGGGACGCCGGCGCCAGGTGCCGGTGCCGGTGCAGGGCGCATCGACCAGCACGCGGTCGAAGCGGCCGGCGAGCGGCGCGAGGCTTTCGGTCGATTCATGCACCTGGACATTGCGGGTGCCGGCGCGCTTCAGCCGCTCGATGATCGGGGCGAGCCGCTTGCGGTCGGTGTCGTAGGCGTGGACCTGGCCCTTGTTGTTCATCGCTGCCGACATGGCGAGCGTCTTGCCACCGCCGCCGGCGCAATAGTCGAGCACCTGTTCGCCTTCCTGCGGATAGGCGAGGTCGGCGACGATCTGCGAACCCTCGTCCTGGACCTCGAACCAGCCCTTCTGGAAGGAAAGCTCGGCGGTCACGTTCGGCAGGCGCGAGGCGCCTTCGCCGGCGGGAATGCGGATGCCGTTGCGGGCGATCGTCGCTGCCTCGGCGCCGCTGCGCTCCAGTGCCTTCAGCACCTTGGCGCGCGAGGCCTTCAGCGTGTTGGCGCGCAGGTCCAGCGTCGGCCGGCCTGCGAGCGCCCTGGCTTCTTCCAGCCAGTCGTCGGAAAAGTTTTCTTCAAAGGAGGCTTGCACCCATTCGGGGATATCGCCCTGCACATGGGCCGGGGCGTCTTCGATCCGGCGCGACCTGAAGGCCTGAAGCTGTTCGGCCGGTGCCTCCGGCGCGAACTTGTCGCCATCGAGTTCGGCGGCAAGCTTTTCTGGCGAAAAGCCCCACTGGCGGTACATCACCGCATGGCCGAGCGCCGAGGCGCTGTCGCTGTCCATGAGGTAAGCGTGGGAGAGCTTCATGCGAAGGGCGTCGTAGACGATGTTGCCGATCGCCGAGCGATCGCCGGATCCGGCGAAACGGTGGGCAAGGCCCCAATCCTTGAGCGCGTCGGCGACCGGGCGCTTCCGCTTTTCGATATCCTCAAGAACTTCAATGGCTCCAGCGAGCCTGCCGCCCAAACGCATCTTCGATCAACTCCTTTTTCGCCGTGGTAACGGCGATGGCATCGAAGAGCAAGACGGCGGAGAAGATTAACCGCCGAGAACGGCCTTTAGCGAAGTAGATCCACCCGAACGCAGGACGGGTAGCAGTATTTCAAGATCAGGAATTGACGACGCGGTAGCAGACGCTGGCGGTACCGGAGCGAACCATGCCGATCTGCGAAGCGGCAGCCTTGGAAAGATCCATGACGCGGCCGCGGATGAACGGGCCGCGATCGTTGATGCGAACGATCACGCTCTTGCCGTTGCGCTTGTTGGTGACCTGCACCTTGGTGCCGAATTTCAGGCTGCGATGGGCGGCCGTCAGGTGAGCGGCATTCATGCGCTCGCCGGAGGCGGTCTTGGAGCTCAGCGCATACCAGGATGCGCCGCCGCAGCCGGCGCCGGCTGCATGGCTATCGGAAACGGAAACGAGACCGATAGTGGCCGTGAATAGCGCTGCAGCGGCAGCAGTCTTGATCTTCGCTGGCGTCAAACTGGCGATCCCCTCGGTCAAAACACTTGGTTAAAAACTTCTGGGAACCGCTAATTGGGGCGAAAAATGGCAAAAACGTGCTTCAACCATTTACGCTCTATTAGGATTTATTAAAAAATGACGAAATTTCAAAAACGAAGATTGTTTGAAATAGTTTAAGCCTGGACTGGAAGTTCTTTGGAATCAGGGGTTGAGCGCTTGCCAACTTCCGCACGCGGGCCGAACTCGCCGGTAAACGAAAAAAATCATTAAAAATTTCGAATTGGACCAATTGTCCGGAATCCGGATGGTCGAAAATTCGTTACTAGCGCACAGGTTGTGTGAAATTAGCCAAGTATCGAACGAATATCCAAAGAATGTCACAATTGCGCTCGCCCAGCCCTGACCATTACTGACGGACTGACTGTCGACGTTCTATAAGCATTACGGGTTATGCTATCTGGCGCGCGCCATATTTCGTTTCACTGTCCGCGCCAAGCGCCCGACTGCCAGAGCTGTGCAAGCGAGACGCGATAATCCGGAAACGCGAATTCAAAACCGGTTGCGCGCATGCGGGCGTTCGAAACCCGCTTGTTTTCGCCATAGAAGGTGCGGGCCATCGGCGACAGTTCGGCTTGCTCGAAGGGCGTTTCCGGCGGCGGCTCGACACCCATCAGCCGGGCGGCTTCCGCGACCACGTCCTGGGGCGGCGCCGGCTCGTTGTCGGTGATGTTGAAGACACCGCTGGTGCCAGTGTTGGCGAGGAACAGCGCCGCGGCGCCGATATCCTCGACGCGGATGCGATTGAACACCTGGCCAGGCTTGACCAGCCGCCGGGCCGTGCCGGTTTCGAGATTGCAGAAGGCGTTGCGTCCGGGGCCGTAGATGCCGGAGAGCCTCAGCACCGCGACGGGAATATCCTGCCTCTTGCCGAAGGCGATCCAGGCGTCTTCCGCTTCCACGCGCTCGACAGAGCGGGCCGAGACCGGTTTGCGCAGCATGTCCTCGGTGACCCATTCTCCGCCGTGGTCGCCATAGACGCCCACCGTCGAGAGGTAGCCGATCCATTTGAGGTTCGGCGCGATCTGCGCGAGGTCCGGGCTCGTGGCGCGGAACATGGGATCACCGTCGCGACCGGGCGCGATCGACTGGATCAAATGGGTTGCCTTGCCAAGGGCGGCGGCCAGACCGTCGGAGATCGTCTCGCCGTCGAAGAGGACCGGGCGGATGCCGGCCCTTTCGAGCTTTGTCGCCTTCTCCTCGGTCCGGGTGGTGCCCATGACGCTTGTGGCCGTCGGGGCCATCGCTTTTGCGATTGCCGTACCGGAGTAACCGGCGCCAAGGATCAGGACATGCATCGGCTCACTCCCGCGATCTGCCATTCGTTGAGGACGTCTTCGTCCGTCTCTGGCTCGCATTGTTCGGCAAATTCCGCAAGCGCCGCAGGCGCGACCAATCGTGACAGCGCCCAGACCGCCATCGCCCGCACCACGGCAGAGGTGTCGTTGACGCGGGCCTTGACTGCGGGCACCAGCGCGTGGCTGCCGGAGTTGCCGGCGGCGATGAGCACGTTCCGCACGAAGCGGTCTCGACCGATGCGCTTGACCGGCGAGCCTGAGAACAGGCTGCGGAAGCTCGGATCATCGAGGTCAAGCAGGGTTTCGAGCGACGGCGCCTTCAGGTCGTCGCGTGCTCTGAGCTTCATTTCCGAGGCCGCCTGCGCGAACTTGTTCCAGGGGCAGGCGGCAAGACAGTCGTCGCAGCCATAGATGCGGTTGCCGATCAGCGGCCGGAATTCAGGATCGATCGGCCCCTTGTGCTCGATCGTCAGGTAAGAGATGCAACGGCGCGCGTCGATCCGGTAGGGCGCCGGGAAGGCGTCGGTCGGACAGGCGTCGAGGCAGGCGCGGCAGGAGCCGCAATGGTCGCGCTCGGCTTCGTCGAACGCAAGGTCGGCCGTGGTGAACAGGCTGCCGAGAAACAGCCATGAGCCATAGTCGCGGCTGACGAGATTGGTGTGCTTGCCCTGCCAGCCGAGGCCGGCCTGCTCCGCCAGCGGCTTTTCCATGACAGGGGCAGTATCGACGAAGACCTTGACGTCCTCGCCGGCGCGGGCGGCAAAGCGGGTCGCGACTTCCTTGAGCTTGCCCTTGATGATGTCGTGATAGTCGCGGTTCTGGGCATAGACCGAGATCGCACCGCGGTCGGTCTGCTCCAGGATGCCGCGCGGATCGTGTTCCGGCCCGTAGTTCATCGCGAACATGACGACGGAGCGCACCTCGCTCCAGAGCGTGCGCGGATCGGAACGGCGCTCGGCCGTCTCCTCGAGCCAGTCCATCGTGCCGTGAAAGCGCTCGTCGAGGAAATCCCTGAGCCGGCTTGGGGCTTGCGGAATGGCATCGGGCCGGGTGATGCGACAGAGATCGAAGCCCTTGTCTGCCGCTTCCGCCTTCAGGAACGCCGTCAGCTTCAGCCGGCGCCGTTCCTCACTGTCTGCCTTGGCATCGATGCCGGGCACGCTATTCGCCTCAGAAGTCGAGATCCGCATAGTGCGGAACGGGGGTCACGCCGCGCACGCGCTCGGCAAGCAGCGGGCGGAAGGAGGGGCGGGACTTCAGCCGCTGGTACCATTCCTTGGCGCTCGGAGCGTCCGACCAGTCGATTTCTCCAAGATAGTCGAGCACGGACACGGTCGCGGCCGCGGCGAGATCCGCATAGGAAATGCGGTCGCCGGCAAGCCAGGTGCGCGTGCCCGCGAGCCACGAGAGGTATTTCATGTGCTGGCGGATGTTGGCGCGGGACGTGCGCAGAATCTTGCTGTCGGGCGCGCCGCCGCCCTGGTCCGGCGTCATCTGCAGCTTGAAGATCCGCTCGCGCACCAGCGGCCGGGTCACATCGGCTTCCATCTTCTGTAGGAACCACTCGACCAGCCGGCGGATCTCGGCGCGCTGGAACGGATCTTCCGCGAGCAGCCGGCGATCCCGCTTCATGATGCCGTTCGTCTCGTCGAGATATTCCGAGATGATCGTGGCCCCACAGAGAGCCCTCATACTATCGTCAACATAGACCGGTAGCGTGCCGGCCGGGTTCAACGCCAGGAAGTCGCGCCGATTTTCCCAGGGCTGCTCATCGGTCAGTTCCGTCTGATAGCCGTATTCCGAAAGGATCAGGCGAACGAACCGTGAGGCGGAGGACATTGGGTGGTGATACAGTGTCGGCATCGATGATCTGGTTTCTCAGAGGCTTTTTGCTGGGGGCATCAGCGTGGCGGCGCAAGCGTCTGGCCACGGCTCATAAGAAAGAGCTATAGAAATTTGTGGTGGCAAACACAAGCGAATCAGCCTTTTCCCCCCACTTCAAAACTTGTCAGGAAAATCTCATATATGGCGGATCAATCGATCATCAGCGCGCTCGTCCTCGGGCTCATCGAGGGCCTGACGGAGTTTATCCCTGTCTCGTCGACGGCGCATGTTCTCCTCGCCGGTCACTTCCTCGGCTTCAAGTCGCCGGGCAACACCTTCGCCGTTCTCATCCAGCTTGGCGCCATTCTGGCAATCCTGCTCGTCTATTTCCAGAAGCTTCTGTCGATCGCGCTGGCGCTGCCGACAAGCATCAAGGCGCGCCGCTTCGTCGTGTCAGTGCTGCTCGCTTTCCTGCCGGCGGCCATCATCGGCGCCATCGCCCATGATTTCATCAAGACGGTGCTGTTCGAGACGCCTGTCCTGATCTGCGTCGTGCTGATCGTCGGTGGCGTCATCCTCTATGCGATCGACCAGATGCCGCTGAAGCCGCGCTATACCGACGTGATGGACTATCCGCCGTCGCTGGCGCTGAAGATCGGCCTGTTCCAGTGCCTGGCGATGATCCCGGGCACGTCGCGTTCCGGCGCGACGATCGCCGGTGCGCTGCTGATGGGCACCGACAAGCGCTCGGCCGCCGAGTTCTCGTTCTTCCTGGCGATGCCGACCATGCTCGGCGCCTTCACGCTGGACCTCTACAAGAACCGTGACGCGCTGTCCTTCGACGATTTCACCATGATTGCCGTCGGCTTCATCGCGGCCTTCGTCGCCGGCATCTTCGTCGTACGCTCGCTGCTCGACTTCGTCTCGCGGCGCGGCTTCACCCCGTTCGCCATCTGGCGCATCATCGTTGGTACCGCTGGGCTCATCGGTCTCTGGCTGGTCGGCTGAGCAAAGCCAACGGTCTCAGAATGACAAAAGGCGCGTTCCGGACGCGCCTTTTTCTTTGGCCTAAAGCGGCCTCCAAAAACAAAGCCGCGTGCGTCTCAAGAAGAAACGCACGCGGCCACTGGCCCCCGCCAATAACTGATTTTACCCTCCAAGAGGGTGCCGGCTTAGTGGCCGGAAAGGTCGATCGACGCGGTCGTGCACGGATCGACGCCATAGGCCGGAGCGCAATCCTTGCCGCTGCTGGCGACCGTGTTCGGCGCCATGAACGAGCCAGCCAGAATGATCAGTGCCGCACACGCAAAAAAGATTGCGATCGACTTGCCCATGGACGCTATGCCTTTCGAGATTGATGCTGCCGCCCGCCGTCATGCCTTGGGATCGGGGGCGCGAGGCGGTGTTTAGTTGGTGGATATGACATGATCAATATCAGGACATGTTGAATTTGCGGTAAATGCCAATCGCTTTTGCCAGTGCGGCAGAACTGCAACGCTGTTACCGCAATACAACAGAAAACAGCCGCCGGAGGTTCCGGCGGCCGTTCAAAAAAATCGCTGGGTCGCTGCCGATCAGGCGGCGCGGCCGCTACGGGTGTACTGGCCCTGAGGGCGGTAGCGCACGAGGTAGGTCGGCAGGATCGGTTCCAGCATCGTCGGGTCGATGCCGATGCCCGAAAGCGTGCGGCCTTCCGAAACGGCCTTTGCCGAGACGACATTGTCGGATTTCAGCAACACCACCTGGTCGGCGGTGAGCGGCGGCGTGACGAAGGGGATCAGCGACGAAACGCTGCCGATGAGGGACGCAACGCCGAAGGGCAGCGAGACGAGTGCGCGCTTGCGGTCGATCGTGTTGAGCATGATCTCGAGACAGTCGCGGAAGCTCAAGACGTCCGGGCCGCCGAGTTCGTAGATCTTGCCCTTGGCGATCTTGCCGTCGACGGCGCGAGCAACGGCCTCGGCGACGTCGGTCACGTAGACGGGCTGGAACTTCGTCTCGCCGCCACCGATCAACGGCAGGGCCGGCGAGAAGCGGGCCATGTTGGCGAACTTGTTGAAGAAGCCGTCCTCGGGACCGAAGACGACCGACGGACGCAGGATGATTGCGTCGGGCTTCGTTTCCAGGATCGCAGCCTCGGCGCGGCCCTTGCTGCGGGCGTAGTTCGAGGCGGACGATGCGTCGGCGCCGATGGCGGAGATGTGGGTCAGCGTCGCGCCGACGCCGCGGGCGGCTTCAGCCACCGCACGGGCGCCGAAATCCTGGACGGCATCGAAGGTGTTGCGGCCGCTTTCGAACAGCACGCCGACGCAGTTGATGACGTGATCGGAGCCTTCGACGGCGCGGTCGACCGATTTACGGTAACGCAGGTTCGCCTGGACGAAGGAGATCTGGCCGACATTGCCGAGCGGCTGGAGATGGCCGGCAAGATCCGGACGGCGAACGGCGACGCGGATGCGATAGCCGCGCTTGGCGAGCGCGCGCACCACATGACGGCCGACGAACCCGGATCCGCCGAAAATCGTCACCAGCGGCGGAAGGTTGGACAAGGTCATGGGATGTGCACTCCTGATCGGATCGGAAAGAATTGATTGCTACATAGCCCAACAGCCGCGAGAGGTGAAGGCCAATCGACGCCTGCGTGCAGAGCCTGCTGAAGGTTGGAGGCGGTGGGGATCAGACGCCTTCGACGACCACCATCTCGGCGTCGGCGACTTCCTGGCGGATCGCAGCGGCAATCTGGTACTCGGGCGAGTTATAACAGTCGATCGCCGCCTGCAGAGACGGAAATTCGATCACCACGTTGCGGGCGCGAACGCCACCTTCCAGCCGGTGATGCACACCGCCGCGTGCCAGAAAATTGGCGCCGTACTTCTCGAAGGCCGGCTTTGCGGCCGCCACATAGTCCTTGTAGCGCTCGGGGTCGCGGACATCGACCCGTGCGATCCAGTATCCCTTGGCCATACTGAGCTCCTCGTCTTGCAGCACGAAAGGCTGACGGGAGTGTTACTTCCGGCAAATTTGGGTCGAGGTCAAGCGGATCGGCCGGCCGCGCGGGTCCTAGGGCTGCCGCCCGGCATCAGCGGGCAAGCGCGCCGTTCATTTCGGCAAGGATGGCGCGGGCAGCGACAAGCGGCTCGGCGGCTGCGACGATTGGGCGCGCGACGACGAGATGGCTGGATCCGGCCTTGAGCGCCTCGGAGGGCGTCATCACCCGCTTCTGGTCGCCCTTGTCCGCGCCGGCCGGGCGGATGCCCGGAGTGACGAGCGCCATGTTGGGGCCGATAATCTTGCGCACGGCCGAAGATTCTTCCGCCGAGCAGACGATGCCGCCCATGCCCGCGGCGCGCGCCTGTTCGGCCCGGCGCAGCACCAGCGTGTGCGGGTCGTATTCGTAGCCGGCATCGATCACGTCCTGCTCGTCCATCGAGGTGAGCACGGTGACGCCGAGCAGGCAGAGGTCGGAGCCTTTTGCAGCCTCGACAGCCGCCTTCATCGCCTTCGGATAGGCGTGCAGGGTCAGCATCGACATGCCCATCTTGGCGATGTTCTCGACGCCCTTGGCCACCGTGTTGTCGATATCGAGCAGCTTCATGTCGAGGAAGATCTTCTTGCCGCTCTTGGCCAGGTCGCGTGCGAATTCCAGGCCGCCGGCAAAGACCAGCTGGTAGCCGATCTTGTAGAAGGAGACGTCGTTTCCGAGCGTCGACACGATCTTCTCGGCATCCGCAATCGTCGGAAGGTCGAGGCCTACGATCAGTCTGTCGCGCGCGGTTTCGGTCATCGTCTAAATCCCCTGCCAGTGTTCCATCGGGGTCCAGTCGCATGCGACGGCTCGATCCGCAAGGCGGAAAGCAAAGACATTGCCGCCGCCGCCACCCTTCTGGTCGGCGGCGCGCGCGATCGGCGCGCCGGTGAGCCGACATTTCAGAAGCGTGCCGACGCCGCCGTGGCCGACGAAGGCGATCGGCATCTTCGGATCGTGATCGCCGAGGATCCGAAAGACCGCATTCGAGATGCGGGCCTGGGCGTCGATCGCCCGCTCCCAGCCCTTGAAGCTCTCGGTGGGATTGGCGAAGAACCAGTCGGCCGCCTTCTCGAATTCCGGCGGCGGCAGGAAGCCGGTAGCCGACCGATCGTTCTCGCCCATGTCGTGGTGGACCTCAACCGTCACGCCGGCCGCATCGGCCAGCAGTTGTGCGGTCTCGATCGCCTTGGTTTCGTCGCTCGAAACGATCCGTCCGAGCGAACGCACCCAGGGCAACGCGGCGGTGATGACCGCGCGTTCGCGGCCAACGGTGGAAAGGCCCCATTGCGGGACGGGCACATCAGGATCGATCTGGACCTGCGGATGGGTGACGTAGACGCCGAACATCCTGTCAGTGCGCCCGGCGATAGACCCAGAGCTGCGCCGGCGGAATGTTGCGCACGACGAAGTCGAGATGCTGGATGCTGTAGCGGTCCGGCATGGCAACGACGGGCGACAAAGGTCCGTAGGAAATCTGCACGACCGGCCGGCCGACCGGAATGCGCGACAGCAGATCGTCGATCAGTTCGACGCGCCGGTGCATCGGGAAGTTCAGAAGCGGCACGGCCGAGACGACGCTGTCGAAGGTCTGGCCATTGAGTTCGCCAAGGGTATGCTCCAGATCGAAAGCATCGCCGTTGATGAAGTTGACGCCGTTGAAGTTGGTCTTGAGCTGATTGTAGAAATCGGTCGAATACTCGATCGATACGAGATTGGACGGCTCAAGGCCACGTTCCAGGATCGCCTTGGTGATGACGCCAGTGCCGGGGCCGAGCTCAAGAACCGGTATGCCCGAGGCCGGGTTGATGACGCTTGCCATTCGGCGCGCGGTGACGGAGGAGGTCGGCAGGATCGCGCCGACGGCCTTGGCGTTGCTCATCCATCCCTTGAAAAAGCGAATCTCCTCGTCGAACTTCCGTCCGAGCCGTTCCTTCACCTTCACGCGCAAATTCATTGAACCCCTCAAAACCGCTGTCCTCTCCTCGCACAGGCCGTCCGCGCAAAATTCCCCACCCGGTGATTCGAGCCGGTGGCGGCGGCGTCAACATAATGTGTCCCCATCTGCGGCAAAAACAAGTCTGTCTGCGCCTGAAAGCGTTCGCTTATCAACAGCCCGCAAATGCCGCGGCCAACAAAAAACCCGCCACGCGCGGGCGTGACGGGTTGGCAATTCGTGCCGCGTCAGGCCCGGCTACACGCGCATCGGCATGAGCACATAGAGCGCATCTTCAGCGGCCAGATCACGGACGAGCGTCGGCGAGCCCGGGTCTGCCAGCATGAAGATCGCATCGGTGCCGGTCAGTTGCGACGTGATGTCGAGCAGGTACTTGGCGTTGAAGCCGATTTCGAGCGGATCGTGGTCGTAGCCGACGGGCAGTTCTTCCGTAGCACTACCGGAATCCGGATTGTTGACCGTCAGCGTCATCTGGCCTTCGTTCAGCGCCAGCTTGACGGCGCGGCCGCGCTCCGAAGAGATCGTCGATACGCGGTCGACGGCCTGGGCGAAAGACTGGCAATCGACGCGCAGTTCCTTGTCGTTGTTGGCCGGGATGACGCGCTGGTAGTCGGGGAAGGTGCCGTCGATCAGCTTCGAGGTCATGACGATCGAGCCCATCGTCAGGCGGATCTTGGCGTCGGAGACTTCGACGGTGACGACGAGATCCGGGTTGTCGAGCAGCTTCTGCAATTCGCTGACGGTCTTGCGCGGGATGATGATGCCCGGCATGCCTTCGGAACCGGACGGCGCTTCGACGTCGGCGCGCGCCAGGCGGTGGCCGTCCGTTGCGACAGCGCGAAGCTTCAGCTCACCCTTGCTTTCGACCGTGTGGACGAAGATGCCGTTGAGATAGTAGCGGGTTTCCTCGGTCGAGATCGCGAACTGGGTGCGATCGATCAACATCTTGAGGTCGGTCGCCTTGAGGCGGAACGAATGCGAGAAGCTGCCAGCGGTCAAGTCCGGGAAGTCGGATTGCGGCAGGCACTGCAGCGAGAACTTGGAGCGGCCCGAGGCGACGGTCATCGCCGTGCCTTCGGCGTTGGTGGCGAGCAGCACTTCCGAACCGTCGGGAAGCTTGCGCACGATGTCGTAGAGCAGGTGCGCCGGCACAGTGGTCGCGCCCGCCTGTTCCACCTGCGCCGGGGTCGCCTCGGTGATTTCGAGGTCGAGGTCGGTCGCCTTCATTTCGAGGCTGGCGCCGTCGGAACGCAGGAGCACGTTCGAGAGGATCGGGATCGTGTTTCGCCGCTCCACCACGCGGTGCACGTGGTTCAGCGATTTCAGGAGGTTGGATCGCTCGAGAGTAATGCGCATGGGATGCCGCTTTCAACCATTGCCCGGCGGGCGAAACGTCCGCCTGAGCGTCAACTGCGAGTGCCCCGGCCGACCGACCGGATAGATGTGGACCGGCAAAATGGCAGAAAGAGCGCCCGGAAAGCAAGGGGTTTGAGGGCTTCTGTCCCCAGATGCGGCACGTAGGCCCGCCGTCTTGCCCTTGCTCTGTCATGGTGGCTCACTCATAAAGGCCGGATAGACACATCGGTCAGCACGATCAGGACGTTACAGGTGGAAAAGCAGAAGACAGCGGAACCGGCAGGCGGACAGAGGGAGCGCAGCTACCGGCTGCACAATGTGAGCGTTCCGGCCCGCCCCCTCGATGCCGCGCTCTATCTGGTGGCGACCCCGATCGGCAATCTCGGCGATATCACGCTGCGGGCGCTGGAAACGCTGGCCGGCGCCGATGTGCTTGCCTGCGAGGACACGCGGGTTACACGCGTGCTGCTCGACCGCTACGGCATCGTCAATCGGCCCTATGCCTACCACGAGCACAATGCCGACGAGGTTGGGCCTCGGTTGCTGGCAGCGCTTGCGGAAGGGCGTTCGGTGGCGCTGGTCTCCGATGCCGGCACGCCGCTGGTCTCCGACCCCGGCTATCGCTTGGGGCAGCTTGCGATCGAAGCCGGACATCGCGTCGTGCCGATCCCCGGCGCCTCGGCGCCACTGGCAGCGCTCGTCGGTTCGGGCCTGCCGAACGACGCTTTCCTCTTTGCCGGTTTCCTGCCGACCAAGGACAAGGCCAAGCGCGATCGCCTCAGGGAACTCGCCGCCGTGCCGGCAACCATCCTGTTCTTCGAATCGCCGCACCGGATCGCTGCGACGGTTGCCGCGGCGGCCGACGTTTTGGGGGACGGCAGACGGGCGTCCGTGTGCCGCGAATTGACCAAGACCTTCGAGGAGTTTCGCCGCGGCACGCTCGGCGAGCTTGCCACCCATTATGAACAGGCGGGGCCGGTCAAGGGCGAGATCGTGCTCGTCATCGGCCCTCCTGACGCCGCGCCCGAACCGGAAGCGGCCGATGTCGATGCGCTGCTGCAAAGCCTCGTTGCCGACATGCCCACCGGCAAGGCGGCAACCGAAGCCGCCCGCCAGACGGGCCTGCCGCGCAAGGAACTCTATGACCGGCTGCTGCAACTGAAGGAGCGCCATGACGACTGATGGCGGCGACAGGCGGAAGCTGAAGGCGCTGAGGCGAGGATACCTTGCCGAATACCGCGCCGCGCTTTGTCTCCTGCTCAAGGGCTACCGCATCGTCGCCATGCGCCATCGCACCAAACTTGGCGAGATCGACATCATCGCAAGGCGGGGCGACCTCATCGCCTGCGTCGAGGTCAAGGCCCGCCGCTCGGCCGAAGACGGCGTCTTTGCCGTGACGGCGACGGCACAGAGGCGCATTCGTGCCGCAAGCGATCTCTGGCTGGCGAAACAGCCGGATTTCAACAGGCTTTCCGTACGTTACGACATCGTCACGGTGACACCCTGGGGCTGGCCGCGGCACCTGGCGGATGCGTTCTGAGCCGGTACCGGATGACGGAAAATGATCGCGTTGTTCCGTCCGAGTTTCCAGTTGGAACATATTCGCGAATTTGTAATCGTTCCGACATAAAAGCGTTACCAGCCTGTCATTGAAGGTCACTAGTCCACTGCCATCCGCAACCCGGTGGAGAGGATTAGTCATGTTCAAGAAGTTTACGCTCGCAGCCCTTACCCTTGCCTTTTCGGCGACCTCGTCGCTCGCCGCGACCGATATTACCTGGTGGCACGGCATGGCCGGCCGCAACGGCGAAGTCATCAATGAAGTTTCCAAGAAGTTCAACGAAGCCCAGAGCGCCTGCGCGCTGACCCCGGTTTCCAAGGGCACCTACGAGGAAGCGCTCGCTTCCGGCATCGCCGCCTTCCGCTCGGGCGAACAGCCGAACATCCTGCAGGTCTTCGACGCCGGTGCCGCCACCATCATCAACGCCAAGGGCGCGGTCATCCCCGCCGAAGACCTGATCATCAAGGCTGGCCACAACTTCGACCGCAACGCCTTCATCGACGGCGTGCGCTACTTCTACGCCGACAGCGAAGGCAAGTTCGTCGGCATGCCGTTCAACTCGTCGGCGCCGATTATGTACATCAACGACGAAGCGCTGAAGAAGGCCGGCGTCGAAGCGCCGAAGACCTGGGAAGAGTTCGAAGCTGCCGCCCCGAAGCTCAAGGAAGCCGGCTACATCCCGCTCGTCCAGTCGCAACTGACCTGGCAGTTCACCGAGAACTTCTTTTCGCGCAACAACATCCAGTTCGCCACCAACAACAACGGCTATGATGCCGTCGCCGACACCGAGCTGAAGGTCACCGACCCGAACCTCGTCATGATGTTCGACAAGCTCAAGGCCTGGAAGGACGAAGGCTACTTCGCGTTCTACGGCGCCGGCTGGAACGACAACCAGAAGGTCTTCGAAGAAGGCAAGGCCGCCTTCTGGATCGGTTCGTCGGGCTCCTTCGGCGGCCTGCAGAAAACGGCGCAGATGCCGTTCTCGGCAACCTTCCTGCCCTATTGGGGCTCGATCAAGGGCGCCGGCACCAACTCGTTCATCGGCGGTGCTGCTCTGTTTGCCATGTCCGGCAAGTCGGATGAGGAAAACAAGTGCGTTGCCGACTTCTTCCAGTTCCTGACCTCGCCTGAGATCCAGTACTTCTACCACAAGGCCACCGGCTACGTCGCCATCACCAAGGCAGCCTACGAGCTTGCCCAGAAGGACGGCTACTACAAGGAGAAGCCGGTTGCCGAAGTCGGCATCAAGCAACTCATGCTGCCGGCCGGCGACTGGTCGAAGGGCTACCGCCTCGGCTTCTACCCGCAGATCCGCGAAATCATGGAACGCGAGTACGGCCGCATCTTCTCGGGCGAAACGACCGTCAAGGACGCGTTCGATACGATCGAGAAGGAAGGCAACGAGCTGCTCGCTCGCTTCGCCAAGACGGCCGGCTGATCTCCATGTCGACCGTGACAGATCTCCTCCCCGCGTCGCGGGGAGGGACCGGAACAAAGACCGGGGGGCGTCGCTTCGGCGCCTTCCGGTTTTTCGGTGGCCAGTCGAATAGCGGAGGGGAAAGTGCTGCAAAGCGCGTGCAGTTCTCCTCGCGGTTCCTGCCTTACCTCTTCCTCGCGCCGCAGCTCGCGATCATCTTCATCTTCTTCTACTGGCCCTCGGTTCAGGCGATCCAGTCGTCCTTCTATCTCGAAGATCCCTTCGGCTTCGGTTCGACCTTCGTCGGCATGACCAACTACACGGACGTGCTGAAGTCGGGCGAATATCTCGGAATTGCCCGCTTTACTGCCGTCTTCACCGCGCTCGTGACGTTCTTTGCGCTGTCGATCGGCCTGTTGCTCGCCGTCAAGGCGGATGGCGTCATTCGCGGCAACGCCGCCTACAAGACGCTGCTCATCTGGGTCTATGCCATCGCCCCGCCGGTCGCCGGCCTCATCGGCATGATGTTCTTCGACCAGCATATCGGCCCGATCGTCGAGCTTGCGCGATGGTTCGGCTGGGACATCAAGGTGGGCCTCAACTACTTCGACACCGCCTTTTCCATGGTGGTCGTCTCGGTCTGGAAACAGATCCCCTACAACTTCATCTTCTTTCTTTCGGGCCTGCAGGGCATTCCGGTGGCGGTTCGTGAGGCGGCGGCGATCGATTGCCGCTCGGGCTTCCGCCGCTTCTGGACGGTGATCCTGCCGCTTCTGGCGCCGACCGCCTTCTTCCTTCTGATCATCAACGTCACCTATGCGCTGTTCGATACCTTCGGCGTCATCGACGTGATGGTGAAGGACAAGGCCGCCAACAACCCGATCACCCTTGTCTACAAGGTCTACATGGACGGGTTCCGCGGCAACGATCTCGGCGGCTCCTCGGCCCAGTCGGTGATCCTGATGCTGATCGTCTTCGTTCTCACCATATTCCAGTTCCGCTTCATCGAGCGGCGCGTGCACTACAATTGAGGCGGGGCCGATGTATCGCACCAAGATTTTCGACCACGTCATCCTCCTCTTCGGCGTCTTCATCATGGTGGCGCCGGTTGTCGTCGCCTTCATGACCTCGACCCACGAGGCGGCCGATATTCACCGCAATGGCCTCAGCCTCACCTGGGGCGGCCATTTCGTCGAGACCTACACGACGGTGCTGACGCGCGAGGGCGGCTTCACCGGCAAGATCACCGGCTTCAACATGATGCTGAACTCGATGATCCTGGGCCTCGGCTTTGCCGTCGGCAAGATCGTGCTGTCCATGCTGGCCGCCTATGCGCTGGTCTATTTCCGCTTTCCGCTCGCGACCTTCTTCTTCTGGGTGATCTTCACCACGCTGCTTTTGCCGCTCGAAGTGCGCATCCTTCCGTCCTACGAAGTGATGAACACGCTGAAGCTGACGAACACCTATACCGGCCTGATCGTGCCGCTGCTCGCATCCGCCACCGGCACCTTCTATTTCCGGCAGTTCTTCAAGTCGGTGCCGGACGAGTTGCTGGAGGCGGCCCGTATCGACGGCGCGGGGCCGTTCAAGTTCTTCATCGACGTCCTGGTGCCGCTGTCGCGCACGATGATGGCGGCGATCTTTATCATCATGTTCGTCTACGGCTGGAACCAGTATCTTTGGCCGACGTTGATGACCACGGACGAAGGCTTCTTCACGCTGGTGCGCGGCATCAAGCAGATCCTGCTCGTCTGGGTCGGCTCGAACATCCCCGACTACAACGAGGCCTTCGCGTTGGCGATCCTCGCCATGCTGCCGCCTGTCATGATCGTCGTGATCTTCCAGCGCTGGTTCATCAAGGGCCTGACCGAAAGCGACAAATAGCGGAGCGGCGGCGGGACAAAGGTCCCGCCCGCTCCTGAAACGACACCAATTTTACGGAGGCAGCCATGGCGGCCATTACTATCGCCGAGGTCTCGAAGATCTATCACGGCAATGTCGAGGCGGTGAAATCCGTCTCGATCGACATCGAGGACGGCGAATTCATCGTGCTGGTCGGCCCGTCCGGCTGCGGCAAGTCCACGCTCTTGCGCATGGTTGCCGGCCTTGAAACGATATCCAAGGGCACGGTGACGATCGGCTCGCGCGTCATCAACGACGTCGATCCGGCCGAGCGCGACATCGCCATGGTCTTCCAGAACTACGCGCTCTATCCGCACATGACCGTCTACGAAAACCTCGCCTACGGCCTGAAGAACCGCAAGACGCCGAAGGCGGAGATCGACGCCCGCGTCGCCGAAGCCGCGCGCATGCTGGAAATCGAGCCCTATCTCTCCCGCAAGCCCCGCGCGCTCTCGGGCGGCCAGCGCCAGCGCGTCGCCATGGGCCGCGCCATCGTGCGCAAACCGGCGGCCTTCCTCTTCGACGAGCCGCTCTCCAACCTCGATGCCAAGCTGCGCGTGTCTATGCGCGGCGAGATCAAGCGCTTGCAGAAACGCCTCGGCACGACCTCGCTCTACGTCACCCATGACCAGCTCGAAGCTATGACGCTTGCCGACCGGCTGGTGGTTCTGAACGGCGGCCGCATCGAACAGATCGGCCGGCCGCTCGACGTCTATCACCGCCCGGCCTCGACCTTCGTCGCGAGTTTCATTGGCTCGCCGGCTATGAACCTGATCAAGGGGCACATCGATGGCGGCAGCTTGCAGATCGGTCTCTACAGGATAGACCTCGCCGGCCGCGCGCCGGTGGAGGGTGCCGTCACCGTCGGCTTGCGCGCCGAGGATCTCCGGCTTGCGGGCGTCGGCGAGGACGCCATGCTGTTTCAGGTCGACTATGTCGAGGAACTGGGCGCGCAGCGGCTCGTGCATGGCACCATCGAGGGCCAGGCGCTGACCATCGCGCTGTCTCCGGAAACGCCGCTGTCGGGCGATCTCGCGGTGACCATCGCGGTCGACCGCCTGCACTTCTTCTCGCCCGAGACCGGAAAGCGGCTGGAGCGCGGCACGTCGTTTGCCAATGAAGCCCCGGCGCAGACCCTTCGCCTGGAGACCGCATCGTGATTTTCGAAACCGTCGAGCAACTTGCCGTTCCCTCGCTTGAAACCCGCGCCAGCTTTGCCGAGATCGTTCGCACCATCGCCGCCCATGACGCCGCCATGGCTGCCCGGCCGGAGATGAACAGCGTCGAGGTCGGTGGTGCGCCGTCCTCCGAGACGTCGCTCGCCTTTCCGTTCACCGTCTCTGCCTGGAACCTGGAACGCTGCCTGTTTGCGCCGGAAAGTGCTGCACATCTGGCCGAAACGGGCGCGCCGGTCGTCCTGCTTTCGGAAATGGACAACGGCATGGCCCGCACCGGCCAGCGTCATCCGACCGCCGAAGTCGCCGATATGCTCGGCATGCAATACGCCTATGGCATCGAGTTCATCGAGCTTGGCCTCGGCTCCGACACCGAGCGCGAATTCTGCGAGGACGATTTCAACGCCAAGGGTTTCCATGGCAATGCGTTGATGGCATCCGTACCGCTCAGTCGACCCTTCATGCTGCGCCTCTGGGGTGAACGCCTGTGGTTCACCGATGGCGAGCAGCCGCGCCTTGGCGAACGTATGGCGATCGGCGCCGTCATTGAGACCGAGGCCGGTCCCTTCGTCGCCGTCTCCACCCATCTCGAAAGCGCAACGACCGCCGTCTATCGCGAGCGCCAGGTCAAGGAATTGATCGATGCCCTCGACGAGACTTTCCCGGGCCTGCCGCTGCTGATCGGCGGGGACCTCAACACCGGCAACCATGCCGGCGGCGACTTCGAGGCCGAAGGCCTCTTTGCCATCAGTGCCGCACGCGGCTTTACCCGCCACGGCGGCTCGCTCGACATCATGACCACACGGCCGAGCCTCATCACCCGCTGGCCGGAACGGGCGATGAAGCTCGACTGGTTCCTGTCGCGCGGTCTGAAAATTGGCGAGACCCGCATCATCCCGTCGCTCGACGAAACCGGCCGGCCGCTTTCGGACCACGATCTCATCACCTGCGTCGTCGAAGGCTTCGAATAGGCCCGGCTCTCCTTGCCTAAGGCCCGCCCGCATTCTACATGTCGAGGGCTTTACCAGTGCGGCAGGGGGCAGCGGTTTTCCCGTCCTCTTCCGTTCCGGTAGTTTGAAATCGATCACGGCTGTCCGTGATCCATGAGGGATGGGTAGATGGCGAAAATCGTCAATGTCGGGGTCCAGATGGACCATGTGTCGGGCATCAACATTGCGGGGGATTCCACCTTCGCCATGAGCCTCGAGGCACAGTCGCGCGGCTATCGCCTTTTCCACTACACGCCCGAAAAGCTGTCGCTGCGCGACGGCAAGGTCTATGCGAGCGTGCAGCCGATGACGCTGCGCGACGTCAAGGGTGACCACTTCACGCTTGGCGAAGCCGAGCGCGTCGATCTCTCGACCATGGACGTCATCTTGCTCCGCCAGGACCCGCCCTTCGACATGGCCTACATCACCTCGACGCATCTTCTGGAACGCCTGCATCCGAAGACGCTCGTTGTCAACGACCCCGCCTGGGTGCGCAATTCGCCGGAGAAGATCTTCGTCACCGAATTCGCCGACCTGATGCCGAAGACGCTGATCACCCGCGATCCCGCCGAAATCGCCAGCTTCCGCCAGGAAATGGGCGATATAATCCTGAAGCCACTCTACGGCAACGGCGGCGCCGGGGTCTTCCACTCGACCCGCGACGACCGCAACATGTCGTCTCTCCTGGAAATGTTCGGGCAGATGTTCCGCGAGCCCTTCATCGCCCAGGAATACCTGCCGGCCGTGCGCAAGGGCGACAAGCGCATCCTGCTCGTCGATGGAGAGCCGGTGGGCGCCATCAACCGCGTTCCGGCGGACCATGACGCCCGCTCCAACATGCATGCCGGCGGCCGCCCGGAGCCAACCGAACTGACGGCGCGCGAGAAGGAAATCTGCGCGCGCATCGCGCCGGCACTCAAGGAGCGCGGTTTCCTCTTCGTCGGCATCGACGTTATCGGCGACTACATGACCGAGATCAACGTGACCTCGCCGACCGGCATCCGCGAAGTCAAGAAGTTCGGCGGCGCCGATGTCGCCAGTCTTCTCTGGGACGCGATCGAACGCAAGCGCGCCTGATCAATACCTCGGCCGACGATCCATCTCGGGTCGATGGCGCTGCCGCGGGCTTCCGCCCGCGGCCGTTTGCTGGAACGCCCTTGCCGGTGCGTCCACCTCTTTCAGATGTTCTGTTATTGTTCTTGTTTTTGTGCGTGATCCGTGCAAGGCTTCTGCCTGCAACCCTGGGCGGTTGCGGCGCCCGATAGCCGGGCTGCCTGGGCGAGGGGGCAAGCATGGTCGCGCGCGTCAGCACGGTGGCATTTCAGGGTATCGAGGGGTTGCCTGTTGACGTGCAGGTGATGGTTGCGCCCGGCAAGGTCGGCATGCAGATCGTCGGCCTGCCGGACAAGGCAGTCGCCGAAAGCCGCGAGCGGGTACAGGCCGCGTTGCATGCGTCTGGTCTCGCCCTGCCGGCCAAGCGGGTCACCGTCAATCTCGCGCCCGCCGATCTGCCGAAGGAAGGCAGCCATTTCGACCTCGCCATCGCACTCGGGCTGATGGCAGCCCTCGGCGCCATCCCCGGCGACGCGCTGGCGCCTTATGTGGTCATCGGCGAACTCAATCTCGATGGCACCATTGCCGCCGTTGCCGGGGCGCTTCCCGCCGCGATCGGCGCCAACGCGCTCGGTAAGGGGCTGATCTGCCCGGCCGAAAGCGGACCAGAGGCGGCCTGGGCCGGCGCCGAGATCGATATCCTTGCGCCGCGCAGCTTGATCGCGATCGCCAATCATTTCCGCGGCACGCAGGTGCTTTCTCGGCCTGAAGCCGCCATCCGCTCGGGCGCATCTAATCTGCCCGATCTCGCCGACATCAAGGGACAGGAGAGCGCCAAGCGGGCGCTCGAGGTGGCTGCTGCCGGCAACCACAATCTCTTGATGGTCGGCCCGCCCGGATCGGGCAAGTCGATGCTTGCTGCCCGCCTGCCGTCGATCCTGCCGCCGCTCAATCCGGCCGAATTGCTCGAAGTGTCGATGATCCACTCGATCGCCGGGCAGTTGCCGGGCGGCAAGCTTTCGGACCGACGGCCGTTCCGCACGCCGCACCATTCCGCCACCATGGCCGCGATGGTTGGTGGCGGCCTTCGCGCCAAGCCCGGCGAGGCGTCGCTCGCCCATAACGGCGTGCTGTTTCTCGACGAGTTTCCGGAATTCACGCCGCAGGTACTCGATGCGCTGCGCCAGCCGCTCGAAACGGCCGAATGCATCATCGCCCGCGCCAATCACCGGGTGAGCTATCCCGCCGCGATCCAGCTTGTCGCCGCCATGAACCCCTGCCGCTGCGGCATGGCCGGCGAGCCGGGCCGTAGCTGCGCCCGCGGCCCGCGCTGTATGTCCGACTACCAGGCGCGCATCTCCGGCCCGCTGATGGACCGCATCGATATCCGCATCGACGTGCCGGCCGTCAGCGCCGCTGATCTCCTGAAGCCGGCGGCCGCCGAAAGCAGCGAGGTCGTCGCCCGTCGCGTCGCCCGCGCCCGCGCCATGCAGATCGACCGCTTTGCCGCCCTCGGCCATGCGGAGCTGACCAGCAATGCGCGCGCATCGACCTCGCTGATCGAGAAGATTGCGGCACCCGATGCGGCCGGGCTGCAGCTTCTCAGGGACGCTGCCGAAAAGATGAAGTTCTCCGCCCGTGGCTACCACCGTGTGCTGAAGGTCGCCCGCACGCTCGCCGATCTCGATGGCGCAGTAACCGTCGGCCGCATTCATCTCGCCGAGGCGATTTCCTATCGCATTGCCGGCGAGCGGCTGCAGGCGGCTGCCTGACGAGGGCAGACAAGACTGTGGATGCCCAGCTCTCGCCGTCTCGGGCACGCATGATGCTGGAAGCGGATCGTCCAAGCTTTCTTGAAGCAGCTTGGCCGGCGAGGAGTGAACTGGATGACGGATACTCCAACGGGCAGAAGAACCGATCGCGCCGAATGTCTGATCCAGGCGTCGCCGTCGGCGGTCTATGCCGCGATCATTGATCCCGTTGCCGTGGCGGTCTGGTTGCCGACCGAGGGCATGAAGGGGCAGGTGCATGCCTTTGAGCCGCACGTCGGCGGCGCGTTCCACATGGAGTTGATCTACGAGGCGCCGGACGACAGGACGCAGGGTAAGAGTTCGGAGGATGCCGACATCGTTTCCGGTCGCTTCGTCGTGTTGGAGCCGGATCGGTGCGTGGTGCAGGAGACGGAGTTTCAATCCGACGATCCGGCTTTTGCCGGGACGATGCGGATCACCTGGGCGCTGGAGCCGGTTGCAGATGGCACCCGCGTCAGCGTCACCTGCGAAAACGTGCCGGAGGGCATTTCGAAGGAAGATCACGACGCCGGCCTGCGCTCGACGCTTGCCAATCTTGCAGGCTTCACGGAGCAGGCTGGCTGAAGCGGAACCACGCATCAACGACGAACAAAAAGGGCGCCCGTGGCGCCCTTTCCAATTGTAAGTGATGCCAGCCCGATCAGCCGCCCAGGCCCTCGAACAGCACCGTCGAAAGGTAGCGTTCGGCAAAGGACGGGATGATGACGACGATGGTCTTGCCGGCGTTTTCCTCGCGCTGGCCGATCTCGATCGCGGCGGTGAGTGCGGCGCCCGCGGAAATGCCGACCGGCACGCCTTCGAGCTTGGCGACCAGGCGTGCCAATTCGATCGCTTCCGCGCTGTTGACGGTGACGATCTCGTCATAGACCGTGGTGTCGAGGATCGCCGGGGCAAAGCCTGCGCCGATGCCCTGGATCTTGTGCGGGCCGGGGGCGCCACCCGACAGGACCGGGGATTCTTCCGGCTCGACGGCGATCACCTTGATCGAGGGCTTGCGCGCCTTCAGCACCTGGCCGGCGCCGGTAATCGTGCCACCGGTGCCGATGCCGGAGACGAAGATGTCGACCGCGCCGTCCGTGTCGTTCCAGATTTCCTCGGCCGTCGTCTTGCGGTGGATTTCCGGATTGGCCGGGTTTTCGAACTGCTGCGGAATGATGGCGTCCGGCAGCGTCTCGACCAGTTCCTGCGCCTTGGCGATCGCGCCCTTCATGCCCTTGGCGCCTTCGGTCAGCACCAGCTCGGCGCCGAGCAGCGCCAGCATCTTGCGCCGCTCGACCGACATGGTCTCCGGCATCGTCAGGATCAGCTTGTAGCCTTTGGCGGCCGCGACGAAGGCGAGCGCGATGCCGGTGTTGCCGGAGGTCGGCTCCACCAGCGTCGTGCGGCCGGGCGTAATCTTGCCCTGCGCTTCCAGGCTCTCGATCATCGCCACGCCGATACGGTCCTTGACCGAGGCGATCGGGTTGAAGAATTCGAGCTTGGCCAGCAGGTTCGCCTTGACGCCCTTTTCCTTGGCAAGCTTGTCCAGCCGCACGATGGGCGTGTCGCCGATCGTTTCCGTGATCGAGGAGTAGACGCGGCCGCGGCCGGGCTTGCGTGTGTCGGACATGGGTTTCTCCCTTGGGCGTGAAGTGTCGTGCTACGAGAATAGGAACAATGGGCGCGCAATTCCAGAACGACAAACACCGCGCGGCGATCCGCCGAAGGAAAAACCACCGGCGAAGTCGTTGTTCGGGAAAAGTTTTTTCAGTTGGCGCGAACGGCGATATAAGCCGCCGTCCCGGCAAGCACGCTGGCGGCAACCCGGTTCAGAGCTTTCAGGGCCTTCGGTTGCTTGAGCAACTGACGCGCACGCGAGGCGAGCAGCATATAGGGCACGAGCACGCTTAGGAGCACCAGGAAGGTGGCGGTCAGCAGCAGGCCGTAATCGCCGGGGCCGATCGCCCTGATGTCGATCAGCGTCGGCACGAGCGCCACGTAAAACAGCATTGTCTTCGGATTGCCGAGCGTGATCAGCAGGCCGGACAGGAAGGACATGGCCGCACTCGTCGACGGCTTTGCCTTGATGTCCTCGGGCAGCAGCCCCGCGCTCCAGAGCTTCCAGGCGATGTAAGCGAGATAGAGAACTCCGGCAAACTTCACCACCAGGAAGGCTGTGGTGAAGGTCTGGGCGATCAGCGCGAGCCCGAGGATAACGGCCGTCAGATAGATCATGTCGCCAAGCGCGATGCCGAGGCCCATGAAGAAGGTTTCGCGGAAACCGGAGCCGAGCGCGCGCGCAACCAGCGCCGTCACGCCGGGGCCGGGGATGGCAGCGGCGATGAAGAGCGCGCCGCTATAGGCGATGAGGGCCGCGAGCGTCATGGAACGTCCTTGCGAAGAAGATGCCGATATCTACCGCAAGCGACCGAAAAAGGAAATCACCGAACTGCGATCGGCGGCGTCCGCTGACGAAATTGACCGGGTGACAAGTCTGCCGTTGTCCGCTGCAGCGAAATGCGTAGAGCTTGCTGAAAACGAGCGAAAGGCGCCTCTCCATGCCCGAGTTGAAGGATATAATCGGCTTTGCCCTCCTGGCCCTTGGCATGGTGCTGACGCCGGGGCCGAACATGATCTATCTGATCTCGCGCTCGATCAGCCAGGGGCCTGGCGCCGGCTTGATCTCGCTCGGCGGGGTGGCGCTCGGCTTCGTCGTCTACATGGTCTCGGCGGCACTCGGGATCACCGCGCTGCTCCTGGCCGTGCCCTTCGCCTATGATGCGCTTCGCATCGCCGGTGCGGCCTACCTTTTCTATCTCGCCTGGCAGGCTGTTAGGCCCGGCGGACGCTCGCCCTTTCAGGTCAAGAACCTGCCCAAGGACGGACCGAAGAAGCTGTTCGTCATGGGTTTCCTGACGAGCCTGCTCAATCCCAAGGTGGCGGTGCTCTATCTCTCGCTGCTGCCGCAGTTCATCCGGCCGGAGCTCGGCAACGTGCTCGGGCAATCGCTGGTCTTCGGCTCGATCCAGATCGCGACCAGCGTGACCGTCAACGCCATGATCGCGCTCGCCGCCAGCGGTATCGCCGCCTTCCTTGCCGGGCGGCCGTTGTTCATGGTGGTGCAGCGCTGGGCGATGGGCACGGCGCTGTTCGGCTTCGCGCTGAGCATGGCCTCGGAAGCGCGGCGCTAACGCGCGCTTGCCGATGCGTTCTTCAATCCCGGAGCGGGCTTACTCGAAAACCGGCCGCATGAAGCTGCGTTCGTAGCTGAGGATGCAGCGCGTCTTCTCGGCATAGGCGAAGGCGTCCTGGCATTCGGGATCCGCGGCCATTTCCTTGCGGTAGGCCTCGTAGGCGGCCAGGCTCGGAAAGCTGAAGAGCGCCAACGCAATATTGTTCGCCCCCTCGTGCGGCAGGAAGTAGCCGTGATGCGTGCCGCCCAGCCGATTGACGAGCGGGATCCAGAGCTTGGCGTAGTGCTCGAACTCGGCCGCCTTGTAAGGGTCGATAACGTATTTCAGGTAGCAGGTGATCATGCGGTTCTCCCTTCGCGTTCCCGCTTGATAGAAGAGGGAAGGCGAAGTTTCCAGCCAAGAGTCATGCCGGCGGCGGCAACAAGGATCGCGACCGAGCCAGCGATCTGGATCGGCTGCAGCTGGTGCCCGAAGGCGAAGCGGTCGACGACGATCGCGGCGATCGGATAGATGAAGGAAAGCGCGCCGGTCACATGTGTCGGCAGCCGCTGGATCGCGCCGTAGAGCAGCACATACATCAGCCCGGTGTGGATGATGCCGAGGGTCAGGACGATCGACCATTGCGTTGCGCCTGACGGGGCGGGTGCGGCAAGCGCCATCGGCGCCAGCATCACGGTGCCGGTGATTACCTGGATCAGCGCGATCAGATGCGGCGGCGTGCCCTTGAGCAGCTTGGTCGCAATTGCTGCGATCGCGTAGAAGAAGGCAGCGCCGATCGAAAGGGCAACGCCGATCAGATAATCTTCGGGCGCGAAGCCCTGGCCGGGCTTGGCCGAAATGATCGCGAGCATGCCGGCGAACGACACCAGGAGCCAGAAGATCTTTGTGACAGTGATCTTCTCGCCGAGGAACACGGCGCCGAGCCCCAAGAGCATGAAGGGCTGGGTGTTGTAGACCATGGTCGCGATCGAGATCGATGCGTGGGAATAGGCGGCGAACAGCAGCAGCCAGTTGACGACGATGGCGATACCGCCGACGACCGACAGCAGCAGCATCCGCCGGCTGAAGTGACGACGGTCGAGAAGTCCGAGCGCCCAGGCGATGGCAACGAGTGTCACGGCCCCGAAGACGCAGCGCCAGAACACCACGCTCGTCACCGGCTGCCCCGACATCAGCACGAACCAGCCGATGGTACCGGAGATCAGCATTGCTGCCGTCATCTCGATACTGCCGCGTTTGAGTTCGGTATTCATGGTCGCTGCTCTCCTATTGGTGATCGGAGAATAGCCGGTACTCATGGCCTTTCCCATGGATGAACGAAGGCAATTGCGCTATATTGCCTAATTATCGAAGTTCTGATTGTTGTTGTGACTTATGGTGTCGTAATGCTGGACGAGATGGACCGACGTATCCTCGACATACTGGCAGCCAATGCCCGGGTGTCGCTGAAGGAGTTGGCGCAAGAGGCGGGGCTCTCATCGCCGAGCGCGGCCGACCGGCTGCGCAAGCTGGAAGAGCGCGGCGTCCTCGACGGTTTCACCATCGCCCTCAACCCCGCCAAGGTCGGCTACCCGCTGCAGGCGGTCATCCGCGTGCGGCCGATGCCGGGCATGCTGCACATCGTCGAGCGGCTGATCCAGGAAACGCCGGAATTCGTCGAATGCGACAAGGTCACCGGCGACGATTGCTTCATCGCCAAGCTCTACGTGCGTGACATGGCGCAGCTCGACACGATCCTCGACCGGATCGCCGAGAAGGCGCAGACCAACACCTCGATCGTCAAGTCGACGCCGGTCAAGCGCCGCCTGCCGCCGCTCCTTTAATGGGAAATCTGTCTTAAACGCCGGTCGAGCCGAAGCCGCCGGCGCCGCGTGCCGTCTCGCTTGCCCCGTCGGCCTCGCGAACCGTGACCTGCGTGACCGGTGCGATCACCATCTGGGCGATGCGCATGCCGCGCTCGATGATGAATTCCTCGTCACCGAGATTGACCAGCAGCACCTTCACTTCGCCGCGATAGTCGCTGTCGATCGTGCCGGGCGTGTTGAGGCAGGTGATGCCGTGCTTGAAGGCAAGGCCAGAGCGCGGGCGGATCTGCGCCTCGTAGCCGGCGGGCACTTCGAAGATGAAGCCGGTCGGAACGAGGGCGCGCTTGCCGGGGTTCAGCATCAGGGGCCGATCGGCGGCAACGCCTGCGCGCAAATCCATGCCGGCAGCGCCTGCGGTCTCGTAGGCCGGAAGCTCCAGGCCTTCGCCGTGCGGCAGGCGAACGAGGTTGAGGGTCGGGCGGGATAGGGGCGTGTGCGTGCTCATGCCCGCATAAGCCGGGCCACGGGCGCCTCGGTCAATTGCATAATCGGGGCCGAGCCTGTAAAGGACGCGGCAACTCACAGGATTTTACGATATGGCTGAAACTCTCGCCGAGGCGGTCTCCCGCCGCCGCACATTTGCGATTATCGCCCACCCGGACGCCGGTAAGACCACGCTCACGGAAAAGTTGCTGCTGTTCGGCGGTGCCATCCAGCTCGCCGGTGAGGTCAAGGCCAAGAAGGACCGCATCCAGACCCGTTCGGACTGGATGAAGATCGAGCGCGAGCGCGGCATCTCGGTCGTCACCTCGGTGATGACCTTCGAGTATGGCGGCAACGTCTTCAACATTCTCGATACGCCCGGTCACGAAGACTTCGCCGACGACACCTACCGCACGCTGACGGCGGTGGATGCGGCCGTCATGGTCATCGACGCCGCCAAGGGTATCGAGCCGCGTACGCTGAAGCTCTTCGAAGTCTGCCGCATGCGCGACATCCCGATCATCACCTTCGTCAACAAGATGGACCGCGAGAGCCGCGATCCCTTCGAGATCCTGGACGAGGTCGAGGAAAAGCTGGCGCTCGACTGCGCGCCGGTGACCTGGCCGATCGGGCGCTCCAAGACCTTCTGCGGCTCCTACAATCTCGCCGACAACACCGTGCGCGGGTCCGACACGCAGGAAATCCCGACCAAGGTCAACGGTCCGGAAATGGCCTCCCATCGCCTGCCGGAAAACGAGCGCGATGCCTTCACCGAAGAGCTGATGCTGGCGATCGAGGCGTGCAAGCCCTTCGACAAGAAGGCCTTCCTCGAAGGTCACCTGACCCCGGTCTTCTTCGGCTCGGCGCTGCGCAACTTCGGTGTGCGCGATCTCATCAACGCGCTCGGCCACATCGCGCCGCCGCCGCGCGACCAGGTGGCGGATGTCCGCACGGTGCATGCCACCGACGACAAGATGACGGCCTTCGTCTTCAAGATCCAGGCCAACATGGACCCGAACCATCGCGACCGCATCGCCTTTGCCCGCGTCTGCTCCGGCAAGCTGGAGCGCGGCATGAAGGCGCGGCTGTCGCGCACCGGCAAGCAGCTCGGCCTCAGCGCCCCGCAGTTCTTCTTCGCCTCGCAGCGCCAGCTCGCCGACACAGCTTACGCCGGCGACGTCGTTGGTATCCCGAACCATGGCACGCTTCGTATCGGCGACACGCTGACCGAAGGCGAACCGCTGGTGTTCCAGGGCGTGCCGAACTTCTCGCCGGAAATCCTGCGCCGCGTGCGCTTGGAAGATGCGATGAAGGCCAAGAAGCTGAAGGAAGCGCTGCAGCAGATGGCGGAAGAGGGCGTCGTGCAGCTCTTCTCGCCGGAAGACGGTTCTCCGGCGATCGTCGGTGTCGTCGGTGCGCTGCAGCTCGACGTGTTGAAGGAGCGCCTCAGCGCCGAATACGGCCTGCCGGTCTCCTTCGAAATGTCGCGCTTCTCGGTCTGCCGCTGGATCTCGTCCGACCAGCCTGCCGAACTCGACAAGTTTGTCACGGCCCGCCGCGGCGACATCGCCCGCGATCTCGACGGCGACCCTGTGTTTTTGGCGCAGGACAGCTTCTCGCTGCGCTACGAGGCCGAGCGTTACCCGGCGATCAAGATGGTCGCGATCAAGGAATATCACGTCGCCAAGGCGGCCTGATTGTTTGCGTCCGGCCGATGCCAAGGCATCGGCCGGTCTCTCGGCGCTCAGGCGCCGTGTCCGAACGAAATCCCTAAACCGAAAAATCGAAACGCGGCGACCAACGATCGAGCATGGCCACGCTTGGACGAGCGCCCCAGCTCTGTTCGATGGCCGGCGAAAGTACTGTGAGCAGGCGGTCGATGTCCTCACGTGCCGTCTCTTGCAGCGCCTCCGCCACGATCAGCGCTCGCGTGGTCTCAGGTCGTATCGCCGAAAGGCCGCTCTGCCGGTTGGTCCAGCGTCGGGCATGCGCCCGCCCCTCGGCATCAGTGAAGACCACTTCGGCTGGATCCGGATTTTCCGTTTCTCCTGAGAACGTCAGATAATGCTCGTTGCCGGATGCCCGGCAGACATGCAGATGGCCGGCAACCTGCGCTAGATCGAAGACCGCGATCGGTATGGCGAAGGCGAGCGACGCGGCGTTGCAGAGATCGATCAGCGGGTGGATCGAAGGCAGGTCGCCTTCCTTGCGGAAGCGGCGGAGCAAGGCTTCGGACGCCGAGCGATACTGCGTCGGCTTCAATCCCATCTTGGCAAAGGTCCGGCGCCAGGCCTGGATCTCGGGCAGGTCGCTTTCCGAACCTGAACCGAGACGATCGTTTGCGATCGCCTGGAACTGGCGAACATGGTCCTCGACCGAGACGCCGCCACTGATGCCATCGATGAAAAGCGCGCCGGCGCTCAGCTCCGGGAAATCGCGCCAGATGTCGTCTGCGTGCTGGAAGTGCATGGAAGTCCTCGAATTGGGTGCGTTCATTCTGGTTCAGGCCTTTGCGGTCGGAAGGGCGCGAGCTGTCCTTCGGCCAGCGAGGATCTGGGGCAGGGTCAGGCCGAGGACGGCGGCGAGCACACAGCCGATCCCAAGCAATTGTGGGACGCCGACCGGCTCGCCGAGCAAGAGAAAGGCGAAGGCGACAGCTGAAACGGGCGCCAGCGCGGTGAAGACGGAAGCCTCGGTGCCGCTCACTTTGGCCGCCCCCGCATACCAGAGCAAGAACCCGGCAACGGTCGGGATGAGGGCGTAGTAGAGAACCGCAACGATTGCGTCCCTGTCGATCGCGGACGTTGCATGCGTCTCGAAGAGTGCCGGGATGACGGCGACCACGAAGCCGAGGCCGGCCATCAGCGTCGAAAGCGCGAGCGGCGAGATCTCCGTCTTCACGCGCTTGTTGAGAAGGATGAAAAGGCCCTCGCAGATGACGGCGCCGAAGATGAGGGCGATGCCGAGCGGCGAATGGGTCCCGCCTTCACCGGGCTTGAAGACGATGGTGAGCACGCCGGCTGCGGCAAGCGCGATCGCCGCGAGTACTTTGCGGTCCGGGCGCTCGCCGAGAAGAAGGATGGCGATGGCGGCGGAGACCACCGGCAGGGTGCCGATCACCACGCCCGCATCGGTTGCCGACGTCAGGCTCAGGCCGGCGATCAAGAGCGTCGTATAGCCGACGCTGCCGGCGCCCGCCTGGGCAATGAGGAGAAGCCAGTCGCGGCCTTTCAGTTTCGGCCATGACGTCCTAGTGAGCCACATCAACAGCAGGAAGAGCGGGAAGGCGACGGCAAAGCGCAGCGCGGTGGCCGTGAACGGTGGCAGGCCCGCTGCGATGATCTTGCTGGCGATGACCGTGCTGCCGACGAGGATCATCGCCAGCGACAGATAGAGATAGCCTTGAAATTTTCCCGACACGCCCGTTCTCCGTTGCTACGCCACGCTTGTCGCTGCGCGGCCGGTGCAGCAATGCGCCCGGGGGAGGGCTCTGGTCTTGAACGGAATTGCGGGTGCTACTTTTTGGCCTCGGCATAAATGCCGGGCGAGAGGCCATACTTGCTGACGAAGACGCGGGTCATGTGGCTCTGGTCGGCAAAGCCGGCCGTAAACGCAGCCTCTGCCAGCGGCATGCCTCCACCGATCAGGCGGCGAGCGAGATCGATCCGGCGCTGGACGATATAGGCATGTGGCGTCAGGCCGACCGCGCTTGCGAAATTGCGCACCAGCTGAAACCGGCTGAGCCCGGCTTCAGCGGCGAGATCGGCAAGCGTGATCGCGGCCGTCGGGTCGTCGTCGATCATCGTCTTTGCCGCCGTGACTGTTGCCGGCTTCTCACCCTGGTGTCGCTTGCCGGTGGCAAGAACGCCTGCCAGCAGCATGAGGAGCTGTTCTTCATGCCGGATGGCGTCGGCCCTGGCCGTTGGGTCGGTGATGGCCGCAAACAGCGCCCGAAATTGATCTGCCACCTCCCGGTCGTGAAAGGCGGGGGCAGTGAACTCGCCGGAATCCGCGCGGCCCTGGCTGATATCCTCGGCGGCAGCGGCGATGACGGATGGATCGAAATAGAGCATGCGCCAGGCGCGGCCGGCATCGCCGATCGGCATGCCGTCATGCACTTCGCCAGGGTTGACGGTGATCATGTCGCCGGCGCCGGCTTCGACCATGCCACGGCCACTGAGCGACTTCTGCGCGCCCTCATAGATGAGACCGATGCCGAACTGGTCGTGGGTGTGACGGGCGAAGGACTGGCGCGTTTCGGCCTCGACCGCGTCTATGCCCGCGGCCGCGCTACGCAGCATCCTGATCTTGCCCTTCGCCATCTCGCGCGCCTGCTCCGGTCTCCAGTCTCGTCTTGTACACCGCAGGGCCGCCTCCGGCCATCGCAATGACGCGTCCTCGGGCTCACATCCGCGGCTAACGGAAACTTTCATCTTTTCGACGTTGCAATCACCGGCCGCATCCTTACGTTGCGATCCCAAGCGGCGCGAAAGGGAGATGATCGAAATGCTGGATCTGCGTGTTCACTTCCTCGAAGCGGACGGATCTCTGGCGCCGTGGCGCGAACGGATACTGGAGTCCGTGCGCGAGACCGCCGAGCGGATCGGCGCGGAGGTTTCTGCCTCAGACAGCGCCGCACCCATCGATGTCCTCGTCGAGCATCGTGCGGGCGAGACGATTCCCGAACTCGGTGTTGCGGGCGCCTGCTATCGCCGGGCGCTGGTCTTCTTCACGGTCGATCCCGGCAACGAGAATTTCGAGGCGAGCCTTGCTGCGGGAGAAGTGCGCAAATTGCTGACGCACGAGCTGCATCATTCCTTCCGCCACGGCGCTTGCGGTTATGGTTCCAAGCTCGGCGAAGCTTTGGTCAGCGAGGGGCTGGCCGATGCCTTCGATGCCGAGATCAACGGCGGCGACGGCCACGCGTGGAATCATGCGCTCAAAGCTGCAGACTGGGAAGGCTTGTTGGAGCGCGCCGAGCGAGAGCTTTGGGCCGAGACTTATGATCACGCGGGCTGGTTTTTCGGAACCGATCGCTCGCTACCGCGCTGGGCCGGCTACACGATCGGCTATCACCTGGTGAAGACCTATCTGGCGGCGAACCCGGATGCGCGCCCGTCGCAGATGACGGCAACGCCCGCATCGGTGGTGATCGGCGAGGCCTGGGCACCGCTCAAGGAACGCCTGCTCGTTGCGGCATGATGGTTTCGTTCGAGACGACTAGGTGTGAGGCGGCTCGTCGCGATCACGCCCCGGCAGCTTCCTGACGTCGCCGATCCAGGGCAGCGCGGAGGTGCACCAGATCTGCGAACGCGGCCTGAGCTGCCGGCGCTGGTTGATCGTTCCCACCCGGATGCCGACCTCCAGTGCGTCCTCGTCCGTGCCGGTCGTATAGACCGGAGAGCCGCAGTTGGGGCAGAAGAACTGCAGCCGCTGCCGGCCGTTTGCGCCGATCTTCACATAGAGCTTCGGCTCGCCGCCGGTCAGCCGGAAGTTCTCCCGCTCTGTGCCGGCGGTGACGCGGTAGGCCGATCCCGTGAGTTGCTGGCAATCGGTGCAATGGCAGATGCCGACATCGGCCGGATCGATCTCCGCCTCGTAGGTCACGAAGCCGCAATGGCATTGCCCGTCGATGTGCATGAAGCCCTCCCTGAAAGCGGGAAAGCTAGGGCGGAGCCGCAAAAAGTGTATGCCGTTCTCATCCGCCCCTAAGCCTTAGCGAGTGTTGGGGCGCGACTGTTGCGACGCTTCGTTCCGCCTTTGTGGCGTAGGGAGGAAGCGCGATGGTGCAATGCCGTTTGGTTCGACGCCGCTTACACGCCAGTGAACAGCCACTCGTGTTCGCGGGCGTTGTGGAACTTCCAGATCCGCTTCGGCCCGGCCATGACGTTGAGATAGTAGACGTCGTAGCCATGCACGGCGGCGACCGGATGATAGCCCTTCGGCACCAGCGTCACGTCGCCGTCCTCGACAGCCATTGTTTCGTCGAGCGAGCGGTCGTCGGTATAGACGCGCTGCATCGCAAAACCCTGCGGCGGGTTGATGCGGTGGTAGTAGGTCTCTTCCAGATAGCTCTCGGCCGGCAGGTCGTCCTGGTCGTGCTTGTGCGGCGGATAGGAGGAGGTGTGGCCACCGGGGGTGATCACTTCGACCACGAGCAGCGACTGCGCCGAGGCGTCGTCTTCCGGCATGATGTTGGTGACGTAGCGGGTGTTGGTGCCCTTGCCGCGGGTCATCTGCGGATGGGTGCCTGGGGCGATGACCTTCGCCTTGAAGCCGTCGCCGCCCGGGGCCGAGCAGATGGCAAGGTCGAGGTCGGAGGTGGCCGTTGCCTGCCAGCGGCTGCCTTTCGGCACGTAGACGGCATAGGGCTGGCCCTCGAACGGCGTCATGCGCTCGCCGAGCTCGCCGAAGCTTTCGCCGTCGACGGCGACCTTCGCCTTGCCGGACACGAGCACCAGGCAGATTTCCTTGTCGCCGGTCTCGCCCTCGGTCGTCTCGCCCGCTTTCAGCCGTTCCAGCGCGAAGCCGACATAGGTCCAGCCGGCGCTCTCCGGTGTCACGTTTTGCATGAGGCCCGATTTGGCCTTCGGTTTGACGAGCAGCTTGGACATGTCGATCTCCCTAACTCTTTTATCATGGGGCGCCGGTCGTACGGTCTGCCCCTCTCCTTGGGTTTAACCCGAGGAGAGGGGCTCGCGCCATCGAACCCGGCGACCGAAAGTCTGGGCTTACTTGTCGAGCCCGGCTTCCTTGGCAAAGGCCTTCAGCGACTTCAGCCCGAGCGACTGGTATTCGAACGGGTTGCGCACGGCGGAATCCTGCTCCGCCTCGATCACCAGCCAGCCGGAATAGTTGTGTTCTGCGGCGATCTTCAGCACCGGCAGGAAGTCGACCCCGCCTTCGCTGTCGCCCGGAACCGTGAAGACGCCACGGCGCACGCCCTCGAGGAAGGAGAGGCCTTCGCCTTCGACTACCTTGCGGACAGCGGGGCGCACGTTCTTGCAATGGATGTGGCGGACGCGGTGCATGTATTTCTTTGCGACCTCGGCCGGATCGGAACCGCCGAACCACGCGTGGCCGGTATCGAGCAACAGCTTGGTCGCCGGGCCGGTGTTCTGCATCAAGAGGTCGATCTCCTCGCCGGTCTGGACGATCGTGCCCATGTGGTGGTGGTAGACGAGGTCGATGCCCTGGTCGGCGCAATACTGAGCGATCGCTTCGAGATCGGCGCCAAACTTCTTCCACTGGTCAGCCGGCAGCACCGGCTTGTCGTTTGCGACCGACTTCGTATCGTCGCCATGGATGGCGTTCGAGGTTTCGCAGACGATCGCCACCTTGCAGCCATTGTACTTCAGGAGATCGAGATGCGGCTGGATCGCCTTCTTCTCGGCCTCGACGTCATGGGTGAGCAGGTTGGTCGAGTGCCAGCCGGAAACGAAGACGAGATCATAAGCGCCGAGCTTCTGCTTCAGTGCCTCCGGATCGGACGGCATCTTGTGGCCCTTCTCGATGCCGTCGAAGCCGATCTTCTGGCAATCGGACAGGCAGTCCTCGAGCGTCAGATGCGCGCCGATCGAATGATCGTCGTCGTTGCTCCAGGCGATCGGGTTGGTTCCGTAGCGGATCATGTCTTTCACTTTCTGATGCCATCCGCGCAAAGCGGATATCTTGTGAGCATAAACGGGAAAAGCGCCCGCGCGAAAACGCGGGCGCCGAAAGGGCAATCTTAGCCGAAGCGCTGGGCGGCGAGCGCCTTCTCGTAACCCTCGCGCGCCGCGTTGACCTGGGCGCGGCCCGAGACCTCGGGCACCGCGACATCCCACCAGTGGCCGCCAGCCTGCGTGGTAACAAGGGGGTCGGTGTCGATGACGATGACCGTCGTGCGCGTCTCGCTTGCCGTTTCCTTGAGTGCGGTTTCGAGCTCGGAGATCGAGCCGACCTTGCGGGTGACGGCGCCCATCGCGCCGGCATGCGCCGCAAAGTCGATTTGCGGCAGTTCGACGTGATGCGTGTCCTTCAGGAGATTGTTGAAGTTCGCGCCGCCGGTGCCCATCTGCAGCCGGTTGATGCAGCCGTAGCCGGCATTGTCGAGCAGCACGATGGTGAACTTGGCGCCGAGCATGATCGAAGAGGCTATCTCCGAGTTCAGCATCATATAGCTGCCGTCACCGACCATGACGATCACGTCGCTCTCGGGCTTTGCGAGCTTGACGCCGAGGCCGCCGGCCACTTCGTAGCCCATGGTCGAGAAGCCGTATTCCATATGGTAGCCGCCGGGCTCTTCCGCCTGCCACAGCTTGTGCAGTTCGCCCGGCAGACCGCCTGCGGCGCAGACGAGCGTCGTGTTCTTGGCTCCGCGGGCGCGCTGCACGGCGCCGATCACCTGGGCGTCGGAGGGAAGGGCCGCATTGGTCGTGGCCGTTGCCTTGTCGGCAACCGCCAGCCATTCGGCCTTGCCGGACTTGGCCTTGGCGGTCCAGCTCGGATCGGCCTTGTAGCTGCCGAGACCGCCGGAGATACGGTTGAGGCCGGCGCGCGCGTCGGCAATCAGCGGCAGTCCGTTGTGCTTGCCGGCGTCGAAAGGCTGGACGTTGAGGCCGATGATCTTCAAGCCTTCGTTCTTGAAGAGCGCCCAGGAGCCAGTCGTGAAGTCCTGCAGGCGCGAGCCGACGGCAAGCACCACGTCGGCGTCCTCGGCAAGCGCGTTGGAGGCGGAGGTTCCGGTCACACCGACCGAGCCCATGTTCAGCGTATGCGAATGCGGCAGCGCCGACTTGCCGGCCTGGGTCTCGACGACCGGGATGCCGTGGCGCTCGGCGAAATCGCCGAGTTCCTTGCTTGCTTCCGAATAAAGCACGCCGCCGCCGGCGATGATGATCGGCTTCTTCGCTGCCTTCAGCACCGCAATGGCCGTCGCCAGTTCGTCGAGATCGGGCTCGATGCGGCGCGGCACCCAGACCTTCTCGTCGAAGAAGTTCTCCGGATAATCATAGGCTTCGGCCTGTACGTCCTGGCAGAGCGACAGCGTCACCGGGCCGCAATCGGCGGGATCCGTCAGCACCTGCATGGCGCGGCGCAGCGCCGGGATGATCTGCTCGGGGCGGGTGATGCGGTCGAAGTAGCGCGACACCGGGCGGAAGCAGTCGTTCGCCGAGATCGTGCCGTCGCCGAAGCTTTCCACCTGCTGCAGCACCGGATCGGGTCGGCGGTTGGCAAAGACGTCGCCGGGCAGGAAGAGCACCGGCAGGCGGTTGACGTGGGCAAGGGCCGCCGAGGTCACCATGTTGAGCGCGCCGGGGCCGATCGAGGTGGTGCAGGCCATGAAGCGACGGCGGAAGCTCGCCTTGGCAAAGGCGATTGCGGCATTGGCCATGCCCTGCTCGTTCTGGGCGCGGTAGGTCGGCAGCGTCTCCTTGATCGCATGCAGCGCCTCGCCGACGCCAGCGACGTTGCCGTGACCGAAGATCGCGAAGACGCCGCCGAAGATCGGCACCTTCTTGCCATCGATGACGGTCATCTGGCGGGTCAGGAACTGCGCCACCGCCTGTGCCATGGTCAGGCGCACGGTCTTCTGGCTCATAATCTGTTTCCTCCTCGTGGCGGAATCGTCCTGTTCCACCCTGTCTGCTGCATGGTCGACGATTGCGTCGATCCTATGCCGCCTTTGTTTCACCCAGTTGCAGCCAGAGATCGACCAGGGCCTTGAACTTTCCGGCCATGTCGGCGATCGCCTGGTCGTCGCTCATCGTGCCGCCGAGCCAGGCCCTGCCGGCATCAGCGAAGATCGTGCGGCCGACGGCAAAGCCGCGAACCGTCTTCGAGGTGCGAGCGGCGGCAAATCCGTCCTTCAGCTGCTCATAGGGCGCCTCGAGGCCCAAGAGCACCACGCCGCGGCAGAGCGGATCGCGGGCCTCGATGACGGCATCGATCGCTGCCCAGGCGCCGCGGCTTGCCTGCGGCTCGAGCTTCCACCAGTCCGGCTTGAGGCCGGCATCGTAGAGCTCGGTCAGCGCCCGCGGAATGGTCTGGTCGTCGAGCTTGCCATGCTTGCCGGCAATGATCTCGATCAGGATCTCACGGCCAACCTTGCGCGCCGCCTCGAAGGCCGAGCGGAGCTTTGCCACCTGCTGGGCTTTCAGCTCTGCCGGATCGTCCGGGTGATAGAAGGAGAGGACCTTGATGCAGTGGTCGACCGGCCAGTCGATCAGGCGGCTGCCGAGATCCTGGCTGAATTCGAATTGCAGCGGCCGCGAGCCCGGAAGCTCGATCGGCTTGCCGATCCAGAAATCGCGGTGGGCGCCGGCGGCATAAAGCGCATCGCGGCCGTATTTGTCGTCGATCAGCATGCCGAAACCGGAGCGGCCGGCCGCGACCTGGGCGGCGGCCTTCACCGCCAGCACCTTGAAGGCTGGAATGCGGTCCAGCAAGGACTGGTCGCCGGCGGCCATGTCTTCGAGCTGGCTGCGATGGTCGATCGCCAGTGCCATCAGCAGCGGAATGTCGCGGCGGCGGGTGGTCGCCCAGTGAACGTGGTTGATCGCCTCGTCCTTGCGCAGGGCCCGCTCCTTGCTGCCCTTTTCCAGGAAGAACTGTAGCTCGGTCCATGTCGGGATTTCAGGCGCGCAGAGCAGGCGCGAGACGGCGAAGGCGCCGCAGGCATTGGCCCATGTGGCCGACGTCGCGTGCGGCTCGTTTTTCAGCCAGCCGCGCAGGAAACCGGACATGAAGGCGTCGCCGGCGCCGAGCACGTTGTAGACCTCGATCGGGAAGCCCTTGCCGACGATGCCGTCTTCGAGGTCGTCGGTGATCGGACCGTCATAAACGATGCAGCCCATCGGTCCGCGCTTGAGCACAATCGTCGCCTTGGAGAGCGAGCGGATCGTTTTCAGCGCCTGCAAGAGGTCGCTTTCGCCGGACGCGATCAGCACTTCCTCTTCGGTGCCAACGATCAGGTCGCAGTCGGCGAGAACGGTCTTCAGGTGCGCCGAAACGCGATCCGACGCGATGTATCGGCTCTCGCCGGCGTCATGGCCGGCAAGGCCCCAGAGGTTCGGGCGGTAGTCGATGTCGAAGACGACCTTCGCGCCATTTTCCTTGGCGATGCGGATCGCCTTGCGCTGGGCGGCGTCCGTGTTCGGCTTGGAGAAATGCGTGCCGGAGACAAGCACGGCGCGGGCGGAGCGGATGAATTCTTCCGAAATGTCGTCTTCGCAAAGCGCGTTGTCGGCGCAGTTGTCGCGATAAAAGAGCAGCGGGAAGGTCTTGTCGTTTTCGACCGCGAGGATCGCAAGCGCCGTCAGCCGCTCCGGATCGGTGACAATGCCGCGGGTCTCGACGCCTTCACGGGTGAGCTGCTCGCGGATGAAACGGCCCATCTGCTCGTTGCCGACGCGGGTCAGAAGCGCTGACTTCAGACCGAGGCGCGCCGTGCCGACCGAGATGTTGCACGGGCAGCCGCCGACGGACTTCGCAAAGCTCGAAACATCTTCAAGCCGCGTGCCGATCTGCTGGCCATAAAGATCGACCGAGGCTCGGCCGATGGTGATCAGGTCGAGCGGCTTTGCTCCCTGTGCCGAAACGTTCTGGCTCACTGCTTCCTCCCCGCGGACACCTTGGCGGGCCCGACCATTTCCGTACTGTGGGTGATGGCCGTATGAAACATAAATTCCGACGTTTCGTCAATATGGAATTTTCATTCTATCTGTTCCGTTTCGCCTAGCTGCCCTCGGCGAGGCGCTGACGCTTCTCGGCAATGGCGACCGTCAATGCCATTGCAAAGGCCATGCTGGCCGAAAGCGAACGGAAGCCGGCATGATCGGCCTCGACCAGTTCGAACCAGACCTTCGAGGATTCTGCGAGCGGCGAGAAGGCCGAGTCCGTCAGCGACACGACCGGCACCTTGCGTTCGGCGAGAAGCCGCGCCTGGGCGGCACTTTCAGACGCATAGGGCGAGAAGCTGACGGCAAAGGCGGCATCGTTCTTCGTCGCCATGGCCAGCATGTCTTCGTCGATGCCGGCGGCGGTGCCGACGAGCTGGTACTTCACCTTCAGCTTGCCGAAGGCATAGGCCATGTAGCTGGAGATCGGATAGGAGCGGCGCTTGGCGATCAGGTAGACGGTGTCGGCCTTGGCGAGGATATCGACGGCGCGCTCAAAGGCTTCCGGATCCACCGACGAGGCGATGTTGTCGAGCGAGCGGTGGGCGGCAGCGACGAAGCCGTTGAAGATCGAGCCGCTTTCGAGCTTGCTGTGATCGTTGGCGCTGAGCGCCTTCAACCGGTCCTCATAGCCGGGCGTGCGCTCGCGCAGCCGGGCGCGAAAGATCTGCTGCAGGCTGGAAAAGCCCTCGAAGCCGAAATGCTGGGCGAAGCGCACCAGAGTCGACGGCTGCACTTCGGCCGAGGTGGCGATGCTCGCGGCTGTGCCGAAGGCGATTTCATCGGGATTGTCGAGCGAATAGGCGGCGACCTGGCGCAGCCGTTTCGGCAGCTCCGCCTTGCGTTCCAGAATGGCGGCCTTCAGCGCCTCGAAATCCTGCGGCACCTCTGTCGTCGTTTCCGGCATGGCCATGTCTCGCTCGTCTCCCTCGATATCAGTCTGGCTTTTGACCTCACCCTAATCGATTAGTCGGGAACGGGATAGAACAGGCGTTCTATTTTTCCTCCAGCATTTCCAGCAAAAGTGCGCAGCGGTTTTGCGTCCGGAAATGCGCAGCAGAACAGAGAGCATTTCCAGCAAAAGTGCGCAGCGGTTTTGCGTCCGGAAATGCGCAGCAGAACAGAGAGCATTTCCAGCAAAAGTGCTCAGCCGTTTTGCGTTCGCAACGCGCAGCACGGAACCGCTTAGATCTGCACCCATTCGTTGGTCTTGGCCGATTGATAAGTTGCCGAAAGCACCTTCTGCACCTCGTAGCCTTCGCGGAAATCCGTCGAAGGCGCCTTGCCGCCGGCGATGGCGTCGAGGAACTCCTTGACCTCGATCGCCTTCAGGTCGTTGAAGCCGATCTGGTGGCCGGGCGCCACGCAGAAGGCGCCATAGGGCGGATGCTCCGGCCCCGCCCAGATGGTCTTGAAGCCGCGGGTGCGGATGTCGTCGCCGGTCTTGTAGAGGCGAATTTCGTTCAGCCGCTCCTGGGTGAAGACAATGCTTCCCTTCGAGCCGTAGATCTCGAAGTCGTGCTGCATCTTGCGGCCGGTCGCGATCCAGCTTGCCTCGAAGCTGCCGGTCGCACCGTTCTCGAAGCGCACGAAGGCGCGGGTGATGTCGTCGACCTCGACTGCGCGGGTTTCACTGGAGCCGGCGGAAACCGGGCGTTCGGGGATCTGGATGATGGTTTCCGCCAGCACCCGGCTGATCGGGCCGACCAGGTGGCGCATGGAGGCGATGATGTGGCTGCCGATATCGGCAAGCGCGCCGCCACCGCTGGCCGGGTTCAGGCGCCAGCCCCACGGAACCTGCGCATCGGCCATGAAGTCTTCCGCATGAATGCCGCGCATCGAACGGATTTCGCCGATCTCGCCGCTTTCGATGATGTCCTTGGCAAGGAAGATCAGCGGGTTCTTCAGATAGTTGAAGCCGACCTGGGTGACGACGCCGGCCTTTTCCGCCGCTTCGACCATCTCCAGGCATTCGGCAACGGTCGGCGCCAGCGGCTTTTCGCAATAGACGTGCTTGCCATGGGCGATCGCCGCCAGCGCCATCTCCTTGTGCAAGAGGTTCGGCGTGGTGATGTCGATGATGTCGATATCCGGATCGGTCAGGAGTTCGCGCCAGTCGGCCGTCGCCTTGCGGAAGCCCAGTTGGCCGCGAGCGCGCTCCGCGCTCTCGACGGTCACGTCGGCGACCGAAACCAGATCGAGCTCGAAGGGCAGGTCGAAGACCCGTGCGGCAATGGTGAAGCCGAGCGCATGGGCCTTGCCCATGAAGCCCGTGCCGATCAGGCCGATGCCGAGTTTGCGCTTGCTGCCCATGCCGAATTCCTCCCTGGCGGCGCTGCCGTATTGGTTCGAAATGAAATGAATTGTGCAAGATTTGTCAATATGGAATATTTGTTCGAAATAGGGTGGGGTGCGCGCCCTGTGCCACTCGAAACAGCCAAATCTGTGTGTTCCGGCTAGTTTCACCTTGACGAAGGGGGAATGTGTTAACGCATTTTTACCATGTTCCGTTGGAACATCGCATTTCGTCATGGTTAACGAATCGCCCTCACGTGAACGGGGCGGAGCTGGAGTGAAGTCAGCATGTGCCGCTGGGCAGCCTATCGCGGAGAGCCGCTCTATCTCGAGGAACTGGTGACCTCTCCGGCGCACTCGCTGATCGAGCAGTCCCATTGCGCGACACGGGCCAAGACCGCCACCAACGGCGACGGTTTCGGCATCGCCTGGTATGGCGATCACCCGGAGCCCGGACGTTACCGCGATATCCTGCCCGCCTGGTCCGACTGCAACCTGAAGAGCATCGCAAGGCAGATCCGCTCGCCGCTTTTCCTTGCCCATGTGCGTGCCGCAACCGGCGGCGGCACAAGGCGCGACAACTGTCATCCCTTCGTCTTCGGCCGCTGGTCCTTCATGCACAACGGCCAGATCGGCGACTTCGAGCATCTGCGCCGACCGATGGAGAGCATGCTCGACAACGACCTCTATTCGGCGCGCACCGGCACGACGGATTCGGAGCTCCTGTTTCTGCTCGCCATGCAGTTTGGCCTCGACCGCGATCCGCTCGGCGCCATCGCCGAGGCGCTGGCCTTCATCGAGCAGCTTGCCGAACATCTGGAGCGCCAGGTGCTGGTGCGCTTCACCGCCGCTTTCTCCGACGGCCAGGATCTCTACGCCGTGCGCTACGCCTCCGACTGGAAGGCGCCGACTCTCTATGCCGCACCGATGGGCCCGAGCGGCGGCTATTGCCTCGTTTCCGAGCCGCTCAACGACGACGACAGTGCCTGGGTGGAAATCCCCGACGGCACGGCGGTTATCGTCGGCGAAAATGGCGTCGATGTCCGGTTGTTTTCGACCAAGGGCACGCCGGTTCGGTCGCGCCAGCTGGCTTGAGATATCGCATCCACGACTGCAGCAGTTGTCGTCGGCCCCTCATCAGGCTGCCGCCACCTTCTCCCCGCAGGCGGAGCGAAGGGACAGGATAGCGCCGTCTTCACTCTACCTCACCGTAGCTGGGTAGGGCACGTCCCCTCGCCCCGCCGGCGGGGGAGGGTTAGTCTTCGGGTTTAACCCGGGCGATGGTGGATCAGCCCCGATCTTTCCGCGCCAGCTCGTCGGCGATCATCGCCGCAAGCTTCTCCGCGACCGCGTCCTTGTCCATCTCCGGCCAATCATCATTGCCGGTGGCCGAGATCAGTTTCACCTTATTGCGGTCGCCGCCCATGATGCCGGTTGCCGGCGACACGTCGTTGGCGAGGATGAAGTCTGCGCCCTTGCGCTCGAGCTTGGCGCGGCCGTTGTCGGCGACATTTTCGGTTTCGGCGGCAAAGCCGATGACGAGTTTCGGCCGCTTGGCGTGGTGGCCGACCGTCTTCAGGATATCGGGGTTTTCAGCAAGCTGCAACGGCGGCGGCGCCTCGCCGGGCTTCTTCTTGATCTTGTTGCCGGCGGCCGTCGCCACCCGCCAGTCTGCAACGGCGGCGACCATGACGGCAACGTCGGCAGGGAGGGCGGCAAGCACCGCGTCGCGCATCTCTTCGGCCCGTTCCACATGCACGACCTTCACGCCGGCCGGATCCGGGATCGTCACTGGGCCGGAGACCAGCGTGACGTTTGCGCCGAGTTTCGCGAGCGCCGCGGCGATCGCATGGCCTTGTTTGCCCGAGGAGCGGTTTGCGATGTAGCGCACCGGGTCGATCGGCTCATGCGTCGGCCCTGACGTGACGACGACGCTGCGTCCGGCAAGCGGTTTTGGCTTTCCGCCAAGAAGATCCTCGACGGCCGCGACGATCGCCAGCGGCTCGCTCATGCGGCCTTCGCCGGCCTCGCCGCTTTCCGCCATCTCGCCCGCTTCGGGACCGATGAAGCGGATGCCGTCCTTGGCAAGGGTCGCCCGGTTGCGGCGGGTTGCCGGATGCGCCCACATCTTCGGGTTCATCGCCGGCGCGACCAGCACAGGCCGGTCGGTCGCGAGCAGAATGGTCGTGGCGAGATCATCCGCGTGGCCGTTCGCCATCTTCGCCATCAGGTCGGCGGTGGCCGGTGCCACGACGATCAGGTCGCATTCGCGGGCAAGGCGGATATGGCCGACATCCTGCTCGTCCTCGCGGGAGAACAGCTCGAGATAGACATGCGAGGCCGAAAGAGCACCGACGGCCAGCGGCGTCACGAACTGCTGTGCGCCCGATGTCATCACCGGCCGCACGCTCGCGCCGCGTTCCCTGAGGCGCCGGATGAGATCGAGGCTCTTATAGGCCGCGATGCCGCCTGAGATGATGAGGAGAATACGCTTGCCCGACAGTGTCATTTGCACCCGGCCCTTCGGCCGTCCTCTTGCCCGGCATGGGCTGCCGAGCCTACGCGATACCAGAATAATCCAGGCGACCGGCCTCACCGACGCCTTTGATGTCGAACCTACTTGAGCGATCTGCCGGGCGCAACGTGTCCGGAGGGGTCGGCAGGTCGAGGCTGAACAAAAGCCGCGCCGCTTGCATCAACCGGGGCAGGGGCTGTTGCCGAAGCCTGATAATGCGGTTAATCCGCTCTCAATCCGCGGGGGCTAAGCTTCTTCCATGCGAATAAATGCGATCACAAACTGGGCCTATGGCGTGACCGTCCTTCTGACGGGGCTTTCTGGTGCCGCCTTCATCCTGTCGACCGACAGCGCGATCAAGGAACGCCAGGCGGTTGAGCAACATCTGGTGCTTGATACGCTCGGCGAAGAGCTTGCGCTCGGGGCTGAAACGCGAAGTGACGAGGCACGCCTTTATGTGATGCGCGGCGACGAGCGCCATCTCGAAGCCTTCCACCGCGCCGAGGAAGAAGAACGCCGGCGCGAGGAGGCGACCAAGACCGCAACCAAGCTTGGCGCGACGCCGGCGGAGATCGCCGCCTTGCAGGAAATCGTTCGCGAGGCGGAAGCCCTCGACAAGGTCGAGGTTGCCGCCATCGAGGCCTATCAGAAGGCTGACCGCGCCGGCGCGCAGGAAAAGCTCTTCGGGCCCGAGCACGAGCGTCTGCAGACCGCCCTTCTTGAGACGGTGGCGCGGTTCAGGGACCTGACCAACGTTCGGACCGGCGCGGCCCTCAACGAGGCGCAGGAGCGCAGCGATTGGTATGCGGCCGCCGCCAAGACGATGCTCGGCATCACCGCCGCCCTGTTCCTGAGCGTGCTCTATTTCATTCTCAAGCGCCGCGTCGCCATGCCGCTTACCCGAATGAGCGGCATCGTCACCCGCCTTGCCGAGCAGGATTATGCGGTAGAGGTCCCGCTCGATCGGCGCCGCGACGAGATCGGTGAGATGAACCAGGCGATCCATATCTTCCGTGAGAACGGCCTGGAGCGGGATCGGCTGGACGCGGAGCGGCGGCTGGACCAGCAGACCAAGGATCTCATCCTGCAGATGATGCACCGGCTGCAGGCCTGCCAGAGCCAGGACGAGCTGGCCGAGGTCGTCGCCCGTTTCGCGCCGCAGGTCTTTCCCAATCTTGCCGGCCATCTCTATGTGCTGAACGACAGCCGGACGCTTTTGACTCGCGTCGGCACCTGGCTCGATCCGCAGCATTCAGCGCCGACGTTTCCGTCCAGCGCTTGCTGGGGGCTTCGCCGCGGCCGGCCGCATGTCAGCAACCGCGGCCACAGCGACATTGCCTGCCAGCACCTCGACGATGACGGCGTGATCGGCCTCTGCGTGCCGCTGACGGCCCAGGGCGACACGATCGGGCTGCTCTATTTCGAAGAGCGGTCTGAGGAGGAGTTCGCGGTCGAAGCGTCGCGCCTCTATCTCGAGCTGATCGCCGAAAACATCGGGCTTGCCGTCGCCAATCTTCAACTGCGCGAAAAGCTCACCAATCTCGCCGTCCGCGATGCACTGACGGGCCTGCTCAACCGGCGCTGCCTGGACGAGGCGCTGAACCGGCAGCCACGCGGGCAGGACGGCAAGCCGCTCAGCTGCCTGATGATCGACATCGACCACTTCAAGCGCTTCAACGACGAGTTCGGCCACGATGCCGGCGACGTCGTCATGCAATATGTCGCCCAGATCATCGTCGATACGGTCGGCGATGCCGGCAGCGCCTACCGCTTCGGCGGCGAGGAGTTCACCGTGCTCATGCCCGACGCCGGCGAAGCAGCGGGCTTCGAGCTTGCCGAGCGGCTGAGGACCCGGATAGGCACGACGCCGCTTTCGCATCGCGGCCGCATTCTGGGCACGGTGTCGGTCTCGGTCGGCGTTGCCGCGGCGCCGGACGATGGGCCCGTTGCCACGCTTTTGACCCGGGCCGACGCCGCTCTTCTCGACGCGAAGAACCACGGCCGAAACCGGAGCGTGCGCGCCTCGGGGCTCGCCTTTGGCGACGACGAGGCGCGACGCAGCCTCGCCTGATCCCCTGGCTTCCGGCACACCGTATCGAATGCCCCGCCTTGAAACGGGCGCATTCGATGCTATCTATGACCCGATAGAAATCTGAACAGGATACACGCATCGATGGATTTCACCCTGACCGCCAAGCCGAACCGTCTTGCCATCAGGGAAAACCGTATCCATGCCTGCTTCGATTTCACTCTCCCAAATTTCGTGGTCCACGCCTGAGGGCAGAAGCCTCCTTTCCGATCTCGATCTGACCTTTGGTCCTGTCCGCACCGGCCTTGTCGGCCGCAATGGCGTTGGCAAATCCACGCTGCTGCGACTGGTCGACGGCACGCTGACACCGCAGGGCGGCAAGGTCAGTGTTGTCGGCAGCCTCGGCGTGCTCAGCCAGACCGTTCAGGTCGCGGCAGGCGAGACCGTCGCCGATCTCTTCGGCGTCACCGACGCGCTTGCGGTTCTGCAGAAAGCGGACGAGGGGCACGCTTCCGTGGACGAACTGGCTTCTGCCGATTGGACGCTGGAGGCCCGCATGGAGGAGGCGCTTGCGCGCGTCGGTCTGGACGCGGCAGCGCAAACGCGCCTTGCCGCCCTGTCCGGCGGGCAGATGACCCGCGTGAAACTTGCCGCGCTCGTCTTCAAGGAACCGGATTTCATTCTGCTCGACGAACCCACCAACAATCTCGACAAGGAAGGGCGTGCCGCCGTTGCCGCGCTGATGGCGGGCTGGCGCGGCGGCGCCATCGTCGTCAGCCATGACCGTGAACTCCTGGAGACGATGGACGCGATCGTCGAACTCACGACGCTTGGTGCGACGACCTATGGCGGCAACTGGAGCCATTATCGCGAACGCAAGGCGATCGAGCTGGCGTCCGCGCGCCACGATCTCGCCGATGCCGAGCGGCGTCTGGCCGAGGTGGAGCGCAAGACCCAGGAGACGGCCGAACGCAAGGCGCGCAAGGATGCCGCCGGCCGCCGAAAGCGGGCCAAGGGCGACGAACCGCTGCTCCTGCTCGACGCCAGGAAGGAGCGCAGCGAAAAGACCGGCGGCGACAATGCCCGCCTCGCTGAACGGCGGCGGGACCAGGCAGTCGGCGATCTCGTCGACGCGCGTGAACGCATCGAGATCCTGCAGCCTCTGACCGTCCGCCTGCCGGCGACCGGCCTGCCTTCCGGCCGCAGCGTCCTGCAGGTCGATGATGTCAGCGTTGGTTATGGACCGGGAAAGCCGATCGTCGATCGGCTGTCGCTTTCGGTCGTCGGGCCGGAGCGCATGGCGCTCACCGGTCGCAACGGTTCGGGCAAGACGACGCTGTTGTCGCTACTGACGGGTGATCTCGAGCCATGGTCCGGCACGGTGCGCGTCCAGGTCGATCACGCCATGCTCGACCAGAAGGTAAGCCTGCTCGATCCTCGTCTGTCGATCCGCGACAATTTCCGGCGCCTCAATCCCGACGCCAGCGAGAACGATTGCCGGGCGGCGCTCGCCCGCTTCATGTTCCGGTCGGATGCTGCGCTGCAGGTCGTCTCAAGTCTCAGCGGCGGCCAGATGCTGCGCGCCGGTCTCGCCTGTGTGCTCAGCGGCAGCAAGCCGCCGCAGCTCCTCATCCTCGACGAGCCGACCAACCATCTGGACATCGATTCCATCGAGGCGGTCGAGGCGGGGCTCAGGGCCTATGACGGCGCGCTGCTCGTCGTCAGCCACGACCAGGCCTTCCTGGAGGCGATCGGCATCACCAGGCGGATCGAACTTTCCTGAAGGAGGATTATTCCGCCCAGCGCGCGTCGCCGGTAAAGGCGATCGTCAGCCAGCGGTCAGGGCCGGGATCGCCGATCTCTTCGCCGATCTCGGCGCGGATCCGGTCGAGTTCGGCGAGCGTGCCGACCTTGGTTTCGGGCGTTCCGATCAGATAGACCTCGATCGTCTTGGAGCGCCCGACCTTGGCGACATAGGTGCGGTAATCGGCAAAGCCGTGACGCGTGACGGCGTTTGCCGCCGCCTGCCGCACCCGCTCGTCGAGTTCGGCGGGTGCGACGAGGAAGATCTCCTTCAATGCGTGGAAGACCGTGCGGATCGGCAGCGGGATCAGGCAGAGCGTCAGCACGATCAGGATCGCCGGGTCGACATAGGGCGTGACGTATTCATAAGCCGTCCCCTTCAGGGCGGCGGCGATCGCAAAGGCGACGAGCAGCGCGGAGGTGATCGCACCGGACATCGCCCAGGCGCGCACGTCGAGCGCCAGGAACTCCGAGCCGATCGGCCGGTTCGCCCGGCGTACATAGAAGAACATGACGGCGCAGATCACCACGACGACGGCCGCATAGGCGATCGCCCAGTCGAAGGCGAGGTGGTTGCCGCCCGACAGGAGCGAGCCGACGGCGTTCACCATCGCGTAGAAGGAAAGCAGCGTCAGCAGCCCGGCATTGAAGAGCAGCACCATCGGCTCGATGTGCCAGAAGCCCATCTGGAAGCGCTTGCTCGGCTTCGGGATCAGCTGCGTCACGCCGAGCGCGAGCAAGGTCATGGAGGCGTCGACGGCCGAGAACACACCGTCGAACACGATCGATACCGAACCCGAAAGCAGACCGAAGATAACGCCCGTCACCCCGACGACGACGGTGGCCGCGATCGATTGTTTGAGGACTGTCTGTTCGCTTGGCGCACTCATGATCTTGTTTTTACTCCGGTTTTGGCGCGGTGCTTAGGCGTTGGCAGTGTCGAAATGGTGGCAAGGAGGGGCGATGACGCTGCAAGCATAGCGTTTCGGCCCGTCGCAAGACAGTCGCGACGGGATGGCGCTCAGGCGCATGACATTGGGTTTTGTCGATTGGCGGGTTCAAATAATACCGCCGCGTCCCGGCCGATCGCCGGACAGGATCCCCTGTAGCGGAGGGCTAGGCGAACTGTCCCAGCCGCAAGAGGTCTCCCGTCGCGGCGCCATTGTCGAGCGCCGTGGCGCGCGCGGCCTCGGGCCGCGGCGGCGGCATGGAATGGCCGATCGCAAACAGAAGCGCACCTGCCGCCGCAAACAGCCCGAACAGCAGGAACATGCCGGCGCCGCCGACGGCGCCAAGCGCAAGGCCGCCGATGAGCGGCCCGAGGAAGTTTCCGAATGTCGAGAGCGAATGGGCGCCGAAATAGGTGCCCCGATTGCCGGCGTTGGAAATGCCGTCGACCAGCACATATTCCGAGGGCACGACCAGCACCTCGCCGATGGTGAAGAGGATCATCGAGGCGACCAGCATTTCCATTCCGGACGAGGCGGCAAATCCGATCTCGCCGATCAGGAACAGCAGGCTGCCAAGCGACAGCGCGCGCAGGGCGCCGATCCGTTCGATGACGAAGCGGGCCGGCGTGCTGGCGACCAGTACCGTTACCGCGTTGGTCGAAACCAAAAGCGCAAAGAGCGTGATGCCGTCCTCGAAGCCGCTGTTGAGATACTGCGACAGGGTCACCGACCATTGACCGTGAACGGCGAGAAGCAGGGTACCGCCGACGACGAAGAAGACCAGGCGCCGGTCGCGCAAGGCGGCGACAAGTCCGCGCCAGCCAACGGCACTCCCTGACGCTCGTTCGGTCTCGGTGGACTGCCTGCTGCTGGCCTCGGGTACCGTGAGCAAGATCACGAGACCGAAGGCTGCATGGATGACGCCGGCGATGACGAACAGCGTCACATAGGCCGCACCGACCCATACGCCGATCAACGGCCCGATCGCCCAGCCGGCATTGATGGCGAGATAGCGCCAGGAGAAAACCTTGAGGCGCAGATGTTCAGGCGCCGCATCGCTCATCAAGGCACGCGCGACCGGCTCAAAAACGGCGGCGGCAACGGCAGAGACGATGTGGGCCAGCGCGAAGGCGGCGATCGATTGTGCCAGTCCGAGCCCGGCCAGCGCCAGTCCGGCCATGAAGAGTGCGACGGTCAGCACAGCTTTTCGGCCAATTCGGTCCGAGAGCGTGCCGGCGAAAGGGCTGACGATCGCGCCGAGCAGCGGACCCATGCCGATCAACGCGCCGATGCTGGCGGGGGTGAGGCCGAAGTCACGCTGGAGGCGGATCGCAAGGAAGGTCAGGCTCATGCCTTTGGCGATCGTCACCACGCCGGAGCCCGCGATGAGAAGCAGCGCGACGAAGCGGCCGGCTTTTTCGGAATAGGCAGTCATCACGGGCACCTGCTGGCTGGAAACCGCCCGGTCTCCTTAAAGGATGGGGCAGAGCAAAAGGAAGAAACGCCTATGCGATTACAGCCGGCACGTGTGTTCGGCAAGGGGCATCGTTTCCCCGATCCTCTGGACCGAACAGAAGGCCCGAGGCGGCCGTCGGCCGCCCCGGCTGTTCACATCCGGATGGCCGGGCGTTGACCCGGCGGCTCAGCCCTTGGCCTGTCGCGCTTGCCAGGCCGCGTAAAGCGGTGCCGTCCCGGCATCGTCGACCGGCACGTGGCGGAAGCGCATGGCCTGCTCGGCGAGCGGTTTTGCCAGTTCCGCATAGATCGCTGCGGTCGAGAGGCCAAAGGGCTCGGCGTCGGCATTCGAGTTCGCATAGGCGATCTCGGTGATCCCGGCCATGCGCATGGCGGCAAGGCACATCGGGCAGGGCTGGCCGCTGGCATAGACGGCGGCGCCTTCGAGCCGCGGGGAGCGAAGATTCTGGGCGGCCTCCCGCAGCGCGTTCAGTTCCGCATGCGAGGTCGGGTCGCCGGATGACAGCATCTCGTTGACGCCGCGACCGACGATCTCGCCATCCTTGACGACGACGGCGCCGAAGGGGCGTCCGCCTTTCTCGACGTTGCGGCGGGCAAGCGTTACCGCCTCGGCCAGATAGGTCTGTTCCTGGGTCATGGGAGTTCTTTCTAGCGGGCGCCGGCGTCGGCCAGCAGCTTCTCGATCTTGCCATAGCCGCGCTGGCGGGAATGGGTCAGCGGGCTGACACCCTCGCCATCGGCAAGGTTCACGTCGGCGCCGGCCGCAATCAGCAGCCGTACGATCTCGGTGTGTTTTTCGCCGCCGCTGCCGAGGATGATGGCTTCGAGCAGCGCGGTCCAGCCGAGGCGGTTGACGTGATCGACGTCGATGCCGGCTTCGATCAAGGTCTTGACGGTCTCGACATGGCCGCGCTCGGCGGCCGGGATCAGCGCCGTTCCGCCATAGCGGTTGGTGCTCTTGAGGTCGGCGCCATTGGCAAGCGTCAGCTTCAGGATTTCGAGATGCCCGCGCGCGCCGGCATAGAGGTAGGGGCTGTCCTGGATCTTGTCCTTGGCGTTGACGTCGGCGCCGGCCTCGATCAGGGCACGCGCCGCATCGACGCGATTTTCATGGGTGGCGGCGAGCAGCGCCGTCGCACCGCTGGCGTCGCGCGCTTCGATGCTCGCGCCTTCCTTGAGCAGCGCCTTCACCTTGTCTGGATCGCCAGTCTCGGCGGCGGAGATCAGTTGGTTTTCAAGCATCGAAGCCCCCACGGTTTGAGGTGCAAGGCTGAAGGCGGCAATCGATACGCCGATCAGCGAGCCGAAAAGTCTTGGTCGCATTTGGTCTTTCCGATCATGCAGGCCGGTCGAATGGATCGACCGATCGCAATGGTTCCGGTTACGAGCGAAACGAGGAAACCCGGAAGGGGCTCCGTCCATGCCGCTCTCGCTCATCGCGATCTCGTGCTTACTTGAGCCGATCCGTGACCTTTTCAAGGGCGCAAGACACGCGTCGTCGCCGAACGTCTCCCGCGCCCGGTATGGCCCCCCGTCCGCGACCTTAGGCACTGCTGCATTCATTTGGAAATTAAATATATGAATGCTATCAAGTGGAACTATGAATGGTCAGCCTTTCGATCTGGATCTGCTGAGAGCTTTCGCGACGGTGGCCGATTGCGGTGGATTCACCGCTGCCGCCGGCCGGCTCAATTCCACCCAGTCGACGGTCAGCCAGAAAGTCCTGCGGCTGGAAGAACAGGCCGGTCATCGGCTGCTCGAACGCAGCCATCGTCAGGTCCGGCTGACCGAAGCGGGCGAGCAGTTGATCGGCTATGCGCGGCGCATGCTGGCGCTCGATGCAGAGGCGCGGCAGCTTCTCTCCGGCGCATCGGTCGCCGCGACGCTGCGCCTCGGCCTGCCCGAAGACTTTGCCGCCGGTCGCACGACCCGCATGCTTTCGGCCTTTGCCCGCCGGCATGACAATGTCAGGCTCGAAGTGACGAGTGGGCTCAGCCGCGAGCTGCGGTCACTCTATGATCGCAGCGAGCTCGATATCGTCGTCGTCAAGCAGCGCCGCGGTTCAGGCGAAGCGGTGCAGCGGTGGCAGGAGACCCTGTGCTGGATCGATAGCGCCGCCCATCCAGTTCTGGCGCTCGATCCCTTACCGCTCGTCGTCTTTCCGCCGCGCGGGCTTTATCGCGACGACATGGTGGCGGCGCTGGATGCCTCAGGGCGACGCTGGCGCGTGAGCTATACGAGTTCCAGCCTTGCCAGCATTCAGTCGGCCGTTGCCGATGGGCTCGGCATCAGCCTGCTGCCGGCCCGCGTCGTCCATGAGGGGCACCGGGTGGTGAAGCCGCAGGACGGGCTGCCGATGATCGAGACGATGGAGATCGGGCTCTATTACCGGCCGGAGGCCGGCGCTCTGGTCACGCGGCTTGCAGAGGATCTCTCAGCGCTCATCGGCGATGACAGCCGGGACGAGGCATGACCTCGCCTTCGCAGGTTCCCCCAATCCGTCGGCGGAAATGTCTTGACCGTATCAGAGCATCGAACGGCTGAGGCCGCCATCGACGGGCAGCGCCACGCCGGTGATGTAGCTTGCCTGGCGGCCGGCAAGGAAGGCCGCGGCCGCCCCGAATTCCGCCGGTGTGCCGTAGCGGCCGATCGGGATGTCGCGTTGGCTGCGGGCTGCGACCGTTGCGATATCGAGCCCCTCGCTTTCGGCGTCCATCCGGTCGAAGCTGAGCGTGCGGTCGGTGGCAAGCCGCCCCGGCAGAAGCAGGTTGACGGTCACGCCGTCGGCCGCGACTTCGCCGGCGAGCGTCTTCAACCAGCCGGCAACCGCACTTCTGAGTGCGTTCGACGCGGTGAGCCCGACGATCGGCTCGCGGATGCTGGTGGAGGCGACGGCAATGATGCGCCCGAACTGGCGTTCCCGCATGCCGGGCAGCAGCCGTCCGGTGATGCGCATGCCAGCCAGTACCATGGTCTCGAATTGCACCCGCCAGAAGTCCGGCTCGATGACCGAGGCAGGCGAGGGCGGCGGCCCGCCGCCATTCAGCACCAGAATGTCGATCGTACCGAAATCGGCTTCGAGCTGGTCCAGCAGGCCATCGAGGCTTTCGGGTTTCGAGAGGTCGAGGGCATAGCCGCGCGCCGAAGGGCTGACGTCGGCTGCCACTTTGGCGGCCGATGCCGCATCGCGGCCGGTCAGCGCCACGATGACGCCTTCGCTGGCAAGAGCCTCGGCAATGCCGCGCCCGAGCCCCTTGCTGCCGCCGAGCACCAGCGCGCGTTTTCCAGCGATGCCAAGATCCATGGCCGACCCTCCTCGATTGCGGAATTCAGAATGGCTCGGCATCCGAGCTACACCAGATTTCCGCGCAGCGGAATCGTTTTGACGCCGGTGGGGTGGAAATGCAAAAGCCCGGCCGCATGGCGGCCGGGCTCTCAAGCGCCCTCCCTCATTCTGTCGCTTAGCGGCAGATGCGGATTTTCTTGTAGTAGCGGTTGCCGTAGCTGTCGTAGCGCTTCACCGTCTTCAGGAAGCAATAGGGTTCGTCCTCGTAGTAGTAAGGCCCGCCATAATAGCTGTCGACATAGCCGACACGGCCGCTCCAGCCATGGCCGTAATAGCCGTCGCTGAAGCCGATCGAGAAACCGCCGGCCTGAGACGGTGCCGCAAAGGAGATGGCGGCGATGGCGGCGACAGCGGCTGCGACGATGAACTTGCGCATGAAATCTCTCCTCTGGAATGGTTGGGATGATCCTTCGTCATCCATGAGACGAAAGTCGCATGCTTCCGATATATGCGCAGTTACGAATGGAACAGGATGTAGCCGGAGGTTGCGTGAACGCGCGCTCCGCCGGCCACAGCCTAAGCTGTCGTCGAGCGTCGTGTTCTTCAGACGCCGTTTAGCCCTGCCAGGGCGCGAATGCGCGCCATCGCGAACACGTCGGCGAGAACGCCGTGCCGCAGCGCATAGGCCCGGTGCGTGCCTTCCATCTCGAAGCCGGCCTTGCGGTAGAGCGCGATCGCCGGCTCGTTGTCGGTAAAGACCGTAAGCTCGATGCGGCTGATGCCGAGCCAGTTGTCGGCGGCATCGATCAGAGCGGTCAGCAACGACTTACCGATGCCTTCGCCGCGATGATTGTCGTCGACGCTGATCCCAAGGGCTGCCGAATGATGCCGGCGCCCCTTGCTGCGGTGTAGTCCGGCCAGGCCGAGGATCCGACCGGCGCGCTCGGCGACGATGACGATGCTGTCGTCCGAAAGGGTTTCCAGCCACTTGCGTGTCTGTTCCGGATTGGAGAACGGCTGGCGCAGCGTGCCTGAGCGGATGCCCGGCTGGCTCATCAGCGCCGAGATCGCTTCGAAATCGACGGCGCGGGCCGCGCGGATGCTGATATCTGAAGGGTCGTTCGCCTCGGTCATTGTTTCCTCTCTTGGCTCCGAGGAAACAGGACCAACCCTGCTCGCCTCGGCAGGGTTGGTGGGGGGACATTTCGCCTTAAGTCAGCGCAACAGGTCTCCCGCACACCCCTGGGGTATGCGTGCAAAGCACCATTGCGAGCATCGAGCGATTGTCCATGAGGGGACGATAGCAAGCGAGGGTAGAAAAGCAAGCCGGTTCGGCGACCGGATTGCCGACGGTCAAGTCACCTGCCAGGCGATATAGACGAGGGTGGCGGCGATCAGCCAGAGCGCGATGCGGCCAGAGCGCGTGTGTTTCGCCTCCGCCTTCCCGATCGCATGCGCGGTCTCGGCATCGAAACGCAGGCCGTTTTCGCTCATCGCCATGATCTCGCTCGAGAACTTCTCCGTGCGTGCGGCGATTTCAGGCGCGGCTTCGGCCAGCCGCAGTGCGGCATGCAGGCCGTCGCGCAGATCCGTGACGATGCGCTTCGGCCCCAGATTGTCGCGGATCCATTTGCCGACGACCGGCTCGGACGCCTTCCACATGTTGAAGCGCGGATTAAGCGTGCGTGCGACCCCTTCGACGACCACCATGGTCTTCTGCAGCATGACGAGCTCGGGACGCGTCTGCATGTCGAAGAGTTCGGTGACCTCGAAAAGCAGCGTCAGCAGCTTCGCCATCGAGATGGTTTCGGCCGGCTGGCCGTGGATCGGCTCGCCGATCGCGCGGATCGCCTGGGCGAAACTCGCAGCATCGTGGTGCGAGGGCACGTAGCCCGCCTCGAAATGCACGTCGGCAACGCGCTGGTAGTCGCGGGTGATGAAGCCGAAGAGGATCTCGGCCAGGAACCGGCGCTCCTTCTTGCCGAGACGGCCGACGATGCCCATGTCGACGGCGACGATATGGCCGGCGTCATCGACGAAGAGATTGCCCTGGTGCATGTCGGCATGGAAGAAGCCGTCGCGCAGCGTGTGGCGCAGGAAGGACTGGATCAGCACTTCGGCGAGAAGGTTGAGGTCGTGGCCGGCGGCCTTCAGCCCCTCGATATCCGACATCTTGACGCCGTCGATCCATTCCATGGTGACGACGTCACGCCCGGTCCGTTCCCAGTCGACCTTCGGCACGCGGAAGCCGGAATCGTCCTTGGTGTTCTCGCCAAGTTCGGAAAGCGCGGCCGCCTCCAGGCGAAGATCCATCTCGATCTTCGTCGTCTGCTCCAGCGTCTTGGTCACCTCAACCGGCTTCAGCCGGCGCGTATAGGGCAGGAAACGTTCCTGCATGTGGCTGACGAGATACATCGCCTCGATGTCGGAGGCGAAGCGCTGGCGCACACCCGGGCGGATGACCTTGACGGCGACCTTGTCCGGTCCGCTGTCGCGCATCACGATCGCCGGATGCACCTGCGCGATCGAGGCCGCGGCCATCGGCTCGGAAAATTCGGCGTAGAGATCGTCGACCGTCCGGCCGAGCGAGCCTTGGATCGCGGCCTTCGCCTCGTTCTGCGGGAAGGTCGCCATGCGATCCTGCAACAGCGACAGGTCGGCGGCAAACTCCGCGCCGACGACGTCGGGGCGGGTTGCAAGGAATTGGCCGATCTTCACATAGGAAGGGCCGAGCCGGGCGACGGCGCGCGACAGCCGGTCGCTGCGCTCTTCTCCCGGAACCCTGCGGCGCGCCAAAAGTCCGGCTGCCTTCTGGGCGAAACGGGCAAAGGGTGGCAGGTGCTCCGTCGGGACGGCCGAGACGACGCCTTCGCGCACGAGAACCCAGCCGATCCGCGCGAGGCGGATATATGCTCCAGGCGTGCTCATCGGGATCAGATTTTCCAGCCGGAATGCAGCGCTGCGATGCCGCCGGTGTAATTGGTGAAGGAAACGCGGGAGAAACCCACCTCCTTGATCATCGTCGCGAAGTCTTTCTGGTTCGGGAACTTGCGGATCGATTCCACCAGATACTGGTAGGGCGCTTCGTCGCCGGTGATCAGCTTGCCGAACTTCGGGATCGCGTTGAACGACCATGCGTCATAGAAGCGGTCGAGCAGCGGCATTTCGACTTCGGAAAATTCCAGCACCAGCAGGCGGCCGCCGCGCTTCAGCACCCGGTATGCTTCCTTCAGCGCCACGTCGATGCGCGGCACGTTGCGGATGCCGAACGCGATCGTATATGCATCGAAGGTGTTGGCCTCGAAGGGCAGGTCCTCGGCATTGGCCTCGACGAAATCGAGATTGGCGGAGAGCTTCTTCTTCTCGGCCCGCTCGGCGCCGACGGCCAGCATCGAGCCGTTGATGTCGAGCACGGTCGAATGCGCCTTGCGGTCGGAGGCCTCGATGATGCGGAAGGCGATGTCGCCGGTGCCGCCGGCAACGTCGAGGGTCCTGTAACCCTCGCGGCGTGGCGGGTTGAGGGCGGCGATCATCGCGTCCTTCCAGGCGCGATGCAGGCCGGCCGACATCACGTCGTTCATGATGTCGTAGCGCTTGGCGACCTTGTGGAACACGTCGTTGACGAGCGGCTGCTTCTCGCCCGTGCCGACGTTGCGGAAACCGAAGGATGTTTCCATGCCGCCATCGGCCGATACGCGCTGATCCGTCATACGAAGAACTCCACCTGAACCAATTTTTCCGGCACCATAGCGAAAAGGCCCGCCACGCGCTATCTCGTGGGCGGGACCGCGGCTGCGGCATAGCGCACCCCTATAGGATAAGAAGGCCGCCAAGGAAATGCCAACCACCGCATCCGGTGGCTGAGATCGAAGGAGTGCATGCATGCCGGAGTTGCCCGAGGTCGAAACCGTCAAGCGCGGCCTGGCGCCGACCATGGAGGGGGCGCTGCTGGTCAATGCGGAACTGCGCCGTCCGGATCTGCGATTTCCTTTCCCGGAGAATTTCTCCTCGACCGTTGCCGGCCAGCGCATCGTATCGCTGTCGCGCCGCGCCAAGTATCTGATGATCGATCTGGAAGCCGGCGACGTGATCATCGCCCACCTCGGCATGTCCGGCTCCTTCCGCATAGAGGCGGGACCGGCGGCAGCAACGCCGGGCGAATTCCACCATCCGCGCGGCAAGGACGAAAAGCACGATCACGTCATTTTCCATCTCGACGGCGCGCAAGGCCCGGTGCGGGTGATCTACAACGACCCGCGCCGCTTCGGCTTCATGGACCTTGCTCGCCGCGACACGGTGGCAAACCACGCCTATTTCCGCGCGCTCGGCGAGGAGCCGACCGGCAACGTGCTCGATGCCGCCTATCTCGCCGCACGCTTTGCCGGCAAGGCGCAGCCGCTGAAGGCGGCTTTGCTCGACCAGAAGAACATCGCCGGTCTCGGCAACATCTATGTCTGCGAGGCGCTGTGGCGCTCGCACCTGTCGCCGCTGAAAGCGGCCGGCGCGCTCGTCGACAAGCGCGGCAAGCCGAAGGACGGGCTCGTGCGCCTGACCGACGCGATCCGCGAGGTCATCGCCGATGCCATCGCCGCTGGCGGATCGTCGCTGAAGGACCATATCCAGGCCGACGGTTCGCTCGGCTACTTCCAGCACTCCTTCTCCGTCTACGACCGCGAAGGAGAGGCTTGCCGCACGCCCGGCTGCAACGGTACGGTCGCGCGGATCGTGCAGGCGGGCCGCTCGACCTTCTATTGCCCGCATTGCCAGAAATGAACGCCGGTCCGTGAGCGGTCTGGCGCATGAACCGGAGGAAACAGGAATGACCTACGAAACGCTGCTGGTCGAAACACGCGGCCGCGTCGGCCTGGTGACGCTCAATCGTCCGCAGGCGCTGAACGCGCTGAACTCGACCGTGATGCGCGAGCTTGCCGCAGCTCTGAAGGCCTTCGATGCCGACAAGGAGATCGGCGCCGTCGTCCTCGCCGGCTCGGAGAAGGCCTTTGCCGCCGGCGCCGATATCAAGGAGATGCAGACGCTCGATTTCGTCGACAGCTATCTCGGCGACTTCATCGGCGGTTGGGACCAGGTGGCGGCAGCCCGCAAGCCTTTGATCGCTGCCGTTTCCGGCTATGCGCTCGGCGGCGGCTGCGAGCTGGCGATGATGTGCGACTTCATCATCGCGTCCGAGACCGCGAAATTTGGCCAGCCGGAAATCACCCTCGGCGTCATTCCCGGCATGGGCGGCTCCCAGCGTCTGACGCGCGCCGTCGGCAAGGCGAAGGCCATGGACCTGGTTCTGACCGGCCGGATGATGGATGCGGCCGAGGCCGAACGCGCGGGACTCGTATCGCGTGTGGTGGCGCCGGAGAAACTGATGGAGGAAGCGCTGGCCGCGGCCGAGAAGATCGCCTCCTTCTCGCTGCCGGCGGTCATGATGGCGAAGGAGGCCGTAAGCCGCTCGCTGGAGGTAACGCTTGCCGAAGGCCTGCGTTTCGAGCGGCGTCTCTTCCACTCGCTGTTTGCGACCGAGGACCAGAAGGAGGGCATGGCCGCCTTCGTCGCCAAGCGCAAGCCGGACTTCAAGCATCGCTAGCGCAAGGGGAGGCGCGCAGATTCTGGAAAATGCGCGTTGACGGGGCGGCCGTTTCCCGCTATACGCCGCCCTCAGTTTGGAACGCCATCCTGGGCTTTCCGGAAATACTCCCGAATTGCTTTGATGACAGGTCGCAGTGACCCGGCACGGCGAGGGCGGAGTTCATGTCAGTTTTCGAAGAGAGGCACAAATGGCCAATACAACTTCGGCGAAAAAGGCGACCCGCAAGATCGCACGCCGCACTGCAGTGAACAAGGCACGTCGTTCGCGCGTCCGTGGCTTCATCCGCAAGGTAGAAGAAGCGATCGCCACCGGCGACCAGGCTGTCGCAGCCGCAGCGCTCAAGGCAGCTCAGCCCGAGCTGATGCGCGCCGCCACCAAGGGCGTCCTGCACGCCAACACTGCATCGCGCAAGGTTTCGCGTCTTGCACAGCGCGTAAAGTCGCTTTCGGCCTAATCCGGCTAAGAAAAATCTGTTAATCGAGAGCCCGGCCCTTGCGCCGGGCTTTTCGGATTCATACTTCTGTCATTGCGATGGTTAATCTGGCGGCTTGGGCTTATGTCAGTGCGATGACAAAATTTATATAATTATTTCAATGACTTGTGAGAGGTCCTTATCAAAGGGATGTCTCTGGCTGGGGGTCCGTTAGGCCCATTCTGAGTCAAGCGAATTTTTATTTTTTTTCTTTTTCGCCAGCTAAGCAAAGAGCGAAAAATCAAAACCCTTGATTCAACAGGGATTCTTCTCGGACTCGGAATGCGGCAAGCAAATGGCAGCCGGAGAGTCAACGGCCGGCGCTTAAGGTTGCGTAAAAATCGCGATTGATCTTGCCCATCGATCCTGCCTAAATGCCCTCCACAGGGGACACGGACCACATCTGTAAAAGGAAGCAAAAGAGGCCATTTCGAAGAAATGGTTTCGATGTTTCTGTCCTTTGTATCAGGGCGGCTCCGCGTCGTTCAATCAGACAAGTCGAAGGTGAAAAACCGGATGGTTCATACCACTCCGGACGAGAAACTTTCGTCCTGTGATTGTGAGGCGGCCATCTGCAGCACCGTGCGTCCGGTCGGACGCCTGAAGGTCGCTGCGGCGCTTTGACGGCTGCCTATCCTGCCCTTTGATCGGCTACGACAAAGGAAACACGCAGGCGGTCTCGATGGAGGGTGCAAGCGGCGCCCGACGCGAGGCCAAGGTCCAACGCGCGGCTCATCGCTTCGTACGAGGGTGCGAGGAGCTGTTGACGAGGAGGAGGATCCGGTACGGCGCGGGAGCGCGTCGAAGGGATTGTTGACAAGAGGCGCGAGGGGACATCCTCCGGCCCGAAGGGCAGGTGGGTGCGCGTAGCGCGCAGCGAGGCGGGAGATGAGGAGCCCGGCGTCGTCTGCGACTGTGACGTTCGGCGAAAGCGGCATGGCCTTCGAAGGCGCCGCGGGCGACGGACATAAGAGATGAGGCCGGCAGCGATGACGGCATCTGAACATGAATTGGAAGGCGGCAAAATGCAGATGAATTTGGTGACGGCGGGCGCACTTCAGAAAGAAGGAGACGCATTTCAGGCCGGAAGCAATCTATCTCAGGCGGCGGGGGAAAAAATCGACATGAGGCACGACGCACTGTTCGAGCGGGTAAGTGCGCGTCTCAAAGCTCAAGTCGGTCCGGATGTCTTTGCAAGCTGGTTTGGGCGTCTGAAGCTCCATTCCGTATCCAAGAGCGTTGTGCGCCTATCGGTGCCGACCACGTTCCTGAAGTCCTGGATCAACAACCGTTATCTCGACCTCATAACCTCGATCTTCCAGCAGGAAGACGGCGAGATCATGAAGATCGAGATCCTGGTGCGCACGGCAACCCGTGGCGCCCGTCCGACCACCCAGGAAGATGTGCTGCCGCAGGCGGCAGAAGCAGCTCCGGCCCAGCCCGCGCGCCGTCCGGCCGCAGCCCAGCCGGTGGCAAGCGTTGCTGCGGCGACCGTCGCAAGCATGCAGAAGCCGACCCAGGCGCCGCTTTTCGGCTCGCCGCTCGACCAGCGCTACAATTTCGAGAGCTTCGTCGAGGGTTCCTCGAACCGCGTGGCGCTTGCCGCCGCCCGGACGATCGCGGAAGCCGGCGCCGGTGCGGTGCGGTTCAACCCGCTCTTCATCCACTCGAGCGTCGGCCTCGGCAAGACGCACCTTCTGCAGGCCATCGCCATCCAGGCGCTGCAGAGCGCGCGTGCACCGCGCGTCGTCTACCTGACGGCCGAATACTTCATGTGGCGTTTCGCCACCGCGATCCGCGACAACGACGCGCTGTCCTTGAAGGAGTCGCTGCGCAACATCGATCTCCTGATCATCGACGACATGCAGTTCCTGCAGGGCAAGTCGATCCAGCATGAGTTCTGCCATCTCCTGAACATGCTGCTCGATTCCGCCAAGCAGGTCGTCGTCGCCGCCGACCGCGCACCGTGGGAACTGGAATCGCTCGACAGCCGCGTTCGTTCGCGTCTCCAGGGCGGTGTCGCCATCGAGATGGACGGCCCGGACTATGACATGCGCCTGGAAATGCTGAAGCGTCGCCTGGACACGGCCCGTCAGGACGACGGCTCGCTCGACATTCCCGGCGAAATCCTCAGCCATGTGGCACGCAACGTGACCGCCAGCGGCCGCGAACTGGAAGGCGCCTTCAACCAGCTCCTGTTCCGCCGCTCCTTCGAGCCGCAGCTCTCGATCGAGCGCGTCGATGAACTGCTCGGCCACCTCGTCAACGCCGGCGAACCCCGCCGTGTGCGCATCGAGGACATCCAGCGCGTCGTCGCCAAGCACTACAACGTCTCGCGCCAGGAGCTTGTCTCCAACCGCCGCACCCGTGTCATCGTCAAGCCGCGCCAGATCGCCATGTATCTGTCGAAGACGCTGACGCCGCGCTCCTTCCCGGAGATCGGCCGTCGCTTCGGCGGACGCGACCACACGACCGTGCTGCACGCCGTGCGCAAGATCGAGGAGCTGATCTCGGGTGACACCAAGCTCAGCCATGAGATCGAACTGCTGAAGCGCCTGATCAACGAATAGTCGAGGCGGATTGCCGAAAAAAAGCCCGGGTTCGCCCGGGCTCTTTTGTTTTACCGGACCGCTTTCAGTGTCGGCCGCGGCGAACGCTTGGCCTCCGGATTTCCCACGCCCTGTTCGGCCCGTGCCTGCTCGATGATCCAGGCGCGAAAGGCCGTGACCGGCGGCCGGTCGAGAGCCGCCGGCGGGTATACGAGATGATAGGCAAGCCCGGTCATGACGCCCTCGGGGAAGGGGGCTTCCAGCACGCCCTCCGCAAGCTCGCGCGTGACCAGCGACAGGCGCACCAGTGCAACGCCGTCGCCGGCCTTGGCCGCCTCGATGGCGCCGTTGCTGTTGACGAAGACTGGCCCCCGTCCGGCATCCACCCCGTCGGCGCCTGCCGCATCCAGCCACAGCCTCCAATCCTGACGGTGCACGTCGTGCAGGAGCACATGCGCGGCAAGATGGCCCGGCGTATCGAGCGGGTTCCTGGCGCGTAGTGCCGGGTGAAGGACGGGGACCGGGTCGTCATCGATCAGCCGTTCACTGACGAGCCCGTCATAGCGGCCAAGCCCGTGGCGGATGGCAATGTCGACCCCGTCGGTGCTGAAGTCCGTCAACCGGTTGGTGGTGCTGATGCGCACGTCGATGCCAGGCACCTGCAGCTCGAAGGCGCCGATGCGCGGGACCAGCCATTGGGCGGCAAAAGTGGGCGTGCAGCTCACCGTCAGCACCGGCGCGCGCTTGCGTGCCGTCAGTTCCTCGGTCGCCTCGCGCATCATCCGGAACGCGCGCCTGAGTGTCGCGAAATAGGTGCTGCCGTCCTCCGTCAGCACCAACTGTCTCGGCCGGCGCTCAAACAGCGTCACGCCAAGCGTCTGCTCCAGTTCGCGCACCTGCAGGCTGACCGCGCCAGGCGTCACGTTGAGTTCCTGTGCGGCCTTCGTCACGCTCGAATGGCGCGCCGTCGCCTCGAAGGCGCGCAGCGAGGCGAGGGAGGGAAGGGATGTCGCCATGGTTTAGCCAAACTCAATCATGTGTCGAGAAATGATCGTTTGTTCGAAGCTCAATATCCTGAGAATAATGGCACAAAGTCAAGATGGTCGATGCCATCACGGTTTAGCCTGACAAACAAACGAGGGTTAAGGCAATGACACAAGCAACGCAGGCCAAGGTCATGGGCGCCCGGGAATGGGGCATGTTGATCCTGCTCTCCATTTTGTGGGGCGGTTCGTTCTTCTTCATCGGTGTCGCCGTCAAGGCGTTGCCGCCGGTCACGATCGTGGCGCTCCGCGTCAGTCTCGCGGCGCTCGCGCTGCTCGCCTTCGTTCGTCTGATGGGGCTGTCGATGCCGCGCGACCCGCGCGTGTGGCTCGCTTTCTTCGGCATGGGTCTGCTCAACAATCTCATCCCCTTCTCGTTGATCGTCTGGGGGCAGACGCATATCGCCAGCGGCCTTGCCTCGATCCTCAATGCGACGACTCCGCTTTTCGGCGTGATCGTCGCGCATCTCCTGACCGATGACGAGAAACTGACAGCCAACCGTTTTGCCGGTGTCGTCGTCGGCTTCCTCGGGGTTGCGATGATGATTGGCCCCGCGGCGCTCGGTGGTCTCGGTTCGAACCTGCTTGCCCAGGTCGCCGTGCTTGGGGCTGCGCTCTCCTATGCGCTCGCCGGTGTCTTTGCCCGCCGCTTCAAGCGCATGGGCGTGGTGCCGATCGTGACGGCGACCGGCCAGGTCTCGGCTGCAAGCATCATGCTGGTCCCGCTGTCGCTGCTGATCGATCACCCCTGGACGCTTCCCATGCCGGGCTTCGACGTCTGGGCCGCGATCGTCGGCATCGCGTTGATTTCCACGGCGCTCGCTTACGTCCTGTTCTTCCGCATCCTGGAAACGGCCGGCGTCACCAACCTGATGCTCGTCACCTTCCTGATCCCCGTCAGCGCCATCCTGCTCGGTGCGATGTTCCTCGGCGAGACGCTGGAGCCCAAGCATTTCCTGGGCATGACGCTGATTGCCGCCGGGCTTGCGGCGATCGACGGACGGCTCCTGCGCCTCTTCCGTCGCCCGGCCGTCAACCCCATCTTGGAGTGCCGCGACAACCTCTGAGGATTTCAGGTTTACACGCATGGCGGGCCGGTAGGCGAAAGCACTACCGGCCTGTTTTTTTCATTCGGGTTGTCGGCTATCTGTCGATGTCATCGTCTTTGATTTGAGGAGCAGGAGAGTTCCATGCTTTACGCCGTATTTTGCTACAATAACGAGAATGTCACCGACACCTGGAGCAAAGAGGAGGACGAAAGGGTGATGCGGGACATGGCAGCTGTCGAGCGCAAGTATGCCGAGGCCGGCAAGCTTGGGCCGATCGCCCGCCTGATGCCGACCATGACGGCGACGACGCTCCGGCACAGCCATGCCGAGACGATCGTTACCGATGGCCCCTTCGCCGAAACGAAGGAGCAGTTGCTCGGCTTTTTCGTGATCGACTGCGTATCTCTGGACGAGGCACTCCAGTTCGCCCGCGAACTCGGTGATGCCAATCCATCGGCTGGCTCCTACGAAATCCGTCCCCTTGCCATCTACAAACCCAGTGAGCTTGCTTCATGACAGACACATCCTGGATAGACCTCGCACTCGTTTCTGCCCGGCCGCAGGCCGTGGGCGCGCTGTTGCGCTATTTCCGCAACCTCGACACCGCCGAAGAAGCGTTTCAGGAGGCCTGTATCCGGGCTTTGAAGACCTGGCCGAAGAGCGGCCCACCGCGTGACCCCGCGGCCTGGCTGATCTTCGTCGGCCGCAACAGCGGCATCGACAAGGTTCGCCGCCAGTCCCGCGAGACGGCGCTGCCGCCGGAGGAAATCCTCTCCGACCTCGAAGATCGGGAGGGCGCGCTTGCCGACCAGCTCGACGGTTCCCACTATCGCGACGACATTCTTCGCCTCCTGTTCGTCTGTAGCAATCCGGCGCTGCCGGCAACGCAGCAGATCGCGCTGGCGCTGCGCATCGTCTCGGGCCTTTCGGTCAAGCAGATCGCGCGCGCCTTCCTCGTCAGCGAGGCGGCGATGGAACAGCGCATCACCCGTGCCAAATCCCGGGTCGCCGCCGCCGGGCTTGCCTTCGAGACCCCGGATGCGGCCGATCGGTCAGACCGGCTCGCCGCCGTCGCGACGATGATCTACCTCGTCTTCAACGAGGGCTATTCGGCGATGAACGGACCGGAAAGCGTCTCGGCCGACCTGTGCCAGGAGGCGATCCGGCTCGGACGCCTGCTGCTTCAGCTTTTCCCGGCCGAGCCTGAGATCATGGGGCTGACGGCGCTGCTGATGATCCAGCATTCGCGGGCACGCGCCCGGTTCGATGCCGATGGCGCCGTCATCCTGCTCGAAGACCAGGACCGGGGCCTGTGGGACCGCCCGCTGATCGACGAGGCCTTGGCGCTGATCGACAGGGCGATGCAGTATCGCCAACCGGGCGCCTACCAGATCCAGGCGGCGATCGCGGCGCTGCATGCCCGCGCCGAACGGGCGGATGAGACCGACTGGGCGCAGATCGACCTGCTCTACCAGGCGCTCGAACGGCTGCAGCCATCGCCGGTGATCACGCTCAACCGCGCCGTGGCGGTTTCGAAGCGTCAGGGCCCGGAAGCGGCGCTGGCGATGATCGCGCCCTTGGCGGAAAAGCTCTCCGGCTATTTCTATTTCCATGGCCTGAGCGGCCATCTCCTGAAGCAGCTTGGCAAGGTTCGCGAAGCGCGCGTCGCCTTCGACCATGCGATCGCACTCGCCACCAACGCGGCCGAATGCGCTTACATCCGCATGCAGCTCGACAAGCTCGATGAAACGCCTGGCATCGAGATCTCCGAAAGAAAAATCTGACGGCCGCTGTCGGGATCCCGCATGCGGTTTCGTCCTTGGACCGAGAACGAAATCCAAGGAGAGAGACCCATGACCACCAGCCTTGCAGTGCCGGCCCCGACGGCAAAGTCGATCATCCTCGGCCGCTTCCTCAGCGGCCTGCTTGTCGCCTTCCTGATCTTCGATGCGGCCATCAAGCTCGTGCCGCTTGCCGTCGTCACCGAAACCATGGTCGCGCTCGGCTACTCGGCCGACCAGGGCCTGGCACGTCTGCTCGGCATTCTCACATTGCTATGCACGGTGCTCTATGTGATCCCGCGCACCTCCATCCTCGGCGCCATTCTGCTCACCGGCTATCTCGGTGGCGCGATGGCGACGCATCTTCGGGCCGGCAGCCCGCTCTTCACCCATCTGCTTTTCGGCTTCTATCTCGGCGTGATCGCCTGGGGCGGCCTCTGGCTTCGGGATCCGCGCCTGCGCGCGCTCATCCCGCTCAAGAACTGATAGCAAGCGACAGAAAGACGACCATGACCAAGACAGTCAACGACTACATCGCCGGTCTCTCCGGCGTTCCCGCCGACGTGGCGAAACGCCTGCATGATGCCCTCCTGGCCACAGGCGCACTCACCGACGCCGTCAAATGGGGCCACCCCATCTATGAGGCCGGCGGCGCGGTCTGTCTGCTCAAGGGGGCAAAGGATTACGTGACCTTCGGCTTCTGGCGCGGCGCCGAAATGCTCGATCTCGACGCCCGCCTGGAGAAGGGCGGCGGCAAGGGCGACATGGCCTATATTCGGTTGCGCACCACCGATGACGTGGACGACGCTCAGGTCACCCGTCTGGTTGCCAGGGGCATCGAGCTCAACCAGCTGAAGGGCGATCCGATGAAGGCGGCCTAGACGAAACAAACTTGCAGCTCGGCCGATGAAACAGAGCGCCTTTATCGGTCGTGATGCAATATCTCTTCACGGGACAAAAATTCACACCAGATCCCGCGAGATAGACATGATCCTCTACTACCAGACCCATTCCCCCTTCGCTCGCAAGGCGCTCGTCTTTGCCCATGAGGTCGGCTTTGCCGACCGGCTCGAGGTCATTCATCACGAGACCAGCCCGACACGGCGAAACGAGGAGGTCTATGCAGAAAACCCGCTCGGCAAGGTTCCGATCCTGTTGCGTGAGGGGCAGGAGCCGATCTTCGACAGCGACGTGATCTGCGCTTATCTCGACACGCTCCATGAGGGCCGCAAGCTGATCCCTGAGGCGGGCGAGCCGCGCTGGCGCGCGCTCAGGCTGCAGTCGGTGGCGCAGGTGCTGGCGCAGACCGGTATCGGCCTTCGCTGGGAGGGGGAGCGCAGGCCGGAGCATCTGCGTTATCCGGCGCTTGCCGATGGTTATGCCGAGAAGATCGAGGCGACCTACGATTGGCTGGAGCGGACGCTGGATCCGGAGGCTGCCGTCGATGTCGGCCAGATTGCGCTCGCAACCACGCTCTCCTGGATGGCTTTCCGCGACTTGCCGTCGTTCCGGGATCGGCCGCGCTTGACCCGCTGGTTCGACGCTTTCGAAGAGCGGCCGTCCATGCGGGCGACGCCGCTGTCGGGCGAAACGTTCGATTGAACCGGTAGCCGGCGAAAAAAAACCGGACGCCGCTGCGGACCATTGCCCGACAGTGGCCGTCCGCTGCTGCGTCACGATCGCCTTACGGGCAGGCGAGATCGGCAACCACCGCGTCGAGGATCAACATGCCCGACGGCGTGCAGCGCAGGCGGGAATTGCCGAGCCGCTCGATGAAGCCGTGATCGATCAGGAACTGTTCGCGCTCCGGGTCCGGATCGCGGCCGGAAAGGGTCTGCCAGCGGGCGAGATCGACGCCTTCTTTCAGCCGCAGGCCCATCAGCAGCAACTCGTCGGACTGTGCTTCGAGATCGAGCGATTCTCGTTCGATCATGCCGTGGCCATGGGTCTCGACAAGATGCAGCCAGGCCTCGGGCTTGCGCTCCGTGGAGGTCGCGATCTTGCCATTGCCGATGCCAAGGCGCCCATGGGCGCCCGGGCCGATGCCGGCGTAATCGCCATAGCGCCAGTAGGTGAGGTTGTGGCGGCTTTCGGCGCCCGGCCGGGCGTGGTTCGAAACCTCGTAGGCCGGCATGCCGATCGAAGCCGTGATGTCCTGGGTCGCCTCGTAGAGCACCGCCGATTGTTCACCGTCGGGAACGATGAGCTTGCCGGCCTTGTGAAGGCCGAAAAAGGGCGTGCCTTCCTCGATCGTCAGCTGGTAGAGCGACAGGTGGTCGACCGCGTAGGAGACGGCCTCCTTCAGCTCGCGCTCCCACTCCTCGACCGTCTGGTTCGGGCGGGCGTAGATCAGGTCGAAGGACATGCGCGGAAAGATCTCGCGCGCCAGTCGGATCGCCTTCAGTGCATCCTCGACATTGTGCAGTCGGCCGAGGAATTTCAGGTCTCGGTCGTTCAGCGCCTGGACGCCGAGCGAGACGCGGTTGACGCCGGCGGCACGGTAGCCGTGGAAGCGTGTCGCCTCGACGCTCGACGGGTTCGCCTCCATGGTGATCTCGATGCCGTCGGGCACATGCCAGTGGCGGGCGATGCCCTGGAGGATGGCGTCGACCGTGGCGGGTTCCATCAAGGACGGCGTTCCGCCGCCCATGAAGACGCTGGTGACCGTGCGCGGGCCGGAAAGCTCGCGCACTTCTTCCATTTCCTTGAGAAAAGCGGCAACGAAACGCGGCTGGTCCACCGGCTGGTGGCGCACATGGCTGTTGAAGTCGCAATAGGGGCATTTGGCCGCGCAGAACGGCCAATGCACATAGACCCCGAAACCGGGGTCCATGCCGTCACCGATCGCCGATAGCGTGGCAGTCTGCATTATTGCGTCTCTCATGGTCACATTTCATCGGGAGCGGGGATGCGGCGGATAAATTCGCGGTTTCCTCCTCCCGCTCCGATCACGCTCCGAGGCAGGTTTCGGCAAAGATCTTGAAGGCGCGGGCGCGGTGCGACAGGGCCTCTTCGTCGCCCGGCTTCCAGCCGTGCTTCTCGTCGGCGCTCATCTCGCCGAAGGTGGTGTCATAGCCCTTGGGCTGGAACACCGGATCATAGCCGAAGCCCTGGCTGCCGCGCGGCGGCCAGACGACGAAGCCTTCGACCTCGCCGCGGAAGAGTTCCACATGGCCGTCCGGCCAGGCAAGGCAGAGAACCGAGACGAAGCGGGCGGTGCGCTCGGAAGGCGTTTTGGCGCCTTTCTCCTGCAGCGCATCTTCGACCTTCTGCATGGCCATGGCGAAGTCGCGGCTGCCATCTTCGCGCTCGGCCCAGTTGGCGGTATAGACGCCGGGTGCGCCGTCGAGCGCGTCGATCGCGAGACCCGAATCGTCCGAAAGCGCCGGCAGGCCGGAGGCGTTGGCCGAGGCGAGCGCCTTGATCGTGGCGTTCTCCTCGAAGGTCGTTCCGGTCTCGTCGGGCTCGACGAAATTGAGGTCTGCGGCCGACTTCGCCTCGAAGCCGAGCGGGCCGATGAGATCGCGGATTTCGCGGATCTTGCCGGCATTGTGGCTGGCGACGATCAGCGTCTTGTTGTCCAGTTTGCGCATGGTGTCTCGTTTCGTGTTCATTCGATGGACCAGAGGCCCGGTTCCGCACATTCAAGGCTGTTGCCGGCCGGGTCGCGGAAATAGAAGGACCGCGCCCCGTTCGGCCAGCGAAGATCGCTTTCGATCGCGACGCCTGCCGACTCCAGTTTTGCTCTCCAGGCGTCGAGCGCCTCGGCCGGCACCCGAAAGCACATATGCCCCCGGCCGGTCGTCCCGTGCGGAGGCACCGGCAGGGCGGCGTCCGGCGCTGGCGGTTTCACCGTTTCGGCCGGATTGAAGATCAACAGCACGCCCGGTCCGCAGCGATAGAAGACGTGACGATTACCGGCGCGGGTGATCTTTCCGAGGCCAAGAATGCCGCCATAGAAGGCCTCGGCGGCATCGAGATCGGCTGCGTAGAGCGCGGTCTCGAGAATGCCTTCCAGCGCCGGGGCCATCCTGACGTTCCTTCCTCAGCCGGCGATTGCCTGCTTCTGCAGCGCCACCAGTTCGGCAATGCCGTTCTTGGCAAGGCCCATCAGGCTTGCGAATTCCTCTTCCGAGAACGGCTTGCCTTCCGCCGTGCCCTGGATCTCGACGATGCCGCCCGAGCCGGTCATGACGAAGTTGGCGTCGGTCTCGGCAGCGGAATCTTCGAGGTAGTCGAGATCGATCACCGACTGGTTGGCGAAGATGCCGCAAGAGATGGCGGCGACATGATCCTTCAGGACCTTCTCGACCTTGACCATGTTGCGGGCTTCCATCCACTTCAGGCAGTCGTGCAGCGCGATCCAGGCGCCGGTGATCGAGGCCGTGCGTGTGCCGCCATCGGCCTGGATGACGTCGCAGTCGATCGAGATCTGGCGTTCGCCGAGCGCCGGCAGATCGACGACGGCACGCAGCGACCGGCCGATCAGCCGCTGGATTTCCTGGGTGCGGCCGCTCTGCTTGCCGCTTGCCGCCTCGCGCCGCATGCGCTCGCCGGTGGCGCGCGGCAGCATGCCGTACTCCGCCGTCACCCAGCCCTTGCCGCCATTGCGCAGCCAGGCCGGAACCTTTTCCTCAAGGCTGGCGGTGCACAGCACATGCGTATCGCCGAACCGCACCAGACACGAGCCTTCCGCATGCTTGGAAAAATTGCGCTCGAAAGAAACCTTGCGCATTTGATCGGTTTTTCTGCCGGATGGCCGCATCGTCAACTCCTATCGTATCTCGTGAGCCTTCTACTGCATAATTCCCTAAATCGAAATCGATTTAGGGACAAAATTGTGCAGCAGTTTAAGGTGCTGCAGCGACCTTTGGCGCGCCCGAGGACGCGCAGTGCTGCAGAACATGACGCGGGCAAAGGGAGCCGGTGGAAAGCCGGGCAATCGACCGTTTTTTCCCTTTTGCCAACGGGCCGCCGGGACACTATATTCCGGCCACGGCAGGATGTGCCTGCATATGTGGAGTGACATGGTACTGCGCAATCCCGGAGCAAAGGAAATCGCCGCGGCGCTCGACGAGCGCTCGGGCGAAATTTTCCGTCGCATCGTGGAGACCTATCTGACGAGCGGCGAGCCGCTCGGCTCGCGCAATCTGTCGCGGCTTTTGCCGATGGCACTGTCGCCCGCCTCCGTGCGCAACGTGATGAGCGACCTCGAAGACCTCGGCCTCATCTATTCGCCGCATGTGAGCGCCGGTCGCCTGCCGACCCAGACGGGCCTGCGCTTCTTCGTCGACGCCTTCATGCAGGTCGGCAATCTCTCACCTGAAGACCGCGCCTCGATCGACCGGCATGTCCGGCGCGACGACCATACCCAGCCGGTCGATGCGCTTTTGACCGAAGCGAGCCAGATGCTGTCCGGCATGTCGCGCGGCGCGGGTCTTGTCATCACCGCCAAGGCCGATCCGGTGCTGAAGCATGTCGAGTTCATCCGCCTGGCGCCGACCAAGGCGCTGGCCGTGCTCGTCGGCGAACATGACCAGGTGGAAAACCGCATCATCGAGCTGCCGGCAGGCGTCACCAGCTCGCAGCTTACGGAAGCCGCAAACTTCCTCAACGCCCATCTCGCCGGACAGACGATCGCCGAGGTGCGCACCCAGCTCGAAAGGGTGAAGCTGACGGTGCGCGGCGAACTCGACGCGCTGTCGCAGGATCTGGTCGAGCGCGGCCTCGCCATCTGGTCGGGCAACGAGGGCGACGAGAAGCCGGCGCGCCTGATCGTGCGCGGCCGTGCCAACCTGCTCGAAGGGCTCGAAGGCGCAGAGGATATCGACCGGCTCAGAATGCTGTTCGACGATCTGGAAAAGAAGGACAGCATGATCGAGCTGCTCGATCTTGCCGAAAGCGGCCCGGGTGTGCGGATCTTCATCGGCTCGGAAAACAAGCTGTTCTCGCTGTCCGGCTCCTCGCTGATCGTTGCACCCTATCGCGATGGCGAGGACCGCATCGTTGGTGCCGTCGGTGTCATCGGTCCGACGCGGCTCAACTACTCGCGCATCGTTCCGATGGTCGACTATACCGCGCAGCTGATGTCGCGGCTTTCGCGCTAAGAGCGCGCCTTTAGCGCACGTGCGCCATTGAACCCTTGATTTTTCGGCCCCAAACCTCGATATCGGCTTCAAATCCAGTTCCTGAGCATTTTTGCTGAAACGCAGGCTCGCGCTTGCGGTGTGGAAATGCGAAGGACAATAGAGACGACACTGCGGAGAACGTCATGACCGACGATACGAACAAGCACGGACCCGAGGCCACCGACGAGGTATTCGACGCCGCACCGGACGCTGTCGAGACAGCAGCCGTTGCCGAGCCCGATCCGTTGGAACTCGCCCGGGCCGAGAGCGCCGAGCTGCGCGACAAGTACCTTCGGCTTGCCGCCGAGATGGACAACCTGCGCCGTCGCACCGAACGCGACGTCAAGGATGCCAAGTCCTATTCGGTTGCAGGCTTTGCCCGCGACATGTTGGCGGTATCCGACAACCTGCGCCGCGCGCTCGACGCCATTCCGGCGGAAGCCAAGGAAGCTGGCGAAGCCGGTCTCAACACGCTGATCGAAGGCGTGGAGATGACCGAGCGCTCGATGCTTTCGGCGCTCGAGCGCCACGGCGTCAAGAAGCTGGAGCCGGAAGGCCAGAAGTTCGACCCGAACTTCCACCAGGCGATGTTCGAAATCCCGAATGCGGATGTGCCGAACAACACGGTGCTGCAGGTCGTCCAGGCCGGCTACACCATCGGCGACCGCGTCCTGCGTCCGGCCATGGTCGGCGTTTCCAAGGGCGGCCCCAAGGTCGTTGCCGGCGAGAACGGCGACACGCCGGCCGCCTGATCCCGCCAAACGGAATTCAACAAAAACGCCGCGCGAACTTCGCGCGGCGTTTTTGTTTGGTGCACCGTGCGGCGGTAGCTGCGGGCAAGACTTACCCGAACAATTGCTGCAGGTGATCGTTGAGGAAGCGTCCTTCGGGATCGACCTTGGCCCTCAGCGCCCGGAAGTCGCCGGCGCGGGGGTAGAGTGCCGTTACATCCTCGGCGCCGAGGAAGTGCAGCTTGCCCCAGTGCGGCCGCGAGCCGTACTGCCTGAGGATCGTGTCCACGTCCTTCAGGTATTCCCAATAGTCGGTGCCCGGCTCGCCGGAGACCGACAGCGTGATCGAGTCCTGCTCGAAGAACGGGCTGATCCAGCCGGTGTCGCCGGCGGTGAAGCGATACTCGATCGGATAGATGCACGTCGGGTGCTTTTCCAGCATCAGCTTGCGCACCGCCTTGACCGCTTCCTTGCCGTGGGCGACGGGCACCGCATATTCGAGCTCGTGGAAGTTCGGCACGTATTCGATCGGGTAGATCTCCGAGGAATAGGCGATCTTCTCGAAACCGCGCTCCATCGGCGCTTCCCCGGTGATGTCGATCACCTTCATCTCGCAGACGTCGGAGGTCTTGTCGGTGGTCGAAACCGAGGCCGTATCCGGCAGGCAGTAGCAGTGGCGGCTCTCGGGCACCGGGCACCAGAAGAAGCCGAAATGGCGGTGCTTGGCGGCAAGCTCGTCGTGCTGCTCGATCATTTCGTCGAAGGTGCAGCGCCAGAGCTTTTCATGGAGATTGTAGCTCTCCATCGCCTGCAGGGTAATCTCCGAGATCACGCCGAGCATGCCGACGGAGACGCGCGCCGCCTCAAGCAGGTCCGGCGTCGTCTCGTCGACGACGAGAATGCTGCCGTCCGGTTGCACGAGGCGCATGCCGACGATCTGCGAGGCCATGTTGCCAAGCCTGGCGCCGGTGCCATGGGTGCCTGTTGTCAGCGCGCCGGCCAGCGCCTGGCTGTCGATATCGCCCTGGTTGATCAGCGACAGGCCGTTTTCCTTCAGCACCTTGCCGAGCTGGTTGATGGTGGTGCCGGCCTTTACCGCGACGCGCTTGCGCGCACTGTCGATCCCGACGACACCTTGCATGCTGGAAAGCGTCAGATGCAGCCCGCTCGTCAGCGCCACCGGTGTGAAGGAGTGGCCGGACCCGGCGCAACGGACGTTCAGCCCCTGCGCTGTCGCATCGCGCACCATTTCGGCCAGCGCCGCCTCGCTCTCCGGCGCGCCGCGATGGCGCACGATGCATGATTGGTTTCCGACCCAGTTGCGCCAGTGGCCACCTGCCTGAAGCATTTTCCCCTCCCTCAAACCGCGGTGAAGCAATTGTCGACGAACAGATGCGTGCCGTTGACGAAGCTCGCCTCGTCGCTCGCCAGAAACAATGCGGCGCTGGCCACTTCCTTCGGATCGCACATGCGGCCCTGCTGCGCGGCGATCGCCGCTTCCGAAACGTCGACGCCATATTTGCTGAGGCCAACGAGTTCGCGCTTGCCGTGGTCGGTGGCGATGAAGCCCGGGCAGACGGCGTTGCAGCGGATGCCGCGGTCGCGAAACTCGACGGCGATGGCGCGGGCGAACATGTGGCAGGCGCCCTTGGTGGTGTCGTAGAGCACTTCCATCGGTGTGGCCGCCACGGCCGAGATCGACGAGGTGCAGACGATGCTGCCGCCGCCGGCCGCAAGCATGCCCGGCAACACTGCCTTGGTCATCAGGAACATGCTGCGCACATTGACCGCCATCAGCCGGTCCCACTCGTCCTCCTCCGTTTCGAGGAAGGGGCCGACGGCAAGGATGCCGGCGTGGTTGAAGAGCACGGTGATGGAGCCGAAGGCCGCTTCGACCGCCTTGACGGCGGAGGTCACCTCTGCCGACACCGAGACGTCGGCGGGGGCGAAAATCGCCTCGCCGCCATTGGCGCGGATCGAGGCGGCCACCTCTTCGCCCTTGCTGCGCGGCAGGTCGACGATCGCGACCTTGGCGCCTTCGCGCGCGAACAGCTCGGATGCGGCAAGACCGCAGCCTCCCGCGCCACCGCTGATCAGCGCCACCTTGCCTGAAAGCCTGCCTGCCATCGTCATCCTCCCCTTGGGCGTCCTTCGCAACTGTCGCCAATGACGACCCGCGATGGATCCGGTTTCTCACTCCCCGGGAATTATTGTTGACGAGTGAGGGGCTGTCGATATCCCATGGGGGATACGTAGGGTTGGGGGATGACAAGGGAATGCTCGCAAGCGAGTCCGCCGATATCTCGGCGATGATCGGCCTGATCGGCACGGAGGATTTCGGCCGGGCGCTCGACCGGATGCTCCGGTCGGTCACCGGCTTCGATCTCTCGGTCGTGTTTGCCTACCCCTACGATGCCAGGCCGATCGTCCTGCATGACGGCTATACGGCCAAGGTGTCGGCAAGTGCGCTTTCCGCCTATCTCGGCGGCGCCTATCTGCTCGATCCCTTCTATGTCGCCTGTTGCGCCGGCCAGCCTGCGGGCCTCTGGCGAATGCGCGAGCTGGCGCCGGACCAGTTCTTCCAGTCCGACTTCTCGTCGTCGGCGGAAGTGCATCCTTGCGTGTCGATGGAATCCGGCGTTCTCGTCGAGGAGGTGGGCTTCGTCATCCCGCTCGATGGCGGCCTGCAGGCGACCTATTCGCTGATGCGCGGCCGCGGCGGCGAACCTTTCAGCGAGGCGGAACTGGCGCGGCTCCGCGTCTACGAGCCGATCGTGCGCGAGGCCATCCGGTCGAACTGGCGCCAGCGGGGCCAGACGGTCGCGCCGCCGCCTTCCGAGGAGGGCGACGACGATGCGATGGAAGCGGCGTTCGAGAGCCTGTGTTCAGATCGACTGACCAAGCAGCAGCGCAACATCGTGCGCCTGATCCTCAGGGGCCACAGCAACCTGTCGATCGGCAAGGTGATGAACATTGCCGAAGGGACGGTGCGCATCCACCGCAAGAACATCTATCGCCGGCTCGGCATTTCGAGCCAGGGTGCGCTGTTCCGGATTTTCATTGATCATTTGAACGGGCGTCAGCTCTATTGACGCAAGGTTCGGGCGACTGTGCGCATCCTGCCGGATGCGCCCGTTGTTCAAGCTCAGGCGGCGTGCGAGGTCGCGTCGTCGTCGAGCAGCGTGTAGATCGCGCTGGCGGAATCGCTCGAACGGATCTTGGCGACCATGTCCTGGTCGCGAAGCACGCGGGCGATGCGCGACAGGGCCTTGAGGTGGTCCGCGCCGGCGCCTTCCGGAGCAAGAAGCAGGAACACGAGATCGACCGGCTGGTCGTCGAGCGCCTCGAAATCGACAGGCGTGTCGAGACGCGCGAAGATGCCGATGATCGAGGGAAGGTTGTTGAGCTTGCCGTGCGGGATGGCGATACCGTTGCCGACGCCGGTGGAACCAAGGCGCTCGCGCTGCAGGATCACGTCGAAGATTTCACGCTCCGGAAGCCCGGTGATCTTAGAAGCTTTTGCCGCCAATTCCTGAAGGAGCTGTTTTTTCGAGTTGGCCCTCATGGCCGGGATGATCGCATTTTGATGCAGTAGACCTGCCAATGCCATTCTTTTGTCCTCGTTCGCCGGTTAGAGCCGGACAACATCATCATAAATGCGTCGCAATGGCTCTAACCATCTTTGTCATGGCGGGTTCCATGCACAGAAAAGTCACATTTTCCGGCCTGGCCGCTGAGTTGCGGGAGAGGGACGCCGGCATGCCGGCATCCCTCTTTTTCGCTCATGCTTTGATATTGGCAGCGTCGATCCAGCCAATATTTCCATCGTTGCGTCTGTAGACGATATTCAAGTCATCCTTGCCTGGGCTGCGGAACATCAGGACGGGTTCGTCCGTCATGTCGAGTGCCATCACGGCACTGGCGACAGACATCGTCCTCAACTGTTTCGTGCTTTCGGCGACGATCGTCGGTGCGTAATCCTCGGGGACTTCGTCATCCTCGAAGGGCACCGAATCCATCACTGTGTAGGCCACTTCGGCAGCGTTCTGTCCGTTGCCGTTGTGATGATCCTTCAGCTTGCGCTTGTAGCGACGCAGGCGCTTTTCGATGCGGTCCGACGCCGCGTCGAAGGCTGCCTGTGGATCGTTCGCCTGGCCATTCGCCTGCATTACCACGCCCGTATCGAGATGAAGCTTGCAGTCGGCGCTAAAGCGCGGCCCGGATTTTTCCACAGTGACCTGGCTTGAATATCCTCCGTCGAAATATTTGGTAACGGCCTGCTCGATCTGCTCGCCAATGCGGGCGCGGAACGAATCGCCGATTTCCATCTGTTTACCGGATACACGCACACTCATGGAGTTTCCTCTCTCGTTCGTGATTTGCGCAGCCAGTCTATTCCAAGCGGTCCCGTCATCCAAGCCTTTCAGACTTGCGAGCGCGCCTCTGTCGCAGCCACCGGTCGCACCGGTCGCCTCCGGGGCGAGCATGTCCCCGGCAATTGCGGCGGGCTCATATCGCCTGTGTCGGAGAGAGTCAATCGAAGGTCGCAAAAAAGTTAATGCGCCTTAACGTTCGGGGCTCAGAAACCGGAGGCCTTGGCGAGCGCGCGCTTCTCCCGCCGGCGCTGCACGGAGGAGGGGATGTTCATCGCCTCCCGGTATTTGGCGACCGTGCGCCGCGCGATGTCGATGCCGGCCTTTTTGAGGATGTCGACGATGTCGTCGTCGGAAAGCACAGCCTCGGTGCTCTCCTCCTGGATCAGCGTGCGGATCTTGTGGCGCACGGATTCCGCCGAATGGCTGTCGCCGCCTTCGGCCGAGCCGATCGAGACGGTGAAGAAATATTTAAGCTCGAACAGCCCGCGCGGCGTCAGCATGTACTTGTTCGAGGTGACGCGGCTGACGGTCGATTCATGCATCTTGATGGCGTCGGCCACGGTCTTGAGGTTCAGCGGCCGGAGATGCCCGATGCCGTTGGCGAGAAAGGCGTCCTGCTGGCGCACGATCTCCGTCGCGACCTTCATGATCGTGCGGGCGCGCTGGTCGAGGCTACGCGTCAACCAGTTGGCATTCTGCAGGCATTCGTTGAGGAAGGCCTGGTCGGCGCTGTTTTTCTGCGTGCCGCGCGAAACCGAAGCGAAGTAGTCCTGGTTGACCAGAACGCGCGGCAAAGCGTCCGGATTGAGCTCGACCAGCCACGACCCGTCGGGCGCTGCCCGCACGACGATATCGGGCACGATCGCCTCGCTGACGCTGGTCTCGAAGCTGGTGCCTGGCTTCGGATCGAGCTTGCGGATTTCCGCCAGCATGTCGATCAGGTCTTCCTCGTCGACGCCGCAGATCTTCTTGAGCGTTGCGAAGTCCCGCCGCGCCAGAAGTTCGAGATTGGCAAGCAGTGCCTCCATCGCCGGGTCGAACCGGTCGCGGGCGCGCAGCTGGATGGCGAGACATTCGCCGAGCGAACGGGCAAAGACGCCCGGCGGATCGAACTGCTGCAGCGTCAGCAGTACCCTGACGACATCGGCATGCGCGGTACCCAGCCGTTCGCCGACCTCGCCGAGGTCCGCCTGCAGATAGCCGGCGTCGTCCAGCTGGTCGATAAGGTGCTGTGCGATCAGGCGGTCTGACGGCGTCGGCAGTGCGAAGGGCAATTGCTCCAGAAGCGTTTCGCGCAGGCTCTTGCGGCCGGCGACGAAGTCGTCGAGGTCGTAGTCTTCGCCCTCGCCGCCGCCGGGCATCGATTTCCACTGGCCAAGCAATTCCGGCGCGTCGGCGCGCTGCGGTGCCGTGTCGTCCTGGAAGACATTGGCAAAATCGGCATCGAGCTGGTCGTCGAGCCGCTCGCCGCTTTGCGATGTGGCGCTGTCATAGAGATCCGCCTGGCCGCCGCCGTCGTCGTTCCCGCCACTCTCGTCGCCGCCGGCCATCTCGCCCCGTTCCGGGGTGAGCTGATCGTCATTTGCCTGAAATTCGAGCAGCGGGTTCTTTTCGACTTCCTGGGCGATGAACTGGTTGAGTTCAAGATGCGTCATCTGCAGCAGCTGAATCGACTGCATGAGTTGTGGCGTCATCACCAGGGACTGGGACTGGCGCAGATGAAGGCTGGCGGACAGGGCCATGCTGACGCGAAACTCCCGAGAAATCTCCAGGGGCCGCGGTGCTACTCCGGTCGCCGATCGGGCCCTTTTCTTAATTGGCCCAAAAATTGCTTATCGGAAAGGTTTGGTCAAGCGCGATCGCGGGCGGAATCGCCCGCGAGGCGGTCTCAGAGGCTGAAATTGTCGCCGAGATAGAGCCGGCGCACGTCAGGATTGGTGACGATGTCGTTGGCGCGACCATGCGTCAGCACTTCGCCGGCATGGATAATGTAGGCGCGATCGATGAGACCAAGCGTCTCGCGAACGTTGTGGTCGGTGATCAGCACGCCGATGCCGCGCGAGGTCAGATGCCGGACAAGTGCCTGGATGTCGGCGACCGAGATCGGGTCGACGCCGGCAAAGGGCTCGTCGAGCAACATGAAGGTCGGGTCGGTCGCAAGCGCGCGGGCGATTTCGAGACGGCGGCGTTCGCCACCGGAAAGCGCGATCGCCGGCGACTTGCGCAAATGCGTGATGTTGAACTCGCCGAGCAGGTCGTTGAGCTTGCTCTCGCGTCGCTCCAGGTTCTTGTCGTGGACCTCGAGCACGGCGCGGATGTTCTCCTCGACCGTCAGTCCGCGGAAGATCGACGCTTCCTGCGGCAGGTAGCCGACGCCGAGGCGCGCACGCCGATACATCGGCATGGTCGTCACGTCGTTGCCGTTGATCTCGATCGAGCCCTCGTCGACGGGGACGAGGCCGGTGATCATGTAGAAGCAGGTGGTCTTGCCGGCGCCGTTCGGTCCGAGCAGGCCTACGGCTTCGCCGCGCCGCACCACGAGCGACACGCCGTTGACGACCCGGCGCTCGCGATAGGCCTTGGTCAGCCCACGGGCGATCAGCGTGCCGTCATAGCGCGCCTTGTCGACCGCATGGCCGGAGGCGACCGCAGCGGTCGCCGACGGTTTGCGGACCCGTTTGCGCTTGTGGAGGAAGGGAAGTTGCACGAGCGGTCTACGTCAGTTCGTCTTGCGGGACTTCGGGTCGAGCTGGATCTGCACGCGTCCGCCGCAGGCTTCGAGCTGGGCCTCACCGGTTTCCATCTGGACGTTGAGCTGGCAGCCGACGAAGACGTTCTTGCCTTCCGAGAGGACGACTTTGTCGCCCTTGAGAACGAAGACCTGCTTGGTCATGTCGAACGAGCCGGTGTCGGCCGTCGCCTGCTGGGTGCCGGAGCTCAGGAAAACCTTGTTGCTGACCTCGATGCGGTCGATGTCGGCGTCGCCGCTCGAAACCGAGCCGCCGCCGGACTTGTAGAAGACGACCATGTTGCCCGCCTGCAGCGTCGTCGTGCCCTGCACGACCTTGACGTTGCCGCTGAAGATCGCCTTGCTTTCCGGGTCCTTGATTTCGAGCTTGTCGCTCTCGATCTGGATCGGCTTGTCGTTGGACAGCTCAAGGCCCTTCATCTTGCTCGACGTGGCCTGCGCAAAAGCGCCGGAGGCAATAATCAAAGCGCCGGCCCCGGCAATGGCCAGGCTGGCGGAAATCTTGAAAAATGATGCGGTTGTGACCGACATGGAGTGCACCGGGTCCTATTTCGCGTTTTTGCGGATGGCGGTGGGCTCGACGTTCACCCTCACCATGCCCTCGAAAATTACAATACGTCCCTTATCCGTCATTCGCAGCGTCTGCGCAATGATCGAACCACCCTTCATGCTGATCGCAACGGGCTGCTTCGTTTCCATCTCGCCGCCATTGATGTCCAGATAGGCCGACTGGAAGTCGGCGTTGATGCCATTATTGACGGAAATGGTGAACGGGGCGTTCATGTCGAGCGTATTGGCGCCGCGATCATAGATGCCGTTGGTGGCGTCGACGGTTGCGATCATCGAATCCTTCATCGGCATTTCCGCGTGGATCGTCTGCAGCGTGATGATGTCCGGGTTGGCGATATCCTGAAGCGCCCGCTGGGCCTTCATCGAATAGCTGATGCCCTGCTTGTTGCGGCCGGAGATCGCCGGGTTCTTCATGACGATCTTGCCATCCTCGATCGTCGCGGTCTCGATCTGCAGGTCGACGGGCATGAAGGCGCGCACGAAGGAGACGGCGGCAAAAATGACGGCGATGACGCCGGCGATGATCGGCAGGATGATCTTCAGGCGACGCACGCGCGCGGAATGCCGCGCGGCGAGCGCGTAGGCGTCGGCGGAGCTCGCACCCGTATCGGCAAAGATGCCCGGGGCTGGCGCGTGGTTCAACATGAAAAGGCCTGTCGGTTCTACTGCTTTTGTCGCTGACCCGGCGAAGGGGTCATTTACATACATTGGTGTAAGTCGTCGCAAATATGGATATTTTTTGCTGTCGCACAATGGCGCCGCAAAAAAACTCGGGTAAGGCGCAAAAACGCCCGCCGCGGCTTTCAACCGTGACCAAGCGCGTTTATGGAATATGCCTCTTCGCGCGCAGATAGCACGTTCCCGCGGAAACTGACAGAAGCAGCGCCAACAAATCGGGAGAAACCCACATGGACGAACTCGCCATCGCCGATCGCCGCAGCCTGCGCCGGAAGTTGAGCTTCTGGCGCTTTGTGGTGGCGGGCCTGCTTCTCCTCGTCGCGCTCGCAATCTTTGCCTGGTCCGGTGCTGCCGACGACGTCGGCCACAACAGGCAGCATGTGGCGCGCGTCGCGATCACCGGCCTGATCCAGGATGACCGCGAGCTGCTCGAGCGTCTGCAGAAGATTGCCGACAACGACAGCGTCAAGGCGCTGGTCGTGACCATTTCGTCGCCGGGCGGCACCACCTATGGCGGCGAGGTCATCTATAAGGCGATCCGTAAGGTCGCCGCCAAGAAACCGGTCGTTTCCGACGTGCGCACGCTTGCCGCTTCGGCGGGCTACATGATTGCGCTCGGCGGCGATACGATCGTTGCCGGCGAAAGCTCGATCACCGGCTCCATCGGCGTCATCTTCCAGTACCCGCAGGTCAAGGAGCTGATGGACAAGCTCGGCGTCTCCCTGGAATCGATCAAGTCGCGGCCGCTGAAGGCGGAACCTTCGCCCTTCCATCCGGCCAGCGACGAGGCGAAGGCCATGATCCAGTCGATGATCGACGACAGCTATGCCTGGTTCGTCGACCTGGTTGCCGAGCGCCGCAAGTTGTCGCGTCCCGATGCGTTGCTGCTCGCCGACGGACGCATTTTCACCGGTCGCCAGGCGCTGAAGGCCAAGCTCGTCGACAAGCTCGGCGGCGAGGACGAAATTCGCGCCTTCCTCACCGAGAAAAAGGTGTCGAAGGACCTGCCGATCGTCGATTGGGAAGCCCCCCGCAAGACCCTGCCTTTTGGCCTCGGCGCGCTGGTCGGCAACTGGATCAAGATGTTGGGATATGACGCTTTTCCGGCAATGAGCGGGCTCGAAAAAGTTGCAGGCGACAAGTTGTTTCTTGACGGTCTTGTTTCGGTTTGGCAGGTTGATGGCCAATGAGCAAGGCGACATATACCCAGCCTGAGCCGTCGAGCGATGTCGGTGATTTTGCAAATGCCGCGCACCGCCTTGCGGAAATCACAATGCAGACCGAAAAAGCAAAACAAACAAGAATTTGAGGGGGCGACAGTGATCAAGTCAGAACTGGTGCAGATTGTTGCAGCTCGCAATCCGCATCTCTACCACCGCGACGTCGAAAATATCGTCAACGCGGTCCTCGATGAGATCACCGACGCGCTCGCCGCAGGCAACCGGGTCGAACTGCGTGGCTTCGGCGCCTTCTCGGTCAAGAACCGGCCCTCGCGGTCCGGGCGCAACCCTCGAACCGGCGATTCCGTTTTCGTTGAGGAAAAATGGGTGCCGTTCTTCAAGACCGGCAAGGAACTGCGCGAGCGGCTCAACCCGGGCATGAACGGCGACGACGAGGATTGATTATCCTTGGCGGTCTACTGAGGCCCCCAACGACCCCCTGTAAACGAGGCCCGTTGCCGGCAAGTGTCCGGCAGAGAGCGTGGGCGTCGGCGAAATGGAGCGATTGAATGTTCAAGAAACTGATCAACATCGTTGTTCTTGTACCGGTCGCCATCATCCTGATTGTGCTCAGCGTGGCCAACCGCCAGAGCGTGACGCTGGCACTGAACCCCTTCCGGCCGGAAGACAGCGTGCTTTCTGTGAGCGCGCCGTTCTTCGTCTTCCTGTTCCTTGCGGTCATCGTCGGCGTCATTCTCGGTGCCGCTGCGACCTGGTTCAGCCAGGGCAAGTACCGGCGGCGCGCGCGCAACGAGGCCAACGAAGCAGTGAAGTGGCACCGCGAGGCGGAGAAACACCGCAGCCAGGCGGAAAAGCTCGCAACCCAGGCGACGCTGGCAGCGCCGCAGAACTGATCAGAAGCTCACAAGCCTGAGAAGGCCGAGGCGGGATGCCCGCTCGGCCGCGTTGCGTCTTCAGCTCGCAGCTTCCGCCGGGCCGCCAACGGCGGCGCCAAAATCGGCGAAGAATTGCTGCGCCAGTTTCTTGGCGGTCGAGTCGATCAGACGCGAGCCGAGCTGCGCGAGCTTCCCACCGATCTCTGCCTTGACGTCGTAACGCAGCACCGTTTCGTCCCCGTCCTCGGTCAAGGCGACATCGGCGCCGCCCTTGGCAAAGCCGGCGATGCCGCCCTTGCCTTCGCCCGAGATCGTATAGCTCTCTGGCGGATTGAGGTTGGAGAGCACGACATTGCCGGTGAAGGAGGCCGAGACCGGGCCGATCTTGATCTTCACCACGGCCGCAAGCTCGGTCGGCGACGTCATTTCCAGCGACTGGCATCCGGGGATGCATCGTTTGAGGATTTCCGGGTCGTTGAGGCCGCGCCACACCGCGTCGCGCCCAGCCGCAATCCGTTCTTCGCCGGTCATGTCCATGCGTTTTCCTCCCCCGTGGCGGCGCCAGGCGCCCGATTTCGGCGCGCAAACATCGCTCCGACACATTAGACCTGCCGCGGAATTTTGTCGCGAAGCCGGTTCCGGCCCATGGAAATTCGCAGCGGTTCTCGCGCCTTGATCTTCGCAAAACGGAAACGGCTTTGCCAAGAGCATCAGCGATGCTATTTGCAGCTTCAAGAGATGCTGCGGCTTCAGGCTGCGGCGACAAACCTCATGGCGTCCGCCGGCTCGTCCCGGATACTGCGCAGGCAGGCGGCCCATGCACCAACAAAGCCCAGGGATTTCAGCGTGAAGGAAAAGGACCGGCGGTCGAAGAATGCCTCCGTGACGACGGCCAAGGGCCGTGGTGCCGAAGCGCGTGGCGGCGGCCGCCACGCAGAGAAGCGTTCGGCACCGCCAAAGGGCGGCGGCTTCAAGGAGCGGCCGGCGCGACCGGCGGCAGCGCAGGGCGCGGAGACGCGCGAGAAGCCAGCAAAGCATGCGCCTGCGCAGGAAACGCCGGCGCGGGTGATCGCGCGGCGAACCGGCGACAAGCCGGCCGAGCGCGTGCCGCTCATTCTTGAAACGTCCGACGCTTCCGGCTACCACCTGATCGACAGCGGCGCCGGCGAGAAACTGGAACAGTACGGTCCCTATCGCATCGTGCGCCCCGAGGCGCAGGCGCTCTGGCCGCGCAACCTGCCCGACAGCGTCTGGGAGAAGGCCGACGCGATCTTCACCGGCGACACCGACGAAGACGGCATGGGCCGTTGGCGCTTTCCCGGCGCCGTGCTCGGCGAGACCTGGCCGATGCAGCTTCTCAATACGGAATTCCACGGCCGTTTCACCTCGTTCCGCCATGTCGGCGTCTTTCCCGAACAGCTCGCGCACTGGAGCTGGGTGAAGGAGCAGGTCGAGGCGGCCGGACGGCCGCTGAAGGTTCTGAACCTCTTCGGCTACACCGGCGTCGCCTCGCTGATCGCCGCCAGGGCCGGCGCCGAGGTCACCCATGTCGACGCCTCCAAGAAGGCGATCGGCTGGGCGCGCGAAAACCAGCAGCTGGCGCGGGCCGAAAACCTGCCGATCCGCTGGATCTGCGACGATGCGATGAAGTTCATCCAGCGCGAAGAGCGACGCGGCAGCCGCTACGACATCATCTTGACCGACCCGCCGAAGTTTGGCCGCGGGCCGAACGGCGAGGTCTGGCAGCTTTTCGACCACCTGGCCGCGATGCTCGACATCTGCCGCGAGATCCTGTCGCCGGAGGCGCGCGGCCTGGTGCTGACGGCCTATTCGATCCGGGCGAGCTTCTACTCGATCCATGAACTGATGCGCGAGACGATGCGCGGCCGCGGCGGCCGGGTGGAGTCGGGCGAACTCATCATCCGCGAGGGCGGGCTTGACGGCCGCGAGCCGGGCAGGGCGCTTTCGACTTCACTCTTCAGCCGGTGGGTACCGCAATGACGAACGACAGAAGCGAGCACGGCACTGGTCGTGTCGGTCAGGTGAAGGAGGTCACGAGCCTCACCAACCCGATCATCAAGGACATCCGCGCGCTGACGCAGAAGAAGCACCGCGACGAGACGCGCTCCTTCATGGCCGAAGGCCTGAAGCTGGTGATCGACGCGCTCGACCTCGGCTGGAAGATCAAGACGCTGATCTATGCCAAGGCCGCCAAGGGCAAGCCGCATGTCGAACAGGTGGCGGCCAAGACCTTTGCCAAGGGCGGGCTGGTGCTGGAAGTCAGCGAGAAGGTGCTGTCGACGATCACCCGGCGCGACAATCCGCAGATGGTCGTCGGCATCTTCGAGCAGCGCTACCAGTCGCTGAAGGACCTGAAGCCGCAGCTCGGCGAAACCTATGTGGCGCTCGATCGCGTCCGTGACCCTGGCAACCTCGGCACCGTCATCCGCACGGCCGATGCCGCCGGTGCCTCCGGCGTCATTCTCGTCGGCGAGACCACCGATCCGTTTTCGCTCGAAACCGTGCGCGCGACGATGGGCTCGGTCTTTGCGATGCCGGTGGCGCGCGCCAGCGTCGAGGATTTCATCCGCTGGCAGAAATCCGCCGGCGTGAAGGTCGTCGCGACCCATCTTGCCGGCGCCGTCGACTATCGCACCATTGACTACAAGTCGAAGCCGGTCGTGCTTTTGATGGGCAACGAGCAGTCGGGGCTGCCGGAGGAGCTCGCCCGCGAGGCTGGTGCGCTTGCCCGCATCCCGCAGGCCGGCCGCGCCGACTCGCTCAACCTGGCGATCGCCACCGGCATTATGCTGTTCGAGGCACGCCGTCACCTTTTGACCCTGGATGCCCGTGCATGAACGAGAAGCAGGTGCTGTTTTCCCGGCCGGTGCCGATCGCGGTCTTTATCCTTCTTGCTCTGGCCGCCGATCAGGTGATCAAGTATCTGGTCGAGCTTTACCTGCCGTTCAACCAGGCGGTCCATGTCGTGCCGATGCTGGCGCTCTACCGCACCTACAACTACGGCGTCGCCTTCTCCATGCTTTCGGGTATGGAGGGCTGGTTCATCGTAGGCATGCGGCTCACCGTCTGCGCCTTCGTGCTCTGGCTGTGGAAGCGCACGCCGAAGGATCGGTTCTTTGCCCATTTCGGCTACGCGCTGATCATCGCCGGTGCGCTTGGTAACCTCGTCGACCGGGTGATCTTCGGCTACGTCATCGACTACATCCTGTTCTATACGGAGACGTGGTCCTTCGCCGTCTTCAATCTGGCCGATACCTTCATCACCATCGGTGCCGGGGCGATCATCCTTGACGAGCTGCTGCACGCGAAAAAGGCGGATCGGTAAGATTTTATCGAAGCCTTGAAGCCATTCGGAACGCCTGTCGTGTTAGCCGGAACGCATGAGCGAACCGTCACGACTGCTAGAGCGGATCGAAACCGGCTTCGGGAGAGATGCCCGGGCGGGTAGCGCTGCGTCGGTTTCGGCGCTTCCGCTCGATGGACCGCCGTCCCGTGAGGTGTCGGCGCAGCCCGCTTCCGGTGCGCGCCCTGCGCTTAATTATGCGTCCCTGGCGCTGCTCGGCCTGGTCGCTTCCGGCCTTATCCTCGTCGTCGGCATGACTGCCGGCTTCCACCTGTTCGCCGCGGCGATTGCCGCGGCCGGCGTGGTCGGTGCGCTTCTGCTCGCCGTCGAAGCCATCCGCGCGTTTGACAGCGTGCCGGTTTCCGACGAGGCGGAGCGAGACAAGGATTGGCACCGCTCCGAAACCTCGGCGCTACTTTCGACCATTCACGATGCGCTGGGCGACCTTGCGATAATGCGCGGCATGGACGGAAAGATTGTCCACGCCAATGCCGTCTTTCATCAGATCTGCGGCCGGTCGGATGTCCGGGGCATGGCCTGCGGCGCCCTTGGCCTGACCTTCGAGCCGAAGGCCGCGCCCAATCATTACCTCGTGCGCATCGCCGCTGCCGAGGGCATCCGTCTTTTCGATTGGCATGACGTGATCGCCCGCGATCCGGCGAGCGGCAAGCTGATGCGCCACAGCATTGCACGCGACGTCACCGAGGAAGCGCGGGCGGCGCGCGAGCGCGAGGCGGCGCGCCGGCGGGCTGAAGAGGCGAGTCAGGCAAAATCGCGACTGCTTGCCACCGTCAGCCATGAAATCCGCACGCCGCTTTCGGGCATTCTCGGCATGAGCCATCTGCTCGGCCAGACCCGCCTGTCGAGCGAACAGAAGAACTATCTCGCCGGAATGCAGCAATCCGGTCACGCGCTGGTCCAGCTGGTCGAAGACCTGATCGACTTTTCGTCGCTTTCGGCCGGTCGCTTCCAGTTTCGCCCGAGCCGGCAGGATCCGCGCGGCGTGATCGAGAGCGTCGTGGAAATGCTCTCCAACCGCGCCCACGAGAAGGGCATCGAGATCGGCGCCACCGTTTCCGTCGATGTCCCCGCACTGATGGCCTTCGACGCGGCGCGCCTGCGCCAGGTGCTTTTCAATGTCATCGGCAACGCGGTCAAATTTACGGAAGTCGGCGGCGTCTTCGTCAGCGCCGACACGATCGAAGACTGCGTGCGGATCCGCATCGACGATACGGGTCCGGGGATGTCGCCCGACGATCTGAAACGCATCTTCGAGGAGTTCGAGCAGGCCGGCAACGACGAACAGCGCGCCAAGGGCACCGGTCTCGGCCTCGCCATATCCAGGCGCATCATGCAGGCCTGCGGCGGCAGCCTCACGGCCGCAAGCGCGCCCGGCCGCGGCAGCCGCTTCGAAATCCGCATGCCGCTTGCAGAGGTCGAGGCGATCGCGCCGGAGCGCCGCTCCACTCTTGCCGGATCGCATGTTCTGGTGATGGCCCCCGATGGCCCGGCCTCGGCGGCGCTGGCCGCAACCATCGCGACGCTTGGCGGGCGCTGCCACCGCGCAACGACGCTTGCCGCAGCCCAGCATGTTCTCGCCGACGTGCAGGCAGGCGGCGCGCCGCTCACCGACGTGATCGTCGATCACCGGCACGCCCAGCAGTACGAGCAGCTTCTGGCGCTGCAGCCGGCCATCGGGCGGCTGGAGGTTCGCCGCACCTATCTGATCAATCCGGAGGAGCGCAACAGCCACCCCGTCAACCAGATGGATGGCTACGAGGCCTGGCTGATCCGGCCCCTGCGCGAAAAGTCGCTGGTCGAAGTGCTGCTCGGCCGCCTGAAAGGCATCGAAAAGCGCGACGCGATCAACGACAACAGGCCGGTCCTGCGCGAGGAGCCGGTCGTCGAACCCGATCGTCGGCCGGGACACGGCATCCTGCTGGCCGAGGACGACCCGATCAATGCACTGATCATCCGCACCCTGCTGCAGCGCTCGGGACATGCGGTGCAACTGGTCAGCGACTTCGCGGGGGTCGCAGAGACGTTGCGGGCGCCCGCCGGAACCACATCGCCGGAGCTTCTCGTCACCGACCTCAACATGCCGGGTGGCGACGGGCTTTCCATGATGCGGCAGATACGCGCGGACGAGGCGTCGCGCGCGCTGGCGCGGCTGCCGGTGATCGTTCTGACGTCGGATATCCGCGAGGACATGCGCGACCGCCTGCTTGCCGCCGGTGCCGATGTCGTGCTCGCCAAGCCCGTGGAACCACAGGTGCTGACCGCCGAGATCGCGCGTCTGCTGCGCAAACGGTAACTCTTGCGGCGGTTACGGTATTGATCGGACAGCGGGGGTTGTACGCAATGTTCATGTCACTATGTTGTTGCAGAAACGTGGTCTAAGCCCCCGCAGACAGATTTGATTCGGGATGACGCGGATGGCCATCGAGCTACTGGATTCGGCGAACGTGGTTGACACTTCTCAGGCTTGCATCGGCAAGAAAGCCGCCGCTCCGGCGTCCGACGTTCTCGGCAGGATCGCCAATCTCGAGACGCGGCTCGCCCGCACGGCGTCGGAAATCGATGCCGCTCAGGCCGTGCGTTACAAGGTTTTCGTCGAGGAGATGAAGGCACAGGTCGGCCCCGAGGCCGATCGGCGCAAGCGCGACGTCGACAGCTGGGACGCGATCTGCGACCACCTTTTGGTTCTCGACACGTCGATCGAAGGCGACGCCGAGGATCAGATCGTCGGGACATACCGGTTGCTGCGCCAGGATGTGGCTGAGCGCTCGGGCGGCTTCTACTCGTCTTCCGAATTCGCGATCGACGCGCTTCTCGCCCGTCATCCGACCAAGCGCTTCATGGAACTCGGCCGTTCCTGCGTTCTGCCGGACTACCGCACCAAGCGCACGGTCGAACTCCTGTGGCAGGGCAACTGGGCCTATGCGCTCAAATACGGCATGGACGCGATGTTCGGCTGCGGTTCGTTCCCCGGTGTCGTTCCGGCCGAGCATGCGCTGGCGCTATCCTTCCTGCACCACAATATCCGCGCCCGCGACGACTGGGCCGTCAGCGCACGGCCCGAGCTGCACCGGACGATGGATCTGATGCCGGCCGAGGCGATCAATGCCAAGAAGGCGCTTGCCGCTCTGCCGCCCTTGATCAAGGGCTATATGCGTCTCGGCGCCATGGTCGGCGACGGCGCGGTGGTCGATCATGCGTTCCGCACCACCGACGTTCTGATCGTTTTGCCGATCAGCAACATCTCGGGCCGCTACCTCAACTACTACGGCGCAGATGCCGGACGTTTCGGTGGCGCCGCCTCCTGACCGGGTCCCGGTGGGGTTAACCAATTATTAATGATGGGTTTGACTTTCAGGGTCGAAAGAGAGACATGTATTGTCATGTTCTTCTCTAGTTTCATGACGAACGAATAGAGAAAATAAATGGAGAAACTGCCGATCTTCCGGAGGTCGACAGGCATAGGGTTCCCAAGACTCCGTCTTTCATTACCTTAAACATAAATGCATTACATGTTATTAAGCCCGCCTCCTTTTCGGAAAGCGGGCTTTTCTTCTTTGTATTTGTTTCGAATTGCTACCAGTCGGGATCGCGCATTGATCCGAATGGAGACGGCTGCACCGAAATGGAGCAGCCGTCGGGCCGGCAATACCGGTCCTACATGCCGGCGTTATAGGCTGCGATCGCCGCCATATTGACGATGTCGGAATCCTTCGCCGACATCGAGACGATCTGGATCGACTTGTCGAAGCCGACGAGCAACGGACCGATCACCGTCGAGCCGCCGAGTTCCTGCAGCATCTTGGTCGAGATCGATGCCGAGTGGAACGCCGGCATGACGAGCACGTTGGCCGTGCCCGATAGGCGGCAGAACGGGTATTGCTCCATGACCTTCGGATTGAGCGCCACGTCGGCGGCCATTTCACCGTCATACTCGAAATCGACGCGACGCTTGTCGAGGATGTTGACCGCCTCGCGCACCCGCTCGGAACGCTCGCCCTGGGGATGGCCGAAAGTGGAGTAGGCAAGCATCGCCACGCGCGGCACGTAGCCGAGACGCTTGGCGAGGCCGGCCGCTTCCTCGGCGATATCGGCAAGCTCCTCCGAAGAGGGCATGTCGTGAACCGCCGTGTCGGCGACGAGCACGGTACGGCCGCGGCAGAGCGCGATCGAGACGCCGATCACGCGGTGGCCGGGCTTCGGGTCGATGCAGCGGCGCACGTCTTCGAGCGCCGTCGAGTAGTTGCGGGTGAGACCCGTCACCATGCCGTCGGCGTCGCCGAGCGCCACCATGCAGGCGGCGAAGTGGTTACGGTCGTTGTTGATCAGGCGCTGGGCGTCGCGGAAGAGGAAACCCTTCCGCTGCAGGCGGGCATAGAGATAGTCCGTATAGGCGCCGACACGCTTGGAAAGCCGCGCATTGACGATCTGGATGCCGGGGCGGTCGAGGTCGATGCCCTCGCGTTCCGCCGTCTCGCGCATGCGCTCCTCGCGGCCGAGCAGGATGGCGGTGCCAAGCTGCTGGTTGGCATAGGCGATGGCCGAGCGCATGACCTGCACCTCTTCGCCTTCGGCAAAGACGATGCGCTTCGGCTGGCGCCGGACGCGCTCGTAGATGCGCTGCAACGTCGAGGCGATCGGGTCGCGGCGGGCGGAAAGCTGGCGGCCATAGGCTTCGAGGTCGGTGATCGGCTTGCGGGCAACGCCACTCTCGATCGCTGCCTTGGCGACCGCCATCGGGATCGCCGAGATCAGCCGCGGGTCGAAGGGGACCGGGATGATGTATTGCGGACCGAAGCGGGGCCGGTTGCCCTGGTAGGCGGCGGCGACATCGTCGGGAACGTCTTCCTTGGCAAGGCTGGCGAGCGCCTCGGCAGCGGCAATCTTCATCTCGTCGTTGATGGTCGTTGCGCGCACGTCCAGTGCACCGCGGAAGATGTAGGGGAAGCCGAGCACGTTGTTGACCTGGTTCGGATAGTCCGAACGGCCGGTCGCGACGATCGCGTCGTCGCGGATGCGGGCGACCTCTTCCGGGGTGATTTCCGGATCCGGGTTGGCCATGGCGAAGATGATCGGCCGCGGCGCCATCGAGCGCACCATGTCCTCCGAAAGCGCGCCCTTGGCCGAAAGACCGAAGACCACGTCGGCGCCGTCCATCGCTTCGGCGAGCGTGCGGCGGTCGGTCTTGACCGCATGGGCCGACTTCCACTGGTTCATGCCCTCGGTGCGGCCTTGGAAGATCACGCCCTTGGTATCGCACAGGATCACATTTTCCGGATTGAAGCCCATCGACTTGATGAGTTCGATGCAAGCGATGGCGGCGGCACCCGCGCCGTTGCAGACGAGCTTCGTCGTCTTGAAGTCGCGCCCGGTCAAGGCCAGCGCATTGATGAGGCCGGCCGCGGCGATGATCGCGGTGCCGTGCTGGTCGTCGTGGAACACCGGAATGTCCATGACCTCGCGCAGCTTCTGCTCGATGATGAAACAGTCCGGCGCCTTGATGTCTTCAAGGTTGATGCCGCCGAAGGAGGGCCCGAGGAAACGCACGCAGTTGATGAACTCGTCGACGTTTTCGGTATCGACTTCAAGGTCGATGGAATCGACATCGGCAAAGCGCTTGAACAGCACGGCCTTGCCTTCCATCACCGGCTTGGAGGCGAGCGCCCCGAGATTGCCGAGGCCGAGAATGGCGGTGCCGTTGGAGATGACCGCGACCATGTTGCCGCGCGTAGTATAGTCGTAGGCGGTGTTGGGGTCCTCGGCGATCGCCTTCACCGGCACGGCAACGCCCGGCGAGTAGGCAAGCGACAGGTCGCGTTGCGTCGCCATCGCCTTGGTGGGGGAAATCTCCAGCTTTCCGGGGCGACCCTGCGAGTGAAAATCAAGCGCTTCCTGCGCGGTGACGCTCGTCATGGTGCGATCGGTCTTGTCGGTGGCCGGCATGTTTCCTCTATCCTCCTGTGGGCGAGCCTTGCGGCGCGCCTCTTTATGGTTGTCGTCTACATTTGCTTGGCGATAGTGTGCCATCTCTTTTTTCGGAACAATCATGAATTTCGTGACAGACTATTCGACCCGGGCGGGGGAGGTTTTATCCGCAGCCGAACTGGCGAGCGAGGAAAGCCGTTCCACCGCGACGCCGATGATGGAACAATTCATCGAGATCAAGGCCAACAACCCGGACTCGCTGCTGTTCTACCGCATGGGCGACTTCTACGAACTGTTCTTCCAGGACGCGGTCGAAGCTTCGCGCGCGCTCGGCATCACGCTGACCAAGCGCGGCCAGCACATGGGTCAGGAAATCCCGATGTGCGGCGTGCCGGTGCATGCGGCCGATGATTATCTGCAGAAGCTGATCGGTCTCGGCTTCCGCGTCGCCGTCTGCGAGCAGGTGGAAGACCCGGCGGAAGCCAAGAAGCGCGGAGCCAAGTCGGTGGTGCGCCGCGACGTCGTGCGGCTGGTCACGCCAGGCACGATCACCGAAGAGAAACTGCTTTCGCCGTCCGAGACCAACTATCTGATGGCGCTGGCGCGGATCAAGAGCGGGTCCGAGCCTGCCTACGCGCTTGCCTGGATCGACATCTCCACCGGCATCTTCCGCCTCGCCGAGACCGCCGAGAGCCGACTGCTTGCCGATATCCTGCGCATCGAGCCGCGCGAACTGATCCTGGCCGATACGGTCTTTCACGACCCGGAACTGAGATCCGTCTTCGACGTGCTCGGCCGCGTTGCCGTACCGCAGCCTGCCGTGCTGTTCGATAGCGCCACGGCGGAGGGCCGTATTTCCCGCTATTTCGGCGTCAAGACGCTCGACGGCTTCGGCACGTTTTCACGCGCCGAACTGGCCGCGGCGTCGGCGGCGATCTCCTATGTCGAGAAGACCCAGCTTGCCGAACGTCCGGCACTCGGCACGCCCGAGCGCGAAAGTGCGGCCTCGACGCTGTTCATCGACCCGGCGACCCGCGGCAACCTCGAGCTCGTCAAGACGCTGTCCGGCGCACGCGAAGGCACGCTGCTGAAGGCGCTCGATCGCACCGTGACAAGCGGCGGCGCCCGGCTTCTCGCCGAGCGGCTGATGTCGCCGCTGACCGACCCGGACCGTATCAATGAGCGTCTCGACTCGATCGAGATCCTGGCGGACCAGCCGTCCTTTGCAGGCGATCTCCGCGATGCCCTGCGCCGCGCGCCAGACATGCCGCGCGCCCTGTCGCGGCTGGCACTCGGCCGCGGCGGCCCGCGGGATCTTGGCGCCATCCGGGCCGGCCTTCACGCCTCGGCCTCGATTTCGCGCCTGATGGCTGCCGGCACACTGTCGGACGAATTGAAACAGGCGCGTGCCGCGATCGACGCGCTGCCGGCAGGTCTGCTCGGTCTGCTCGACGCGACGCTCGGTGAAGAGCTGCCGCTTCTGAAGCGGGACGGCGGTTTCGTCTGCGAAGGTGCCAATGCCGAACTCGACGAGGTCCGGGGCCTGCGCGATCAGTCGCGCCGGGTGATCGCCGGGCTGCAGCTGCAATATTCCGAAGAGACCGGCATCAAGTCGCTGAAGATCAAGCACAACACCGTGCTCGGCTATTTCATCGAGGTGACGGCCGGCAATGCCGGTTCGATGACCGACACCGATGCCGGCCGCGCCCGCTTCATCCACCGCCAGACCATGGCGAACGCGATGCGCTTCACGACGACGGAGCTTGCCGAGCTCGAAAGCAAGATCGCCAATGCCGCCGACCGGGCGCTGTCGATCGAGCTTGCCGCCTTCGACCAGATGACGGCAGAGGTTGTGACTGCTGCCGAGACGCTGAAGGCTGCTGCACTGGCGCTTGCGACGGTCGACGTCTCCGTCGGCCTTGCGGTGCTTGCCGAAGAGCAGGCCTATGCAAGACCCACCGTCGACCGCTCGCGCATGTTCGCCATCGACGGCGGTCGTCATCCGGTGGTCGAACAGGCGCTGAAGCGCCAGGCATCGAACGCTTTTGTCGCCAACGGCTGCGATCTGTCACCGCCCGAGGGCGAAGAGGGCGGCGCGATCTGGCTGCTCACCGGTCCCAACATGGGCGGTAAATCGACATTCCTGCGCCAGAACGCCTTGATCGCGATCATGGCGCAGATGGGCACATTCGTACCGGCCACGAGCGCCCATATCGGCATCGTCGACCGGCTCTTTTCCCGCGTCGGCGCGTCGGACGATCTGGCGCGCGGCCGCTCGACCTTCATGGTCGAGATGGTCGAGACGGCGGCGATCCTCAACCAGGCAACCGACCGCTCGCTGGTCATCCTCGACGAGATCGGCCGTGGCACTGCCACCTTCGACGGTCTGTCGATTGCCTGGGCAGCGGTCGAGCACCTGCATGAGGCGAACCGCTGCCGCGGTCTCTTTGCGACCCACTTCCATGAGCTGACCGTGCTTTCGGAAAAGCTCGGCCGTCTCTCGAATGCGACGATGCGCGTCAAGGAATGGCACGGCGACGTGATCTTCCTGCACGAGGTCGGTCCGGGTGCTGCCGATCGCTCCTACGGCATTCAGGTCGCCCGTCTCGCCGGCCTGCCGGCCTCGGTCGTGGCCCGCGCCAAGGACGTGCTCGCCAAGCTCGAGGATGCGGACCGCAAGAACCCGGCGAGCCAGCTGATCGACGATCTGCCGCTGTTCCAGGTGGCGATCCGCCGCGAAGAGGTGAAGCCCGCCGGGAATTCCAAGGTCGACGAGGCGCTGAAGGCGCTGAACCCCGACGACATGACGCCGCGCGAGGCGCTCGATGCGCTCTATGCGCTGAAGAAGGAACTGAGCGCGACCAAGGCGGGGTGAGGAACGTGCGTGCGGTTTTCCGCCCGCATTCCGGCAACCCGTGGCCTGGGCGCTGCGCGCCTTTTTCCTGTGCAAGCCGTCGGTAAAAAGGCTATACAGCGCCGCGCGCCTTTGCGGGCGCGGCGCTTGAATGCTGTTTGGTCTTTATTCGGCCTCGGTCGCAAGGATCATGCAGGAGCGCTTGACAGCGAACGACCACGCAACCAGTCGGACAGGGCGCCCCTCGGCACTTCATGGGCAGACAAGACATCTCCTTTCCCGAAATTCTCGACGTCGCAGCGCTCCGGGCGAAATGCGACTTCATCGCCTCGGCCCATGCCGAACAGCGCGACCCGATGCGTCAGGCATTGCTCACGGCTTTCAAGCAGGCAAACATCGCTGGCCGGGCAAAGGCCCGTGAACTGTTCAATGCCGACGGTGCCGGCATTCTCTGCGCCGAGCGTATTTCCTGGCTGCAGGATCAGCTGATCACGGTGCTGCATGATTTCGTGCTGAACGAGATCTTCGATGCCGCCAATGCACCGCCGGCGTCGCGGATCGCCGTGACGGCGGTCGGCGGCTATGGCCGCGGCACGCTGGCGCCGGGCTCCGACATCGACCTTCTGTTCCTGCTGCCGGTGAAAAAGGCCGTCTGGGCCGAGCCGGCGATCGAGTTCATGCTCTATATCCTCTGGGATCTGGGCTTCAAGGTCGGCCACGCCACCCGCACCATCGACGAGTGCATCCGGTTGTCACGCGCCGACATGACGATCCGCACGGCCATCCTCGAGACACGCTACATCTGCGGCTCGCAGACGCTCTGCGCCGAACTGGAAACCCGCTTCGACCACGAGATCGTGCGCAACACCGGCCCGGACTTCATCGCCGCGAAGCTGGCCGAGCGCGACGAGCGTCACCGCAAGGCCGGCGACACGCGCTATCTCGTCGAGCCGAACGTCAAGGAAGGCAAGGGCGGACTTCGCGACCTGCACACGCTGTTCTGGATCGCCAAGTACTTCTACCGGCTGAAGGACACTGCCGACCTCGTCAAGCTCGGCGTCTTGTCGCGGCAGGAGTACCAGCTCTTCCAGAAGGCCGAGGACTTTCTCTGGGCGGTGCGCTGCCACATGCATTTCCTCACCGGCAAATCCGAGGAACGGCTTTCCTTCGATATCCAGCGCGAGATCGCCGAGGCGCTCGGTTACCATGACCACCCTGGCCTGTCCGCCGTCGAACGCTTCATGAAGCACTTCTTCCTGGTGGCAAAGGACGTCGGCGACCTCACCCGCATCTTCTGCGCCGCGCTCGAAGACCAGCAGGCCAAGGACGCGCCCGGCATTTCCGGCATCATCGGCCGCTTCACCCATCGCAGTCGCAAGATCGCTGGCACGCTCGATTTCGTCGACGACGGCGGCCGCATTGCGCTCGCAAGCCCCGACGTCTTCAAGCGCGACCCGGTCAATCTGCTGCGCTTCTTCCACGTCGCCGATATCAACGGGCTGGAATTCCATCCGGCGGCACTGCGCCAGGTCACGCGGTCGCTGAGCCTGATCAAGCCGGCGCTGCGCGAAAACGAAGAGGCGAACCGTCTCTTCCTGTCGATCCTCACTTCGCGCCGCAAGCCGGAACTGATCTTGCGCCGCATGAACGAGGCTGGCGTGCTCGGCCGCTTCATTCCGGATTTCGGCAAGATCGTCTCGATGATGCAGTTCAACATGTATCATCACTATACGGTCGATGAGCACCTGCTGCGCACCGTCGACGTGCTGTCTCGCATCGAGGGCGGCATCGAGGAGGAGGCTCATCCGCTCGTCGCCAAGCTGATGCCAGGGATCGAGGACCGTGAGGCGCTCTATGTCGCTGTGCTTTTGCACGACATCGCCAAGGGCCGGCCGGAGGACCATTCGACCGCCGGCGCCAAGGTGGCGCGCAAGCTCTGCCCGCGCTTCGGGCTGTCGCCGAAGCAGACCGAACTGGTCGCCTGGCTGATCGAGGAGCATCTGCTGATGTCGATGGTCGCCCAGACGCGCGACCTCAACGACCGCAAGACGATCGTCGATTTCGCCGAGCGGGTGCAGTCGCTCGATCGGCTGAAGATGCTGCTGGTGCTCACCGTCTGCGATATCCGCGCCGTCGGCCCGGGTGTCTGGAACGGCTGGAAGGGCCAGCTGCTGCGCACGCTCTATTACGAGACCGAGCTGTTGCTGTCGGGCGGCTTCTCGGAACTGTCGCGCAAGGAGCGTGCGGCCCATGCCGCGATCATGCTCGGCGAGGCCTTGACCGACTGGTCCGAAAAGGAACGCGACGACTATGTGCGCTTGCACTACCAGCCGTATCTCCTGACGGTGGCGCTGGAAGATCAGATCCGGCATGCGCGTTTCATCCGCGAGGCGGATGCCGCCGGCAAGGCTCTCGCGACCATGGTGCGCACCCACCAGTTCCATGCGATCACCGAAATCACCGTGCTTTCGCCGGACCATCCGCGGCTTCTGACTGTCATTGCCGGGGCCTGTGCGGCCGCCGGCGCCAACATCGTCGACGCGCAGATCTTCACGACCTCGGACGGACGCGCTCTCGACACTATTCTCGTCAACCGCGAGTTCGCTGTCGATGAGGACGAGATGCGCCGGGCGGCGAGCATCGGCAAGCTGATCGAGGACGTGCTTTCGGGCCGCAAGCGCCTGCCGGAGGTGATTGCCAGCCGCACCAAGGTGAAGAAGCGTACCAAGGCGTTTACCGTCACGCCGGAAGTGACGATCAGCAACACGCTGTCGAACAAGTTCACGGTGATCGAGGTCGAAGGCCTCGACCGTCCGGGCCTTCTGTCCGAGATCACCGCGGTGCTGTCCGACCTTTCGCTCGACATCGCCTCGGCGCACATCACCACCTTCGGTGAGAAGGTGATCGACACCTTCTACGTCACCGACCTCGTCGGCCAGAAGGTGACGAGTGAAAACCGTCAGATGAACATTGCCGCACGCCTCAAGGCCGTCATGGCCGGGGAGGGGGACGAAGCGCGCGACCGCATGCCCTCGGGCATCATCGCGCCGCCCCCGGGCGTTTCCTCCGCTCACAGAACGACAAAAGCCGAAACATGAGTCTGGTCAAGAAATTTGCAACCGTCGGCGGCGCGACGCTCGGAAGCCGCCTGTTCGGCTTCATCCGCGAAACCTTCATGGCGGCAGCGCTTGGCACCGGCCCGGTTGCCGACGCCTTCAACACCGCCTTCCGCCTGCCCAACACCTTCCGGCGCCTCTTTGCCGAAGGCGCCTTCAATTCCGCCTTCGTGCCGCTCTTTGCCCGGGAGATCGAGGCGAACGGCATGGATGGCGCGCGGCGTTTTTCCGAAGAGGTCTTCGGCGTCCTCTTCACCGTGCTTCTGTTCCTGACGATCGCGATGGAATTGACGATGCCCTTCATCGTCAGCAACCTGATCGCACCCGGCTTTGCCGACGAACCGGAAAAGCTCGGCAGCACCATCGTCTTTGCGGCGATCATGTTCCCCTATCTCGCCTGCATGTCGCTGGCGGCGATGATGGCGGGCATGCTGAATTCGCTGCACCGCTACTTCGCAGCGGCCATCGCACCGGTCTTCCTCAATTTCATCCTCATCGGCGTGCTCGGCTATGCCTGGTATGCGGGTCAGGATCCGATCGCGGTCGGCTATAGCCTCTCCTGGGGCGTCATGGCCGCCGGTCTCGTCCAGCTTGCGATCGTCTGGATCGCCGTGCGCGACGCCGGCATCAAGATCGGCCTTCGCCGCCCGAAGATGACCGCCAATGTCCGGCGTCTTTTGGTGCTGGCGCTTCCGGCGGCGATCACCGGCGGCATCACGCAGATCAACCTCCTGATCAACACCAACATCGCCTCGGCGCAGGAAGGTGCGGTGTCGTCGCTCGTCTATGCCGACCGCATCTACCAGCTTCCGCTCGGTGTCGTCGGCATTGCGGTCGCAACCGTGCTTCTGCCGGAACTTGCCCGGGCGCTGCGTTCGGGCAACGTCAACGAGGCCTCGAACCTGCAGAACCGCTCGGTCGAGTTCACGCTGTTCCTGACCCTGCCGGCCGCGGCCGCCTTGCTCGTCATGTCCGAGCCGATCGTCCGGTTACTGTTCGAGCGCGGCAAGTTTTCGGCCGATTCGACCGTCATCGTCGGCCATATCCTGGCGATCTACGGCCTCGGCCTGCCGGCTTTCGTGCTGATCAAGGCCTTCATTCCCGGCTTCTTCGCGCGCGAAGATACGCGCACCCCGATGATCTTCGCTGCGATTTCCGTCGTCGTGAACGTGTCCCTGGCGCTTACCCTGTTTCCACGTCTTGGCGCGAGCGGCATTGCCACCGCCGAGATCGTTGCCGGCTGGGTGAATGCCGTGCTGCTGTTCGCAACGCTTGTCTGGCGCGGCCATTGGGGCAGGGACATCCCGCTTCTGACCCGTATCCCCCGTCTCGTCATCGCCGCGGCGGGTATGGCGGCGGCGCTATATTATGCCGTCGACTGGTTCGCCTTCGAGCTGTCCTCGGCAGCCTCGCTCTTCACGCGGGCAACGACGCTGACGGGTCTCGTCGCGGTCTCCATGGTGATCTACTTCGCGCTTGCCTTCGGGCTCGGTGGCGCGAGCCTCGGGATGATCCGCCGCAACATCAAGCGCGGGGCGAAAGCGCCCGCCGCAGCACCTGAGGCGAGCGAATGATGCGCCAGACCATTGCACGCATTGCCCTGGTCGTGCCGGATTACGACGCCGGCATCGCCTTCTATTGCGGCAAGCTCGGTTTCGATCTCGTCGAAGACACCGTCCTCGACACCATCAAGCGCTGGGTCGTCGTCCGTCCCAAGGGTGCCGTCGAGACGGCATTGCTGCTCGCCAAGGCGCACGGCGAGCGCCAGCAGGCGGCGATCGGCAACCAGACCGGCGGCCGGGTCGGCTTCTTCCTGTTCACCGACGATTTTTCCCGCGACCATGCGGCGATGCTGGCCGCAGGCGTCGTCTTTCTGGAGGCGCCGCGCCACGAGCCCTATGGCACCGTGGCGGTCTTCAGCGACCCGTTCGGCAACCATTGGGATCTGCTGCAGCCGGCGGCATGAGGGTGCCTCGCCAGGCCCCTTGATTGCCTTGCATCCTGCGTGCATAAGCCATGCCGTTAGCAACATGGGCCAGCCGGCCCTGGGGCCCTCCACCAGCCTATTGAGGACGACATGAACGAATTCAAGCCGCTCGTATTCTCCGGCGTTCAGCCGACGGGCAATCTCCATCTCGGCAATTATCTCGGCGCGATCCGCAAGTTCGTGGCGCTGCAGGAAAACAACGATTGCATTTACTGCGTCGTCGACCTGCACTCGATCACCGCGCAGCTCGTGCATGAGGACCTGAAGGGGCAGATCCGCTCGATCGCCGCCGCCTTCATCGCTTCGGGCATCGACCCGAAAAAGCACATCGTTTTCAACCAGTCGGCCGTGCCGCAGCATGCGGAACTCGCCTGGATCTTCAACTGCGTCGCCCGTATCGGCTGGATGAACCGCATGACGCAGTTCAAGGACAAGGCCGGCAAGGACCGCGAGAACGCCTCGCTCGGTCTGCTCGCCTATCCGAGCCTGATGGCGGCTGACATCCTCGTCTATCGCGCCACCCATGTTCCTGTCGGTGACGACCAAAAGCAGCATCTGGAGCTGACGCGCGACATCGCCCAGAAGTTCAACATCGACTTCATGGAGCATATCCGCAGCGCCGGTTACGGCGTCGACATGGTTGTCGGTGAGGAGCCGATCCACGCCTACTTCCCGCCGGTGGAGCCGCTGATCGGTGGCGCAACGCCGCGCGTCATGTCGCTGCGTGACGGCACCAAGAAGATGTCGAAGTCGGATCCCTCCGATCTCTCGCGCGTCAACCTGATGGACGATGCCGAGACGATCTCGAAGAAGATCCGCAAGGCCAAGACCGATCCGGACGCGCTTCCGAGCGAAGTGGACGGTCTGAAGGGCCGTCCGGAAGCCGAAAACCTCGTCGGCATTTACGCGGCGCTGTCGGACAAGACCAAGGAACAGGTGCTCGCCGAGTTCGGTGGGCAGCAGTTCTCGGTCTTCAAGCCGGCGCTGGTCGACCTTGCGGTCGAAGTTCTCTCGCCGATCACGGCCGAGATGCGCCGGCTGATGGGCGACACCGCCCATATCGACGCGATCCTCAGGGATGGCGGCGAGCGGGCGCGGGCGCGTGCGGAAAAGACGATGCGCGAAGTGCGCGAAATCATCGGCTTCCTGCAGTAAATTGATTGGGTCCGGGGAACTCCCGGACCCAATTTCATTTTGATGGCCGGCTTTCACCAGCCGAAGGGAGCCTCGACCGGAAGCCTCGGGCACTTTTCCGTGTCCTCGTCCGAAACGCAAAAATCAGACCTTGCGGCGGCTCGCGCGGGATGTATTGTTCACCCTATGGTCTCGACCCGACTCTCTCGACTTGAAGGACACCGCCGCAAATTCATGGCGGTGATTGACGATACCCCGGAATGCGGGCGCGCCGTGCACTATGCGGGCATGCGCGCCAAGAATTCCAATGGTGGCCTCGTCCTGCTCTATGTGATCGCCGACGGCGACTTCCAGCAATGGCTGGGGGTTGAGGAAATCATGCGTGCGGAAGCGCGCGAGGAGGCCGAGGCGACGCTCGCCAAGGTGTCCCAATCGGTGCGCGAGCGCATCGGTATCGAGCCGGAGGTCGTCATCCGCGAGGGCACGGCGACCGACCAAATCCACGCGGCGATCGAAGAGGATCGCGATATCGCCATTCTGGTTCTCGCAGCCGGTTCCGCGAAAGAAGGCCCCGGTCCGCTGGTGTCGTCCATTGCCGGCAAGGCCGCGGCCTTTCCGATCCCCGTCACGGTCATCCCCGATGCCCTGACGGACGAGGAGATCGACGCGCTTAGCTGACCTGCGTCGCTATGTGCTCTTGCGAGCCGAGAGCCATGCTCCTATATTCTTTTGAATTATTCTAAAAAGCTGGGCGGATGCCGCTCCCGGCGAAACGGAGACAGACATGTTCATTCAGACCGAAGCCACGCCGAATCCGGCGACGCTGAAGTTTTTGCCGGGCAAGGTCGTCCTGGAAAACGGCACGGCCGAATTCCGCGACGAGGAAGAAGCACGCGCCGGCTCGCCGCTTGCGGCACGGCTGTTTTCGATCCCCGGCGTCACTGGCGTCTATTTCGGCTACGATTTCATCACCGTCACCAAGGAAGGCCAGGAATGGCAGCACCTGAAGCCGGCGATCCTCGGTTCGATCATGGAGCACTTCATGTCGGGCCAGGCGATCATGGCTGGCAGCGGCCGCGCCGAGCAGTCCGACGAGGAAGACGAGTTCTTCGACGAGGGTGACGAGACGATCGTCGCCACGATCAAGGAACTCTTGGAAACCCGCGTGCGTCCGGCCGTCGCCCAGGATGGCGGCGACATCACCTTCCGCGGCTTCAAGGACGGGACAGTCTTCCTCAACATGAAGGGCGCCTGCTCCGGTTGCCCGTCGTCCACCGCGACGCTGAAGCATGGCGTGCAGAACCTGCTGCGCCACTTCGTTCCCGAGGTGGAGGCCGTCGAGGCCGTCTAATATAGCGCGCGCCTGTCCGGCGCGCCGGTTTCGCGTATCGATTTTGCCGCAAAGCCCGATCGGCTTTGCGGCTTGTGGCGTCTGAAAGATCCTGCGTTGAAATGATTGTACTTGCGCTCGACACGTCCGGTTCCGGTTGCTCCGTTGCCGTCTATGACAGCGAAACGGAAGCCGTGCTCGGGCGTTCCGGGGCCGATCTCGGCAAGGGACATGCCGAGCGGCTGATGGAATTCGTCGACGAGGCGCTGGCTGCGTCCGGCCGGTCGCTTGACGCTATCGACCGTATCGCCGTCACCGTCGGCCCGGGATCCTTCACCGGCATTCGCGTTGGCGTCGCGGCCGCTCGTGGCCTGGCTCTGGCGCTCGGCAAACCCGCCGTCGGCGTTTCGACGCTTGCCGTCGTCGCCGAGGGACTGCGCCGCACGGCAGCCGGAAAGCCCGTCCTCGTCGCCATCGACGCCAAGCGGGACGAGGTCTATCTCCAGGCTTTCGATGCGACCGGCAGTGCCACAGGCGAGCCCGAAGCCCTCTCAGTCGAAAGTGCCCGCGAACGCTACGCCGATTTCGACGGCGTCATTGGCGGCTCCGGTGCGCATCTCGTCGCTGCCGATCTGCCGTCCAAACCTTCAGAACTCATCGATGTTGCCGCGGTTGCCGCCCTTGGCGCCGCTGCCGATCCAGCCTCGGCCAAGCCGCGTCCGCTATATCTCAGAGGCCCCGACGCCAAGCCGCAGGCGGGCTTCGCGATTGCCCGAGCATAGACCGAGATGAGCTTTACCGATTATTTCACCCGCCGCACCGAGTTCGACATCTTCCCCCTGGAGGAAGCGGACCTGATCGCCGCGGCGGCGCTGCATCGTCAGCGTTTCGCGTCCCCGTGGAGCGATGGCGAAATCCATGCGCTTTTGGTGCAGGAAACGGTGTTCGGCTTTGTCGCCCGGCAGACCAATGGCAGCTTCCGCCCGGCCTTCGGTGGGTTTGTCCTGTCGCGTGCGGTTGCCGGCGAGGCGGAAATCCTGACGATCGGCGTCGAGCCGCGTTATGCGCGCTCCGGTCTCGGCTGGCGGTTGATGCAGGCGGCGATGCGCGAAGCGCTGGTCAAGGGCTCCGAGGCCCTGTTCCTCGAAGTGGACGAGACCAATCAGCCGGCAATCGGGCTTTACCGTAAGCTCGGCTTCAACAAGGTCGGCGAACGCCGCGCCTATTACCAGGACAAGGCCGGCCAGCGGACCGCCGCGCTTGTCATGCGGCTCGATCTTCGCTAGTCCCGACACGGACAGGAGCAGGATGAGGAAGGCCAAGGCGGTCTTTCGCCCGCATCCGGCATTGCCCAATTGGAACAGGTCACGATGATCGCGCCGCGGTTCGGCTGAAGATCATCACGATTCTCAAGGTCTCGCGCAGGAAAACTCTTCCCGGATGGTCAATTGGCTACGGATCGCGATCTTCGCAGCGCTTCTGGCGCTGGTTTCGCTCGTGCTGATGCCGATCCAGGTCGTCTGCCTCTGGCTTGACCTGAAACCCCGGCGCCGTCTGCCGCGATATTGGCACCGGCTCGCCTGTTACCTTCTCGGCATCAAGGTGCGCGTCCACGGAATGGCGGATCGCCGCCGGCCGCTTTTGATCTGCGCCAACCATGCCTCCTGGAAGGACATTCTGGTGCTCTCCTCGGTTGCCGATGTCGTTTTCGTCGCCAAGTCCGAGGTGAAGGGCTGGCCGGTCTTCGGCGTGCTTGCCCGGCTGCAGGCGTCGATCTTCGTCGAGCGCGAACAGAAGCGCTCGACCGGCAAGCAGGTGAGCGAAATCGGCGAGCGCATGGCCGCCGGCGAAATCGTCGTGCTGTTTCCCGAGGGGACGACCTCGGACGGCAACCGTTTGCTGGAGATCAAGACCTCGCTTTTCGGTGCGGCCGCTTCCGCCGTGCCGCATTCGCCGACCGGTCTCGTGCATGTGCAGCCGGTCGCGATCTCCTACACCGGCATCCACGGCATGCCGATGGGCCGCTTCAACCGGCCGATCGCCGCCTGGCCGGGCGACACCGAGCTGGTGCCGCATCTGCTCGGCATCCTGCGCGAGGGCGCGATCGAGGTTGACGTCGATTTCGGTGAGGCGATTGACTACGACCGCCACACCAACCGCAAGGAAGTGAGCCGTACGGTCGAGCAACGCATCCGCAGCATGCTGTCGGATCGCCTGCGCGGGCGGGCCTGAGACGTCCCGGGCAAGGGCGGCCGCGCTGAAAATACTTCAACTTCCGACCGCTTTGCACTAAAGAACCCGGCATGACCCAGGAAACTGCCCTTCTGTCGACGACGCCCGCCACGGGCGACGAGCGCGCCCCGGCCCGCAAGGTCTTCGTCAAGACCTACGGCTGCCAGATGAACGTCTACGATTCCGACCGCATGACGGACGCCCTGTCGCGCGACGGCTATGTCTCGACCGACGTGCTGGAAGACGCTGACTTCGTGCTGCTCAACACCTGTCACATCCGCGAGAAGGCGGCGGAAAAGGTCTATTCCGAACTCGGCCGCCTGCGCGACCTGAAGAAGGAAAGGGCCAAGGAAGGCCGCGAGATGGTGATCGGCGTTGCCGGCTGCGTCGCGCAGGCCGAAGGCAACGAGATCTTGCGGCGCGCACCTGCCGTCGATCTCGTGATCGGCCCGACCACCTATCACCGGCTGCCCGAGGCGTTGAAGCGTGCCCGCAGCGGCGAGCGCGTCGTGCAGACGGACTATGCCGTCGAAGACAAGTTCGAGCACCTGCCGGCACCCGACAAGGCAAAGACCCGCCTGCGCGGCGTCACCGCCTTCCTCACGGTTCAGGAAGGCTGCGACAAGTTCTGCACCTTCTGTGTCGTGCCCTATACGCGCGGTTCCGAGGTTTCCCGTCCCGTTGCCCAGATCGTCTCGGAGGCGGAAAAGCTGGTCGAGGGCGGCGTGCGCGAAATCACCCTGCTCGGCCAGAACGTCAACGCCTGGCATGGCGTCGGGCCCGATGGCCGCGAATGGGGCCTTGGCGACCTGCTTTTACGCCTTGGCGAGATCGAGGGCCTTGCCCGGCTGCGTTACACCACCAGCCATCCGCGCGACATGGACGACAGCCTGATCGAGGCGCATCGCTCGATGGAAAAGCTGATGCCCTACCTTCACCTGCCGGTGCAGTCGGGCTCCGACCGCATCCTGAAGGCGATGAACCGCAGGCATACGGCGGCGGAATATCTGGCGCTGATCGCGCGCATCCGCGCCATCCAGCCGGACCTCGCCCTGTCGGGCGATTTCATCGTCGGCTTCCCCGGGGAGACCGATGAGGACTTCGAAGACACCATGCGCCTCGTCGAGGCCGTGGGTTATGCACAGGCATTTTCGTTCAAATATTCGACCCGTCCCGGCACGCCGGGCGCCGAGCTCGGCGACCAAGTTCCCGAGGACGTGAAAGCCAAGCGCTTGGAAAAATTGCAGGCTTTGCTGTTTTCCCAGCAGCGTGCCTTTGCCGAGTCCTGCGTCGGCCGCGAAATCGACCTGCTTCTGGAGAAGAAAGGGCGCATGCCCGGCCAGCTCGTCGGGCGTTCGCCGTGGCTGCAGCCGGTGAATGTTGATGCAAAAGCATCGCAAATCGGTGACATTATCAAGGTGCGAATCATCAAGGCCGGGCCGAACAGCCTGTTTGCGGAGATGATCGGGTAAGGACCGAAAACAAGGAGCCTGAACCGCTTGAACGGACACGAATTGATCTCTTCATCCACGCGCCAGTCGAAAACCACTGCGACAGACGCCAATCACTTCGTGCTGACCTTCGAGAACAATCGGTTCGCCAGCGAGCTCTTCGGCCAGTTCGATCAAAACTTGAAGCTTCTCGAAGAGCGCCTGCGCATCGACGCCCGGCCGCGCGGCAATTCCGTCGCGATCTCGGGTGACGTCGTCGCCACCAACCAGGCTCGCCGAGCTCTCGATTATCTCTACGGGCGGTTGCAGAGCGGCGCGTCGATCGATACGTCTGATGTCGAGGGCGCGATCCGTATGGCGGTTGCCGCCGACGATCAGCTACAATTGCCGACCATGGAGCGTAAAGCCAAATTGACAATGGCGCAGATTTCGACGCGCAAGAAGACGATCGCCGCGCGCACGCCGACGCAGGATGCCTATATCCGTGCGCTCGAGCGGTCCGAGCTGGTCTTCGGCGTAGGCCCCGCCGGTACCGGCAAGACCTATCTTGCCGTTGCCCACGCCGCACAGCTGCTTGAGCGCGGCGCCGTCGACCGCATCGTGCTGTCGCGTCCTGCCGTCGAGGCGGGCGAGCGCCTGGGCTTCCTGCCGGGCGACATGAAGGAGAAGGTCGACCCTTACCTTCGGCCGCTCTACGACGCGCTCTATGACATGATGCCGGGCGACAAGGTCGAACGCGCCATTACCGCCGGCGTCATCGAAATCGCGCCGCTCGCCTTCATGCGCGGTCGTACGCTTGGCAATGCCGCCGTCATCCTCGACGAGGCGCAGAACACGACATCGATGCAGATGAAGATGTTCCTGACCCGCCTGGGTGAAAACGGCCGGATGATCGTCACCGGCGATCCGAGCCAGGTGGACTTGCCGCGTGGCGTCAAGTCGGGCCTGGTCGAGGCGCTGCAGATCTTGAAGGGCGTCGAGGGCGTCTCGGTCGTCCGCTTTAAGGATGCCGATGTCGTCCGCCATCCGATGGTGGCGCGCATCGTCAGGGCCTACGAGTCCCACACGGCCGTGCACGACGAAAGCGAGCAGGGCGACCGCTGACAGGCGGTCGCTGCGATCATGACGGCATTGGATATCCAGATCAGCGTGGAAGAGGGCAACTGGCCGGACGAAGAGGCGTTGCTCGCTTTCTCGTCGCCCGTGCTCGAAGCGGCGGCAGCCTTTCTTGCAAGCGAAGAAAAGCAGCCGCTGCCGAAGATGGCGCCGGAGCTCTCGCTCGTCTTCACCGACGACGCCTCCATGCGGGCGATCAACGCCGAGTGGCGCAACCAGGACAAACCGACCAACGTTCTGTCCTTCCCCGCCTTTCCCGTGACGCCCGGAAAGATGCCCGGGCCGATGCTCGGCGACATCATCGTTGCCCGCGAGACGCTCGAGCGCGAGGCGGTGGAGCTCGACAAGTCCTTCGATCAGCACCTGACGCATCTTCTCGTGCATGGATTCCTGCATCTTTTCGGCTATGATCATATGGAAGATGACGAAGCCGAAAGAATGGAAAGCCTGGAGACTCGCATTTTGGCGCGTCTTGGCTTATCTGACCCCTACGGGGATCGTACCCCGGATTAACAGTTTGGACCGATGAGCGATTATAAAACACAGCCCGTCGCGCTGGCGACCGAGGAGGCAGATGCCTCCGGAGAGGCGGAGGCGGGCAGTAGTAGCACCGCCACTCGACACGAGGGCACGAAATCCACTTCCACCTTCTGGAGCCGGGCCGCGCGCCTTTTGCGCGGCGCAAGTCCATCGAGCCTGCGCGAGGATCTTGCTGACGCGCTGCAGACCGATGCCGACAGCAACACGGTCTTTTCGCCTGGCGAACGGGCGATGCTCAACAACATCCTGCGCTTCCGCGAGGTCCGGGTCGAGGACGTGATGGTCCCCCGCGCCGACATTGAGGCAGTCGATCAGAGCATCACCATTGGCGAGCTGATGGTGATCTTCGAGGAATCCGGCCGCTCGCGCATGCCGGTCTATAGCGAAGGGCTCGATGACCCTCGCGGCATGGTCCACATTCGCGACCTGCTGTCCTACGTCACCAAACAGGCCCGCAATCGCCGTCGCAACGGCAAGGCCCAGGCTTCGACGACAGCTACGTCCGAAAAGACGCCGCGCTCGCCTAAGGCAAGTTTCGACCTTGCGCGCGTCGATCTCGGCAAGTCGCTGGAAGAGGCGGGCATCGTCCGCCAGCTTCTCTTCGTGCCACCTTCGATGCTGGCCTCCGACCTGATGCAGCGCATGCAGGCGGCCCGTATCCAGATGGCGCTCGTCATCGACGAATATGGCGGAACCGATGGTCTCGTCTCGCTCGAAGACATCGTCGAGATGGTCGTCGGCGACATCGAGGACGAGCACGACGACGACGAAGTCATGTTCGCGCGCACCTCGGACGATGTCTTTATCGCCGACGCCCGTGTCGAGCTGGAAGAGATCGCCGCGGCGATCGGTCCCGACTTCGACGTGCGCGAACAGCTCGAAGACGTCGACACGCTCGGCGGCCTGATCTTCGCCTCGCTTGGCCGCATTCCCGTGCGCGGCGAGGTCGTCCAGGCGATCCCGGGCTTCGAGTTCCAGATCCTCGATGCCGATCCACGCCGCGTGAAGCGCGTCCGCATCATGCGCAAGCGCCCGCCTGCCCGCCGCCGCGTCCTGCGGCCGGAAGGCGAGACGGTTGCGGAGGCCGGCGCGATCAATCGCGCCAACGGTGCAGCCGCGCCAGAGGCAACGGCGGACGAACAATAATCGTCCGGTTCCCGCGCGTCTTTGCGCGCGGGGGATACCTCTTATCGCCCACCTTCGATGGCTCCCACGCCCGTGTCGTAAGCACCGATCAAGGGCTGTGGCACCTTGCCTTGACCCCTAATCCAGCCCCGAAAGGGGACAAGCAGCCGGTTTTTTGGAAGACTGGCCCCGATTGATTCGGGTGTTGTTGCGCTCCTCCGCCGTGGCAGGCGGCGGGATCGACTGGAGGCTGCATGGTAAGACTGGCTGGCAGGGTGATGTTACTTTCCGGGTTTCCCCGGGCTTTGCTCGCTTTCTTCGCGGGGCTCATCGCGGTTCTGGCGCAGCCGCCCTTCGGCATCTTCGCCTTTGCTTTCGTCGCTTTCCCGATCCTCGTCTGGTTGCTTGATGGTGCGACCGGAAATCCGGATGGTGGCTTCATCCGGCGGCTCTGGCCCTCGGCGGTTGTCGGCTGGTGGTTCGGCTTCGGCTACTTCCTCGGGGGGCTCTGGTGGCTCGGCAACGCCCTGCTCGTCGAGGCCGATGAGTTTGCCTGGGCGCTGCCGCTCGCCGTCGTCGGTCTGCCGGCCTTTCTTGCGCTCTTCTATGCGCTGGCAACGCTGATCGCGCGCCTGTTCTGGTCCGATGGCGTCGGGCGCATCGCCGCACTCGCGCTCGGCTTCGGCCTTGCCGAATGGCTGCGCAGCTTCCTTTTTACCGGCTTTCCCTGGAATGCGATTGGCTATGCGGCCATGCCGATGCCGCTGATGATGCAGTCGGCAAGCGTCGTCAATCTTTCGACCATCAACATGCTTGCCGTCTTCGTTTTCGCCGCGCCCGCCCTGATCGCGACGGGCCGGGGGAGCCGGATCGGACTTTCGCTTGCCGTCGTGCTTTTTGCCGCCCATGTGGGCTTCGGCTTCTACCGCCTGGCGCAGCCGGCGCCGGCCTCGCCTGAACCGCCGCTGACCGTACGCCTCGTCCAGCCGGTGATCGATCAGGCAAAGAAGCTCGATGACGGCGAGCGTGCCGCCGTGTTCGAGGAGCATCTGGCCCTGACCGCGGTCGCTCCGGAGAAAGACGGCAAGCGGCCGGATATCGTCGTCTGGCCCGAGACGTCGATCCCCTTCATCCTCACCGACAATCCGGACGCACTGGCGCGCATCGCCGAGGTGCTCGACGACGACCAGATCCTGGTTGCCGGTGCCGTACGCGTGGAGGATGCCGGCGGCGGGCTGCCACCCCGCTACTACAACTCGATCTATATGATCGACGGTCGGGGCCAGATCATCGGCGCTGCCGACAAGGTGCATCTGGTGCCCTTCGGCGAATATCTTCCCTTCGAGGACCTGTTGTCATCCTGGGGACTGAGTTCGGTCGCCGCGTCGATGCCCGGTGGCTTCACCGCGGCCAAGAACCGCTCGCTGCTGACGCTGCCCAACGGCCGCACGCTCTATCCGCTCGTTTGCTACGAGGCGATCTTCCCGGATGAGATCGATGGGGCCGCGCGCCGGGCCGATGTGCTTCTCAATATCACCAACGATGCCTGGTTCGGAGATACGCCGGGCCCGCGCCAGCATTTCCATCAGGCACAATTAAGGGCCGTGGAAACGGGCACCCCCCTTGTCCGAGCGGCAAACAGCGGTATATCAGCAATTGTTGATGCACGTGGGGTTTTAATGGTAGGATTATCCTACAATTATAGGGGAGTGGTCGACACACTTCTGCCGGGAAGGATGCCTACCCCGTTGGACGACGCTATGCGAAGCCGCGTTTTCTGGCTGGGTGCGATCTTCCTCCTTCTGGTTGCAGTGTTTTCGCGTGTTAGTTTTAATATTAGGAAGAATTGACCTAAAACCCCTAAAATTGCATAGTGGTCCGCACCATCGTCCTTGTTGTGCTGGCTCTGTCCTTATCACCGTGGCGGTCGCTTCGGTGAGCGTAGGTCTCATGCCGGGCGATGGATAAACGAAACAGCGTGTTTGGGAACGCAGATATGATCGAAAACAAGAAGAAGCCGAACCCGATCGACATTCATGTCGGAAGTCGGATTCGTCTTCGCCGTACGATGCTTGGCATGAGCCAGGAGAAGCTCGGCGAAAGTCTGGGGATCACCTTCCAGCAGATCCAGAAGTACGAGAAGGGCACGAACCGCGTTGGCGCCAGCCGGCTGCAGAACATTTCCGGCATCCTGAACGTTCCGGTTTCCTTCTTCTTCGAGGATGCCCCGGGCGAAAACAATGCCGGTCAGTCGGGCATGGCAGAAGCTTCCAGCTCGAACTACGTCGTCGATTTCCTGTCGTCCTCCGAGGGGCTGCAGCTCAACCGCGCTTTCGTCAAGATCACCGACCCGAAGGTTCGCCGCCGGCTCGTCGATCTCGTCAAGGCACTCGCTGCGGAAGCAGAAAGCGAATAGTTCCAACGTTCCCCGTCGGGACTTGAAAACAAAGCGGCCTCTGTGCCGCTTTTTTCTTGCGCGCCTTTCCCTCCGGCGCACCAAAGTGATTGGCCGCGATGGCGATATAAAGATATATTTATGTCGTTGTGTGCTTGTTTTTCGGTCGCAAAACCACTAACACCGTGCCAGCGCTTTTTCTTCATTGAGGGGACTTCCCGCATGCGTGCAAACTACCTGTTCACGAGTGAATCCGTAGCCGAAGGTCATCCGGACAAGGTGTGTGACCGTATCTCCGACGAGATCGTGGATCTGGTCTACCGTGAAGCGGCCAAGACCGGTGTCGATCCCTGGGGCGTGCGTATCGCCTGCGAGACGCTGGCAACCACCAATCGCGTCGTGATTGCCGGCGAAGTGCGTCTGCCGCCGAGCCTTCTGAAGAAGGACAAGGACGGCAACGACGTCATCAACCCCTCGAAGTTCAAGTCCGCGGCCCGCAAGGCGATCCGCGAGATCGGCTATGAGCAGGACGGCTTCCACTGGAAGACGGCGAAGATCGACGTGCTCCTGCACTTCCAGTCCGCCCACATTGCGCAGGGCGTCGACAGCGCCGCCGACAAGCAGGGCGAAGAGGGTGCCGGCGACCAGGGCATCATGTTCGGCTACGCCTGCCGCGAAACCGCCGAGCTGATGCCGGCGCCGATCTACTATTCGCACCGCATCCTCAACCTGCTCGCCGCTGCCCGCAAGAAGGGCGAGGGCGAAGTCGCCAAGCTCGGCCCCGACGCCAAGAGCCAGGTCACGGTTCGTTACGTCGACGGCAAGCCGACGGAAGTCACCTCGATCGTTCTGTCGACGCAGCACCTCGATGACACCTGGGATTCGGCCAAGGTTCGCGCGGTCGTCGAGCCCTATATCCGCGAAGCCCTCGACGATCTGAAGATCGCCGACGACTGCACCTGGTACATCAACCCGACCGGCAAGTTCGTCATCGGCGGCCCGGACGGCGACGCCGGCCTCACCGGCCGCAAGATCATCGTTGACACCTATGGCGGTGCCGCACCGCACGGCGGCGGCGCCTTCTCGGGTAAGGACACGACCAAGGTCGACCGTTCGGCCGCCTATGCTGCCCGTTACCTGGCAAAGAACGTCGTTGCCGCCGGTCTGTCCGACCGCTGCACGATCCAGCTGTCCTACGCCATCGGCGTTGCCCAGCCGCTGTCGATCTATGTCGACCTGCATGGCACCGGCAAGGTTTCGGAAGACCAGGTCGAAGATGCGATCCGCAAGACGATGGACCTGTCGCCGACCGGCATCCGCCGTCATCTCGACCTCAACAAGCCGATCTATGCCAAGACGTCTGCCTATGGCCACTTCGGCCGCAAGGCTGGCCGCGACGGTTCCTTCTCCTGGGAGAAGCTCGACCTCGTGAAGCCGCTGAAGGCTGCGATCGAAGAGGGCGGCGCTGTCAACGGCCGCGCTGCTGCCTAAACAGGCGATCGGCGCGCCGTCACGCAGCGCATTGAAGATAGCGCAACGTCCTGCTATCAGGCGCTTGCGAAAATCAGGGCGGGTGCTCCGGCAAGGAGCGCCCGCTTCGTTCATTTTGATTTTGGGTTGGCCTGATCCAGGATCGGTATGACCAAGGGAAAGACGACATGACCGAACCGCGCCGCGCCAGAGCAACCGAGGCCTTCTTCGGCCGCCGCAAGGGCAAGCCGTTGCGCGAGCGGCAGGCGGGGCACCTGGAAACCGTGTTGCCGACCCTGAAGCTCGACCTTTCGAACCCGGCGCCGGCGGACCTGAAGACGCTCTATCCTGAGCGCGTGGACCGCATGCGCCTCGAAATCGGTTTCGGCGGGGGCGAGCACCTGATCCACCGCGCGGCCGAAGCGCCATCGACCGGCTTTATCGGCGTCGAACCCTTCGTCAATTCGATGGCCAAGCTCGTCGGTCATATTGAGGAGCGCGGCGTCAGCAACGTCAGGCTCTATGACGACGATGCCACCCAGGTCCTCGACTGGCTGCCGGCCGCGTCGATCGACCAGATCGACCTGCTCTACCCGGACCCGTGGCCGAAGCGCAAACACTGGAAGCGCCGTTTCGTCTCCAAGGTCAATCTCGACCGCTTCGCCCGCGTGCTGAAGCCCGGCGGCGTGTTCTGCTTCGCCTCGGATATCGATACCTATGTCAACTGGACGCTGTTGCACTGCCGCGATCACGCGGCTTTCGAGTGGACGGCAGAGAAGGCTTCCGATTGGCTGACGCCCTATGAGGGATGGCCGAGCACGCGCTACGAGGCCAAGGCACGCAGGGAAGGGCGCAGCTCCGCCTATCTCACGTTTCGGCGGGTCTAAAGCAATTCCAGGAAAAGTGCGGAGCGGTTTTCCGTCCGGAATTGCGGACTAGGAGATCAATTCCAGGAAAAGTGCGAAGCGGCTTCCGCTCCGGCCTGCGTCGCTCTCGCGAGCGACGGCTTTCAATCAAACATCATGGCGCTGCCGCCATGGACGGCAGCACTGTCAGTGCAGGGTAACGGTCTTCAGATCGTCCTCGGCCGCCTTGAAGAAGGTGCTGGAACGGTTGTCTGTCAAAAGGATCGGCGTGCCATCGGCGCCGAACAGCGCCCAGAGATCAATACCCGGTCCCATCTCCGGTGCTTCCGGGAAGCAGCGCGAGACTTCTTCCGAGCGCATTTTCCGGATGTAGCCGATTTCGCCTTCGCCGAGATGGGCGAGGTCGTTCTTCGACAGCGACGAGCTGATGTCTTTCAGTCCCATGGTGACACTCCGTGGTCGCCGGTGAGGGGAGAATCCCGCCGGTTATCCTACTCTGGGACTGAAATGTTAATTTTCTTTACCATACGAACCGGTTCGGGACGAACGAGGTCGACCGAGAGCAGGCCGTTGCGCAGTTCCGCGCCCAGAACCTTCATGCCGTCGGCAAGAACGAAGGTGCGCTGGAACTGGCGTGCCGCGATGCCGCGGTGCAGGTAGTCGCGGTCGCCGTTGTCGATCTGCCGGCCGCGGATGACGAGCTGGTTCTCTTCGGTGGTGACTTCGAGATCCTCTTCGGAAAAACCTGCCACGGCGAGCGTGATGCGCAACCGTTCCGGTTCGTCGGTCGAGGCATCGCCGCGAACGCGTTCTATGTTGTAGGGCGGGTATCCGTCGTTGCCCTTGGCGATGCGCTCAAGGGTCTTTTCCATCGTATCGAAACCCAGCAGAAGCGGGCTCGTAAAAGGGGTAATTCGGCTCATTCTTCAAGTCCTTGCGAGATCAAGCGACCGTTGTTCGGACCTGCCTTGCAGCATCCTTTCCGCAATATGGTAGCTGTGCGCAATGAGTGCAAGCCGCTTGCCTCCGGCGTGCACGCAAATCATAGTCCGCTCTCGCAGAATCCGGGAATGGGACCAAGGAACGCTTGGGCGTTCACTCCCGCCCGGCCGAATGCAACGTATCGATCGCGCCGAACACCGTGATCCAGGGAGGACGAGAAAGTGCCCGTGCCGAGAAAGATAATCATAGACACCGACCCCGGGCAGGACGATGCCGCCGCGATCATGCTCGCCTTCGGCAGCCCGGAAGAGATCGACCTGCTCGGCATCACCGCAGTTGCCGGCAACGTGCCGCTGGCGCTGACGGCCCGCAACGCGCGCATCCTGTGCGAACTCTGCGACCGGCCGAAGGTTCGGGTGTTTTCCGGCGCCGACAAGCCGATCGCCCGCCCGCTGGTCACCGCCGAGCACGTCCACGGCAAGACCGGGCTCGACGGCCCGGAGCTTGCCGAACCGACGATGAAACTCGAGGAACAGAATGCGGTCGACTTCATCGTCGAGACGTTGCGAAAGGAGCCAGAGGGCACCGTGACGCTCTGCACGCTCGGCCCGCTCACCAACATCGCGTTGGCCCTGCAGAAGGCGCCTGACATTGCTCCGCGGGTCAAGGAACTGGTGATGATGGGGGGCGGCTTCTTCGAAGGCGGCAACATCACGCCTGCCGCCGAATTCAACGTCTACGTCGATCCCGAGGCAGCCGACATCGTCTTCCGTTCGGGCATTCCGATCGTGATGATGCCGCTCGACGTCACGCACCGGGTGCTGACCCACAAGGCGCGTGTCCAGAAGATCCGCGACATCGGCAGCCGCCCAGCGATCGCCATGGCCGAGATGCTCGAATTCTTCGAGCGTTTCGATATCGAGAAATACGGCACCGATGGCGGCCCGCTGCACGACCCGACGGTCATTGCCTATCTGCTGCGGCCCGAGCTTTTCACCGGCCGCGATTGCAACGTCGCGATCGAGACCAAGTCGGAGCTGACGGCCGGCATGACCGTCGTCGACTGGTGGCAGGTCACCGGTCGGCCACACAACGCCAAGGTCATGCGCTTCGTCGACGACCAGGGTTTCTTCGATCTTCTGACCGAGCGGCTGGCCCGCATCTGAGCCTCGGTTCGATCATCGTACTCCAAACGAAAACGGCGCCCCGAGAGGCGCCGTTTTCTTTTCTCGTTCCGCTGATCAGAACTCTTCCCAGTTATCCTGGGCAAGCGCGTTGGCGCCGGAGGTCTGGGTCAGCACCCGCTGTGTCGAAGCCGAGTAATTGCTTCGCGCCGGGCTTGCGGCCGGAGCGGGCCGCGCTTCGCGGGCGGGAGCCGCGACCGGAGCCGGGCGTTCAGCCGCGCGCATGCGCTCGGCCGTGCCGCGCAGCATTGCTGCCGAGGACGGCTGCGCCGTTGTTGTCGCCTGCGCGACCCGGAAGCGCGCAACGAGCGTGTTGAGCGTGCGCGCTTCCTCGTTGAGCGCCATGCCGGCGGCGGTCGTTTCCTCGACCATGGCGGCGTTCTGCTGGGTGACCTGGTCCATCTGGTTGACGGCCGAGTTGATCTCCTTCAGGCCGACGGCCTGCTCGGAAGCGGAGCTCGAGATCTGGCGGATGAGGCCGTTGATCTGCACCACCTGCTCGGCGATCTTCTCGAGTGCGCCGCCGGCCTTGCCGACGAGATCGACGCCTTCGCGCACCTGGCCGGCTGAGGTGTTGATCAGGGTCTTGATCTCCTTGGCGGCGTTGGCGGAGCGCTGGGCGAGTTCGCGTACTTCCTGGGCGACGACGGCAAAACCCTTGCCGGCGTCACCGGCACGCGCCGCTTCGACACCGGCATTCAGTGCCAGAAGGTTGGTCTGGAAGGCGATTTCGTCGATGACGCCGATGATGCGGCTGACCTCGTGCGAGGACTGTTCGATGCCCTTCATCGCGGCGATCGCCTTCTGCACCACTTCGCCCGACTGTCCGGCGTCGCTGCTGGCCACGTCCACCGATTTCGCCGCAACCTTGGCGTTCTCTGCGCTGGCGTTGACCTGCGAGGTCAGCTCGTCGAGGGCTGCTGCGGTTTCTTCCAGGCTTGCGGCCTGCTGTTCGGTGCGGTGCGACAGGTCGTTGGCGGCGCTGCTGATTTCGCTGGTGCCGTTGCTGATGTTGACGACCGAATGGTTGACGGTGCGGATCGTCTCTTCGAGGCTTTCCATCGTCGCGTTGAAGTCGCGCTTGAGCTGCGCGTATTCGCCCGGGAAATCGTCGGTGATGCGGAAGGCGAGATCGCCGGACGACAGATGCGAGAGACCCTTGCCGAGGCGTGCGACGATGTCGCGCTGTAGAGCGCTCGATTCGGCGCGCTCGGTTTCCGAGCGGCCGCGTTCGCGCTCAGCCTGTTCGCGCTCATGGCGGGCTTCGCCTTCGAGGCGTTTGGTATCGGCAAGCTGATGGCGGAAGCCTTCGAGCGCCTTGGCGACTTCGCCGGTTTCGTCGGAACGATCCTGGCCGGCGATCGCCTTGGTGTAGTCGCCGTGGCTGAGGTCGTTCACGTCCTTGACGAGGCTTGCCAGCGGCTTCTGCACGAAACCACGAACGGCGAGATAGAGACCAAGCAGCACGGCGCCGAGCACGACGAGGCCGCCGACGATCATCATGTAGGTCTGATCCTTGACCGGAGCGTTGATCGCGGTGCGCGGCACGTCGACGAGCACGATCCAGCTGGTGCTCACGCCCGAGAGGGTGAACGGATAGACGAGACGGTCGAAGGGCTCGTTGCCATCATAGGAGAGGTTGGAGATGATGCCCGGCTTGCCGGAGGCGAGCGCGTTCTTGACGACCTCGTTGCCTTCGCCGTCATACTCCTTGAGCAGAAGGTCCGGGATCGGCGCGACCAGCCATTTGCCGGTCTGCGACAGCAGGTAGACGCGGCCGGTGTCGAAGGGCTTCAGCTTCGAGAGGCCATCGCCGAGCGAAGCGAGCGAAATGTCGACGCCGGTGACGCCGAGAAGCTTGCCGCCGGACATGACCGGATAGGCGATCGAGCTCATCGCGGTCGGAACGTCGGTGTCCTGTGCGGTGTAGGGCTGAGTGATTGCACCCTTGCCGCTTGTTGCAGCGAGTTTGTACCACTCGGCCGCGTAGTCAGCGCCGAAAGTGGAGTACTGGATTTCGTTGGTGCGGCTCTTCGACCAGTAGGGCGTGAAGATGCCCTTGTCGTTACCGCCCAGTTCCTTGTTGTTGACGACGTCTTCCTGGCGGCCGTCGAAGGCCTTGGGCTCCTCCGCGAACCAGCTGCCGAAGGCAAACGGGTTCTGCTCGAGGTTTGCCCTGAGGATGTTGATCACCCCGGTGCGCTCCAGCGACTTTTCGGCATGTGCGCGGCCGAGGATGCCCGCCATCGAGCGGGCCGCACTTGCAAGCTCGCCGATGTCGCCGGCAATGTCGGAGGCAATCGCGCGGGCTTCGCCGCTTGCCTGCTCGAGGACCAGCGTTTCGACGCGGTCCTGGGTCTGGGAGATGAGAACGAAATTCGAGGCAAGCAGGACAAGTGCGATCGTGCCGCCTGTCACCGCGATCAGTTTGGTCGCCAGCGATTTGGCTTGGAACTTGAACATGAAATCCTCACGTGCTGGGAGGTCCGCAGGTTTCGCCTGCGGTGGACGCATTTCGCAATGGGGGTGAACTCCATCATGGAGCGTCAGATGCCGACCGGCATGTTGGAGGCGACCAGGCGCTTCGGCCGGTTTTCTCAGGGTCCTGAATAGACTGGAGAATCTTAAGATAGGGCCAACACGGACGTTATTTTACGCGTCGCTTGCATAAAATTGCGCGCAAAGTTTTATGTCCGCGACATCGGCTGTCCGGATTGCGCAAGGTCGTCGGGAGGGGGAAAACGATGCGGGCATGGGGCCGGCAGTAATGAAGACGGGCGAAAATCGCCCGTCTCGAGCGTGCGCTTTCAGGTGCGGCTCTAGAGGCGCGATGCCACGTCCGCGGCGAGCGGGATCGAAGGCTGGGCGCCGCTCTTCAGGCAGGCGAGAGAACCCGCGACCGCTGCGCGGCGCAGGGCGTCGGGGAAGGTGATGCCGGCATCGAGGCTGGCTGCGAGATAGCCACAGAAGGTGTCGCCGGCGCCGACGGTATCGACCGGTTCGATCTTCAGGCCCTTGGCGCGCTGGATCTCGCCTGCATGAACGGCGACAACGCCTTCGGCACCAAGCGTGACGATGACCGTCTGACCGGTCTCCGCGTGCAGCGCCTTCATCGCCTCTTCGCGCTCAGTGCTCCCGATCCCGCTCTTGCCGGCGAGCAGTTCGAATTCGGTTTCGTTGGCGATGACGATATCGGCCATGCGGCCAAGGCGGGCTGCCTCGGGCGTCAGCGGCGCAATGTTGATGACCGAGCGCACACCCTTCTGTTTGGCGGCGGTGAGCGCCTTTTCGACCGAAGCGGCCGGAATTTCGAGCTGCAACATCAGTGTGTCGCCGGGCTTCATGCCATCGACTGCCTTTTCAGCATCGGCCTCATTGACCGTCGCATTGGCGCTGGCGACGACGACGATGACATTTTCGCCGTCACCGCCGACGAGGATATGCGCGGTGCCGGTCGGCTCGCTGACCGTCTTGGTCAACGACAGGTCGGCGCCGGCACCCTTCAGCAGTTCGAGCGCGCCGTCGGCAAAGCTGTCCTTGCCTACCGCGCCTGCCATCTGCACCGTGGCGCCGGCGCGCCGTGCGGCCAGCGCCTGGTTTGCGCCCTTGCCGCCAGCGGCGGTCGAGAAGCCGGTGCCGGCGACGGTTTCGCCGGGCTTCGGAAGGCGTGCGGTGGTGGCGATCAGATCCATGTTGATGGACCCAAAAACAGTAATCATGTGTAGGTATCCTGTCGGCTTTGCGAATTGGGCCGGAGAGTGCCCGACAGCCTCAGTCCTCGTCAACCACCCGCAGGCGCAATTGCCCGACGCGATTGTCGACCGGGGCACGTGGTTCGCCAGCGTCCCGTGTGCCGCCTTCCGCTTGCAATTCGAGGGCCTCGATCTTGGCGCCGCGGCGGGTGAGCTTGCTGGAGGAGACGAGGATGTCCTCGACATCCTTCTGGCTCATGGCGAAATGGCCCTGCAGCTTGCGCACACGTTCGTCGAGACGGCCGAGATCCTCCATCAGCCGCGCGACTTCGCCCTGGATCAGGTGCGCCTGCTCGCGCATGCGCGCATCCTTGAGGATCGCCTGGATCACCTGGATCGACAAAAGGAGCAGGGAGGGTGAGACGATGACGATCCGCTGGCGGTGCGCCTTTTGCACTATCGCTTCGAAATGCTCGTGGATCTCCGCAAAGATCGATTCCGAGGGGACGAAGAGGAAGGCGGTGTCCTGCGTCTCTCCCGGGATCAGATATTTGCCGGCGATATCGCGCACATGCGTTTCCATGTCGCGGCGAAAGAGTTGGGCGATCTGCTGACGGCGTTCCGGGGTCGGCGCGTCACGCATTGCGTTCCAGGCTTCGAGCGGAAACTTGGCGTCGATGACGAGCGGCGGCTGGCCGTTCGGCATGCGGATGGTGCAGTCGGGCCGCACCCCGTTCGACAGCGTCGCCTGGAATTCGAAGGCGCCCATCGGCAGCCCGTCGGCGATGATCGCTTCCATACGCGACTGGCCGAAGGCGCCGCGCGTCTGCTTGTTCGAGAGGATCGCCTGAAGCCCGGCCATATCCTTGGCGAGCGACTGGATGTTGTTCTGGGCCGTGTCGATGACAGCGAGGCGCTCCTGCAGCCGGCGCAGGTTTTCGTGCGTCGCCTTGGTCTGCTCGCTGATCGAGGTACCGATACGGTGGGTCATGCCGTCGATGCGCTGGCTGAGCGTCTGGTTGAGTTCCGCCTGCCGGGCGCCGAACACCTCGGCCATCGCCGCGACCCGCCCTTGCATCTCCGTCTGGGCGGCGAGCAGCATTGCCATCTGCTCCTGCCGCTCCTCGTCGCGGTTGTCCCGTCGCCGCGAAAGCGCCATCAAAATTGCAACGACGACCACCAGGCCGGCGGCAATCACGAGATGGCCCAGGGTGATCGGCAGAGTGCCGATGAAAAACAGCGGCTGGGCGAAGGGAAGGGGCGCAGGTTCCATGCGCCAAACCTAACAGATTCTCTCGCGAAGTGTAGATCAAAACAAGAACAGATGCGCGTCGAGGTTAATGCCCGGCCGGGGGCGAACGGGTGCCGCAGGTGGCAAGGCAATTTCCTTGCGCGTCGATGGAAAGATCGGCTATGGGAGCATCATGACCATCAAGCCGCTCATCATCCTTCCCGATCCTGTGCTTCGCCAGGTTTCCACGCCGATCGAAACCGTCGACGCGGACGTCCGCCGTCTGGCCGACGACATGCTCGAAACCATGTATGATGCCCCCGGCATCGGCCTTGCCGCGATCCAGATCGGTGTCGCCAGGCGCATGCTGGTGCTCGACGTTTCGAAAGAAGGCGACGAGAAGACGCCGCTTGTCTTCATCAACCCCGAGATCGTCGCTTCGTCCGACACCTATTCGGTCTACGAGGAAGGCTGCCTGTCGATCCCGGATTATTACGCCGAGGTCGAGCGCCCCGCTGTCATCACCGTCAAGCATCTCGACCGTGACGGCAAGGAACAGACGATCGAGGCCGATGGCCTGCTCGCCACCTGCCTGCAGCATGAGATCGACCACCTAAACGGCGTGCTGTTCATCGACCATATCTCCAAGCTCAAGCGCGACATGGTGATCCGCAAGTTCACCAAGGCCGCCAAGACGCGCGGCGCCAAGGCGATCTGAGCCTTCGATCGCGGACGATCGCGCGAAAGCTTGAAGGCGGGAACCCATTGAACATTCCAGGAAGCGCGTGAAACGGCTTTCCTGGAATTGTCCTGTTTTAGAGAATGAGATCATTTCGCCGTTTCCCCGCATGAAGTGATCTGAAAGGACGGAGTTACCGCCTTGTCGCTTCGCATCATCTTCATGGGCACGCCGGAATTTTCGGTGCCGACACTCGCGGCACTGGCTGAGGCCGGCCATCAGATCGTCGCCGCCTACACCCAGCCGCCGCGGCCGGGCGGCCGCCGCGGACTCGACCTGCAGAAGTCGCCGGTGCACCAGGCGGCCGAGCTGCTCGGCATTCCGGTGCTGACGCCGGTCAACTTCAAGGACGAGGCGGACCGCCAGACCTTCCGTGATTTCGACGCCGACGTCGCCGTCGTCGTCGCCTATGGCCTGCTGCTGCCCGAGGCCATTCTCACCGGCACCAAGCTCGGCTGCTACAACGGCCACGCCTCGCTGCTGCCGCGCTGGCGCGGGGCAGCGCCCATCCAGCGCGCGATCATGGCCGGTGACCACGAGACCGGCATGATGGTGATGAAGATGGAAAAGGGGCTCGACACCGGCCCGGTCGCGCTTACCAAGACGGTCCAGATCGACGAGACGATGACCGGTGGCGAGCTACACGACCGACTGATGCAGGTCGGCGCCAGCCTGATGCGGGAAGCGATGGCGAAGCTCGAGGCTGGCGACCTGCCGCTGACGGTGCAGGCCGAAGAGGGCGTCGTCTACGCCCAGAAGATCAGCAAGACCGAGACCCGCATCGATTTCGCCCGTCCCGCCCGCGCGGTGCACGACCATATCCGCGGCCTGTCGCCGTTCCCGGGCGCCTGGTTCGAGCTTGAGATCGCCGGCAAGCCGGAACGCATCAAGGTTCTGAACTCGGAACCCGCTTCCGGCGCGGGCGAGGCCGGCACGGTGCTCGACGATAATCTGACGATTGCCTGCGCCGAGGGCGCCGTTCGGCTCACCCGCCTGCAGCGCGCCGGCGGCAAGGCGCTCCCCGTTGCCGACTTCCTGCGCGGAACGCCGGTTGCGCCCGGCACGAGGGTCGGCTGATGCCGCGGTTCAAGCTGACCGTAGAGTATGACGGTTCGGATTATGTCGGCTGGCAGCGGCAGGACAACGGAGAGTCCGTACAAGGGGCGATCGAAAAGGCGATCCTGTCCCTCACCGGCGAGACGGTATCGATCCGCGGTGCTGGCCGTACCGATTCCGGCGTGCACGCCAGCGGTCAGGTCATGCATGCGGACCTCACGCGTCCCTGGAAGCCCTATACGCTGCGCAACGCGCTGAATGCCCATCTGGGGCTTGCGGGCGAGCGGGTGGCGATCCTCGAGGCCGAGGAAGTGTCCGAGGAATTCGACGCGCGCTTCTCGGCGCTGCGCCGGCATTATCTCTACCGCATCATCTCACGGCCCGCGCCGCTGGCGCTGGAAGCCCGGCGCGCCTGGTGGGTGCCGAAGCCGCTCGACCATGAAGCCATGCACGCGGGCGCCCAGCGCCTCGTCGGCCATCACGACTTTACCACCTTCCGCTCAGCCCATTGCCAGGCGGCGAGCCCGGTGCGCACGCTCGATCGGCTGGACGTCGCGCTTGTCGCCGGCGTCATCGAGATCCGCGCGACGGCGCAGAGCTTCCTGCACAACCAGATCCGCTCCTTCGCCGGCTCGTTGAAGCTGGTGGGCGAGGGCAAGTGGACGCCTGACGATCTGCAGGCAGCGCTTGAAGCCCGCAACCGCAAGGCCTGCGGCCCCGTCGCCCCGCCCGATGGGCTTTATTTCCTTCAGGTAGACTACTGATCCCGAAGTCTTAGCTTGTCGGGATCAGGCCGAAGAAGCGCTGCAGGAGATCGCCGATCATCATCGACGGCAGCAGGAAGAGCGCGGTCAGCGCCGAGGCAAGCAGCGTCTGGTTGCCGGTCACCATCCGCAAGAGCCGGAAGAGCACCGCAACGCTGATGACGAGCAGCGCCAGCCAGATGAAGCTCGTCAGCCCCTGGCTCCCGGGAATGACGACGCGGATCGCCGCCGGCAACGCCATGGCGTAGGAGAGTGGCACCGAGAGCCAGTTGGTGGTGACGACGATCGGTACCACCGCTCCGGCAAAGCCGAGCGGTCGCGAGAGAATGGCGATCAGCACCAGCGGCAGGAGCCAGCTGACGAGATCGACGACGAGCAGCTTGAAGATGAAGCCGATACCGATCGTGGTGCCGTCAGGCATGACCGAGAGGTAGTAGAGCCGCCAGGACGCCCAGGTGACGGCGATCGCCGGCAGGCACCAGAGCATGGACGTGAACGAGCGCCAGAGACCGCTCTCGCTGAAATCGAGCCAGCGGAAGCCTTCTTCGTTACCCTGCGCCAGGAGCCAGAGCCCCCGGATATAGGCAAGCACCTCATCAAGCAGCGGCATGGCCGAACCAGCGGAAGATGAAGGTTTCATAGATATTGGTCAGCGTCTCGAGGTCGGCGACGGCGACCCGTTCGTCGACCATGTGCATGGTCTGGCCGACGAGACCGAATTCGACCACCGGGCAATAGTCCTTGATGAAGCGCGCATCCGAGGTGCCGCCGGTCGTCGACAGCTTCGGCTGACGCCCGGTGACGGCCTCGACCGCCCCGGAGAGCGACGAGATCAGCGCATTGTTGCGCGTCAAAAACACGTGGCTGGGGCGCTCGGCCCAGACGATTTCGTAGCGAACGGGCGCACGGTCTGGGCGCAGGCTACCGTTTGCCGCAGCACGGTCGAGCCGGGCGATGATCTCCGCCATCAGGCTTTCCGCGGTCCAGGTGTCGTTGAAGCGGATGTTGAAGGCAGCTGTCGCCTTGGCCGGGATGACGTTGACGGCGCCGTTGCCGACATCGATCGTCGTCACTTCCAGATTGGAGGGCTGGAAGCTCTCGGTGCCGTTGTCGAAGGGCGGGTCCATCAGCGCCTGCGTCAGCTGCAGGATGCCGCGCACGGGGCTGTCGGCAAGGTGCGGATAGGCCGCGTGGCCCTGCACGCCGTGAACGGTGATGCGCCCGGAAAGCGAGCCGCGCCGGCCGATCTTGATCATGTCGCCAAGCTGATCCGGGTTGGTCGGCTCGCCGACGAGGCACGCATCCCAGCGCTCGCCCTTGTCGGCCGCCCATTGCAGGAGCTTGGTGGTGCCGTTGATCGCCGGACCCTCTTCGTCGCCGGTGATGAGGAAGGAGACCGAGCCTTTCGGGGTGCCATGCTTTTCGACATGGCGAGCGATTGCCGCGACGAAGCAGGCGATGCCGCCCTTCATGTCGACCGCGCCGCGGCCATACATCTCGCCGCCGGCGATGTCGGCCGAAAACGGTCCGTGGCTCCAGGCCGCCTCGTCGCCGACGGGAACGACATCCGTGTGCCCGGCAAACATCAGATGCGGGCCTTCGGTTCCGAGCCGCGCGTAGAGGTTTTCGATATCGGGCGTGCCGGCCTCCTTGGCCATCACGCGGTCGACCGCGAAGCCGAGCGGCTTCAGCATGGCTTCGAGCGCGGAAAGCGCGCCGCCTTCGGCCGGGGTAACCGAGGGGCAACGGATGAGGGTGGCGAGATTGGCGATCGGATCGGTGGAGGTCATTTAGCGTTATGCCGTCTGCATGGCCATGAGAGGCCTTGGGAATGGAGGTGCTGGTTTATCCGATCGCCAGCAAACTGTCACGCAAGATGGCGACCTGTTGCGCGAGATGGGCGACTGTGGCGCGGGACGGGGAGCTGTGACGCCGGACGCAAAACGGCGCTGCGCCTGGGCGGAGGCGCAGCGCCGCAGCTTCGGCGGGCCGGAGTGATCCGGCCCGCCTGAAGATCGCGAAGGGAAGGAGAAGGCTTATTCTCCGGGCGCCAGATGCGGCGCTTCGATTTGGGCTCCCGTGTGCTTCAACGGTCGCTCGCCGGCGAGCTTGCGGATCAGCACGTAGAACACCGGCGTCATGAAGATGCCGAAGGCGGTGACGCCGATCATGCCTGCAAAGACCGCGACACCCATGGCCGAGCGCATTTCCGCGCCGGCGCCGGTGGATATCACCAGGGGAACAACGCCCATGATGAAGGCCATCGAGGTCATCAGGATCGGCCGCAGCCGCAGCCGGCTTGCCTCGATCGCCGCCTTGACCGGCGTGCTGCCCGACAGTTCCAGTTCGCGAGCGAACTCGACGATCAGGATGGCGTTCTTCGCCGATAGCCCGACCAGGACGATCAGACCGATCTGGGTGAAGACGTTATTGTCGCCTCCGGTCAGCCAGACGCCCACCAGCGCCGCCATGATGCCCATCGGCACGATCAGGATGATCGCGATCGGCAGCGTCAGGCTTTCATACTGGGCAGCAAGCACGAGATAGACGAGCAGCAGTGCCAGCGGGAAGACCAGGATGCCGGAGTTGCCGGCAAGGATCTGCTGGTAGGTCAGGTCCGTCCACTCGTAGCCAATGCCCGGCGGCAGGGTTTCAGCGGCGATGCGCTCGATGGCAGCCTGCGCCTGGCCGGACGAGAAGCCCGGTGCCGGGCCGCCGTTGATGTCGGCCGACAGGAAGCCGTTGTACCGGATCGCCCGTTCGGCACCCACGGTCTGCTCGACCTTCAGAAGCGCCGACAGCGGGATCATCTCGCCGGACTGCGAACGGACCTTCAGCTTGCCGATGTCGTCGGCATGGCTGCGGTAGTTGGCATCCGCCTGGATGCGCACGCTGTAGGTGCGGCCGAAGGCGTTGAAGTCGTTGACGTAGAGCGAACCGAGGTAGATCTGCAGCGTCTCGAAGACGTCGGTGACGGCCACGCCGAGCTGGCGCGCCTTCACACGGTCAAGGTCGGCATAGAGCTGCGGCACGTTGATCTGGTAGCTCGAATAGAGCCCGGCCAGCTCAGGCGCCTGGTAGGCCTTGGCGAGGAAGGCCTTGGCCGCCTCGTCGAGCGCCTGGTAGCCGAGGCCGTTCTTGTCCTCGAGCTGCAGCTTGAAGCCGCCTGTCGTGCCGAGACCCTGGACGGGCGGCGGCGGGAACATGGCGATGAAGGCATCCTGGATGACGCCGAATTCCTGGTTGAGCTGCATGGCGATCGCACCGCCGGAGAGCTCGGGTGTCTCGCGCTCCTCGAAAGGCTTGAGTGCGACGAAGACGATGCCGGAGTTCGACGAGTTGGTGAAGCCGTTGATCGACAGGCCCGGGAAGGCGATGGCGTTTTCGACGCCCGGATGCTTGAGCGCGATCTCGCTCATGCGCTTGATCACGTCTTCCGAACGGTCGAGGGTGGCTGCGTCCGGAAGCTGGGCAAAGCCGATCAGGTACTGCTTGTCCTGCGCCGGCACGAAGCCGCCGGGGACCGCGCGAAACAGCGTGAAGGTGACGCCGAGCAGCACGACATAGACGACCATGATCAGCGACTTGCGGGTCAGGATCCGCCCGACGCCGCGGCCATAGGCTTCCGAGCTTGCACCGAAGAAGCGGTTGAAGCCACGGAAGAACCAGCCGAACAGCCTGTCCATCACCCGCGTCAGCCAGTCCTTCGGCGCGTGGTGGTCCTTCAGAAGAAGAGCGGCCAGTGCCGGGGAAAGCGTCAGCGAGTTGAGCGCCGAAATGACGGTCGAGATGGCGATCGTCAGCGCGAACTGGCGATAGAACTGGCCGGTGAGGCCGGTGATGAAGGCAAGCGGCACGAACACGGCGACGAGCACCAGCGCGATCGCGATGATCGGACCCGAGACTTCCTGCATGGCGCGATAGGTCGCCTGGACCGGCGATAGGCCCTGCTCGATGTTGCGTTCGACGTTTTCCACCACGACGATCGCGTCGTCGACGACAATGCCGATCGCGAGCACCAGGCCGAAGAGGCTGAGCGCGTTGATCGAGAAGCCGAAGACGTACATGACGGCGAAGGTGCCGACGATCGAGACCGGAACGGCGACGAGCGGGATGATCGAGGCGCGCCAGGTCTGCAGGAAGATGATGACGACGAGCACGACGAGCGCGATCGCTTCGAGCAACGTGTCGACGACCGATTCGATCGAGGCGCGCACGAACTGCGTGGTGTCGTAGACGATGCCATAGTCGACGCCTGCAGGCATGGTGAGCTTCATCTCGGCCATCGCCTCGCGGACGTCGTCGGAGATCTGGATCGCGTTCGAGCCAGGCGCCTGGAAGACGGCCATGCCGACAGCCGGCTTGTTGTCGAGCAACGAGCGCAGCGAATAGTCGGAGGCGCCCATTTCGACGCGGGCGACGTCACCGAGGCGGGTGACTTCGCCCTGGGCACCGGACTTGACGACGATGTTTTCGAAATCCTCAGGCGTCTGCAGGCGCCCTTGCGCGTTGACGGAAAGCTGCAGGTCGAGACCGGGGACGGACGGCGAGGCGCCGATGACGCCGGCTGCCGCCTGAACGTTCTGGCCGCGCACCGCATTGGCGATATCGCCGGCGGCCAGGCCGCGCTCGGCCGCCTTCTGCGGGTCGATCCAGATGCGCATCGAATAGTCGCCGCCGCCGAAGATCTGCACCTGGCCGACACCTTCGATGCGGGCCAGCCGATCCTTGACGTTGAGCACACCGTAGTTGCGCAGGTAGTTGATGTCGTACTGGCCGTTGGGCGAAAGCAGGTGCACGACCATGGTCAGGTCGGGCGAGCTCTTGACCGTGGTGACGCCGAGGCGGCGTACTTCCTCAGGCAACCGCGGCTCGGCCTGCGAGACGCGGTTCTGAACGAGCTGTTGCGCCTGGTCCGGGTCGGTGCCGAGCGCGAAGGTGACGGTCAGCGTCATCAGGCCGTCGGCGGTCGCCTGGCTCTGCATGTAGAGCATGTCTTCGACGCCGTTGATCTGCTCTTCAAGCGGTGTCGCCACCGTCTCGGCGATGACCGCGGGGTTTGCACCCGGATACTGCGCGCGCACGACGATCTGCGGCGGGACGACTTCGGGATATTCGGAGATCGGCAGACCGGTCATGCCGATCAGGCCGCCCACGAAGATCAGGACCGACAAGACGCCCGCGAAGACCGGGCGGTCGACGAAGAAGCGTGAGAAGTTCATGGTATCCCCCTTGGGATGCGTTCGGGCAGACCTCCGGCGGGCGCGGCGAAAAAGCTCGCCGCGCAGCCATGTCTGCAGAGTGATGCTTAGGCAGGCGCCTCTTCACACCGGGCGAAGAGGCGCCGGGATTACTTGGCGATCGAAGCGGTCGTTTCCTCGACCTGCTGCGGTGCCACGACGACGCCGGGGCGAACCCGCTGCAGGCCGTTGACGACGATGTTCTCGCCGGACTTCAGGCCGCTTTCGACGATGCGCAGGCCGTCGGAATTCGGCCCCAGCTTCACCTGGCGATACTCGACCTTGTTGTCGGTGCCGACGACGAAGACGAACTTCTTGTCCTGGTCGGAGCCGATGGCGCGGTCGCTGATCACAAGCTTTTCCTCAGGGTCCGGCTCGCCGATGCGGATGCGGACGAACTGTCCGGGGATCAACCGGCCGTCGGCGTTTTCAAGCGCCGCGCGCACCCGGATCGTGCCGGTTGCCGCATCCACCTCATTGTTGATGAGCTGGATATGGCCCAAGATCGGCGTGCCGTCGTCGGCGGCGGTGCCGACCTGGACCGGCAGCCGCTCGATCGCGTTGCCGCCGGCTGACGCCGCGAGCCGGGCGAGAGCGGTGGTAACCACCTCTTCGCTGGCGTTGAAGCTCGCATAGATCGGATCGACGGAAACGAGCGTCGTCAGTACCGGCGAAGCCGAGCCGGCAGCAACGAGGTTGCCGGCGGTGACGTCGAGCCGGCCGACGCGGCCGGAGATCGGCGCACGGACCTCGGTATATTGCAGGTCGAGTTCGGCCGTTCGCAGCGCCGCTTTGGCCGAGCGCACCTCGGCCTGGGCTTCGTCGTAGGCGCTGGCGCGCTGGTCGACGCTGCTCTGCGGCACGGCGCTGGTGGTCACCAGCTTGCGGCCGCGCTCAAGTTCGATCTTGGCGAGCGACACACGCGCTTCGGCGGCTTCGACCTGCGCCTTCGCCCGCTCGACGGCCGCGGCATAGGGCTCGGGATCGATCGTCACCAGCAGGTCACCCTGCTTGACCAGCGCGCCTTCGCGGAAGTGCGCCTTGAGGATGGCGCCGCCGACGCGCGGGCGAACCTCCACGCGCTCGATCGCTTCGAGGCGCCCGGAGAATTCCTCCCAGGTGGTGATGCGCTTGGACTGCGCCCGCGCCACCGAGACCGGCACGGCCGGCGGCGCGGCGGCCGACGCATCGGTCGCGGCATCGGCCTCGAAATGCTGCGGCAGGCCGAACATGACGGCAGCGCCGCCGCCGACAGACAAAAGGATACTCAGGCCGGCGCCCCAGAGGGCCCGGCGGGTCACTGTCGATGTCATCTTTTCTCTCCTTGCCGGTTGGGAGCCGGCGCTTTGCGTTCGATGCCAGATCGGGGAATGAGCCTCGGAGCGGCCCCGCCTAACGCACCGTCATTTCCGCCGGCTTTGCCCCCGCCTTCTGGAAGAAGCGGGCGAAGATGCCGGTAATTTCTTTCTGCTGTGCCGACCAGCTTTCGCCGGTATCCGCGTTCTGCGGCAACCATCCGGCGCGTCCCGGAAGCACGTGGGACTCCACCGCCACGCCCGCCTTGCGCAGGCGCTCGGCATAGGCCTCAGCCTCGTCGCGCATCGGACACTGCTCGCTGGTCACGATCAGCGAAGGCACGAGGCCCGCGAGCCGCGTACAGTGAGCCGGCGCGGCGTAAGGGTGGGTGAAGCCACCGTTCTGGCCGAGATAACGCTGCCAGCCGTCGGCGATCGATTGCGCCGAGGACTGGGGACAGTATTGCCGGAACGATGCCGTTGCCAGGCATGGATCCAGCATCGGCGACAGCAGGATCTGGCCCTTGAGATCGGTCAGATACTGGTCTCGCGCCATCAACGCGGCACCGGCGGCGACATTGCCGCCAGCCTCTTCGCCGGCCACGAACAGCGACGACTTCTTGTGTGCGAACTGCGGGCAGCGCGCGCGCATCGACGACAGCATGGCATAGGCGACGTCGAGCGCCGCAGGAAAGGGATTGAGGCAGGCCGCGGAATACTCCGGAGAGATCACCACCGCTCCGGCTGCCGCGAGTGCCTCGGCGACGCGCTCGCCGGCGGCGATCGTTCCGCCGACGAAGGAGCCGCCATGCAGGTGCAGCACGATCGGCGGCGGATTGAGCAGGGCCTCGCCGCGGTAGACGCGTGCCGTGCACGAGCCTTGGCCCGTCTGCATCGTCTCCACTTTGAACTGTTCGCCCATCTCTCTTGCCTTCGGCCCGAGCCAAACCCACATGTGGCGACATCACGCCACGATGGGAGAATAGCATTGTCTTCTGTCTGGAATAGTCTTTTCAATCTGATTACACTATTCGTATTCTCGAACAATTACGGCTCTTGAAAATGGACCAGCTCACGGCCATGCGCGCGTTTCTCCGGGTCGTCGAAACCGGAAATTTCACCCGCGCTTCCGCTTCGCTGAATATGCCCAAGGCGACATTGACCAATCTCATCCAGGGGTTGGAGGCGCATCTGCGCACAAAACTTCTGAACCGCACGACCCGCCGAGTGCTGGTGACGCCCGATGGCGCGCTCTACTACGAACGGGCTGCCCGCCTTTTGACCGACCTCGACGAACTCGACGGCAGTCTTTCGAGCGCCCAGACCCTGCCGAAGGGACGGCTCAGGGTGGAGATGGCCAGCGCGATTGCCAACCTGATCGTCATTCCGGCTCTGCCGGAGTTCCACAAACGCTATCCCGACATCCAGATCGACCTCGGGGTTTCGGACCGGACGGTCGACTATGTGGCGGAGAATGTCGACTGCGCCATTCGTGTCGGCGCGCTCACCGACCAGTCCTTGATCGCACGCCGCATCACCGAGATGAGCTTCGTCGCCTGCGCAGCACCCGACTATCTCTCGCGCCACGCGGTCCCGCAGCACCCCTCGGATCTCTCGAAAAACTGCTACGTCGTCGGCTATTTCCGGCCGCAGACCGGGCAGCAGTTGCCGTTCTACTTCAAGCGCGGCAACGAGGAGATCGAGGTGAACGGCCGCTACGCCGTGGCGGCGAACGAGGCCACCACCTATCTCGCGGCGGCGCGCGCCGGCCTCGGCGTCATCCAGGCGCCGCGTTTCATGGTGCGGGACGACCTCGAGACCGGCGCCATGCGGCCGGTGCTTGAGGATTGGGAGGTCGAGCCCATGCCGATCTATCTCGTCTATCCGCCGAACCGGCACCTCAGCAGCCGCCTGCGCGTCTTCGCCGATTGGGTGGTCAAGATCGTCGCCCAGTCGCAGCTCGACGCCTGACCGTCACGCGCGCTGGCTCGATGCCGCGCATGAACCACGTTGTGCGGAGCGTCGAGCGCTGGTGCCGAGACGGTTCTTCCCGGTCTTCGGCGCAATAAAAAAGGCGCCGCGATCCGATCGCAGCGCCTTCTTGATTGGCTTTGGAGTTGCCGTCGCCGGGCTCAGCCCTGGCGGTTCTTGGCATTGCCCTTGGGCTTGGTCTTGGGCTTGAAGCCGCCATCCTTGCCGGCGTCCGGCTTGCCCTTCTTCTTGTTGGCCCAGGGCTTGTCGGCGGCCTTTGCCGGCGGCCGGTCCTCGGTATAGGCCGGCCCTTCGGAATAGCCGGGCTTCTTGTCGAACTTGCGCTTCGGCTTGAAGTCGCCGCGGTCGTCGCCACGGGCCGTGTCGTCAGAATAGGGGCGCTTCTTGCCGAAGCCCGCCTTGTCCTTGGAAAAGTTCGGCTTGTCCCTGGAGAAGCTCGGCTTTTCCTGGCGCTGCTGCGAGAGATCCGGCGCGCCGGCGAGCGGCTTCACGCGAATGCCTTTTTCCAGCATCTTGTCCTTGCCGATCGCCGACAGGAACCGTTCGGCGCCATCGGCGGTCATCTCGACGAAGGTTTCTTCCTGCTGCATGCGGATCGCGCCGATGTCGCGCTTGGTCAGCTTGCCGTGACGGCAGAGCATCGGGATCAGCCAGCGCGGCTCGGCACTCTGCTTGCGGCCGACGGACAGCGAGAACCAGCTGCCGTCGCTGAAATCCGCGCGCTCGGCGCCAAAATCCTCGCGCGGTCCACGATCTTCGCGCGGCGCGCGTTCGTCGCGGCGCGGCTTGGCGCCGACGGCGACCTCGATCAGGTCTTCCGGAGCCGACCGTCCCGAACGGAACTGGCGCACGAAGGCGGCGGCCATCTGCTCGGCGCCGTGGCGCTCGAGCAGCGCTGCGACGATCGCCTGCTCGTCTTCGCGGATCGGCTCGGCAAAGCTCGTATCGGCAAGCAGCCGCTCGTCGTCACGCTGGCTTACCTCGTCGGCCGACGGCGGGCGTGCCCAGGTCGCGGTGATCCGGCCGCCGTCGAGCAGGCGCTCGGCCTTGCGGCGCTGGTTGACCGGAACGATCAGGGCGCTGACGCCCTTCTGGCCGGCGCGACCGGTGCGGCCGCTGCGGTGAAGCAGCGTCTCGGAGTTCGTCGGCAGATCGGCGTGAATAACCAGTTCCAGGCCCGGAAGGTCGATGCCGCGGGCAGCGACGTCGGTCGCAATGCAGACGCGGGCGCGGCCGTCGCGCATGGCCTGCAGCGCATGGGTGCGTTCGTTCTGGCTGAGCTCGCCCGAAAGCGCCACTACCGAGAAGCCGCGATTGTTGAAGCGGGCGGTCAGATGGTTGACCGCGGCGCGGGTCGAGCAGAAGACGATGGCGTTGCGGGCTTCGTAGTAGCGCAGCACGTTGATGATTGCGTTTTCGCGGTCGTTCGGCGCAACCGTCAGCGCACGGTATTCGATGTCGACATGCTGCTTCTGTTCGGAAGCGGTGCTGATGCGGACGGCGTCGCGCTGGTAGTTCTTGGCAAGCGTCGCGATCGACTTCGGCACGGTGGCCGAGAACATCAGCGTGCGACGATCATCCGGAGACTCTTCGAGAATGAATTCGAGGTCTTCGCGGAAGCCGAGGTCGAGCATCTCGTCGGCTTCGTCGAGCACGATGGCGCGCAGCGCGGAGATGTCGAGCGAGTTGCGGCGGATGTGGTCGCAAAGGCGACCCGGCGTGCCGACGACGATGTGGGCGCCGCGCTCCAGGGTGCGCTTCTCGGTGCGCATGTCCATGCCGCCGACGCACGAAGCGATCGTCGCGCCGGTCTCACCGTAGAGCCATTCGAGCTCGCGCTTGACCTGCAGCGCCAGTTCGCGCGTCGGTGCAATTGCGAGCGCCAGGGGGGCACCCGCAGGCCCGAAGCGGCGTTCGTCGCCAAGCAGCGTCGGCGCCAGCGCCAGGCCGAAGGCGACCGTCTTGCCGGACCCGGTCTGCGCCGAAACCAGGGCGTCGCGCCCGGCAAGTTCCGGATCGCGCATCGCCTGTTGAACCGGCGTCAATTCGTTGTAACCGCGTTTTGCCAACGCCTCGGCGATCGCAGGCGCGATCCCTTCGAATTCAGTCATATCTTGTCTTTCGGATATCGGTCGTAGAGCCCAGGACGAACGGATCGTCTCGGTGCCAATTGCCGCGGCCAACACGTCGCGGGCCTGTCATGGCGCGCTACATACGCGCTCGCGCGGTTCTTGTACAGGGGCGAAGGCTTCAGGGGCCGGGTTCGTCGCTGCGCGCGCCGAATTCGTTGGGCCCCTGATCGCCCGGCCAGAGGCAAAGGGCGATGAAGACGACCGGGCTCAGGACCGGGATAAACAGAGTGAGGGAAAGCGGGCCGGGATAGCCGATGTCGTGCAGGCGCTTGATCGCCAGCAGCGCGATGGAGGGTAGCGAGACGAGGCTCGAGACGACGAATGCCAGCGTCCAGAGCGCCAGCACCGTCTCGTTGCCCTCGTTGGCGACCATCCGGGCGACCATGAAGCCGCCGATCAGGAACCAGAACAGCCAGGAGAGAAAGAAGGGCAGGCGGCCGATGCGACCGGAGGGGCTGAAGAACAGCCAGGTCATGCTCGGCTGCGGCCCCTCCGGTGTCATCGCAATCAGTCCCGAAGCAGTTCGTTGATGCCGGTCTTCGAGCGGGTCTTCTCGTCGACGCGCTTCACGATGACGGCGCAATAGAGGTTCGGCGCCGGCTGGCCGTTGCCCATGGTCGAGCCCGAGGGCATCGAGCCCGCGACGACGACCGAGTAGGGCGGCACTTCGCCATAGGTCACTTCGCCGGTGGCGCGGTCGACGATCTTGGTCGACTTGCCGATGAAGACGCCCATGCCGAGGACGGAGCCTTCGCGCACGATGCAGCCTTCGACGACTTCCGAGCGGGCGCCGATGAAGCAATTGTCTTCGATGATCGTCGGGCCGGCCTGCATCGGCTCCAGCACGCCGCCGATGCCGACGCCGCCCGAGAGGTGCACGTTCTTGCCGATCTGGGCGCAGGAGCCGACGGTCGCCCAGGTGTCGACCATCGTGCCTTCGCCGACATAGGCGCCGAGGTTGACGAAGGAGGGCATCAAGATGGCGTTGGGGGCGATGTAGGCCGAACGGCGCACGACGCAGTTCGGAACGGCGCGGAAGCCGGCCTTCTCGAACTCGTTGACGCTCCAGCCGTCGAACTTCGAGGGCACCTTGTCCCACCAGACCGACTGGCCCGGGCCGCCCTTGACGATTTCCATCGGGTTGAGGCGGAAGGAGAGCAGCACGGCTTTCTTCAGCCACTGATTGACCGTCCAGTTACCGTCTTCGCCGCGCTGGGCGACGCGGACCTTGCCGCTGTCGAGCAGGTTCAGCGCCGTCTCGACGGCATCGCGCACCGCGCCGCGGGTTCCGGTGTTGACGGAATCGCGGTCTTCAAAGGCGGCTTCGATCGTCTGCGACAGGGAGGCGAGGTCGTGGTTCGTCATCGGAATTCCTTAAAGTTCGGCGGTTATCCTGCGAAAGCTCTACTGCATAAATCCGAAAATCGGAATCGATTTAAGGACAAAATTATGCGGCAGATCTAGCTGCTGCAGCGACCTTGACATGTCCCGAGCGGCAGCGACTGCACGACATGATCCTGAAAAGTTGAAGGGCTTTTCAGGCCGCCGGAGTGGCCGGGGCTTGGCAAACTGAGGCGAACACGGCACTACAGCGCCGCGTACCCGTTCGGGATACGCAAAGGCCGCCGCAGCGCGCTGATGCGCTTGCGACCTTCATGACCGAGGATTGAGGATAGGACGCGTCTGGACGAGATGCCGATTGTCCGGAACGCGACGGGAAAGACGAGAATATGGCACGCATGAAGAAGCGCGCTCTGCGCCGCAAAGATGGGGTCTGGGATCCGCTGGCCGACAGCTCGCAGAGCCGGCAACGCGCACAGACCGTTCCGGTCACGCCGCAATCGGCTTCGCCTTCCTATCGCCTCGCCTACATCGACGACGATTTTCTCTGCCGCGAGGAACTGCGCCCGATCCGGCTGCAGCTCGAACTCTTAAAGACCGAAATGATGCTGGAGGAGCGCGGCATCAATTCCACCGTCGTCATGTTCGGCGGCGCGCGCATTCCCGAACCCGGCGGTGACGCCTGGGCGGCGAAGAACGAGACGCAGCGCCAGAACCTGGAGGCCGCCTCGGTCTATTACGAGGAAGCGCGAAAGTTCGCGCGGCTTTGCTCCGAGCATTCGGCCAAGCTGAACTACAAGGAATATGTCGTCGTCACCGGCGGCGGCCCCGGCGTGATGGAAGCCGGCAATCGCGGCGCCGATGATGTCGGCGCGCCGTCGATCGGCCTCAACATCGTGCTGCCGCACGAGCAGGCGCCCAATCGCTACGTGACGCCGGAACTGTCGTTCAACTTCCACTACTTCGCCATCCGCAAGATGCATTTCCTGCTGCGGGCGAAGGCGGTCACCGTTTTCCCCGGTGGCTTCGGCACGTTGGACGAACTGTTCGAGACGATGACGCTGATGCAGACCGGGCGCCTGGCGCTGGTTCCGCTTATTCTGTTCGGGGAAAAGTTCTGGCGCTCGATCGTCAATTTCGAGGCGCTCGCCGAATTCGGCACGATCGCGCCCAACGATGTCGATCTGGTCCAGTTCGTCGAAACGGCCGATGAAGCCTGGGATATCATTTCCCGCTTCTACGAAACGGTCGATCCGAAGTCCGTTCCGATGGCAAACGGCCGCCGCTGATCGCAGCGGTCCGAAAAAGCGCATAGCCCCTCGCGCGGGTTGCAAGGGGCTATGGGCTAGGCAGGAGCCTCTCCACCGGGCGGTGGGGAGAGAGAAGAGCTCCCGTCAGATCCTTTTGGTGAAGTCGGCCGCGTCTATGACGCCGTCACCATTCTTGTCGCGCCGCTTGAACATCGTCTCGGCGGCGCTTGAAACTTCGCTGGCGCTCAAGGAGCCGTTGCCGTCGGTATCGACGCGCTTGAAGGCCTTCGGGCGCAGCCCCGGCAACATCGCCGGGCGGGCTTCCTTCAGCTTGGCAAGGGCGGTCTCGCGCTCCGTGCCGGCCTTGCCCTTGGCATCTTTCCAGGCCTGGCGTGCCTCGCGGAAGGCTTCACGCTTGACCTTCATTTCCTCGGCGCTGATCTGCCCGTCGCCGTTGGTGTCGAAGGTTTTGAAGTTGTCGGAGATCCGCGCCTGGAACTCGGTGAGCGAAACCTTCTGGTCCTTGTTGGTGTCGAGCCGCTCAATCATGCGCTGGCCGCGCTGCTCGGGCGTCATCTTATCGCGGGCGGCAAAGGAGGGGGAGGCCATTCCGGTGACGGCGACGGAGAGTGCAGCCACGCCGAGGATCAGGGTCTTGTTCGGCATCATGCGTCCTTTCGATCGGTTGTTTCTGATCGCAAGGATAGACGCAGGTGCAGCCGACGCCAGTTAAACTTTTGTAATTTAAGTCATTGGCCGAAAAGGGGTTTTTCGGCGGCGAAATTGTGTCGGGGCGGGCGGGGCACTGTCTCTGCGATGTCCCGCCCGTATCCGTTTTTCTAGAGATCCGTGAGGAGACGGTGCAGGAAGCCCGTGAGGTTTTCCGTCACGTAGTCGATCTGTTCGTCGGTGTCGTTCGACTTTTCCCAGGATTCCGCAAAGGTGTATTCGAGGTTCTGCGGCACCAGGAGCACAGTCTTCATGCCCAGCGCCTTCGGCACCAGGAGATTGCGCGGCAGGTCCTCGAACATGACGGCATTGCGGGTATCGACCCGGTGCAGGCTCATGAACTTGTCATAGGTCTCGCCGGCGGGCTTCGGCACGAAATCGGCGGCGACGATGTCGAAGATGTCGTCGAAATGGTCGAGGATGCCGAGTGCCCGGGCCGTCATCTGCGCATGGGCAACACTGCCATTGGTGAAGATGAACTTGCGGCCAGGAAGCGACTTGATGGCCTCGCCGAGCGCCGGGTCGGCGGGAACGATCGAATAGTCGATCGCGTGCGCCTGCTCGAGGAACTCGTTCGGATCGATGCCGTGATGGACCATCAGGCCTTTGAGCGTCGTGCCGTGGTCGCGGTAGTAATCCTTCTGCAGCTTCTTGGCGTCTGCCGGCTCCAGTGACAAAAGCTTCGCCACATAGGCCGTCATGTTGCGGTCGATCTGCGCAAACAGGTTGACGTGATGCGGATAGAGCGTGTTGTCGAGGTCGAACACCCAGTCGGTGACATGGGCAAATTCGGAGCGGGTCGGCAGGCGGTCGAGCTTTTTCATGACCGCCTTATGACACGGCCAACCGTGGCGGCAAACGGGAAAATAGCGATGCGGGGTTCGGGGGCGTAATGCTGGCGCATAGATTAGCGCTTTGAATTGGCAGTTGTGCGTGGCATCTTCCAGCTCGCGCGGTTTTTGGCTCGGGGACGCGGATGCCAATGTCTGACGAAGTGTTCTATCTGCTCTTTCTGTTCGGATTTTACACGTTCACCGTCGTTACCTATTTCGCGCTCGGCTATGGCATTACATGGCTCAACGAGCGCAATCCCGAGCGAAAGATCCAGAAGGGGCGCGGCTCCGACAGACGCCGCAGCGCCGAGATCCGCCAGAGCCTCAAATCGATGTTCAGCGCCTGCCTGCCGCTGACGATCGGCCTTTACGCCCAGCAGAAGGGCTGGGCGCCGGCGCCCTGGACGCTCACCTGGTGGAACGCCCTGCCGCTCTTCGTGCTCAGCATGATCCTCTACGATGCCTGGTTCTATTTCATGCACCGGCTGCTGCACACCAAGTGGCTCTATCCGCTGCATGCCCTGCATCATAAAAGCGTTGCACCAACAATCTGGAGCACCTATTCGGAAGACGTCGTCGACAACTTCCTGCTTCAGAGCTTTTCGGCCGTCGTCGTTTTCGTCGTGCCGTTTCCGCCGCTGGTGCTCGTCGCCCATCGGCTGTTCGAACATTTCAACGGCATGATCGGCCATTGCGGCTTCGAATATTTTGCCGCTTCGACTGCGCGCCACCCGTCTCCACTGTTGTGCACGACGTTCCATGATCAGCACCATTCGGGCTTCAGGTACAATTACGCCAACTATTTCTCCTTCTGGGACCGTGTGCTCGGAACGCTCGCGCCCAACTACGATCAGCGTGTGAAGACCTTCGAGGACGAGGCGCCGCGGATCACGATCAGCGAGGGCACGGACCTCGCACAGGCGCCGGAACGGGCAGAGTAGCAATCGGTCCGGCAGGTGGTCCTTGGCAACGAGCCGGCCTGCATGCTAGCTCGAAACGATGGAAACCTGGGTCCTCATCACCATCGCCGCGGCCTTCCTTCAGAATGTCCGCTCCGCAATGCAGAAACACTTGAAAGGCGTCATGGGCACGACGGGCGCGACCTTCGTGCGCTTCGGCTTCGGCCTGCCGTTCGCCCTCCTCTACCTCATTGTGCTCTGGCAGGTGGTGGGCCGTCCGCTGCCGGTGCCGAATGGCACATTCTTCCTCTGGGCGGTGATCGGGGGGCTTGCGCAGATTGCCGCGACCTTCCTGCTCGTCCATCTCTTCTCCTTCCGCAACTTCGCCGTCGGCACCGCCTATTCGCGCACCGAGCCGGCGCAGGCGGCCCTCTTCGGCCTGATCTTCCTCGGCGAAAAGGCGAGCCAGGGCACGCTGGTGGCGATCGCCATCTCGGTCGTCGGCGTGATGCTGATTTCGGTGGCGCGCACGACCCTGAGCGCGCGCACGCTGGTGACCTCGGTATTCTCGCGCACGGCCGGCATCGGACTGCTGTCCGGCACCTTCTTCGGTCTTTCGGCTGTCGCCTACCGTTCGGCGTCGCTCGCACTGGCGCCGAGCCTGCCGGCACCCGACTACATGATGCAGGCAAGCTTCACGCTCGGCTTTGTCATCCTCCTGCAGACCGTCGTCATGCTGATCTGGATCGTGCTGCGCGAACGCGACGAGCTGCCGCGCATCGCGGCCGCCTGGAAGCCGGCCTTTGTCGTCGGCTTCGTCGGCGCGTCTGCCTCCTTCGGCTGGTTCATGGCGATGACCCTGCAGCAGGCGGCCGTCGTCAAGGTCGTGGCCCAGGTGGAAATGCTCTTCACCTTCGCCTCGTCCTTCTTCATCTTCCGGGAATGGATCAACCGGCTGGAGCTTTTGGGTTGCCTCCTGATCGTGCTTGGCGTCGTGATGCTCGTGCTCATCTGAAGACGAGCATCGGTCTGAAAAATAGACGCCCGAAAACCGGCGTCGCCCGACCCCGGGGCGTGCTAGAACGGCAGCATGTTGTTCGATCTCCCCTCCGATGACACGCTCTACGATGCACTGATTGCGCGCAGCAGCGACTACGAAGGTTCCGCCTTCGTCTGCGTCAAGACAACAGGCGTCTTCTGCCGCCTGTCCTGCCCCGCCCGCAAGCCGAAGCGGGAGAACACGATCTTCGTCGGCTCGATCGGAACCTGCCTGGAGACGGGCTTCCGTCCCTGCCAGCGGTGCCGGCCGCTTGCCACCTTCGGCGCCAAGGACCCGCTCGTCCAGGAGCTTCTGCAGGCGCTGGAAGCGGCGCCCGAACGGCGCTGGAGCGAGGACGATCTCGTTCGCCGCGGGTTCGATCCGTCGACCGTCCGGCGCGCCTTCAAGCGCGCACTCGGCATCACCTTCCTCGATCTCGCGCGGCATCGCCGCCTGGGGCTTGCCGCCCGCCAGCTCGCCGACGGCGGGCGGGTGATCGACGCCCAGCTCGAGGCCGGCTATCAGTCGCCGAGCGGCTTTCGCGCCGCCTTCCAGCGCCTGCTCGGCGATGCGCCGGCGGCAGCCCAGGGGAGGGCGCTGCTCTCGTCCGACTGGATCGAAACGCCGATCGGGCCGATGGTCGCGGTTGCCGATGCGACGCACCTCCATCTGCTGGAGTTCCATGAGCGCAAGGCGCTGCCGACGGAACTGGAGGCGCTGAAGCGCGCGACGCGCTCGGCCATCGTTCCCGGCCGGACGACGCCGATCGACCAGATCGAAGGCGAGTTGAAGAGCTACTTCGCCGGCGAGACGAGCGGATTTCAAACCCCGCTTGCGCCTGGGGGGACGCCCTTCGAGCGCAACGTCTGGGCGAAGCTCGTGAAGATTCCCGCCGGCGGAACGCGTTCCTATGGTGACATTGCCCGCGAGGTCGCTACCATCCAGTCCGCTCGTGCGGTCGCCAAGGCCAACGGTTCGAACCGGATCGCCATCGTCATTCCGTGCCACCGTTGCCTCGGTGCGGATGGTTCGTTGACCGGCTACGGCGGCGGGCTCTGGCGCAAGCAATGGCTGCTTCGGCACGAGGCGAAGATGAAACCAGTCAGCCTATTGGTGGAGGAAACGCAATGAACCAGAAGGAAAAGGCGCTCGCCTTTGCCGCCCTGCATGAAAAGGGCGACCCGGTGGTGCTCTACAATATCTGGGACGCCGGCAGCGCCAAGGCGGTGGCCGAAGCCGGCGCCAAGGCGCTTGCGACCGGAAGCTGGTCGGTGGCCGCTGCCCACGGCTTCGGCGACGGCGAGAAGGTGCCGCTGGCATGGCTTGCCGATATCGCGCGCCTGATCGTGGCTTCGACCGACCTGCCCGTCAGCATCGATTTTGAGGGCGCCTATTCCGACGACCCGGCGACCGGTGCCGCCAATGTCTCGCGCATCCTCGACGTCGGCGCCATCGGCATCAATTTCGAGGACCAGATCGTCGGCAAGGGGGGCGTGCACCCGGTCGAAAAGCAGGCGACGCGCATCCGCGCCATCCGCGATATGGCCGACCGGCGCGGCATCCCGCTGTTCATCAACGCCCGCACCGATCTCTTCCTGCAGGAGGGTGACGAGAGCCGGCATGCCGGCCTCGCCGACGAGGCGATTGCCCGCGGCAAGGCCTATGCCGAAGCCGGCGCCAGCGGCTTCTTCGTGCCGTGGCTGGTGGACGAGACGCTGATCGCCAAGGTCTGTGCTGCCTCTAGCCTGCCCGTCAACATCATGATGCGACCGGCCGCACCCGACCTGAAGGCGCTCGCCCGCGTCGGCGTCTCGCGCGTCAGCTATGGCCCGGGGCCCTATCGCGTAATGATGGAGAAGCTGAAGGCGGCGGCGATCGAGGTCTACGCTCCGCGCTGACGTGAGGGCCGGCTGGCCGCGCGGCGCAAGCTGCGCGATCTCACCGTAAAAACGTACGTTTTTGGCCGCAGCTTGGAGCTGTTATTTCCGCAATCTTCAGCTTTATCGTGTCTCTGGCAATTCTTTGCGACCCGAGAGGCACCGTATGAAGATTGTTCTGCTCAATCCGCCGCATACGGCCATCGGTAGCCGTATTCCCGATGACCATCTTCCGCCGCTCGGCCTGCTCGCCGTTGGCGGGCCGCTCCTTGATGACGGCCATGCCGTGCGGCTCATAGATTGCGAATTCGGCCCTTTGGGCTTCGAGGAGATTGTCGCACGCGTGCTCGACGACTGCCCGGATCTTCTGCTGATCGGTCATTCGGGGTCGACCTCGGCCCACCCGACCGCCAGGCGTATTGCCAGCGATGTCAGAATGGCCGCACCGTCCGTGCGGGTGATCTATGGCGGTGTGTTCCCGACCTATCATTGGCGCGAGGTTCTGAGCGAGAGCGGCGCTTTCGATTTCATCGTCAGGGGAGAAGGCGAGGAGACAGTCCGACGGCTCGTGGGCGCCCTGTCATCCTTGGAACCCTTGAGCGAGGTTCCGGGCATCGCCTATCGCGATGATGGCGGCAGAGCTCTCGCCACCCGTCCGGCCGAAGCGATCGCCAATCTCGATGCCTACCGCATCGGCTGGGAGCTGATCGAGCATAGGCATTACAGCTATTGGGGCGGAAAGCGCGCTGTCGTGCTGCAGTTTTCGAGAGGGTGCCCGCATTTGTGCAACTATTGCGGCCAGCGCGGTTTCTGGACGCGATGGCGACACCGGGATCCGGCCGCGTTCGCGAAGGAGATCGCCCGCCTCCACCGCGAAGAGGGCGTGGAACTGATCAATCTCGCCGACGAAAACCCGACCTCGTCGCGCAAAGCCTGGCTCGCCTTCCTGAATGCCATGATCGCCGAGAACGTACCGGTGCAGATCGTCGGTTCGACGCGGGCGGACGATATTGTGCGCGATGCCGACATATTGCCCCTCTATCGCAAGGCCGGTGTCGTGCGTTGGCTGCTCGGAATGGAAAACACTGACGACGCCACGTTGAAGCTCATCAAAAAGGGCGGGACGACCACGAGCGACCGACAGGCAATCGCGCTCCTGCGCCAGCACGATATTCTCTCGATGGCCACCTGGGTGGTCGGCTTCGAGGAGGAGCGCCTGGGCGACCTTTGGCGCGGCTTCAAGCAGCTCCTGTCCTATGATCCGGACCAGATCCAGGCGCTTTACGTCACGCCCCACCGGTGGACCCCCTTCTTTGGTCTTGCCAGAGATCGCACCGTCATCGAGCCGGACGTCCGCAAATGGGACTATAAGCATCAGGTACTGAAGATGAAGCACCTTCATCCAGCCGTGCTCTTCCTGAGCGTCAAGTTGATCGAGGTTGCGATCCAGGCGCGGCCGAAGGCCCTCGCACGCGTTCTCCTGCACCGCGATCCGCAGCAGCGCCATTCGATGCGGTGGTACACTCGCATGGGACGCAGGGTCTGGTTTCACGAGCTCTACGAATTCGTCTTCCGCCGCCGCCATTTCGACTCCGGGCCGACGCTTCAGGTGTTCTGGGGCGCGCCGCAGGAGACCGAGGAAGAATCGATGCTGCCGCCGCGCCGGCGCCGTCCGGCAGACAGCGCGGCCGCATAAAAAATCCGGAAGCCGTGCGGGACGACTTCCGGATCCTCGTCTTGCCATTTTTCCGGTCGGCTTGATCAGGGCACGATCAGCGTGCCGGCGCCGCGTTCGGTGAAGATTTCGAGCAGCACCGAATGGGCGGTCTTGCCGTTGAGGATGACGACGCCCTGGACGCCCGCCTTGATCGCGTCGATGCAGGTCTCGACCTTCGGGATCATGCCGCCGGAGATCGTGCCGTCGGCAATCAGTGCGCGCGCCTGGGAAACCGAGAGTTCCTTGATCAGGTTGCCCTGCTTGTCGAGCACGCCCGGAACGTCCGTCAGGAACAGCAGGCGCGTGGCGTTGAGCGCGCCGGCAATCGCACCGGCAAAGGTATCGGCGTTGATGTTGTAGGTGTGGCCGTCACGGCCCGGCGCCACCGGTGCGATCACCGGGATCATTTCCGAGCGGGCAAGCAGGTCGATCAGCGTGCGGTCGACTTCGACCACTTCGCCGACGAAGCCGAGATCGAGCACGCGCTCGATGTTGCTGTCCGGATCCTTGATCGTCTTGCGCGCCTTTTCGGCGAAGACCATGTTGCCGTCCTTGCCACAAAGGCCGATCGCCCATTCGCCCGTCTGGTTGATGAGCGCGACGATCTCCTTGTTGATCGAGCCGGCCAGCACCATCTCGACGATCTCGACGGTCTTTTCGTCGGTGACGCGCAGGCCGCCTTCGAACTTCGATTCGATGCCCATCTTCGTCAGCATCGCGCCGATCTGCGGGCCGCCGCCATGCACGACGATCGGGTTGACGCCCGACTGTTTCAGAAGCGCGATGTCGCTGGCAAAAGCGCGGCCGAGTTCGCTGTTGCCCATGGCGTGGCCGCCATATTTGACGACGATCGTCTTGTTTTCGTAGCGCTGCATGTAGGGCAGGGCCTGGGTGAGCAGGCGTGCCTGGATTTCACTTTCATTGGCGGACATGGCGGACCCTCGAAAAATACCGGCTGCTGTTTAGCGCAAGTTCCGGACCGAGGGAATGATCGGCGAACAAGATAAAGCCGGAATGACGGAACGGCTGGCACATTGTGATCGGCGCCCTATCTCACGTTTCGTGAACGAGGCTTTGGGGCGCGCACTGGATGATGGACGAGGACATAGCCGGGCTGCTCGGCCGCATTTCGCTCGGCGACCGCGATGCCTTTTCCGAACTCTATCGCCAGACCAGCCCGAAACTCTTCGGCATCTGCTTGCGTATCCTTGCAAACAGGAGCGAAGCGGAAGAAGCCCTACAGGAAATCTACGTCAAGATCTGGCAGCGCGCCGGGCGTTTCGCGCAAGGACAGGCGTCGGCGGCGTCCTGGCTGGCGGCGATAGCGCGCAATCAGGCGATCGATCTCATCCGGGCGCGCAAACCAGCCGCCAACGTGATTGACGAAGCCTACGATTTGGCTGATCCTGCTGCCGATCCGGAAAAATCGGCAGTGGTGAAAGCGGAGGGCAGGCGGATCGACGTCTGCATGGAGGAGCTTGAAAAAGACCGCGCGGAAGCGGTGCGGCGCGCCTATGTCGAGGGCCTGAGCTACCAGGAACTGGCTGACGTCTTCGCGGTGCCGCTGAACACGATGCGGACTTGGTTGAGGCGCAGCCTCCTGAAGTTGCGAGAGTGTATGGAGCGATGACGACACCAACCCCAGAGGGCCGGGACTTTCGCCGCGACGAGGTGATAGCGGGCGAGTATGTGCTCGGCGTGTTGTCTGCCGACGATCGCCGCAAGGTCGAAGCCCGGCTTGCCTCCGATCGCAACTTCGCCGCCATGGTCGACCGCTGGCAGAGCAACCTATCCTCCTTCGACGAAGCCTATGATCCGGTGGTGCCTCCACCCAGGACTTTCGCCGCGATCGAGCGGCAACTTTTCGATACGCTGCGGCCGGAGCCTGTGCGGTCTCGCGGGCTGTGGCATTCGCTGGCGCTCTGGCGTGGGCTGGCGCTCGCCTCGCTTGCCGCGCTGATGGTGATGGGCGCCTCCATGGCCGGCCTGTTCGAGACGCCGTCGACCGGTGCTTCGCTCGTTGCAGAGCTTACGGGCAAAGGGGCCGCCATCGATCTCGTCGCCCGCTTCGACCGGACATCGGGCCGCCTGCAGGTAACGCCGGTGGCCGCCAGCCAGGCGGAACAGAAATCGCTCGAACTCTGGCTGATCAACGGCAGCAATCCGGCGATTTCGCTCGGTGTTTTGCCGCAGACCGGGGAAGGCGAAATCGCCGTGCCGTCGACATTCCGCTCGAGGATCTCCGCCGGTTCGGTTCTTGCCGTCAGCATCGAGCCGCTCGGCGGTTCGCCAACCGGCGTGGCCACCGGACCGATCATCGCGCTCGGCAAGGCGCGAAACCTCTGATCGCATCAGCCTGATAAATACCTTTATCTATCAATCGGCTAACTTTCCCGCGAATTCCTGAAACTCTTTCTGTCGTCCTTCCGTTGCTTGTCCTGTTCCCCGCAGGGAACGGCAGCTTCGGCGGGCGGCGCTATGCCGCCTCCCTCAACAGGAAGGAAGAGAAGATGTTCACGTCTGCCATCCGCTTGGTCGCAACAGCGTCCGTCCTCGCAGCAAGTGCATTCGTCGCCCACGCCGAAAATCCTGTCGTCGGCGGCGCGCCGATGTATGCGGAGAAAAACATTGTCGAAAACGCGGTCAATTCCAAGGATCACACGACGCTGGTCGCCGCCGTCAAGGCCGCCGGCCTGGTGAAGACGCTGGAGGGCAAGGGGCCATTCACGGTGTTTGCGCCGACGAATGCCGCCTTTGACGCACTGCCGGCCGGTACTGTCGATACGCTGCTGAAGCCGGAAAACAAGGACAAGCTCGCCAAGGTCCTGACCTGCCATGTGGTTGCCGCCGACGCGATGTCGGCGACGATTGCCGAGATGATCAAGAAGGACGGCGGCGAGCATGACGTCAAGACGGTCGGGGGCTGTGTGCTGAAAGCCAGGGAGGATGGCGGCAAGCTGATGCTGACCGATGAAACCGGCGGTACCGCGACGGTAACGATCGCCGACGTCAAGCAGTCGAACGGCGTCATCCACGTGATCGACAAGGTTCTCCTGCCGAAAAGCTGACCCTCCGATGCGCCGGGCCGCTGCCGGCGGCCTGGCGCATCTGTCGCACGGGATGGCTTTTCGCCGCGTCACGACGCTTTGAACGGCATTGTTTTGCAGTGGCTCCGTCCGGGCGCTATCGTCGATCTGGACATCCGACAAATCGACAACTTACAGCGCACCGCACGAATGATCGTGACGCGCTTTAGGTCAGGTAGGAGGTTATCATGATCAGCCGGCGCGTCTTCCTGATGGCAGGCACGGCATTGGCCGCAGCATTCGCGTTCCGCGGCCTCACGCCGCTGGCATGGGCTGCGGGAACGGAGACCTTCGAAGTCGTCAAATCAGATGCCGAATGGCGGGCGACCCTCACCGACGACCAGTACCGGATCCTGCGGCACGAGGATACGGAGCGCCCCTTTACCAGCGCGCTCAACCACGAAAAGCGCAAGGGCACCTTCCAATGCGCCGGCTGCGCGCTGCCGCTCTATTCGTCCGAGGCGAAATATGACAGCGGCACCGGCTGGCCAAGCTTCTGGCAATCGCTCCCCAATGCCGTGGCGACACGGGAAGACAATTCGCTGCTCATGACCCGGACGGAATGCCATTGCCGCCGTTGCGGCGGCCACCTCGGTCACGTCTTCGACGACGGCCCGCCACCGACCGGCAAGCGCCATTGCATCAATGGCCTGGCGCTTGCCTTCGTGCTGTCTCGATAAGTCAGCCGGACGACTAGGCGCCGGCAGGCGGCGTAGCCGGTGCTGCGCCGGAGAGGGCTGCCTGCAGCTTCTGCTCCTGTTCGGGCGAAAGCGACGTCTTCAGCACGCGGCCGCGCAGGTCGGGGAATTCGGCGAGAACCTTTTCCGGCTGAACCTTGCGCACCAGGATGAACAGAGCGGAGGAATTGTTCGGGATGGTGTTGCCGAGCGACTTGATGAATTCGTCGTCGATACCGTAGTCGCTAAGCGACCCCGAGAGAGCGCCGGCACCCGCGCCCAGCGCGCCGCCGATTGCAAAGCCCGCCAGCGGGTTGAGGAACAGAAGGCCGACCAGGCCGCCCCAGAGCGAGCCGGAGAGCAGGCCCGAGGTGGCGCCGACGGCCGTCAGGTTGAGGCTCTGCTTCAGGTGGACCTTGCCTTCGGTGTCGCGCACGACGACCACGGCATCCTCGAGATCGATCAGATATTCCTTCTTCAGCCCGGCGAGCCGGACCAGAACTCTGTCAGCCTCCTCGGGGGAATCGAACCCGACAACGATCAAATCGGACATGTCTCACTCCTATCTCTGGCCGCGCCACCGTTCTGGGCGCAACGCAGAGATAGAGCGGATTGCATGTCGGGGTAGTGACAGAGATCAAAGACAGAGGATTGGCAGAGGTTGCCGAGGCCGCGCCGCCCCGGGATTGTCGCGCGGGTTCCGCTAGTGGGCAATCGCCGTGGCGATCGCGGCCCGCAGTTCCTCGAGACCTTCCCCCTTTTCCGAAGAGGTCGAAAGGACCTCCGGGTAGGCGGCCGGATGCTTCTTGATCTTTTCGAGCGTCTCGGCGACCAGCCGCGGCACGCCGGCGGCCTTGATCTTGTCGGTCTTGGTCAACACGAGCTGATAGGAGACCGCTGCCTTGTCGAGCAGGTCGAGCACCTCGTCGTCGTTCTTCTTGATGCCGTGACGGCTGTCGATCAGCACATAGACGCGCTTCAGCGTCGAGCGGCCGCGCAGATAGTCGAAGACGAGTTTCGTCCAGGCATCGACCTGGTCCTTCGGCGCCTGGGCATAGCCGTAGCCGGGCATGTCGACCAGTGCCATCGGCGGCAGGTCGTTGGCCTCGCCGGAAAAACCGTCCGGCACGAAATAGTTGAGTTCCTGGGTGCGGCCAGGTGTGTTGGAGGTTCTCGCCAGGCCCTTGTGGCCGACCAGCGCGTTGATCAACGACGATTTGCCGACGTTCGACCGACCCGCAAAGGCAATCTCGGCCGGTCCTTCGGGTGGCAGGAATTTCATGGCGGGAACGCCGCGAATGAAAATCCACGGCCGGCCGAACAACGGCTTGTCGTCTTTGGGTCTGGTATCGGCCATCGGCGGTCGGTCCTTCATCGAGAAAGTCCTTGGCTTCAAGGTTTTGGCCGTGGATGTCAAGGCGTCGGCGTGCGGACCGGCCGTGTGGGGATGGTTTGCGTCCGCCGGAACTCGTTGAGCAGGTAGGCAAGCAACGCCAGAAGAATGAAGGTGCCGCCGACGATCGTCCGGCTGCTCGGTACCTCGCCATGGATGATCGCGACCCAGAGCGGCCCCAGCACGGTTTCCGCCGTCCCGAGCAGTGCGGCCAGCGCCGAGGGCACCAGCCGGGCGCCGGTGACGAAGAGCGCCATGCCAAGCCCGAGGTTGAAGGCGCCGAAGACGAAGAGCAGCGCGAGTTCGCCCCCGGTCACCGCCAGGCCCGACGACTGGCTGGCGGCAATGCCGCTTGCGGCAAAGCAGCCGAAGCAGGTGGCGGGCGTCATGCGCACATGCGGGTAGCGGCGGGTAATGACGGTCGCCAGTGCGAAGACGACGGGGATCAACAGCGCCAGCGCGTCGCCGACCGGTGACATTGTTCCCGTCAGGCTTTCCGACACCATGATCCCGACGCCGAAGATGACGGCGGTGATCGCACCCCAGGTGAAGCGCGAGACCCGTTCGCGAAACAATACCCAGCTCATCAGTGCTGCAAACAGCGGCACACCGGCGCCGAGCAGAACGACATTGGCGATCGTCGTGTAGGAGATCGCAATGATGAAGGACGTCGAGGCGATGGTGAAACAGAGCCCGACGGCGATGCCCGGCCAGCCCATGCCCTTGAACAGCGCCACCGTGCCGCGCGGTCCGTCGCGCACCAGCATGAAGGCGAGCAGGAACAGGCCGGCGAACAGGCAGCGCCAGAAGACGATCGTCCAGCTGTCGGAAATGTGCAGGAAGCGCGCAATGGCGCCGCCGAAGCTCCAGAAGAAGGCCGAGCCGAAGACGAGCAGGGCGCCAAGCTTCTCGTTGGCGGCAAACGGGGCGGAAGTGGCCGACGGGTCGGTCATGGCAAGTTGTCCTGGAGCAGGGGCGCGCTGATTTCAATAACGCCAGATGCCCGCACCGCACGCCCGCGTCAACGCCATCCGCGTGTCGCGCCGCGGCGTGGAAACAAAAAAGCCCCGGACCGAAGTCCGGGGCTCTGCGATTGTGGTGTCGGCCGGCATCACTCCGCCGGTTTGGGTTTTTTCGAGAACAAGCCCTTCAGATTGTCGAAGAGCTCGATCTTCACGCCTTGGCGCTTCATGATGATCGACTGCTGCAGCACCGAAAGCGTGTTGTTCCAGGCCCAGTAGATCACCAGACCGGCCGGGAAGGAGGCCAGCATGAAGGTGAAGACCACGGGCATCCAGGTGAACAGCATCGCCTGGGTCGGATCCGGCGGCGTCGGGTTCATGCGCATCTGCACGAACATGGTGACGCCCATGATGATCGGCCAGACACCGAGGTGCAGGAAGGCCGGACCATCGAACGGCAGCAGGCCGAAGAGGTTGACGATCGTCGTCGGATCCGGCGCCGAGAGGTCGCGGATCCAACCGAAGAACGGTGCGTGACGCATTTCGATGGTGATGTAGATCACCTTGTAGAGCGCGAAGAACACCGGGATCTGGATCAGGATCGGCCAGCAGCCCGCGAGCGGGTTGATCTTCTCGTCCTTGTAGAGCTGCATCATCGCCTGCTGCAGCCCCATGCGGTCGTCGCCGAACTTCTTCTTCAGTTCCTCCATCTTCGGCTGAACCTTCTTCATGTTCGCCATCGATGCGTACTGCTTGTTGGCGAGCGGGAAGAAGATGGCCTTGACCACGATGGTGGTGATCAGGATGGCGATGCCGAAGTTGCCGAACAGACGGAAGAAGAAGTCCATCATTTTGAACATCGGCTTGGTGATGAAGTAGAACCAGCCCCAGTCGATCAGCTTGTCGAAGTTGGGGATCGAGTAGGCCACTTCATAGTTGTCGACGACAGGAACTTCCTTGGCGCCGGCAAAGACGAGGTTCTTGATTTCCGAGGACTGGCCAGGCGCGACCGTGATCGCGTCGCTCTTGTAGTCGCTCTGGTAGCGGGCGCGACCGTCGGTAAAGTGCGTGAAGCGCGTGTCGTAGGGGGTTGCCTGCGGCGGAACGATGGCCGCTGCCCAGTACTTGTCGGTGATGCCGAGCCAGCCGCCGGTCGCCTTGCCCGGCTCGACCGACTTTTCGTCTTCGATCTTGCCGTACTTCAGTTCCTGCAGGCCGTGTTCGCCAAGCACGCCGATGAAGCCTTCATGCAGCACGTAGACGCTCGGCGTCGTCGGCTTGTTGAAGCGGGTCACGCGGCCGTAGGAGGAAAGGCTGAGGGGCTCGGCTGCACCGTTCTTGATGCTGTCGACCACCTGGAACATGTAATGTTCGTCAACCGAGATGGTGCGATTGAACGTGACGCCCTTTTCGTTGGTGAAGGTGAGCGTCACCGGGGTTGCCGAGGTCAGCTTGTCGCCGCCCGAAAGCGTCCAGACGGTCTGCGGGCCGGGCACGGTGCCGGTCGCGTCGCTGCCGACATAGCCGATTTCGGCAAAGTAACCGTCAGCGGTTTCAGCCGGGCTGAAAAGGGTGATGACCGGGCTCTTCGGATTGACCGTCTCGCGGTACTCCTTGAGCTTCAGGTCGTCGAAGCGGGCGCCGGTCAGGTTGATGGAGCCGGAAAGCGCCGGCGTGTCGATCGCAACGCGGGCCGACTTGGCAATGGCCTGGTCGCGGTTTTCACCGGCGCCCGGGATTGCGCCGCCACCCGGCAGGGCCTGGCCTGGCGTCTGCTGTGCCGGCGTTGCCGACTGCGACTGTGCCTGCTGGGCCTGCAGCGCTTCCGCAGCGATGCGTTCCTTTTCAATCTTCGGATTGACGTAAAGGAACTGCCAGGCAATGAGGATCAGCACGGACAGGCCAATCGCCACGAAATAGTTGCGGTTTTTTTCCATCATAGTTTCCTGGAACCGGCCGGCGGCCGCTTCTGTTTCGGCTTGTTTTCGATGCGCTCGTGAAGGCCCCGGGTCAAGGCGTCGAAGGGAGCATTCAGGAGTTCGCGTCGGGCGACAATCACATAGTCGTGTCCGGGTTTCATTGCAAACCCGGCGGAAAGCCGCACCGCCTCTTTCAGGCGTCGGCGCATCCGGTTTCGCTCGACGGCATTGCCGTGTTTCTTGGTCACGGTGAAGCCGACGCGGGCTTCGCCTTCCGGATCGTTGCGGTCGAGCACTTCGAGGAGAAACAGGGGGCCTCTGCGGCCTTCTCCAGCCCGAACGGCCAAAAACTGCGGACGGCTTTTCAGCCGCCCGACAGTCGTTTTGTCTTTATCTGACGTCATGTGCCCGGACACTGGTTTCGGGCAGTTTCGGCTTAAGCCGAAAGACGCTTGCGGCCACGAGCCCGGCGGGCTGCGAGGACCTTCTGGCCACCCTTGGTAGCCATACGCGAACGGAAGCCGTGGCGACGCTTGCGGACAAGCTTGGACGGTTGGTAAGTACGCTTCATTTATTTAATACCGCGGTGTGCGGCCCTTCTTGGGTTTGCGTGTAGCAAGGAGCGTTTACGTTATCGGACATGGCTCCGCCATTTCGGGCAGGAGGGCTTGACCGGACGTGGGCGGCTTATAAGGGGAATTTTCCCGGAAAGTCAATTGCGGGCGGCGATTCAGTGGCGACAGCGCCGCAAAAAGCGCCGGTGCACCCGCCAATGGCGATCCGTCGGACCGCGAAAAGGAAGGTCAACTAGCCGAGATTGGTAAAGGGAGCCCTAACTGGATCTCCCCAGAATGCCGGTCGAGGCCGACGAGCTTTATTAACCACGCCTATTTTAGGGTCTTCCCGGTGCATATGGGGCGGCGGCATGTCCGATAATCGGACGCTCTCGTCACTCCGTGGAGGTCGGGATGAAAATACGCGGTAAGATCAATCTAATTGTCGGCATCATGAGTGTGCTGGCCGTTGCTGTGACCGGCATGTCGCTGGTCGCCGTCAACAAATACAACGAGAAATTCCACCAGTACGAGAACGTGGCGACGCGCGCCTTCAACGCGGAACGCCTCAACCGCCTGGTGACCGCGGTGGTGATGGAATCGCGCGGCGTCTATGCCGCCCCGACCGTCGAGAAGGCCAAGCCGTTTGCCGAAGGCATCCGCAAGAACCTCGACAAGATCGATACGCTGCTTGCCGAGTGGCGCCCGCTGATCCCCGCCGAAACCAAGGCGTCCTTCGACACGCTGGTCGCGCGCGCCGCGGAATTCAGGACGTTCCGCGTCGAGACGGCGCGGCTTGGCGAAGAAGTTTCGCCCCAGGCTGCCAACGAGCAGGGCAACACCGACGCCAACCGTGCGAACCGCAAGGCGTTCCAGGAACAGATCGACGGCGTCGTCGACATCAACCTGAAGACGCTTGAAGTCGTGACGGCTGACACGGCCGTCTTCGAACGCAGCGTGATCGTCACGATTCTTGCTATCGCCGGCCTCGGCCTCATCGCAGGCATTGGCGCCGCCTTCTACATCGCCACCAACCATCTGAGCCGTCCGATCCTTGAATTGACGGGCAAGATGAAGCAGCTGGCTGGCGGCGATCTCGCCGCGACGGTGCCCTTCGTCGGCCGAAAAGACGAGATCGGCGAAATGGCCGAAGCCGTCGAGGTCTTCAAGCAGAACGGCCTTGCCGTCCGCGACCTCAACGCCCAGGAAGCGGTGCTGCGTGAAAAGAGCGCCGACCTGCAGTCGAGCATCGGTGTCGTCGTTGCGGCCGCCGCCGCCGGCGATTTCACCAAGCGCATCGGCAAGGACTACGAGAACGACGATCTCAACCGCTTTGCTGGCAGCGTCAACGAGCTGGTCGGCAGCGTCGATGCCGGTATCGCCGAAACCCGCCGGGTGATCGCGAGCCTTGCGGCCGGCGACCTGACTCAGAGCATGAACGGCCACTACCAGGGCGCCTTCGCCGAGCTGCAGAAGAACGTCAACGAGACGCTCTCCACGCTGCAAAAGACGCTGCGCGAGGTCCGTGTGACGACCGACTCGATCAATGGCAACTCGTCCGAACTGCGCTCGGCCGCCGACGATCTGTCCAAGCGCACGGAACAGCAGGCGGCCGCCCTTGAGGAAACGTCTGCCGCTCTTGATCAGATCACCGTTGCCGTGAAGAGCTCCACCGAGCGGGCCCAGGAAGCGACCGTGATGGTCAACGAGGCCAAGCACAGCGCCGCCCAGTCGGCAGCCGTCGTGCGCAACGCCGTCGACGCCATGGGGCGCATCGAGCAGGCTTCGAGCGAAATCGGCCAGATCACCAACGTGATCGACGAAATCGCCTTCCAGACCAACCTCCTGGCGCTGAACGCCGGCGTCGAGGCAGCCCGTGCCGGTGATGCAGGTAAGGGCTTCGCAGTCGTCGCGCAGGAAGTGCGTGAGCTCGCACAGCGCGCCGCAAGTGCCGCCAAGGATATCAAGTCGCTGATCTCCAAGTCCGGCAGCGAAGTGGCAACCGGCGTCCGCCTGGTACAGGAGACCGGTTCGGCGCTTGGCGAGATCGAGGAACGGGTCCTGAAAATCAACGACCACATCCACTCGATCGCGACCGCCGCGCGCGAACAATCGACGGGCCTCAGCGAAGTCAGCACCGCTGTCAACCAGATGGACCAGGTGACCCAGCAGAACGCTGCCATGGTGGAAGAGGCGAATGCCGCAACCCACAAGCTCTCGGGTGAAGCCAACAATCTCGCGAGCCTGATCGCCTACTTCAAGGTCGACAATGTTGCCGCGCGGCCGATCGCCGTGGCCCGCGAGACGGCCCAGCCGGTCGCATCGCCGGCACGGCGCATGATGGGCAACGTTGCCCGCGCCTTTGGCGGCGGCGGCTCCGCTGCGGCGGCCGCCAAGGACGATTGGGAAGAGTTCTGATCGGCGGATAGCCTCGCCAGGTGATTGGAGCCCGCGGTGCCACAAGGTGCCGCGGGCTTTCTGTTTTCGAGGCCATCAAGACTTGCCGTCTGATCATCGGCAGGGCTGTCGTCGTCGTCCGCAAGGGCGCGCCACGCGAACTGTTCCCTGGGTGACTTACATCGATGCCAATTCTGTGCAGGTAGGTCGAGCCGAGGCGGCGGTGTGCCGAGATTTGCTTCGGCGATGCGAGGGGAGAAAGATGAGCGGGATGCGATCCTTGGTCATGATCGACGGCACGAGACGGAGAGATGGCCGCGCCTATGCCGCACCCTCTAAAGTCCGTCAGCGATTGGAAAAACGGCCGCCATCTCCTATTATGCGCTCCAGGCGCGATGCCCCATGGCCCGGATGTTCATACGGGGTCCCAGGCGTTTTGGTTGACGGGCAGGAAAGTTTTTAAGGCATGGCGGAAGAAACACGTCCGGCGAAGGCAGGCGAGGCATTGAGAACCAGTGCCGGGTTTTTCCGAGGTCTATCCGGCAAGTTGCTGCTGTTGACCATCGTTTTCGTCATGCTGGCCGAAGTGCTGATTTTCGCTCCGTCCGTTGCTACCATGCGCATCCGCTGGCTCGAGGATCGGCTGAATACGGCAGCGGCCGCAGCCGTCGTCGTCGATGGTCTGCAGAATGTCGAGCTGCCGCGCAGCGTCCAGAAGGACACGCTGATGGCGACCGGCACCAAGGCGATCGTCATCCGGCGCAAGGACGCCTCGCGCATGATTGCGCTCACCGACATGCCGCTCGAGATCCAGGGCGAGTACGACGTCGCCAATTCCACCGCCGTCGCCGCCATCCGCGATGCGTTCGACACGCTGCTCTTCGGCGGCGATCGCGTGATCCGCGTCTATGGTCCGCTTGGCGAAAGCGATGCGACGATCGAGCTCCTGATGAAGGATGCGAGCCTGCGCAAGGCGATGCTCGTCTACTCGCGCAATGTCTTTGTCCTGTCGCTGATCATTTCGCTGATCACCGCGGCGCTGATCTTTCTCGCCATCAACCGCATGCTGATCGCGCCGATCCGGCGGATGACGGCGAACATGCAGGACTTTTCCAACGACCCGGCCGATCCCGCCCGCGTGCTCGTGCCGCCGCAGGGTCACGACGAACTTGCCGTCGCCGGCCAGCATCTCGCCAGCATGCAGCGCGAACTGCAAAAGACGCTGAAGCAGCAGAAGAGCCTGGCCGAACTCGGGCTCGCGGTGTCGAAGATCAACCACGACATGCGCAACATCCTGTCCTCGGCGCAGCTGATTTCCGACCGGCTGGCCGACGTCGACGATCCGGTCGTCAAGCGCTTCGCGCCGACCCTTTTGCGCACCATCGACCGCGCCGTCGGCTACACCCGCGAAGTCCTGTCCTATGGTCGCACCACCGAGGCCGAGCCGCATCGGCGCTTCGTCGCGCTGAAGCCGCTGGTCTCCGATGTCGCCGAACTGCTGGCGATCGATCCGCAAGCCGGCATCGATTTCCAGATCCAGATGCAGGACGATCTCGAGGTCGACGCCGACAGCGAGCAGCTCTTTCGTGTGGTGCACAATATCTGCCGCAACGCCGTGCAGGCGCTGACCAATCACGAGCCGGAGGACGGGCGCCCACGGGCCGTCGCTGTCTCCGCCATGCGCATCGGCAGCGTCGTCACCATTTCCGTCGACGATACCGGGCCTGGAATGCCGCCGAAGGCCCGGGAGAACCTCTTTGCTGCCTTCCGCGGTTCGGCCCGCTCCGGCGGTACAGGCCTTGGCCTCGCGATCGCCCGGGAACTCGTGCTTGCCCATGGCGGCACGATCGCGCTCGTCGAAAAGCCGACGCCCGGCACGCTGTTCCGCATCGAATTGCCCGACCGGCCGGTGCCGCTCGACGCCTTCCGTTCGAAGTTCCGCCATTAGACCGGCGTTTAGGCGACGCAGGTGGGGCCCGAGGTTGCGTCGTTTTCAATGATTCCATTCACAAATGGGCTGCGCGCGTTCCGCGATACGGCTGACCGTGCGAAGCGAAAGCGGCAAATGCGGGTCCCTCGAAAAAATTCGCGGCCAGGCTCGCAGGCCACGATGCCTTGCTTTCCAGCGGATTCAGCACCGGCACGGTTTCGTCCTTCCACAGCAAAGCGGAATTGCCGTCGTAAAAATGAATTTTTTTGCGGAACGGCGCTTGCAATCCCCGAAAGGACCCTTTAGAGAACCGCTCACGCAAGCGGTTTGACCGCGGCAGACAAACGCACCCGTAGCTCAGCTGGATAGAGCACCAGACTACGAATCTGGGGGTCAGGAGTTCGAATCTCTTCGGGTGCGCCATTCTTTTCAATAGCTTACTAGCTTTTTTGCACGGTCGTATGACGACGCCCTTTCGCTCGGTTTTGCCCTGTTCCGCAGTGGTCCGATGAGCGGTGCGCAATTTTGCAACTTGGCGGGTTTTCTCCAGGCTTTGCTGCCGTCCGCGCGCTGACGTCGGAAGATCTTGATGTGCTGTGGATGAAACAGGCGCGGCAATATTCAATAATATTTCGATGCTTTAACGTGGATTTTATCCAAGAATACAATAAGCCATCGCTTATTAAGATCGAGTGCTCATTTGCATGAAACGATTGCTGCTTATTTCGCCATGGTTCGGGGCGTGGCCTGAATGGATAAATTTCTTTATCGAGTCCTGTAAGCACAATCGTGAAATTGACTGGTTGATACCAACTGATCAAGATGAGCCTGAAAACAATGCGCCAAATGTAAAGTTTATTCACTATTCGTTTGATGATTATAGAGAGAAACTCTCCAGCGAAGTTGGCGTCGATCTTCACAATCTAACGCCATATAAGTTGTGTGATTTAAAGCCATTTTTGGGGTTGATATTCTCAAGGCAGCTGGAAGGCTACAAGTATTTTGGGTATTGCGACAATGATATTGTTTTTGGAGATTTGCGGGCGATATACACTGACGATATTCTTGACAGGTATGAAGCGATTTCATCGCATTCAGACAGAATGGCCGGTCATCTGTCGGTTTTTCGAAATACGCCCAAAATGCAGACAATCGCCAAACGCATTCCAAATTGGCGTGAGCGAATAGCGGCCGTCGAACACTTCGGTTTGGACGAAGGTGCTTTGACAACGATGATGGTGCCGCGCCGCAAGCATGTCATCAAAAGGCTGTTGGCGCCGAAGTCGCTCCTGGTTGAGCGTTATACGACACCTGGCGGTGGCGAACGTCTTTGGCCGGATGGTTTGCAGAGCCCTGACGCATGGATCTGGAAGAACGGACAGCTCTCGAATGAGCGGTTCTCGTCCGGCATATTGTATCTTCACTTCATGTTTTGGCATTCAAGCCGCTGGCGGCGTCCGCACACGGGGGCGGCTCCGTGGTTGAGTTTGGATAAGATTGTCCAGTGCGATTGGCGGGAAGCTGCGCAGAAGGGTTTCTCTATTTCGCCTCACGGAATTCGCCTGTTAGCTTAGGCGTAGTGAGGGCAATACGTTTGGCCGCCATTTCTGGCGCGGCCGACGTATCTGTGGCGCCCAAATATCTCGGCCGGTACGTGCGTCGCGGCCTTACGTTTCGCGACGCACGTCTCCTAACCCCCAAGCGCCTTCCTTGTAGCGCTAGGATTGGCCTACGCTGTAGCCCTTCTCGACGAGCCAGGCATCGTGAAGCCACTTTTCCGTTCCGCGGCGGCCGGGAAAGCTGATCCAGTGAATGTCGCGCTCGAAGACCATGACCTTTCGGTCCGCGCCGACGATGACCCACATCCAAAGGCCGTCGGCCTGGTTGCGCATCTTGACCTTCATGCCCGTGAGGGTCAGGTCTTCGCTGCGGCCGTTGCGGGCAACCCGCAGGGGTTCGTCATGCGGGTCGATCCAGCTGATCCTCATGCCCGGTAGAAGGTCTGGCGCTGCCTCGCGCAGGAAATCCATGGCGATTGCCTGCGCTTCCTCGCGGGTCGGCAATGGGCGGCCGACCAGATCCAGGTCGATCCGGGCAAAGCCCTTGAGGCGGCCATCGTCGGCGATGACGGTGCTGAAATGCTCGCCGCCGAGCGTTGCATTGCGTCCGTCGGCGCGCGCGTAGCGGACGAGTTCCGCAGCTTCACCATCGACGATGGCGGTGCGGCGGCCCGCCTCGCGGTAACCGGCGGGCATGAAGGCGCCGATGGTGGCGGCTGCGGGCCGAGCGCTATCGCTTGCAGCGGGCCTCTCTCCTGTCTCTGCGAAGGCCATGTTTGCGGTTGCCGTGCTGGCGACAAGGCCGAAGGCGGCAAGAACCGCGAGAGGGCGTCTATGCGGCATGTCCAGAGCTCCTTTGTCTGGTTGGGGGGCGGAAGGTGGTCATGAAACCGATCGCGGATCGCCAAGGGGGCACCTGAGAAGCGGATGCTGCCGACAACGGAAGCGGAGTCCCGGCAGGGAGCTGGCGGGGCACGCGGATCTATGAATAAAACCTGACGTCAGATGTAGATTTAACATATGCCGCGTCCCGTTCGTGCCGCGTTCACTTTTGCCGCGCCTCGGCGATCAGCCCGTGCATGCGGGCGATGTTGTTTTCGAGGTCCCGTTTGAATGTCGAGAGTTCGTCGAGTTGGGCATTCGTCTTGTCGAGTTGGGCCTGCAGGATTTCCAGCACGCGCTCCTTGCCCCGGATGCCGCTGGCATCCTCGAAATAGAGGTCGATGACTGCGGCGATCTCGTCGAGGCTGAGACCGAGACGCTTCAGCGCCGCGATCTTCTCCAGCCGTTTCGCAGCGGTCTCGTCATAGTAGCGGTAGCCGGCCCCTTCGCGCTCGGCCGGCTTCACCAGGCCCAGCCGCTCGTAATAATGGATCGTGCGGTGGCTGACGCCGGCCCGTTCCGACAATTCCCCAATCTGCATGAGCGACGACAATCCGACACCTATCTAAACCTGACGTTGAGTGTAGATTTAAGAAGCGATCTGCCGTTCGTCAATGGTGGTAGTGCCGCTTGTTTCGAAGGAGCGGGCAGTGCGCCGCATCCGGTGGGGCTTCGGGCGCCGGGTCAGTTCCGGCAACGCCGCCCTTCTAAAGGATTAGGAGACAATAATATATGTTAGTATATAATGATTTACGCTTCTCGGGAGCGGTGTTGCGGCGGCGAATGGGCCGGGTTGCTACGATTGAGACCCCGATCACGAAAGCGCTGGTGGGTTCACGATCTTTTGACGCCGAAGTGTGAAAATCGGTCCCGCGGCTTCCTATATGAAGGAGGAAGGGGCCGCTCGAAGAAAGGAGGTGCCGATGTATCGCTATATGATGAAAGAACTGCTGGTGATTGTTGCTGGCCTTTCGGTTTGTGCCTTCATGATCCTGTTCTTCCTGATCAATTCGACGACCAACCTCTGAGGGTCGCCGAAGCGCGCTTCCTGAGCGCTTGAACGCCGGCATCAACGCCGCTGCGCCAGGATCTCCATAGTGCGCCGATCCTTCTCTCCCGCGAAATAGCGCGCAAGCGCCGCTCCGAACGGTCCTCCGTCTTCCTCGACCTCGGCAAACAGGGTCATCGATGACCGGAACTTCATGTCATCGGGGCTTGAGAAAATGTCGTGGGCCGATTTGCCCGCAACCGCATTTGCGCGCTTGGTGCATTCTCGCAGCCTCGGGCCGAGCACCGGGTGGGCGAGATAGACCGACGCTTCGTCGAGCCCGGAGATCGCGTAGCGCTGTGCCATCGGCGAATGGCCGAGGCCGGCAAGCTGCGGAAAGATGAACCACATCCAGTGGGTTCGCTTTTGGCCATGCCCGAGTTCATCGAGGACCGCGGCATAGACGCGGTCCTGAGCGTCGATAAACCGTTGCAGGTCGAAGGCTTCGGTCATCGCTGCACCTCCCTTGGCCGCCCCGTCGGCGAGGCGTCAGTTACCAGCGGTGATGAACATGAACCTTCACCAGCCGCTCGTAAACCGCTGCAATCGCCGCCTTCGTGTCGTCGTCGATGGCAGCAAGCGCGCTGGTCGCGGCATTCGACTGTGCCTGCGCCTCGTTGCGGGCGCCCGGGATCACCACGGAGACCGCCTGCTGCTCGAGGATCCAGCGCAGCGCAAACTGCGCCATAGGCACGCCCTGAGGCGTGAGCGGGCGAAGCTGCTCGACCGCTTCCAGCGCCGCTTCGAACGGCACGCCGGCAAAGGTCTCGCCGACATCGAAGGCTTCGCCATGCCGGTTGAAGTTGCGATGGTCGTCGGCGGCAAATGCGGTTTCGCGGTTGATCTTGCCCGAAAGCAGACCGGAGGCGAGCGGCACGCGCACGATGACGCCAACGTTCTTTTTCTGTGCTTCGGCGAAGAACAGCTCGTGCGGGCGCTGGCGGAAGATGTTGTAGATGATCTGCACGGTCGCAACGCCGGGATATTCGATCGCCTTTAGCGCTTCCTCGACCTTTTCGACCGAGACGCCGTAGTGGCGGATCTTGCCCTTGGCGACGAGCCGGTCGAGCGCGCCGAACAGCTCCGGCCGATAGTAGACCTCGGTCGGCGGGCAATGGAGCTGTACCAGGTCGAGCGTCTCGACGCCGAGATTGGTAAGGCTGCGGTCGATGAAGGCTTCGATGTTCTCGCCCGTATAGCCTTCGCTGACATGCGGGCTCAGCCGGCGGCCGGCCTTGGTCGCGACGAAGGGCTTGTCGCCACCGCGTTCCTTCAACACCGCTGCAATGATCTTTTCGGAGCGGCCGTCGCCATAAACGTCGGCGGTGTCGACGAAGGTCACGCCGGCGTCGAGCGCGGCATTGAGCGCCCGCTTGCCGTCCGCCTCGCTGACATCGCCCCAGGAGCCGCCAATTTGCCAGGCGCCGAAGCCGATCTCGGATATGGTTGCGCCGGTCTTGCCAAGAACTCTCGTCTTCATTGTGCTGTCTCCTGTTGTGCGTCGCGGATCATACGCTGGCTGGGGCGCTTCTAGTATGACTGTTTGGATCGAGTAAATTAGCGTGAGATGTGACGCAGAGATCCGCGCACATCTTTTGGTCGTTCCGATCGGTGCGGCGTCGCGAGGTTTCTCGGACCCAAGAGCCTAGTCGTCCAGCGAAACCACGGCCTTGCCGCGGCTGAGGTCGACGACCATGGCGAGGATCGCTTCTGCCTCGTCCTTGCGCAGCTCGACGGTCAGTACGGGCCCCTTGTCGGTGAAGCTTTCGTTATTGATCGCCACATCGCGCGCGAGAAGCCGCGCCTTGATCAGTGCCATATCGGAAAAGTCGAGGGCGACGGTGGCGCGCACGGTCTCGATCATCTCGATCTTTTCTGCCGCCCTGAGGCACAGCGCCGCCGTGCCGCCATAGGCGCGCACCAGGCCGCCGCTGCCAAGCAGGATGCCGCCGAACCAGCGGGTCACCACGACCGCGACGCCGTCGAGATCCTGGCCGTCGATGGCGGCCAGGATCGGCTTGCCCGCCGTGCCGCTCGGCTCGCCATCGTCGCTGAAGCGGTAGGCCTGGCCGAGCCGCCAGGCCCAGCAATTGTGATTGGCCGTCGGGTCGGAATGGGAGGCGAGGAAGTCTTTCGCAGCCTGTTCGTCGGCAATGGGCGCGGCAAAGGCCAGAAAGCGGCTTTTCTTGACGTCCTGGTTTGCCGTTTCAATGCGCTTGAGGGTGAACATGGCTGCTTCCGTTTCTTGAGAAGCTGATAACGGATTGTTGGGGGCGGCGCCACAATGGTTTGGATCAGCGCCGGATCTGGCGCGGCGCTGTAATTGAGGCCGCGTGTTTCCGCCGTCAATCCCCTGCTTGCCACAGCAATCCAGTCACGGCGCGTCTGCGCCGTGGGAAGACTCATTTTTCGCGCCGCCGACGCGGCGCGGCTGGATCCTTGTGATGGCGCACAGGGGGTGATGAGGTGGATAGGGGACGGCCGTTACCGCTGGATGATGCCCCTGTTTCTTCATTGCCTCTCCCACGTTCGGGAGAGGCATTCTTGTCGTGTGACCGATGTCGATCAGCCGATCGCCATCAGGCTGGCATTGCCGCCGGCCGCGGCCGTGTTGATCGAGGTCGAGACCTCCTCGAGCAGCCAGTTCAGGCAATAGGCGTCGGGGTTCTTGCCGATCTCTTCACTCGAGGCTGCCTGGACGAGAACGAGCGGGCCCGGCAGGCCGGCGATCGTCTTGCTGACCGCGCGCACCCGGGCACCATCACCTTCGACAAGCGCGCCTGCGAACGGACCGTCGGTTGCCCAGTCCTTGGACCAGGAGAGGCGTGCGGAGACGCTCGCCGGCAGGTCCTTCAGCGAAGCCTGCAGGCCGGAAGCCGCGTCGACGACGACGGTGTTGCCGGTGGCAAGGGCGGCACCCAGCTGGTGGTAGAGACCGGTTTCCGTCGCCGGTACCAGAAGCACGCGGCCGCGCGGATGCAGCGCATAGAGGTTGCGCTCGCCGACCGGGCCCGGAAGCTCGGAGGCAAGGCCGAGGGCCGAGTTGCTGCCGGCGGTGCGGGCGGCTTCGGCTTCCGCCTTGGCACCCTTGCCGTCGAGCCACTTGGCGAAGTCGAGCAGAGCAGGATCGGTGTGAACCGAGCTGTGCTGCGGCGGCACCGGGGCCGTGGCGACGAGGCGGCCGAGATAGAGCGGGCCACCCGCCTTCGGGCCGGTACCGGAGAGGCCGCGTCCGCCAAAGGGCTGTACGCCGACGACGGCGCCGATGACGTTGCGGTTGACGTAGAGGTTGCCCGCCTTCACCCGCGAGGTGACGTGGGCAATCGTCTCGTCGAGGCGCGTGTGCAGGCCGAAGGTCAGGCCATAGCCGGTGGCGTTGATGTCGTCGATCAGCCGGTCGAGATCGTCGCGGCGGTAGCGAATGACATGCAACACCGGACCGAAGACTTCGCGCTTCAGGTCGGAGAGCTTGTCGAGCTCGATGATCGTCGGCGGCACGAAGGTGCCCTGCTCGGTGCCGGAGGCAGGACCGATCTGTTCAACCTTGCGGCCGAGGCCGCGCATCGTGTCGATGTGCTTCTCGATAATACCCTTGGCTTCTGCGGTGATAACCGGACCGACATCGACCGAGAGGCGGTCCGTGCGGCCGATCTTCAGCTCGTGCAGAGCGCCCTTCAGCATCGAAAGCGTGCGGTCGGCCACGTCTTCCTGCAGGCAGAGAACACGCAGCGCCGAGCAGCGCTGGCCGGCGCTGTCGAAGGCCGAGGCGATCACGTCGCCGACGACCTGCTCGGCAAGCGCCGAGCTGTCGACGATCATAGCGTTCTGACCGCCGGTCTCGGCAATCAGCGGGATCGGCCGGCCGGCCGGCGACAGCCGATCGGCAAGCTGCGCCTGGATCAGGCGGGCGACTTCGGTCGAGCCGGTGAACATCACGCCGGCGATTTCAGGAGCTGCGACCAGTGCGGCACCAATGCGGCCGTCGCCGGGCAGCAGCTGCAGCGCTGCGGCCGGGATGCCGGCCTCGTGCAGGATGCGCACGCCTTCGGCGGCGATCAGCGGCGTTTCCTCGGCAGGCTTTGCCAGCACAGGGTTGCCGGCAACCAGCGCTGCGGCAATCTGGCCGGCGAAGATCGCCAGCGGGAAGTTCCACGGGCTGATGCAGACGATCGGACCGAGCGCCTTGTGGGCCGGGCCGAGCGTGCGGCGCGTCTGTTCGGCGTAGTAGCGCAGGAAGTCGATCGCCTCGCGCACTTCGGCGATCGCGTTCGGCAGCGACTTGCCGGCTTCGCGCGAGATCAGGCCGAGCAGGGTTGGCATGCGCGCCTGCATCAGGTCGGCAGCGCGCATGAGGCAGGCGGCGCGCTCGGCCGGCGAAACGGTAGCCCAGCTTGCAGCTGCCTTGGCGGCAAGGTTAGCTGCCTGGCGGGCGTCGGCTTCCGAGGCCTCGGTGACCGAGCCGACCACGTCACGGTGATCGCCGGGGTTGAGGACGGCACGGGTTTCGCCGGAGGCAGGGCCGGTTGCCAGCAGCGGCACGGCCTTCCAGTCGACGGCAGCACTTGCCTGAAGCGCTGCGGTCAGCGAGGTGAGGCCCGCTTCGTTCGAAAGGTCGAGGCCGGCGGAGTTGCGGCGCGTTTCACCGAAGAGGTTGTCGGGCAGCGCGATCTGGTCGTGCGGCGCACCGACGACGGGCATGGCGCGGACGATCTCGACCGGATCGGCGATCAGTTCGTCGACCGAAACCTTCGGGTCGGCGATGCGGTTGACGAAGGAGGAGTTCGCACCGTTTTCGAGCAGGCGACGAACGAGATAGGCAAGGAGCGTCTCATGGGTGCCGACAGGCGCATAGATGCGGCAGGGACGGTCGAGATTGCCCTTGCCGACCACTTCGTCATAGAGCGGCTCGCCCATGCCGTGCAGGCACTGGAACTCGTACTTGCCGACCTTGAAGTCCTTGCCGGCCATTTCGTAGATGGTCGCGAGCGACTGCGCGTTGTGGGTGGCAAACTGCGGGAAGATCACGTCGGTCGCGGCCAGCAGTTTCTTGGCGCAGGCGATGTAGGAAACGTCGGTGTAGATCTTGCGCGTGTAGACCGGGAAGTCTTCCAGGCCGTCGAGCTGGGCGCGCTTGATCTCGGCATCCCAATAGGCGCCCTTGACGAGGCGCACCATGACGCGGCGTTCGGCGCGGCGGGCAAGGTCGATGATGAAGTCGAGCACGTAGGGGCAGCGCTTGCCGTAGGCCTGGACGACGAAGCCCATGCCGGCCCAGCCGGCGAGGTCCTTGTCGAGGCACAGCTCTTCGAGCAGGTCGAGCGAAAGTTCGAGACGGTCGGCTTCCTCCGCGTCGATGTTGAGGCCGATGTCGTATTTCTTGGCGATGACGGCGAGCGCCTTCACCTTCGGCAAAAGCTCTTCCATGACGCGCGAGGCCTGCGAACGGGCATAGCGCGGGTGAAGGGCCGAAAGCTTGATCGAGATGCCGGGGCCTTCATAGATGCCGCGGCCGGCCGATGCCTTGCCGATCGCATGGATCGCCTGCTCGTAGTCGCGGTAGTAGCGCTCCGCGTCGGCGGCTGTGGTCGCCGCTTCGCCGAGCATGTCGTAGGAATAGCGGAAGCCCTTCTGCTCGAGCGCGCGCGAGCGGCGCAGCGCCTCGTCGATGGTCTCGCCGGTGACGAACTGTTCGCCCATCATGCGCATCGCCATGTCGACGCCGCGGCGGATGACCGGCTCGCCGCAACGCGCGATCAGGCGGGTGAGGGCGGCGGAAAGGCTGCGGTCGTTGACGGTCGAGGTCAGCTTGCCGGTAACGACGAGACCCCAGGTGGCGGCGTTGACGAACAGCGAGCGACCGCCGCCGATATGCGATTTCCAGTCGCCGTCGGCGATCTTGTCGCGGATCAGCGCGTCACGGGTTGCCGTGTCCGGGATGCGCAGCAGCGCTTCGGCCAGGCACATCAGCGCCACGCCTTCCTGGCTCGACAGCGAATATTCCTGCACCAGTCCTTCGACGCCCGAGCCCTTGTGCTTGGCGCGCAGCGCCTCGATCAGCTTGCGGGCGGTCTTGGCGGCGGCGGCACGGGTGGCCGCGTCGAGCGTTGCAGCTTCGACCAGTGCCGGCAGTGCTTCCGTTTCCGGCCGGCGGTAGGCGGCGGTGATCGCCTGGCGCAGCGTGCTCTGCGGTCGAACCGGCGGGGCGAATTCGGCAAAGGGAGCCTGCGGCGCGCCGGTCTCTGCAGTGGTCTTGTGAAGCGGTGTCTGGCTCATCGAGCGCTATCCTCCGGGAAGCGGTTTGAAGGGCGCAGCGCGCGCCCGATCGTGGCCGGAAAATACGCTTCCTTTCACCGTACATCCATCCGGCAAATTTGATCTTTCGCGGAATGTTTCACCGTCCGGTGCATGCGGAGCCGCAGAGGATGCGGAATGTTCGCAAAATCACCGGATGATCCGGTGTTATGCGGCCTTGCCGAAGTGCTTCTCGCGGGCCATCAGGCACTCGTCGTCGCCGGGCATGCAGGTGCGACAGACGATCGGCCGGATCGCGTAGATCTTGCAGCCGACATGGTCGCCGAGCTTGCCGCTGAGCGCCAAGCAGCGATCGTCCTCGCAGCGCATGCCGCCGAGGTCGGCGGACACATATTCCGCCGGAATCAGGTCGAGCTCCTCGTCCGTCTCCAGCGAGAAACGCGGCCAGTCGGCCGAATAGGCGCAGCAGGCGCCGCAGCTCTGGCAATCGAAGCTTTCGTCGAGGGATACGGGTTCGGTCATAGCCTCAAACTAGCATGAAGGTCCGCGGTCTGAAATGGCCCTTACGCGATGGCGGCGTCCCGGCGGGCGATCTCGTAGTCCTCCGTATGCACTAGCACGCCATCGTCGGTTACAACGGCGATGCCATAGGCGGCCGGCTCGTCGACCGACAGCGAGGCGTCGGGTGCATCGAAGGGCATCGGTTGCTGGTGTACGGGGCTCTTGAAGACCGAGAACGGAATGCCGCCGCAGGAGCCACTGATCGTCCGGTGCACATGGCCGGCGAAGATGTGCCGCACGTTGCCGTGCCGTTTGACGAGGTCGTAAAACTCCGTCTCGTTGGCGAGCCGGATCATGTCCATGCCGCTAAAGCCCGTCCTGTGCGGCGGATGGTGCATGAAGATGAGCACCGGCCGGTCGCCGGCATCGGCCAGTTGCCTGTCGAGCCAGGCGAGCCGCTTGGCGCAAAGCACACCCGCATGGCTGGTCGGATAATCATAGGGCGGGGCAAACAGCGTATCGAGCAGGAGGATACGGCAGTCGGCAAAATCGATTGCCTGCTGCACGAAACCGTTCTCGTCGGTCGCCGCGTCGGCAAAGACCTCGCGGAACACCTCGCGCCGGTCATGATTGCCGATGGTGATGGCGACCGGCGGCGTCAGCTGATTGATCAGCCGCTTCAGGCGTTCGTAGGACGCAGGGTCTGCGTGGTGGGTGAGATCGCCCATGAAGACGACTCGGTCCGCATCCGCATGGTAGCGGTTGACATGGGCAATGCCGTTGGCCAGCCGCTGATACGGATCGAGGCCGATGATCGTCGTGCCCTCGGGCACCATGTGCAGGTCGGTGAAGATGATCAGCTTTGTCATGGAGTTCCAGAGGGTTGCGTCCGATTGGCCCAAGCTGTCGTGCGGGCGGACTTGCGTCAAGCCGCATCTTTGGGCTCGACAGACGAAGAGCGGCTCGCGGTTTTTCTTGCGGGCGACCGCGGAAAGCGGTAATGCAGGCGCATCTGATATATCAGCCATGATCGTCGTTGAGGCGATGGCAAACGCGTTGGAGAAACGGCATGCGGTGGAAGCGCACGATCCAGTTGCTGGACGTTCATTGCGAGGGCGAAATCGGCAAGGTCGCGATCGGCGGCGTGCCGAAGATCCCGGGCAACTCGATCGCCGAGCAGCTCAACCACATCAACACGGTCGACGACAGCCTGCGCCGGTTCCTATGCTTGGAGCCGCGTTCCGGCTCGATCGGCTCGGTCAACTTGCTGGTGCCGCCGAAGCGGCCAGAAGCTGACGCCGGCTTCATCATCCTGCAGGCCGACCAGGCGCACGCCATGTCGGGCTCGAACTCGATCTGCGTCACGACCGCGCTCTTGGAATCCGGCATCATCGAGATGAAGGAACCCGAGACCGTCGTCATGCTCGACACCGCCTCCGGCCTCGTCAAGGCAACCGCCACCTGCCGCGACGGCCGGTGCGAGAAGGTGAAGCTGACCATGGTGCCGTCCTTCGTGCATGAGCTCGACGTCGAGGTCGACACGCCGCAGTGGGGCAAGATCAAGCTCGACCTTTGCTATGGCGGCATCTTCTACGCCCTGGTCGATGTCGGCCAGATCGGCACGACGATCGACAAGGCGAACGCCCGCGAGATCGTCGAAGCCGGCATGATCCTCAAAGACATCGTCAACCGCACCACCCCGGTCGTCCATCCCGAAATCCCCGAGATCAAGGGCGTCGCCTATGTGATGTTCCGTGATGTCGAGGCCGACGGCACGATCCGCACCTGCACCACCATGTGGCCGGGCCGCGTCGATCGTTCGCCCTGCGGCACGGGCAGCTCGGCCAACCTCGCGACGCTGCATGCGCGCGGCAAGGTGAAGGTCGGCGACGTCCTGAAATCGCGCTCGATCATCGGTTCGGAGTTCGAAGTCGGCCTCGAAGGTGTGACCACCGTTGCCGGCCGCGAGGCGATCATCCCGACGATCGCCGGCCGAGGCTGGACCTTCGGCCTGCACCAGGTGGCGCTCGATCCGTTCGATCCGCTGGCCGACGGCTTCGCGCTGACCGATACCTGGGGGCCGCAGGCAGGCGAAATCCGCTAGTCGGCTCTTAGGGGCTGTTCCAAACGAAAACGCGGGCCGAAGATCATGGGATCTCCGACCCGCGTGGCCCTTGGGAGGCGTGTTCGATTACTTGATGCGGCTGGCCTTGGGCAGCATGGCTGTCTCAAACCCATTGCTTACACTGAGTTCGGCGAGCTTCTGGCCGGCAAACGCATCGCCTTCATTGGCCGCCTTGCGGAAGATTTCCCGTGCCGCGGGGATATCCTTGTTGATGCCTTCGCCGTTCTCGAGCATCAGGCCGAGATTGACCATGGCGTCGACATTGCCGCGGTCGGCGGCCAGCCGGTAGAACTTGGCGGCCTTCGCGTTGTCCTCGGCAACCAGCTTTCCTTCATCCAGGATGACCGCGAGATTGAAGGCGGCCACGTCGTCGCCGGCGAGCGATGCCCGTTCGAACCATGCGATCGCCAGTTCGCCGTTGACCGAGGTTCCCATGCCGTCGCGATAGGAAACGCCGAGATTGTAGGCAGCAAGAACGTTGCCGGCGGCGGCCGCCTTCTGGTTCAGCGCGAATTCGGTGGCGATATCACCGCCTTCGCCGACAAGGACGGCATAGTTGGTCATGGCGAGCGCATGGCCATGCTCGGCGGCTTCGCCGAGGATACGCTGCGACTGGATCTTCTGGCCGGCCTTGTCGAGTACGCGGGCCAGCTGAAACTCGGTGCGGGCGCCACTCTTCTGGTTATAGGCCTCGCGGCAGGCCGACAGCGCCACGCCGATCTTGATGTCCTCGGTGGCAACGGCCGGGAAGGCCATATTGCGCTGCAGGTCGAAAATGCTGCCTGCCTCGCGGTCGCAGACATCGGCTGCAGAAAGCTCGGCGGCGCGGGCTGAAGGAAGTGCGATCGCAGCAACCGCCAGCAGGCTGACGACGGCCAGGAATACGGCGTTGATGATGCGGGTGCCGGATGCGCTGCGATTTTCCATGAAGCTCTCCCTTCTCTTGACCGTGAACTTATCGCTGTTCGTTGGAGACGGCTGTTCCGGCGGGAACAGCCCGGCAAGGAAAGCTCTGGCGAAGTGGCGAGGGACTGCCGCGGGCCCGGCCTCGCGCCCGCTTGCATCCGGGAGCGCCGGGGCTATCCTCGGATGGCGGCAGCGCACGAAACGGGAGAGATGCAAATGGATGATCTGGCAGCGTCGATGCGCAAGTTGCTGGTGAGCCGGCGCGTCGTCGTCGGCGGCCTGTTGCTGACGGCAGTCGGCCGCGGTGCTGCGCCCGCCTGGGCAGACTCAGCCCTTGGCGAGGCGACGGAGGTCCGTGGCGATGTTCGGCTAAGACAGGCGAAAAAGGACAAGCCGCTCGCCGTCGGCGGCCAGCTTTTCGAGAATGACCGCGTGCACACGAACGCCGAAAGTTTTGCAACCTTGAACCTCGGCACGGATACGCGCGTGCTTCTGGGCGCCGAAACCGAACTGCTCGTTGACAGTTTCATTGCCGGGCAGGGCGGCACGCTCGAGCTTGGAACGGGTCGCATGGTCTTCGACCGGCCCGAGGGGCTGCCGAAGGTCGACGTCGCCGTGCGCACCGCCTTCGGCATGATAGGCGTGCGCGGCACCAAGTTCTTCTGTGGCCCGAGCCGGGCCGTCTTTGCCGTCTTCGTCGAACATGGAAGCGTTTCGGTCGCGCGCGGCGGCGTCACCAAGATCGTCGCTGCCGGGCAGGGGGTGGAGTTTCATCACCGCGGCGACGCCCCGAGCGAGCCCGTCAACTGGGGCGAGGCGCGCATCAAGGAAGCCTATGCCAGCGTCGGCCTGACGCGCTGAGCTGACGCCGGACCGAGATTATCCGGCGCGCCGCGTCAGTCGGCGACCGTGAACAGTTCCATCGTCGAGAACCCGCGGATCTCGTGGCTGCCGAGCGGGCGAAGCGGCCGTTTGCTTTCCTGAGCGGCAGCAGGCCCGACACAGATCGCCGTGCCGAGAAACTTGTTTGCCTCCTGCAGGCGCGCTGCCAGATTGATCGCGTCGCCGTGGGCGGTGTAGTCGAGCTTGCCGCCGGCGCCGACCTCGCCGACGACGGCCGGCCCGGTCTCGATGCCGATCCGCGTCCGGCCGAAACCGTTGGCGGCGAACTGCGGACGCCTGCGCATCTCTTCCGTCAGCGCGTTGATCGCCTTGGCGCAATCGATCGCCCTGTCGACATGATCGGCCAGGTCCTCCGGGGCGTTGAAGAACGCGTGCACCGCATCGCCCACCACCTTGTCGACCATGCCGCCATGGTCGGCCACCAGCGCGTTGACTTCGGCGAAATAGATGTCGAGCAGGGCGATGAGTTCGCGCGGCTTCAGTCTCTGCGACAGGGTGGAAAAGCTCTCGATGTCGGTAAAGAGCGCCGTCACCTGACGCTCCTCGCCAGCCATGCGGGCAAGTCCGGGATTGTCGATATAGCGGGCGACCACCGACTGCGGCAGATATTGCGAAAACTTCTGCCTGGCCGTCGCTTCCGCGCGCCGAACCTCGGCAAATTGCAGCACGCTGGTCACCGCAAGGACGGCAATAAGCGCGATCGAAATGCTGACGGCATCGATGAGCCAGCCGCTGCCATCGTAGATGACGGCGGCAGCAGCGACTGCGGTCGCGACAGCGCCAAGGCCGAGCGCCGCCGATGTCAGCGGGCGCAGGCGGGTGGCGGCAAAGGCGACGCCGAGGCCGGCGACAAGTGCAGCCACGGCTTCCGCCAGCGGCAGTCGGCCGTCGCGCTGCGGCAGGAAGCCGGTCAGGATCGCATTGGCGATGTCGGCGTGGATCTGCACCGAGGGTTCGAGCGGCATCGACGCGCTCGGCCTGAGGCCCCCGAGGCTTGGCAGGCTGCTGCCGATCAGCACGAGCTTGCCGGCGAAGCGTTCCGCCGAAGCCTTGCCGGACAGGACGTCGGCCGCCGAAACCGTGCGTTCGCTCAGCCGTTCCTGCGGGCTTGCGACGAAACGCAGGCTTCCGGTGTCGTCGAGCAAGATTGTTTGCCCGTCGATGCGCACCCAGGCCGGCTGGCCGCCGAGGATAGGCGTGCCACCGCCCCGCATCTGCCGGGTCGCTTCGATCGCCAGCGTCGGATAGGCGTCGTTGCCGAGGATGGCATAGGCCTGAACCCGGCGTATGCGCGCATCCTCGTCGCCGACGAGAAACGAGGCCGCCGCCGCACTTGCCTGATCCATGAAGGCCGGGCACGAGGTTTCCGCCCCGTCGAGAAACCACAGTTCGGGTGCGGTGAAGGGACGGCTGAGCGCCAGCGGCGGCACGGGACGCGGCCGCTCCTGCACCGTATCGGCAACGAGGAAACCAAGCACGACGGCGGTCTTCGAAAGGGCTGCGGCAAGCGCCGGGTTGCCGTCGGCGGTGGGGTTACAATCGGCGCTGAAGACGAAGTCGACCGCAATCACCTTTGCGCCCGCGGTCGCGAGCTGCGACAGAAGCTCCGCGGTCGCTGCCCGGTCCCACTCGCCCGAGGGGCGCGACTGGTGGGCCTGCCGGTCGATGTCGACGACGACGATGTCGGGGGACTGGGGTGCCGGAACCCATTGCGTCAGGCTGTCGAAGAACAGCTCGCGCTGGGTTTCGAACAGAGGTCCGGCGTAGAGATAGAGCGCGATGGCCGCAAGCAGGCTCGTGAGGCAACCGCCGGCAAGCGGCGTGAAACGCAAACGCCGGCGCTGCTCAGCGACCATACGGTCTAGCCCTCCTCGGGGTCAGCAATGCTCTGCAGGCGGCCAACCTTGCAGGCGATGATGCCTTCGTTGCGCTTGATCGCGCCGCTTTCCTCCAGCCATTGGATGGCGCGGTTCACCTTTGGCCGGCTGGCGCCGAGCACGCCGGCGATATCCGTTTGGCTCATGGTCAGCCTTAGATTGGCGCTTTCCGGCAATTCGTTGCCGTGGATCTGCCGGAGCGTCGCGAGGAAGAAGCGCGCCACCCGGGCGTTGAGGTCGTAAAGCGCGATGGTTTCCAGCCGCTCGGTCGTGTCGCGAAGCTGGGCACAGAGAAAGCGGATGACCGCTTCGGCCGCTTCGGGGCGATTGGTGACGATTTCGAGAAAGGCCTTCTTGCCGATCACATAGCCTTCGGACGCGGTCATGGTCGTCGCATCGGCCGAACGGGTCTGGCCGTCGAGCACTGCCATCTCGCCGAAGATCGCGCCGGCTTCGTGCTGGCGCAGCATGAGCTCGCGTCCCTGCGGCGTGATCAGCGACAGCTTGATGCGCCCGGAGATGACGACAATCATGTAATTGCCTTCGTCGCCGCGCTGGAAGATCACGGTGCCGGCCGGCCACTTCCGGTAGGTTGCGATATCCGCAAGCTCGGCGATCGTGCTCTTGTCGAATTCTTCAAAAATCGGAAACGAGCGCCAGAATGTCGGGCTCCGGTTGATTTCGTTCATGTCATGCCCCCGCGCGGCGTTCCCCAGCCGCGCCGAAATTCTTTGCCCAGCCGCTGCGTCCTTGCAACAGAAAAGAACGGCGCGCCGTCGTTGTGGTCCCGCATTGCCTTGCAGTTCTGCGTCGAGAACCGGTCGGTAGAAGGTTGACGATGGGTCGTAGCCGTTTCATTTTTGTGAACGATCTGTCGCTTGCGGAGCGGCTAGATGATTTTGAGAATGCTGATACTTCTGTTGTCAACAACCGTTTCTCACAGGAGCCTTCCATGCCTCAGAATGTTGCCGTCCTCGTCGGACGCATCCTGCTTTCTATCATGTTCATCATGTCCGGTTTCAGCAAGCTGATGGATCCCTCGGGCACCGCCCAGATGATCACCGGCGCCGGCTGGCCGGCTCCGACCGTGCTTGCCTATCTCGCAGGTCTCTTCGAGCTTGTTGCCGGTCTCGCCGTCCTCGTCGGCTTCCAGACGAAGATTGCTGCCTATCTGCTCGCCGCCTTCAGCCTGGTCACCGCCTTTGCCTTCCACAGCGGCGCGATCAATGTTCCGAACTTCCCGCCGGAAGCCAATGGCCTGCTCACCGTCTTCAACGGCCTGATGATGATGAAGAACGTTGCGATCGCCGGCGGCTTCCTGGTGCTCGGTGCTTTCGGCCCCGGCGCGCTGTCGGTCGACAAGCGCGGCGCCTGAGGCTTGGTCTCACCGCAATAACAAAAGCCCGCCGTCCATCGGCGGGCTTTTTGCGTTTGAACAGGGTCGGAGTGGGATGCGTGCGGAAAACAGCGCACACTTCTCCTCATCGCGTTCTCGGCGCGTTCGGTCTTTGATTTTCGCATGTCGCGCAAAACCGCTGCGCGACTTTGCGCGACATGCTCTAGGGATAGATCACGCCCTTGCGCAGGATGACGTTGCCGTAAAGTCGAGGCTCGCTGGTCTGCACGACCGTATGGGCGGCTCGAACGCGCGGATAGAAATCGGCGCCGAGCAGGGGAACGACGTGGCGGTTCGGCTCGTGCCTGCCGCAGCACGCGACGATCTCCTGGTGGACGGGATCGAGCGCGTCCTTGTCCTGTTTGACCGTTGCCCGGAAGATCGCGTCGGCCACGAAATCGTCGATCGGCAAGACGCTCAAGATGGCGTCGAGCACCGGGATCAGCCCATGCCCGTCGAGCCGCACGAGCCGGCGCGCATGTTCCTGGCCGGGATAGTTGCCATCCACCAGCGCGATCTCGTCGCCGTGGCCCATCGCCCGCAGCGTTGCGAGCAGTTCCGGACTGAGGATCGGGTTTAGGCCTTTCAGCATCAGCCGAGCTCCTTGAAGAGGACATTGGTGTCGAGCAGGTAGCGGGAAAAGAGCGGCAGGCTCGCGCCGCCGATGGCGCGCGCGTGGCTGCCGACCATGCCTTCCACCAGTTCGGGAATGGTCACGCCCTGAAGGTCGAGGTCGTAGAGCGCCTTGCGGGTGGCGGAAAGCAGCCGCGCCCGCACCCAGGGCGGGAAGCCGCCGTCGATGACGACGGCGGAGAAGTCGACGATCGAGACGGCTGACACCACCGCCTGGGCAAGGGCTGCGCCGCAATCCTCGATCCAGATATCGAGCGGCTCGCCGAAATCGATCCAGTCGTCGGCCGAATACCAAAGCGGTCGCGGATCGATGCCGCGCTCGCGCAGGAGGTTCTCGAGCACGAAGACCGAGGCGATCTTGAGCAACTGGATGGTCTTGCCGTCCTTGCCCGAGACCGGCAGCGGGCCGACGGCGCCGGCCGTGCCGGTGCGTCCGGAAAAGAGCGCGGAGTTCAGCACGACGCCGCCGCCGATGAACGAGCCGATGTAGAAATAGACGAAATCCGGATAGCTGGCGCCGACGCCGAAGGCGAGTTCTGCGCCGCAGGCGCTGGTGCCGTCGTTCTGCAGGAAAACCGGATAGGTGGTGCGGGCCGCGACCGCCGCCTGCAGGTCGACGTCGCGCCACTTGTTCATCTCTTCGCGCGGCGCGCCCACTTCCTCCGCCCAGTTCCAGAGCTCGAAGGGCGTGGCGATGCCGATGCCGGCAATGCGCTTGCGCTGATCGGGGCCAAGCTGCTGCTCGAGCTTTGCCATGCCCGAAATGATGAAATCGACGAGGTCGCCGGGCAGCGGATAGGGGTGCACATGGTGCAGATGCAGACGGATGGTGCCGACGAAATCCATCAGCACCAGATCGGCGCTGCGTCGGCCGATCTTGACGCCGAAGGAATAGACCGCGTCCGGATTGAGCCGCATCGGCGTCGAGGGCTGCCCGACCTTGCCTCTGACGGGATCGCCCTTGACCAGAAGGCCGTCGCTTTCGAGCGCCCGCATGATCACCGAAACGGTCTGCGCCGATAGGCCGGAGCGCCGGGCAATGTCGGCCTTGGAGAGGCCGCCGTGGCGCCGGACAAGCGACATGACCAGCCGCTCGTTATAGGCGCGCACACGCGTCTGGTTGGCACCGCCGCTCGGGTCGATGACTTCAGGTTGCGTCGGTCCCCGGTCGGGGCCGTCTGTCAGTGACATGCCACCGTCTCCTCCCGTTGGCATTGGATCATGTGCGCAGGATGCAGGCGGAAACCGCATGGGGCATTCCCCATCCCGTTCTGCTGCCCGCTTGGCGCAGGTCTCTTGTTTCCACTTGTCGCGGCTCTGTCAATTTGATCGGCGCGCCAATCCTCCGGTGGTGCGCCTTGATCCCAAGAATGCCACATCGAAATAATAATTCAATTTGATTTATTTATTGACACCCCGGAATTTTAGTGTTTGTTTTTATCTCGGAAGCGCCAATTGCAGCGGAGGAGAATGCTGCGCTGGCGTGGCCTGGGCCGGTCCGCCGGCACGATTTTCAATCCTTGGGAGGATTTCATGAGGAAGACTGTTCTTTCCGCCGCCTTTGGCGCGCTGTCGCTTGGCGTCGTCTTCGCCGCACCGGCACAGGCTGCCGATGTCAGCGCCTGCCTGATTACCAAGACCGACACCAACCCCTTCTTCGTCAAGATGAAGGAGGGCGCCACCGCCAAGGCCAAGGAACTCGGCGTGACGCTGAAGGCCTATGCCGGCAAGATCGACGGCGACCATGACAGCCAGGTGGCCGCCATCGAATCCTGCATCGCCGATGGCGCAAAGGGCATCCTGATTGCCGCCTCCGACACCAAGGCGATCGTCGATCAGGTGAAGAAGGCGCAGGAAGCCGGTCTGCTCGTGATCGCGCTCGACACCCCGCTCGATCCGGCGACCGCAGCCGATGCGACCTTTGCCACCGACAACCTGCTCGCCGGCAAGCTGATCGGCCAGTGGGCCGCCGCCACCATGGGCGAGGGCGCCAAGACCGCCAAGGTCGGCTTCCTCGACCTGACGCCGTCGCAGCCGACGGTCGACGTTCTGCGCGACCAGGGCTTCATGATGGGCTTCGGCATCGATACGAAGGATCCGAACAAGATCGGCGATGAGGATGATCCGCGCATCGTCGGCCACGACGTCACCAACGGCAACGAGGAAGGCGGCCGCAAGGCCATGGAAAACCTTCTGCAGAAGGATCCCGACATCAACGTCATCCACACGATCAACGAGCCGGCCGCCGTCGGCGCCTACCAGGCGCTGAAGGCCGTGGGCAAGGAAAAGGACGTGCTCATCGTCTCGGTCGACGGCGGTTGCCCGGGCGTCAAGTCGGTCGCCGAAGGCGTCATCGGCGCGACCTCGCAGCAGTACCCGCTGATGATGGCGGCCCTCGGCATCGAGGCGATCAAGAAGTTCGCCGACACCGGTGAAAAGCCGAAGCCGACCGAAGGCAAGGACTTCTTCGACACCGGCGTTTCGCTGGTCACCGACAAGCCGGCCGCCGGCGTCGAATCGATCGACACCAAGGTCGGTACGGAGAAGTGCTGGGGCTGATTGCTCGGCCTTGCGGTCACGATGACAATGCAACGCAAGGGCGGCCCCGGCCGCCCTTCGCGTAAGCGCCGATGTCTTTGACAAGGCGACGAAAACCGCGCAGCTTTTGTAAGAGTGCTATTGCCCGCGTCTTGGTGGGCGGGCTGTGCACGACACCATCGCAACCCCTTGGGAGTGGGGTTCACGGGAGGAAGGTCCATGGGCGAGCCCAACACAGCCGCACAGCCATCCCAGGAATTCGAAAAAGTCCTGGTCAACAGTTCGACGCAGGTCGCGTCGTTCGACACGCATGACAAGACCGCGATCCAGAAGATCCAGCATTTCCTGCATTCGACCCCGGCCGCCGTGCCGTTCATCGTGCTGGTTGCGGCGATCCTGATCTTCGGCATTGCCATCGGCGGGAAGTTCTTCTCGTCCTACACGCTGACCCTGATCCTGCAGCAGATCGCCATCGTCGGCATCCTCGGCGCCGCGCAGACGCTGGTGATCCTGACCGCCGGCATCGACCTTTCGATCGGCGTCATCATGGTGCTATCGGCTGTCATCATGGGCAATTGCGCCGTGACCTACGGCCTTCCCGCCCCGATCGCGATCTTCCTCGGCTTCGTCGTTGGCGGTGCCTGCGGCTTCCTCAACGGCTTCCTCGTCTCCAGGGTCAAGCTTCCGCCGTTCATCGTCACGCTCGGCACCTGGTACGTGATCATGTCGACGAACTTCATCTACTCGGCCAATGCGACGATCCGCGAAGCGGACGTGACGGCCGTCACCCAGATGCTCCACGTCTTCGGTTTCAGCTTCAAGGTGGGCTCCGCCGTCTTCACGCTCGGCGTGGTGATGATGGTCGTGCTGGTCTTCGGCCTCTGGTATGCCCTCAACCACACCGCCTGGGGACGACACCTCTATGCCGTCGGCGATGATCCGGAAGCGGCCAAGCTCTCCGGTATCCGTACCAGCCGTGTCCTGCTCAGCGCCTATACGCTCGCCGGGCTGATCGCAGCGCTTGCCGCCTGGGTCTCGATCGGCCGCAACGGCTCGATTTCGCCATCCGCGGCCGTCACCGACTACAACCTCCAGGCCATCACAGCAGCGGTGATCGGCGGCATCTCGCTCTTCGGCGGACGTGGATCGATCCTTGGAACCCTGATCGGCGCGATGATCGTCGGTGTCGTCTCCATGGGTCTCAACATGCTGGGCGCCGACCCGCAATGGAAGGTCTTCCTCACCGGCGTGCTGATCATCACCGCCGTCGCAATCGACCAATGGATCAGAAAGGTAGCAGGCTGATGGCCCAGGAACCCATTCTCACCGCCCGCGGTCTGGTCAAGCGTTACGGCCGTGTCACCGCTCTCGACCAAGCCGATTTCGATCTCTATCCCGGCGAAATTCTCGCCGTGATCGGTGACAACGGCGCCGGAAAATCCTCGATGATCAAGGCGATTTCGGGTGCGATCCATCCTGACGAAGGGGAGATCAAGCTCGAGGGGCAGACGGTCAACTTCCGGTCGCCGATGGACGCGCGCGCCGCCGGCATCGAGACGGTCTACCAGAACCTGGCGCTGTCGCCGGCGCTGTCGATCGCCGACAACATGTTCCTCGGTCGCGAGATCCGTAAACCCGGCATCATGGGCAAGCTCTTCCGCACCCTCGATCGCTCGGCGATGGAGCAGAAGGCACGGGCAAAGCTCTCCGAGCTTGGACTGATGACCATCCAGAACATCAACCAGGCGGTGGAAACGCTCTCGGGCGGCCAGCGCCAGGGCGTTGCCGTGGCGCGCGCCGCGGCCTTCGGCTCCAAGGTGGTGATCATGGACGAGCCGACCGCGGCACTCGGCGTCAAGGAGAGCCGGCGCGTGCTGGAGCTGATCCTTGACGTGCGCGCCCGCGGCCTGCCGATCGTCTTGATCTCGCACAACATGCCGCATGTGTTCGAGGTGGCCGACCGCATCCACGTGCACCGTCTCGGCAAGCGTCTCTGCGTCATCAATCCGAAGGAGCACACGATGTCGGATGCGGTTGCCTTCATGACCGGGGCGAAGGAGCCGCCGCGCGAGGCCCTTGCGGCATGAACGTCGAGCCGATCGCCAACGAAATTCTGAAACGGGCGGCCGGTGCCGCCCGCTTCGTCGTCGCCATCGCCGGGCCGCCCGGTGCCGGCAAGTCGACGCTGGCCGAGGCGGTGACCGAAACCCTGGTTGCCGGCGGCGAAAAGGCGGCGGTGCTGCCGATGGACGGTTTCCACATGGACAATGCCGTTCTCGAGGAAAAAGGTCTGCTCCCACGCAAGGGGTCGCCGGAGACCTTCGACGTCAGGGCTTTTCTTTCGACGGTCGCAGCCGTCCGTGCCAATGACGGCGAGGTGTTGGTTCCGGTCTTCGACCGCTCGCGCGAGATCGCGATCGCCTCGGCCCGGATCGTCGCGCCCGAAACCCGCATCATCCTGGTGGAGGGCAATTACCTGCTGCTCGACGAGGCGCCTTGGACGGGGCTCGAAGGCGCCTTCGATTTCTCGATCTTCATCAACCCCGGCGTCGAGGAACTGGAGCGGCGGCTTCTAAAACGCTGGTACGATCACGGCTATGACGAGGAGGCGGCAAAGCGCAAGGCCCTTGGCAACGACATCCCGAACGCGCATCGGGTGGTGGAGCGTCAGCGGGCTGCCGATCTGGTGCTTGCGGATTTCTGAGCGATGGCCGGATTGCGGATTGTGTTTGCGGGCGCATTGGTGATATCGAGACGCGGTTCCACCACATGAGAAACCGCCCGCCACCCGCGCACCCGCCGGCTCGCAAAGCCGCGCGCGCGGATCGGGCGCGAGCCCGGGGCTGCGGTTTTCCGTCTGCGCCTGCTCTGACCTAGGAGAACGCTGACCATGCAAGACCTCGTTATCCGCCGCCCGGATGATTGGCACCTTCACCTGCGCGACGGCGACATGCTGAAGGGCGTCATTGCCGATACCAGCCGCCATTTCGCCCGCGCGATCATCATGCCCAACCTTGTGCCGCCGGTCGTCACCACCGCAGACGCCTCCGCCTATCGCGAACGCATCGTCTCGGCGATCCCGGCCGGGGACCGGTTCGAGCCGCTGATGACGCTCTACCTGACCGCAGGCACCAATCCCGACGACGTCGAGGCCGGCCACAACAGCGGCCTCGTCAAGGCGGTCAAGCTATACCCAGCAGGTGCGACGACCAACTCGCACAGCGGCGTGCGCAACATCGACGAGGCGATGCCGGTCTTGGAGCGTATGGCAAAGATCGGCCTGCCGCTCTGCGTGCATGGCGAAGTCACGAGCGCGGATGTCGATATCTTCGACCGTGAAGCCGTATTCATCGAGACCGTTCTCGACCCCTTGCGCCAGCGCCTGCCGGAACTGAAGGTGACGATGGAGCATGTCACCACCAAGGACGGCATCGACTACATCAAGGCGTCGAAAGCGAACCTTGCAGGTTCGATCACCACCCATCACCTGATCATCAACCGCAACGCCATTCTCGTTGGCGGGATCAAGCCGCATTACTACTGCCTGCCGGTTGCCAAGCGCGAGAACCACCGTCTCGCACTGCGCGCGGCCGCGGTCTCCGGCGACAAGCGCTTCTTCCTCGGCACGGACTCCGCACCACACGTCGATCCGCTGAAGGAATGCGCCTGCGGCTGCGCCGGCATCTACACCTCGATCAACACCATGAGCTGCCTGGCGCATGTGTTCGAGGAGGAAAGCGCGCTCGACACGCTCGAAGCCTTCGCCTCGCTGAACGGCCCCGCCTGGTATGGCCTGCCGGTGAACGAGGAAACGATCACGCTGCGCAAGCAGGCCGAGGCCGTCACCTATCCGAAGAAGATCGAGACCGGCGCCGGTACGGTCACTGTTTTCGATCCGATGTTCCCGCTGCACTGGGCCGTCGTTTGATCGCAACTGCATAATTCCCTGGATCGGATGGATCCAAAGGCAAAATTATGCAGCAGTTGAAGATGTTACAGCGACCTTTGCGCGGCTGAACAGACGCGCGGCGCTGCAGAGAATTGAAGGAGAGTTTGATGTTTTCCAATGCGTTCACCGACAAAGCCGTCATGGCAGAGCTGGTCGCCAAGATGCTCTGGGAGATCAAGGCGGTGCATTTCAGCGCCGACAAGCCCTACAAGCTGTCGTCTGGCATGGCGAGCCCTGTTTATATCGACTGCCGCAAGCTGATTTCCTATCCGCGCATCCGCTCGGCGGTGATGGATTTTGCCGCCGCATCGATCCTGCGCGAAGCCGGTTTTGAGAAGTTCGACGTGGTTGCAGGCGGTGAAACCGCCGGCATTCCCTTCGCCGCGATGCTTGCCGAGCGCCTCGGCCTGCCGATGATCTATGTGCGCAAGGCGCCGAAGGGCCACGGCCGCAACGCCCAGATCGAGGGCCATATGCCGGAAGGCGCCCGCGTCCTCGTCATCGAAGACCTGACGACGGCCGGCGGTTCGATGTTCAAGTTCATCGATGCAATTCGTGCGGCCGGCGGCGTCGTCGACCATGGCATTGCGCTCTTCTACTACGACATCTTCCCGGAAGCGGTCGGCGAGATGAAGGGCAAGGGCGTCGACCTGCACTGGATCGCCACCTGGCGCAACGTGCTTGCGGTCGCCCGCGAGCAGAAGCTGTTCGACGAAAAAACGCTCAGTGAGGTCGAGGCCTTCCTCAATGCGCCGCTCGCCTGGTCGGGCCGCAACGGCGGCGTCAGCGCGCTGGCGTAATATCTGGCGAGGCCCCGGTCTGCCGGGGCCTCGCCGCGTCTTGAGATACGCTTTTTAAATCGATTGAAAATCTGTTGAGGAGGATAAGCCGATGATCGTATGCTGCGGAGAAGCGCTGATCGACATGCTGCCGCGGGACACGACCGCGGGCGAGAGCGCCTTTGCGCCCTATGCCGGCGGCGCAATCTTCAACACGGCGATCGCCCTTGGTCGCCTCGGCATCCAGACCGGCTTCTTCACCGGCCTCTCCGACGACATGTTCGGCGATATCCTGCGCGAGACGCTGAAGGCGGCCAATGTCGATTTCGGCCCCTGCGCGACGCTGTCGCTGCACACGACGCTCGCCTTCGTCAAGCTGGTCAACGGCCACGCGAGCTACGCCTTCTTCGACGAAAACACTGCCGGCCGCATGATCACGTCAGAGCATCTGCCGGCGCTTGGCGACTTCTGCGAGGCGCTGCACTTCGGCGCGATCAGCCTGATCCCCGAGCCCTGCGGCTCGACCTATGAAGCGCTGATGACGCGCGAGCATGAGAAGCGGGTGATTTCCTTCGACCCGAACATCCGGCCCGGCTTCATCAAGGACAGGGAAGCGCACCTCGCCCGCATGAACCGCATGGCGGCGATGTCGGATATCATCAAGTTCTCCGACGAGGATCTTGCCTGGTTCGGCATGGAAGGCAGCCACGACGATCTCGCCGCCGAATGGCTGAGACGCGGCCCGAAGCTGGTGCTGATCACCAAGGGCGCCGATGGTGCCGTCGGCTACACCGCCCGTCACAAGGTCGAAGTTGCCGGTGAGCGGGTGACGGTGGTCGATACCGTTGGCGCCGGTGACACGTTCGATGCCGGCGTACTGGCATCGCTCAAGCTGGCCGGCCTCCTGAGCAAGGCAGATGTTGCAGATCTCACTGAGACCGCCGTCCGCAATGCGCTGGCGCTCGGCGCCAAGGCGGCAGCCGTCACTGTCTCGCGAGCCGGTGCCAACCCGCCGTGGAAGCACGAAATCGGTCTTTGATCGTCAGTCCGGATCCGGGCGGTACTCCAGGATATCGCCCGGCTGGCAGTCGAGCGCTGCGCAGATCTTTTCCAGCGTGTCGAAGCGCACGCCCTTCACCTTTCCCGATTTCAACAGCGAGATGTTCTGCTCGGTGATCCCCACCTGCTCGGCAAGATCGCGTGAACGAACCTTGCGTTTCGCCAGCATCACATCGAGATTGACGACGATCGGCATGCGTTAGACGAAGCTCCTGTTCTCCGCTTCGATCCCCGACGCGATGACCATGACGTGGCCCAGTCCGACGACCAGGCCCGCCATCAATAGCACGATCATCGTGCCGCCGTTGATGTCGAACATCACCGCATGCCCCGTGGCGCCCGGATTGTCATAGGTTACGGCCAATATGCCGATCCCATTGCTGACGGTCATGCACAGCGAACCGAAAAGGGCGGTGAGGCCCACCCGCCGCAACAGCACGCCGTTGCGGCTCGAGAGGATTTCTCCACGCTGGAAGCTGTCGAAAAGCTGCCAGGCGAATGCCAGGCCGGCAATGACAAGCGCGTTGTTGAGCGCGGCCAGGAAGACGACGGTCCCGATGGCGCGATAGGACAGCGTGATCACCTCGACACGGGGGAAGACGATGTCGCGAACGCCCTGCTCGAAGCCTTGCCGGTCGAAGAAGATCTGCCAATGGGTGTAGACGACCGCCGAACAGAACAACGCTCCGCACAAAATGATCATGAGTTTCATCAAGCGGCTGAGCTTGCGCAGCCTCTCGGCGGAGTTCGTCATAACAAGCCCTTTATCGTTTCACTTGTGTTTTTATCGTAAAACAATAAATAATGGCCGTCAATTGTGATGTTGGTTTGTGACGAGGCTGAACGAGCACGGGCGGCCTCGCCCTCTCAGGCGCAAGGGAGGCACGCCCTAGGAGCGGATTGCCCAGGTCGCTGCAGCGGTATCGAGCCTGAATTTTGCAGAGTTCTGGATCGAAGACGTGATGCAGAGCATAGAGTCGATCTTGTTCATTTGACGGATGAGTTCGAGATATCTCGCTTGCTCATTCGAATTGAGCTGCTCCGCGTTCGCCATGATCCAAGGGATAATTTCGCGAGAGGCCTCTTCCGGTGGCGTGTCCTTTGCCGTCAGCAGCATCGATCGCGTGAATGTCCGCGCCGCCAGTGTTTTGACCGGTTGCGTGCTGTGGCGGAACGGCATGCTCGTCAGTGGGCATCCCTCCATCGCCCGTTCGACGTGGGACTGAACGAGATCGGGGCTCTCTTCGAATAGGGAAACATAGGTCGCGGCAAAAGGCGTCTTGTCATCATTCGAGATGACATAGGCGCCTGAAGCGCCTATCGCCAAAAGTGCGGCCGCAAGGATAGCTATACGCATCAACACTATCCGTTGCGTGTACAGCTACAGGTAAATGCGATAAGAATCGGCTAAGAAATAATGCTGCCTTTGATTATGCGTCTGCCAAGGCCCGTGGCCCGGTGCGCCGAAAGGCTGCGCGGAAGGCGCGATCTGCACCCTCCGCGCTCAGCGTTTGGTCTAATGCGCAGCCTTCAGCAGTGCTGCCACCAACCCTGCCGTGGACGAATCGTGACCTTCGGCACTTTCCTTGCCTTCGACGACCGGAAGCAGTCCGGTCGCCAGTTCCTTGCCGAGTTCGACGCCCCACTGGTCGAAGGAGTTGATGTTGAAGAGTGCGCCCTCGACGAAGACGCGGTGCTCGTAAAGCGCGATCAGGCGACCGAGCGCGAAGGGGTCGAGCTGGTCGTAAACGATCGTCAGCGACGGACGGTTGCCGGTGAAGACGCGGTGCGGGGCAATCTTGTCGGCCTTGGCGTCTGCCATGCCCTTGGCGGTCAGCTGTGCCTTGGCTTCCGCGAGCGTGCGGCCCTTCATCAGCGCTTCCGACTGGGCCAGGCAATTGGCGATCAAAAGCTCGTGCTGGTGGCGCAGGTTCTTCTCGTGACCGTTGGCGGCGATCATGAACTCGGCCGGAATGACGTCCGTGCCCTGGTGGATCAGCTGGTAGAAGGCATGCTGGCCGTTGGTGCCGGGCTCGCCCCAAACGACCGGTCCTGTCGAATACTCGACCGGTGTGCTGTCGAGCGTCACGGCCTTGCCGTTCGATTCCATATCGAGCTGCTGCAGGTAGGCGGGAAAACGCGACAGGCGCTGGTCATAGGGCAGGATCGCGCGCGAGGGATAGCCGAGCACATTGCGGTGGTAGAAGCCGAGGAGGCCGAGCAGGACCGGAATGTTCTCACGGATCGGGGCGGTGCGGAAATGCTCGTCGATGGCATGGCCGCCATCGAGGAAGCGGCCGAAATTCTCCTTGCCGACCGCGATCATCAGCGGCAGGCCGATCGCCGACCAGATCGAGTAGCGCCCACCGACCCAATCCCAGAAGCCGAAGACGCGGGCCTGGTCGATGCCGAAGGCGGCGACCTTGTCGAGCGCGGTCGAAACGGCAGCGAAGTGATGGCCGACGGCAGCCTCGCCGAGCTTGCTGGCGATGAAGGCGCGGGCGGTCGCCGCATTGGTCATCGTCTCGATGGTGGTGAAGGTCTTCGAGGCGATGATGAAGAGCGAGGTTTCCGGATCGACCAGCTTCAGCGTATCGGCAATATGGGCGCCATCGATGTTGGAAACGAAGTGCAGGCGCGGGCCGTCGTGGAACGGCGCGAGCGCCAGTGTCGCCATGACCGGGCCGAGGTCGGAGCCGCCGATGCCGATGTTGACGACGTCGGTGATCTTCTTGCCGGTCGCACCTTTCAGCGCGCCCGAGCGGATACCGTCGGCAAAGGCGCCCATGGCGGCAAGCACGCCGTTGACGTCGGGCATCACGTCCTTGCCGTCGACGAAGATCGGTCGGTTGCTGCGGTTGCGTAGCGCCGTGTGCAGGACGGCGCGCTCCTCGGTGATGTTGATGATATCGCCGCGGAACATGGCGTCCCGCTTCTCCTCGACCTTGGCGGCCTTGGCGAGCGCCTCGAGGCCATCCAGCACCTTGTCGTTGACGGCGCATTTCGAATAGTCGAGCAGCAGGTCGCCGAGCGTGGTGCTGAAGCGCGCGAAACGTTCTGCGTCTGCGGCGAAGGCCGCGCGGATATCGGTTGCGTTGGTTTCAGCGGCGGTTGCTTTGAGTTGGTCGACAAGCGCTTTCATCGCGGGGCTCCTTGGTCGGACAGGGGTGTCGGACAATCGCCTGCGTAGCTATTCGCTTTAAGTGGACCAAATCAAGACTGGAAAACCGCCGAAGTGGCGGTTTTCAGGATTTTTTAAATCGTTTGAATTTTGGAGTAGTTTACCCGCGCAGGTCCTTGCGCAGGATCTTGCCGACATTGGTCTTCGGCAGTTCGGTGCGGAATTCGACGAAACGCGGGCGCTTGTAATTGGTGAGGTTGGCGGCGCAGTGGCGCTTGACCTCTTCTTCCGTCAGTGCCGCGTCCCTCTTGACCACGAAGAGCTTCACCGCTTCGCCGGAATGCTCGTCCGGAATGCCGATCGCCGCGCATTCGAGGATGCCGGGATGGGTCATCGCCACTTCCTCGATCTCGTTGGGGAAGACGTTGAAGCCGGAGACCAGGATCATGTCCTTCTTGCGGTCGACGATCTTGACGAGGCCGTCGGCGTTCATGAAGCCGATGTCGCCCGAGCGGAAGAAGCCATCCGGCGAGATCGCCTTGGCCGTCTCGTCCGGCCGCTGCCAGTAGCCGGCCATCACCTGCGGTCCGCGGATGCAGATTTCGCCGACTTCGCCGATCGCCAGCGTATTGCCCTGGTCGTCGCGGATCTCGACGTCGGTGGACGGGATCGGCATGCCGATCGTGCCGGTGAACTCGGTCGCGTCGAGGATGTTGGCCGTTGCCACCGGCGAGGTCTCCGACAGGCCGTAGCCTTCGGCGATCGAGCAGCCGGTCATCTGCTTCCAGCGTTCGGCGACCGGGCGCTGGATCGCCATGCCGCCGCCGAAGGTCAGCATCAGCGACGAGAAGTCGAGCTTCTGGAACTCCGCATTGTTCATCAGCGCGTTGAACAGCGTGTTGAGGCCCGGGAAGATGTTTGTCCTGTGCTTGCTGAGTTCCTTGACGAAGCCCGGAATGTCACGCGGATTGGGGATCAGGATATTGTTGCCGCCGGTGGCAAGGCCCATCAGCGAATTCACCGTCAGCGCGAAGATATGGTAGAGCGGCAGCGCGCACATGAAGACGAGATTGTCTGGCCGGGCCCTCGAGCGGAACGCCGTCTGGAACCAGATTTCCATCTGCGCCATGTTCGACAAAAGGTTCGAATGGGTGAGCGTCGCCCCCTTCGAGACGCCAGTCGTCCCGCCGGTATATTGCAGGAAGGCGACGTCGCTGGCGGCGACATTGGGCTTGGTCAGCGTGCTGCGCCCACCCTTGGCAAGCACGTCCTTGAATGAAAGGTGTCCCGGGATCGACCAGGCCGGAACGAGCTTCTTGACGCGGCGGACCACCAGGTTGACGATCGCGCCCTTGAGGCCGAGCATGTCGCCCATGGTCGCGACGACGACGTGCTTGACCGAGGTCTTGTCGACCACCTGCTGCACGGTATGGGCGAAATTCTCCAGAACGAAGATCGCCTTGGCGCCCGAGTCGACCAACTGGTGCTGCAGCTCGCGCGGCGTGTAGAGGGGGTTGACGTTGACGACGGTGAAGCCGGCTCTGAGGATGCCGTAGACGATCACCGGGTTCTGCAGAATGTTCGGCATCATCACCGCGACGCGGTCGCCCTTGGCAAGGCCGAGTGATTGCAGCCAGGCGCCGATCCGCGCGGACTGGGCGTTGAGATCGGCAAAGGTGAGCGTCTTGCCCATGCAGGTGAAGGCCGGGCGGCTCGAATAGCGGGCCACGGCATGGTCGAAGAATTCGCCGATCGACTTGTAGGGCAGGGGGCCAATTTCGCCGGCTATTCCGGCTGGGTAGGATTTCAGCCAGATCTTGCCTGGGCTGATACCCGTCTGTTGTGCGCTGACTTCCGCCATGACCTCTCTCCCTCTGGTCGCCACAGGCTGGCCTGATCGCGGCCTGAGAAAATCCCTCCCGATCCTCTCACGCCGATGAAGATGATGCTTTTGCGACACCTCTTCAAGCTGAGATTCGGGATTATATAACTTTGACGTAAACGTCAACCGAGCTTACGGTTAACAGGCCTCTGCGGGCCTCGCGAAAAAGTATGACGAGAACCGCAAAAGCTTTGCCTGCCGCGGGAAAAACCTGTATTGCATTGCAGCATATCCCTGTTGGTCCAATCCAACATCCGTCGACATATCCCCCAGATTTTTCTCCGGCCGCAAGGCACGGCGACACTGGCCCTTGCCCATGAGTGATCCCATGTGTGACGAAGCCTTCACCTCTGCCGTCGATCCGCGCCGGGCCCGCGTGTCCGCCGCCGAAGTGGCGCTCGCCGTCGGCGGCTTCGGCATCGGTACCGGCGAGTTCGCCATCATGGGTCTGCTGCCGCAGGTCGCCGAAGACGTATCGGTCTCGGTACCCCAGGCCGGCGCTGTCATCAGCGCCTATGCACTCGGCGTCGTCGTCGGTGCGCCGCTGATCGCGGTGCTTGCCGCTCGCTTCTCGCGCTTCCGGGTGCTTCTGGTCCTGATGCTGGTTTTTGCCGTCGGCAACTTCGCGAGCGCCATCGCTCCGGATTTCTACACGCTGATTGCCGCGCGCTTCTTCGCCGGCCTGCCGCACGGCGCCTATTTCGGCGTCGCTGCCCTGGTGGCGGCGGGCCTTGCCGCGCCGAACCAGCGGGCCCGCGCCGTCGGGCGCGTGATGATGGGGCTGACCATCGCCACGCTCTTCGGCACGCCGCTCGTCGCCTGGTTCGGCCAGGCGCTCGGCTGGCGCTCCGCCTTTGCCATTGTCGGTGCCATCAGCCTCCTGACCATGGCGCTCACCTTCGCCCACGTGCCGCGGGACAAGGGCAACCCGAAGGCGACGCCGCTTCGCGAACTGGGGGCGCTCGGCAAGCTGCAGGTCTGGCTGATGCTCGGCATCTGCGCCATCGGCTGCGGCGGCATGTTCGCCGTCTTCAGCTACATCACGCCGGCGCTGACCGAAGTCGCGGGTGTTTCGCTTGGCAATGTGCCGATCATGCTTTCGGTGTTCGGTGCCGGCATGATCCTCGGCAACATCGTCGGGGCACGGCTTGCCGACTGGGCGCTGATGCCGGCGATCGGCATCGCCATCGCCTTCAACATCTTCGCCTATGTGCTTTTCTATTTCACCATGGGCAATCCGTGGATCGCCATCGTCAACGTACTCTTCATCGGCGGCGGCTTTGCCGTCGTCCCGGGCGTACAGACGCGGCTGATGGATGTCGCCGGCGAGGCCCAGACGCTGGCTGCCGCCCTTAGCCACTCCGCCTTCAATCTCGCCAATGCGCTTGGCGCCTGGCTCGGTGGTGTTTCGATTGCCGCCGGTTACGGCTGGACCTCCACCGGTCTCGTCGGTGCCGTTCTCGGCGTCGCCGGCTTCGGCATCTTTCTCGCTTCAGTCTTCGTCGATCGCGCACAGCCTGCGCGTATGGCTGCAAAACCTGCGGCGGAATGACCGGCTTTATCGAAAGAAAGCCAGGGGCTCTTGAACCCTCCTAAATTTTTCTGTCATGTCCCGCCGCTAGCGTCGACCACGGCCCTGAAACTACCGTAAAGCAGGGGCAAAGGGGCGGCGCGCGGCGCCAGACAGGCTGGCAAGGCCTCGGGTTTGTTGTAAAGTCGTCGAAAGACGGAGGATCATTGGTGCAATTGGGCAATCGCGAACGAGAGAATTTTGCCGTGGAGCCGCGGCTCCTTGGGCAAACCGCTATTTCGCGCCATGCCCTTGTCGGCCCTATGACCGCTGCCCGCTGGATGCTGGTCTTCGTTCTGCTTGCCGGCGTCTACTTCTTCCATGGTTTCGTCGTTCCGGTTCTGGCCGCCGTCGTCATCGGTTTTGCCAGCTGGCCGATCTATCGCCGGCTGCTCGCCGGTGTGAACGGCAACCGGACGCTGGCCGCCACCATCGCGATCGTCTGCGTCATTTCCTTCATCGTCGTGCCGATCTCGATCGCTGCCGTTTATGCAGTCGACGAGGTGCGCGACTGGGTCGTCTGGGCGGTCGAGACCAATGCCAATGGTGCCGTGGTGCCCGCCTGGCTGTCCGGTATCCCGGTTGCCGGCGCCTGGCTCGGCGAACAATGGGTCAAGCATATCGGCCATCCGGGTGCGCTCGGCGAACTCGTCCAGCTCGTCAGCGGCTCCAACATCGGCAATATCTATCGTGGCGTGCTGGTCGTGGGTGCATCGACGTTCCATGCCTTCCTGACGCTGCTGTTCATGATGATCACGCTGTTCTTCGTCTATCGCGACGGCCAGTCCTTCTCCGGCCAGCTCGACAAGCTCGGCGAGCGCATCTTCCCGATGCGCTGGGAGCGGCTGTCGCGGGTCGTGCCGCTGACGATCAGCTCCACGGTCACCGGCATGGGCATCATCGCCATCGGCGAGGGCATCGTGCTCGGCGTCGCCTACTGGCTTGCCGGCGTGCCGTCGCCGGTCACCCTCGGCATCATCACCGGCCTGATGGCGCTGATCCCGGGCGGCGCGCCGCTCTGCTTCACGCTGGTCTCGGTCTATCTTGTTGCCAGCGGTTCGCCCGTTCACGGCCTGGCGCTGTTCACCTGGGGCACGACCGAACTCTTCATCGTCGACAAGACGCTGCGCCCGCGCCTCGTCGGCGGCCCGATCAAGCTTCCCTTCCTGCCGACCTTCTTCGGCCTCGTCGGCGGCGTGAAGACCATGGGCTTCCTCGGCCTCTTCGTCGGCCCGGTGCTGATGGCGCTGCTCGTTGCCATCTGGCGCGAATGGATGCGCGAAGTCACCGCGCCCACCGAAACGAGCGTGAACCACATCATCAAGGGCTAGGCGTCACGCCAAGCCGGCGGTCGCGGACGTGCGGTCGCCCTGGATCTGTCCGGCATCTCGCTGATAGGCCGATAACGACCGGATCCCGCGCTTATGAAGATCGCATTCCGCCTTCGGTAGCGGACCCTGGCGGGCGTCTTTATCTTTTCCTTATGCCGCCTTCCGACCATCGCAATCGATAATTGACCCGTTGCGGATGCACACTCCGGACCTCAACAGTCCGGAGAATTTGCATGTCCGATGTTCTTTTTCTTGCCGCCGGCATCGGCGGCTTTGTCGTGTTCGCGCTTTATGCGCGCGCGCTGAGCCGGCTTTAGGGAGGGCGTCATGATTGAAGCCCTGCTCGGTCTTGCCGTCGCTGTCGCGCTTGCGGCCTACCTCGTCGTCACCCTCGTTCGCCCGGAACGGTTCTGACCCGGTCGACGGGATCGGACCCGTTGGCCGTTCGCATCAGCCGGGCGCCGTCGCGCCGTCCGGCCGCCCTTAGCGGAGTAATCTCATGTCTATCATCGGGTGGCTGCAGATCAGCCTCCTCTTCATCGCCGTCCTGATCGTCATCAAGCCGTTGGGGCTTTACATGGCGCGGGTCTTCTCCGGTGAACGCAACGTCTTTTCGCCCGTCCTCGGCCCCGTCGAACGCGGCCTTTATCTTGCCGCCGGCGTCGATCCGAAGAAGGAGCAGGGCTGGCTCGCCTATACGATGTCGATGCTTGCCTTCAGCCTCGCGGGCTTCGTCTCGCTCTACGCGATCCTCCGGCTGCAAGCCTATCTGCCGATGAACCCGCAAGGCTTCTCGGGCATGCCGTCCGACCTCGCCTTCAACACGGCGGTCAGCTTCGTCACCAACACCAACTGGCAGAACTACGGCGGCGAAACCACGCTCAGCCATTTCAGCCAGATGGCCGGGCTCACGGTGCATAACTTCGTCTCGGCTGCGACCGGCATCGCCATGGCGCTCGCCGTCACCCGCGCCTTCGCCCGCTCGAACGCTTCGACCGTCGGCAATTTCTGGGTCGATCTCACCCGCTCGACGCTTTACGTGCTCCTGCCGATTGCCGTCGTCATGGCGCTTGCCATGGTCTGGAGCGGCCTGCCGCAGACCTTCCACGCCGATCTCACCGCTACCACGCTCGAAGGCGCCAAGCAGACGATCTCAGTCGGCCCGGTCGCAAGCCAGGAAGCGATCAAACAACTCGGCACCAATGGCGGCGGCTTCTTCAACGTCAACGCTGCCCATCCGTTCGAAAACCCGACGGCCTTTTCCAATTATCTCAACATCTTCTCGATGCTGTCGATCTCGGCGGCGCTCGTCTACACCTTCGGCCAGATGGTCGGCAACCGCCGCCAGGGCTGGGCCTTCATCGCCGTCACCGGCATCCTTTTGATCTCAGGCGTCGCGATCGTTTACTGGGCTGAAGCCCAGGGCAACCCGATCCTGACCGCCCTTGGCCTCGATGCCGCCCAGGGCAACATGGAGGGCAAGGAAGTTCGCTTCGGCCAGGCGATGACCGCGCTCTATGCGGCTGTCACGACGGGCCTGTCGGATGGCGGCGTCAACGGCATGCACGGCTCGCTGACGGGCCTCGGCGGTCTCGTGCCGATGTTCCTGATGCAGCTTGGCGAAGTCCTGCCGGGTGGCGTCGGTTCCGGTCTCTACGGCATGGTCGTCTTTGCGATCCTTGCCGTCTTCGTTGCCGGCCTGATGGTCGGCCGCACGCCGGAACTGCTCGGCAAGAAGATCGAAAGCCGCGAGATGAAATACGCGATGTTCGCCGTCCTCATCCTGCCGGCAACGATCCTCGGCTTTGCCGCCGTCTCCGCGATGCTGCCCTTTGCCGTCGCCAGCATCGGCACGGCGGGTCCGCATGGCCTGTCGGAAATCCTCTATGCCTTCACGTCGGCGGCCGGCAACAACGGCTCGGCTTTCGGCGGGCTCACCGGCAACACGCCCTGGTACAACACCACCCTTGGGTTCGCGATGTTGCTCGGCCGCTTCGCCTATGCCGTTCCGGTGATGGCGATCGCCGGCTCGATCGCGGTCAAGACCCGCGTACCGGCCTCCAAGGGGACCTTCCCGACCGACACGCCGCTCTTCGTCGGCCTGCTCGTCGGCATCATCCTCATTCTCGGCGGGCTGCAGTTCTTCCCGGCGCTCGCTCTCGGTCCCATCGTCGAGCATCTCTCGATGCTTGCCGGTCAGACCTTCTAAAGGAATTCGCACATGTCTTCCAAACCAGTTGCTCCCAGTCTTCTGGACCCGGCCATTCTTCTGCCGGCAATCAAGGCGGCCTTCGTCAAGCTCGACCCGCGCCAGCTCGTGCGCAATCCGGTGATCTTCGTCACCGAAGTGGTCGCCGCCGTTGTCACCGGCCTCTTCGTCCGCGATCTCGTAACCGGCGGCGGAAGCGCGCTCTTTTCTGGTCAGATCGCTGCCTGGCTCTGGTTCACCGTGCTCTTCGCCACCTTTGCCGAGGCCGTCGCCGAAGGCCGCGGCAAGGCCCAGGCCGACAGCCTGCGCCGTACCAAGTCCGAGCTGACGGCGCGCAAGCTCGTCGCCGACGAAGGCCGTGAGACCCAGACGATCCCGGCGACATCGCTCAAGGTCGGCGACCTCGTGCTTGTCGAGGCCGGCGAACTGATCCCCGGCGACGGTGAAGTCGTCGAAGGCGTCGCTTCCGTCAACGAGAGCGCCATCACCGGTGAATCCGCGCCCGTCATCCGCGAATCCGGTGGCGACCGCTCGGCCGTAACCGGCGGCACGCAGGTGCTGTCCGACTGGATCAAGGTCCGCATTGGCGTCGCCCCCGGCGACACCTTCGTCGACCGCATGATCGCTCTGATCGAGGGTGCCCAGCGCCAGAAGACCCCGAACGAGATCGCCCTTTCGATCCTGCTTTCTGGCCTGACGCTGATCTTCCTCGTCGCCGTCGTCACGCTCTGGGGCCTTGCCGGTTATTCCGGTACCGTTCTCTCGGTCACCGTGCTGGCCGCCCTGCTCGTAACGCTGATCCCGACCACCATCGGTGGCCTGCTTTCGGCGATCGGCATCGCCGGCATGGACCGTCTGGTCCGTTTCAACGTCATCGCCACCTCTGGCCGCGCTGTCGAGGCTGCCGGCGACGTCGATACGCTGCTGCTCGACAAGACCGGCACCATCACCTTCGGCAACCGCATGGCCGCCGACTTCATGCCGGTGCCGGGCGTTACCGAGGCCGAGCTTGCCGATGCCGCACTGCTTGCAAGCCTTGCCGACGAGACGCCCGAGGGCCGCTCGATCGCAGCCCTTGCCACCGGCGAATTCGGCCGCCAGGCGCCAGATGTGTCGCTGCCCGCGTCCGACAAGGGCGAGGTCCTGGCGCTCGCCGTCGGCGGCGGCGCAAGCCGGGCCGGTGCGACCCGGATCGACGCGGTCATTCCCTTCGCTGCGGAAACGAGGCTTTCGGGCGTAGACTTCGGCGGGCGCCGGCTGCGCAAGGGTGCCGTCGACTCGATCCTGAAGTTCACCGGCATCCGCGACGAGAACGTGCCGAACGAGTTTCGCCGCGCCGTCGACCAGGTGGCCCGCACCGGCGGCACCCCGCTTGCCGTCGCCGACGGTCCGCGCCTGCTCGGCGTCATCCACCTGAAGGATGTGGTCAAGCCCGGCATCAAGGAACGCTTCGCCGCCCTTCGCGCCATGGGCATCCGCACGGTCATGGTCACCGGCGACAACCCGGTGACTGCGGCAGCCATCGCGTCCGAAGCCGGCGTCGACGACTTCCTCGCCGAAGCCACCCCCGAGGACAAGCTTGGCTACATCCGCAAGGAACAGCAGGGCGGTCGTCTCATCGCCATGTGCGGCGACGGCACCAACGACGCGCCGGCGCTCGCCCAGGCCGATGTCGGCGTCGCCATGCAGACCGGGACGCAGGCCGCCCGCGAGGCCGCCAACATGGTGGACCTCGATTCCAGTCCGACGAAACTCATCGAGATCGTCGAGATCGGCAAGCAGCTGCTGATGACCCGCGGTTCGTTGACGACCTTTTCGATCGCCAACGACGTGGCGAAGTACTTCGCCATCATCCCGGCGCTGTTCATCACCACCTATCCGGCCCTGGCCGCGCTCAACGTCATGGGCCTAGCCTCGCCGCAGTCGGCGATCCTGTCGGCGGTGATCTTCAACGCGCTCATCATCGTCGCGCTGATCCCGCTGGCGCTGAAGGGCGTCAAATACCGGCCGGTCGGTGCGGCAGCCCTTCTGCGCCGCAACCTGCTCGTCTACGGCCTCGGCGGCATTGTCCTGCCCTTCGCCGGCATCAAGCTCGTCGACCTTGCCGTCAACGCACTCAATCTGGTGTAATCATGCTGAATCAACTTCGCCCCGCCATCGTGATGATCGTGCTTTTGACCGCGATCACCGGCCTTGCCTATCCCTTCGCCATCACCGGCGCCTCCCAGGTGTTGATGCCCGCCCAGGCAAATGGCAGCCTCATCGAAAAGGACGGCGCCGTCATCGGCTCCGCCCTCATCGGCCAGAATTTCACCTCCGACAAGTATTTCTGGCCGCGGCCCTCCGCGACCGGTCCGGAAGCCTACAATGCCGGGGCGTCGAGCGGCTCCAACCTCGGCACCACCTCGGTCAAGCTGAAGGATCGCGTTGCAGCCGATGTCGAGCGGCTGAAGGCAGTCGGCGTCAACGGTGAAATTCCGGCGGATGCGGCGACCACGTCAGGCTCCGGTCTCGACCCGCACATTACGCCGGCCTTTGCCGAAGCCCAGGTTGCCCGCGTCGCCAAGGCGCGGGGCCTGAGCGAAGCGGACGTCGCCGGCCTGGTTTCCAGGGCGACGGAGGAACGGCTGTTCGGGGTCGTAGGCGAGCCGCGCGTCAATGTGCTAGAACTCAACCTGGCCCTTGATGCGCCCCGAACCTGATTCCTCACGCCTGAGATCATGAATGCCCGACAGTGAACGCGACGCCAAAAGTCGCCCGGATCCAGACGCATTGCTGGCGCTTGCCGCGCAGGACCGCCGGGGAAAGCTGACCGTATTCCTCGGTGCCGCTCCCGGCGTCGGCAAGACCTATGCGATGTTGTCGCGGGCCCGCCGACTGAAGGACGACGGCATCGATATCGTCGTCGGGCTGGTGGAGACACATGGGCGCAGCGAGACCGCAGCGCTCATCGATGGATTGGAAATACTGCCGCGCCGCGATGTGAACCATCGCGGCCGCGTGCTGTCGGAGTTCGACCTGGACGCCGCCCTTCTCCGGCGTCCGAGGATCATCGTCGTCGACGAACTGGCCCATAGCAACCCGGCCGAAAGCCGGCACCCCAAACGCTATCAGGACATCGAGGAACTGATCGCCGCCGGCATCGATGTCTGGACAGCGCTCAACATCCAGCATCTCGAAAGCCTCTCGGACATCGTCGCCCAGATTACCGGTGTTCCCGTGCGCGAGCGGGTGCCGGATACCGTGCTGAAGCGGGCCGACGAGGTGCTGCTTGTCGATCTGCCGCCGGCCGAGCTGATAGAGCGCCTGAAGGACGGCAAGGTCTATCTGCCCGATAGCGCCAAGCGCGCCGTCGACCGCTTCTTCCGCCTCGGCAACCTGACGGCGCTGCGCGAACTCGCGCTCCGGCGCACGGCCGACCGGGTCGATGACCAGATGGTCGACTACCTCAAGCAGAACGCGATCGAAGGCATCTGGGCGAGCGGAGAGCGCCTGCTCGTCTGCATCGGCCCCGATCCGCTGTCGGAAAAGGTCGTGCGTACCGCAAGCCGGCTTGCCGAGGGTTTGAACGCACCCTGGATCGTCGTCTTCATCGAGCGCGCCGACCGCGAAAGCGGCGACGGGGAGGACGTGCGCCGGCTCGACGAAACCTTCCGTCTTGCCGAACAGCTCGGCGCCGAAACCCGTCGCATCGTCGGCAATGATTTTGTCGAGGAAATCCTGAAGCTCGCGCGCCGCGAGCATGCGACGCAGATCGTCATCGGCGCGCGCCGCCAATCCTTCCCGATGCGGTTCTTCCGGCAGTCGCTTCCCGATGCCCTGGCCGAGCGCGTGTCCGGCATAGGCATCTACCTCGTTACCGACCGCGAGACGACGCCCGTCAAGCGGCGATCGAAGAGGAAGAGGACGTTGCCGCCGGGAACCGGGCGGGCGATCGGCATCGCTGCCGGATCGGTCGCCATCTCGACCGGTGTCGGCCTGCTGCTCGGCCGTTTCGTCGTCCTGCCCAACATCTCGCTGCTTTATCTGCTCGCGGTGCTGGCGTCCGCGACCTATGCCGGCCATATCGCGGCGATCGCCGCAGCGCTGTTTTCGGTGCTCGCCTACAATTTCTTTTTCATCAAACCGACCGGCACTTTCACCATCGCCGAGCCGCACGAGGTTTTCGCGCTCGTTGTCTTCCTGGTTGCTGCGGCACTCGCGGGCAGCCTCGCCTCCCGCGTGCGCGAACAGGCGAAGGCAGCGCGGCAGCGTGCCGCCGCGACCCAGGCGCTTTATGATTTTTCCCGCAAGCTTTCCGGCACGGCCAAGCCGGATGACGTGCTTTGGGCGGCGGTCACGCAGATGCAGTCGACGCTGAAACGCAGCGCCGCCCTCTTGTTGCCCGAGGAAGGTGACCTGCAGCTGAAGGCGGCCTGGCCGCCGGACACCGAACTTGACGTCACCGACATCATGGCGGCGCGCTGGGCCATGGATAAACGCGAGCCGGCCGGCAATGGCACCGGCACGTTGCCGAACAGCCCCTTCCACTTCCGTCCGCTGACCAGCCCGCATGGCGTCGTCGGCGTCTGTGGCTTCGTCCAGGCGGACAAGCCGCTGGAGATCAACGAGGAGCGGGCACTGGCGGCGATCCTGGACCAGACGGCGATCGCGGTCGACCGGGCGCGCCTGTCGCGCGAAAGCCTCGACCAGGCGGCCAAGCTCGAAGGTGAACGGTTCCGCGCCGCTCTTCTCTCATCCATCTCGCATGACCTGAGAACCCCGCTTGCGACGATCACCGGTGCCGTCACTAGCCTGCGCCAGCTCGGCGACCGTATGCCGCCGGAAAGCCGCGACGACCTGTTGCAGTCGATCGAGGAGGAGGGCGGCCGGCTGACGCGCTTCGTCGCCAACCTGCTCGACATGACCCGCATCGAGGCAGGCACCGTCAACGCCAAGCGCGATTGGGTCGATGTCGCCGACGTCGTGCGGGCCGCCGTCGATCGCGCCCGCAAGTATTTCCCGGACCGCGAGGTCGAAACCAGCATTGCAGCCGACCTGCCCTTGATGCGCGGCGACAGCGTGCTGCTCGGCCAGGTACTGTTCAACCTGCTCGACAATGCCAACAAGTATGGCGGCGACGAGCCGATCAGCATCTATGCCCGTACCGAAGGCAGCGAGATTGTGCTGTCGGTAACCGATCTCGGCAAGGGCATTCCGCCGCGGGATCTCGAGCAGGTCTTCGAGAAATTCTTCCGCCGCGGCAAGGCCGACGGCCGCACGCCGGGAACGGGACTGGGACTGTCGATCGCCAGGGGCTTCGTCGAGGCGATGGGCGGACAGATCAAGGCGGAAAGCCCGGCGCTTCGCCGCCGCGGCACGCGCATTTCCATGCGCTTTCCCGCCGCCAAGCCCGAAATTTCCGAAAAGGACCGTGCATGAGCGTGGAGCGTATCCTCGTCGTCGACGACGAACCCCAGATCCAGCGTTTCCTGAAACCCGCGCTGAGTGCCGCCGGCTATGACGTTCGCGAGGCGATGACCGGTGCCGAGGCGCTGAAGGCAGCCGCGACGATGGCACCGGATGTCGTCATCCTCGATCTCGGCCTGCCGGACATGGACGGCAAGGAGGTCATCGCCAACTTGCGCGGCTGGTCGCAGGTGCCGATCATCATCCTGTCGGCCCGCGACAGGGAAAGCGAAAAGATCGCAGCACTCGATCTCGGCGCCGACGATTACATCGAAAAACCTTTCGGCATCGGCGAACTGACCGCCCGCATCCGCGCGGCCCTTCGCCACCGGGTGCAGATGGAAGGCGGCCAGACGCAGCTGTCCGCCGATGGCGTTTCGATCGACACGATCAAGCGGGTGGTGACGAAGGACGGCGAGCCCGTCCGGCTGACGCCGAAGGAATACGATCTCCTGGTGATGTTGGCCCACCACGCCGGCCGCGTCGTCACCCACAAGACGCTGCTCACCTCGGTCTGGGGCGTGGCCCATGGCGAAGATCTGCACTATCTGCGCGTCTTCATCGGGCAACTGCGCGGCAAGATCGAGCGCGATCCGGCGGACCCGAAGATCATCCGTACCGAGCCTGGCGTCGGCTACCGCTTCGTCGGCGACGACGGTTGACGGTGGTTGCCGCCAACGGCCGCTGAGACCCTTACTTGATCTTCACCGGCGTCGGCATGTCGGTCGCGAGCGTATCTCCGACGACCACCTTCTTCTTCTTTGCCGGTTGCGGGTTTTCGAGGATCGACACAGGCGCCGAGACCGTCACGGCCGCGACGTTGCCGACGTTTCTCGCCGTGCCGGCGACGACTGCCGCAATGCCGGTACCGACAGAGATGTCGGAGTCGGTCAGCGTCTGTCCGGTGGCGAGCCGCGTGCCGATCAACTGGACGATTTCAGGGCTTTCGGCGAACTTTCCGTGGTGCAGGCCGTCCTCAGACTTAACCTTCGTCAGATCGATGGCGGTGATGCCGGCGCGTTCCAGCTGGGTCCGGTAGGGCTCTGCCGACGGGTCGATTGCGCCTAGGCGAGAGACGTCGCCGGAAATGAAGCTGGAAAGCGCCAGCGCCCGGTCGTCCTGCGAAACGAAGATCGTGAATTTCGGCCGCTTGTGGCCCATCTCGACAAACTGCTTGGCAAAGACATCGAGGTCGATATCCGGCGAAGCGAGAATGACGTTCTCGATCTTCGACGGCACGTTGCCGTCGCGGATACCCATCTGGCGCAGCGATTCCATCGTCAGCCAGGTGCCCATGGAGTGGGCGAGGATGGTGATGCTCTTGACCTTCGGCGCGTCGGAAAGCTTCTTCAGAATGTCTTCAAGGGCCGTGCGCGAATAGTTCGTGCTTTCCTTGTCGTAATTGTAGTCGAACACGTTGGCGCGCGAGGGCCAGGTGAAGAGAACGGGCGTCGCCTTCACGTCCGAATCGTGGACGATCTGCGCCAGCCGGTAGACCGAATCCTCGTAGCGGTTGTTGAAGCCGTGCACGAAGACGAAGGCGTTGCCGCCGACATCGTGCTGCAGGAACCAGGACTTGGCCTCGTCGAGCGACCTGAGCTCATTGACCCGCGTGACGGCGAATTCCTTGGCCGGATTCGGCGGCAGCTTGCGCGGCCATTGTACCGTGCCCGACTTGCGTGCCGTTTCCGGCGGGATCGAAACCGCGACATCGGTGAGGAAGGTGTTGGCGTCGCGCTCGCCGGAAAAGAGGGTTGCCGGATCGCCCGAGGGTTCGCGCGTGGTCGCCACAAGCATGTCGACGGTGGAGGCGCCTGGAACCGGCGCGGTCAGCGCGACAGGCGCCATCACGCCCTTGGCATGGCCGCCGCAGCCGGCAAGCAGCGACAAGGCTGCAAGCACGAAGATCGTCCGCCCCCTGCCTGCACGTTGCCGATGTAACGAACTCTGAACTCCCAACCACTCGAACATCGGCATCCCCACATACGCCTGAACTCGACTGCATCTGATAGCGCTTTCGCGAAACGCAGATGACAATACTCGGCGTTAATATGCAAGCAGGCCCTGATTGAAGATTCGCTACAGAGTTGTTGGTGGACGTCGTTTCCCGCGCCGCGGGCTCGCCACGACACGGGAATTTCCCGCGGAATGCCGTTACTTCGCTCTCGCTTCGAGCGCCGTCAGGATCGCGTGGGCCGCCTTGATCCTCTCGGGGATCGGAACGTTGCGGTTGGCAAGCAGCACGATGCCGATCTTCTTTTCCGGCACGAAGGCGACATATCCACCGAAGCCGTTGGTGGAGCCGGTCTTGTTGTAGAGCGTCGAACCGTCGGGTTGCCTTGGCGGGCTCAATGCCTTGACCGGGTTGCTCTTCAGGGCCATGTCGCGCGAATTGCCGTCGAGCAGCCGCTCCAGCGAGACAGGGTAGGGGTACTGCTCCCAGCCGAGCCCCTGCACCATCTTGCCGCTGTCGAAATACCCCACGTGAGTGGCTTCGATCGCCTTGCGGATAGGCCCGTCCAACTGTTCAGGCCGGATGTTGGCCTCGACGAAGCGGATCATGTCTGCCGTCGACGACTTCACCCCATAGGCCTCCGCGTCGAAGGTTCCGGCAGTGACGCGAATGGGCTTGTCGGCCTTGCCGTAGCCCCAGGCGTAGCTGCCCATCTGGCTGTCGGGAACGCGGACATAGCTGTGCTTCAGCCCGAGCTTGGGAAAGATCTCGCTTTCGAGGACCGCGCTGAAGTCGCCGCCCATCGCCAATGCCGCGGTGTGGCCGAAGAGGCCGATGCTCGGGTTGGAATAGCGACGCTTCTTGCCGGGTTTGGCTTCCGGCTTCCACGTGCTGAAATAGTCGACCATGTCGGCGTCGCTCTTGACCGCATCGGGGAACTGCAGCGGCAGCCCGCCGGCGGTATAGGTGGCGAGATGGAGGAGGGTCGCCTTGTCGATCGCCGTGCCCGCAAGGGCCGGCATGAATTTGCCGGGATGGTCGTCGAACGAGAGCTTGCCGGTCACCTGCGCATAGGACGCCAGTGTCGAGGCGAAGGTCTTGCTGATCGAGCCGAGTTCGAACAGCGTATCTTCGGTGACTGGAGCCTTCGTTTCCTTGGAAGCGACGCCGTAATTCATGAAGTAGCGCTGGCCGTCAACGGTCACCGCGACGGCGATGCCCGGCACCTTGTGTTCGTGCATGACAGGGCGGATTGCCTTGTCCACGGCAGCGGCAATCTGGGCCCGATCGCCGCCTTCGGCGAGCGCGTTCGACGCGAGGGTTGCAAGGATTGCAGTAGCAAGGCCTAATTTAATTGTCGCCAATCTGTCCATTCGATGTGTTCTCTCTCGATAGGTGTTTTGTCGGTGGCGCGGGCATTGGGGGGCGTGCGGCCACGGTCGGAGATGGGTGTCGGATCGAGCCGGCGCTTTACCAACCCCTTTTTCCCGTCAGGTCATGGAGACCTGCAAGGGGAGCCCAACAGGACGGCCAAGAGCTAGACCGCCCGGCCCGACAGCACAAATGACGATATTTCGAGGGAGACCCTAGAAAATCTAAGGCGAGATGTCGCGCCGGGGGAGCCTGATTTTCAGGGGGCGAAGGCGGCGGCGAGGGGCGTTGGCGCCGTGCATTCCATAAAATTGCGTGGTCCGTTGTCATTGCAGGCGCTCGGGCGTAGTATTCGCCGGCAGTTTAAGGCCCCGTTGTTGCCAGGCTGCATGTTTAATCCACGAGCTGCTTCTGATCGAACAGAAGAGTCTCCCCGATTCCGGGAGCATACTCGGAAGCTTATTTACATCCGACGCCAATCAATGGCGCCTCCGCCGATCTCTATTGCAATCAGACGGCCATATTGGAGGATAAAATGAGCAAGCAGACCATAACTCTCATTCTTGCCGGCGCCCTAGCCTTATCGGGGTGCCAATCAGCCTATGTGTCCAAGAGCGGTCCGACCGGCAACGAATTCGGCTGCATTGCCGGAACCGTTGGCGGGGCCATCGTCGGCGGCCTGATCGGCTCGACGATCGGTTCAGGTACCGGTCAGCTTTGGGCGGTTGGTGGCGGAGCGACGCTTGGCGCTGCTGCCGGCAACGCGCTGGCATGCCGCTATTATTGATCAAGGAACAAAGCAGGATGAAGAAAATCGTTCTTATGGGCGTGCTTGCGCTCGGCCAGATCACACCGGCGATCGCGCAGCAGCAGGCTGCGACGATGAATCAGGGACAGATGAGCGCGCTCGACAGCAACAAGGACGGCGCGATCGAGCGGTCCGAGTATGAGGCCTTCATGTCGAACGCCTTCGCCAGTCTCGACAAGAACAAGGACGGGAGTCTGACCTCCGAGGAAACGAAGCAGGCGCTGAACGCTCAGCAGTTTGCCGCCACCGATACCAACGGTGACGGCAAGATCAGCCGGAACGAGTTTCTGGATCGGGTCATGGCGGACTTCAAGACCGCCGACCGAAGTGGTGACGGCGCCCTGAAATGACGCACGGTGCCGGTGCCGGCCGCCATGAAGTTCGGCCGTCCCGGCTGCCGGCACAGGCTCCGGGCGACGGCCATCGCGCAAGAAAGGAGGCGTGCACGCTGATATGGCCTCATTTTCCGGTTGCATTTGCCGGGCGTTCTGTTTCTCTTAGCTAAAATTCACCGGCAGCTGGTCACCTGGCTGCCGGTGCTCATGCCGCTCTTCCTGATTGTCCCATTCGGCTTTCTGACAAGTGACTTGGTTCCCAATGCAAGCATCCGTCTTGCGCAAGGGGGCGTCGACGACAGCAAATGGGAGTTCTCGCGATTGCTCCGCCGGCCGCATGGCCGGCGCCTTGACGTCCAAGCCGGGGGATCTCCCGGGCTCGTTTGTTGATCGTTGTGCCTGGATAGGAGAGACCATGTTCGACCGACCTCGTTCTTTGCGTGCGCCGACGGTGGCATTGCTTGCCATGCTGACGGGTTCGTGTGCGGTGGGCACTGCGCTGGCGCAGGAGCAGGCCGCCACCCAGGCGGCGACCGACGAGGCGCCGCAGCCGCTCAGCGAAGACGAACTCGAGGTCCTCGTCGCGCGTATCGCGCTCTATCCCGACGAACTCGTCGCGCTCGTGACTTCCGCTTCGCTCTATCCGCTGCAGATCGTCGAGGCGGAGCGCTTCCTGGAGGTTTCCAAGACCAAGAAGGATATGAAGCCAAAGGACAGCTGGGACGGCAGCATCGTCTCGCTGCTGAACTATCCTCAGATCGTCAAGATGATGAGCGACGACCTCGACTGGACCCAGTCGCTCAGCGACGCGCTCGCCTACCAGCAGCAGGATGTGCTCGTCGCCATCCAGCAATTGCGCGACAAGGCGGTCGCCGACGGCGTCATCAAGTCGGACGACAAGGTGGTGGTGAAGCAGGAAAACAACAACGTCGTGATCCAGGCCGCCGATCCGGAAAAAATCTACGTCCCGCAATACGAGCCGCAGATGCTCTATGATCCGGGCTATCAGCCGGCCCCGATCGCCTATTATCCCGAGCCCTACCCGAACTACTACTATCCGACGGCGACCTTCTTTGCGGGCGCCATCACCGGTGCCGCCTTTGCCGCCGTCGTCGACTGGGACGACTGGGGCGTGTGGGGTGGACGCTGGAACGGCGGCGACGTCGATATCGATTGCAACAATTGCTTCAACAACATCAACGGCAAGGTGAAGTTCAACGACGTCGACTGGAAGAATGTCGATCGCAGCAAGATCAGCTTCGACAAGAACCAGTTCGCCAAGATCGATCGCACCTCGATGGAGCGGGATTTCAAGTCGGCGAAAGGCAACAACATCGCCAACCGGGCGAAGGTGGCCCGCACCGACCAGGTCGGCGCGGCGGCAAACAGGGCCGGAAGCCGGATCTCGGTCGACGACGTGCGCAAGAGCAAGGTCGACGCGCGCCAGCGGGAGAACATCGCTCGGCCCGACGGCGGTCTTGGTGATCGCAAGCCGGGCAACCAGATCAAGTCGCGCCCCGCAGGCGGCGACAAGATTGGTAACGCCAGGGCCTCCGGCAAGATCGATCGCCCGATCGCCAAGCCGAAGGCGGGTGGCAAGATCGATCGCGGCGGTGACGGGAGACCGTCGGCCCTTGGTCAGGTTCAGGGTGGACGGGTGACCAAGATGCAGTCCGACCGCGGGCGGCAGGCAATGGGTGGCGGCCATCGCGGCGGCGGCCAGCCACACCGCGAGGTTAGACGTGGTGGTGGCGGCGGACGGCATCGGTAACGCGAAGGAGGAGAACGAACATGGCCAAGATCATCCGCAATCTGTTCCTGTCCTCGGTCGCCGCTGCCGCTCTGGCCGGAGGCGCGTTCGCCGCACAGGCGCAAGAGGCGCGCACCCCGATTTCCGAATACGCGGCAGCAAGCGATCCGCCGGCCTTCGACACGCCGGAACAGGCGGTCGACGCCTTCAAGTCGGCCGTCGCTTCCGGCGATTTCGACAAGCTCGCAAACCTCGTCGGCCTTGATGCCGCCAAGGCCAAGACGAGCGACGGCGTCATGGATGCCTATGCCGATATTCAGGCAGGGGTGAAGAAGAAGGTGGCGATGCAGGATGTCGAGAACCGCAAGGTTCTGGAGATCGGTGAGGTGCTCTGGCCCTTCCCGTTCCCGATCTCCAAGGGCGACGACGGCAAGTGGGCTTTCGACACCTATGTCGGCCTTGAGGAAATCGCCAATCGCCTCGTCGGCCGCAACGAGCTCGACACGATCGCCACGGTCCGCGCCTATGTCGAAGCGCAGGAGGAATATGCGCTTGAGGATCACGATGGCGACGGCGTTCTCGAATACGCGCAGAAGCTGATCAGCAGCGAGGGCAAGACCGACGGGCTCTACTGGCCCGCCGGCGAAGGCGAGCCGCAAAGCCCGGCCGGCGAAGCGCTCGCCGACGGTGCAGTGCTTGCCAAGGCGCAGGCCGGCAAGGGCTATTTCGGCTATCGCTACCGCGTGCTGATGAGCCAGGGCGACAACATCGCCGGCGGCAAGTTCGACTACATCATCAACGGCAACATGATCGCCGGCTTCGCGCTCGTCGCCTGGCCGGTGAAATATGGCGTGACGGGCGTTCACACCTTCGTCGTCAACCGCAACGGAACCGTCTACCAGGCCGATCTCGGCGACAAGACCGAGAGCGTGGCTGAAGGGATCCGGCAGTTCAACCCGAACGACAACTGGCAGGTCGTGGAGGACTGACGCCGATGAGCGCAGCGGACGATCCCGGCGGCAAGGCAGTCGGCAGCGACGCTGCGGATGCCGCTCCGGCGGCCCGGCAGGGAAAGATCGCGGAATATCTCGCGTCCCATGGCGGGCCGTTCTTTGAGCTCCAGGCACGGCTGAAACTGTTGCGCACGAACGCCCTGCAATCGGGTAAGAGGGCGCTGATTTTCGTTGCCCTCGCCTGGGGCGTTCCCTTTCTTCTCGGCTTGCCGGAGAGCCTGTCGCTCGATCACAGCCAGGGCGCCTACCTGACCGATCCCGGTGCATGGGCGAAGTTCTTCATCGCCATAGCCGCCTTCGTGCTCGCGGATCAGCAGGTCGAGCGCGGCCTGCGCATCAAGCTCGGGCAATTCGCCCGCGCGCCCCTCATCGCCCCAACTTCGCTGCCTTCAGCCGCAACGGCGATTTCCGTGGCGCTGAAGCAGCGCGACTCGCGACTTGCGGAATTGATCTGCCTGGCTATCGCGGCGTTTGCGGCGCTTCTTTCCTTCCTCAATTTCCATACGACCGACGCTTCGTTCTGGGCCGTTGAACACACGGCAGAAGGCAACAGGATAACCGCGGCCGGCTGGTGGTCGATCTGCGTCAGCCTGCCGTTCTTCGTGTTCCTGTTCCTGCGCGGCGTCTGGCGGCATCTCGTCTGGGCGCAGCTGCTGCGCAAAATCGCACAGCTGGAATTGCGCCTTGTCGCCGCCCATCCGGATGGCAAGGGCGGGCTCGGCTTCCTGTCGCAATACCCGAACGCCTACATGTTCTTCGTCTTCGGCATGAGTGCAGCGATTGCCGCGGCAATCATGAAGCACCTGCTGCAGGAAACGCTGTCGATGACGACCTTCAGCATGATCATGAGCGGCTGGCTTGCGATCGTCATCGCCTTCTTCGCCTATCCGCTGTCGGCGTTCTCCAAGCCGCTGGCGCGGCTGAAGGAAACCGGGCTCCTGATGTTCGGCGTCCAGGCAACGCGCTTCCAGCGTGCGGCCGAACGCAAGGTGCTCGGCCGCAACGTGGCCGCCGACCCCGGCCCAGAGCCGGACGAGGAGATCGCCGACCCGGGCAAACTGTTCGACGCCAGCAAGAAACTCTCGACCATGCTTATCAGCCGCGACGCCGTCATCCCGGTCGCCGCCGCCGCCCTCATCCCCTTCGCCGTCGCCGGCGCGACAAGGCTGCCCTACAAGGAAGTGTTTTCGGTCTTGAAGAAGCTGCTGTTGTTGTGAAGGTGGGCGCACGCCGACGTTTTGTCGGGATCCGATACCGGATTGCGCTCGGTGGCTTTCAGAACGGAAAATCCGGCTGTCAGTTGGTCAGGATCGGGAAGCATCTTGACCTCAACTTGAGTTGAGGTCGTACCACCGATCCTGGTAACGCCAATTGTCACGCGACGGGATCGGACTTCATGCGCATTTCCAGACTGATACTGCCTGCTTCGAATGTCTCCAAAAGTGCAGGCTTTTTCCGCGACATCCTCGACCTGCCGACAGCCGGAGGCGTCATCCGGATAGGGTGGAGTGAAATCCAGCTGATCCCTGCCGTGGGGGAAACGCCGCACGGCGTGCACCTGGCCTTCAACGTGCCCTATGCGCGCTTTGATGCGGCCGCCGCATGGTTGAAGGAACGGACGTCGCTGCAGAGCGAGCCGGACGGCAACGAGCGCTTTGCGCTTGAGGCAGATTGGCAGTCGAGATCCGTCTATTTCGATGGCCCCGACAATGCCGTGCTTGAGTTGATCGGTCGCCGCAGGCTTGTCCATCCTGCGGGAGATCGTCCATTTTCCGGGGCTGACTTACACTGCCTGAGCGAGGTCGGCATTCCCGTCGACGACGTTGAGGGAACCGCGGCCGAGGCAGCCTGGACGTTCGGTGTCGGAACCGTCGGATCCGCCTCTGCCAGCTTTGCTGCCATTGGCGATGACGAAGGGCTATTGATCGCCGTCGAGCCGAACCGGCCCTGGTTTCCGGAAAAGAGCAAGCTGCCAGGCGCTTACGGTCTGGAGATCTGGGTGAGCGGCGTGAGGTCGCCTGGAACCATGTCTGATGTCCGCCACGGCTGGAAAGTCCGCACGAGATAGCGCGCGTTCGGCGGTCGTTCGTTGGTTTCCGGAGAAGAATGGTGCCGCTTACGTGACTCGAACACGTGACCCCATCATTACGAATGATGTGCTCTACCGACTGAGCTAAAGCGGCCCGGAGGCAGTTCCGCGGACGTCCGCGGAACGAATGTGAGGCGCTGATAAACGCAAAGCGCCGAGATTTCAAGCCATCAGTTGCGAGAACTTGAAAATTCCTTGTTGGCTGTCGCTGCGGGTGCGGAATGCAGGCCGAGGCGGGTGCGGGCCGCGTCGTATTCGCGCTCGAGCCGGTCGACCATGCGGGCGACGGATGTCACTTCCTTGACTGCCCCGATGCCCTGGCCGCAGCCCCAGATGTCCTTCCAGGCCTTGGCGCCGTCAGTCGCTGCGCCGAAATCCATTTTCGACGGGTCGGCCTCGGGCAGGTTTTCCGGATCCATGCCGGCGGCCGAGATCGAGGGCTTGAGGTAGTTGCCGTGGATACCGGTGAAGTAATTGGAGTAGACGATGTCGGCCGCATTGCTGTCGACGATCATCTGCTTGTAGGCGTCGCTGGCGCGCGCCTCTTCCGTCGCGATGAAGGGCGAGCCGATATAGGCCATGTCGGCGCCCATCGCCTGGGCCGCGAGGATCGCGCCGCCGGTCGCGATCGCACCGGACAGAAGCAGCGGCCCGTCGAACCAGGAGCGGACTTCCTGGACCAGAGCGAAGGGGGACAGTGTGCCCGCATGGCCGCCGGCGCCGGCAGCAACCGCAATCAGGCCGTCGGCGCCCTTGCGGATCGCCGAATTGGCATGGCGATTGTTGATGACGTCGTGAAGCACGATACCGCCATAGGAATGGATGGCGGCATTGACCTCCGGCACGGCGCCGAGCGAGGAAATGACGACCGGCACCTTGTACTTGATGCAGAGCATCAAGTCCTGCTCGAGCCGCGCATTGGACTTGTGCACGATCTGGTTGACGGCAAAGGGCGCGGCGCGCCGGCCCGGATTCTTGGCATCATGATCGGCGAGCGTCTCGGTGATCTCCGCCAGCCATTCGTCGAGTTGCGATTGCGGGCGGGCGTTCAACGCCGGGAAGGCGCCGATCACGCCGGCCTTGCATTGCGCAATCGTCAGCTGTGGGTTGGAAATGATGAACAGGGGGGCGCCGACAACCGGCAGTCTCGTCGTTCCGGAAAGAATTGGCGGAAGCGGCATCGGTTTCTCCATCCCTCGGTAAGGCGCACCAAATTTTTGACGTTTGCGTAAACGTCAAAATAGATAGCAGCAAGTTGGCCGCTTGCAAAGGGCGGCTTGACCGCGATGTCGCCGCCTCTTTTTCGCGCAGGCGCGGCCAAGCAAAGCGTTTTCCCCCGCCTTGGCCGGCAGCGCCCGTCGCCGGACTTGCGGATTTTGGCAGCAGCGGTTACGCAATTGTTAACAAAACCAACGGCGTGCCTCCAGATTTAACCCTTATGCCTTGCGGTTGGATCGAGAGCGGTGGTCAACCGCGGCGCGCCGGCAGGTCCAAAGCCCTGCCTACACAGAAGGACTTGATGTGAGCGGACTTGAGACTGCAATCAGAAATGCCCTTGAGCGTTCCGATCGCACCAATGCGGAAACGCGGGCGCGCATCTATCAATCTGCCCGCCAGGCGCTGGAAACCGGACTGCAGAAGCAGGGTATCGAGGACGGCAACGTCATCGCCCAGCAGCGCCATCGGCTCGAAGCCGTCATCCATGCGATCGAAACGGAGGAGAGGGCGGCGCTGAGGACGCGACAGCCGGCGCCGCCGGTGGTCAGCCTCGACGATGCCGCGCGGGCGCGCGGGGCCGCACAGCCGCGGGTCGAGCCGCAGGTCCGGTCGCAGCCGCAGACGCAGGCCCAACCTCAACCCCAGACCCAGACGCCGCCCCAGAGCCAGCCACAGGCCCCGGCGACGGGGCGTCGGGAACCCGGCTTTGCCGCTGACGCGCCGCGTCAGGCGGCGAGCGACGGTGGTCTCGGTGGTCTCGGCGGTCTGCGCGCCGATCGTGACGGTCCGGTGGTGTCGACGCGCGCAGCGGCCGAGAGCACGGCGGATGCTGGCGAAGCGGCGGGCCTTGCGCCGACGGTCCGCGGAGATACGCGCAAGCGCCGGCGCAAGCGCAGCCGCTTTTTGTCTTTCACCATGGTGGTTCTCACGCTTGCAGCCGCTGTCGGGGCCGCGGTCTGGTGGGTGCAGACCAACGATCTCCTGAAGTCCGCCGCCGAGCGCGACACCAATGTCGCCAATCCTCCGGCATCGGTTGCCTCCGAAAGCTTCGATGGCGCCGCCGGATTGCAGACGCTGGGTGCCCAGCAGGGATTCACCGGTGACTGGGTGGAGGTCTTCAAGCCGACGGAAACCGGCGCGATCGCGCCCGGCGCGCAGGCCAAGGTCGAGCCTGTGGACGACGAAGGCGGGCGGCGTGTCTTGTTGACCTCGCAAGTCGCCGACGCGGCTGGGGACATCACCATCGAGATCCCGGCCGTCGTTCTGGCTGAACTCTCCGGCAAGACGTCGACCCTGGCGCTGACCGTGCAGGCCGAGCCCGGCAAGACCACGGAGTTTGCCGTCGAGTGCAATTTCTCCTCGCTCGGCGAATGCGGCCGTTACCGCTTCACCGTGCATGACGAGCGGATCGACATGTTGTTCAAGGTCACCTTCGACCGCAGTCTGGCGCCGAGTTCGCCCGGCCAGATCGTGATCAACAGCGATATCACCGGCGAGGGCAACAGCCTCAACCTCTACGCCATCCGCGTCCTGCCGGGGCAATAAGACCGGTCGCCAAGGCTTTTCGAGAAAGGGCGGCAGGAAAACCTGCCGGCCGCTCAGCTTTGCCGGCTCTGACGGGGCCGGCGTCTATTTCAGGAAGCCGTGGCCGGATCCGACGATCTTGTCGTCGATCTCGCCGATCGCACCCTTGTCCTTGCCGTCGTAATCGAGCGAATGCAGGATGTGGCGGATCAGGTTGAGCCGGGCCCGCCGCTTGTCGTTGCCGCGCACCACCGTCCAGGGTGCATGATCCGTGTGGGTCGCCTTCAGCATCTCGTCGCGCTTGGCGGTGTAATCGTCCCATTTGTTGAGCGCCGCGATGTCCATCGGCGACAGCTTCCAGATCTTCAGCGGGTCGTGGCGGCGATCGTGGAAGCGCTTGAGCTGCATCTCGCGGCCGATATTGATCCAGAATTTGAAGAACTGGATGCCTTCATGCACGATCATCTTCTCGAAGCGGGGAACTTGCTTCAGGAACTGTTTGTGCTCTTCGGGCGTGCAGAAGCCCATGACCGGCTCGACGCCGGCGCGGTTGTACCAGGAGCGGTCGAACAGCACGAATTCGCCAGCCGTCGGCATGGTCGCGACATAGCGCTGGAAATACCATTGGCCGTGCTCGGTTTCGGTCGGCTTGGTCAGCGCGACGACGCGCGCCCAGCGGGGGTTGAGGTTGTCCATCGTCGCATGGATCGCACCGCCCTTGCCGGCAGCGTCCCGGCCCTCGAACAGCGCCATCATGCGCTTGCCGGTCTTCTGCTGCCAGAGCTGGACCTTGACCAGCTCGACCTGAAGCGCTTCCAGCGTCTCGGTGTACTCGTCCTCGTCGAGCTTCTTCTTGTAGGGATAGTCGTCGGAGGAAAAGGACGCGTCGTCGATCCATTTCGGCAACTCGGGATTGTCGATGTCGAAAACGCGGCTCTTGCCGTCGATTTCGAGTTCCACTGCGCGGTTCTCGGCCTTGTCCGTCGTTTCCGTCGACGCCATCGGTTCGCCCTTTCGGCTTGGCGCACGGGCCCGAAAACCGGCCTCGATCATCGGAAGGATCATGCGCGTTTTCAAACTTTCGGGCCCGCGCCAGCCGTCTGATGAAGAAGGCGCTCGCGACCCGATTTCGTTGGAGGAGGCCATAATTGCGTTGCGGATTCAAGCCGGTCGTGAAAATCATGTCATGAAGGATCGCTATTCCTCGACCATTTTGGTCCGGGAGGAAAAGAAAGTGATTCACGAGGATGTCGAGGTGGGCGGTTCGAAAGCGTTCTGGCGGAACCTGGTTCCGCGATTGAAAGCAGAGCGCTGGCTGCTGGGACTAACCGTGCTGCTGGCGATCCTTGCGACCATCGCGGGCATTCATTTCCTCATTGTCCTGCCCTTCTGGATCGTTCTCGTCGCCGCCTTGCTCAACCGTAGCGCGCCGGCCTCGGTGATCCTGAGCCCGGCCAAGGCGGTGGTTGCTGCCGGCCCGGCGAGCGATCCGCTCGTGCCGGCATTGAACGCACTCGACATGCCGGTTCTGGTGATCGCCGCCGACGAGACGGTGGTTTTCCAGAACATCGCCGCCGAGAAGGCCTTCGGGACCATCCCGCCAAACACCTATCTCGCCGCTCGGGTGCGCTCGCCCGGCATCCTCGACATGGTCCGCGAGACGATGGCGACCGGCAAGGCGAACCAGATCGAGCATAACGAGCAGTTGCCGTCCGACGCCGTCTATGTGGTGCGCGTCGCACCGGCTGAGATTCCGGGCGACGGGCCGGTCAAGCGGATCTTCCTGCTGACCTATCGCGACATCTCCCAGGCGCGCCGCATCGACCGCATGCGCTCGGACTTCGTCGCCAATGCCAGCCACGAGCTGCGCACGCCGCTGGCGTCCTTGCGCGGCTTCATCGAAACGCTCCAGGGCCCGGCGCGCAACGATCTGAAGGCGCAGGAAAAGTTCTTCGGCATCATGCACGAGCAGGCGACGCGCATGAGCCGGCTCGTCGACGATCTGCTGTCGCTGTCGCGGCTGGAGCTGCGCTCGCACATCGCGCCCGATGATCCGGTCGATCTGGCGCCACTGCTCGGGCATGTCCGCGACAGCCTGCTGCCGCTGGCGAAGGATCTGGATGTCACTGTCTCGCTCGTCGTGCCGGACAAGCCGGTGGTCGTCCGCGGCGAACGCGACGAACTCATCGAGGTCTTCGAGAACCTGATCGAGAATGCCTGCAAGTACGGCCAGGAAGGCAAGAAGGTGGACGTTACCTTGCGCGGCGGCGAGGGCGGCGAGGCCGAGGTCGTCGTCAAGGACTATGGCCCGGGCATTCCGGCCGAACATGTGCCGCGCATCACCGAGCGGTTTTACCGGGTCAATGTCGAAGCCAGCCGCTCGAAGAAGGGCACTGGCCTTGGTCTTGCCATCGCCAAGCACATTCTTACGCGCCACCGCGCCCGCCTCCTCATCCATTCCGAGGTCGGCAAAGGCACGACCTTTACGGTCCGCTTCTGACATATTGGTGCGGGAAAACCCGGGGCCGTTCATTTTCCATTAGCGTTTTCAATGACATGAGCTGTCATAAATGTTTCGTCAAACTGACATAAAAGGTGTGGCCATCGGCAGCTAGTTAGGGGCAGCCGATAAGACGGCGAAGAGCGCTGCAACGCTTGGCGCACACCAACACAAGCCCATTCCGGGAGAACTTTTATGAAAGCTCTTAAACTCACTGTCGCGGCGCTCGTCGCGTCCGTCGCTTTTGCTGGCGCCGCCGCCGCTCGCGACCAGGTTCAGGTCGCTGGCTCCTCGACCGTTCTTCCCTACGCCAAGATCGTCGCCGAGACGTTCGGCGAGACCTTCCCTGATTTCAAGACCCCGGTCGTCGAATCCGGCGGCTCTTCGGCTGGTCTGAAGGAATTCTGCAAGGGCGTCGGCCCGGACACCATCGACATCGCCAACTCCTCGCGCAAGATCAAGGACAGCGAAGTCGAGGCCTGCAAGGCCGCTGGCGTCACCGAAATCCAGGAAGTGAAGATCGGTTATGACGGCATCGTCTTTGCGACCGACGCCGGCAATGCCGACCTCGCCCTGAAGCCGGAAGACCTCTACAAGGCGCTTGCTGCTGAAGTCGTCGTCGACGGCAAGGTCGTCGCCAACCCCTACAAGAAGTGGTCCGAAGTCAACGCCGCCCTGCCGGCCGTCGAAATCGCCGCTTACATCCCGGGCGAAAAGCATGGCACGCGCGAAGTCTTCGAAGAGAAGATCCTCGCTGCAGGCTGCAAGGACGCTGGCGCCGTTGACGTGATCAAGGCTGCCGTTGCCGATGAAAAGCAGCAGCACAGCAAGTGCGTCGCGGTCCGCAAGGACGGCATGGCTGTCGACATCGACGGCGACTACACCGAAACGCTCGCCCGTATCGCAGCCAACAAGAACGGCATCGGCGTGTTCGGCCTGTCCTTCTACGAAAACAACGCCGACAAGCTGAAGGTCGCGACCGTCAACGGCATCGTACCGTCGACCGAAACGATCGCTTCCGGCGAGTATCCGGTTTCCCGCCCGCTGTACTTCTACGTCAAGAAGGCACATCTCGGCGTTATCCCGGGCCTCAAGGAATATGTTGAGTTCTTCCTCGACGATCAGATGATCGGCCCGGAAAGCCCGCTCGCCGAATACGGCCTGGTTGCCGCTCCGGACGCTGAGCGCGAAGAAATCCGCAAGGCTTTCTCTGCCGGCAACATGCTCTGATAACGACAAGCCCCGGCGCGATGTCTTCGCGCCGGGGCATGCCTTCATTCGATTTGCCGGCACCCATGACGGGCGATGCCGGGGAGACGTGCCGATGAGTACTTCGCTCCTTCTTTTGCTCATTATTATTATTGGTTTCATTGCTTATTTTGCAGGTCGCGCCCGTTCGTTGGCGCAGTCCGGCGGCAAGCTCTCCAACCTTCATTCCCTGCCGGGCTACCACGGTAGCTACGTCGCCATCTGGGCGATGCTTCCGGCAGCGCTCGTTCTTGGCACCTGGCTGTTCGCCGCTCCCGTCTATATCGACGGAAGCACGCGCGCGGCCCTGCCGGATACCGTCCAGAGCCAGGGCCCTGCCGCCGTGCAGCTCGCGCTCGGTCAGGTCAAATCCGTTGCCGGTGGTCTTCTGCGCCTGAGCGGCGAGGAACTCGCGGCGCTCGAGAGTGGCTCTGCCAATCTGCGCGCGACGCTCGCCTCCAAGGGCGTGGCCCTTGCCGGTGAAGGCGACCCCTACATGGTCACCGTCGCCAAGCACTTCAACGCGATGACCGCGACCAACCGCTGGCTGATGACGGTCGCCGTTCTGCTGATCGCGATCGCCGGCGGCGTCTACGCCATCCGCAACGTCGCGACCCGCTTCCGCGCCCGCAACCAGGTCGAGCGCGTCATTCTCGGCTCGCTGATCGTCGCGTCCTCCATCGCCATCCTGACGACGGTCGGCATCGTCGCCTCGATGCTGTCGGAAGCCGGCCGCTTCTTCACCATGGTCTCGCCGTTCGAGTTCTTCTTCGGCACGGTCTGGGATCCGCGCTTTGCGGCTGCCGGCAGCGGCGGCGCTTCGGGCCAATTCGGCCTGATCCCGCTCCTCGCCGGCACGCTCTATATCGCCTTCGTCGCCATGCTCTTCGCCGTGCCGATCGGCCTCTTTGCGGCGATCTACATGGCGGAATATGCAAGTCCGCGCCTGCGCTCCACCGCAAAGCCGCTGCTCGAAGTGCTCGCCGGCATTCCGACCATCGTCTACGGTTTCTTTGCGCTGGTGACCGTTGGCCCGTTCCTGCGCGATATCTCGGCGCAGATGAACGGTCTCATGACCGGCAACTACCAGAACTTCATCCAGGCACAGAGCGTGCTGACGGCCGGCATCGTCATGGGCATCATGCTGATCCCGTTCGTGTCGTCGTTGTCGGACGACATCATCACCCAGGTGCCGCGGGCCCTGCGTGACGGCTCGCTCGGCCTTGGCGCCACCCGCTCGGAAACGGTCAAGAAGGTGATCCTTCCCGCCGCTCTTCCCGGCATCGTCGGCGCGTTGCTGCTGACCGCCTCGCGCGCCGTCGGCGAGACCATGATCGTGGTGCTGGCAGCCGGTGTGGCGGCCCGCATGCAGATCAATCCTTTCGAGCCGATGACGACGGTGACGGTGAAGATTGTCAACCAGCTGACGGGTGACCTCGAGTTCACCTCGCCGCAGACGCTGGTGGCCTTCGCGCTGGGCATCACGCTCTTCGTCATCACGCTCGGCCTCAACATTTACGCGCTCTACATCGTGCGCAAATACCGGGAACAGTACGAATGACCGACATCGCTTCCCCGACCGTCCGGATCTCCGCCCGTCCCGCATCCGCCAAGCGCGATATCGGCATCAAGCGTCGCTATGCTGCCGAGCGCCGGTTCCGCTTTTACGGCATGGCCGCGATCAGCACTGGTCTCTTCTTCCTGGCATTGCTGCTGTGGACCGTCTTTTCCAACGGCTACACCGCATTCCAGCAGACGACGATCACGCTGCCGATCGAGTTCACCGAAAAGGTCATCGATCCCAAGGGCGAACGCGCGACCGACGGCAAGGTGCTGATGACCGCCAACTACCCGCTGCTGGTGCGCGACGCGCTCGTCAAGCAGCTCGGTATCGACGCCACCAAGCGGCCGCAGGTCAAGCAGGCGACCGACATGGTTTCCGCCAGCTCCCGCACGCTGCTGCGCGACATGGTCGTCGCCGACCCGTCGATCATCGGCAAGACGGTTCCGGTCACCCTGCTGGCCGAAGCCAACATCGACTCCGCCTTCAAGGGCCAGATCGATCTCTCGGTCGATGAGGGCAAGCGCAAGGTCAAGGACCAGCAGGTCACCTGGATGAACGAGCTGGCGAGCGCCGGCATCCTGAAGAAGAGCTTCAACACCGGCATCTTCACCTTCGGCGCCTCCAGCCGTCCTGAAGCGGCAGGCGTCGGCGTCGCTGCCCTCGGCTCGCTCTACATGATGCTGATCGTGCTGGTGCTGTCGCTTCCCATCGGCGTCGCCGCCTCGATCTACCTCGAGGAGTTTGCGCCGAAGAACCGGCTGACCGACCTGATCGAGGTCAACATCAACAACCTCGCGGCCGTTCCGTCGATCGTCTACGGTCTCTTAGGCCTTGCCGTCTTCATCAACTTCGCCGGCATGCCGCGCTCGGCAGCCGTCGTCGGCGGCTTCGTGCTGACGCTGATGACGCTTCCGACGATCATCATCGCCACCCGCGCGGCATTGAAGGCGGTCCCGCCGTCGATCCGCTCGGCGGCCCTCGGGCTCGGTGCGTCGAAGATGCAGACCATCTTCCACCACGTGCTGCCGCTCGCCATGCCCGGCATCCTGACCGGCACCATCATCGGTCTTGCCCATGCGCTTGGCGAAACCGCGCCGTTGCTCCTGATCGGCATGGTTGCCTTCGTCGTCGATTTTCCCGGTTCGCCGATGGAACCGTCGACGGCGCTGCCGGTGCAGATCTACATGTGGGCCAACGAGGCGGAACGCGCCTTCGTCGAGCGCACCTCCGGTGCAATCATCATTCTTCTCATCTTCCTGGTCGTCATGAACCTTGGAGCCATTCTGTTGCGACGTCGCTTTGAGCGCCGCTGGTAGTGAGGTAATTACTATGAACATCATGTCAGAAGCAGCAGTCGAGAAGGCCCTGGATCAGAAAATGAACACCGTGCCCTACAAGATGATCGGCAAGGATGTGTCGGTCTATTACGGCGAGAAGCGCGCGCTTTTCGACGTCAACCTCAACATCCGCGAGAACACCGTCACGGCGCTGATCGGTCCTTCGGGTTGCGGCAAGTCGACCTTCCTGCGCACGCTGAACCGCATGAACGACACGATCGAGAACTGCCGCGTCACCGGCAAGATCACGCTCGACGAGGACGACATCTACGACCCGACGATCGACGTCGTCGAACTGCGCGCCCGCGTCGGCATGGTCTTCCAGAAGCCGAATCCTTTCCCGAAGTCGATCTACGACAACGTCGCCTACGGTCCGCGCATCCACGGACTTGCCCGCACCAAGGCCGACTTTGACGAAGTGGTCGAGACCAGCCTGCAGAAGGCCGGTCTGTGGAACGAGGTAAAGGATCGTCTTCAGGAGCCGGGCACTGGCCTTTCCGGTGGTCAGCAGCAGCGCCTCTGCATCGCCCGTGCCGTCGCCGTCAGCCCGGAAGTCATCCTGATGGACGAGCCCTGCTCGGCGCTCGATCCGATCGCGACGGCCAAGGTTGAAGAACTCATCCACGAACTGCGCACGAACTTCACGATTGTCATCGTGACCCACTCGATGCAGCAGGCCGCCCGCGTTTCGCAGCGCACCGCCATGTTCCACCTCGGCAATCTCGTCGAGGAGAACGACACCGACAAGATGTTCACCAATCCGGATGACCAGCGCACCCAGGATTACATCATGGGCCGCTTCGGCTGAGGCCGCATAAGGCTGCAACAGTAACTGCAAAGCGCCCGTAAGGATCGACGATCATGTCCATGCATATCATGTCCGCCTATGACGAAGAACTGAAGTACCTGACGCGCCGCATCTCGGAGATGGGCGGTCTCGCCGAGCAGATGGTCGCCGAATCCGTTCGCGCGCTGGTCAATTCCGACCTCGCTCTCGCGCAGAAGGTGATCTCGGACGACACCGTTCTCGACGACGCCGAGCGCCAGATCGGCGAGAAGGCGATCGTCACCATCGCCAAGCGCCAGCCGGTCGCCGCCGACCTGCGCGAGATCATGGGATCGATCCGCATCGCCTCCGATCTGGAACGCGTCGGCGATCTCGGCAAGAACACCGCCAAGCGCGTGATCGCGGTTGCCGGATCCGGCATTCCGCGCAAGCTCGCCCGCGGCCTGGAGCACCTGGCGGAGCTTGCTCTCGTCCAGCTCAAGGAAGTGCTCGACGTCTACGCCTCGCGCTCGCCCGAGAAGGCCAACAGCATCCGCGAGCGCGACGAGGAGATCGATGCGATCTACACCTCGCTGTTCCGCGAGCTGCTGACCTACATGATGGAAGATCCGCGCAACATCACGCCCTGCACGCATCTTCTGTTCTGCGCCAAGAACATCGAGCGCATCGGCGACCACGCGACCAACATCGCCGAGACGATCTATTACATGGCGACGGGTGCTCAGCCGGAAGGCGAGCGTCCGAAGGATGACACCACGTCGACGCTGGGCTCGGTCAACGACTGAGCGCCGAGCGCGCCGTAAGCATGCATGCCCTTTGAAATTTGATCCGGTCGCGGCTTCGGTCGCGGCCCCGAATTCCTGTATCTGAAGCACGCGGTTTTCGCCCCGCCTTTGAAATCGGCGGACGTGCTCCAGATTTAGAGTGTCTGAGCGCCGGCCGGGCCGATGAGCCCAAGGGTCGCCCGCGGTAAGGAGACGTTACCTGATGTTGCCAAAAATCGCCGTAGTCGAAGACGAAGAGGCGCTGAGCGTTCTGCTGCGTTACAATCTGGAAGCCGAGGGCTTCGACGTCGACACGATCCTCAGGGGCGACGAGGCGGAGATCCGGCTTCAGGAGCGGCTGCCCGACCTGCTCATCCTCGACTGGATGCTGCCCGGTGTTTCCGGCATCGAACTTTGCCGCCGGCTGCGCCAGCGCCCGGAGACGGAGCGCCTGCCGATCATCATGCTGACGGCGCGCGGCGAGGAAAGCGAGCGCGTCCGGGGTCTGGCGACCGGCGCCGATGACTATGTGGTCAAGCCATTCTCCACTCCGGAGCTGATGGCGCGCGTCAAGGCGATGCTGCGCCGGGCAAAGCCCGAGGTGCTGTCGACGCTGCTTCGCTGCGGCGACATCGAACTCGACCGCGAGACCCACCGCGTTCACCGCCGCAGCCGCGAAGTGCGCCTCGGCCCGACCGAGTTCCGTCTTCTGGAGTTCCTGATGTCCTCGCCGGGCCGCGTCTTCTCGCGCTCGCAGCTTCTGGACGGCGTGTGGGGCCATGACATCTATGTCGACGAACGCACCGTCGACGTGCATGTCGGTCGCCTGCGCAAGGCTCTGAATTTCTCGAACATGCCGGACGTTATCCGCACCGTTCGCGGAGCCGGCTATTCGCTCGAAAGCTGACAGATCCGGAAGTCTCCAACAAAAAAAGGGGCCGATCGGCCCCTTTTTTATTGATGCTGTCCGGCTTCTTAGCGGGCCCTGCGGCGCTCGCCCGACGGCTGGTAGGCCAGCCGCGCATGGAAGGTGCAGTAAGGCGAGGATTCCGGGGAATCGTTGCCGCAGAAGTGAAACTCTTCCTTCAGCGGGTCGCCGATCGGCCACTTGCAGGTGCGCTCGGTGAGCTGGGTCAGCTCGAGGCGGCGCGACATCGGCACGACAACGTCGGTCCGGGTGCTGAAATCCTGCTCGGCAACGAGATCGACTTCGATTTCTTCCTTGAGAACGACAGCGCCGGCCGTGCGTGCAACCGGGCGGGCCGAAACGCGCGAAGCGTAGTTCGGCGCACGCGGTGCCGAAGTCGGGCGCTTCGGACGGGCCGCCGTCGTGGTGCTGCCGCCGGCCTTGGCGCGACCTGGCAGGCTCAGGCGGTGAACCTTGCCGATGACAGCGTTACGGCTGACGCCGCCGAGCTGTGCCGCGATCTGGCTCGCGCTCAGGCCCTCGGACCAAAGCTTCTTCAGTTTCTCCACCCGCTCGTCAGTCCAGTTCATTTCTGCACTCTCCGTTCTCAGCGTTGGGGATGGCAGAATCCCTCACCGCACCCCGGCTGAACCCCGGGGTTGCAAACGCGATAACTCTTTTGGTGACTAGGTCCGCCGCATGCGTCTAGTAATTGAATGTTAACGTACTGACCGCTGGACTCTGTGGCAAGAGTCCCGGGAATCAGGCCGAATCGATTTCGTAGTTTTCCCCAACTTGCTCGGCCGGCGTTGCATTTTTGCAAGCCCTCCCGGACGATTTTTCTGCTGCCAGGAATCGATCCTTCATGTTGCGCTGCAAGGCTTGGTTTTGTTGACATTGCAGCGCGAAATGGGAATAGTGCCTGCGCCGCCGAAAGGCGGCATTTTTGATTTTTATCGGACCGCGTGAGGCGCGGGATCGATGTCGATCTGGAGTGAAGGAGAGCCTCGCATGACTGCAACAACGCCGCTTTACGATACCTACATGCGCGCGCCGTTGCGTTTCGAGCGAGGAGAGGGCGCCTGGCTGATCGCTGAAGACGGTACGCGTTATCTCGATTTCGGCGCCGGCGTTGCCGTGAACTCGCTCGGCCACGCGCATCCCCACCTCGTCGAAGCGCTGAAGGCGCAGGCCGACAAGGTTTGGCACCTGTCCAACCTCTATGAGATTGCGGGCCAGGAAAGCCTCGGTCGCCGGCTGACGGCCGTGACCTTTGCCGACAAGGTGTTTTTCACCAATTCGGGTGCGGAAGCGCTGGAATGCGCCATCAAGACGGCACGGCGTTACCACTTCTCCAAGGGTCACCCGGAGAAATTCCACGTCATCACCTTTGAGGGCGCTTTCCACGGCCGCACGATCGCGACGATCGCCGCCGGCGGTCAGCAGAAATACATCGAAGGTTTCGGTCCGAAGGCGCCGGGCTTCTACCAGGTCCCGTTCGGCGACATCGCTGCCGTCAAGAATGCGATCACAGAGGAAACCGCAGCGATCCTGATTGAGCCGATCCAGGGCGAGGGCGGTATCCGCCCGGCGACCAAGGAGTTTATGCAGGAACTGCGCGCGCTCTGCGACGAGTTCGGCCTGCTCCTGATCCTCGACGAGGTTCAGACGGGCGTCGGCCGTACCGGCAAGCTGTTTGCCTATGAATGGGCCGACATCCGCCCGGATATCATGGCGGTCGCCAAGGGTATCGGCGGCGGCTTCCCGTTCGGCGCCTGCCTGGCGACCGAGGAAGCCGCATCTGGCATGGTGGCGGGCACGCACGGCTCCACCTATGGCGGCAATCCGCTGGCCATGGCTGTCGGCAACGCCGTGCTCGACGTCGTTCTTGCCGACGGGTTCCTCACGCATGTGCGCGATGTCGCGCTGGTCTTCCGTCAGGGTCTTGCGTCGCTCAAGGACCGTTTCCCTGATGTCATCGAGGAGATCCGCGGCGACGGTCTGATGCTGGGCATCAAGGTGAAGGGCCCTTCGGCCGATCTGCTGAAGGAAATTCGCGCGGAGAAGCTTCTGGCCGTGCCGGCCGGCGAAAACGTGCTGCGCTTGCTGCCGCCGCTGACGATCACGGCCGAAGAGGCCCGCGAGGGCCTGGCACGTATCGAACGCGCCGCCGAGGCGGTTCGCAAGGCAAGCGGCAACGCCGCAGCCTGAAGATAGCGACCCAGGGCCGAATAAGGCGCTAGAATGACCTTCGTGCGGGCACGTATATAGCGTGCCGCACCAGGGACCGATTTTTCAGACAGGAACCGAGTACGATGGCAGGCACCAGACATTTTCTCGATCTTTCGGCCATGACGGCCGCCGACCTCCGGACGATCATCGACGATGCGCGCGTCCGAAAGGCAGCGACCAAGGCCGGAACCGCCGAGAAGCCGCTCGCCGGCAAGATGCTGGCGATGATCTTCGAAAAGCCCTCCACCCGTACCCGCGTTTCCTTCGATGTCGGCATGCGCCAGCTCGGCGGCGAAACCCTGTTTCTGTCGGGCACCGAAATGCAGCTCGGCCGCGCCGAGACGATCGGCGACACGGCCAAGGTCCTGTCGCGTTACGTCGACGCCATCATGATCCGCACCACCGACCACCGCCGTCTTCTGGAGCTGGCCGAGCATGCGACGGTCCCCGTCATCAACGGCCTGACCGACGATACCCACCCCTGCCAGATCATGGCCGACATCCTGACCTTCGAGGAGCATCGCGGCCCGGTGAAGGGCAAGACGATTGCCTGGACCGGCGACGGCAACAACGTCCTGCATTCGCTGATCGAAGGTTCCGCCCGTTTCGGCTACCGCATGAACATGGCCGTGCCGCTCGGCTCCGAGCCGCAGGACAAGTTCCTGAATTGGGCGCGCAACAATGGCGGCGAGGTCCTCTTGTGTCATGACGCAGAGCAGGCCGTCGCCGACGCCAATTGCGTGGTGACCGACACGTGGATCTCGATGAACCAGGAACACCGCGCCCGCGGCCACAACGTCTTCCAGCCCTACCAGGTCAACGAGGCGCTGATGAAGCGTGCGGCCTCCGATGCGCTGTTCATGCACTGCCTGCCGGCGCACCGCGGCGAAGAGGTCACCGACGACGTGATCGACGGTCCGCAGTCGGTGGTCTTCGACGAGGCGGAAAACCGCCTGCACGCACAGAAGTCGGTCATCGCCTGGTGCATGGGGCTCGTCTGAGCCGCCGTCGGGCAAGATCTTGACATTGCCAATGCGCGACACGATCTAGGCGGCATACGGGCGCTCCTGAACGAGCGAGCGCGCAGCCGTCTGGGTGGTGCGTCGCAACGCGGCGGCACAAACCTGGTGGACAATCCGTTTATCGCGGGATCAAGTGATTACAGCGGGCATGTTGCGCCGGGGGACAGGAATGTCCCTGGCGCAATCTGGTTGGCTGAGGCAAGGAGCAAGACATGACCGACATGACGCCAGGGCTGGGTGAGTTCGACTTCGCCGGTGACGATCACGTTGTGCCTTTCCAGGTGGAAGGCCTCGACGTGCGCGGCCGCGCCGTGCAGCTCGGCCCGATGCTGGACGCAATTCTCGAGCGCCACAACTATCCGCTCCCGGTCGCGCGCCTGGTTGCCGAAACCGTCGTGCTCACCGTGCTGCTCGGGACCTCGCTGAAGTTCGAAGGCAAGCTGATCGTCCAGACGCAAGGCGATGGCCCGGTCGATCTGGTCGTCGCCGATTTCTCGACGCCGGATCGCGTGCGCGCCTATGCCCGCTACGATCAGGAAGCGCTCGCGGCTGCCGAAAAGGACGGCCGCACCCTTTCGCACGAGCTGCTCGGAAAGGGCGTACTCGCCTTCACCATCGATCAGGGCGCCCATACCCAGCGTTACCAGGGAATTGTTGCGCTTGACGGTGCGACGCTCGAGGAAATCGCCGGCGTCTATTTCCGTCAGTCGGAGCAGATCCCGACCAAGGTGCGCCTTGGCGTGGCCGAGCTTCTCGATCGCGACGAAAACGGCAAGCCGCGTCATCGCTGGCGCGCCGGCGGCATGGTTGCCCAGTTCTTGCCCGAAGCGCCGGAGCGCATGCGCCAGCCCGACCTCTCGGGCGGCGACGGCGATGACGGCGAAAGCACGTTCGAGGACGACGATCTCTGGGCCGAAGCCAAGGTGATGGTCGAAACGATCGACATGGACGAATTGACCGATCCGATGGTTGGAACCGAGCGGCTGCTCTATCGCCTGTTCCACGAGCGCGGCGTTCGCGTCTATGAACCGCAAGCGGTTTATGACCGTTGCAGCTGCTCGCGCGAAAAGCTTCAGTCGGTGTTGTCGAACCTGAGCACGGACGACCTCGAAAGCACCATCGACGATGGCGAAGTCAAGGTTACCTGCGAGTTCTGCTCGACGACCTATCGCTTCGAAGCAAGCGAGGTGCGCCCGCAGTAGCGGGCGCCTCCGGCCGATTGGCCGCGATTTAGAGCGACGCTAGTCCCACGGACGCGCTGTTCCGGATTGGCGTCAGTTCAGGGTGCGCACGAGCCCGGGTGAATCGAGCGAGAAGGCGGGGATGGCCACGTTGAAGGTCTCTCCGCCTTCCGATTCCATGCTGTAGTGACCGAACATCACGCCCGAGGGCGTATCCAGCGGGCATCCGGACGAGTACTCATAGGTATCTCCGGGATTGAGCAGCGGCTGCTCGCCGATGACGCCCGGACCGCTGACCTCGTCGACTTGCCCATTCTCATCGGTAATGTGCCAGTAGCGCGTCATCAACCGCACGGTCGCGTCCGAGTGGTTTGAGATGACGATGCGATAGCCCCAAACATAGCGGCCGTCATCGGGATCCGACTGTTCTTCGAGATAGTACGGCTCCACCGTAACTTCTATGTCGCGGGTCAAAGCGCGATACATGGGCATCACCTTGCTTCAGGTCTTTCAGGGTATTCTACAGCAAGATGGTTTCGTCAAGAATAACGGCAAGATTGTGCGATCCCACGATGGGACGGATGGTCGTGCTGACGGGATCGGGCGGGTGAAGCGTGCCTGGCGCCTTGGCGCTGGGCCGCCGGAAAGTCCTTACGTGACCACCGGCAAGGGGCGTCGGCCGCCGTTGGTCACGGCGGCCGCGTCTTCGTAAATCAGGCCTTCACGGCCTTCAGCGCGCGGGCGAAATCTTCCACCACATCGTCGCTGTCCTCGATACCGGCCGAGAAGCGCACGGTGCCGGCGGACATGCCGAGCTCCGTACGGGCCTCGTCGGTCAGGTTCTTGTGCGTGGTCGTGGCCGGATGGGTGATCAGGCTCTTGCTGTCGCCGAGGTTGTTGGAGATGCGCACGATCTCCAGTGCATTCTGCAGCGCGAAGGCAGCATCCTTGCCGCCCTTCAGTTCGAAGGCGACGAGCGTCGAGCCGCCGGTCATCTGCTTGGCGATGATATCGGCCTGTGGGTGATCCTTGCGGCCGGGATAGATGACCTTGGCGACCTGCGGCTGTTCCGCCAGGAAGTCGGCGACGCGGCGGGCCGTTTCCGTCTGCTGACGCACGCGCAGCGGCAGCGTCTCGATGCCCTTCAGCAGCGTCCAGGCGTTGAACGGCGACATCGCCGGGCCGGTGTGGCGGAAGTAGTCGTGCAGGTGCTCGTTGATCCATTCCTTGTCGGAAAGCACCACGCCGCCGAGGCAGCGGCCCTGGCCGTCGATATGCTTGGTGGCGGAATAGACGACGATATGGGCGCCGAGTTCCAGCGGCTTCTGGAAGAGCGGCGTCGCAAAGACGTTGTCGACGACGACCTTGGCGCCGATCTGGTTGGCGAGCTTGGCGACGCCGGCAATGTCGATGACTTCAAGCGTCGGGTTGGTCGGGCTTTCGAGGAAGAAGACCTTGGTGTTCTTCTGGATCGCCTTTTCCCAGTTGGTGAGATCGCGCCCGTCAACCAGCGTGCACTCGATGCCGTATTTCGGCGCCAGCGTCTCGACCACCCAACGGCAGGAGCCGAAGAGCGCGCGGGCAGCGACGATATGATCGCCGGCCTTCAACTGGCAGAGGATGGCGGCGGTGACCGCGGCCATGCCCGATGCGGTGGCGCGCGCGTCTTCAGCGCCTTCCAGCATGCACATGCGCTTTTCGAACATGTCGTTGGTCGGGCTGCCGTAGCGGGCGTAGATGAAACCTTCGGTCTCGCCCTTGAAGCGCGCTTCAGCCGCTTCCGAAGTCTCGTAGACGAAGCCCTGGGTGAGGAAGATCGCTTCGGAGGTCTCGCCGTGCTGGGAGCGGGTCGTGCCGCCATGGACCAGTTGCGTTGCGGGGCGCCAGTTTTTGCTCATGTGACGATCACTTTCAAAAACAAAAAAACCGGCCGCGTGAAGGGCCGGTTTGACACCCGGCCTTTTTAGCTACTTGTTTAACGTGGCTGCAAGCCGACCGGCCAAATCACCACGGGATAAAGCTTCAATACTGCCAGGGTACGCTTGCGTCAATTCCCGGAGTTTGGTTTTGTCTCGCAACTGAAAAGAGGACTGCAATGGGCCGCGACACTGGGATTTTGGCCGATCGCGCGATCGCCGCGCTGTTCGAATCGGGACGCCTGAAGAGCGAGAAGCCGCTGGATGACGATCAGATCCAGCCGGCGAGCCTCGACCTGCGCCTCGGCGCCAAGGCTTTTCGCGTCCGCGCGAGCTTCATGCCGGGTCCGTCTCATCTCGTTGCCGACAAGCTCGACCGGCTGAAGCTGCACGTGGTCGACCTGACCGAGGGCGCGGTGCTGGAGACCGGCTGCGTCTACATCGTGCCGTTGATGGAAAGCCTGGCGCTGCCGAAGGGCATGTCGGCCTCGGCCAACCCGAAGAGTTCGACCGGCCGCCTCGACATCTTCACCCGCGTCATCACCGACCGCGCCCAGGAATTCGACAAGATCCCGGCCGGCTACAGCGGTCCGCTTTATCTCGAAATCAGCCCGCGCACCTTCCCGATCGTCGTGCGCCGCGGCTCGCGCCTGTCGCAGATCCGCTTCCGCATGGGCCAATCGATCCTGTCGGAACAGGAATTGCAGGCGCTGCATGATAGCGACGTGCTGGTGGCGAGCGACAAGCCGAACGTCAGCGGTGGCGGCATCGCGCTGTCGATCGATCTGAAGGGCACCGGGCCCGAAGGCCTGATCGGCTATCGCGGCAAGCACCACACGGCGGTCATCGATGTTGACAAGAAGGCGCAGCACGCGATCTTCGATTTCTGGGAGCCGCTCTACAGCCGCGGCCGCGACGAACTGATCCTCGATCCGGATGAGTTCTACATTCTCGTTTCGCGCGAGGCCGTGCATGTGCCACCGCTTTATGCGGCCGAGATGACGCCGTTCGATCCGCTGGTCGGCGAATTCCGTGTGCATTACGCCGGTTTCTTCGATCCGGGCTTCGGTCATGCCTCTGCCGGCGGCACGGGCAGCCGTGCGGTGCTGGAAGTGCGCAGCCACGAGGTGCCGTTCATCCTCGAACACGGCCAGATCGTCGGCCGCCTGATCTACGAACACATGCTGGAACGCCCGGATGGTCTCTACGGTCTCGGCGTCGGCTCCAACTATCAGGCGCAGGGCCTGAAGCTCTCGAAGCATTTTCGCGCCGAGTAGGGGATTTCGAAGTGACCCTGGCGCGATCCGGCGCAAGGGTGCTTGACAGATCGCCCCGGTTCGGGAAATTTCGCAGGCGCCGCGGGTGTAGTTCAGCGGTAGAACGCCAGCTTCCCAAGCTGGATGTCGTCGGTTCGATCCCGATCACCCGCTCCATTCCTTCCTGACCGATCATTGCCTCGATGGCGTAAGGCCTATGGCCAGTTGCGCCGTGGACGGCTAACCTAGGACGGGATGAATCATCCGCGGTTCTAAGGGCCGCATCTGACACACGAGACGTGCCGGCCCGCTGCCCATGAAGCTTTTCTCCCTGTTTGCCCTTTGCGCGTCCTTGATCGCAACGCCGCTTGCGGCCCAGCCCAAGGATCTGCCGCTCCTTTTCGATGCGCGCGAACGCATCGCCAAGCCGGATCTCACGGGCCTCGCGCGCCTGCGCTTCTTGACGACGGTGGACTTTCCGCCGTTCAACTTCATCGATCAGTCGGGCAAGCTTTCGGGATTTCATGTCGATCTCGTGCGCGAGATCTGCCGCGAGCTCGACATTGAAGCCAAGTGCCAGATCCAGGCGGTGACCTATGCGGAGCTGCTGCCGGCGCTGGAACAGGGGCAGGGCGAGGCGGTGGCCGCCGGCGTCGCCGTCGGTCCGGAACTGCGCCAGCGCTTCGGCTTTTCGCGCGCCTTCATGCGGCTCCCGGCGCGGTTCGCGGTCAACACCAAGGCGGCGGGCGCAGTGGCCGCGCCGAAGGATCTGAAGGGCAAGCCGGTCGGCGTCGTTGCCGGAACCACGCATGAGGCGATGTTCAAGGCGTTCTTCCCGAAGATCGAGGCCAAGGTCTTTCCGGACCGCGAGGCCATGCTGACGGCGCTGCAGAAGGGCGATGTGCCGGCGGTGTTTTCCGACGGCATGCAGCTTTCCTTCTGGATCTCTGGCAGCGCTGCCGGCGGTTGCTGCGCGCTCGTCGATGGCGCCTACTTCTCGCAACGTTTCCTCGGCGAAGGCCTGACGATCATGAACCGCAAGTCGGAGCCGGCACTGACCCAGGCGATCGATCACGCGCTGCTGGCGTTGTCGCGCAGCGGCCGTTTGGAGGAAATCTACCTGCGCTACTTCCCGAACGGTATCTACTGAGCTTCAGGGCTTCCCGGTGCGGTCGTCGGCTGGCCTATCGGCGGAAGCGTGCGAGCGCGCCGCGCTCGATGGCGGCGCAGGTCAGTTTGTCGAGGCCAAGCCGGTCGCGCAGCAGCTGCAGCAGGCGGATTTCTTCGTTGCGGATGCGCTGGTCGGCAGCCGCGATCTCGACGGCGAGCGCGTAGGCCGTCTCGTGGAACTTCTCCGGCAGCGCTTCGCGCACGATCTCGAGCATGATGTCGAGCCCCTCGGGCGCCGCCAGCTGTGCCGAACATTCATGGCCGATATGGACGAGGCTATCCTCGTCGAATCCTTCGAACACGGGCAGGAACTGGACCAGCCGGCCGATGCGGGCAAACTCGTCGTCGCTCATCTCGCGGTCGACCGCCGACATCATCACCATGACATAGACGAGAGCTTCGTGGTGGCTGAGGCTTGGCAGCATGGGGCTTTCCGGTGGTAGGGCAATTCCAGGGAGAGGGTGGTTCCTGATCCGGAGTTGCGTCGTTTCAAAGAGTCGGGCCGTCTGTTGCTTTCGACAGACGGTCGAGAGCTGGGAATTGTCGCGGCTGTTTACAAGTCCGGTTCCGAGGCGTCCACTCCGAGGCCGAGGGTTGGATCGTCGAAGGTCATCGGCGTGTGGCTGAGGTCGCGCGGATCCTCGCCGTAAAAGCCGAGCTTCGCCTGGCGTGCCGCGTCGGCGCGCTTTTCGAGGGAGGAGCCCGCGACCGGTGTCGCCCAGCCATTGTCGACGAGCCAGATGGCGAGATCCTGCCCGCCAAGCGTGCAGGAGGCGGTGGCCGAAGGGCCGGGACCTGCTTCGGGCAGATCGCAGCTGACCGCACGTGCACGCAGGAAGTTTCGGAAGGCGGTTCGTGCGACGATGCCGCAGGGCCAGCTCTTGCCGCCGCTTTCGCAGGTCCGCTCCGCCTGCTCCGGCTCGATGCCGTCGATCTGCAGGGTCAGCTTGTCGAACTGGATCACGCCGGCGGCGACCGCGACCGGACGATAGAGCACGGTCGGCCCGGCGGCTTTCGCTTCCTTCTTCGGTTCCGACAGCGGCGCGCGCGGTTCCACCCGTTCGAGCGGCGCGCTGGTGACCGTGTCGGGCAGGCCGAACTGCTGCGGCTCGATGGCACGCGCCGCATTCTCCGTCGTGGAGGTGCCATGCGGTTGTTCGCCCGTCGTCGCTGCGCCTCCGGAGGGCGCGCCGAGGTCGAGCGGGACCTCGTCATTGGCCTGATCCGGCGTCGCCTCGAAATCGGTCATGTCGGGTGTTTCGAGAACGAGCTCGGGTGTGGCGGTGGTCTCGCGGTCGCGGATGGCGACGGCGCCCGCATAGAGGATGCCGGTGAAAAGGGCGATTGCGGCGATGCCGCCGGCAAGGGTGTACAAATGCTGCCGCATCAGGAAGGACGTCCTATTGGCTGGCCCAGATGATCCGGGCGATCCATTCGATCTGGCTGGTCTCGAAGCTGCGGTTCGGATGCTCGGGATTGAGCGACAGAAGTTCGATCACCCGCGGCGTCTGGCGCGTGAGCACCTTTGCCATGACCTCGCCCTCCTGCGTCTTCACCACGACGCGATCGCCCCGCCGGATCGGCGCGCCGGGGTCGACGATCAGGATGTCGCCGTCGCGGTAGAGCGGCAGCATGCTGTCTCCCTGTACCCCGAGTGCATAGGTGCCGCTGCGCTTTTCCGCATCCGTGGGAAAATCGATGACGTCCCAGCCCTGACCGGCGGGAAAGCCGCCGTCGTCGAAGTAGCCGCCGGCACCCGCCTGGGCAAAGCCGATCAGCGGGATCGTGGCAGCGGCCACAGGTTCCGAAGGCGCTGTGGCCCCGTCCGGCTGCAGCAGGCTTGTGAACTGGTCCATGGTGGCGCCGGTCGCCTCCAGCACCTTGGCGATCGATTCCGTCGAGGGCCAACGCTCCCGCCCGTCGGCGGAGCGACGCTTGGACTTGTTGAAGGAGGTCGGGTCGAGGCCGGCACGGCGCGCGAGACCGGAAGGCGAGAGCCGGTGGCGCTCGGCCAAGGTGTCGATAGCGTGCCAGATCGTGCCGTGAGACAACATGACGAGAGATCCAGGCCGGCAGGCGGCCACTTGCTGCTTTGGTTCCCGGCCACACTACCGAAACGCTGCAGGGCGGTAAAGAATCGGGAGGAAAATAGTCCTCGCCCCGTCATTTGCTTTGCGGGGCGTCGCCCCTATAGTTCCGGTGATGGGCAGGACAGGCTTTCGGTGGAGGGCGTTTTGTTGATGCGCATGAAAGCGGAACCCCTGCTGATCGTCGCCATGCTGGCCGCGGTCGCCGGACTTGCGCTCGAAGATCACCTGCTTGAGATGGGACGCCTCGCAACGCTTCTCGGTGCCGGCGGCCTGGTGGTCGCGATCGTGCTTGCGTCGCTGCGGGTATCGCATCACGCCGAAGTGCTGGCGTCGAAGGTCGGCGATCCCTATGGCACGATGATCCTGACGCTCTCGGCGGTGCTCGTCGAAGTCGTCGTGCTGGCGATCATGATGACGAGCGAGACGTCTCCGACGCTGGTGCGCGACACGATCTATGCGGCCGTCATGCTCGACATCAACGGCATCCTGGGGCTCGCGGCCCTGCTCGGCGGCCTGAAGCACGGCGAGCAGCCCTATAACGACGATTCCGCCCGCACCTACAGCGTGATGATCCTGACGGCGATGGGGATTTCGATGATCGTGCCGGAATTCGTGCCGGCGGCCAAATGGCATCTCTACTCGGCCTTCACCATCGGCGCGATGATCACGCTCTACGCTCTGTTCCTGCGCATGCAGGTGGGCGTGCACAGCTACTTCTTCAGCTACAGCTATCCGAAGGCGAAGGGCGAGGGGAGCGCGAGACAAGGCGATCCGGACCAGCCGGTGCTGCCGTCGATCGTGATCCTGATACTCGGCATCGTACTGATCGGCTTTCTAGCCGAAGTGATGTCGTCGCTGCTGACATCAGGCCTGAAGGGGAGTGGTGCACCGCTCGCCGTCACGGCCATCGTCGTCGCGGCGATTTCCGCCTCGCCGGAGATCATGACCGCCATGCGCGCCGCTCTCGCCAACCGCATGCAGGCGGTCGTCAACATCGCGCTCGGCGCCTCGCTTTCGACCGTCATCCTGACGGTGCCGGTGATGGAGGCGATCGCGCTCTATACCGGCCAGCCCTTCCTGATGGCGATGTCGCCGGTGCAGACGGTGATGGTTACGATCACGCTGATCGTTGCGGCGATCAACCTCAACGACGGCCAGACCAACGCGATTGAGGGCATGACGCATTTCGTGCTGTTTGCCACCTTCGTCATGCTCTCGGCGATCGGCCTCTGAGCGGATGGGCGAGCGTCAGGCCGTCGCCTCTTCGCGCGCCTTCCGGGCGACCACTTCTTCATAGGCGGCCTGCAGCGTTGCGCGCACCCTGGGAGGACCGTCGAGCGGCGTCCCCAGATGGTCGTGCCGCAACTCGTCCATGAAGCGGTCCCAGAGCGCCGGGCCGCCGTTCTCCATGAGTTCGGCACGAATGCTGAGCTCTTCGCTGACCGGCAGGTAGCGTCGCCCCCAGGCGCCGAGCTGGGCCATGATCGGCACCAGTGCAATCGTCATTTCCGTCAGGCTGTAGATCGCCTTCTGCTTGTGCGTGGGGTCGTCGCGCCTCGTCAGCATCCCCTGTTCGACCAGCATCTTCAGCCGGTCCGCCAGGATGTTCGAGGAGATGCCCTCCTGCGATCGCAGCAGCTCCCGGAAGTGCCGTTTGCCGCCGAAGATCATGTCGCGAATGATCAGCAGGCTCCATTTGTCGCCGAACACTTCGAGCGAAAGATTGATCGGGCAACCCGAGCGCATGTCGTCCTTCATTGGCACCTCTTTAAAACCGCTTGCATTATCGCATCACTGACGCTAACGTTCAACTGATTTCAAAATAATAGCAGTTTATAATCGAAATCAGTTAATCATAAGCCATCAGTTTCCGACCCAGAGGAGGCAAGACATGACTGATAGATCCGTGGAACATTCGTGCTTCACCATTGAGCGCAGCTTCAAGGCGACGCCGGTTGAGGTGTTCAGGGCGTTCTCGGAACCGGCCGCAAAGGAGCGCTGGTTCGTCAACGTCGAAGCCGGGGCGCAGATCACCCACGACTTCCGCGTCGGCGGCCGCGAAAGCGGTCGCTTCAGCGTGGACGACGGCACGACCTATTACGACGACACCATCTATCTGGATATCGTCGAGAACCGCCGGATCATCTTTGCCTATACGATGACGCAGAACGACAGGCGGATTTCCGCCTCCGTCGCCACGGTCGATATCCAGCCCGCGGGCACCGGCACGCGCCTGGTCTTTACCGAACAGGTGGCCTTCCTCGACGGGCTCGACAAGCTCGAATACCGGCGTGGAGGCTGGGAAGAATTGATGGGCGCCTTGGCGAAGGAACTCGGCGAGACGGTTGCCGCCTGAGGCACAACGACTGGCCGCTTCTCACGATCGATTTCCCGGAGGACGCGTGCTGGTCCTCCGGGATTTTTCTAGTGCATGGCGGCAATCGCGCTGCCGGCGATGCCGACAGAGAAGAGCGTGAGGCAGACGGCGGCGATCCGGCGCGGCAGGTGCGAGGCCGACAGGCCCTTGGAGATCTGCACCAGCAGGGCGCCGGCTCCGATCCAGGCCGACCCGGCAGCGACGACCAGCAGCGAAAAGCCGGCGATCCAGGGCCAGACGGCTGCCAATCCCGTCTGCGGCAACAGCACCAGGGCGACGATAAGGGCTTTCGGATTGAGCAGCGTCGTGACGAAGACTTGTTGGGTGGAGATGACAACGCCTTCGCTGCGTTCGGCATCGGTCGTCCAGAGCGCATAGGCGAGGTAGAGCACCCAGCAGGCGGCAATGAGCCTCAGCGCCAGGCCGAGGTTCGGATGGGCGGCGAGGAACGGGGCGAGCAGCGCGACGGCGGGAATGATCACCGCAAGATAGCCGCCGAGCTCGCCGGTCAAAAGCGGCAGCGACCGGCGCAAGCCCGCCGATGCGCCGGAAAGCCAGAGCAGCGTGTTCGTCGGACCGGGCGTCGCGAGCAGGACGAGGGCGGCAAGGGCGAAGGCGAGCGGCTGCATGTCATTGAGACCTAGGTTTCACGATCGTTATCGCCGCCTTCTAGCAGCGGTGCAAGCGCCGGTTCTTGATCTCCATCAAGCCTGGTGCCGGATCGTGGCGCAGGCCACCCCAAGAAATCGCCACAGCGCCACCCCGGCATGCCCCTTCCGCGCCCGACGCCGCCGCGCTATCAGACGGGCTCCGCCGCTTCTCTTCCCGCCGGCGTGATCGAGGCTCCCATGAACAAGACCGTCCTGTCAGGCATCGTCATGACGACGTTTTCCTATTTCCTGTTTTCGCTGCAGGATGCTTCGGTCAAATGGCTGGTCGTCGGCTTCTCGGTTTGGCAGATCCTGTTTACCCGCAGCATCACCATCCTTGTGCTTTGCCTCGTCATCGGCCGCGGCCAGCTGGTGCGCAATGCCATCGTATCGCCGGTGCTCAAGCCGCTCTTCGTGCGCAACCTTTTGCTGCTTGCCGCCTGGCTTTGCTATTTCAATGCGGCGCGTGATCTCAGCCTCGCCGAAATGACGACGCTCTATTATGCCGCGCCGATCGTCGTGACGCTGCTGGCGGTACCGATCCTGAAAGAGGACGTGCCGCCGATCCGCTGGTTCGCCGTTTTCATCGGCTTCGTCGGCGTGCTCGTCGCCTGCGATGTGCTTGGCACCGGCATGAAGCTGTCGCTGCCTGTGTTCCTGGCTCTGCTTGCCGCCGTCTTCTGGGCGATCGGCACGGTGATGCTGCGCAAGACCGCACTGCATGAAACGACCTTGGTGCAGATGACGATCTCCAACGTCTTCTTCATCGGCATGACCGGGGTTGCCGTCGGTTTCTTCTGGACGCCGCCTGCGCTCTTCGACGTCGCGCTGATGGCCGGTACCGGCGTCATCGCCGGCATCGCCCAGTACGCCTTTTTCGAGGGCATGCGTCGCGCACCGATCTCGGTGATCGCACCGTTCGAATATACCTCGCTCGTCTGGGCCTTCGGTCTCGGCTTCCTGATCTGGGGCGACGTGCCGGCAATGAACGTTTTCGCCGGCGCCGGACTGATCTTTGCGGCCGGCCTGCTGATCATCGTCGGCGAACGCCTGGCGCACCGGCGCCAGGGCGCGACAGCCTGAGGCCGAATGGAAGCGGAACGCTTCACGCCTTGATGACGAGGGCTTCCGGTATGCGACCGGTCAGCCGGAAGAACAGGTGGGACGTCACGAGCACGTTGGGGTCGGCAAGGTGGCGGTCGAGGGCGGCGAGATCGTCATCCAGCTGGACTTGGCTGATGAAAGCTTCGGCAACGAGCCTGTCACGGACATTGTTGATGAAATCCCGAAGGATCGATCGGCGGTCGTGGCCGGGCGGGTAGACGTGCTCGACCGCATCGACGGAAATCGCCTCGACGCCGGCACTCCGGAACAGCCGATGCAGCCGACGGCCGATGTTGAGGTCGATGCCTCTGGCCGTGGAATAGGCGGTGTAGGCGGCCAGCAGCCGGTCCCAGGCGGCAAGCGGCGGATCGCAGATATGCGCCAGGAAATCGGCCTCGAAACTCGCAATCCAGCCGCCGGGCCTCACCAGCGACACCATTTCGAGCACGATGAGTTCCGGCCGTGGCACGTTGACCAGCACCAGCCGCATATGGGCGCCGTCGAAGGAGCGGCGCGGCAGGCCGGTGGCATAGGCGTCGCCCTCACGCACCTCGACCTGCGGCAGCGCGTGGCCGGCAACGAAACGGCGGGCAAGCTCGACGAAATGCGGGTCGCGCTCGATGCCAAGCACCGAGCCGGTCGGCCCGACGCGTTTGCCGATGAGATGCAGCACGCCGCCGGGACCGCAACCGAGATCGACGACGCGCTCGCCCGGCTTGATGCCGACCCGTTCGAGTTGCTGGTCGGAATCGGGTGCGAGGTTGGCGATTTGTCGTTTCAGGCGTGCTTCTTCGGGCCCGGCGCGCCCAAGCAGATAGAGATCAGGCTCGCTCATGGCGTGTCCCCCTCTGAAGTCGCGGAGGATGCGCCCCCGCACGGAGGGCGTCAATCAGAAGATGCTGATAAGCTTAACGCGCCCGCGATGTCATGAAGCGGCGCTCGGCGGTTTCCTCATAGATCACAAGACCTTCGCGACGGTAGAAGGCCACCGCCGGATTGGTCGTCAGCACGCTTAGCCGTACGGGCAGGCCGATTGCTGCCGCCTCGACAAGCACCTGCCTCAGGGCGAAAGCTCCGTAACCACGCTTCTGATATGCGGGCGCGACATAGAGCTTGTTCACCCAGAGATGGTCCGCGCGCCGTGTCACCGAAACACAGCCGGCATCTTCGCCGTCTGCAACGATGACGCGATGTTCATCGAGGATCAGCGCATCCGCCGGACGCGGGCGCCAACTGCCCCAGAGTGCGACGGCATAGTCGCGCATGCAGGCTTCTTCGAGCCAGTGCAGATAAGGTTCGTCGCCGGGGACGGCGGCGCGGAATGTCGTTTTCGTCATGGCCTGGTCGTGGGTCGCGGTTCCATCAGCGCGGGCCTAACACCAGAACTGTAACAGGGTGATGGCGGCCGGGTGGGCGTTGAGCAAGGGCCTCAGATGAGCCGTGCTCAAACGAAAACAGGCCCCCCGAGGGGCCTGCTTCCAATGCGATGAGCGGGCCTTACGCCGCGTGTTTCTTCTCGCCGTAGGGGTCGAAGCGGCCGTAGAAGGTCTCGCCGCGCTCGGCCATTTCCTTCAAGAGCGCCGTCGGCTTGAAGTGGTCGCCATAGTCCTTGGCGAGCTTCTCGCACATCTTGACGAAGGCCTTTACGCCCATGCCGTCGATGTAGGAGAGCGTGCCGCCTGTGTAAGGCGCAAAGCCGAAGCCGAGGATCGAGCCGACGTCGGCTTCGCGCGGATCGGTGACGATGCCTTCTTCCACGGTGCGGGCCGCTTCGAGCGCGATCGTCGCCAGCAGGCGCTGCTTCAGCACCTCGACGTCGATCTTGTCGGCGTTCTTCTGTGGGTAGAGCGTCTTCAGCTCCGGCCACAGATACTTCTTGGCCGGCTTTGCCGGATACTCGTAGAAGCCCTTGCCGTTCTTGCGGCCTCGGCGGTCGAGGTCGTCAACCATCTTGTTGATCAGCGCCAGATGCTTGGGATCGACGGCCTTTTCGCCGAGGTCGGCGACGGTGGCTTTCAGGATCTTCTGGCTGAGGTCGATCGCCACTTCGTCGTTGAGCGACAGAGGTCCGACCGGCATGCCAGCCATCTTTGCGGCATTCTCGATCATTGCCGGCGGCACGCCTTCGATCAGCATGTCATAGGCTTCGTGGATGTAGCGGAAGACGCAGCGGTTGACGTAGAAGCCGCGGGTGTCGTTGACGACGATCGGCGTCTTCTTGATCGCGGCGACATAGTCGAGTGCCACGGCGAGCGCCCTGTCGCCGCTCTCCTTGCCGAGGATCACTTCCGTCAGCATCATCTTCTCGACCGGCGAGAAAAAGTGGACGCCGATGAACTGGGCCGGGCGCTTCGAGTTCTTGGCAAGCCCGGTGATCGGCAGCGTCGAGGTGTTGGAGGCAAAGATCGCGTCCTCGGCAATCACCGCTTCCACCTTCTCGATCACGTCCTTCTTGACCTGGCGATCCTCGAACACCGCTTCGACGACGAGGCCGGCGGTCTTCAGATCGTTGTAGTCGGCCGAAGGCGTGATGCGGGCAAGCAGGGCTTCGCCTTCTTCCTTGGTCAGTCGGCCCTTGCCGATCGAATCCTTGACCAGGACTTCCGAATGCGTCTTGCCCTTCGTCGCCGCTTCCATGTCTCGGTCGATCAGCGTGACCGGGATGCCGGCAGCGGCCGTCACATAGGCGATCGAGGCGCCCATGAAGCCGGCGCCGACGACGCCGACATGCTTGAACTCCGACTTCGGCACGCCGGCCGGGCGGCGGGCGCCCTTGCCGAGTTCCTGCATCGAGACGAACAGCGAGCGGATCATCGAGAAGGCTTCGGTCGTCTGAAGGATCTCGGTGAAGTAGCGCTGCTCGATCTTGAGCGCCGTATCGAACGGTACCTGCAGACCTTCATAGACGCATTTCAGGATGGCGATGGCGCCCGGATAGTTGCCGTAGGTCTCGCGGCGCAGGATGCCGGAAGCGGCCGGCCACAGCTGCGCCGAGGCTGGCGTCCAGATGCCGCCGCCCGGGACCTTGTAGCCCTTTTCGTCCCAGGGCTGCACCGGCTTCAGGCCGTTCTTGATCATCGCCTTGGCAGCCTCGACCAGTTTGTCGGCATCGACGACCTCATGCACCAGGCCGAGCGCCTTGGCGCGGGCTGCCGTCAGCGACGAACCCGTCGTCATCATCTGCAGCGCGTCCTGTGCGTTGGTAAGGCGCGGCACGCGCTGGGTGCCGCCGGCGCCCGGGAAGATGCCGACCTTGACTTCCGGCAACGCGATCTTCACCGATTTGGAATTGGAGGCGACGCGGCCGTGGCAGGCGAGCGAAAGCTCGAAGGCGCCGCCCATGCAGGTGCCGTTGATCGCCGAGACCCACGGCTTGCCGGAGGTTTCGAGCTTGCGGAACAGGCCCGTCATGCGGCCGACCAGATCGAAGAGCTTCTGGGCGGCGTTATCCGGATCCTTCTTCTTTTCTTCCTGCTGGAAGGTGAACATCGACTTGATCATCGACAGATCAGCGCCCCCGGAGAAGCTCGACTTGCCCGACGTGAAGACGACGCCCTTGATCGCCGCATCGGCAGTGTTCTGATCGACGATGGCGTTCAGCTCTTCCATCACCTCCTGGGTGAAGACGTTCATCGACTTCTCGGGCATGTCCCAGGTGACGAGCGCAATGCCGTCGGCGTCGGTCTCGATCTTGAAATTGGTGTAATTCGTCATGGTTCTCCCCCTCAGTAGAGAATGGGTTCGATCTGCAGCGAGACGTTCGATCCGCCGCTGTAACGTTGCTTGCTGGTGTTGGTGGCGATCAGCCGCCCGTCGCGCTCGACACGGATGCTGAAGCCGGCGTCGACAGCCTTGTCGAGTTCGGGCTTCGGCACCTGCAGCACGAAGGGCACGCGGGTGGCCTTGCCGTCGCTGACGACAGACGTCTCGGCGATCAGCTTGGCGGCGACGTCCATCACGCCCTGCTCTTCGAGCCGGATCGTGACGGTGCCGACTGGAACCGGGCCGCTGGCGACATTGGTGATCGCACCGGTGAGCGTGAAGCTGTCGCCGCCTTCCTCCTCGTCGGAGACGCAGCCCGCGGCTGCAAGCAGCCCCAGGCCCATCAGTCCAAGAAGGGTGCGGCGCATCACGTCCATCGTCAGACCCTTTCGATGATCGTGGCCGTGCCCATGCCGGCGCCGATGCAAAGGGTGACGAGCGCGGTGTTGAGATCGCGGCGCTCCAGTTCGTCGAGCACGGTGCCGAGGATCATCGCGCCGGTCGCGCCGAGCGGATGGCCCATGGCGATCGCGCCGCCGTTGACGTTGATCTTGTCGTGCGGGATGTCGAAGGCCTGCATGTAGCGCAGGACGACCGCCGCAAAGGCTTCGTTTAGCTCGAAGAGATCGATATCCGACAGCTTCATGTCGGCGCGCTTCAGCAGCTTCTCGGTGACGTCGACCGGGCCGGTCAGCATCAGTGCCGGGTCGGAGCCGATATTGGCGAAGGCGCGAATGCGGGCGCGGGGTTTCAGGCCCATGCTCTCGCCACCGGCCTTGGAGCCGAGCAGCACGGCTGCGGCGCCGTCGACGATCCCGGACGAATTGCCGGCATGGTGTACGTAGTTGATCTTCTCGATTTCAGGGTGTGCCTGGATGCCAACCGCTTCGAAGCCGCCCATTTCACCTGGCATCTGGAAGGACGGGTTGAGCGAGGCGAGTGCCTGCATGTCGGTGCCCGGACGCATGTGCTCGTCGCGGTCGAGGATGGTCAGACCGTTCTGGTCCTTGAAGGGAACGACGGACTTCTTGAAGTAGCCCTTTTCCCATGCATGCGCTGCGCGCTTCTGGCTTTCGACGGCATAGGCGTCGACGTCGTCGCGGCTGAAGCCGTACTTGGTGGCGATCAGGTCGGCCGAAACGCCCTGCGGCATGAAGAAGGCCGGCAGGTTGACCGACGGGTCCATGAACCAGGCGCCGCCGGACATGCCGAGGCCGACGCGCGACATCGATTCAACGCCGCCGGCAATGACGATGTCGTCGGCGCCTTGCGCGATCTTCGCTGCGCCGAAGTTGACGGCGTCGAGGCCGGAAGCGCAGAAGCGCGAGATCTGCATGCCGGGGGCACGGGTCGAATAGCCGGCTTCGAAGGCGGCAGCCTTCGGGATCACCGCGCCTGCGTCCATCACCGGATCGACGCAACCCATGATGATGTCGTCGACGGTCGACGTGTCGAGGTCGTTGCGGTCACGCACCGCTTCCAGCATCTTGGCGGCGAGCCGAACGGACGGCACTTCGTGCAGCGATCCGTCCTTCTTGCCACGGCCGCGCGGCGTGCGCACGTGGTCGTAAACGAAGACTTTCGTCATCTCTCATCTCCCTTTCGGCAGCACCTTGAGGTGCTGCCCGTCAAACACTTGTGAAATCGAACGCCTTAGAAGGCGGCCGCGTCGAGCGCCATCAGCGTGTCGGCGCCGGTCTCGATGCGGGCCTTGCGCAGGGCCGTTTCCGGCAGGATCCTTTCCATGAAGAAGGTCGCGGTGATCAGCTTGTTCTTCAGATAGTCTGCACGCGCCGTTTCGCCAGAGGCAAGCTTTTCCTCGGCCGTCTTGGCGATCTTCGCCCACATGTAGCCAAGCACGACGAGACCGAAGAGGTGCATGTAGTCGGTCGAGCCGGCGCCGGCATTGTCGGGCTTGGCCATGGCGTTCTGCATGAACCACATGGTGGCCGCCTGCAGGTCGTTGAGACCCTTCTTCAGCGCCTTGGTATAGGCGGCGAGCTTTTCGTTGCTGCGGTTCTCCTCGCAGAAGTCGCCGATCTCCTTGAACAACGCCATGACGGCGCGGCCGCCGTTGAGGCCCAGCTTGCGGCCGACGAGGTCGAGCGCCTGGATGCCGTTGGCGCCTTCGTAGATCATCGCGATGCGGGCATCGCGGACATACTGGCTCATGCCATGTTCTTCGATGTAGCCGTGGCCGCCGAACATCTGCTGCGCCATGACGGCGTGGTCGAAGCCCTTGTCGGTCAAGACGCCCTTGAGGATCGGCGTCATCAGCCCGAGAATGTCGTCTGCTGTCTGGCGGTCGGCTTCATTGTCGGAACGGTGCGCGATGTCGGATTTCAGCGCCGTCCAGAGCGTGAAGGCACGGCCGGCTTCGTTGAAGGCCCTGATCGTCATCAGCGTGCGGCGCACGTCCGGGTGCACGATGATCGGGTCGGCCTTCTTGTCGGGCGCCTTCGAGCCGGAGAGCGAACGGCCCTGGATGCGGTCGCGGGCATAGTTGGCGGCGTTCTGATAGGCGATCTCGGCGATCGAAAGGCCCTGCAGACCGACGCCGAGGCGGGCTTCGTTCATCATCACGAACATGGCGTTAAGGCCCTTGTTCTCCGTGCCGATGAGGTAGCCTTCGGCCTCGTCATAGTTCATGACGCAGGTCGAGTTGCCGTGGATGCCCATCTTGTGTTCGATCGCGCCGCAGGAAACGCCGTTGCGTTCGCCCGGCTCGCCATCGGCGTTGAGCTTGAACTTCGGCACGATGAACAGCGAAATGCCCTTCACGCCTTCCGGAGCGCCCTCGATGCGGGCCAGCACCAGATGGATGATGTTGTCGGACATGTCGTGTTCGCCGGCAGAGATGAAGATCTTCTGGCCGGAGATCTTGTAGGCGCCATTGCCGGTCGGAACCGCCTTGGTGCGCAACAGGCCGAGGTCGGTGCCGCAATGCGGCTCGGTCAGGTTCATCGTACCGGTCCAGGTGCCGGCGACCATCTTCGGCAGATAGGCCTGCTTCTGCTCGTCGGTGCCGTGAACCAGGATCGCGGCGATCGCGCCCTGGGTCAGGCCCGGATACATGGTCAGCGCCATGTTGGCCGACGACATGTACTCGCCGACGGCGGTGTGCAGCGTATAGGGCAGGCCCTGGCCGCCGAATTCTTCAGGCACGGCAAGGCCGAGCCAGCCGCCTTCGCGGTAGAGATCGAAGGCTTCCTTGAAGCCCTTCGGCACGCTGACCGAACCGTCGTCGCGACGCTTGCAGCCTTCCTGGTCGCCGGAAAGGTTGACCGGAAACAGAGCTTCTTCGGCAAGCTTGGCGGCTTCGCCGACGATCGCCTCGATCATGTCGGGCGTCGCATCGGCAAATCCGGGCAGGTTGTTGTAGCGCTCGATGCCGAGCACGTCGTTCAGGATGAAGAGGGTATCGTCGACCGGAGCCTTGTAGATGGGCATTCTTTCCTCGCCTTTGGTGCTTCGGGCCGCCGTCTGTCGTCGTCGACGCCCGGTTGCAGGATGCCGGATGCGCCGCCATCCTCATTGTTTCCAGGGCATCCACTCCTCCCGTTTTTCCACGGGAAAGCGGATGCCGCCGGGGCGGTCTCGCATCGTTGGCCGGATGCTACAAAATTTTGACGTTTGCGTAAACGTCAAAAATTGCGTGTCGTGCAGTTTGGTGGCGTGTGGGGAGGTCGGCGACACCGCAGCGCCTCAACTTCGTACGATCCTGCCAAATCGTTAAAAAATCATCCGCAGGTTAACCGCTTGTTTACCACGTTTCGTGAAAGGTGCGTGTTGAGATGGTCAAAGCTGCAACCTGTCCTGGCGTCGCATCGTTGTAGTTTTGCCCGCGTCGGAAGCGCCACAGGGGTGAAGAAAGCAGTTTTCTTCCGTGACGACTTTCGAGATGGCCGACGACAGGGGCGAAGAACAACATGAGTGGATTGCGATCAAATCCTCAGCGCGCAGGCAGCCAGTCCTATAGCGAGCGGCCGTCGCTCGACGCCTTGAACCGCACCATCGAAGGATTGGAGGCGCGGATCGAAGGCCTGATGAGCGGTACGACCCGCGACCCGGCGCCAAGGACGCCCGAGCGCGAACCCGTCCGGGAAACGGCATCGCCCCGCGATGCCGTCGCCGAAATCATGCAACGCCAGCGCAGCCTCAGCGCCTCGCGCGAGCGACCAGCGCTGAGTGACCGGCTGTCGCAGCGCGGGCCGGAACGGTATGCCCCCGAACGCCCCATTTCCGAACGCCCGGTCCAGGACCGCTACGTCGAAGAGCCGCGCCCCCAGCTTCACAGCCAGCCGCAGCGCGCCACCGCGGCCGTCAACGATATCGCCGAAGCCCTCGTCGGTTTGCGTCAGGACCTGAAGCGCGACATCACCGACGGCCTGACGCGCGAGATGAATTCGCTGCGCTCCGAAATTCGCGGCATCAAGGCCCAGGCGCAGGATCACAGCTTCGCCGAAGACGTGCGTGGCGACATGCAGCGCCTTGCCGACAGCATCCAGCATCTCGGCCGTCAGGCCTCGCCCGCCCAGGCTGACGCCTTGCGCGGCGATTTCGACGACCTGCGCGCGATGATCGACGGACTTGCGCGCGAAGACAGCATGCGCCGCATGGAAAACCGCTGGAATGGTGTCGAGGATCGGCTGATCGCGTTCGACCAGAGCCGCGACGACGAACTGGTAGCGCTCGCCTATCGGCTGGACGAAATCAAGTCGCAGATCGGCTCGCTGAAGAGCAGCTCCGCTGTCGATGTGCTCGAAGACAAGCTTATCGCCGTTGCCCAGGCGATCGAAATGCTCGGCCGGCAGATCCAGCCCGACGATCGCCGCCTCGTCTCGCAGTTTGCCGATCTTGACAGCCGGCTCGACGAAATCAGCCGCGCCATTGCCGCCAACAGCCGCACGACCCAGGGGCTTGATACCGGCTTCGTCAATCGCCTCGAAAGCCGGCTCGGCGATCTCTCCCACCAGATCGACAGCCTGTCGCGCCCGAACGATTCGGGCCTCAGCGCCCGTCTGGAAGCCCTGACCGTCCGTGTCGAGGATCTCGCCAGCGAAAAGGCCGCCGCCCGCCTGGAAGAGCGGCTCGACCAGCTCTCGCTGATGATGGAGCGCAGCAACAGGACGGCGCAGTCGGACCTCAACGATTACCTGTCGGATATCTCCCGCAAGATCGAGGCCCTCGACCAGGGCAGCGTCAACGACGCACTGGCCGAGCGGCTGGACTATCTCGCCCGCCGGATCGACGAGCTCGACGCCCACGGCGCCCAGCCTGTTTCCGATCCGCGTTTCGACCGGCTGGAAGATCGCCTCGCCGGTATCGCCCAGCGGCTGGAGGAAACACAGGCAGCGCCGTTCGACGACCGCGCGGCGCTTCAGAACCTTGAAGCCCAGATCGCCAACCTGTCGACGCTGGTCAGCCAGCCGCGGGCGGACGTCGCCCAGAGCGTGATGCCCGTCGATTTCGAAAACCGTATGACCGCGCTCGAGGACTATTTCTCGACCAGCGACGAATACATCGTCGAAGCCGCCCGCCAGGCGGCCGAAGCGGTGATGGAAGCCTATTCCAAGAACGGCCCAACGCAGGCCTCCTCCGGTGGCGACCTGGCCGCGATCTCGGCGCTCGCCGAAGACCTGCGGACACTTGAGGACTTGAGCCGCTCCAGCGAGGAGCGGACTGCGCGCACTTTCGAGGCGTTGCACGAAACCCTCGTCCACATCGCCGACAAGCTGGAACGCATCGAAAACCGCGAGCCGGCAATGGCGGCCCAGCCTGCCATGGCGGTGGTGCGCGAAGCCGCCCCGATGCCGCGCGCCGCGCAGCCGGAGTTCAACGACCCTTTCGGTGGCGGTGACCTCGATGATCGCTACGACGACCTGCAGCGCAATGTCCGCGCCCTCCAGGCGGAGGACCAGGCCGTCGCAGCCGAGGCCGCCGAACCGGTAACGGCCCTTGCCGACGATGCGCAGATCTCGACCGTCGAGCTCGAAGAAGAGCGCGAGCCGGTAGCCGCTGGCCGCACAGGCCTGCTCGCCGGCCTCACCCGTCGCTTTTCCGGCAAACGCTCGGAACAGGCACCGGAGCAGGCGCGCAAGCTCGTCGAGCCGACGCCGTCGATCGATCCCTCCGAAATGCTGGCGCCGGAAGAAGCAAACCAGCTGCTCGAGCCGGGCTCCGGCGTTCCGGACGTGAAGAAGATCCTGGAGCGCGTGCGCGCCGGGCAGATGAACAAGGCAGGCATTCAGCCGGCCGATGGCGACAAGTCGGACTTCATCGCCGCCGCTCGCCGCGCCGCCCAGCTCGCCGTCGAGGAAGCCGACACCCTCAACAAGACCGGCGACAAGGCCGCGACGTCCGGCATCGGCGGCGCTTTTGCCCGTCATCGCCGGCCGATCCTCATGGCCGTCGGCGCCGTGCTTTTGGCGATCATGTCCTACCCGATGGTCAGCTCGATGCTGAACAAGGACGAGATGCCGGTCGAACCGGTGGCGGTCATCGAGCAGACGGTCAACCCGCAGGCATCCGAATTCAAGGTCGCCGACGACCAGCTGATGCAGGGCACGACCGTTGCGGCACAGGCAGCACCGGTCGCTGCGTCCGAAACGGTTGTTGCGCCACCGCTCGATTCCGTTGAAGCGCCGGCAAAGACCCCCGAGGCCTCGATCGCGGTGACGGCAACGACCGTGCCGACGACCACCTTTGCAACGCCGGCAGAAGGCAAGGCGCCGATGCTTGCGCCTGTCGCCGAGACGAAGACGCCGGTCACCGAGTTCCAGCCGGCAGCGGCTGCAGCGACGCCGGTGGCGAGCGCTTCGGTCGCAAGCGCGCCGGCCGATGGTGCCGCGATGACCCCGTCGACCACTGCCGCTGCGGCCGTGGCGACCGACGTCGTATTGCCGGAAGGTTTTGGCCCGGTCGCGCTGGTGACGGCTGCCAAGGGTGGCGACCCGCTCGCCTTCTACGAAATCGCCGTGCGCTTCACCGAGGGCCGGGGCGTTCAGGAAAATATGGCGGAAGCCGCGAAATGGTATCAGCGCGCCGCCGATGCCGGCGTCGTGCCGGCTCAGTACCGTCTTGCGACCCTCTACGAGAAGGGCACCGGCGTGACGCGCGACACGGCCAAGGCGAAGGCGCTCTATATCGCTTCCGCCGGCCAGGGCAACGCCAGCGCCATGCATAACCTCGCAGTCATGCTGGCAAGCGGCCGCGATGGCGCGCCTGACTTTAACGAGGCAACGAAGTGGTTTGCCAAGGCTGCCGAACTCGGCATCCGCGACAGCCAGTTCAACCTTGCGGTTCTCTATGCCCGCGGCAACGGCGTGCCACAGGACCTGACGGAATCCTACAAGTGGTTCTCGGCGGCTGCCCGCGAAGGTGATCTCGATGCCGGCGCCAAGCGCGACGAGGTTGCCAAGGCGATGAAGCCGGAGCAGCTCGAAAGCGCCAAGGCCAAGGCCGAAGCCTGGAAGGCTGAGCCGGTCGACGCCAAGGCAAACAGCGTCGACGTTCCGGATGCATGGGTCGGCCCGGCCAACAAGACCGCCAGCGTCGACATGAGCAAGGCGGTCCGCAACATCCAGGCGATCCTCAACAACAACGGCTTCGACGCCGGCAAGCCGGATGGCCAGATGGGCAAGAAGACCGTCGGCGCCATCAAGGCTTTCCAGAAGTCGGTCGGCCAGGAGCCGACGGGCGAAATCACCGAGCAACTGGTCAAGGAATTGCTGAAGCGCAATTCCTGACCCTCAGGCCCAGCGCCGTAATAAAGCCGCAGAGCCGGGCGACACGGGTTGCGGGTGGCGAAGCCATCCGCCATGTGGCTGAAAAGGTTGAAATCTCGGGCTGCTGCATAATTCCTTAATCGGAATCGGGCTAAGGAAGAACCGATGCAGCAATCAAGGTCCGATTCTTGGCCTTGGCACGTCCTGGCGGAAGCGCAACGCTGCAGGAGTGCATGACGGAGGCCGCCTCGCCCTCGGGGGAGGTGTCGGCCCTTCGAATAATCCCTCAATCGTGGTGATTTGCTTGCCACACTAACTGGTTTGCCCGCATCGCGGGCCGTTGGCATATCGAGGATCCGGCGTGACGATCTATCTGCCCATCGCAGAGTTGTCGGTGAACATACTCATTATTCTCGGTATGGGCGCTGCCGTCGGCTTTCTGTCCGGCATGTTCGGCGTCGGTGGCGGGTTCCTGATCACGCCGCTCCTGATCTTCTACAATATTCCTCCCGTCGTCGCGGTGGCGACCGGTGCCAACCAGGTGGTGGCCTCGTCGATTTCGGGGGCGATCACGCATTTCCGAAGAGGCACCATCGACATCAAGCTCGGCACGGTGCTTCTGTGCGGCGGTCTTGCCGGCGCGACCGTCGGCGTCTGGCTGTTCTCGCTGCTGCGCCGCCTCGGCCAGCTCGACCTGGTGATCTCGCTGCTTTACGTCGTGCTGCTCGGCACCGTCGGCGGCCTGATGCTCTGGGAGAGCGTCGTCGCCATGCGCAAGGCGGCCAAGAACCAGCAGACGACCCTGCGCCGCCCCGGCCAGCACAACTGGGTGCATGGCCTGCCCCTGAAGATGCGCTTCAAGAAGTCGAAGATCTATCTGAGCGTCATTCCGGTGATCGCCCTCGGTTTCTGCATCGGCATCCTGACCTCGGTCATGGGTGTCGGCGGCGGCTTCATCATGGTGCCGGCGATGATCTATCTGCTGCGCATCCCGACCAATGTCGTCGTCGGCACGTCGCTGTTCCAGATCATCTTCGTGTCGGCCTACACGGTCATCGTCCAGGCTTCGACCAACTACACCGTCGACATCGTGCTCGCCTTCGTGCTGATGATCGCCGGCGTCATCGGCGCCCAATACGGCGTGCGCGTCGGCCAGAAGCTGCGCGGCGAACAGCTGCGCGCATTGCTGGCCCTGCTTGTTCTTGCCGTCGGTATCCGTCTGGCGATCGAGCTCGTCATCCCGCCGAAGGACGTCTACTCGGTCGTATCCGCGGGGTTCGGCTTCTGATGCTCCGCCTTGCCCGCACGACCCTTGCTCTTCTGGCGCTTGCTCTGGCCGTTCCCGTGCAGGCGGCGATCCAGGATGAGAACGCCGATTTCACCGAGAAGCTTGAGATCGGCATTTCCACCGATGAGATCGCCATCACCTCGGACTTCCGAGGTGCCGACCTGACGATTTTCGGTGCCGTCGACGGTTTCGACCAGAGCCTGCTCGCCCAGGGTCGATACAATATCGTCGTGTCGCTGGAAGGCCCGAAAGACAACGCGACGGTGCGCAAGAAAGAGCGGGTCTTCGGCATCTGGGTCAACACCAGCTCGATGACCTTCGAACTGGTGCCGGAATCCTATTCGCTGTCTTCGACGCGCGACATCGAGACGATCGCGCCACCCGGCGAGATGGGCAATATGGGCATCGGTGTCGATCACATGCGGCTGGTACCGCTCGGCTTCGTCGGCGACGGCAGCAATCTTGGCGAATTCCGTAATGCCTTTCGCCGCATCCGCGAGGGCAGCGGCGTCTACGAGCGCGATCCCGGCGGCGTGCAGTTCATCAGCTCCAGCCTGTTCAAGGCCTCGGTGCGGCTGCCGGCAAATGTGCCGAACGGCGTGCATGTCGTGCGCGCCTATCTCTTCCGCGACGGTGTCTTCGTCGCCGCGAAGGCGCTGCCGCTGCGCGTCGTCAAGACGGGCCTCGAACAGTTCATTACCCAGGCGGCGCACCAGCAGCCGCTGCTTTATGGCTTGATGGCCGTGCTGCTTGCGGTCATCACAGGCTGGGGCGCGAGCCTGATCTTCCGCAAGGAATAGTGACCGGCACGCTTCGCTGACATTTCCTTTTGCGCGACGGAGCGCTATGGAAAGGCATGCCACATGCGTTTCATCAGCGCGTGTCGCTGCACATAAAAAACAGAGGAAGCTCGATGAAACCGATTTTTGTCCAGTTGCAGTGCGCTCCCGGCAAGACCTACGAGGTCGCCGACGAGATCTACCGCAAGGAGATCGTTTCGGAGATGTATTCGACGAGCGGCGATTACGACCTGATCATCAAGGTCTATATCGAAGAAGGCCAGGACATCGGCAAGTTCATCAACGACAACATTGCCACGGTGCCGGGCATCTCGCGCTCGCTGACGACGCTGACCTTCAACGCGTTTTGATCGCAGGCGGCGCTCCGGCGCGGGAGAGCCGCGCCATTTTCACCGCTCTCGTCAGGCGATGAGATTGGCAAAGCGAACCGAGTAGATCCGGTCGCGCCCGAGCATATGGGCGACAAGCTTGCTGCGGTCGAAGAGGCCGGTCATGGCCCGGTGTCTGAGATCGAGCCCGCCGGTGGTGACGCCGAAAGCCGGCATCAGCAGGCGCGTGCCATCGGTCGCAAAGCAGGCGCGGCGCACCGCTCTTTCCCGTCTTACCACCGTTGCTGCCGGATGCAGGTGCCCGGCGATCTCGCCGACGGCATCGCCGCGCTTCGGCTCGTGCCGGAAGGTCAGCCCCGCATGGCTAAGCTCGTCCATCGAGGCGCCCGGCAGGCCGAAGGCGCCGTCGGGGTCGTGGTTGCCGTTGATCCAGACCCATTCGCGCCCATAGGCCATGGCGGCAATCATATGCCGGAAATGATCGGGCATTGCCGCCGAACCGACGCGGTCGTGGAAGTTGTCGCCGAGGCTGATGACGAGCTTCGGATCGTGCCGCGCGATCGCCGCCTCGAGCACGCGCAGCGTCGCAAGCGTATCGTAGGGCGGCAAAAGCATGCCGCGTCGGGCAAAGGCGGAGCCCTTCTCCAGGTGGAGGTCCGAGACGACCAGCGTGCCCGTCTCCGGCAGGTAGAGGCTACCGAGCGGATCGCACATCGCGACGACGCCGTTGACGATTGTCTGGGCGTGGAGGAGGGGAGTGGTCGTCTGAGCCGAGAGGGCGTGGGCAAGGCGATGCATGGTCACGGTCTCGCACGTTGTGTGCGGAGAGGGTAATAATCCGCCGACATCGACTGACTGCTCATTCTCAAGGTCATTTTCCTATCAATCCACATCCAGACCGCCCATCGCCTCGTGGATCAGGTCGTCGGCGGCTTCCGAAAGCAGGAAGTCCTGTGCCTCGCCCTGGACCATTTCCTTGCCGATCTCCAGCATGACGGGCACCGCCAGCGGCGAGATATGGTCGAGCCGTCGGTGGGTGATGTGGCCCTTGATTCGCTTCAGCATATCCCCGAGGCGGGCGATGTCCAAAAGCCCCGTTGCCGCGTCGTTGCGGGTCGCTTCGAGCAGCAGGTGATCCGGCTCGTGCGCGTGCAATACGTCGTAAATGAGGTCGGCCGAGACCGTCACCTGCCGGCCGGTCTTTTCCTTGCCGGGATGCCGCTGGTCGATCAGCCCGGCGATGACGGCGCAGTTGCGAAAGGTGCGTTTCAAGAGGAAGGATTCGTTGAGCCAGGCTTCGAGGTCGTCTCCCAGCATGTCCTCGTCGAAGAGATCGGCGAGCGCGCCGCGCCTGAGTTCGAAGGTCGCGCCGAGGTCGTCGAGCGCCCAGACCGCCAGCGAATAGTCGGTGGCGACGAAGCCGAGCGGCTTCAGCCCGGCGCGATCGAGCCTGCGGGTCAGCAGCATGCCGAGCGTCTGGTGCGCCAACCGCCCTTCGAAGGCATAGATGACCATGTAGTGGCGGCTGCCGCGCGGAAAAGTCTCGATCAGCAGCTCGTCCTCGCGCGGCAGCATCGAGACGTCCTTCTGCAAGGATAGCCAATCGCGCACCTGTTCCGGCAGCGCAGCACGCCGTGCCGGATCGGCAAGCATCCTTCGGACCTGTTCGGCGAGATAGGTCGAGAGCGGGAACTTGCCGCCGGCATAGCTCGGCACCTTGGGATCGAAGGTGAAAGCCTGGCTGACAAGGCACTCGTTTTCGCGGATGCCCTCGAAGCGCAGCACCTTGCCGGAGAACATGAAGGTGTCGCCCTGCGACAGCATTTCGAGGAAGTACTCCTCCACCTTGCCGAGCGGCATGCCGCCGCGGCCGAGCGAGCCGCGGGCGTTGCGCTTAACCATGCGCACGTTCAGCATCGGCGATTCCACGATGGTGCCGACGTTCAGCCGGTATTGCTGCGCCACAAGCGGATTGGAAACGCGATAGAGCCCGTCCTTGGTCTTTCGGATGCGGGCGTAGCGCTCGTAGGTCTTCAGCGCATAGCCCCCAGTCGCGACGAAATCGACGACGCGCTCGAAGGTCTCCCAGGCAAGTGTCGCGTAGGGCGAGGCACTGGTGATTTCGTCGAACAGCGCAAGCGGATCGAAGGGGGCGGCGCAGGCCATGCCGAGCACATGCTGGGCGAGCACGTCGAGCGCGCCCTTGCCGACGGGCGGCGTATCCTGCGCGCCGATATAGTTGGCGTCGAGCGCCGCCTGGCATTCCATCACCTCGAAGCGGTTGGCCGGCACCAGGATCGCCTTCGACGGTTCGTCCATGCGGTGGTTGGCGCGGCCGATGCGCTGGGCGAGGCGGCTCGCCCCCTTTGGCGCGCCCACATGCACGACGAGATCGACATCGCCCCAGTCGATGCCGAGGTCCAGCGTCGAGGTCGCAACGACGGCCCGCAGGCGGTTCTCCGCCATCGCCGCCTCGACCTTACGGCGCTGGGCGACGTCGAGCGAGCCGTGGTGCAGCGCGATCGGCAGATTGTCGTCGTTGTTCGTCCAGAGTTCCTGGAACAGAAGCTCAGCCTGGCTGCGGGTGTTGACGAAGAGCAGGGTGGTACCGTGCTCCTTGATCGCCTCGTAGACGTCGGGGATCGCGTAGCGCGCCGAGTGTCCGGCCCAGGGCACGTGTTCCTCGGTCTTCAAAATGGTGATCTGCGCCTTGGCCCCGCCCTTTACCTGAACGAGGCCTGCGTGATTGTTCGCGTCCGGCTCTTGCGGAGCCAGCCAGCGCTGCAGATCCATCGGGTCGGCGACCGTCGCCGAAAGGCCGATCGTCTGCAGGCCGGGCGCCAGTCGGCGCAGCCGCGCAAGGCCAAGGGAAAGCAGATGGCCGCGCTTGGAGGTGACGAGCGAATGCAGCTCGTCGAACACGACATAGCGCAGGTCCTTGAAGAAGCGCTGCGCCTCGCCGTTGGCAAGCAGCAGCGCCAGCTGTTCCGGCGTCGTCAGCAGAATGTCGGGCGGATTGAGCTTCTGTCGCTGGCGCTTGGCGGTGGGCGTATCGCCCGTGCGGTTCTCGACGCGCACAGGCAGGCCCATCTCGCCGACCGGCTTCATCAGGTTGCGTTCGATGTCGACGGCGAGCGCCTTCAGGGGAGAAATGTAGAGCGTGTGGATGCCGACGAAGGCTGAGCCCGGCGGAATTTTGCCGCGGCGGGTGAGACCGACCAGCGACGGCAGGAAGCCGGCGAGCGTCTTGCCGGCGCCGGTCGGCGCGATCAGCAGCGTGCTTTCCCCGGCCTCGGCGCGGGCGAGCAGCTCCAGCTGGTGCGCACGCGGCCGCCAGCCCTTCTCGCCGAACCAGCGCAGAAAGGGAGCGGGCAGGCTCAGGGCATCGCCCTGCGGCTCTCTGGAATCGATCCTGTTCACGGAGAACAAAGGTAGATCAAATCCGCCAAAAGAGAAGCCTGTCCGATGGGTGCAATCACGAGGATTGACTCTTGGTCTAATCGTAGATAAAAACTATCCACGATTATGGAGGCGCCCATGAAACTCGGTGACGGGGTCGAACAGGCCATTCACAGCGTGACGATGCTGAGCTGTCTTCAGCCGGGAAGCACCCTGTCGGCGGCGGCGCTTGCCGAGTTCCATGGTGTTTCCACCAGCTATCTCTTGAAGCACCTGCAGGCGATGTCCGGTGCCGGACTGCTGGAAGCGGTGCCGGGCCCCAAGGGTGGCTACCGTCTCGCCAAGACGCCGGAGAGGATCACTTTGCTCGATATCGTGCTTGCGGTCGAAGGCCCGGAGCCGGCGTTCCGCTGCAATGAGATCCGCCTGCGCGGTCCCAATCCCTACGCCTGCAAGCCGACGGCACCCTGCACCATCAATGTCGCGATGCTGAAGGCCGAGCAGGCCTACCGCGCCGAGCTGCGCCGCGTGACCATCGCCAGCATCCTGGACGATCTCAACGCCAAGGATGACGGCAGCGTATCGGCACGAACCGAAGCCTTTCTGGCGATCAACGAGCGCAAATCGTCCGCCAGCGCCTGACCTCCATCAACCCTGTTCAGCCCAAGGAGAAGTCCATGCAGCCGCGTTTCAACTTCGTCAAAGCCGCTCCCGATGCCTACAAGGCCGCGGCCGCCTTCGACAGCTACATCATCAAGGAATCGGGCCTGGAGCCGCGCCTGATCCATCTGATCAAGCTGCGCGCCTCGCAGATCAACGGCTGCGCCTATTGCATCGACATGCATGTGAAGGAAGCGCGACACACCGGCATGAGCGAGCAGTGGATCCACCTGATCTGCGCTTGGCGGGAATCGCCGATCTATGACGCGCGCGAACGCGCAGTGCTCGCCTGGACGGAATCGCTGACCAACCTTGCCCAGACCGGCGCGCCCGACGCGGATTTCGAGCCGCTGCGCGCGCACTTCAGCGAAGCCGAGATCACCAAGATCACCATGGCAATCGGCGTCATCAATGTCTGGAACCGTGTCGCTGTCGGCCTGCGTTCGCAGCATCCGGTCGATCAGCCGGTTATGGCCGCCTGATATCCAGTGAGGAAGCTCCAGCTAGCCCCGAGGTCCGCTTCGGGGCTAGCTGCTCTGCATCCTAGAGCGTCCTTGCGCGTTCTGGTGAACGCACGGCGCTCTAGAGCGCGATGTAACGATCAGCGCGGTGGTTGATGGCCACAAACAGGTTCAAGACGACTGCGCCGAGCACCGACCAGGCGACGACCGTGGGCGATGTCACGCCGAAGGCGAAGACGAGCACGACCATGTCGATCGCAAGCTGCACGAGGCCGGCGCGAATGCCGAAACGCTCCTGCAGGTAGATGCCGAGAATGCCGACGCCGCCGAGGCTGGCGCGGTGGCGATAGAGCGCCAAGAGGCCATAGCCAAGCAGAAGGCCGCCGAGGAGCGCCGCCCAGGCCGGCTGGATCGTGCCGATCTGGAAGAGGCGCGACTGGATGTCGGTCAGGAACGAGGTCACGCCGATGGCGATGAAGGTCTTGACCGTGAAGGCCGGGCCGAGCCGTTTCAGCGAAAGATAGAAGAAGGGCAGGTTCAGCAGGAAGAAGGCAAGGCCGAAATTGACGCCGAAGGCATAGTGTAAAAGGAAGGCGACGCCGGCCGTGCTGCCGGTCAGGAGGCCGGCGCTTGCGAGGAAATAGAGGCCGAGCGCTGCGATCAGGCTGCCGGTAAAGATGCCCTGCAGATCCTCGACGGCGGAATGCCGGGTCGGGCTGGTGTTCCAGAGACCGAAAACGCTGCTGATCTGAGCCATGGCGAAACCTCGATTGCGATGGCGTGAGCAATGCTGCAACGCACAACAACAATCAAGAAAAATATGTCAGTTATGCTGACCTATTTTTGCGACTCTGCCTTGCGTTTTATGCAGGCTTGCGCCAGGAACAGGATGCCGAACACCGGCGCACCGGCATCCATGCGGATGCCGGTGCGCTCGACCGCCAGCAGAGTGAGGCCATGCGCCGTGCAGAGGCCGCGGACATAGGCTTCGCCATGGGCGTAGCGCAGCGACGGCCGCAGCAGGAACTCCTCGGCATCGCCGGCGTCTTCTACCGAGAAGGCGAAGTAGCCCTCGGGTGCGAGCAGCCGGGTGGTGATGTCGAAAACACTGTCAAGATTGCCGAGATACATCAGCACGTCGGCGGCGCTGACGAGGTCGGCCCGGGCGGGCGCGAAGTTGCCGAAGATGCCGGAGGCATCAGGCGAAAGAGAAAGGTCGGCGCGGGCCAGCCGATCGTAGGTGGATTTCGCCTCGGCCTTGGCGAGCATGTTGATGGAGATGTCGAAACCTTCAAGGAACTGCGCCTGATCCCGGATGCGCTCGCCAAAAAGGCCGGTGCCGCAGCCGAGATCCGTCACATGCTCGAAGATGAGGCCTCCGGTGTGGCTTTGGATCAGCGCCGCGAGCTTCTGCGGCACGGTATAGCCGAGCTTCTCGACCAGCGCCTTGTCGAAGCGGTCGGCATAGTCGTCGAAGAGCCGCTCGACATAGAGGCTCGGCGGCTGTTCGGGCATGGCGGCAGCGCCAAGCAGGGCCAGTTTCAGGCCAGCGCCGAAGATATCCTGGGGGCTGAGCGCCAGTGTTTTCCTCAGCGCTTCGATCGCCGCCTCTTTCCGGCCAGATTTTTCTTCATAGTCCGCGAGCCGAAACCAGCCGGCTGCCCAGTTGGGTGCCTGTTCCAGCGCTTGCGCCATGAGTTCGGCCGCACTTGCGGGCTCGCCGCCCTCGGCAAGCATTTTTGCGTAGTCGGCGCGGCGGTCGGCGATCAGGTCGCCGGAGGAGAGCTGGTTGAGCGTCATCAATGTGAGATGTTGGTTGCGATCAGCGCTTCTGACGCCGGATGCCGCAAAATACAAGCGGAATCTGGCGCGATCGGAAGCCTGAGCCGTGCCCGCCGGGGCCAGCGACTTGCGACGCTGCCGATCGCGGCTTATGTGAAGACAAACAGGAGAAGTTCGCTGATGTCGGACGGAATGAACAGATTCTTGGGTGACTCGCCGCTGCGCGTGCTGGTCAAGCTCATCGTGGTGTCGATCCTCGTCGGCTTCGTGATGAGGATGTTCGGCTGGTATCCGACCGATATCTACTTCGCCGTCCGCAACTTCCTGCTCGACCTCTGGTACACCGGCTTTGCAGCACTTGGCCGGGTGGGCGACTACCTGTTGCTCGGCGCGGTGATCGTCGTGCCGGCCTTCGTCATCCTGCGCGTCCTGAACTTTCGGCGCTGACGATGCAGGACCGTTTTCTTCTGATCGAACGCCGCGGCCTGCTCCGCGCGACCGCCATCCTGTCGCTCGGCGCGCTCGCCGGCTGCAACACGTCCAAGGTGCTGATGCCCGAAAGCGGCACCGGCAGCGACCAGACCGCAGCGAGCCTCGGCTATGTCAACAAGCTGCGCAAGGGCAAGGGCCTGACCGAACTCGTCGCCGATCATGCGGCGTCCGCCGCGGCGATGCACCAGGCGGCGCGCATGGCCAAGGCCGGCAAGATGCAGCACCTGATCGGCTGGAACGACAGTTTCTACGACCGAATGAAGGGCCAGGGCGTGACGCTTCCGGCCGCTGAAAACATCGCCGTGGGCCAGGACGACGCCGAGCGCGCCTATGACGCCTGGTACAGGTCGCCCAAGCATCTCGAAAACATGCTCGGCAAATATCGCGGCCTCGGGGTCGCCGTCGCCCAGAACGACGCCTCCGGAAACCGTCCCTTCTGGGCCATGGTGCTTTCGGGCTGACAGGCTTCCAGCGGCTCGCAGCCGCTCCTGTGAGATTTGCCCCTGATCCCCCTCCGGGACCTTCTTCCCGTTATGACGGGAGAAGGGGACGCGCGGCAAATGCCACCTTGCATCCCCCCATGCTCATTCCCTAAAACGGTCATCTCTCACCGACCACGCCCGGACCGTTCGATGACCGCCTCTTCCGCCTCGCCGAGCGACGCTGCCGGCCCCTTTCACGTCACCCATCGGCTGATCCTGGCGATCGCGTTGCCGATGACGCTCGGCTTTCTGACGACGCCTCTGCTTGGTCTCGTCGATACCGCCGTTGTCGGACGCATGGGGCAGGCGACCTTGCTGGCGGGCCTTGCGGTCGGGGCCATCCTGTTCGACCTGATCTTCACCACCTTCAACTTCCTGCGGGCAGCGACCACGGGCCTGGTTGCCCAGGCCTATGGCCGCGGCGATCGGCGTGAGCAGCAGGCAGTGTTTTGGCGATCGCTGATCATCGCGCTCGTTTGCGGCATGGCCAGCCTTTTCCTTTCGCCGCTGCTTCTGTCCGGCGGCCTCTGGCTGATGGGGCCGGAGCCTGAGATAGCCGGCGTCACCAGCACCTATTTTCTCTGTCGCATCCTTTCTGCACCGGCGGCGCTTGCCAACTACGCCATCCTCGGCTTCGTGCTCGGCCGCGGCGAGGGCACCATCGGCCTGATGCTGCAGACACTGATCAACGGCATCAACATCGTGCTGTCGATCCTGCTCGGCCTGGTGTTCGGCTGGGGCGTGATGGGGGTTGCGCTCGCGACCGTCACCGGCGAAGTGATCGGTGCGCTCGTTGGCTTCGCCGTCGTCTATGGCCGCTTCGACAGCAGGGATGCGCCAAGCTGGGCCGAGATATTTGACCGCGAACGGCTGAAGCCGCTCTTCGGCCTCAACCGAGACATCATGATCCGCTCGTTCCTGCTTCTGGCAGCCTTCACGCTGATGACCCGCATCGGCACTGGCTTCGGGCCGGTGACGCTTGCGGCCAATGCGGTGCTGATGACGATTTTCCTCGTTGCCGGCTACTATCTCGACGGCCTCGCCAATGCGGCGGAACAGCTCATCGGACGCTCGATCGGCGCCGGTTACCGCCCGGCCTTCGATCGCGCACTCCGGCTGACGGCCGCCTGGTCACTGGGGCTCGCGCTGGTGACGACCGTCGCCTTCCTGCTGTTCGGTGACGGGCTCATCGATCTCCTGACCACGGCGCCGGATGTGCGCGCGGCGGCTTACGAATATCTGCCCTGGGCGGCCGTGACTGCGATGACCGGTGCGCTTGCCTTCCTGATGGACGGCGTCTTCATCGGCGCCACCTGGTCGCGCGAGATGCGCAACATGATGTTGGCGGCCTTTGTCGGCTATGCCGCAGCACTCGCCGTGCTGGTCCCCGCCTTCGGCAATCACGGCCTGTGGGCGGGGCTCAACCTGTTCCTGCTGATGCGGGGGCTGTTCCTGTTGTCGCGGATCCCGATGAAGGCGCGTCAGACGTTCTTGCCGGCCCAGTAGTCGAGACGGCTATCGCGGATATCGCGGATCGAGGTGAGCCGCTCGCGATCGCAGAGATCCGAGAGGCCACGTACGATGCGGCCGGGCAGGGCCGGGCCTTCATAGACCATGCAGGAATAGAGCTGCACGAGGTCGGCGCCGGCGCGGATCTTCTCTGCCGCGGTTTCGGCCGAGCTGACGCCGCCGACGCCGATGATCGGCAGCTTCGGGCCGACGCGCTTGCGCATGCGGGCAAGCACGGCCGTCGACTTATCAAAGAGTGGCTTGCCCGAGAGGCCGCCGGTCTCCTTCGCCTGGGCCTGGTCCTTGAGACCGTCGCGCGAAAGCGTCGTGTTGGAGACGATCAGGCCGTCGAGATCGTGCGCCAGCACTTCGGCGGCGATATCGTCCATGCCTACCTCGGTGAGATCGGGCGCGATCTTCAGGAAGACCGGAACGCGGCGATTGCTCCTCAGCGCCTCTTCGTCGCGCGCCGAGAGCACGGCCGACAGCAGGGCGGCGAGACTTTCGCGCGCTTGCAGGTCGCGCAGGCCCGGCGTGTTCGGTGAGGAGATGTTGGCGGTGAAATAGCGGGCGACCGAGTAGAACGTATGGATGCCGCCAACATAGTCGGCGATACGGTCGGCGCTGTCCTTGTTGGCGCCGATGTTGACGCCGATCAGCGCACCGCGCGAACAGGCCTTCAGTCGCGCCAGCGCTGCGCCATGGCCTTCATTGTTGAAGCCGAGGCGGTTGATCACCGCCTCATCCTCGACCAGCCGGAAGATGCGCGGCTTATCGTTGCCGGCCTGCGGCTTCGGCGTGACGGTGCCGATCTCGGTGAAGCCGAAGCCGATCTTCAGAAGCGCTTCCGGTACCTCGGCATTCTTGTCGTAGCCGGCCGCCATGCCGATCGGGTTTGGAAAAACGATGCCCGCGACCGTCTGAGAGAGCCGCTTGTCGGCCTTGGCAGGACAGTTCGGTACGAGCCCGGTCTTCAATGCCTTGATCGAAAGGCCGTGCGCAGCTTCCGGATCGAAGAGGAAAAGGCCGCGGCGGGCAAGGCTGGTCAGCGGGTTCATGCATCAAGTTCCGGGAAGATATGCGCGCCATCGGCGCCGAGCGGCAGTGGCTTTTCCCAGACGACGGCCGACAGGAAGAGGGGGGCATAGAGATGCGGGAAGAGGGCGCCGCCGCGTGAGGGCTCATAGACCAGTTCTTCGCCGAGCGCGTCGCCGTCGACGGCGACCAGCAGCAGGTCTACCTGTCCCTCGAAATAGCGCGCTGCGGTCTCGACCACCTGTTCGCCGGTCGAAAAATGGACGTAACCGTCGGCGAGATCGACGGGCGCGCCGTCGAAGCGTCCGCTGCGCTTGGCTTCCTGCCACAGCGATGCCGGAACGATTTTGTAGATGATGGAACCCATGGTGCCCGTCTGTCCCCGTAATTTTCTGTCGTGGCCTTGCCGTAAATATCGGCGATTGTCCATCGCAGAAGGACGACGATTCGCGCATAATCCGCGGTGAAGACCGATTTCGCTCTTCTCGTTCGCGCACAGATCACGTCCCGGCAAGGATCGTAACGGAGAAGATGTCATGAAAAACGCTGCTGCCATACTTATGTTCGGCACCGGATTGGCTCTGGCCGGCGGCGCCAGCGCACAGGATCCGGCCCCCGGACGCTACAGCATGCAGAAGTCCGAGACCGGCATCGCCCGGCTCGATACCCAGACCGGCGAGGTGTCGCTGTGCCAGGAGAAGGACGGCCAGTTGGTCTGCCGCATGGCCGCCGACGAGCGGGCCGCCTTCGAACAGGAATTGGACCTCCTGACGAAGCGGGTCGAGGCCTTGGAAAAGACGGCCAAGGCCGGTGAAAGTGTCGCAAAACAGGACCTTCCGGCTGAGGAAGAGATTGACCGCGCAATGGGCATCATGGAAAGAATGATGCGTAGGTTCATGGATATCGTGAAGGATCTCGAAGGCAGCGACTCCACTCAGGAGCCGCAGAAGACCTGAGTTGCCGGATCGGCCATGCGGGATGCGGATCGGCGCGTGGGGGCGCGCAGATTTCAGCCCGGGCTCTTGGGAGGGAGCAGCATGACACCGGACATGACCATCATCATCGCGGACGACCATCCGCTGTTTCGCGGCGCGATGCGCCAGGCGCTGAGCGGCGTCGACGGCGCGCCTGCCATCGTAGAGGCTGGCGATTTCGCAGCCGCGCGCAAGGCGGCGGCCGACAACCCTGACGCCGACCTCATGCTGCTCGACCTGACCATGCCCGGCGTCAGCGGGCTTTCCGGCCTAATCGCACTTCGCGCCGAATTTCCGAGCCTGCCGGTCATGGTGGTGTCGGCCCATGACGACCCGGCGACGATCCATCGCGCGCTCGATCTCGGCGCGTCCGGCTTTCTTTCGAAATCGGCCGGCATCGAGGAAATCCGCGAGGGGATCGAGAAGGTGATGGCCGGCGAGGTCTTCGTTCCCGCGGGTTACGACCAGGCGCAGGAATACGAGCCTGAGGTCGCCGATCTGCTCCAGCGCCTGCAGACCTTGACGCCGCAGCAATCCCGCGTCCTCAGCATGCTCGGCGAGGGCCTGCTCAACAAACAGATCGCTTACGAACTCGGCGTCTCCGAGGCGACGATCAAGGCGCATGTCTCGGCGATCCTCTTAAAGCTCAATGTCGACAGCCGCACCCAGGCGGTCATTCAGCTTTCGAAGATCGGCACCGTCGCCGCCGCCTGATGCGGCCCGCTTTGACTTTGAGATATCCCCTTGTTTCAGGCGGCCCCGAAATGCGGGAGCCGTTTATTCCGCAGCGGTTCGTGCCGCCGTCGAAAGCTGCGTCAGCCAGGCGCGCATCGCCGCCGGGCGCACCGGCTTGTTCTGGATCGCGATGCCGTCGCGTTCGGCCGCGGCGCGCACTTCCGGCGAGCGGTCGGCGGTCACCAGCAGCGCCGGCGTCGCTTCGCCGGTTGATGCCCGGATGCGCGCGACCGCCTCGATGCCGGTGCCGTCGTCGAGATGGTAGTCGGCGATGACGGCATGCGGTTTCTCGCCGGGTTGGGCACTGAATTCGGAACAGGCAGCCAGCGATTCCGCCGTGCTGACGATGCAGCCCCAGCCGGAAAGCAGCACCCGCATGCCCTCGAGGATCCGCGGCTCGTTGTCGATGCAGAGCACCCGCAGGCCGTTCAGCGCCTCGCTTGCCTTGCTCTGCGGCACCGGACGGACAGCGACGCGTTCGCCGGCGCTGGCATCGAGCGGGAGGGTCACCTTGAAGCCCGTGCCCTTGCCGGGCGTCGATTGCAGGCTGACGGGGTGGTTGAGCACGCGCGAGATGCGGTCGACGATCGAAAGACCGAGCCCAAGACCGGAGGCCGTGCGTGCGCCTTCGTCCAGTCGGGCGAATTCCTTGAAGACGGTGCGGAACTTCGACTGGGGAATACCGATGCCGGAATCGAGCACCTCGATCGTCGCCATGGCGCCATGCCTGCGCACCCCGACGAGCACCTTGCCGCTGAGCGTGTACTTGATCGCGTTGGAGACGAGGTTCTGGACGACGCGGCGCAGCAGGTTCGGATCACTGCGCACGACAAGCGATGTCGGCATGATGATCAGTTCGAGATCCTTGGCTCGCGCCATCGGGGCAAAATCGGTCTCGATCCTTCTGAGCAACTCGTTGAGCGGAACGGACTGTATCCGCGCCTTCATGGCGCCGGTGTCGAGGCGTGAAATGTCGAGCACGGCGCCAAGAATGGCCTCGACCGATTCCAGCGAGGAATCGATGTTTTCGACCAGCGTGCTGTTGTCGGATTCGCCGAGCCGTTCGACGAGCGACGAGGAATAGAGGCGGGCGGCGTTGAGCGGCTGCAGGATGTCGTGGCCGGCGGCGGCAAAGAACCGCGTCTTGCCGATATTGGCCTCTTCCGCGGCCGCGCGCGCCTCGGCGAGTTCCCGGTTCACCCGGGTGAGTTCGCCGGTGCGCTCGGCCACGCGCAGTTCCAGTGTCTCGTTCGCCTGCTTCAGCGCCATGTCGGCGGCGACGCGCTGGGTGATGTCGGTATAGGTGGTGACGATGCCCTTGTCGGGCATGGCGTTGGTGCGCACTTCGATGATGCGCTCGCCGTTGCCAAGTTCGAGCAGGAAGGGTTTGTCGAGCGTCAGGAAGTTGGCGATCAGCCCCTTTTCCTGATCCTTGCGAATGTCACCGCGCTTGGTGAGGATCGAGACGATATCGGCAAGCGGGAAGCCGACCTGGCCGGCTGCTTCGGGGAGATCCAGAAGCTGGCGGAAGCGCCGGTTCCAGATGATCAGGTTGTTGGCATTGTCAAAGACGGCGATGCCCTGGTCCATCTGCGAGAGCGCGGTCTGCAGCATATCCTGATTGTATTGCAGTGCCTCGCTCGCCTGGTCGAGCAGCCAGGCCGTCTCGGACGAGGTGTCGTCGCCGCGCTGCAGCGCGAGCGAAAGCACCAGCCGCGCCGAGGAAGAGCCGATGGCGCTGCCGAGCAGTTGCTCGGAGAAATGCACCACCGCCATGTCGGCGGGCGCGTTGTCGTCCAGCCAACGGCCGGTCTGGCGCTCATAGGTATGGAAGGAGCGCTGCATGCGCTCGGCGCCCATGTAGCGTGCGATCGTCGCCTTGAGGTCGCGCACGGTGACCTTGGTCTTGCGGCCGCGAAAGGCGCCTTCGGTGCGCGACCGCCGGGTGATGAATACGCCGGCCTGGAAGCGTTCGATCGGCTTCGGCGTGCGGGTCAGCGATCCGAGAATATAGGTGGCGCAGTTGACGAGCAGGCTGAGCGTCGTGGCGTTCACCAGCGGGTCCGCATCGGGACCCGAGAACAGGTCTGTGAACGGCAGCAGGAAGCTCAGCACCGTCGTTGCCACATGGGAGTTGTCGGGTCCGCCGAGGCTCGGCAGGAAAAGCAGATAGGCCCAGACGAGAAAGCCCGAGACCATGCCGGTGATCGCGCCGCGGGCATTGGCCTGGCGCCAGACAAGGCCGCCCAGCAGCGCCGGCGCCATCTGCGAGATCGCGACGAAGGAGAGCAGCCCGAGCGAGGCGAGGCCGGCGCTGATGTCGGCGGAGCGATAGTAGGCGTAGCCGAGCAGAAGCACGGCGAAGATTGCCGAGCGGCGGATGTTGAGCAGCGTGCCGGCCAAGTTCTCCTGCAAGCCGCCGCGCTGGCTGAGGTTGCGGCGCAGGAATACCGGCATGACGATGTCGTTGGAGATCATGATCGACAGTGCCACGGACGCGACGATCACCATCGCGGTCGCCGCCGAAAAGCCGCCGATGAAGGTGATCAGCGTCAGCACCGGCAGACCGTTGGCGAGCGGCAGCGTCAGGAGGTAGAGATCGGCGTCGCCGGAGCCGGAGAAGGTGAGGATGCCGGCGATGGCGATCGGCAGCACGAAGAGATTGATGCCGATCAGGTATAGCGGAAAGAGGATGCCGGCGGTGCGAAGTTCGCCTTCGGTGCGGTTTTCGACGACCGTCACATGGAACTGCCTGGGCAGCATGATGATCGCAAAGGCGGACGTGACGATCAACAGCACCCAGCGCGCTATCGGGGTCTCGTAGGAAAGCGCCGACTGCACGGCAGGGCTTTGCGCGGCCAGAGACCACAGGTGAGCCGGGCCGTTGAAAATGACGAAGACGATGTAGAAGCCAGCGGTGACGAGCGCCACCAGCTTGACCAGCGATTCCATCGCGATCGCGAGGATCAGTCCATCCTGGTGCTCGGTCGCATCCGTATGGCGCGTGCCGAAGACGATGGCGAAGCAGGCGAGGAAGAGCGTGACCAGCAGCGGCAGGTCGATGAAGCTTTGCCCGGCGCCGATGCCGTAGTCGCTGGTGTTGATCATGGCGGCGACCGAACTCGAGATCGCCTTCAGCTGCAGCGCGATATAGGGAATGGCGCCGACCAGCGAAATCAGCGCGACGATCGCGGCCACGGCCGGGTTCTTGCCGTAACGCGCGGCGATGAAGTCGGCGACCGATGTCAGCTTCTCGGTCTTGGCGAGCCGTATGATCTTGCGGATCAGCGGCATGCCCAGCGTGAACATCAGGATCGGGCCGATATAGATACCGGTGAATTCGAGCCCGCGTTCGGCCGCAAGCCCGATGCCGCCGAAATAGGTCCAGGACGTGCAGTAGATGGCAAGGCTCAGCGCATAGACGAGCGGCCTGCCTTTCAGCGCAGCGCTGTTCCTCCTGGCCCGCCGGTCGCCATAGCTCGCCACTGCAAACAGCAGCAGCAGATAGGCGAAGGCCGAGGCAAAGATGACCGAACCCGAAAGCATGCCTCATTCCTCCAGGGCGGAGCATAGGACAAGTCCGCCGGGTTGAGAATTGCCCTCGCATGAGTCTTAAGTTCAAGGCTCGACACGAGAAATCGGTGTGCAGCGCCGGCTGCCTTCCCGTTCCTGCTCTATCCGGTGCTAATTGATCAAAGGCAAAGAAAGGTTTTCTCGCTGCCCGCTTTGGTTTAGTTTCCGTAAACGCTTGCAGCGCGGGACAGCGCCGCCGGCCGTTTTCAAACGGGGATAATACGGAGAGATTTATGCTGAATGAGTTCAAGGAGTTTATTGCCCGCGGGAACGTGATGGATCTCGCGGTCGGTGTCATCATCGGCGCCGCCTTCAACAAGATCGTGACGTCGGTCGTCGAAGACCTGGTCATGCCGATCGTCGGTGCGCTCACCGGCGGCGGTTTCGATTTCTCCAATTACTTCCTGCCGCTTTCGGCCAACGTGACGGCCACGTCTCTCGCCGCCGCCCGCCAGCAGGGCGCCGTCTTTGCCTACGGCAACTTCATCACCGTGCTGATCAACTTCCTGATCCTTGCCTGGATCATCTTCCTGATGATCAAGGCGGTGAACCGCATGCGCGCTTCGATGGAAAAGAAGAAGGACGAAGCGCCGGCCGCACCGCCGCCGGAAGACATTCTGCTGCTCTCGGAAATCCGCGACCTGCTGAAGCAGCGCGCCTGAGTTTTTCCGCGCGGCCCCGGCTTTGCCGGGGCCGCGAAACATCACAAAAATCGATAAATCGGTCAGATAAAGTCGCGTGATCGCTTCGGCGAAAGCGGCTAGAAGCAACGGGCAAACCGGAGCGGTCCATTTCGCTCTAGTCCATTGGAATCTTTCATGATGATGTCAGGCGGCAGCCTGCACCATCGTGCATCCGGAGCCCGCCGATGACCACGCTTGCCACCATCAGCCCCCGCGCGCTTTCCGCGCCCGAAAGCGGTATCGTCGAGGTGGTGAACTATGCCCGCGGGCGCGATGGCCTGATCCCGCTCTGGGTGGGCGAGGGCGACCTGCCGACCCCTGCCTTCATCAGCGATATCGCGCGCGATGCGCTTGCCGCCGGCGAGACCTTCTATACCTGGCAGCGCGGCATCCCGCCGCTGCGTGAGGCGCTGTCGCGCTACTATCAGCGTCGCTTCCAGAAGACGCTTTCGCCCGAGCATTTCTACGTCGTCGGCTCCGGCATGCAAGCGATCAAGCTGTCGATCGAGGCGATCGCCTCGCCCGGCGACGAGATGGTGCTGTTGACGCCGGCCTGGCCGAACTTTGCCGCCGCCGCCGATCTCTCCGGCGTCCGGCCGGTTTCGGTCGAGCTGCGCTTCGAACACGGCAAATGGCAGCTCGATCTCGATCGACTGCAGGCGGCGATCGGCCCCAAGACCAAGGCGCTGTTCATCAACACCCCCTCGAACCCGACCGGCTGGACCGCGACCCGCGAGGAACTGGCTGCGATCCTGGCGCTGGCGCGCAGGCACGGGCTCTGGATCATCGCCGACGAGATCTACGCGCTCTATTATTATGGCGGCGCCCGCGCGCCGTCCTTCCTTGACGTGATGGAGGAAGGCGACCGCATCCTCTTCGTCAATTCCTTCTCGAAGAACTGGTCGATGACCGGCTGGCGCGTCGGCTGGATCGTCGCGCCACCGGAAATCGGCCAGGTTCTCGAAAACCTGGTGCAGTATTCGACCTCGGGTGTGGCCCAGTTCCTGCAGCGGGGTGCTGTCGCAGCGCTCGACGAGGGCGACGCCTTTGTCGATGCCAATGTCGCCAAGGCGGCAAAGAACCGTGACGTCTTCTGCGACGCGCTGATCGCCACCAACCGGGTGGAAACGCTGAAGCCCGACGGTGCGCTCTACGCGTTCCTGAAGATCGATGGCGTCACGGATTCGCGCGCAGCGGCAATCGACATCGTCGACAAGACCGGTGTCGGCCTGGCGCCGGGAACCGCGTTCGGTGACGGTGGCTCGCTGTTCATGCGGGCCTGCTTCCTGCGCGATCCGGGCCACGTGAAGGAAGCGGCGGACCGCCTGCAGGGTTACATTCTCGGGCGCTGACGGCCGCAGGCCGAAAGATCGGCGACGGCGACGTTACTCGTCGCCGGTTTCGCCGAGCAGCTTCTGCTCGTGGGCGATCGCGTGGCCGATCAACCGTGCCCAGATGTCTTCGTAAAAATCAGGATCGAGATTGACGCGCGCGGCGTTCTTGCGGGCGTTCTCGCGCACTTCCATCACCCGCGCCGGAATGTCGGCCTTCAGCTTCAGCGGCGCCTTGATCTCGGCCGCCCGGTCGATGTAGCCCCAGCGCTCGGCAAACAGCGCCATCAGCGCCTGGTCGAGCCGGTCGATCTCCGCTCGCACGTCGGCCATGGTTTCGCATTGCGCGGGGGTCTTCTGCATCTGTCTCGTCCAATTGCCTGGGGCGCAGCCAGCGCGGGCCAGGATGTTCGAGCGTCCCTCGGCTCTCAGCAAGCGGGGCGCTTCTGCGGCGCACTGCTAACAAACGGCGAGCTGTCTTGGAAGGGGCAACAGGGTCGCAGCCGGCGACCCCTCGAGGTGGTCACCTCAGCAGGCGATCGCTTTGCAGGGGAGGAGGGTGCGGTCCTGTCTCCGTCTGCGGCGATCGCCTGCTGACGTGTTAAAGGGAAGTTAGCCGGCCAAGCTTGAGCGAGGCTTTTTAGAGCGGGATGAGGAAAAGTGTCTGCGGTTTTCCGCCCGCATCCCGCTCCAATGGATCGACTACGTTCCGATCATCAGCTTGATCGCAAGGCCGACGATGGTGACGGCCGCCACCCCCGCGCACCAGAGACCGACGAACCAGAGAAGCTTGCGGCCTGTACCCGTCTCGCTGGTCAATGGTAGCCCTCCTCCGGGTCGACCTTGCCGCGGAACACCCAGTAGGCATAGGCGGTATAGGCGAGAATGATCGGCACCAGCACCAGAGCGCCGGCAAGCAGGAAGGAGAGGCTTTCCTCAGGGGCCGCCGCATCCCAGATCGTCAGCGATGGCGGCACCATATAGGGGTAGAAGCTGATGCCGATGCCGGCATAGCCGAGCACGAAGAGGCCGAGTGCGGCGATGAACGGCCGGCTGTCGTGGCGATTGCGGATGCCCGTGATCAGCGCATAGAGGCAGCCGAGAACGAGCGCCGGCACGATGACGCTGAAGATCGCGGTCGGAAATCCGAACCAGCGGTCCAGATATTGCGGCTCCAGGAACGGCGTCCACAGGCTGACGATACCCATCGCGGCAACGGTGGCGAAGGAGCATTTGAGCGCGAGGTCGCGAGCCCGATCGGCAAGGTCGCCATGGGTCTTCATCACCAGCCAGGTGGCGCCGAGCAGCGCATAACCGACGACGACGGCAATGCCGGTCATGATCGAGAACGGCGTCAGCCAGTCCCACCAGCCGCCGACATAGGCACGGTTCTCGACCGGAATGCCCTGGACGAGCGCGCCGAGCGTGATGCCTTGCGCAAAGGCCGCCAGCATCGAGCCGCCGGAGAAGGCCCAATTCCAGAGATACTCGGCCCGGCGCGTACGCCAGCGATATTCGAAGGCGACGCCGCGGAAGATGAGGCCGATGACCATGGCAATGATCGGCGCATAGAGCGCCGGCAGGATGGTCGCATAGGCCAGCGGAAACACCGCCATCAGGCCGCCGCCGCCGAGTACCAGCCAGGTCTCGTTGCCGTCCCAGACCGGAGCGACGGAATTCATCATCACGTCGCGGTCGTGCTTCTCCGGGAAAAACGGGAAGAGAATGCCGACGCCGAGGTCGAAGCCGTCGAGAATGACATAGGCGAGCACCGCAAAGGCGATGATGCCGGCCCAGATGAACGGCAGATCAAACTCCATGATGGCCTCCCTTGATGTTTGCATGGCTGGCGTGAGTGGCGGGGCCCGGCATGATGCCGGAACTGCGCAATGGTCCTTCGCCGAGCTCCGGCATCGGATCGCGCGGCAACCGCGCCATCAGCCTGAGGATGTAGAAGGTGCCGGCGCCGAAGACGAAGAAGTAGACGATGATGAAGGCGATCAGCGAGGCGGCGACGGCGGGTGCCGCGATCGGCGCCACCGAGTTTGCCGTCAGCAGGTGGCCGTAGACCGTATAGGGCTGGCGGCCAACTTCGGTCGTGACCCACCCGGCGAGCACGGCGACGAATCCGGCAGGCCCCATGGCGATCGCGGCACGGTGCAGCCAGACATTGCTGTCGAGCGTGCCGCGATAGCGACACCAGAGCGACCAGAGCCCGATGCCGAGCATGGCGAAGCCGAGGCCGACCATCACCCGGAACGACCAGAAGACGATGCCGACGGGCGGATGCAGCTCCTCGGGGATCGTATCGAGCCCGGCAAGCGGCGCGTTGAGATCATGCTTCAGAATCAGGCTCGAAAGCTTCGGGATCTCGATTGCATAGTCGACGCGCTTTTCAGGCGAGTTCGGAATGCCGAAGAGGATGAGCGGCGCACCGTCCGGATGGCTCTGGTAGTGTCCCTCCATCGCCATCACCTTGGCCGGCTGGTGTTCCAGTGTGTTGAGCCCGTGCATGTCGCCGGCAAAGATCTGGATCGGCGCGACGATCGCCGCCATCCACATCGCCATCGAGAACATCTTTCGCGCCCGCCGTGGCGCCGTCTTGCGGATCAGGTGCCAGGCGCCGCAGGCACCGACGACGAAGGCCGTCGTGAGGTAGGCGGCCAGAACCATGTGTGTGAGGCGATAGGGGAAGGACGGGTTGAAGACGATCGCCCACCAGTCGACCGGGACGAATTGGCCTGCCTCGTTCATGGCAAAGCCCGCCGGCGTCTGCATCCAGGAGTTCGCCGAAAGAATCCAGGTGGCCGAAATCAACGTGCCGATGGCGACCATGACGGTTGCGAGGAAATGCAGTTTTGGCCCGACGCGGTTGAGGCCGAAAAGCATGACGCCGAGGAAGCCTGCTTCGAGGAAGAAGGCGGTCAGCACCTCATAGCCCATCAGCGGCCCGATGATCGGCCCGGCCTTGTCGGAAAAGACGCTCCAGTTGGTGCCGAACTGGTAGGACATGACGATGCCGGAGACCACGCCCATGCCGAACGCGACGGCAAAGATCGTCTTCCAGAAATTGAAGAGCTCGAGATAGACCTCGTCCTTCGTCCACAGCCACAACCCTTCGAGCACCGCGAGGTAGCTCGCAAGCCCGATGGAAAAGGCGGGGAAGATGATGTGGAAGGAAACGGTGAAGGCAAACTGGAAGCGAGCGAGCAGGGTCGCATCGAAACTCTCAAACACGGGCGCAATCCTTTCAGACACGCGGATGCGACGCCTCACTGAAGCGTGGGCCGCAATGCTCTGGCTGCTGCATCATTCGTCCGGTGACCGATCGTCGATCAGGGGACCTATCTTGGCCTCTGGCCGAGGCAAATCCTTGGGTTGCGCCGGCTTTTCAGCATGCACTTGAATCTGCGCCAAATTTGCCAAACGTCAATGACGGCGCGTCCGCCACGTTGTCACACTGCGGCAATGTTGCGCTGCGGCATATTGGAGCGCGCCGAGCGGACGCCGGTGGGCGCCGGGGAAACACGACGCCCGGCCGGTGGCCTGTCCGGCAGCGACTAGTCGCTGCTCGCCACCTTGTCGCATGCCGGGGTTTGCGCGTCGCTGCCGTTGTCGTGACACGGTTCCGCCTTGGAGGGGACGGCCAGAGGCCTTGCCGCGAGCACGCCCATCCTCTTGCCGCGGTAGGGACTGTCCATGACCAGCTGATATCCGGAAAGGTCGTCGGCGTTTCGGCCAACGACGATCGCGCGGCCCTCGGGGTGGCTTGCAAACCATTGCGCCAGCCGCTGTGGAGGGACGTCGTCGACAGGTTTTTCCAGGCGAGCCAGGAAGCCGAACTCGGCGTGATAGTTGGCGACGAAGGCCCAGTCCCGGTCGCGATTTGCGCGCATATAGGCGGCGGTCGGCTCCAGATCATATCGCTTCAGGATCGTCGCCGACGCGATTGCCTGACCGACGACGATGGCCGTAACCATGGCCACCATATTCAGGACCAGGCGGCGGCTCGGGACATTTTTGAGACAGAGGACGACGGCAAGCACGACCGCCGGCACCAGCGGCATCAGGTAATGCGGCTGCTTTTCGCCGATCAGGGAAAAGCTTAAGAAAGTCGGGGCTGCCCAGAAAAGCAGGAACCGCGTGCCTTCCTCCTTAAGCCAGCCTTGGCGCAGCGCGGCAGCGCCTTTCCAGAAGCTTGGGAAAAACACCCACGGGATCATCATTGCGGGCAGCAGCGGCAGGTAGAAGTAGAAGGGCCGCACGTGGGCGTTGAGCGTGCCCGTCGCCCGGCCGACCGTCTGATCCCAGAGCAGCGAATGGGTAAACTTGCCGTCCGCCTGCATCAACACGGGGACGAGCCAGCAGAGAACGATGAGGCCGGCGATGGCAAGCGCTGCGAGGATGCCGAGATACCACCGGCCGGGTCGCCTGAGATCGTCTGCCCAGAGCGGAGCCAGCGCGATCGGGAACAGGATGTGAAGGAAAGCCACCGGTCCTCTGGCGAGAACGCCGAACCCCAGCGACAATCCGATCAGGAGGACGGAGCGCCAGTCCCGCTTGCGGGCATAAAGCACGATGCCGATCAGCGACAGCAACACGAAGACCGTGAGGGTGAGATCGAAATAGATCAGAGTGCTGTAAACGAGAAAGGGCAAGCTCGCGACCATGACCATCGCCGTGCGGTCAGCCTGCCGGTCGAAATCGGAAAAGAGCAGGCGGCCGAGCGCGATCGTGAGATAGACGCTTGCGAGCGAAGACAGGACGACCGGCAGCGTTGCCGCCCAACGGGTCACGCCGAAGACCGCCCATGAGGCGTTGATGAGCCAGAACAGCAGGGGCAGCTTGTGATGGTAAGGCTCGAAATTCATGGTCAGCGGCTGAAGCCAGTCGCGACGCAGGAGCATTTCCCAGGCGACGCTGGTGTAGCGCGTTTCGTCGATCGGAAGCAGCGGCCTGAACCATATCGCTGCGACAAACGGGATGAATACGACGAGCGGAAGCCAGAGGTGCCTTATCGGCTTGGGAAGGGCCAGATGCATGGTGTGTCAAGCTCCGCATCACGGTCGGTTTGCTTGCAGCACCATGCGGAGAGAACCTGTCTCGCGCCTGTCCAACATTTGAGCGAGATGAGTAAGCAGGCCGTGGTGGCGCGGGCAGGATCCGCGCCGCCAGGGCGGTAACCGTTCACGGCCTATCAGCTTCGGGAAAGATAGGCCTCGGCCAGCTCGGTCCAGAAGGCTGCGCCGATCGGCAGGAGGTCGTCGTTGAAATTGTAGCCGGGGTGATGCAGCGGCCGGTCGTCGTCGCTGGTCTTGGAGCCGAGGAAGAAATAGGTCCCCGGCCGTTCCTTCAGCATGTAGGCGAAATCCTCGCTGCCCATGAAGGGGCGGGCGAGATCGACCACCTTGTCGGCGCCGGCAAAGCGAACCGCGAGATCGCGGACGAAATCGGTCTCGGCCTTGTGGTTGATCGTCGCGTCGTAGCTGCGCTGGTAGTCCACGGTCGCACGCATGCCGAAGCTCGTGGCTTGCGCTTCGGCGATCATGCGGATGCGCCGTTCGAGTTCGTCGCGCACATCGGGCTCGAAGGATCGGATGCCGACGACGATCTCGGCGCGCTCGGGGATGATGTTGCTGGCCGAGCCGGCATGAAAGGCGCCGACGGTGACGACGGTCGGATCCATCGGGTGGATGTTGCGCGAGACGATCGATTGCAGCGCCATGACGATCGACGCGCCGCAGACGATTGGGTCGGCCGTCTCCTGCGGCTCGGCGCCATGCCCGCCGCGGCCGTGCACGGTGATGCGCGCCTCGTCGACAGCGGCCATGATCGGGCCTTCGCGAAGGGCGAACTGGCCGAAGGGAAGACCCGGCTCGTTGTGAAGCGCAAAAACCGCGTCGCAGGGAAACTGATCGAACAGGCCCTCGTCCATCATGATCTTGGCGCCGCCGAAATTCTCTTCGGCCGGCTGGAAAATCAGGTGAACCGTGCCGTCGAAATTACGCCGCTCGGCAAGGGCGCGGGCAGCACCGAGCAGCATCGTCGTGTGACCGTCGTGGCCGCAGGCGTGCATCAGGCCAGAGGTCTTGCTGGCATAATCGAGCCCGGTTTCCTCGAGAATCGGCAGTGCATCGATGTCGGCGCGGATGCCGACGGAGCGTTTGCCGGTGCCGTTCTTGAGCGTGCCGACGACACCGGTTTTCGCAAGGCCCGTCGTCACCTCGTAGCCGAGGCTTCTGAGATGTTCCGCGATGAAGGCGGAGGTGCGCGTCTCCGCCAGCCCGAGTTCGGGATGGGCATGCAGGTCGTGGCGAATGGCGACGAGTTCCGGCATGGCGTTGGTGATCGAGGGGGAAAGTTTCATGTCAGGCACCGCGGGTTGGGATGCGATTTTCGAACGTGCGGAAAGCCACCACCAGAATGCCGGTGAGGCACATGTAGATGAGCGCGAGCAAAAGCAGCGGCTCGTAGGTGAGGAAGGTTTCCTGCCGGACCTTGGAGATGACCGCATAGACGTCGACGACGGTGACGGTGGCGACAAGCGGCGTCGACTTCAGCTGCAGCACCGTTTCGCCGTTGAGCGTCGGTAGCGCCCGATGGATGGCGCGCGGCAGCCAGATGCGGCGGAACATCGTCCAGCGGCCCATGCCATAGGCCTTGGCCGCCTCGAGCTCGCCGTTCGGAACACCGGCAAAGGCGCCACGCATGACCTCGCCCTCGTAGGCGGCAAAGGAGATCGTCAGCGCCGCAACGCCATAGGGCCAGGCCTCGCGCAGATAGGGCCAGAGGAAGGATTGGCGGATTGCCGGAAACTGCGGGAACAGCGAGCCGAGACCGTAATAGAGCAGCCAGAGCTGCAACAGCAGCGGCGTGCCGCGGATGACCGTGCAGAAGACCTTGGCCGGCAATTTCAGGAACCAGGGGCCGGTCACCTGCACGAGGCCGATCGGCACGGCCAGCAGGAAGCCGAGAATGGCGGTGCTGAACAGCATCATCAGGCTGACGAGAATGCCCCAGCCCAGCCGCGGCAGGTAGCGCGGCAGCCAGTCCCATCGCATGAAGACGGCGACGGCGACGACGAAGGCGGCAAAGACCAGCATCATGACGATGCGGTGCGGTTGGAAGAAGCTCCTCGCTGTCGGCAGGTCTTCGGGCGTAAACGCAACGGCGTGGGTGGTTTCGTCGGTCATCGGCTCTCCGCAAAACCGCGTCGGGCATGGCGTTCGAGCATGCCGATGAAGACGTTGGAGATCAGCGTCAGCGCCAGATAGAGAGCGCCGGCCGCCAGGAAGAACAGGAGATAGGCCTTGGTCGTGCCGGCAGCCTGGCGGGTGACCAGCGTCAGCTCGCTGAAGCCGACGACGGCGAGAAGGGCCGTATCCTTGGTGGCGATCAGCCAGAGATTGGAGAGGCCGGGAATGGCATAGGGCAGCATCGCCGGCAGGGTGATGCGGCGCAGAACCATGGCAGGCGACATGCCATAGGCGCGTGCCGCCTCGATCTGGCCGGCGGGCACCGCCTTGATCGCGCCACGCAACACCTCGGTCGAATAGGCGCCCTGGACGACGCCGATGACGAAGATGCCGGCCATCAGGCCGCTGATGTCGACCGGGCCGATCGAAAACAACGCCAGAACCTGATTGAGCAGGTCGGTGCCGGCATAATAGAGCAGGAGGATCAGCACCAGCTCGGGCACCGCGCGCACGACCGTGGTGTAGCATTCGAGCAGATCGCGCAGGACCGGGCCGCCGTAGAGCTTGCCGAAGGCGCCGCCGATGCCGAGTGCCAGGCCGAGCGTGAAGCCGCCGACGGCGATCTGAATGGAATTGAAAAAGCCTTGCAGCAATACGCCGCCCCAGCCGGGCGCTGAAAGCGAGAGCAGGCCCCAATTGATGAGGGAATCCGCAGCCATGCGTCGTCGAGCTCCGATGGCGCCGGCCGGCGATCGCTACAGCGCTGCGGTCCGTTCGGACACGACAGCGCTGCGACGGTTCGATCGCCGGTCGATCGCGCCTTATCCGCCGTAGATGTCGAAGTCGAAGTACTTCTTCGAGAACGTATCGTAGGTGCCGTTGTCGCGGATCGCCTTGATGGCGGCGTTGATCTTGTCCTTGAGCTCGGTTTCGCCCTTGCGCAGGCCGACGCCGACGCCGGGGCCGATCACGGCGACGTCTTCGGCAACGTCACCCTTGTATTCGCAGCATTCCTTGCCCTGGTCGGTTGCCAGAAACGCCTTGAGCGCGATGGCATCCGCCTGCACCGCATCGAGGCGGCCGGCGGCGAGGTCGTTGTTGGCCTCGTCCTGCGTCTGGTATTCCTTGACCTCGACGCCGGCCGTCGCGAAGTGCTTGGCGGCATAGGCCTGGTGAACCGTCGAGACCTGGACGCCGAGCGTCTTGCCCTTCAGCCCTTCCGGCGAGGAGTTCATCTCGACGCCCTTGGTGCCGATGATCCCGGTCGGGGTGTTGTAGTACTTGTCGGAGAAATCGATCGTCTTCAGGCGCTCGTCGGTGATCGACATCGAGCTGATGATCATGTCGATCTTCTTCGAGGTCAGCGCCGGGATGATGCCGTCCCAGGCGACAGGCGTCAGCACGCATTCGAGCTTGGCCTCGGCGCACATCGCGTTCATGAACTCGACTTCCCAGCCTTCCCACTTGCCGCTGGCGTCAGGTGCCGTGAACGGCGGATAGGGTTCCGCTGCGACGCCGACCTTCAGCGCTTCCGCCGATGCCGCGACACCGCCGCTGACGGCGATCGCCGCCGCAACGGCCAGGACTTTCAATGCCTTCTTCATGCTGTTCCCCTTTTTGGTTGTTTAGCATTCAGGAATTCAGTGAATGGAACTGATGAACTTCTTGAGCCTTTCCGATTTCGGTGCGCCGAAGATGGCCTCCGGCGGGCCCTGCTCCTCGATCACGCCGTTGTGGAGGAAGACGATGTGGTTGGCGACGTCGCGCGCGAACTTCATCTCGTGGGTGACGAGGATCATCGTGCGCTTTTCACGCGCGAGGTCACCGATGACAGAGAGAACTTCGCCGACGAGTTCGGGATCGAGCGCCGAGGTCGGCTCGTCGAAGAGCATCACGAGCGGCTGGATGGCAAGCGCCCGGGCGATCGCGGCGCGCTGCTGCTGGCCGCCGGAGAGAAAGGCCGGGTAAGCGTCGCGTTTCTCGTAGAGGCCGACCCGTTTCAGCAGGGTTTCGGCGGTGGCGACCGCCTCGGCCTTCGGTTTGCCGAGCACATGGATTGGGGCTTCGATGACGTTTTCGAGGATGGTCATGTGCTGCCAGAGATTGAAGCTCTGGAACACCATGCCGAGCTGGCTGCGGATGCGCTGGACCTGTTTGCGGTCCTCCGGCACCAGGCCGCCGCGGCCGTCGGATTTCATCCGGATCTTTTCGCCATGCACGCTGACGCTGCCGGCGGAGGGGAGTTCGAGGAGATTGATGCAGCGAAGGAAGGTGGATTTGCCGGAGCCGCTGCCGCCGATGATGGCGATCACGTCGCCCTGCTTCGCCGTGAGCGAAACTCCCTTCAGCACTTCCAATGGCCCGAAACGCTTGTGCAGGTCAGTGACCGCGATTGCCTGGGCCGCATCCGTCATCGGCGCGCCGCTCCCATGGCTCTGCGAGCTTTGTCTGTCAGCATCGAAACAGTTCCCCTGTCGTCTTCCGCGCGGCATCTTTGGCCTGTCACGGGTTTTTGTTGGCAGGCATGGTTGCACTTGTGCCGCTATTGTTCAAGCGTATAATAATGGACGTCGCCGATTTTTTGACGCCCCGCCGATCGTTCGATTTCCCGAAGGAGCCGCCCATGCCGCCGTTCTGGCCGAAGCCTTTGCTGACCGCGCCTGAACAGCGTTTCGCGCCGGTTCGAGAGCAGAGTGCCGCATGAACAGACGCAGTTTTCACCGTGCGCCGGAAGGCGAACGCCGCCAGGAATTGATCGAAGCGACACTCGACTGCATCTCGGAATTCGGGCTGAAGGGCGCGACGGTCAGGCAGATCGCGATCCGCGCCGGGGTGACCGCCGGGCTGGTGCGCCACTACTTCGAATCGAAGGACCAGATGGTCGCCGAGGCCTATCGCGCCGTCATCGCCTCGCTCACTGAAAAGGCAAGCAAGGTCGAAGGCGACCCGGAAACCCGGCTCAGGGATTTCATCGCCATCAACCTCACCGAGCCGGTGGCCGACAGCCGCAGCATCTCGCTCTGGGCGGCCTTCATCAGCCAGGTCCGGGTCGATCCGGTGCTGTCGGAGATCCATCGCGAAGGCTATCTCGCCTTCCGCAATTCGCTGCAGGAACTGCTTGCCGATTTCCTTGCGGCCAAGGGCAAGCCGGCCGATACCGAAACCTGCCGGGCTTTCGCCATCGCCATCAACGGATTGGTCGACGGCCTCTGGGTCGAGGGCTGCCTTGCCGGCGATCTCTTTCGCGAGGGCGAGCTTGTCGCCATCGCCATGTCTTCGGTCGAGGCGCTGCTCGGCACGAGGATCGGAACTGCAAAACAATGAAAACGGGAGAAAGCACCATGCGCTACGCGTCCATCACCGAACGTCTTGCCGATCTTGGTTCGGGCAAATGGTCGCTGCATATCCGCGCCCGCCAGTTGAAGGCTGCCGGTGCCGACATCATCGAGTTGACGATCGGCGAACCGGATCTTCCGCCGGACCGTGCGCTGCTCGACGAATGCCAGCGGGCGATGAACGCCGGACGCTATCGCTACTCCAACGGCCGCGGGGAGCCGACGGTCGTGGCGGCCGTTGCGGAGAAATACCGTCGCCGCCGTGCTGATGTAACGAACGAGAACGTGCTTTGCTTTCCCGGCACGCAGACGGCGCTTTTCGCCGTGATCCTGGGTTTGGCGGAGGCCGGCGATGCCGTGCTCGTCGGCGATCCGCTCTATGCGACCTATGAAGGCGTGATCCGCTCGACCGGCGCCCATCCGGTGCTGGTGCCGCTGAAGCCTGAATTCGGCTTCCACATGCAGGCCGAGGATCTCGAAAAGGCGATCACGCCGGAGAGCCGGGTGCTGCTGCTGAATACGCCGCACAATCCGACCGGCGCCGTGCTGACGGCGGAAGAGATTGCCGCGATCGGCGAAGTCGCACGCCGTCACGATCTTTGGATCGTCTGCGACGAAGTCTATGAGGAGCTGGTGTTCGACGCCGTCTTTGCCTCGCCCTTCGACAATCCGGATCTCGCCGAACGCACGATCGTCGTCTCCTCGATCTCGAAGTCGCACGCCGCCCCCGGCTTTCGCAGCGGCTGGGCGGTCGGCCCGGTCGAGTTCACCGAGCGGCTGCTGCCGGTCTCCGAAACCATGCTTTTCGGCACGCAGCCCTTCATCGCCGACATGACCGCCTATGCCCTGACCCATGACATCGGTACCGCACGGCAGATGCGCCTGTCCTACAAGTCGCGGGCAGCGCAGATCGTCGCCGGTCTTGCCAAGGCGCCCGGCATCGAGGTGTTCGCGCCTGAGGCCGGCATGTTCATCTTGATCGATGTTTCGGGAACCGGCCTCGACGGCGATGCGTTTGCCTGGGCGCTGGTTGAAGAAGAGGGGGTTGCAGTCATGCCCGGATCGTCCTTTGGCGACGAAGCACAGAATTATCTGCGCGTCAGCCTGACCGTGCCCGATGCCGCCATCGACGAGGCCTGCCGCCGCATCACCGCCCTTGCCGAGCGGGCTAGCCAGCGCAAGGAGCGCCGCGCATGACCACGGAAAAAACGGTTGGAGAAGTCCTGGTCGACCTGCTCGAGGCCAATGGCGTCGAGGTGGTGTTCGGCATTCCCGGCGTGCACACGGTCGAGCTCTATCGGGGCCTTGCGGCATCGAAGATCCGCCACGTGACGCCACGGCATGAACAGGGCGCGGGTTTCATGGCCGACGGCTATGCCCGCGTCAGCGGCAAGCCGGGCGTCGTCCTCGTCATCACCGGGCCGGGGCTGACGAACACCATCACTGCGATGGCGCAGGCGCGCCAGGATTCGATACCGATGCTGGTGATCTCAGGCGTCAATCGCCGCGATTCACTCGGCCACGGTCGCGGCTTGCTGCACGAGCTGCCCGACCAGCACGGCATGATGAAGACGCTTGCGCTCTATTCGCACACGCTCCTCAATCCGGAAGACCTGCCTTTCGTCGTCGACCGCGCCTTCTCGGTGCTCGTCTCCGGCCGGCCGGGACCGGTGCATATCGAGATCCCGACCGACGTGATGTCGGCGAAGATCACGCCGCAGGCGGTGCGCCCGGCAACGGCCACCCGACCGCGCTCCGACAGCGAGACGCTGCAGCGTGCGGCGATCCTTTGCGCCGACGCCTCGCGCCCGGTCATCATCTGCGGCGGCGGCGCGCTGACGGCGGAGGCGGAAGTTACGGAGCTTGCCGAAAAGATCGGCGCGCCGGTCGTCACCACCGTCAATGCCCGCGGCATGTTCTCGGGCAGTCCCTTGAGGGTGCCCGCGAGCCCGAGCCTGAAGGCGGTGCGGTCGCTGCTGAAGGAGGCCGACCTAGTGCTGGCGCTCGGCACCGAAATGGGCCAGACCGACTACGACATGTATGCCGATGGCGGGTTTCCGGCCCTGCGCAACCTGATCCGCACCGACATCGATGCGGCGCAGCTCGCACGCGGGCCGCATGCAGCACTCTCCATCCTCTCCGGCGCCAAGGCGGCGACGGCGGGCATTCTCGCCTTCCTGCCGGGCCATGCCGCCAAGGATGGCGCGGGACGGGCCGAGACCGCGCGACGCGCGGCGCTGAAGGAACTGACGCCGAAGATGCGGGCTGAGATCGGCATCATCGACACCATCTACAAGGTCCTGCCGGATTGCACCGTCGTCGGCGACTCGACCCAGGCCGTCTATGCCGGCAACCTCTATTGCGATGCACCGCGGCAGCGCAGCTGGTTCAATTCGGCGACCGGCTACGGCTCCCTGGGCTACGCGCCGCCGGCAGCCGTTGGTGCGGCCGTTGCCGATCCGTCGCGGCCGGTCGTCTGCCTCGTCGGCGACGGCGGCTTCCAGTTCTCGCTGGCCGAAATCGGCTCGGCCGTCGATGCGCAGGCGCAGGTCATCTTCCTCGTCTGGAACAATGACGGTTACCAGGAAATCGAAAGCTACATGGTCGATGCCGGCGTCACGCCGGAGGGCGTCAAGCCTTCGGCGCCAGACTTCCTGATGGCGGCCAAGGCCTATGGCGTCGAGGGACAGCGGCTTGCTTCCGTCGGCGATCTCTCACAGGCGCTCGCCGAGGCGGGCAGGCGCAAGGGACCGTCGCTCATCGAGATCCACGAGCGGCGAACGAGCGGCCTTACGGCCTGAACAACGACAACGACGAAGCGGGCCGGATTTGACTTTTCCGGCCCGGAATGGTGTTAAAGGCGCCCATGCTCGATTCCGGCCATGTTCTCTAGGTAAGGTCGGGCATTCGGGCTCAATTTTCGTCTCGCTGGCGTTCGACCGCCAGGGAAAGGGACCGCGTCCTCGATGGACCGCATGGGTGGTGGCAGCAAGAACATGCAGGCCGGCCGGCTTCTCGCCGTGCTGTGGCTGTTCTGCGCCTCCTTCGCAATGCAGGTCATCTCGGTCGGACAGAGCATCCCGTCCCGTTCGGCATCCGGCGCCCAGGCCGGCAACGTCACCGATACCGGTTCGACCGATCGTCCCGCCGCCCGGCAGCTCTCGCGGGCGACACCGCTCTCTGACCTTCGATTTACGGCCGAGCGCAAGGACGCCAAGTCCGCAGCCGATGATGGCTTGCCGGCGCTCCTGCCGGCATCGCTCCAATTTGAATTTCCCCGCTCGTCGGACGGGCGGGTATTCCGAGAGACCGCCGCGTATCTCGGCGGGGCCGCGAACCATGGCCCCCATATTCGCGCACCTCCGCGCGTCTGATCCATCACTCGGATTTTGGCTGGCTGGCGGCTTCGGCTGCAGCTTTGCCCTTTATGAAACAAGCCCTGACGACGCGCCCCGTGCCCGCGCAGGCTCTTCTGGAACCACAACATGCGTACATCGAAATGGGCGATTCTCGTCTATGTCGTCGTGATCATCTTCGGATGTATCGCGGCGCTTCCGAACGTGCTGACGCCGGCACAACGTGAACAATTTGCAGGCTGGCTGCCGGTCAAGCCGGTGACCCTCGGCCTCGACCTCAAGGGCGGCTCGCACCTCGTTCTCGAAGTCGATGCTGCCGGCCTGCGCAAGGCTCGCCTCGAAACCCTGCTCGACGATACGCGCCGGGCCCTGCGCACCGAGCGCATTTCGGCCTCTTCGGCCCGCATTGCCGGCGACACCGTCACCGTGAAGATCGAAGATCCGGCTGACCGCGAAAAGGTCCTGCCGAAGCTGAAGGAACTCGCTGCCCCCGTCGGCACGCTCGGTTTCGGTGGCTCGGCCTCCGATATCGAGGTGACCGAGAGCGGCGACAGCATCAACATCGCCATGACCGAGGCCGGCCTTGCCGACCGCACCACCAAGGCGGTCGAGCAGAGCCTCGAAATCATCCGCCAGCGCGTTGATACCGTCGGCGTCGCAGAACCGCTGATTCAGCGCGTCGGTTCCGACCGTATCCTCGTCCAGCTCCCTGGCCTCGAGGATCCGACGGCCCTGCGCCAGCTCCTCGGCTCGACCGCGCAGATGAGTTTCCACATGGTCGACCAGGCCGTGGATCCCAATCAGCCGCCGCCGCGCGGCGTCGACATCCTGCCTGGTGCGCACGACAACAACAAATACGCCGTCGAAAGCCGTGTGGCGATTTCGGGCGAACGCCTGGCCGACGCCAAGGCTGGCTTCGACCAGCGCACCAACGAGCCGATCGTTTCCTTCACCTTCGATTCGCTTGGCGCCCGCCAGTTTGCTGAAATCACCCAGGCCGCCGTCGGTCGGCCCTTCGCCATCGTTCTTGACGGCAAGGTTCTGACGGCACCGGTCATTCGCGAACCGATCATCGGCGGCAACGGCCAGATCAGCGGCAATTTCACTGCAAAGGAAGCGACCGTTCTCTCCGCGCTGCTGCGCTCCGGCGCCCTGCCGGCACCGCTCACCGTCATCGAAGAACGCTCCGTCGGTCCGAACCTCGGCTCCGATTCCATCCGCATGGGCATCTACACCGGCCTTGCCGGCTTCGCCCTCGTCGTTACCCTGATGGTCGTTCTCTACGGCGCATGGGGCATGATCGCCAATGTCGGTCTGGTGCTGCACACGATCCTGACGATCGCGCTTCTGGCGATGCTAGGCTCGACGCTGACCTTGCCCGGTATCGCCGGTATCATTCTCGGCATCGGCATGGCGGTGGACGCCAACATCCTGATCAACGCCCGTATCCGCGAAGAGACGGAAGCCGGCGCCGGCGCGATGAAGGCGCTCGATATCGGCTTCAACAAGGCCTATGCGACCATCATCGACAGTAACGTCACGACGCTTTCGGGCACCGTGCTGCTGTTCGCCTTCGGCTCCGGTCCGGTCAAGGGCTTCGCCGTCACCATGATGCTCGGCATCATCATCTCGATGTTCACCTCGATCACCGTCGTTCGTCTGATGATGCGTGAAGTCGTCGTCCGCCGGAAGATGAAGAAGCTCGAGATCCCGTCGCTGTTCGGCAAGGTTCCGAAGCTTCCGTCCTTCTCCTTCATGAAGGGCCGTTTCGTTGCCATCGGCATGTCGGCCTTCCTGTCGGTAAGCTCGGTCGTGCTGTTCTTCACGCCTGGCCTTAACTACGGCATCGACTTCGTCGGTGGTATTCAGGTCGAAACCACCTCGAAGAACACGCTCGACCTTCCGACGCTGCGCCACAATCTCGAAGCGCTCAACATCGGCGAGGTGGCACTGCAGGAATTCGGCCAGGACAAGTCGGTCCTGATCCGCGTCCAGCGCCAGCCGGGTGGTGAGCAGGAGCAGACCGCTGCGCTCAACCGCATCAAGGATGCCGTCGTCCAGACGATCCCGGATGCGGCATTCGAGCGTACTGAGGTCGTCGGCCCGACTGTCAGCACCGAGCTTGCCCGTTCGGGCTTCCTCGCCGTCGGCCTCGCGATGGTGGCGATCCTGCTCTACATCTGGTTCCGCTTCGAATGGCACTTCGCCGTCGGCGCGATCGCCGTTCTCTTGCTCGACATCACCAAGACGATCGGCTTCTTCGCGCTGACAGGGATCGACTTCAACCTGACGGCCATCGCCGCGCTTCTGACGATGATCGGCTACTCGGTCAACGACAAGGTCGTGGTTTATGACCGCATGCGCGAGAACCTGCGCAAGTACAAGTCGATGCCGTTCTCCGATCTCATCGACATGAGTATCAACCAGGTGATCGCGCGATGCATCTTCACCTCGATGGCGACGGCCTTCTCGCTGGTGCCGATGGCGATCTGGGGCGGCGATGCCGTCAAGAGCTTCGCCTGGCCGATGATCTTCGGCGTGATCGTGGCAACGACCTCGTCGATCTACATCGGCGGTCCGATCCTGCTCTTCCTCAATCGTTGGTGGAAGGATCGCGAAGCGTCCCGCAGCGGCACGACCACGCCGCAGGCGGGAACGCCGGTGGCCTGATCGCCGTCTCTCAGGATATAAAACGTGAAGGGGCGGCCGCAACGGCCGCCCCTTTTTTGTCCGAATGTGCTGTCTTTATCCACCCGTGCCTTGCAGACTGATTCTTCGCTTCCTAAATAGCGTGGGTCTCCGGCTCCGGAACGGGTAGATGGATTTTGCGCCCTCTACCCCTAGAATTTCAGGGGTGAAGAAATTTTTTCTCCTTCTTCATCTTTTTAATTGACGGAATTGGTAGATTATTCTAGTTTGCCAATACGTGACGCGGGGAGTCCGCCTCACGGTTGTTCATCGAACGCTCCGGCATTGCTGATGCCGGGCCAGCCAAAGGAGTGTGACATGTCCGAAACCGTCTCGACCGCCGCCTTCTTCGGCACGCGTCTCCTTTGTCGCGCAACAGAGAAAAAATGGCTCATTCGCAATCTCTGCCGAATGTGACCTTCGAACCCCTCGAACTTTATCTTTTGCCGAAATTGAAAGTCTCCGCGCCACCGGCGTGGAAGGAGCGTTATTTGTATGAGCAAGCAGGTTATCGAATTTGGCGGCGAAGCCGTCGGCGTTGTTGTCCCGGATGAAGATCGCTTCAAGTTCCTGGCGGTGAAGTATCACGTCTGGGATCTGGACGCGAAGCGCTTCGGTTCGGCTGATGAGGCGCGTGCCGCGATCCGTCAGCTGTTGGCCCACCAGGCCGTCCAGGCAAAGCGGCAGAACCACAGTGCCGCTGCCTGAAGCAGCACTTGAAGCGGATGAGAAAAGCCGGTTTCGGCTTTTCTCCCGCCTCCGCCGCGAAGACATACGCAAATTCTGGCCGCATCGGCCGCACGCAATGCCCGCGACATCGGCCAATTCCCCACTATAATTATATGTTGGCAGTACGTTTCTTGTGCTATGCCAAGATATATTTGCATTTGCGCGGATGATTCCCGTTTTCTGGGGTGCCGCCGCAGGGAAAGCGTGCCGGAATGCTGACGAAGAAGGGAAAGTACGGACTGAAGGCCTTGGTCGATCTTGCACGGCTGGAGCCGGGGGAGACCGCCTTCATTACCGAGATCGCGCAGCGCAACAATATCCCGAAGAAATTCCTGGACACCATCCTGCTCGAACTGCGCAACGCCGGCATGCTGCGCTCGAAGAAGGGCCCCGGCGGCGGTTATTCGCTGTCGCGGCCGGCATCCGAAATCCGCATCGGTCACGTCATCCGTACGCTCGATGGGCCGCTTGCGCCGATCCGCTGCGCAAGCCGCACGGCCTATGAGGTGTGCGAAGACTGCAACGATCCCGAGACCTGTCAGGTGCGGGTGTCGATGACGACGGTGCGCGATGCCGTTGCCGCGATCCTCGATTCGATGACGCTCGAAGAATTCGCGGCCGACAAGTCGATGCCGCTCGAAATGGAAGAAATGCGCGCCGGCTGACGAAAACGTCGCCGATCGCGCCAGTTTTCCCCCGAACTCTGCCTGCAACACTTGGTTTGCCAAGAAAAAGCGCTTATCTGCCGTCAATGGTCTGGCGGACAGCGTTCCGCCTGTCGCGACGGCTTTGCAGAATTGAGGGCATCATGGGTTTGAGACATGCATCGGCAGGTGAGCGAACCGCGCTTGCGGCTTTGGATTCGATCAGCCGCACGCTGACGACCGCGATGGCCGGCATCAAGGCGCTGGCGGATCAATTTGGCGCCGACGAGGCCTTTGCCCGCAGCGTCGTCGATGCCGTCGAACTGATCGGCGAAAGCCAGGGGCGCGTCGTCGTCTCCGGCGTCGGCAAGAGCGGCCACATCGGCCGCAAGATCGCAGCCACCCTGGCATCGACCGGCACCTCCGCCTATTTCGTGCACCCCACCGAAGCGAGCCACGGCGACCTCGGCATGGTCACCTCGCAGGACGTGCTGATCCTGCTTTCCTGGTCGGGCGAGACGGCCGAGCTTGCCAACATGCTCACCTACGCCAAGCGCTTCAACGTGCCGGTCGTGTCGATCTGCGCCAACCGGGACAGCGTGCTGGCGCGCAACTCGGAAGTACCGATCGTGCTGCCGAAGGTTCAGGAAGCCTGCCCGCACGGCCTGGCGCCGACGACGTCGGCCATGCTGCAGCTTGCCATCGGCGACGCGCTGGCGATCGCGCTCCTGGAGCGGCGCGGCTTTTCGGCCGAAGACTTCAAGACCTTCCATCCGGGCGGCAAGCTCGGTGCGCAGCTGCGGCTGGTGCGCGAACTGGCGCATGACGGCGCCCAGATGCCGCTTCTCAGCGTCGGCCGCCCGATGAGCGAGGCGCTGATCGAGATGTCGTCCAAGGGTTTCGGCGTCGTCGGCATCGTCGACGGCGGCGGTAAGCTGACTGGCGTGATCACCGACGGCGACCTGCGCCGTCACATGTCCGGCGACCTGCTGCTGCAGCCGGTCGAGGCGGTGATGTCGCGCAATCCGCGCGTGATCCGCGGCGACGTGCTCGCAAGCGGCGCCATGGAATTCATGCAGCAGCACAAGGTGACCGTGCTGTTCGTCGTCGACGATGGCGGGGCGCCGGTCAGCATCCTGCATATCCACGACCTGCTGCGCGCCGGCGTCGTCTGAGGCCGGCAGAGCGGATCTCCGTCTGACGAAAGCAGCCTAACCTTTCACCACGGCGGGCCAGTCGCTCGTCGTGCCAGGCTGCACCGGTCGTTCCAGATAGGTCGAAAGCACCACATAGCTGCGCGTCGCCTTGACGCCGGGCGTGTCGTAGAGCCGCGCCAGCAGCCCTTCCAGCGCATGCGTGCTTTCGGTGCGCACCTTGAGCAACATGCAGGTGTCGCCGGCGACCGAGTGGATCTCCTCCACCTCAGGGCATTCCTCGATCGCCAGCAGTGCCTGCGTCTTGCCCCAGCCGGTCGTGTCGACATGGACGAAGGCAAGCAGCGTCTTTCCGACTGCGTCCGGATCGATGAGCGCCGACACGCGGCGGATCGCGCCCGAACGCCGGAGCCGTTTCACCCGTTCATGCGCCGCTGGCGGCGAAAGCCCGACGCGGTCGCCAAGCTCGGCATAGCTCGTGGTCGCGTCCTCGACGAGGACGCCTAATAGTTTTCGGTCCATGGCGTCGAGGTCGCGTTCCGGTGGACGCTTCCGCCGAACGTCATCTGTATTTTGGTCCATACCCGGAATTCCTCTTGTTGCTGAACGTCATTCTGCAAAAATGAAGGAATGACGAACATCGATCAACAAATTTCGCCAGATCCAATCGACAGGGCCTCGATCGACAGGGCGCGCATCCCGCCCTTCGCCTATGTGCTGACCGTGTGCGTCGGCGTCATCGGCTCGAATTCTCTGGCGCTGGGTCCGATCGCGCCGGAGGTGGCGCGGAGCCTCGGCGCGGATGTTCCCTCCGTGATGGTCGCGTCGGCCGCGTTCGGACTGGGCACGGCCGTCAGCGCCATCTTCCTCGGCCGCTTCATCGACCGCTACGGCCCTCATCGCATTCTGGCTGCCGCGCTGTTGCTTCTGGCCGCCGGGCTTGCCGGCAGTGCGCTTGCGCCCATGCTCGCCTTCCTGGTCGCCGCCCAGCTTGTTGTCGGCGTCGCCACCGGCATCGCGCTTCCCTCGATCTATACGCTGGCCTCGGTCATCGCGCCGGCCGGACGGGAGAGCGAGACGATCGGCCTGGTATTGACCGGCTGGACGCTCAGCATGGTGGCCGGTGTGCCGCTATCGGCAGCGATCGCCGACTTCGGGGGATGGCGCGCCGTTTACTTCGTCGTTGCCGCGGCCACGCTGGTTGCCTGCGCTGCCGTCAGGCTCGCGCCGGTACGGGAAGGTCTCGCCGGCAAAACGACGTCGCCGCTTGCCGCGCTTGGCGTGCGTGGCGCTGGGCCGCTGCTGATCGCCTGTGCCGCCTTCATGGCCGCCTTCTACGGCGTTTACGCCTATATCGGCGAACACCTGCATGCGGCGCTCGGATTGCCCCTCAGCGCCAATGGCCTTGTGGCCGTTTCCTACGGCTTCGGCTTCGGTGCGGCAGCACTGCTCGACCGGCTGATCGATCGCTTCGGCGCCGGCCGGTTGCTGCCCCTGATCTTCCTGGTCGTCGCTGGCGTCTATGTGGCGATGGCGGCCGCAAGCGGCTCTTACACGGCCATGCTGGTCGTCGTGTTCTTCTGGGGCCTTGCCAACCATTTCGGTCTCAACGTGCTGATCATGCGACTGACGGGGCTCGATCCCACAAGGCGGGGCGCGATCATGGGACTGAACAGCGGTGTCACCTATCTGTCACTCTTTGTGGGAACGCTTGGTTTCGGCGTCGTCTATGGCGGGGCTGGCTTTTCCGTGCTGCCCTTGGCCGCAGCCGGCCTGATGCTGGTCGCAGCAATCGCGGCAGCGCTCGCGCCACGCTAGGTCCACACGATGTAAAAACGGCTATCCTTGGCGGGAAGAGGAAGGCGCGCGTTTCGCTGGCTTCTGCCTCGGTGCGGGGTCAACAAAGGCTCCAGGCTCGTTGAGGCTGTCTTCGTGCAGCCGCTGGGCAATGGCTTCCGCACCGGCATCGGTTCCGGCGCGGGAATAGAGGTTTCCGCGCACCTGGATCGACGCCGCAAGCAGGCGGAACATGGCGACACTGAGCTCAGGCTCAGGCGCCTGCGGCGCCTGCCAGAAAGCGTCGAGTGGCTGTTGGTCGGTCAGGCCGGCAATATCGAAGACGGCAGTGCCGAGTACCTTGACCGGCCGCCCTTGCTTCAAGGCGTGCAGGCCGGCGGTCGAATTTACCGTGACCATGCCGGCGCTCGCCTCGCCAAGCGTATCGAGGTTGCCGCCGTCCAGATAGAAGACCCGTCCGCTCAAGCCAAGCGTTGCCGCTTGCTGCTCGATGAAGCTGCGCCACGGGATCAGGTCGTTGTCGAGCGGATGCACCTTGAAAACCAGGCGTGCATTCGGCGCGGCAAAGGCGCCGAAGGAGGTCAGGACGTCAGCGATCGCATCCTTCTGGCTGTTGAAGGGCGAATGCGCCCTGAGCTGAAAGTCGGTTTCGAGCTGAAGCGGATAGACGAAGTAGGGCACACGCTCCGAAAGGAGCTGCGAAACCGTTGCCACCGCCGCCGCGTTGCGCCGCTTCTCGGAGAGCAGCCGGCGTATCCAGCCGGTATATTCGGCGAGCGGATGAAAAATCGCATGACGCCGATAGTGCGGAAACAGGAACCAGAAGAAGACGTTCGGCAGATTGTAGAGCAGGTCGTAGCTCGCATCGGCGAGGAACGTCTGGCTGTAGCGCTTGCGCCAGTCCGGCTCCGGCAGATCTGCGGCGGCCGACAGGATCTGCCCGGCATCGACGGGAAAATGGGAGTTCGACGACATGCCGTTGCGCTCGAGCGTCAGCCAGTCCGGCCGCAGATATCCCATTTCGATAATGGCGACACTGACGCCGGCGCGACGGGCGACGGCCGTCGCGGCCTGGTGATAGGGGCGTTCTTCGCCCAACAGCAGCATGTCGGTGACGCCGTGGGTGGCGATGAATGCCTCGAGATAGCCGGGCCAGGCAGACGCCGTGCCGCGATAGTTGAAGCCGCCCTTGCGTCGCCAGATGATCTGGTCGCCGACGTTGAGGTTGATCCGCAGGCAGCGGTGGCCAAGGGCTTCGAGCCGGTCGGCGATCTTGCGGAAGATCGGCGAGGAGGGGCCCTGCAGGAACAGGAAGACCCGCTGCCTTGGCCGGCCGGCCGCACCGGCCGATGTCATCGAAGCGTTCTTCATCCGCCGACCGCCGCTAACGCAGCGTATCCTTTCTGAGGTTCGCGTGGTTGAGAAGCGCCTCGATCAGGTTCCAGGCTTCGACGTTGCTCGGCTCGGCCGGCTTGTGGGACGACCGCTTCGCCTTGGCGAGCGGCACGATCAGATAGTCCGTGCGCGGATCCGGGAAGGGATCGGCGAAGGATTTGAGCAACGGCGCATGGTCGCCGTAAAAGACGAGCCAGACCGGACGGTCTAGCTTGTCGAGGCGCTCGCTCAACGTGTTGAGCGCTGCGTCGGACTGCTCGAGGATGGCCAGATAGATGTCGACGGGGTTGGTAAGGTCGCCGACGCGGCCCGGCTCCCATGGGCCGTGATTGGCCATGGAGGCGACGAAGATGAAGCCGCTTTCGTCTTCGGGCAGCTTCTCGCTGGCGTCGATCACCTTTGCCGCGAGCTTCTCGTCGGAGACATAGGGTCCGTCTCGCTCGGGGCGATGGTCGAAGCCGTCGAGCATCGTCAGCTTGGAGAAGCCGAGCTGCGGCATCGCCTTGTGCCTCAGGAAGAAGGTGCGGTCATAGGGATGGATGAAGTGGGTGTGCCAGCCGGCACGCTTCATCTTTCCGGGCCAGACAACGTCGGCATAGTGCGACGCGCGCAGATAGGGATAGCTGGCGTCGACATGGATGTCGTCGGGCACGAGGCCGCTGATGACGGCGAATTCGGTGCGTAGCGTATAGCCGCCTTCGAACACGCTGCTGAGCCGGCCCCACTGCACTGCCTCGCGCCGCAGCCGGTCGAGCGTCGGCAGATTCAGCGTGTCGACGCCGAAGTGCCGCATGTCGATGAAGGATTCCGATTGCCAGACGACGATCAGTGGCGAGCCGTCGTCGCCGATGAGGTCCTGCACGGCGGCCCGTACGATTTCCGAGAGTTCGGCGACGATCTTTTCGCGGCGGACACCGAGCCAGATGATGAAGCGGAAGACGACCGAGCCGAAGGTGCCGAAGCGCACCGTGTTCATCTTGACGTCGAGGACCTTGAGCAGACGCTGCACCAATGCTGCAGTCGGCCGGTTCACCGGGCCGTAGAAGAGCAGGAGCCAGGGTCCGTAGGCGACGCCGAGCATCACCAGGATCCAGAAGGCCTTGCCCCGATCCGGCAGAATGGCCGGCTCGAAATACATGTAGAGGCCGGAAACGCCGAAGACGTAGAGGAAGGCGACGGTCCAGAAGACGACGTTCAGCGAGCTCGCGTAGAAGATCGTCTTGTACTTGAACACGTCGACGACGAGCGCGATGTCCGAGAAGATCAGCGGCTCGCGAATGAACTTGAACTTGGCGCGGGAAATACCGGTGAAGATGATGAAGAAGCTCATCGTGCCGGCCGCCGCATAGAGCGGACGCCAGGATCCCGCAAAGAAGCCGGCAAAGACCAGCGCGATCACCGGCAGGCGGGCAAGCACATCGATCACGTCCTGGGTGCGTCCGAAGGGCGAAGGATTGGCGCGCCGCTCGCGCTTCGGCAAGGCGAAGCGGTCGGTGAAGAAGATCACCGCACAGGACAGCAGATAACAACTAAGCGTCAGTGTTATCGGGTAGTCGTGCAGCTGAAAGGGAAGCAACGCCAAGCGGAAACCTTCATGTCTTCATGCCGGCCGATGCCGCTTTATGCGGCACAGCGTCCGCCCGACACTTAGATCTTATCGATGCTAGGTACAAGCATCGTCAGGTCCGGTGCTCGGACACTCCACGATTATGCGTCGCCGTGTTGCCGCACCGCACAATCGCCCGGTCGAACCACCAGTTGAGTAAGGGACGAACGGCGGGAGCGAAGCGGCCAAGGAGAAACAATGTCGTGCCGAAATAGACTTCGAACCGGCCGCGGTCGGTCCCCTTGACGATCCGCCTGGCCACCGCTTCAACTGGCCAGGGCCTGACCGTGCCCATGATCGTGGCGGCTTCCGGCGGTCGGGCCGCGAGCTCGCGCTGAAACTGCGGCGTTTCCGTATCCGGCGGAAAGCAGACGGAGACGCTGACGCCGTGCGGACGAGCTTCCGAACGCAGCGCCTGGGCAAAGCCGTGCACGGCGAACTTGGAGGCGCAGTAGGCCGAATAGCCGTAGATGCCGAGCAGCCCCGCGCCGGACGAGATCATCATGATCCGGCCGCGCCGGCGCCGCTTCATGCTGTCGTAGACAGCGCGGACCGCATGCACCGTGCCGGAGAAATTGGTGTCCATCTGCTGCCGGAACGAGGCGCTGTTGAGTTCCTCGAACCGGCCGGGTTCGACGATGCCCGCCGATGCCACCAGGATGTCGCAGGGGCCGAAAGCCTGTTCGCACCGCCGGATCGCCGCTTCGACATTGCTTTCCACCGCGACGTCGGCGGCCTCGATCCGGATGCTGTCGGCGTTCGCCTCGCTGGATGCGACAAGTTTCGCTTGCGCGTCTTCCAGGAGCCCGCGGGAGCGGGCGATCAACGAGAGGCGCGCCCCGCGCGCCGCGTAGATCGATGCAACCGCAAATCCGATACCGCTCGAGCCACCGGTAATGATCACATGCGTCATGCTGGTATTCCGCTCCAGAGTTCGGAAGGGTGCGAAGCGGCTCTGCTTCGGCAATCACATGACCCGGCAGAAAATGCGGTCAGGTCAGCGCGCCGAGAGCGCTTTCATCATCTGGTCGATGTCGATGCCGCCGAGGCCGAAGTTGCGTGCGGTAAGGTCGGCCAGACGCTCGGCCGTCAGTGTGACTGTGCGGCGGATCTGCTCTTCCGTGTGGTCGCTGGTGATGAAGAAGCGCAACCGCGCCAGCCCTTCCGGAACTGCCGGGTGGATGATCGGCAGCGCATTGACGCCTTCGGCAAGCAGGTCGTTCGACAGCTGGACTGCACGCAGGGAATCGCCAACCAGAACCGGAACGACGGAAAATCCGCTCGAGAGGCCCGTGTCCAGGCCCGCTTCCTTGGCAAGCTTGAGGAAGAGGGCGCCGTTGCGGCGCAACGCCGCCGTGCGTGTCGGCTCCCGTTCGAGAACTTCCAGGCTCGCGGTAGCCGCAGCCGCCAGCACCGGCGCAAGGCCGACGCTGTAGACGAAGCCGCCGGCCGAGGCCTTCAGCACTTCGACCAGTGCTTCACTGCCGGCGATATAGCCGCCGCAGCTCGACGTGGTTTTCGACAGCGTCCCCATCCAGATATCGATCTCGCGCGGATCGACGCCGAAATGTTCTGCAAGCCCGCGGCCGGTCTTGCCGAGAACGCCGAGCGAATGCGCTTCGTCGACCATCAGCCAGAAACCGTATTCGGCCCTAAGCTTCAGAAGCGCCGGCAGGTCGGCGACATCGCCGTCCATCGAGTAGATGCCCTCGACGATGACCATGATGCGGCGATAGTCGCCGGCAACGGTGCGCAGCACGTGTTCGAGGTCGGCGACGTCATTGTGCTTGAACAGGCGTCGTGTCGCGCCCGAGAGCTTGACGCCGGCAAGGGCGCTGTTGTGGATGAACTCGTCGTGGACGACGAGATCCTTCGGCCCCATCAGGCAGCTGATCGCCGCCACATTGGTGAGATAACCGCTGACGAAGCAGACGGCGGCATCGACGCCATAGAAGCTGGCGATCTTTTCTTCGAGCGCCACATGCACCGGGCGCTCGCCCGCGACGAGGCGGCTCGCCGAGGCGGAGATGCCGAAGGTGCCGATGGTGTCGCGTGCCCGCGCAAGCACCTCCGCATGGCGGTTGAGGCCAAGATAGTCATAGGAAGCAAAGTTGATCAGCTTCCGACCGTCGATGACGGTGGTGGCGCCCGCCGCCGTCTGGTGCGCACGATAGAACGGATTGGCGATGCCGAGCTGCTCGCTTGCGAACTTCTGCGTCATCACCTGCTTGTATTCCGGCAGGTCTTCGAAACGGGCCTGCTGCCGGCGTGCCGGCGGCGGCATCTCCCGCTCCGAGCGCGCCATGCGGTTGCGCTCGGAGGATTGATGCGTGTTTCTCATCCGGTCCAGCAGGTTCTCTTTGAGGCTGCTGGTCATCTTGGATGCGCCTGGACCGTTTCCGTTCGTGCTCATTGGCCTTGTGCTTTTTCCTTCGCCGTTCCGACGTGCCGCTGCGCAAGTTCGCTGACGATCTTGTCGTCGGCCGGTTCGGCATCGTCGCTCTGGTCGCGCTTGCTCACCTTTTCATAGAGCTTGCGCGCGACATCGCCAACCGTCGTGTTGTCGGCGACGCCGCTGAGCGGCATGTCGAAGCCGGTGTTCTGCTGGAAGCTCATGCCGAGTTCGACGGCCATGAGGCTGTCGAGGCCGATTTCCTTCAGAACCTTGCTGCGGGTGACAGTATCCTTCGATACGCGCAGGATTGCGGCGATTTCGCCGGCGACGAGATCGAAGAGAATGTCCTCGGCCTCCTGCGGCGACTTGCCCTCGATCATCGCGACGAGGTCCATCTTGGTGCCTTCGCCGCCCGTCGCATGCTGGTCGGCACTGCGCAGGATGACTTCGAAGAGGGCGTTGCGGGCGACAGGCAGATTGCGTGCCGCCGACCAGTCGATCTCCGAGATCATCACGGTTGCCGCGTCGACGGTGCCGGGATCGAAGGCCAGGTGGCTTTCGACCATGTCGAGCGCCGTCTGCGCCTTCAGCGCCGTCTTGCCGATACGCTTGGCGAGGATGTCGTTCACATCCGTGTTCTGGACCAGGTAGCCCCTGTCTGCGATCGCGCCGAAGCCGACGGCGAGACCCGCAAGGCCGCGGGCGCGGCGGGCGCGGGCGAGACCTTCGAGATAGCCGTTGGCCGCGACGTAATTCGCCTGTCCGGGGTTGCCGACGAGGGTCGTCGCCGACGAGAACAGGATGAAGTTGTCGATCTTGTCGCCGCTGGTCAGTTGATCGAGAACCGCGGCACCCTTGGCCTTGGTATCGATGACCGGCCGGTTGCGCTCGCGGTTGAGGTTGCTGATCAGCGCGTCGTCGAGCACCATGGCAGCATGGACGATCGAGCGCAGCGGCGCCACGGCGCGCAGGGTCTTGAGCAGGCGCTCCGTCGCTGCCGGATCGGTGACGTCGCAGGCATGAACCGTGGCGGCAACGCCGGCCTTCGCCCAGAGATCGATCATCGCCGTCGTCTCGGCATCCGCCTGGCCACGGCGCGAGCAGAGCGCGACCTTCGTCGCACCCTTTTCGACGAGCCAGTTGGCGGCAGCGAGGCCGAAGCCGCCGATGCCACCGACGACGAGATGCATGCCGTTCGGATCGACCTTCATGCCGCCATGCGGACGCTTGGCGACACGATGCGTGCCGGCGACCGGAGGAAGCACGACGATCTTGCCGATATGCCCGGCATTCTGCATCAGCCGGAAGGCGTTGCCGATCTCGTCGAAGTCGAAGGCGCGATAGGGAAGCGGGGTCAGCTTGCCGTCTTCGAACAGCGCACCGATCTCGGTGAAGATCCGCTTGGTCAGCTTCGGCTGATTGACCAGCAACTGGTCGGCGTCGATGCCGAAATAGCTGACATTGCGGCGGAACGGCCGAAGGCCGATCTTGCTGTCGGCGTAATAGTCGCGCTTGCCAAGCTCAAGGAAGCGGCCGAACGGCTTCACCAGCGCCAGGCTCTGCTCCATGGCCTCGGCGAACAGCGAGTTGAGCACGAGATCGACGCCTTCGCCGTCCGTTACGGCGCGAACGTCGTTGACGAAGTCGAGCGAACGGGAATCGAAGACGTGATCGGCGCCCAGCATCGACAGGAAGCGACGCTTCTCGCGCGATCCTGCCGTGGCAATGACCTTGGCGCCTTTCAGCTTTGCGACCTGCAGAGCGGCAAGACCGACGCCGCCGGCGGCGCCATGGATGAGGATCGTTTCGTCAGGCTGGATTCGTCCAAGCTCGACCATCGCGTAATAGGCGGTCAGGAACGCGACCGGGACCGTCGCTGCGGCGACCGGGCTGACCGATTGCGGCAACCTGGCGACACCGGCGCGCGAAACGACCGCGTGGGTCGAGAAGGCAGAGGACGCAATCGCCATGACGGCATCGCCCACGGCGAGGTCATCGACCCCGTCGCCGACCGCGACCACATGGCCGGAAAGCTCCATGCCGATCGTCGCGCCTGCGAAACCGTCTTCGAGCGCCTCTTCCGGCAGAAGGCCCATTGCCCACATCACGTCGCGGAAGTTGAGACCGGTGGCCGCGACCGCGACGACGACGTCACCCGGGCCTGGCGAGGGGATGTCGCTTTCTTCCCAGACGATGCTGCCGACCTGAGAGCTGACGCGCTGGCGGATGGTTGCAGCCTTGAAGGCAGTTGTTGCTGCGTGCGCATTGTCGACCGGTCCAGGCACGGCGCGGATCTCCGAAAGCGCAGCGCCAGCGTCGCCTTCGAGCAGCCATTCGCGGTTTGCTCCCGCGGCGCCAAGCAGCGGCAATGCCGCAGCCATCTGGGCAGCCGTCGCCGGCGAACCGTCGATGTCGAGCGAGTGGACGTCGAGGAACTCGTACTCGTTCTGAAGCACGCGGGCGAAGGCCCAGAGGCCGGCATTGACGCCGTCGCTTGCGACCGCTGCGCCGACCGTCCGGTTGGCGATCGGTGCGCCGCCAGGCGCAACAAGCACGAGACGGGGCCGCTTGTCGTCCGCCGGCTCTGCACCGCCGATATGCTGGCGCAACGCTTCGGCAAACGTGCCGAGCGCGAGGATCTGCGTTTGCAGAGAGGCAGAATCGTCGGTGCGCGACGCGGCCGTCGGCAAGGCGAGGAAGACTGCCCGAAGCGGTTGGGCCCCCAGAACCTCGAAGGCTGGCAGGAGCGCGGCCTTGTCCGCAGTCGCATCGCCGGTCAGGCTGACGCGAACGGCTGTCTCAGACGGTTCGCGCTGTTCGTGACCGCCGATCTCCAGCAACAGGTAGGGGCTGGACGCCGGTACCGCCACGTCTGCGGCAGCAGCAACTGTGCCGCGCGCTTCGAGCAGTATGACGTTGCCGCTTGCACATTCGCGGTCGGCAATGTCGATGTCGCGCAGGTCAAGATCGTCGAGGCATTTCTGCCAGTGCGGCGCAGCCGCGAGGTTGCCGATCGGAAACTCCGCCGTCTGGCTTCGCGCGAACCAACCCTCGGACAGGCCAAGCGCGAAGTCGTTGAACAACGACGGCGCGCTGACCGCGGCGATGATGCCACCGGTAGGACGTAGCGCGGTACGCAAGGCCGTGCGAACCGTCACATCGTCCTCGATCAGGCCGTAGAACCCATCGGAGGCGCTGACGGCAAGATCGAAGGCCGTAAGCGTCGCAAGTTCGCCCTTCTTTAGGATGTGCACATGGGCGTCGTTTTCGAAGGAGAGCTCAAGGCCGCGCTGGGCGTTGTCGCGTGCTTCGAACACGGTGAGGCTTGCACCATGCTTTTCGGCAAGCGTCGCCAGGCGTCGGGTGAAGCCGGCGGATACGCTGCCGAGCTCGACGATGCGCAGACGCGCTCCGGCGGGCTGCGTCGAGAGCGCTGTTTCGAGCGCTTCCAGCACGAAGGCCATGCGCTGACGGCTTGCCTCCGAGTGAACCGCCTGATGGTCGATGGTGGCGTCGCTGATGAAGTTCGAGGTCGAGGCCGCTTCGTCGCCCGCATGCAGGGCGTCGATGCGGGCAAGCGCTTCCGCGTAGGCATTGTTGATCAGCACGGCCTCGACGGCGCGGTCAGGCCGTTCGCCGTAGAGCTCGCTCAGAATTTCAGACACGCTCGGCAGGTTGTATTCCTGCGCGACGGTCCAGACACCATCCTTGTGCTCACAAAGCCCGGCATCTTCGAGCACGTAGAGGCAGCTCGTCAGGAAACACTGGAACGCGAAATCGCCGGGCAGGCTGCCGCCCTGGATCGTTGAACGACCCTTGCCGAGCTTGAGGGCGATCTCCTGGCAGGCGCGGTAGATCGCGGCATTGAAGAGCAGCGTCGCATTGTCGATGCCACCCTCGCCGGCGCCCGGCATGGCGATGGAGACCGGTGCCAGGCTGTTGCGCAGAAGACCCGGCAGGGCGGCTTCCGATTGTACTGCCTCGTAGTGGAAGGACAGCGCATCGAGCGTCTTGTGCTTGCGCAGATAGGTGCGGCGGAAACGGCAATCCTCGAAATGCGCGATCGGTTCGCCCGACTGGCCGAAGAAGTGGAACTTCGCCTTGATCGAGTTGGCGCTGACACGTTCGATTTCGATCATGGCGCGCGCGATCGGCAGGCCGCCATTGACGACACGGACCGAACCGAAACGGACCGGGATATAGGGTGCGCCGCTCTTGTCGCCGGTGAAGCGGTCGAAGAGCGCCACCAGGCCGTGGAAGGTCGCATCGACCGAGATCGGGTTCAGAGCATAGCTGACCAGAGGGTGTCCGGTGGCGTCTGCCGTCTTCAGTTCTACATCGACCAGGCGGTCGCTATAGGCAACCGCTTTCGCGAGCAGCTGGAAGCGGGGACCGTAGTCGAGGCCGAACTGCCGCGCCGTCTCATAGGCGCGGCCCGGTGCCACCGTTGCCGTCTTGGCAAGGCCCGCAAGCGACGGATAGGCGCGATCCCCGGCCGGCAGCGGCTTGCGGCAGCGGGCTACCGCATGCACGGCCCAGTCGTCTTCCGACAGCCGTTCGCGCGAACGGATCTCGAGGTCGCCGGTCTCTGGCGACAGGACGGTCGACAGCTCCATGATTTTCGTGTCGCTGAGTTCCAGCGGCCGGACGATTTCGAGATTGGTGATCTCGACTTCGTCGCTGCCATAGAACTGCTGTGCCGCAGCGACGGCGATCTCGATGAAGCCACTGCCCGGCAAGATCGCCTTGCCGTCGACCACGTGTTCGGCAAGGTCCGGGAAGAGATGGGCGTCGATATGGTTTTTCCAGCTGCCGCTGTTCGGATCGCTGCGCCAGCCGGTCAGGCGGTAAGGTCTGGCAATCCGGCCGAAGAGGTCCGTGGCATCGGTCGTCGCCGCCGGCCGCAGCTCGACTGGCTCGAACGGGAGGCTTGGCAGGGCGATCGATGCATTGCGCTTGCCGAAGACCCGGGTCGTGTCGACCACGGCGCCATGCGCAACGGCACGCGCCATCGCGGCCGAAATCGGATCCTGGCCGCTTTCGGCGACGTCTCTGAGCAGCGTCGGCACCACCATGCCGGGGGCGGCTGCCTGCTTGATCGTCTCCTTGACGTAGGACGACAGGATCGGGCGCGGCGAGATTTCGATGAACAGGCGGCAGCCCATTTCGATCGCGGCTTCTGCGGCCGCCTGGAAGCGGACCGGCTCGCGAACGTTCTTCCACCAGTATTCCGGATCGAGCTGCGTACCCTCGAGGGCGGCACCCGTCACCGTCGAGAGATAGGCGAGTTCGGTGCGGCGCGGCGCGATATCGGGGATGTCCGAGAGGAAGGCATCCTTCGCCCGGTCGATGATCGGATGGTGGAACGGATAGTTGATGTCGAGGATCTGGACAGGGATCTTCGCCTTGCGGGCGGCATCGCGGAAGGCCGAAATCTGTTCGGCCGGGCCCGAGATCGTAACGGAGTTATGGGCGTTGACCGCAGCAACGCAGAGTTCGTCAAGGCCGCGAGCCTCGGCGAAAGCGCGAGCAGCCTCTTCACCGAGCATAACGGCGGCCATCGTGCCATGGCCGGCAAGCAGGTCCTGGTGCAGCGAGCGCTTGGCAACGATCGAAACCGCATCGACGAGCGACAGCGCGCCGGCCGCGTAGGCGGCGGCGATTTCACCGACGGAGTGGCCGAAAACGGCGACCGGCTTGATGCCCATGGCTACCAGCGAATCCGACAGGGCGGCCTGCACCGCAAACAGCAGCGGCTGGGCGATCTTCGTGTCGGCAAGCTTCTTGTCGAGTTCAGGATCGGTCAGGAGATCGGTAAGCGCGATATCCGAGTGGAACTTGAACAGCGCGCTGACCGAGGTGAAACACTGGCGGAAATGCAGGTTTTCACGGAAGGCTTCCACACCCATGCCGGCCCATTGCGAGCCGTTGCCGGAGAACACGAACGCGACCTTGGCGTCGCGAGCGACGGCCTCGCCGACCTCGCCGATATCCGAGCCGGGCTTTTCCAGGTGGCTGGCGATCGCACGGACGATATCTTCGGGCTGGTCGCTACGGGCGGCAAACCGATGGCGCATATGGGTGCGGTTGGCACCCGATGCGGCGATCATCGCACGGGCTTCACCCTTGGAAGCATGCGCGAAAGCGGTCTTGTAGTCCTTGAGAAGGGCTTCCAGGCTCGACTGCGTATGGGCGCTCGCGAGGAACACGTGTCCCGAAGACGACGGGCTTGCGGCCTTTTCATCGGCGGCCGGTTCCGGGTCGCTGATGACGACGTGCGCATTGGCGCCGCCGAAACCGAAGGAGTTGATGCCGGCGAGGCGCGCGCGCTTTCCGCGCAGAAGCTCGATCGGGTTTGCTGTAACGCGGACGTTCAGGCCGTCGAAATCGATGTGCTCGTTCGGCGTGTCGAAGTGCAGCGATGCCGGCAGGTAATTGTTCTCGAGCGCCATCATGGCCTTCAGCATGCCGAAGAGGCCGGAGGCGGGTTCGGTGTGGCCGATGTTCGACTTGATCGAGCCGATCGGCACGGGCGCCCGGCGCTTGGCGCCGATGACCGTTCCGATCGACCAGACTTCCGCCGGGTCGCCGACCTTGGTGCCGGTGCCGTGGCCCTCGACGAAGGCCACCTGATTGGCGTCGATGCCGTTGCCTTCGTAGATCGCTCTCAGCAGATTGGCCTGGGCTTCGCGCGACGGCAGCGAAATGCCGTTGGTGCGCCCGGCCGAATTCACGCCGGTCGCGACGATGCGCGCATAGCTGCGGTCTTTTTCGCGGCGCGCCCGATCGGAACGGCGCAGCACGAAGACCACGCCGCCCTCGGCGCGCACGTAGCCGGCGCCGTCGTTATCATAGGCGCGGCAGAGGCCTTCCGGCGACAGCATGCGCGCCTGGGCGAAGCCGACGAAGGGCAGGGGGTGGGCAAGAATATTGACGCCGCCGACGATCGCCGTGTCGATCTCGCCCGATGTCAGTGCCCGCATCGCCTGGTCGAGCGCGACCAGCGAGGAGGAACAGGCGGTATCGACCGTCATGCTCGGGCCGCTGAGGCCGAAGATATGCGAGATGCGGTTCGACACGATCGACAGCGTGTTGCCGGTCATGAAATAGGGGCCGGCTGCGGCCGGATCCTCGACCGTCAGGTTGGCGTGGTCGAGGCTCGATGCGCCGATATAGACACCGACGTTTTCGCCGTGCAGCGACGTCGAGGAGATGTTGGCGTCCTCAAGCGCCCGCCAGGCAAGCTGCAGGAGCACGCGCTGCTGCGGGTCCATATACATGGCCTCGCGCTGCGACATGCCGAAGACGGCCGGGTCGAAATCGTAGAGTTGATCCAGCACACCGGCCGCGAAGGAATAGGTCTTTCCCTGCGTGCCCATGACGGGATGCCAGAATCGCGCGACGTCCCAGCGATCCGATGGAATGCTGGTGACGGTGCACTTGCCCTGACGTAGAAGTTTGAACAACGCCGAGGGCGATTCTGCTCCAGGGGCGAGGCATGCACGCCCAATAATCTCAACAGCCATGTATGATCGAACGCTCTAAAATGCCGTTAAAGTTGCACCTGCGATTGCGCGGCGGAGGTCAAAATGCAATCGCCAATCGTCATGCTTGTGGGCTATCCCCAGCTATATTCGTTCCGCCTCATTAGTCAGCTTTTAACTTAAAGTCCCTAGCTTTCAACCCCAAAGACTGAAGATATACACGCTGTCAACGCCAGTCCAAGTCGGATTGGGCGACAAACCACGCTCAAGGTATCGAAGGTATGACCAGAAAGACGCGGGCTCAAATAAATTGCCCGTCTTGGTCTTGGGGTGACTTGTTGTGGGACGGCGATTGTGCTTTTCAGAGACCGGCGAAATTCCCTGCCGGGGGATGATGCGGCGCGGAACCATGAGCAAAATCATGGCTGTGCCGAATGTGGAGTGTCGTAGTTGAAACGAGTCAGTGCCCTTCTGCTTTGTTCCGCCCTTGTCGGATGCCAGGCTGTGCCTGGTGAGGGACCGCTGGCTGGGGCGATCGTCAAGGATGCCGGCCAGTCCGGCGCCGAGATCGGCCGCCAGAATGCAACGGTTTTCGACATCGTCGATGTGGACGGGCGCTCCGCGCGTCTTGTTTCCGATTATGTCTCCTCGACGCTCAATCGCCGTTTCGGCATTGGCGGCGGTGTCGGCCGCGTCGTCATCGGCGTTGGCGACCAGCTCAAGGTTTCGATCTTCGAAGCCGGCAGCGACGGCCTGTTCTCGACGCAGGACTCCAAGCAGACCAGCATCGATCTCGTCGTTCAGCCGGATGGCAAGGCTGCCATCCCCTATGTCGGCCCGGTCAGTTTTGCCGGCCTGACACTGGAGCAGGCGCGCCAGGAAATCCTAGAAGCGCTGAAGCAGAAGGCCGTCGAGCCCGACGTCATCGTCACCAGCATGAGCACCGCATCGCGCAACGTCACGGTTTCGGGTGCCGTCGGCAAATCGTCGGTGGTGCCGCTGAGCCTCGTCGACGAAACGATCAACGAAGTCATCGCCAAGGCCGGTGGCCCGGTGGCCCAGCCCTATGAAACATTCGTCACATTGGTGCGCGGCAAGAAGACCGGAACGGTTCTTCTGAAGTCGATCATCGAAAACCCGTCGGAAAATATCCACGTCAAGCCGGGCGACCAGATCTTCGTGACGCGCGATCCGCGCCGCTTCACGATCCTCGGTGCGGTCAAGGCCAACCAGCGCGTCGAATTCGGCGCCAACGACCTGAACCTGCTCGAGGCCATGGGCCTTGCCGGCGGTGGTTCGGACTACACGCTCGACATGAAGGGCTACTTCATCTTCCGTTACGAAGAGCCCGATGTGGTCATGAGCCTGCTCGGTCAGCAGCGTTTCAACGAAATGCTGCGCAAGGGCATGAAGACCGACAGCGTCGGTCGCTACCCGATCGTCTACCGCTTCGACATGAGCAAGCCGGACAGCCTGATCGTCGGCCAGACGTTCCCGGTCAAGAATCGCGACGTCATCTACGCCTCGCGTCATCCGTCGGTCGATTTCTCGAAGTTCCTCAATTTCGTCGCCCAGCCGGTCGGCATCGCCAATTCCGGCTTCTCGATCGCGGACAACATCAACAATCTCGGAAACTGATTGTTTTCAATCGCATTTATTCAAGGGCGCCGGCCATGCCGGCGCCCTTTTTGCTTATCTATCCTGCTGATCCTCTAAGCCTGCGGAACTGGCTTGTCGTCGCTCAAATTCTGTGATTGATCTTGGACTTAAATCGATTTTGGTGATCGATAACCAGTTGATCGGCCAAGAGGTGAATGATGGCGGATAAAGCGTTGATCGTCGTGGATGTGCAGAACGATTTCTGCCCGGGCGGAGCGCTCGGCGTGGCAGGTGGCGACGAGATCGTGCCGATGATCAACGGCCTGATCGATCGCTTCGAGCATGTGGTTCTGACCCAGGATTGGCATCCGGCCGGCCACTCGAGCTTCGCCTCCAGCCATGCCGGCAAAAAAACCTTCGAAATGATCGCCATGCCCTATGGTGCGCAGACGCTCTGGCCGGATCATTGCGTGCAGGGCAGCGCTGGCGCCGAATTCCATCCGGCGCTCGAATGGACCCGCGCCGAGCTTTTGATCCGCAAGGGTTTCCGTCCCCAGATCGACAGCTATTCCGCTTTCTTCGAGAACGACCGCCGGACGCCGACCGGTCTTTCCGGCTATCTCAGGGACCGCAGCATCAAAAAGGTGACGCTCTGCGGGCTCGCGACCGATTTTTGCGTTGCCTTCTCTGCGCTCGACGCGGTGGCGCAGGGCTTCTCGACCTCGGTCGTTCTCGACGCCTGTCGGGGCATCGACCTCAATGGCTCGCTTCATGCCATGATCACGCGCATGCGTGACGCCGGCGTCGAGCTGAACTAGCCGGGATGATCTAGCCTCGCCCAAGAGGAAGGAGCAATTTCACCGATGACGAAGACCGATATCGCCAGGCGCGTCTACAATCACGCCTGGAAGCTCGACCCGATCGTGCGCAGCCTGCTGGACACGGATTTCTACAAGCTCCTGATGCTGCAGATGATCTGGCAGCTCTATCCGGATGTCGACGCGACCTTCTCGTTGATCAACCGCACGAAGACGGTGCGGCTTGCCGACGAGATCGACGAGCAGGAACTGCGCGAGCAGCTCGATCACGCGCGCGAACTGCGGTTCTCCAAGAAGGAAATGATTTGGCTTGCCGGTAATACGTTCTATGGCCGCAAGCAGATCTTCTCGCCGGAGTTTCTCGCCTGGCTCGCGAAATTCCGTTTGCCTGACTATGAGCTGAAACGCAGCGACGGCCAGTTCGAGCTGACCTTCCGCGGCCGCTGGGCGGAGACCACCATGTGGGAGATCCCGGCGCTGGCGATCATCAACGAGCTGCGCTCGCGCTCGGCAATGAAGGGCCTCGGCCCGTTTACCCTCGATGTGCTCTATGCCCGCGCTAAGGCAAAGATGTGGTCCAAGGTCGAGCGCCTCAGGCAATATCCGAACCTCAGGATTTCCGATTTCGGCACGCGCCGCCGCCATAGCTTCCTTTGGCAGCGCTGGTGCGTCGAGGCGCTGAAGGAAGGGATCGGAAGCTCGTTCTCCGGTACCAGCAACGTGTTGCTCGCCATGGACAACGATCTGGAAGCGCTTGGCACCAACGCACACGAATTGCCGATGGTGGCCGCAGCCCTTGCCCGCAACGACAAGGAACTGGCTGCCGCCCCCTACAAGGTGCTGCAGGACTGGAACCAGCTCTATGGCGGCAATCTCCTGATCGTCCTGCCCGATGCCTTCGGCACAGCGGCGTTCCTGCGTGACGCGCCGAAATGGGTGGCGGACTGGACGGGCTTTAGGCCGGACAGTGCGCCGCCGATCGAAGGCGGCGAAAAAATCGTCGCCTGGTGGAAGAAGATGGGCCGGGATCCCCGGGAAAAGCTGCTGATCTTCTCCGATGGTCTCGACGTCGACACGATCATCGAGACGTACCGCCACTTCGAGGGGCGCGTGCGCATGAGCTTCGGCTGGGGCACCAACCTTACCAACGATTTCGCCGGTTGCGCGCCGACAGAAATCAGCGGTCTCAGCCCGATTTCGATCGTCTGCAAGGTCAGCGAAGCCGATGGCCGCCCGGCGGTGAAGCTGTCCGACAATCCGCGTAAGGCGACCGGTGACCCGGCCGAGGTCGAGCGTTACCTCAAGTTCTTCGGCTCTCAGGATTTCGTGGAGCAGGCGGTCAAGGTCTGACCGCCAAGTAACGCAAGCAAGTAACGCCAAGTACGAAACAGGCGCATCAAAAAAGAAACCGGCAGAAGCCGGTTTCAAAAGGGGATCAAAGATGTTGCGATTGTCCATCATCGCAATGTCAAATCTGGCAGTGGAATCTTAAGGTCGCGTTAATCTGCCAACCTGCCGTTGCATTTTGCTTCTCTAGAATACGAACATGTAGAGAAGGATGATGACGATGAGCGGCACGCCCATAAGCCAGAGAACGATACCTTTCATTGAGAAGCCTCCGCGTTGCTGCCTTTGGAACGGTAACGCGGCGAAAGCGGATACGTTCCCGATGTCAGCCAGCCAAGCTTCGTATCAATTGATTGATTGGAGCCGAGCCTCCCCTTTGCTCAAGAAGCAGGCCTTGTCGAAAAGCCGGAGATCGAGCGGGTTCGGCATACGGATATCGTCCAGGTCCGGAAATGGTCTCGCGGCGGCTTCGAAGGACCGATCGATCTGCGAGATGAAGATGATGATGAGCCCGCGTTGCCGCGCGAATGCCCTCAATTTGCGCACCTGGTCGCCAAGCGTGGGGTTTTCGCGCCGCTGATCGAGAAGCTGGAGATAATCCACCACCACAAGCGTGCCTGGGTTCGCCGTCGACAGCCTGTCAACGATATGGTCGGCACTGATCGTGTCGGAGCAATCGATCTCGAATAACGACGCAAACTGGTCGTAGTCGGCCTTGATGGCGGTAAAGCGCCCGATCACGTCCGCAACGGTGTATTCCAGCGTGAAGAAGAAGGCTCTGTGGCCGGCCCTCATGGCCTCAACAGCAAGCGCGAGGCTTCGCAGCGTCTTACCCTGGCCGGGACGCGCGCCGAGGAGAACGAGATCGCCGGGGTCGAGCTGCGAATGCTGGATCGCCGTTTCGATGCCCGCCGCCGCGTGTTTGGCAGCAAGCAGGCTCCAATTGCTGTAACCCTCCTGCACGGCGATGCGATCGAGCGCCTCGTGCAAGGAAATGGCTTCGTCGCGGCATAGGCGTTTCGCCTTGCGTTTGAGATGGTAGATCGGCGCAGTCAGTTTCATCGGTAACCTCCTGATGCGAGCAACCTTCGCAATCCCTCCTTATGCGCAATGCTCGAACAGTCGGTTCGATGATGGGTGGCCCCGCATGAAATCTGCTTTCCCGATCGGAGGGGGGAGGCGTGGGCGCGCCCGAATCGAAGTGTAGCGCAGAGGACGTACCAGGTGAATGGCTGTCGGAGGACCGAAAAGGGTAAGGCGTGAGCTACTGACCCGTCACGGATGATGCGCTCAAATGTTCGGATGAGGCGGCTTACAGATGGCAACCGACGGAGCATTGCGAAGCGCTTTGCACGCGAATAAGCGATTGTATCTCTTGAGAGAAAACTGGTGCTGCTAGAGAGATTTGAACTCTCGGCCTCTCCCTTACCAAGGGAGTGCTCTACCCCTGAGCTATAGCAGCATCTGGCGGCCGGTTCGTGTGTCAGCCGCATCAAGCGAGGGGGCTATTGCCATAGCTGAGCGGGGAGTGCAAGCAGGTTTTCGAAGTTTTTCGTGAAGAGCTGTGAGAAAAGTCGCTGGCGCTTCCGAAGACCCTGGTTTTGCGCTATGGCATGGACATGCAAACAGACGACGAAGAAAGCGGCAAGGCCGTGTCCACGCCTGACGAGCGACAGGCGGACGGCAAGGTGCGCCAGAAAAAGATAAAGGATACGACCGAGGCGGACCTGAAAAAGGCGCGTCTTGCCAGGAACTTGCGCGACAACCTCATGCGCCGCAAGCAGCAGATGCGGGCGCGCCGATCCGGCGCTGCTGATGAAGTCAGCGGTCTTCCTGCCGCAAAAACGGACGAATCCCAAGATTAGTACGGGCAGGAAGCGGTATCCGCCGCTTCGTTCTCAATTTGCCGGCGGCATGGCCATCGGCCGTTCGAATGCACAGGTCCGTAAATCGGGACCGATCGCGGGGGAAAGCTGTGCAACGACCTAAATATTACAGCGCCAGGCGTCTGAACGGATGCGCGGCGTTCAAGGTACTTCTAATTTCGCGGCGTCTCCACTAAAGAGGCGCCTTCAGACAACATCGGATTATTTTGGAAAGGCGGGCCAAGCCCGTTCGAGAGGCCTCATGGATCGCATCAGGATTGTAGGCGGCAACAAGCTCAATGGCGTCATCCCGATTTCGGGCGCCAAGAATGCGGCCCTGCCGCTGATGATTGCGTCGCTTCTGACCGACGACACGCTGACGCTCGAAAACGTGCCGCACCTGGCCGACGTCGAGCAGCTGATCCGCATCCTCGGCAATCATGGCGCGGACATCTCCGTCAACGGCCGCCGCGAGCGCCAGGGCGAGAGCTACGCCCGCACCATCCACTTCACCTGCCGCAACATCGTCGATACGACCGCCCCTTACGAGCTGGTCTCGAAGATGCGCGCAAGCTTCTGGGTCATCGGCCCGCTGCTCGCCCGTGAAGGCAAGGCGCGCGTTTCGCTGCCGGGCGGGTGCGCCATCGGCACGCGTCCGGTCGATCTTTTCATCGAGGGCCTCAAGGCGCTTTCCGCCAACATCGAGATCGATGGCGGCTACGTCAACGCGACGGCGCCCGCCGGCGGCCTGATCGGCGCGCGTTACACCTTCCCGAAAGTGTCGGTCGGCGCCACTCACGTGCTGATGATGGCAGCGACCCTTGCCAATGGCACCACGGTGCTGGGCAATGCCGCACGCGAGCCTGAAGTCGTCGACCTTGCCAACTGCCTCAACGCCATGGGCGCCAAGATCACCGGCCAGGGCACTCCGACGATCACCATCGAGGGCGTGCGCTCGCTCTCCGGCGCGCGCCACCGCGTCCTGCCGGATCGCATCGAGACCGGCACCTATGCCATGGCCGTTGCCATGACCGGCGGCGACGTCATCCTCGAAGACACCGACATGGCCCTGCTCGACACGGCTCTCGAAGCGATCCGCCGCGCTGGCGCCGAGATCACCGAGACCAACAGCGGCATCCGCATCGTGCGCAATGGCGCCGGCATCAAGCCGGTGGATATCGTCACCGATCCCTTCCCGGGCTTCCCGACCGACCTGCAGGCGCAGTTCATGGGTCTGATGACGATGGCGAAGGGCACCTCGCACATCACCGAGACGATCTTCGAAAACCGCTTCATGCACGTGCAGGAACTCGCGCGTCTTGGCGCCAAGATCTCGCTCTCGGGCCAGACGGCCAAGATCGAGGGCGTCAGCCGCCTGAAGGGTGCGCCAGTCATGGCGACCGACCTTCGCGCCTCCGTCTCGCTCGTCATCGCCGGCCTTGCCGCCGAAGGCGAAACCATGGTCTCGCGCGTCTACCACCTCGACCGCGGCTTCGAGCGGCTCGAAGAGAAGCTCACCCGTTGCGGTGCGCATGTGGAGCGCGTCAGCGACTGATTTCTTCGGTTGCGCCTGATACCGTTGCGGTTTCAGGCGCAACATCCTATGTCCATTTCAATTGTGGCACGGCAAGATGTGCGGCGAAACGAAAGGAATGGATGGCATGACCGGATTGAAGCTGCTGGCGCTCGACGAGGAGGATCTCGCTGTCGTCTCCGCCCACGTCCAGGATGCCGTGTTCAAGGTTTCGGGCCTGGAATACGACGCGCGCCGCAAGCAGTTTTCGCTCATCGTCAACCGCTTCGTCTGGGAAACGGCCGATGGCAAGCGCCGCTCCTTCGAGCGCCGGCGGGCGCTTCTCCTCTTCAAGCGGGTGAATGCGGTGCGCTCCGTCGGCTTCGACCGGCGTGATGGCGAAGCGGTGCTCGATCTGCTGACGCTGAAGTTCACGGTAGAGGGCGAGGGGCCGGAAGGCACGCTGGAGCTGGTTCTGGCTGGCGACGCCTCGATCGCGCTTGACGTCGAATGCATCGAAACGCAGCTTGCGGATACCGGCGGGGCGTGGGAAACCGCTTTCAAGCCCAAGCACCCCGAAGGCGCTTGACGCTGATCGATCCGCCCACATTGGCATGTGACACTGGCATACGAGGACGTCCCCTTTGGCAATCAGGCTTAATTTTCTCGACGGTGACTTCGAACAAAAGTTCGCGTCATTCCTGACGACCAAGCGTGAGGTGTCCGAGGACGTCAATGCGGTGGTCAAGAAGATCATCGACGACGTGCGGCTGCGCGGCGATGCGGCGCTTGCCGAATACTCCAAGCGTTTCGATGGCGTCGATTTCTCGGTGACGCCGATGGCCGTCAGCGCCGCTGAGATCGATGCGGCGATCCAGGAAGTCGAGCCGGAGGTTCTCGGTGCGCTCAAGGTCGCCGCCACTCGTATCGAGGCGCACCATGCGCGCCAGCGCCCGAAGGACGATATTTACGAGGACTCCATGGGTGTCGGCCTCGGCTCGCGCTGGACGGCAGTCGATGCCGTCGGCCTCTATGTGCCTGGTGGGACCGCGAGCTATCCGAGTTCGGTGCTGATGAATGCGCTGCCGGCGAAAGTTGCGGGCGTTCCCCGCATCGTCATGGTGGTGCCGGCAATGGGCGGTGCGATCAATCCGGCAGTATTGGCTGCGGCACGGCTTGCCGGCGTCGAGGAAATCTATCGCATCGGCGGCGCGCAGGCCGTAGCCGCCCTTGCCTATGGCACCGAGACGATTGCGCCGGTCGCCAAGATCGTCGGCCCGGGCAATGCCTATGTGGCTGCGGCCAAGCGCCAGGTTTTCGGCACGGTCGGTATCGACATGATCGCCGGCCCCTCCGAAGTGCTGGTCATTGCCGACAAGCACAACGATCCGGACTGGATCGCCGCCGATTTGCTCGCCCAGGCCGAGCACGATGTCGGCGCCCAGTCGATCCTGATCACCGACGATGCGGAATTCGGCCAGGCGGTCGAGAACGCGGTCGAGCGGCAATTGAAGACGCTGCCGCGCGCCGAAACGGCGTCGGCAAGCTGGCGCGATTTCGGCGCCGTCATCCTCGTGCCCGATCTTGCAGAGGCCGTACCGCTGGCAAACCGGATCGCTGCCGAACACTTGGAGCTGGCACTCGCCGACCCGGAACCGATGGTCGCCAAGATCCGCAATGCCGGCGCGATTTTCGTTGGCCGCCATACGCCCGAGGTCATCGGCGACTATGTCGGCGGCTCCAACCACGTGCTGCCGACCGCCCGCTCGGCGCGCTTCTCCTCCGGCCTCGGCGTGCTCGATTATATGAAGCGCACCTCGATCCTGCGCCTTGACGCCGAGCAGTTGCGGATCCTCGGGCCGGCGGCGATCGTTCTTGCCAAATCCGAAGGCCTTGAGGCCCATGCGCGCTCCGTCGCCATTCGCCTCAATCTCGGTGATGCTGGATGAAGGCGGACCGCAACCAGCGTCTCTGCGATGTCGTTCTGGACGAGACCATCGGCCGCTCGACCCCTGACGTGGAGCATGAACGCGCGGTTGCGATCTTCGACCTGCTCGAAGAAAACCTGTTCGAGCCGGCCGGCCATCCGGGCGGCCCCTACAAGCTCAACCTCTCGCTTGTCGATGCGAAGCTGGTTTTCGCGATCTCGACCGAGAAAGGCGACGGTGTCGCCACCCATATCCTGTCGCTGACCCCGTTCCGCCGGATCGTGAAGGACTACTTCATGATCTGCGAGAGCTACTACGAAGCGATCCGCTCGGCGACGCCGAGCCAGATCGAGGCGATCGACATGGGGCGGCGTGGCATCCATAATGAAGGTTCGCAGACGCTGATGGATCGCCTCTCCGGCAAGATCCGGTTGGATTTCGACACTGCCCGCCGCCTGTTCACGCTCGTCTGCGTGCTCTACTGGCGCGGGTGAGGGCGGCGACCGGCATGGCGGGAACCGAGGCTCAGCGCTTGAAAATGCCCCGCTCGGTCCTCTTCATGTGCGGCATGAACGCCATCCGCTCGCCGATGGCCGAAGCACTCGCCAAGGCGGCGCTGCCGGCCGGAACCTATGTTGCCTCAGCGGGTGTACGGCATGGGGAGCGCGATCCCTTCGTCGACGTGGTCATGGCCGAAGTGGGCCTGAGCCTCGGTCGCCATCAGCCGCATACGCTGGACGAGCTGGAGGACGACTACTTCGACCTCATCGTCACGCTGGCGCCGGAAGCCCATCACAAGGCGCTCGAATTGACGCGTTCCATGGCCGTCGACGTGGTCTACTGGCCGACGCCGGATCCGACGGTGGCCGCCGGCACGCGCGAGCAGATCGTCGATGCCTATCGCGCGGTGCGCGATCACCTGTCGATGCTGATCAATCATCGGTTGGTCGGCTCGAAGAAGTCGGAAGACGTCTGAGGCTTTGCTGAAAATTCGCGGGCGGTTTCCAGCCCAAGACGTTTCCATGCCCGCTTAAATCCCGATCGATTTAAGACTAGAGACATGGAGCGGTACGAAGTGCTATAGCGGCTTCGCGCTTCTGATCCGACGCGCGGCACAGTAGCCCGTCACAAAAGCGCAAAAGCCGGTCTTAGATGGTTCACAAATCCTCGTCGATTGTGTAGTTTCCGGCGAATTTTTCGGGATACCTGACGGTTCCCTAAACAAAGATAGAAAGAACAGTCCTACATGGCGAAAGAAGAAGTCCTTGAATTTCCGGGCGTGGTCACCGAATTGCTTCCGAATGCGACGTTCCGCGTGAAGCTCGAAAACGAGCATGAGATCATCGCTCACACGGCTGGCCGCATGCGCAAGAACCGCATCCGCGTGCTTGCCGGCGACAAGGTTCTCGTTGAAATGACCCCGTACGACCTTACCAAGGGCCGTATCACCTACCGCTTCAAGTAAGCCGCTCCGGCTCTTGGCAATTCCTGGAGCATTTCCGCTTCTTCTTCGAATCGCGAAAACGCTCTAACCTTTGGTTGGATTGCAATTCCGTAAACCGCCTATCGCATTTTGCTGGAATTGCTCTGGAGTGACGGCTCGTTCCGATGACAGTGGCCAAGAAACTGATACTTGCGTCCGGTTCGCCGCGCCGCGTCGAGCTTCTGGCGCAGGCCGGCATCGAGCCCGCGCGCCTGATGCCGATGGATCTCGATGAGACGCCGAAGCGTGCCGAACATCCGCGTTCGCTCGCACGGCGCCTGTCGGCCGAAAAGGCACGGGCGGCGCTTGCTGCAGTCAAGGGCGAGGCCGGCTGGGACGGAAGCTACATCCTGGCGGCCGATACGGTCGTCTGTGTTGGCCGCCGCATCCTGCCGAAGCCGGAACTTGTCAGCGAGGCCTCGAGCGCGCTGCATCTTCTTTCCGGCCGCAGCCATCGCGTCTATACCGGCGTCTGCCTGATCACGCCGGACAAAACCGTGCGCCAGAAGGTCGTCGACACCAAGGTGCGCTTCAAGCGCCTGTCCGGCTTCGATATCGAGAGCTACCTCGCGTCGGGCCAATGGCGTGGCAAGGCGGGCGGCTACGGCATCCAGGGCATCGCCGGCAGCTTCGTCGTCAAACTCGTCGGCTCCTACAGCAACGTCGTCGGCCTGCCGCTCTACGAAACCGTCAGCCTGCTTGTCGGCGAAGGCTATGACGTGCACAATCGTTGGCTGGAAGGCTGAACGAGTGACTGACGAAACGAAGAAAAGCGGTTCGAACGTCGCGCCCCTGCGCGCGCCGCGCCCATGCCCGGAATGTGGCCGGCCGTCGCACCGCGAACACTACCCCTTCTGCTCCGATCGCTGCCGCAATGTCGACCTCAACCGTTGGCTCTCCGGCTCCTACGCTATTCCGGTCGCTGACGACGAGGCGAAGGCCGACGACGGCGACGACCGCTAGGCGTGCCGCCACGGCCGGACCCGCTGGTCCGGCTTTCCTTCTCCACATCCTCTTTGCCACGGACGACGCCGCGAAGATCCTCGCGCGCCACCGCGTGCGTGCTATCATCTTTTTCGGCTTCCAACGATCGCTTTCCACGAAAAATGGACGAGGGAGAGGATGCGATCTCTCTGAAACTCCTGGCTTTTTCGGTCATTCGATTGTCCACAGGATTTCGGTCAAAAAACTTTCATTTGGCGCTGGACACCGCCGAACAAGATGCTATAACCCCGCTCGTTCCCGGGGCACACAAGCGCCCCGATGGCTCCGGAAGGAGCCGATGCCCGAAACGGCAGGATGCCCGGATAGCTCAGTTGGTAGAGCAGCGGATTGAAAATCCGCGTGTCGGTGGTTCAAATCCGCCTCCGGGCACCATTTTTCTTCTCGAAGATCTTGGTCCTTTAAAGTGCATTTCGCGCTAGCGTGTGTTCGCCACGCGATTGCCCCCTCAATACGTCGTCCACTCTTGCACCAGCATCTCGCGAAAGCGGATGGCGGCCGGTGATAGTCTGCCGCCGCGGCGTTCGACGAGGCCGATGGTGCGGCTGACGGTGGGAGCGGTCAGCGGGACTGTGGCGATGACCGGGTGTTCGACCTGAGGGGTCGCCAGCCGCGGCATCACCGAGATGCCGAGGCCCGCCTCGACGAGACCGAGCGAGGTCGAGAGGTGGTTGACCTCATAGAACCAGTTGAGCTGCACCTGTGCCGTTGTCAGCGCCCGGTCGAGCACGGCGCGGTTGCCGCTGGTCTTGCTCACCCCGATCAGCGGGTGGCCGGTCAGATCCGCCCAGGTCAGTTGCTTCGACGTCGCCAGCGGATGGTCGCGGCGGCAGGCGAGCACGAAGGGGTCGTCGACGAGTGGCGTGAAGCTGAGATCGGGGCGCGCAGCGCCTGTTATGTTGATGCCGAATTCCACCTCGCCGTTGGCGACCGCATCGAGCCCTTCATTGGCCGAGAGATCGAGGATGCGGAAGCGGATGCCCGGGAATTTCTCGTTGAAGGACTGCACAACCCTGGGGAGAAAGTAGAAGGCCGCTGTCGGGACCGAGGCGATGGTGACTTGGGCGCGGTGTCGCCCGCCGAGATCGCTGATCGAGAGGATCGATTCCTCGAATTCGTCCACCAGCCGCCGCACCAGCGGCAGAAGCTCGCGCCCGACCTGCGTCGGCGCCACGTGCCGGGTCGTGCGTTCGATCAACTGCGCGCCGACGGAGGCTTCAAAACCCTTGATCCGCCGTGAAAGCGCAGGTTGTGAAAGATTGAGCTGGCGGGCAGCTTCGTTGAACGAGCCGAGGTCGAGGACGGCGAGAAAAGCCTTGAGGTCGAGGAATTCGAAATTATTGCGCATATCGGAATAATTACGTCATTCTTTGCATTTCACAACAGATTTGATCCGTGAGATCCCTCCGATCAGCTGGTTGCGGCCGGTGCGGAGGAGCATGCGGAATGGATGACTTGATCAGGATACCCTGCGTGATGATGCGCGGCGGAACGTCGAAGGGACCGTTTTTTCTGTCTCGCGATCTTCCGGCTGATCCGGTCGAGCGCGACCGCCTGCTGCTCGAAATCATGGGGTCCGGCCACCCGTTGCAGATCGATGGCATCGGTGGCGGCAACTCGCTGACGAGCAAGGTCGCGATCGTTGGCCCGTCGAGCCGCCCGGAAGCCGATGTCGATTATCTCTTCGCCCAGGTGAAGGTTCTGGAGCGCAGCGTCGATACGGCGCCGAACTGCGGCAACATGCTCTCGGCCGTCGGTCCCTTCGCCATCGAGGCCGGCCTGGTGCAGCCGACCGGCGACGAAACGGTCATCAAGGTGCACAACGTCAACACCGGCAAGATCATCGACGCCCGCATCCAGACCCCTGGCGGCGCGATCGCCTATCAGGGCGAGGCCGCCATCGACGGCGTCCCGGGCAAGGCCGCCCCCGTCTATCTCGCCTTTCGCGACGCGATCGGCGCCAAGACCGGCCGGCTCTTGCCGAGCGGTAAGGCCACCGATGTCATTCTCGGCCTCGAAGTGACGCTGCTGGATGGCGCCACGCCGGTGGTGATCATCACCGGCGAGGATATGGGCTACACCGGCTCGGAGCCGGCTGCGGTTTTCGACGCCGATGCGGATTTCATGGCCCGGCTCGAGCAAATCCGGCGGGAGGCCGGGAGGCTGATGGGGATGGGGGACGTCAGCCAGTCGGTTCTGCCGAAGCCGGTGCTGATCGGCGCGCCCGCAAACGGCGGCGATCTGGCCGTGCGCTATTTCACGCCCGCCAATTGCCACACGGCGCTTGCAACGACCGGCGCGGTGAGCCTCGGCCTGGCGGCAACGATCCCGACGAGCCTGGTGGGGCAGCGGTTTCCGGAGCTCTCGCTGCCGGCGACGCTCGCCTTCGAGCACCCGACCGGCGAACTCCGGGTGAGGGTCGAGAAGGCCATGGGAGACAATAGCCCGACGGTGTCTGTCATGCGCACCACACGTCGGCTGTTTGAAGGTGCGGCTCTTGTTCGCAAAGACGCTTAGGGTCTTGCCGAGCAACGTGTCGCGAATGCATTAACGAACTGGGAGGAGAACAAAATGCCCATGAAATTTACCCGTCGCGTCGCCCTTGCCCTGTGCGGGGTTGCCATGACCATGTCGGTCGCAGCCCCTGTGATGGCGCAGGATGCCTATCCGTCCAAGCCGATCACGCTGGTGGTTTCCTATGCCGCCGGCGGCGGTACGGATGCCATCGCCCGTGTCTTTGCCGCCCGGCTCGAAAAGGCGCTCGGCGGTCGCGTCATCGTCGAAAACCGCCCGGGTGCTGCCGCCAACCTCGGCACTGAGGTTGCTGCTGCCGCTGACCCCGACGGCTACACCCTGTTGATCGGCAATCAGGGCCCGATGGTCGTCAACCCGCATATCTTCAAGCTGAAGGCCGATCCGGGCACCGACCTCGATCCGATCGCCATGATCGCCGATGCGTCCCTCGTCGTCGTCGTCGGACCGTCGCTCAAGGTTAACACGCTCGGCGAGCTCGTCGAGGCGGCCAAGTCCGGAGAGCTGGTCTATGGTTCGGCCGGCAATGCCTCGGCCAGCCATCTCGGCGCCCTGCTGCTCGGCCAGACCGCCGGCATCAAGGTCAGGCACGTTCCGTACAAGGGTGCTGGCCCGGCGGTGAACGACCTCGTCGGCGGCCATATCGACTTCATGGTCACAACCATTCCCTCGGCGATCGGGCTGATCGAGAGCGGCACGCTGAAGGCGCTCGCCGTCACCGGCGACAAGCGCTTTGCGAGCCTGCCGGATGTGCCGACCGCCATCGAAGCCGGCGTCCTGGGTTACACTGCATCGGCCTGGTACGGCCTCGTCGGTCCGAAGGGCATGCCGGCGGACGTGAAGTCGAAGCTCGAAGCGGCGACGACCGAAACGCTCAGCGATGCCGACGTGCTCGACAAGCTGAAGAACGACGGTGCCGTGCCGTCCTCCATGGGCCCCCAGGCCTTTGCCGATTTCATGGCCAAGGAGCGCGCGCGCTGGGGCGACGTGGTGAAAGCCGCCGACATCAAGGTCGAGTAAGATGCAGGCCACGTCCACGAACACTGAAACCGAGCCCTCTGCGGGAGGGCTCGGCCGGGAGAGGCTTGCCGGCATCGTGCTGGTCGGCCTCGGCGGGCTTGGCCTCTGGGCCGGCTCGGATTTGCCCTTCATGACCTCGGAAGGCGTCGGCTCGGGGTTGATGCCTCGGCTGCTCTCCATCGTCATCCTGGGGCTCGGGCTCCTGCAACTGGTGCTGAGCCGAAAGGATCCGGGGCCATCGACCGGCCGCTGGGCGATCCGCGAGACGATCCCGGTCATCCTCGGCGTCGTTCTCTTTGCCGTTACGGTGCGTGGCTATCATCTCGGTCCGGTTACCATTCCCGGTCTCGGTCTGTCGATCGCCTGTCCGCTGGCGGTCGTCGCTTCCGGCCTTGCCGCGCGCGATGCGCGCCTTGGCGAACTTCTCGTCTTTGCCGCCGTGCTAACAGCCTTCTGCATCGGCCTCTTTCGCTATGCGCTCGGGCTTTCGGTTCCCGTCGCGCCCTGGCTTCTAGGATACTGAGATGCTGGACGTTTTTATCAACCTCGGCCTCGGCATGACCGTGGCGTTCACCTTGCAGAACATCGCGCTCTGCTTCATCGGCTGTCTCATCGGCACGCTGGTCGGCGTGTTGCCAGGCGTCGGCCCGGTCGCCACCATCGCGATCCTCCTGCCGGTCACCCTCTCGCTCGATCCGACCGGCTCGCTGATCATGCTCGCCGGTATCTACTACGGCGCCCAGTACGGCGGCTCGACCACAGCCATCCTCGTCAACATTCCCGGTGAAGCGACAGCGGTCGTCACCGCCATCGACGGTCACAAGATGGCCCAGAATGGCCAGGCGGGGCTTGCGCTCGGCCTGGCGGCGATCGGTTCGTTCTTTGCCGGCACGGTTGCCACCATCGTGATTGCCGCCCTCGGCGTTCCGATGACGCGCATGGGCCTTCTCTTCGGTCCGACCGAGTATTTCTCGCTGATGATCATGGGTCTCGTCTTCGCCGTCGTGCTGGCGCACGGCTCGCTCCTGAAGGCGGTGTCGATGATCCTCGTCGGCGTGCTGCTCTCCTGCGTTGGCGCCGACATGGAGACGGGCCGCGAGCGCATGACCTTCGGCCTTGAAATGCTCCAGGACGGCATCGAATTCGTCGTGCTGGCCATGGGCATCTTCGGCTTCGGCGAGATCTTCAAGAACCTTGCCGATCCGGAATCCCGAGATGTCGTGCGCAGCCGCATCGGCCGCCTGTGGCCGACGCTGAAGGAGCTGAAGGAAAACTTCCCGCCGATCCTGCGCGGTACCTTCCTCGGCTCTGTCCTTGGCGTTCTGCCGGGCAACGGCGCGATCCTCGGTCCCTTTGCCAGCTATGCGGTGGAAAAGCGCATGTCGAAGCGGCCGCAGGACTTCGGCCATGGCGCGCCGGCGGCCGTCGCCGGCCCGGAAAGCGCCAACAATGCCGGCGCGCAGACCTCCTTCATCCCGCTTCTCACCCTCGGCCTGCCGCCAAACGCGGTGATGGCGCTGATGGTCGGCGCGATGATGATCCAGGGCATCGTGCCCGGACCGCAGGTGATCGAGCGCAATCCGGAACTGTTCTGGGGGCTCATCGCCTCGATGTGGATCGGCAACCTCATGCTGGTCATCATCAACCTGCCGCTGATCGGGCTCTGGGTGAAGCTGCTGCGCGTGCCCTATCGCCTGCTGTTTCCGGCGATCGTCTGCTTCTGCTGCATCGGCCTCTATTCGATCGCCAACGATGCCGCCCAGGTGATGATGGCCGCCCTGTTCGGGATCATCGGTTACGCCCTCTACAAGCTCGAATTCGAGCCTGCGCCGTTGGCGCTCGGCTTCGTGCTCGGCCGCTTGCTCGAGGAGAAGCTGCGCCAGTCGCTGATCATCTCCGGCGGCAGCCCGCTGACCTTCCTGCAATCGCCACTGTCGGCCATTCTGCTTGCGATCGCCGTCATGGCGCTCGTGGTCGCCATCTCGCCGTCGATGCGGCGAAACCGCGACGAGGTCTTCAAGGAAGCCTAGGCCTGGTTTGAAACCTTGGTAAAGGCCACGGGCGTGCCGCGCCCGTGGCTTTTTTGTTTTCGGCTCGGCGGAAGAGGTATCGTCTCTGGTCGATCAAGAACATCGCTCCTCTTCACAAGTGCGCGGAAGCGGCGTAATCTCCAAGGATATTCTTAAGTAGAAATAATTTAAGTATTATATCCTGCGGGGACAAAGGAATGGCTGCGACGGGAGCGCGCGGCGACAGGCGGGAGCAAATTGACGGGCTTCGCGTGATCGCCATGACGGGGGTATTGTACGTCCATTACTGGAACGAGCATCCCACACTTGAATCGGTTCGAGTCTCACTCTTCTTCATCATCAGCGGCTTTCTGATCGGGGTGATCCTGCTGTCGGCAAAAGACACCCAGGCGACGATCAACGTCACCAACTTCTACATTCGCCGATCGCTCCGCCTGCTTCCGGCCCTGTTCCTGATGCTGTTCGTGGCGGCGTGGTTCAACATGGATGGCATACGCAACAGCCTTGTGTGGCACACGTTTCAGATGTCGAGCCTGTATTTCGCCATTACCCAGGACTGGGAGCCCTGGGTTGCCGCGCATCTCTGGAGCCTCAACATCGTCGAGCAGTTCTACCTGACCGCTCCGCTGATCATCATCTTCCTGAGCCGGCGGCATATATTCGTGGCCTATGTCCTCATCTTCACGATGTCGGTGATCGCGCGGACCTATAGCGACGAGCTCGGCCTTCTCGCCTGGTCAAACATCGTTCTTGCCTTCGACCCCGTGGCGGCAGGGGCCATCCTGGCGCTGGTCAAGGACAATGTCGACGTGCGGGCTGTGCTAACGAGCAAGCTCAACAACCTCGCGTCGGTCGCTATCATCGCGTCGCCGCTCCTCGTCGGTATCAAGTTCGGCCACTCGGAAACCTACAAGTTGCTTTGCATCTACGCGCTGGCGTCAATCGTTCTGAGCTCCTACATCGGATACAAGGGCGTGTCGGCCTATCTGCTTGCAAACCCCGTCACGCGCTTCCTCAGCCGGGTCAGCTACGCGACCTATGTGTACCATATGGCGCTCTGGTGGCTGGTCGCGGAGCAGTGGCCGGCGCTCTACAAGGCAGGGCCGATGACATTCCTCGTCATGAGCACCATCACCGTGATCGTCGCGACGATTTCCTGGCATCTGGTGGAAAAGCACTTCGACGCCCTGAAAGCCCTGTTCCCGGTAACCCAGCCGGTGCCACTCGCCGCCGAGCGTGCCTGACCCCGGCTATGGGACGGGCCGGGGCAGGGCCGCAATTTTTGCCAACGACCGGAAGCGCCGACGCAATATTTGCACGTCGAGGCGGGTTTCTTAAGTCCGCGTTAACCACGTATTTGATTGTATCGCCGCAATCACAGCGGCCCATGATGGGCATTTTTCAATTTTAAGATGTCACTAATATGGTCAGCATTCTCACGAACGCTGGGGCGATTTCTGCGCTCCAGACTCTGCGTACAATCAATTCCGGCATGGCCGAGGTGCGCGGGCAACTGAACTCCGGCCTCAGAATTCAGACCGCGGCGGACAACGCCGCCTATTGGTCGATTTCGACAACCATGCGCTCCGACGCCAAGGCCGTGTCCGCGGTTCAGGACGCGCTCGGGCTCGGAGCGGCCAAGGTCGAAACGGCCTATGCGGCGATGGATGCCGTTACCGGTATTCTCAGCGAGTTCAAGGCCAGGCTGGTGACGGCGAGGGAGCCTGGCGTCGACAAGGGCAAGCTTCAAAAGGAACTCGACCAGCTCAAGCGACAGATCCTGAGCATCGTGGATTCGGCGAGCTTCAGCGGGCAGAACTGGCTGAGAACCAGCGTCTCCGACATCTATGACAGCGACCTGAACCGCACCTCCGTCGCCTCCTCGTTTTCGCGAGACGCCCGAAACGGCGTGTCGCTGAACACGGCCGACTTTTTCCTGCGGGACTCCTCGCTGTTCAACAGCACCGGCGGCGGCATCCTGCAGGCCGATACGCGGGATCTGAGAACGGTCGGCGGCATCCGCTTCGTGACCTCGGTCGATGTCGATGGTTACACGACCAACAGCAACTACAACAACCGGGCGGGCCAGGCCGGCGAATTCGTGTTCCATTTTGCTGGACCGATCAGCTTTGCGAGCCCCGGCGACACGATCACCTTCGACGTCACCGTCGACAAGGACAGCCCCTCCCAGGGCCTGTCCCTGCCGCTGCATACGGGCAAGACGATCGGCGTCACCGTGGACCGGGCGACGGTCGATACGGTGCTCGGAGCCGGCGCCAACGGCGTTATCTCGGACTACACGCAGTACGCCGCCGTCCTGAAACATGCGGTCGAGCAGGCCGGAACCGGCGCCACGGTGCAGACGTACCGGCACGACTATGAGCCCTATCCGCCGATCGTCGATCAGATCGGCTTCAAGACGCTGCAGAATTCCGGGTTTAACGGATCCTATGTCGAGGTCTCCAACTTGGTCATCAACACGACGACCGGAGGTGCTGGAGGGCTTTCGCCCAATGCCGGTTTCGGAACGCGCGGATCGGAGATGACGCTGACCTTCGAGCAGTTCGAGGTCTACAAGGACGTTGTCGTGTCGTTCAATTTTTCGGTGAACGGCGAGGCGCCGAGCAGCCACGCCTTCGATCGCAACCAGGTCAACGCACTGCTTGGCAAGGATACGGGCAAGATCGAGACGGTGGACGAAATGGTGATGGTGCTTCAGTCGCTCATCACCCGGCCCGACACGATCATCCAGAACAACGGGTCAGGCGGGATCCTGATAAAGTCCGATCCGGCCGCCGATCGGAAATCCGGTGCCGGAACCTTTATCGGCTTCACCAACATCGATGTGAACATCGAACCGATCGCCCGCAGAAACTTCCTTGACGTCGATATCGCGGCGAACCCGCAATCGGTCGATTCCTATCTCCAATACATCGAGGTCGTCCTGCAGCGGACCATCGATGGCGCCGCAGCACTCGGCTCGCTGCTGTCGCGCATCGATATGCAGACAACCTTCGCACAGACGCTGATGGCGACGATCGACGAGGGTGTCGGTCGTCTGGTGGATGCCGACATGAATGAAACGTCGACACGGCTGAAGGCCCTGCAATCCCAGGAGCAGCTCGGCATCCAGGCTTTGCAGATCGCCAATTCCGACGCTCAGAGCATTCTGCAGCTTTTCCGCTGAGACAAGTCGCAGCGATCGATCTGGCGGGTTTGCTCCAGCGAGGGGAGAATTCCGCCCGCCGTGCGGACCTGGCTTCGACTGACCCCGAAGCTTAACCCAGCCAAGTTTCCCCGGCTGTCACCTGCGTTACAGGCGTGTCGCAGCTTCTGCCTATTCTGGCGCCCGGGAGGACCTGAGCGGCGCAGTTCGTCGCCGCACAATTTAGGCCACGACATCCGGGAAAAAGACGGGGGCGTGGCCGGGTCAACGAGGATCAGACATGCGTAAACTTGCGACACTCTCTCTGGCAGCTTTGGTGACTGCGACGGTCGCCGTGGGCGGCGTCGCTCCGGCATTTGCCGGCGGAAGCTACTACAAGGGCGTATCGACAACGCCCATCAACGAAGGCCACAAGAGCGAGAAGTACAATCCTGAGGCCAAGGTCGTGAACCGCCCGCCGCCGCGCAACGGCGCCTACTACAAGGGCATCATGCGCAAGTAGTGCGGTATCCCTGGGGCGTGCGTGGCCAAGCGGCCTCTTGCCCGTCGCGCTTCCCGGCATAACCTGCAAAAAGAAACGAGGGCGCCAGCGGCGCCCTTTTATATTTCAAAGCAGAACGTGGTTGAGGATGTCGCTTTCGCTGACCACCAGGTTCGGCAGGTGCCCCTTGCGAAGATAGTGCTTGCGGTCGCTGTCAACAGTGACGAAAACGGCCGTGCGGGCAATTTCCTCCGGCGTGAGTTCCGTCGTGCCCGGAACGACAGCGAGATGGGAGCGCAAGCCAAGATCACGCAACAGCTCTTCGATCGCTCCATAGTCGTCGACCCCGTGAAGCACCAGACGATCGATCTCGGCCACCGAGTTCGTGTGCCACATCACCGTCTGCAGGGCGACCATGAGCGGCAGAACGCCCTTTGACCGCTGCAGTTCGGGATGGTGTTCGAAGCCGCCGAGCATCAGACGGGTATAAAGCTCATAGGCGCGGATGTAGTCCTTCTTCGCGATCCACATGCGCAGCGCGACCGTCATGCGCAGCATGGTGAAATCCCGCACCTGCGCATCGAGATAGGCCCGGCGCTCGGGCGTCAGCCGCACGGCGCCGCGCTTGGCGCCGGAATAGAGGAAATATTCAAGGCCGCCGCGGTAGCTGTCCCAGGCGGTGAGCACGTCGGCATGGCCGGCCTGCGGTCGGTCGCGAGCAATCTTCGAGCGGGTGACCTGTCGATAGAACGGCTTTCTCAGGAAGGCGACGGCGCCCTGCTCCAGGAAATGGGCGAGATAGGCGAAGGCCCAATAGGCGAAGTTCCTGGGCACCCAGGCTGACCGTAGCGCCGACGCCCGGTAGATGCCGATTTCCGGAAACACGTGTCGTTCGCAGAGGAAGTCGAACACCTCCTCGAATGCGCGCTTCTTGAACTTCGTGTCCTTGTCGACGATGTAGAACGGCGGATCGTCACGCTCTTCGACTTCGTCATGCGTGTACCAGGGCGCGTAGCAGGCGGTGATTTCCGGATTGAGATCCAGGTAGCGGATCGCCTCGCGCAGGCCGTCGTTGATCAGGATGTCGTCGTCGGCAAGGTAGAGCACATATTCGCCGGTCGCGCGGCTGAAGGCGCTGACGACGTTTGCGCCGGAACCGTAGTTTTCCGCCTGCCTGAGATAGCGAATCGGCAAGCCCTTGGCGATGAAGCGCTCGGCCACGTCGCGCGTATCGTCCGTCGACGCGTTGTCGGAGATGATGATCTCGTACTTGTAGGAGAATTGGTAAAGGTCGACGAAATAGGCGAGCGCCTTTTCGAGAAACGCCGCGCGATTGTAGGTTGGAATGCAAATGCTCAGCTTAACCTGGCTCACGCGCCTCTCCATGGTGCTCATTTCGCGCGATTTCTCGTCGCTCGGACGTTGCCCGTTGCCCGCATTGCCAGCCCTGGGGCCACCGCAAGACGCGGGGAAACCGCGCATGCAGGGAACTTCCCCTGCCCAGCCGTTATTCAGTGTCGATCTTGTGTGAGCCTTGTCTTGGATAGGGGGTGCCCGACCTCTCTCGGCATCAATCGAATTAACGCTTTGTTAACCATGCGGGCGCACTCTCGGATCAGGCTCACGCCGCTCCTTGTCCGACGGATCTAAGCGGCGGACGGAATACGCTGTCGCGGTCGTTCCGATGGTGCCGAGGTAAGGGTGTACGATATGGCAGAGCACATGATGAAAATGCTGATGAGCATCATGGCGGCGTTGTCGTTCGGCTCGCTGCTCTTTCTCGTGGCCATCCTTTAGGGCTGGCCATCTTTAACGCCGCGGCGTCCTTCGACGTCCGTCAGGGGTAGAGGTAGAATTCGTCCCAGCTCTCGTGCGGCACCAGCTCGCCGATCTTGTATTCGAAAGACAGGACATCCAGGTGCTCGGCGTCGGTGCGGCACTTGAACTTCAGCTTGTACCATTCCCCCTTGCTGCGGAACACGGCGCCCGGCGCCTTCATCTTGTCTTCCTTCACGACCGGTTCGGCGAAAGTATAGGCAATCACCTTGTCCGGTTTGAAGCTCGATTTGTCGGCGTTGATGCGCTCCATCGCTTCGGTGTCACAGCGCTGCTCCAGACGGGTCTGCGGATCGAGCTTCTCGAACTGGCGTACCAGGGACTGATCCATCGCCAGCGCCGGGGAAAACGTGGCGGCGAAGATGAGCGGGTACGCGAGTAGCTTCATGCTTGACGGACTCCTGGTAACGGAAGGACGGACCCAGCAAATCACTGCCGGGGCGCGCCTGCGGTTTCAGTTAAGCTTTGTGGCCATTCCAAGGCAGGCCACGTATCCGAAACGGCAAACTACGTTTCGGATACGTCGATCCACTCGGCGCCGGTCAGTTCGGCGATGCGGGTCGGGCTGATGTGCACAGCCGCATTGGTGGCGCCGGCGGCCGGCACGACGATGTCGTAGGCCTTGAGCGACATGTCGCAATAGATGCTGTGCGGCTTGGCAAGACCGAAGGGACAGACGCCGCCGACCGGATGGCCCGTTTCGGCCTCCACCTCGTCGAAACCGAGCATGCGCGCCTTGGTGCCGAAGCGGGCTTTGTATTTCTTGTTGTCGAGGCGGGCGTCGCCGCGCGTGACGATCAGGATCACGTCGTCTCCGACGCGAAGCGCCAGCGTCTTGGCAATTTGCGCCGGCTCGACGCCATGGCCCTCGGCCGCAAGCGCGACCGTTGCTGTGCTTTGCTGAAGCTCGATGACGTCGATGTCGGGGGCATGCTCTGAAAAGAAGTCTTTGACGGAGGTCAGGCTCATGGCGAACAGTTCACGTTATTAAAAGGCAATGGCGATCGGCCGTGGCGCGAAGAGCGCGATGATCTTGTTGCCGGGCGCGCAAATCTCTCAATCGTCGTTGGAAGCGTCAAGGTCTTCCGGACGAAGACCTTCCTGCTGCGGTGGCAGGTAGCCGTGATTGGTGAACCAGTTTTCGAGGATCGCGATGATCGCCTGATCCCGTGTCTGCATTCCCGGGTGATCGGCAATGAACGACTTGAGCGCCGTTTCGATCTTGTCGGTGTAAAGCGCGTTCATGCTCGCCTCCATCTGGCTAAATGCGATGTCCCGTCCGGCGGATCACAGTGCTACAGCGCCCTTCGCGCGTCCAGATGGAACGGCGCGGGGATGTCCCGGGCGCGAAGGGTACTGCCGCCGGCGATGGGTCAGGCCTGTTTGACGATGCGGATCAGCACCAGAAGGATGACGGCGCCGATCGTCGCGTGCAGGATCGCCGAGAGGATGCCGGTTCCGAGACTGATGCCGATCGCCGGGAAGAGGAAACCGGCGATGAAGGCGCCGATGATACCGACGACCATATTGCCGATGAGGCCGAAACCGCCGCCCTTGACGATGAGCCCGGCGAGCCAGCCAGCGACCGCGCCGACGATCAGGAAGACAAGAATGCTTTCAATGCCCATGAACGGGTTCCTTTCCGTTGGATCTCCAAGGGAAAGATAGATCAGGAATTGAAATCAGATAGGGGGCAATTTCATCGCGCAGCGATTTTTTGAGCTGTCGAGGGTGGGATGCGGCGCCGGGCCTCAAATGTCAGCCCGGTGCCGCTTGGTTCAGGGTTAGACGATACCGCCCCCGCCGCCGGCAACTGCCGGGCGCTCAGCCGCGACTTTCGCGCGGTAACCGCTCTTGCGGTAGGTCGCAACAGGTGCGATTGCGCCGCCGCTGTCGAGCCGCGCCATTGCGAGGATCGGCTCGACATCGGTGCGGAAGGCTACCTTCAGCGTCTCGCTCGCCATCAGCGCATCGTTGTCGTCCTGGTAGCCTGCGAGCGCCGGGCGGTCGACGATCAGCGCCTGGGCATAGGCGCGGCAGACCTCGGTGGCGCTCGTCGTCAGGCTTTCGATCGGGTCGGTGACGTTGTGGCTCTGGTCGAGCATATGCGCCGGCTGGAACCCCTTGGCCTTGCGGGTCTCCGCATCCACGAGCTCGTTGAAGACGAGGAACAGCCGGTAGGGGTCGATCGAGCCGGTGTCGAGATCGTCGTCACCGTACTTCGAATCGTTGAAGTGGAAACCGCCAAGCTTGCCGAACTGGATGAGGCGGGCGACGATCATCTCGATATTGACGTTCGGCGCATGGTGGCCGAGATCGACGAGGCAGAAGGCCTTGGGGCCGAGTTCCTGGGCGATCAGGTAGTTGCTGCCCCAGTCCTGGACGACGGTCGAGTAGAAGGCCGGCTCGAACATCTTGTGTTCGGTGTAGACGCGCCAGTCCTCCGGCAGCGCCGCATAGACCGCTTTCATCGCATCGAGATAACGCTCGAAAGCGCGGGTGAAGTTGCTCTGGCCGGGGAAGTTGGAGCCGTCGCCGACCCAGACCGTCAGCGCCCTGGAGCCGAGCTGCCGGCCGATCTCAATGCATTCGAGGTTGTGCTCCACCGCTTGGGCGCGCGTGGCGGCGTCGGCATGCGACAGCGAGCCGTACTTGTAGGAATGTTCCTGGCCCGGCGCATCGGAGAAGGTGTTGGAGTTCATTGCATCGAAGCCGAGGCCGAGCGACGTGCCCTTTTCTCTCAGTTCGGAAATGTCGCTCACCTTGTCCCAGGGGATATGCAGCGACACGGCCGGCGTCGCCCGCGTCAGTTGCTGGATGACGGCGCAATCTTCGAGCTTGTCGAAGATGTTGCGCGGCTCGCCCTTGCCGGGGAAGCGGGCAAAGCGCGTGCCGCCGGTGCCGACACCCCAGGAAGGAACGGCAACGCCGTAGGCGGCGACCTTGCGCTTGATCTCGTCGATCGCGATGCCGCGCCGGTTGAGCCTCTCGCCGAGGCTCTCATAATCCCGGCGAAGTGCACTGAGCCGGCTTTCGTTCTCGGCCTCGACCGTCGCCTGGCTGATCATGGTGGTCGTCATGAAACTCTCCTCGATCAGCGGGTAAACGACTGGGCGTTGCCTGCGTCGACATTGATGATGTTGCCGGTCGATTTCGCCGACATGTCGGAGGAAAGGAAATAGATCGCCTCGGCGATATCCTCGGGAAAGACGCTGAGCTTCAGCATCGAGCGTTCGCGATAATGCGCCTCCAGGTCGTCGACATCCATCTTGTAGGCGGCGGCGCGCTGTTCCTTCCATTCGCTGGTCCAGATCTTCGAGCCGCGCAGCACCGCGTCCGGATTGACGACGTTGACGCGGATCTGTGCGGCAGCACCTTCCAGTGCGAGGCAGCGGGCGAGGTGGATTTCGGCGGCCTTCGCGGTGCAATAGGCCGACGCGCCGGGGGAGGCGGCAAGGCCGTTCTTGGAGGCGACGAAGACGACGTTGCCGCCGGCCTTCTGCTGGCGGAAGATGCGGAAGGCTTCTCGCGAGACGAGGAAATAGCCTGTCGTCAGGATGTCGATGTTCTTGGTCCAGAGCGCCAACGTCGTGTCCTCGATCGCAGCGGACGAGGCGAGGCCGGCATTGGAAACGAGGATATCGAGGCCGCCGAAGGCGAGCAGCGCGTCGGCAAAGCCGCCCTCGACCGCCGTCTCGCTGGTAACGTTCATGCTGACGGAGCGGACGAAATCCTTGCCGTAGCGCTTGGAGAGTTCGCCTTCGGCCGCCGCAAGCGCGGTCTCGTCGATATCGGCGAGCACGACGCAGGCGCCCTCCTGCATCAGCCGGTTGGCCGTCGCCTTGCCGATGCCGCCGGCGCCGCCGGTGACGAGCGCGATCCGGCCGGCGAGGCTCTTCGGCTTCGGCATGCGCTGCAGCTTTGCTTCCTCAAGCAGCCAGTATTCGATGTCGAAGGCTTCCTGTTCCGGCAGGCCGACATAGGTGGAGACGCCGGAGGCGCCGCGCATGACGTTGATGGCGTTGACATAGAATTCGCCAGAGATGCGGGCGGTCGCCTTGTCCTTGGCAAAGGTGATCATGCCGACGCCGGGCACGAGATAGACCACTGCATTCGGATCGCGCATCGCCGGGCTGTCGGCATGTTTGCAGCGCTCGTAATAGGCGGCGTAGTCGGCGCGATAGGCGGCGATCGCTTCCGGCAGCGCTGCCAGCGTCTTGTCGGCATCGGGGCTGGCCGGGTCGAAATCGACCACCAGCGGCCGGATCTTGGTGCGCAGGAAGTGGTCGGGGCAGCTCGTGCCGAGGGCGGCCAGCGGCTTCAGATCCTTCGACGTGACGAAATCGAGCACGGCCTGGCTGTCGTCGAAATGGCCGACCTTCTTCTCGTCGGCGCTGATCAGGCCGCGGATGACGGGCATCAGCTTGCGCGCAACGTCGGCGCGGGCCGCCGCGTCGAGCGCGGGCTTCACCGCACCGCCAAAGGCAGGCCTGGCGTTTTCGGCCTCGAACCAGGCAATCGCCTTGTTGATGATCTCGACCGTGGTCTCGTAGGCTTCCTTCGCCGTGTCGCCCCAGGTGAAGAGGCCATGGCTTTCAAGCACGACACCGCGCGCCCTGGGATTTTCCAGGCAGAATTTTTCGAGCCACAGGCCGAGTTCGTAGCCCGGGCGCTTCCAAGGCAGCCAGCCGATGTCGTCGCCATAAATCTTTGCGGTCAGTTCACGGCTGTTCTTGGCCGCGGCGATCGCGATGATCGCATCGGGGTGCATGTGGTCGACATGCTTTTTCGGCACATAGGCATGCAGGGGCGTATCGATCGAGGCGGCGCGCGGATTGAGGTTGAAGGTGCAATGCGGCAGGTAGCCGACCATCTCGTCTTCGAACGCGACGCCGCGATAGATGGACTTCAGTGCATTGAGCTTGTCCATATAGAGCGTGGCAAAGCCGTCGAGCTTGATCGTGCCGACGTCGCCGCCCGAACCCTTGACCCAGAGAACCTCGACCGTGCCGCCCCCAAGCGGGTCCTTCTCCATGACCTTGGCCGAGGTGTTGCCGCCGCCGTAATTGGTGATGCGTTTGTCGGAGCCGAGCAGGTTGGAGCGATAGAGCAGGCGCTCGGATTCGCTCATGCCGGCAGCCTTTGCCTCGTCCCAAAGGTTTGCAAGTCGCGCACCCTGCTGCTTGTCGAGCATCTCGAATTCCTCCCGGTCTGATGTCGCGCGGCTTGGCGACCGCGCAGAGATGTGGTTGGCATCAGATCACAGGACTTGAGCGTTAAAGTCAATCAAAAACGATCAAGTTCGCGCATACTGCGCTGCACAATGAAAAAATATGATTGTTTGTGATTGACAATGGTCGATCGTGATGGAAGCATGAACGCCATCGGAGGAACGCATGCACGAGAAAGAACGACACCGGATCATTCAGTCGGCGGTTCAGGAAAAACCCGTTGTCACCGTCCAGGAACTGGTCGATCTGACCGATAGTTCCGAGGCGACGATCCGGCGCGATATTGCAGCTCTCCACGTGCAGAAGAAGCTGCGCCGGGTGCGCGGCGGCGCCGAGGCGATCAATCCGCCGCAATTCGTCGGGCTCGCCGGCCGGCCGTTCAAGGTCAACGAAGGCCTGCATGCCCGGGAGAAGCAGGCGATCGCCAAGGAGGCGGTGGCGCTCTGCGAGGACGGTGAGCCGATCATCATCAACGGTGGCACCACCACCTTTCAGATGGTGCATTTCCTCAGCAATCGGCGGATGCAGGTTTTCACCAATTCCTTTCCGATCGCCGAGCATCTTCTGAAGCACTCGAAGAATACGGTGATGCTGTCGGGCGGCACGATCTACCGCGAGCAGAACATCATCCTCAGCCCCTTCGACAATGACGTGACGCGCAATTTCTATGCGCGCCGCATGTTCATGGGGGCGCAGGGCCTCGGCCCGCTCGGCCTGATGGAGGCGGATCCGCTGTTGATCCAGGCGGAGCAGAAACTGATCGACCAGGCCGACGAACTCGTCGTGCTGGTCGACTCCTCGAAATTTCACAAGCGTTCCAGCCTGATCCTGTGCGGATTGAAGCGGATCGCCACTGTCATCACGGATTCGGGCATCGAGGACAGGCATGCCGCGATGCTCGAAAATGCCGGCGTGCGGCTGGTCGTTGCCAGCTCGAGAGCCGGCGCAGATGCGGAGAACATGTCCTCGTCCGCCTGAGGCAGGCGAGGAGAGGGGAAGGTGACGCTCACGACCGGAGGGGCCGGGGCATCGCCAATGGAGGAAATCGCGCCGGTGACGCTTGTCGCGTGCCGGTCATTGGGAGGAAATGAGCATGAAGATCCTGAAGTCACTGATGGTCACGGCCGCCGTTTCGCTGGCGCTGATGGCCAATGCCGCGCATGCGGAGAACAAGAAGATCGCGCTCGTGGTCAAGGCGCTCGGCATCGGCTTCTTCGAAGCCGCCAACAAGGGCGCGCAGGAAGCTGCCAAGGAACTGGGCGACGTCGAGGTGATCTACACCGGCCCGACGACGACGACCGCCGAAGGCCAGATCGAGGTGATCAACTCGCTGATCGCCCAGAAGGTTGATGCCATCGCCGTTTCCGCCAACGACACCGACGCCCTCGTTCCGGCGCTGAAGAAGGCGATGGATCGCGGCATCAAGGTCATCTCCTGGGACTCGGGCGTCGCCAAGGATGGCCGCCTGATGCACCTCAACCCGTCGTCGAGCCCACTGATCGGCAACATGATCATCAAGCTCGCCGCCGACAACCTGCCTGAAGGCGGCGACGTCGCAGTGCTGTCGGCAACGGCGACCTCGACCAACCAGAACACCTGGATCGCCGAGATGAAGAAGGTTGAGGGCAACTACAAGGGCATCAATGTCGTCGCGACCGTCTACGGCGACGACCTCGCCGACAAGTCCTACCGCGAAACGCAAGGCCTCATTCAGTCCTATCCGAACCTGAAGGCGATCATCGCGCCGACCTCTGTCGGCATCGTCGCAGCCGCCCAGGCCGTCACCGACGCCGGCAAGATCGGCCAGATCAACGTCACCGGCCTCGGCCTTCCCTCGGAAATGGCCGGCCACGTGAAGTCGGGCGCCTCCAAGTCCTTCGCAATCTGGAACCCGATCGACCTCGGGTACTCCGCAACGATGATTGCCTACGACCTGATCAACGGTGCCGAAGCCAAGCCCGGCGCGGAACTGAAGATGGGCCGCATGGGTGCCGTCAAGCTCGACGACAACAACGAAGGCGCGATGGCCGACCCGTTCGTCTACGATGCCAAGAATGTCGAGGAATTCGCCAAGATCTTCTGATCCGGCGAAAGCCCCTCATCCGGCTGCCGGCACCTTCTCCCCGTTCGACGGGGAGAAGGGACAAGCGGCAACGGTTTGCCCCCTTCCCGACGAGGAGGGAAGAGTGCGGCATACTCGTTCCCTGTCTCCGTCGGCGGAGAGAGGGCAGGGTGAGGGGTAACCTCGCGCGGCGTAACCGTCGCCTCGACAAGCTTTGCATAATCGAAACGACTGAATGGTGGACTGTCTCTTGCTGCAGGATACGCTCACATCGCGGATGAAGCCCGCAATCGCGCTCGAGGGGATTTCGAAGTCCTTTCCCGGCGTGAAGGCGCTCTCCGATGTTTCGCTGGCGCTCTATCCAGGATCGGTGACCGCGCTGATCGGCGAAAACGGAGCCGGAAAATCGACGCTGGTGAAGATCCTGACCGGAATCTACCAGCCGGACGAGGGCACGATCTCCGTCAGTGACCAGGAGGTTCATTTCCCGACGGCGCTTGCGGCCGCCCGCGCCGGCGTCACCGCGATCCACCAGGAAACCGTGCTCTTCGACGAGCTTTCGGTCGCCGAGAACATCTTTCTCGGCCACGCTCCGCGCAATCGCTTCGGGCTGATCGACTGGAAGAAGCTCAATGCCGATGCACGCGCTCTGCTTGCGCGGGCCGGCGCCGATCTCGATCCGACCATCCGCCTGCGCGATCTCGGCATCGCCAAGAAGCATCTGGTCGCGATCGCCCGCGCGCTGTCGATCGATGCGCAGGTGGTGATCATGGATGAGCCGACGGCGGCGCTGTCGCACAAGGAAATCCACGAACTCTATGCCCTCGTCGAACGGCTGAAGGCAGACGGCAAGGCGATCCTGTTCATCAGCCACAAGTTCGATGAGATCTTCCGCATCGCCGACCGCTACACGGTGTTTCGCGACGGAACGATGGTCGACGAAGGGCTGATCGCCGATGTCGGCCAGGACGAACTGGTGCGCCTCATGGTCGGCCGCGCCGTCGGCTCGGTCTACCCGAAGAAGGACGTGGCGATCGGTGAACCGGTGTTGACCGTTTCGGGCTATCGCCATCCGACCGAATTCGAGGACATCAACTTCGAGCTTCGCCGCGGAGAGATCCTCGGTTTCTACGGCCTCGTCGGCGCTGGCCGTTCCGAATTCATGCAGTCGATGATCGGCGTCACCCGGCCATCGGCCGGCGCCGTCCGGCTCGATGGCGAGGTGCTGGTGATCCGCAGCCCGTCTGAAGCGATCCGGGCTGGTATCGTCTATGTGCCGGAAGAGCGCGGCCGCCAGGGTGCGATCATCGGCCTGCCGATCTTCCAGAACGTCACCTTGCCCTCGCTGTCGCGCACCTCGCGCTCAGGCTTTCTGAAACTCGCCAACGAGTTCGCGCTCGCCCGCGAGTACACCGCGCGCCTCGACCTGCGCGCCGCCTCGCTCGATCAGGACGTCGGCACGCTTTCGGGGGGCAACCAGCAGAAGGTGGTCATCGCCAAGTGGCTGGCGACGAAGCCGAAGGTGATCATCCTCGACGAGCCGACCAAGGGCATCGACATCGGCTCCAAGGCAGCGGTCCACGCCTTCATGAGCGAACTGGCCGCACAGGGCCTCAGCGTCATCATGGTCTCCTCGGAAATCCCGGAGATCATGGGCATGTCTGATCGCGTCATCGTCATGCGCGAGGGGCGGATCGCCGGGCGCTTCGAGCGCGCGGATCTGACGGCGGAAAAGCTGGTGCGTGCCGCTGCCGGCATTCAGGAGGCCGCGTGATGGCAAACATCCTCAGGAACCGCGAACTGTTGCTGGTCGGCGCGATCGCCGTGCTGCTGGCGCTGATCACCTGGCGTTTCCCACCCTTCGTCGCGCCCGCGAACCTCGCACGCGTCTATAACGACACGTCGATCCTGATCATTCTGGGGCTTGGCCAGATGGCGGTGATCCTGACACGCTGCATCGATCTCTCGATGGCCGCCAACCTCGCGCTCTCGGGCATGGTGGCGGCAATGCTGAACGCCGCCTTTCCGGGGCTGCCGATCCCGCTGATCATCCTTGCGGCGGTCGCGCTCGGCACGCTGCTCGGCATGATCAACGGCGCGCTCGTCTGGAAGCTCGACATTCCGCCGATCGTCGTAACCCTCGGCACGCTCACCATCTATCGCGGCATGATCTTTCTCCTGAGTGGCGGCAAGTGGATCAACGCCCACCAGATGAGCGACGCCTTCAAGGCCTTGCCGCGCGACGAACTCCTTGGTTTCCCGGTTCTCTCCTGGCTCTCGCTGGTGATGATCGCGCTCGTCTTCCTGCTGATGAGCCGCACGGCGCTCGGACGTGCCCTCTATGCGGTCGGCGGCAATCCGCATGCGGCGGTCTATACCGGCATCGATGTCGGCCGCACCCGCTTCTTTGCCTATTGCCTTTCGGGCGCGCTCGCCGGGCTCTCGGGTTATCTTTGGGTATCGCGTTATGCCGTCGCCTATGTCGATATTGCCGCCGGCTTCGAGCTCGATATCATCGCTGCCTGCGTCATCGGCGGCATATCGATTGCCGGTGGTATCGGCACGGTGGCAGGCGCGGTGCTCGGTGCGCTGTTCCTCGGCGTGATCAAGAACGCGCTACCGGTCATCAACATCTCGCCCTTCGCCCAGTTGGCGATTTCGGGCATGGTCATCATCATTGCCGTTGCCGTCAACGCCCGCGCCGAGCGGCGCAAGGGCCGCGTCATCTTGAGAAAGGCGGAGGCTGTCTGATGGCCGAGACCCACCTTACCCCACGGCATACTCCCGACCGACTGGAAGGCCGCGGCGCGCGGTTGCTGAAGAGTTGGGAAAGCCTGCTGCTCGTCGTTGCCTGCCTCATCTTCCTCGGAAACTCGCTGGCCTCGCCCTATTTCCTCGACCCGTGGAACCTTTCGGACGCGACCTTCAACTTCACCGAAAAGGCGATGATTGCCTTCGCCATGGCGCTGGTGATCATTTCCGGCGAGATCGATCTGTCGGTGGCCTCGATCATCGCGCTCGCCTCGACGGCGATGGGCTATGCCGTCCAGCTCGGTTTCGATACGCCGGCGCTGGTGGTGATCGGCCTCTCCGTCGGGCTCATTTGCGGGGCGATCAACGGCTTGTTGATTACCGGTCTCGGGCTGCCGTCGATCGTGGTGACGATCGGCACCATGAGCCTTTTCCGCGGCCTCTCCTTCATCATTCTCGGCGACCAGGCTTTCACCGGTTATCCCGACAGCTTCTCCTGGTTCGGCCAAGGCTATGTCTGGTGGGTGTTCTCCTTCGAGTTCACGCTCTTCGTTGCCCTTGCGGTCGTCTATGGTGTTTTCCTGCACAAGACCAATTTCGGCCGTGCGGTCTATGCCATCGGCAACAACCAGACGGCAGCACTCTTCTCCGGCATCCGCGTTGCGCGCATCAAGTTCATACTATTCCTTTTGACCGGGCTGATGGCCGGGCTTGCCTCGATCTGCCTGACTTCGCGGCTCGGGTCGACGCGCCCGTCGATCGCGCTCGGCTGGGAGCTCGAAGTGGTGACGATGGTGGTGCTCGGCGGCGTCAACATTCTCGGCGGCTCCGGCACCATCCCCGGCGTCGTGCTGGCCGCCCTGATCATGGGCATGGTGACCTTCGGCTTCGGCCTGCTCAACGTGCCGGGCATCGTCATGTCGATTTTCATCGGCCTGCTGCTGATCTCGGTGATCGCGCTCCCCATTCTCTGGCGGCGCGCGCGCCAGCGTCTCGCACATTGAGGATTCGATGGAAAAATACGCGTTCCGTATGCGCCTGAACCCGGGTATGGCCGCCGAATATAAGGCACGGCACGATGCCATCTGGCCGGAACTGGCCGCCCTGCTGAAGGAGGCCGGCGTCTCCGACTACTCCATCCATCTGGACGAGGAGACCGATCTGCTTTTCGGCGTGCTCTGGCGCACGGACGACCATCGCATGGTCGAGCTGCCGTCCCATCCCATCATGCAGAGATGGTGGGCCTACATGGCCGACATCATGGAAACCCATGGCGATAACGAGCCGGTGGCGGTGCCGCTCAAGACCGTCTTTCATATGGAATGATCGCATGCGGGTTGTTGGCGTTATCGATATCGGCAAGACCAATGCCAAGGTCGCAGCTGTTGATCTCGACCGTTTCGAGGAGATCGCCGTCCGCAAGACGGCGAATGCGGTGCTGACCGATGGTCCTTATCCGCATTTCGATGTCGAACGTCTCTGGGCCTTCCTGCTCGAAAGCCTCGCAGCACTCCATGCCGAACACGCCTTCGAGGCGATCTCGATCACCACCCATGGCGCGACCGCCGTCGTGCTCGATGCATCAGGCAATCTGGCGCTTCCGGTGCTTGACTATGAGCACGCCGGCCCCGACAGCCTCGCCGCCGAGTATGATAAAGTCAGGCCGCCCTTTTCCGAGACCGGTTCCGCGCGCCTGCCGATGGGGCTCAATGTCGGCGCACAACTCTATTGGCAGCAGAAGACATTTCCCGACGCCTTCGCCAGGGTCGCCTCGATCCTCACCTATGCGCAATATTGGACCTATCGGCTGACCGGCACGCTCTGCAACGAACTGACCTCGCTCGGCTGCCACACGGATCTCTGGAACCCGCGGGCCGGCACGTTCTCGACCCTGGTCGAACGCCAGGGGTGGGCGCCTCTTTTCGCACCGGTCTTGAAGGCTCGCGATATCGCCGGTGCTCTGCGGCCGGAGCTATGTGCTGCAACGGGCATCGCATCGGGGACCCCGGTCCATTGCGGCATTCACGATTCCAACGCCTCGCTGTTGCCGCATCTGCTGACGCGGGCCGCGCCCTTCTCGGTGGTCTCCACCGGGACCTGGGTGGTGATGCTCGCGGTAGGCGCCGAGGCGAAGGCGCTCGACGAACACCGCGACACGCTTGTAAACGTCAACGCGCTTGGCGATCCCGTACCCTCCGCCCGCTTCATGGGTGGTCGCGCCTTCCAGCTTCTGTTGGGGGAGGGGGCGGTCCCCGTGTCGCCGGAAACGGAAGAGGCCGTGGCCACCGCCTGCCACATGCTGCTGCCGTCCATTCCCGAGGGTTCCGGTCCCTTTCCCGCCGCAAAGGCGATCTGGACGACGGACGAAGAGGAGTTTGACCCGGCCGAACGTTTCGTCGTTGTCTCGTTCCACCTGGCGCTGATGACGGCCACCTGTCTCGGCCTGATCGGAGCCCGCGGCGACATCGTCGTCGAAGGGCCCTTTGCTTCCAATGGGACCTATCTGCGCATGCTTTCTGCCGCGACCGGCCGGCCGGTCTTTGCCGATCCCCACAATATCACGGGGACAAGCCTCGGTGCTGCGTGTCTCGTTAAGGGATCCGCGGTCAGGACCGGGGTCGAGCCGCTGGCCGGCGAGATCAAGAAGAGCTTCGCCGCCTATGCGCAGGCATGGCAAAAGGCGACGCAGGACCATGTGGGCAAAGAAAAGCGGCCGTAGAACATCCGTCCCCGGCCGCAGAGATGCCTGGTTGTGTCAGTAAGAGACGGGCTGAAGCCCGATCAAAACACAGAACTGCGCTTTGCCGACCGGTTGTGCTCGATGTTGAGAACGATCGATACTGCCATCATTGTCAGGATTGCTGTGAGTGCGGCGCCAATGCCAAGAACAATCATTGTTCGTTTCCTGTAAGCGCATCGTCATGATGTCGCTTTGCGTGATGCGAAGGTTTCTTCGCGCATGCAGCGCCCACTTCACTTTCGCTTCGATACGCGAGCGCAAGTCGAAGTACAATTCTAAACTCTTGTGATTGAGAACCTGTTGGTTTCAGGGGCGTTTATTACAGTTTTGTTGCAGCGCAAAAATAGCGCGCGAAAACACCCTGTGAATTTTAGTGATTCCGATTAGAGGCGAGGGACCGTTAACCTTCAAGCAAGGAATTAACCATAAACATGGTCCCACACGTCGGAATGGGATAATTCACAAGTCTCCTCAAGGCATGATGCCGCCCCGCCGTACCGGTTCCGGTCCGGTATCCATTCTTCACCGAATCTACTTGCGGGATGAACGACAGCAGACGCTTTTCGGCGGAGGCTGATCTCATCGATGTGGCGTGCACGTCCGGTGGACCGTGGCCCTCCCTGATGCTCCCCAGGCAAATTCCGAACGTGCACACCGGGGATCAGCGTTGAGGCAGGAAGCATCGTCAGAACAGGCAAAAAAGGGCCAGGCAGGCAGCCTGCTGGAGCGCCTGCGCTTTGCCGGGCTCGATGACGAGAGCTGCAACCGCGTCCGCGATCACAGGCAAAAGCTTTCTCCCCGGATCGATCAGGCGCTTCGCGACCTCTTCCAGCGTCTCCAGACCTATCCCGACGCCGCCCGCCATTTCGACAGCGACCGCCAGATCGATCGCCTCCAGGATCTTCAGTCGTCGCACTGGAACGTGCTGACCGACGCACGCTTTGACGGGCTCTATGCCGAGCGCATCAAGGTGCTCGCAGACACCGCAAGCCGCATGGGCCTCGACCCGCGCTGGCAGATGGCAAGCCATGCCGTCGTACTCGAACATCTCATCGTCGGGCTCATCGAAGACGCTTGGCCTCGATCTTTCCTGCCGATGGGCAAGGCGCGCCGCCGCGAACTTTGCGACCTCGTCGCCGCTCTGGTGCGCACGACCTTCGTCGACAGCGAGATCGGCGTTTCGCTCCGCTTCAACGCTCTCCGCCAGCAGCATCAGCGGCAGCTCGCCGAGCAGCGCAGCGCCGACGAACAGGAAGTGAAGGCGCTTTTCGGCGACTTTGCCGAAGGCGTGAGCCAGGGCGATCTCGGCGCGCGGCTGCCGGAAACGGCCGTCGAAGCCTATCAGCCGATCGTCGCGAGCCTGAATGCTGCGCTTGAACAGATCCAGCAAAGCCTTCAGGCGTCCGATCAGCGCAACCAGGCCGCCGGGGCCCTCGTCGACCGCATGCGCGATGGCGCAACCGCCTTCTCGGGCAAGGCGAGCGCTGAAGCCGAAGCGCTTTCCGGGCAGCTTGCCATGCTCTCCGACATGGCCGGACGCATGGCGACCGGCTCGGGCCGGATCAGCGCCACGGAGACGAAGACCAACGAGACCCGCCTCGCCGTCGAGCGCAGTGGCGAAATCGCCGGCCAGGCGATCACCGCCATGGCCGACATCGAGGCTTCGGCTGAAAAGATCGGCCAGATCATCGGCGTCATCGACGAGATCGCCTTCCAGACCAACCTTCTGGCGCTCAACGCCGGAATCGAAGCGGCGCGCGCCGGCGACAGCGGTCGCGGTTTTGCCGTCGTTGCCCAGGAAGTACGCGCGCTGGCGCAGCGCTCCGGCGAAGCGGCGCGCGAAATCAAGCAGCTCGTTTCCGGCACCAAGGCGCAGGTCGAGACCGGCGTCGAGATCGTCGGCCGCACCCAGGACGCAATCAGCAGCATTGTCGAGCAGGTGACGTCGATCAATTCCGCCGTCTCCGGCATCGCCCGCGAGGCGGAGCAGCAGGTCGGCGACCTCCGCGGCGTTGCCAGCGAAATCGGCACGATCTCCAGGGGCGTCGAGGCAAGTGCCGCGCTCGCCGGCGATACCGTCCGCTCGTCGGACGATCTTCACACAGTCATCGTCGAACTCGGCGAGACCATCCGTCAGTTCCGCTTGGAGCGCCGCCATCCGGTTGCGCAGGCACGCATCGGTCGCGAGCCCTTCCGTCACGCATCGGCCGCCGTTGCCGACGAGCCGGCCGCACCGCTGTTTGACGACGGGCTGCAGCGGCAGCTCGCCGGTTGGCAGCGCTGATTATTAGGGCAGTAGAGAGTTAGCAGTCGAGGAAGACAGGAATGGCCAGCAAGAAGACCGCTCAGAAGACGCTTAGCCTCGCTCCGGTTTTGGACCTGAACGAGGCGACGGCACTGCACGAGAAGCTGCTCGCGCTCAAGGGCAGCGACATCGTGATCGACGCTTCTGCGGTCGAGCGGGTCGGGACGCTTTGTGTCCAGGTGCTGATGGCCGGCGCCAAGACCTGGGAAGAGGATCATTTGTCTTTCACCTTCAGCAAGGTGTCGGACGCTTTCGACAAAACGACACAGCTCATCGGGGTCGAGATCGACCACCTGATGGCAAAGGAGATTTGAGAAATGAAGAAGCGAGTTCTGACGGTCGACGACTCCCGGACGATCCGAAACATGCTGCTGGTCACGTTGAACAATGCCGGTTTCGAAACGATCCAGGCCGAAGACGGCGTCGAGGGCCTTGAGGTCCTGGAGGAAGCCAATCCGGACGTGATCGTCACCGACATCAACATGCCGCGTCTCGACGGTTTCGGCTTCATCGAAGGCGTGCGCAAGAACGATCGCTACCGCGCCATTCCGATCCTGGTACTGACCACCGAAAGCGATGCGGAAAAGAAGAACCGCGCGCGTCAGGCGGGTGCAACCGGCTGGATCGTCAAGCCGTTCGACCCGACCAAACTCATCGATGCAATCGAGCGCGTAACGGCCTGAAGTCCGGGGATAGCCTCCAATGGATATGAACGAAATCAAAGAGATCTTCTTCCAGGAATGCGAGGAACAACTCGCCGAACTGGAATCGGGTCTGCTGAAGCTCAATGATGGCGACCGCGACCCGGAAACGGTCAATGCCGTTTTCCGTGCGGTGCACTCCATCAAGGGTGGTGCCGGCGCCTTCGGGCTGGACGACCTGGTCTCCTTCGCGCACGTGTTCGAGACGACCCTTGATTGCGTTCGTTCCAACAGGCTCGATCCCGGTCCGGAAGTTCTGAAGGTGATGCTGAAGTCGGCCGACGTGCTCGCCGACCTCACCAACGCTGCGCGCGATGGCGGCAGCGTCGATGAGGCGCGCAGCCGCCAGCTGATCAAGGAACTCGAGGCGCTCGCAAACGGCGAAGTGCCGCAGGCGTCGGCAGCACCGGTCGAAGCGGTTGCCAAGCCGGTCGCCGCCGTGGCGCCGCCGCCGGTCAACGACGAAGGCTTCCAGCCGGTCGCCTTCTCCTTCGATGACTTCGACGCGGCCGAAGAACCGCCGCTGATGGAAATGCCCACCTACGAGATCGTCTTCAAGCCGAAGTCCGATCTCTACGCCAAGGGTAACGAGGCAACGCTGCTTCTGCGCGACCTCTCGCGCCTCGGCGAGATGAGCATCCACTGCGACATGGGCGCACTGCCGACGCTCGATCGGCTGAGCCCGGAAAGTGCTTATTTCTTCTGGAAGATCTCGCTCAAGACCGACAAGGGCGAGGACGCGATCCGCACCGTCTTCGAATTTGCCGAGTGGGATTGCGACCTGGAGATTTCGCTGATCGAAGACGAGGCGACGCAGTCGGGCGAAGAGCTGCCGATGCAGCCCGTTCCCTTCGACCTGTCGATCCTTGATGACGAACCGGCGGTATCGGTCGGTGTCGTCGAGGAAGAAGAACAGCTTGCCTCCCAGCAGCAGGATCGCGACGCCGCGGTTTCGGCTGCCGGCACGGCCAGCAACGTGCTGCAGATGGCGCAGTCCGCCGCCCGCGTACCGGCCGAAAAGGCGGCACCCGCTGCCAGTGCCGCCGCACAGAGCGCTGCCGCGCAACAGGCTGCCGCATCGGCTGCAACGCCGACTATCCGCGTCGATCTCGATCGCGTCGACCGCCTGATCAACCTTGTCGGCGAACTCGTGATCAACCAGGCGATGCTCTCGCAGAGCGTCGTCGAGAACGACACCAACGGTACGTCCTCGATCAATATGGGCCTCGAAGAGCTGCAGCAGCTCACCCGCGAGATCCAGGATTCGGTCATGGCGATCCGCGCCCAGCCGGTGAAGCCTGTCTTCCAGCGCATGTCGCGTATCGTTCGCGAAATCGCCGACATGACCGGCAAGTCGGTCCGCCTCATCACCGAAGGTGAGAACACCGAAGTCGACAAGACGGTCATCGACAAGCTTGCCGAGCCGCTGACCCACATGATCCGCAACGCGGTCGATCACGGCCTCGAAACGCCGGAAAAGCGCCTTGCCGCCGGCAAGAGCGCCGAAGGTACGGTCCGCCTGACGGCGAAGCACCGTTCCGGCCGCATCGTCATCGAGCTTGCCGACGACGGCGCCGGCATCAACCGCGAGAAGGTGCGCCAGAAGGCGATCGACAACGACCTGATCGCCGCCGATGCCAATCTGTCGGACGAAGAGATCGACAATCTGATCTTCCACGCCGGCTTCTCGACGGCCGACAAGATCTCCGACATCTCCGGCCGCGGTGTCGGTATGGACGTGGTCAAGCGCTCGATCCAGGCGCTCGGCGGTCGCATAAACATCTCCTCGAAGCCGGGCCACGGTTCGGTCTTCACCATGAGCCTGCCGCTGACGCTCGCCGTTCTCGACGGCATGGTGGTCACCGTTGCCAACCAGACGCTGGTTGTGCCGCTGACCGCGATCGTCGAAACGCTGCAGCCGGAAGCCTCGGCGATCCACTCCTTCGGCTCCAACCAGCGGCTCATCTCGATCCGCAACTCGTTCTGCCCGCTCGTCGACGTCGGTCGCATCCTCAACTTCCGCGCCATCCAGGCGAACCCGGTCGAGGGCGTCGCGCTCTTGGTGGAATCGGAAGGTGGCGGCCAGCGCGCTTTGATGGTCGATGCGATCCAGGGGCAGCGCCAGGTGGTGATCAAGAGCCTGGAAGCCAACTACACCCACGTGCCGGGTATCGCCGCCGCGACCATTCTCGGTGACGGCCGCGTGGCGCTCATCCTCGATGTCGACGCGATCGTCGCCGCCTCGCGCGGGCATTCGCTGAAACCTGAAATGTCACTTGCTGCAGTCGGATAATGACAATGACCTATGCCGCAAAAAATCTGACGACGGACGGACGGGAGCTGATCGCTTTCCGCGTCGGTGATCAGGAATTCTGCGTAAACATCATGCAGGTGCGCGAGATCCGTGGCTGGACGCCCGCGACATCCATGCCGCATGCGCCATCCTATGTGCTGGGTGTCATCAACCTTCGCGGTGCGGTGCTGCCGATCGTCGATCTCTCGGCCCGGCTCGGCATGAAACCGGCCGAACCGAACGTGCGCCACGTCATCATCGTCGCACAGGTCAAGAGCCAGGTCGTCGGCCTTCTGGTCGACGCTGTCTCCGACATCCTGACGATCACGGACGACAAGATCCAGCCGACGCCGGATGTCATCTCGTCGGAGTTCGAAAAGAGCTTTGCGCGCGGTGTGCTCGCGATCGAAGGCCGGATGATCTGTCTTATTGAACTGGAAGCGATCTTCCCGCAGGAAGAAAGGGAAGCCGCATGAGAAGCCAGATCATCGCCGAACAGAAGCTGTCGCCGGACGAGTGCCTGGCGAGCGGCGAGTATCCGTTGACCCGTCGCGATCTTACCGAGATCGCCGCGATGATCTATGCGGATGCCGGCATCTACCTCAACGAGACCAAGGCGTCGCTCGTCTATTCGCGGCTGTCGAAGCACATCCGCAATCTCGGGCTCAAAGGCTTCCGCGAGTATTGCCAGCTGGTCGCTTCGCCCGCCGGTGCGGCCGCACGGCGCGACATGCTTTCGCACCTGACGACGAACTTCACGCGCTTTTTCCGCGAGAACCATCACTTCGAGCACCTGAAGACCGACGTGTTGCCGGAGTTGATCGCGCGTGCCAAGGCCGGTGGCCGGGTGCGCATCTGGTCGGCCGCCTGCTCGGATGGGCAGGAGCCCTATTCGATCGCGCTGACGGTCCTGTCGCTGCTGCCGAACGCCGCCGACTACGACTTCCGCATCCTTGCGACAGACATCGACCCGAAGATCCTGGCGCTCGCTCGCGCCGGTGCCTACGACGCGACCGCGCTCGAAACCGTCAATCCGGCCATGCGCAAGCAATATTTCTCCGAGGTCAACAGCGGCGGCCGCTTCAAGTGGCAGGTCGATGATCGCGTCAAGCGGCTGATCACCTTCAACGAACTGAACCTGATGGCGCAGTGGCCGTTCAAGGGTCCGTTCGACGTCATCTTCTGCCGCAACGTCGTCATCTATTTCGACGAGCCGACGCAGATGAAGATCTGGTCGCGCTTCGCCGGCATGCTGAACACCGACGGTCACCTTTATATCGGCCATTCCGAACGGGTGTCCGGTGACGCCAAGGCGCACTTCGACAACATCGGCATTACCACCTACCGCCACACCGGCAAATTTCATGGAGGACGGGCATGACAGCTCCCGCTCGTGTTCTCGTCGTTGACGACTCCGCCACAATGCGTGGCCTGATCACCGCCGTGCTCAACGCCGATCCTGACGTGACCGTCGTCGGCCAGGCGGCCGACGCCATGGAAGCGCGCCAGGCGATCAAGCAGCTCGATCCCGATGTCGTCACCCTCGACATCGAAATGCCGAACATGAACGGCCTCGAATTCCTCGACAAGATCATGCGGCTGCGGCCGATGCCGGTCATCATGGTCTCGACGCTCACCCACAAGGGGGCCGAAGCCACGATCGCCGCACTTGAGATCGGCGCCTTCGATTGCGTCGGCAAGCCGCATCCCGGCGACCCGCATCCCTTTGCCGGCCTCGTCGACAAGGTGAAGGCAGCGGCTCGCTCGCAACGCAAGTTCATCATCACGGGTAACAAGGTTGCGGCGCCGGCTCCGGCCAATGCGAACACGGCGTCTGAATACCGGGCCGGTCGCAAGATTATCGCCATCGGCGCCTCGACCGGCGGCGTTGAAGCCCTGATCACGGTCCTGCAGAAGTTCCCGGCCAATTGCCCGCCGACGGTGATCACACAGCACATGCCGCACACCTTCACCAAGAGCTTCGCAGAACGGCTGAACCGCCTCTGCGCGCCTGCGGTGCAGGAGGCGACGGACGGTGCGCGGCTCGAAATCGGCAAGGTTTACCTGGCGCCCGGTGGCGAGCGCCATCTGCAGGTCGCCAATCCGACGGCGCCCTGCTGCCGGCTGGTGGACCGCGACCCGGTCAACGGGCATCGGCCTTCGGTCGACGTACTGTTCGATTCGGTCGCCGAGCTTGCCGGGCGCAATGCGATCGGTGTCATTCTGACCGGCATGGGGCGCGACGGCGCCTCCGGTCTCCTGAAAATGCGGCATGCCGGAGCAAAGACCTTCGGCCAGAACGAAAAGACATGTGTCGTCTACGGCATGCCGAGAGTCGCCTATGAATTGGGCGCCGTTGAAACCCAGCTCCCCCTCGGCTCCATCGGGGAGGAGGTCCTGAAAGCAGCGGCGCTCCGCAAGGAAGGAAGCGAATAATGTCCATCGCCGAAAAAATCAAAGTTCTGATCGTCGACGATCAGGTGACGAGCCGCCTGCTCCTGGGTGACGCCCTGCAGCAGCTCGGCTTCAAGCAGATCACCGCCGCCGGTGACGGGGAGCAGGGCATGAAGATCATGGCTCAGAACCCGCACCACCTGGTGATCTCCGACTTCAACATGCCGAAGATGGACGGGCTTGGTCTGCTGCAGGCGGTCCGTTCGAACCCGGCGACCAAGAAGGCGGCCTTCATCATCCTGACGGCCCAGGGCGACCGTGCCCTCGTCCAGAAGGCGGCCGCCCTCGGTGCCAACAACGTTCTGGCCAAGCCCTTCACCATCGAAAAGATGAAGGCTGCGATCGAAGCCGTATTCGGGGCGCTCAAATGAACATGGAAGCCGCCGGCAAGCGCGTGCATGTCATTCAGGGCGAGTACAAGGTCTTCAACGATCCCAACATCGTTTTGTCGACCATTCTCGGCTCCTGTGTGGCAGCCTGCATGCGCGATCCCGTGGTCGGCGTCGGCGGCATGAATCACTTCCTGCTGCCAGGTTCCGCGACGTCGCCCACATCCGGCGGCGACGCGACCCGCTACGGGGTCCACCTCATGGAGTTGCTCATCAACGGTCTCCTGAAACAGGGCGCTCGGCGAGATCGTCTCGAAGCCAAGATCTTCGGCGGCGCCAAGACGATCGCGCGGTTTTCCAATGTCGGAGAACAGAACGCCGCCTTCGCACGCCAGTTCCTGCTCGACGAGGGCATCCGTATCGTCGGCGAGAGCACCGGTGGCGAGCACGGTCGCAAGCTCGAATACTGGCCGTCGTCCGGCCGCGCCCGGCAATATGCCCTGACCGGCGTCGAAACGCAGCGCACGGTGCAACTGGAGGAACGCCCGATCGTCGCGCCGAAGCCGGCCGAAAGCTCCATCGAATTCTTCTGATCCTGCGAGGCAGGCGCCTCGCAGGCCCGAAATACGACTTCTACCGCAGCCCCGAGCCACGTGAGACATACACATGCAGACCGACTACCAGGCCCACATGCCGCACGTGGAAGAAGCGCTCCCCGAAGTGCTGATGCGCATCGTCACCGAATTGCACGACGTCGCCTATCTAATCGAGCGGATCGAGCCGCAGCTTGCCGGTGACCATGGTGCCGATGCGCTTGCCAATCCCGACAAGATGATGGTGCTGCAGGGCATCGACCTTGCGGTGCAGAAGACCCGCGGGCTGGCCGAATTCATCGACACGATTACCGCATCGATCCCGGACGCCTGGATGGTCGACGTCACCACGGCCGTCAATCTTGTGAAGCTTGCCGATATGAAAAAGGCACTTGGCAACGGCATGTTGCGCCACGGCCACTCCCAGCCGCTGACGAAGGCGGCCGGCGATTTCGAAGCGTTCTGACGCTTGCGAAGCGCGCTGCAAGGCGCGCGCCTGAGAATATCCTTTTATAATCAGCAGCTTGCTGCACCGTGTCCCGATGCCGTTGCGGCTCTGCGGCGAGGCTTGGCTGCGCCCGACGGCCCGTTTCGCGCCGGTGGATAAGTTTTGTGGCGAGGCTTCCGCCGCTTCGATTGGGCTCATCAAGCCAAGTTCGCGCAAGTTTCGTTTCCTACGGTCCGGATCGGGACTGGTGGATTCGCGCGCATTGGAAGTCGATACTCGGCATGTCGATACCCAGAAAACCCGAATGTTGGAACTGCGCAGGGCGCTCGGCCGATGATCGGCCCGATGACCTTGCGATACTGGGTGCGGAAACAGAATGAGTCTGTTGGATCAACTCTCGACGTTCACGAAGAACCTGAGCAGTCTCGGGCAAGGCAAGCTGATCGCGTTGGCGGCGGCTGGCATTGTTGCGGTCGGCATGGTGCTCGGGGCTGGAATTTACGTCAACAGACCCTCGTTCGAGACGCTATATGTCGGGCTCGAACGCAGCGATGTCACCCAGATCAGCATCGCGCTGGCTGAGGCCAACATCGATTTCAATGTTGGGGCTGACGGTGCCAGTTTGCAGGTTCCGGTCGGCATGACCAGCAAGGCGCGCCTGCTGCTGGCCGAGCGTGGCCTGCCGAGCAGCGCCAATGCCGGCTATGAACTCTTCGACAATGTCGGTTCGCTCGGCCTCACCTCCTTCATGCAGGAAGTGACCCGCGTGCGTGCCCTCGAAGGCGAAATCGGCCGCACCATCCAGCAGATTTCCGGTATCGCCGCCGCCCGCGTGCACATCGTGATGCCGGAGCGCGGCAGCTTCCGCAAGGCAGACCAGAACCCCACCGCCTCGGTCATGATCCGCGCCAGCGCCACGGTCGGCCGCAGCGCCGCCGCTTCGATCCGTCACCTCGTCGCCTCGTCCGTACCGGGGCTCGACGTCGATGACGTGACCGTGCTCGATTCGACCGGGCAGCTTCTCGCCTCCGGCGACGACCCGGCCAACAGCGCCCTTAATCAGTCGCTCGGCGTTGTCCAGAACGTGCAGACCGAGCTTGAGAAGAAGATCGACAACGCGCTTGCTCCGTTCCTCGGCATGGACAACTTCCGCTCGAGCGTCACGGCGCGTCTGAACACCGACACGCAGCAGATCCAGGAAACGGTCTTCGATCCGGAATCGCGTGTCGAGCGCTCGACCCGTGTGACCAAGGAAGAGCAGAAGTCCAGCCAGCAGCAGCCGGACAATGCCGCGACCGTACAGCAGAACATTCCTCAGGCCGCCCCGAAGGGTGGTGCCGGCCCGCAGTCGAGCGACCAGGCCGAGAAGAAGGAAGAACAGACCAACTACGAAATCAACAGCAAGACGATCGCCACCGTCAAGAACAGCTACACGGTTGAGCGGCTCTCCGTTGCCGTCGTCGTCAACCGTGGCCGCCTGGCAGCGATGGTGGGCGAGCCGGCCGACCAGGCCAAGATCGACGCCTATCTCGCTGACATGCAGAAGATCGTCGCCTCGGCTGCAGGCCTCGACACCAGCCGCGGCGATATCGTGACCCTGACTGCCATGGACTTCGTCGAGACGCAGCTGCTCGACCAGGCGGTTGCCGGCCCGGGTGTCATGGAAACGCTTACCCGCAACCTCGGCGGCATCATCAATGCGCTGGCCTTCATCGTGGTCGCCTTCCTGGTGGTCTGGATGGGCATGCGGCCACTGGCTCGCCAGCTCGGTCTCGGCGGCGGCGCCGGCCAGATCCAGGGGGAGGCCGCTGGCCTCGAGCTGCCCGACTTCTCTCCGGCCACTGCCGGCGCCGGTGGCGCGCTCATGGAAGGCTTCGGCTCGGACTTCGGCTTCGACAGCACCGACGACCTGCTCAGCATGGGCGACGACAGCGGCAGCTTCAACCGCCGCGTCAAGGAAGGGCCGGAGCGGCGCCTGGCTCGCATGGTCGAGATCAGCGAAGAGCGCGCGGCGAAGATCCTGCGCAAGTGGGCTCTCGACAAGGCGGCCTGACGGACAGAAAACGACCCCGGAACTTCTTGCAAATCCCGCCCTTGTGGCGGGATTTTTCTTGTCGCCGCCACGCCTCATCGCGCTTGCGCTGGGTTTTGGTGTTCGGGTCAAATATTGCCGGAGTCCGGCCGCCATATTTCATCTGGCGCCGAAATTGCTTCAAGTTTCCAACGGAGTCCGGTCGAGTCCTGGTGGAATCTCGGATGGTAATATTTTAACGATATCTTAATTTATAGATTCGGCGCGCCCGCATGACGTGCATTCCGCGTTGCTATCTACTATTCCGGATTCGGGCTATACAGAGTTCATCGCAAATATAACATTATTACTATAGAAATTTATTCTTTGACTTTCACAATTTATATATCGGTAAAATGAGCGGCGCCTGAAAATAGGCTGGTGCATTTGAGCAACAGCTATGAAAACAAAGTATAATATCGCGCGCATTCGAAATTCTCTGTGCGCGAAAAACCGTCCTTTTTTGGGATGAAATCCCATCATTTTCCTCTCGCGATGCCGCCCCCTCTCTCGTTCCGCGCGCGAAAATCGCTGATTTCCAAGAGAAAAGGCTTTTCCTTTCAAGGTGTTGCGATTCTAAGTCGGTTCTTGCCGCAGCAGATGGGTGTCGGCAGAGGCGTGCGATCGCGAATCGCGACATGCCGGCGATGCGAAGTAAATAGCCAGAAGAGGGCGATGTTTTTTTTCTCGCGTCGATGTACATTTTTAGCAGTTGATTCGCGTCCTGATCTGCGACTGGTGGTAATATTCGGCTTCGGCCGGCTGTTGGCGGCGGCAGCGCAAATGCAGTTCCGGGATGTGGATCCGGCACAGGGGCTGAACTCATGGACATTTCGCAAGCAGACATTGCTGTCTGGCCTTTGCCGACGGCACCGACACGCGCACGCGGCGGCGGGTTTTCGCGCGAGCAGCTTTTGCGACGACTGGGCGAAGTCGCCGGGCGCGGCGGTCTCGGAAGCGGTCTTTCGGCTCTGACGGAATATGTCGGCGCGAGTCACTATCTCCTGGCGCGCTATGATCTGTCGCAGGACAGCGGCCTCGACCACGTGGTCTGCTCGGACTGGCCTTTCGACGTCGTTCGGCGGCTTTCCGGCGTGATCACCGCGCTTCATGCCAAGACGACGGAACTGGAAAAGTGCCTCGCGGTGCTGCAGCCGTGTTTTCATGCGCTGCCCGACAATACCGAGTTGCCGCGCGGCATCAGCCGCGAATACTGCGCAATCACCTTCAATGTCGGGCGCCTGCGCTTCTCCCTGATGCTGCTGGTCCCGGACGACGTGATCCTGTCGCAGGAGAGCCTGCGGGACGTCACGCTTCTGGCGGGCTATCTGGCAAGCTTCACCACGCGCGCCGAAGTGCGCCATGACCGCGACTTCGAGCTGACCGAGCGCGAACTGGAGTGCCTGTTCTGGATTGCCGAAGGCAAGACCAGCGAAGAGATCGCGGTAATCCTGGGCATCTCGCGCAACACCATCAACAACTACATCACCAGCGTCATGCGCAAGACCGCGACCCGGACGCGGTCCGAAGCGATTGCCTACGCGGTGCGCAATAATCTTGTGTAAGGAACGGGCGCGATGACGCATTTTCTTGGCGGCGGGCGGATCGAGGACGAGCAGAAGCTCGCAAGAAACGGCAACCGCGCCGCGCGAGCGGCCACCTTGGTCACGCGCCTGCAAGCCATGCAGCGTCAGATCAACGCCAAGCACTTCGCAGTCTTGCGCCTCAACGGCAAGGGAACCGGCAGTGCCCGAAAGCTCACCTGCGTCCTCGACAACTGGGGCGTAGCAGCGGAAGCCAATGCCCATGATCTCGTCAACGCCTATGGCGAAGAACTGGTCGCGCATCTCGACCAGTCGCTGCTGCCGATCCTTTGGGACGGCGCCGGCGAGCACCAGGCGGCCGAGCTTTCCGAGCTTGCGCCTTTCGCGTATCGCCTGAAGGGTCGCAAGCTTCCCTATTCCGGCATTGCTTTCCCCGTCAGGCTCGGCGCCCAGGGCAACGGTTACGTCGTCTTTGCCGGCAGCTACGTCGACGCCTCCACGGAGCAGGTGGTCGATCTGCACGGCCGCAGCTGCATGATCATGACCGATCTTCTGGCGGCCGACGAGAAGCGCGTCGCCCCGGCGGAAACCTTGAGCGATCGCGAGATCGCCTGCCTGCAGATGGCGGGCGACGGTCACATCAGCGAAGAGATCGCCGAGCGCATGGGACTTTCGGTCCACACGGTCAACGCCTATCTGGGGGCTGCGACCACCAAGCTCGATTCGGTCAACCGCATCCAGGCGATCGCCAAGGCGATCCGCCTCGGCTACATCAGCTAGCCCCGGACACGACGGACCACGCCGGCCTTTTGGGCAGCGGAGCCGAGGGAATTGAACCTGCCAGCGTCAATCGCACGTCCAGACGAGATCCGTCCGAGTGGCGCTTTCAGCTCGCCAGCGGCAACTCGTAGGACTTGATGAATTTCGCCTCTGCGAGGCTCCGCGCCAGAAAGGCCGTGTTCTCGTCCGGGTCGGACGACGGGTTCTGGAAATTGATGTGGCTGATTTCGATCCCGGCCGTCTCGTTGCCGAGCGACAGGCGGACATAGATGGTCACGCCGCGGGGCTTCAGTTCGAGGTCGAGCACGATTTCCGGCTCGCTGTCCCAATCCAGATTGTAGTTGCCGCCGAGGCCGAAATTGACCGTGCCGGGCAGAAAATAGAGCTCCGCTGCCGATTCGACGAGGTCAGCGAGGCTGGCATAGGACTCGAACCGCAATAGCGCGATGAAATCGGCGGCGTCGATGAGACGCAGTTCGGTCGCCACAGGGCGAATTGCTTCAGCTACGATCTGTTCTCGCTTCTCGGAGAATTCGCACTTTTTCATCGGAGTTATGTCATCCGTTTTGGTTGCGACGCATGCACGCGGTGAATGAGTTCGGCAACTGCCTTGTAAAACACCGGTGGAATCACACTATCGACCGAGACTTGTGCAAACATGGAGCGTGCAAGCGGCGGGTCCTCGAAGACGGGAATGCCGTTTTTCTCTGCGATTTCACGGATCTTGAGGGCAACCAGGTCCTGGCCCATTGCCACGACGATAGGCGCGTCGCTCTCCTCGCGGACATAACGCAAGGCGACGGCATAGTGGGTCGGGTTGGCGATGACCAGCGTGGCGCGCGGCACCGACGAGATCATGCGTTTGCGCGCCCGGTCGCGCTGCATCGAGCGCAGGCGCGACTTGACGATCGGGTCGCCCTGCGCCTGCTTCATTTCCTCCTTCACTTCCTGCTTGGTCATCATCAGTTCGGTGTACCAATGGTGCCGCGACCAGAAGAGGTCGGCGATCGCCAGCACTGCAGTCGACAGCAGAATGACGATCATGATCTCGTTGAGGTCGCTCGCCATCGTCGAGAACATCGTGACCGGATCGGAAAACATCAGGTCGAGCGTGGCGAAATAGTCGTTCCAGAGCACCAGGACGACGACGACGGATACGATGATGATCTTGAACAGCGACTTGCCGAATTCGACCAGGCCCTGGATGCCGAAGATCCGCTTGAGCCCCGCCATCGGTGATACCCGATTGAGCTTGGGCTGGATGCGGTCGAGAACCGGCAGGGGTAAGTTCTGGAAGATGGAGGCGCCGACACCGAAGACGATCAGCAGGACGAAAACCGGGACAACCAGGGCCGTCGATTTCCAGATCAGATGGGTGATCAGGGCCACGACGTCGGTGGCGTTTTCCAGCCGCCAGGCCTCGGGTTGCTCGAAGATATCCTTGAGCGCCTCGGTGAGGGTGGCGACGCCGTCGGTCAGGAAGAAGACGAAGAAAATGTAGATCGCGAGCGTCGATGCGAACATCGTGGCTTCGCGCGAAAAGGGCACATTACCCTTTTCGGCGGCGTCGGAGATCTTCTTCTCTGACGGGGCTTCTGTTTTGCTGTCTTTATCCTGATCGTCCGACATGAGACAGGACGGCTCCCAGTTCCTCTGCAGCGACGCGCGTCCGGCGGACATACGCCCTGCATTGCGCCTCCTGTAGTGGACCCAGCGCGGGAACCAGGCAAGAGTTGAGCCCCGGCATTCGCCGGGGCTCAACAGAAATTACCCTTCGGGGAGCGGTCCGTTGGCCGCGTTGCGCGGCTCGTTGGACGGAGGCAGGCCTCAGGCGGCCTGCACGTCCTTTTCCTTGAGCTCGAGCTGTCCGTTCGCAGCCAGCCGGATGGCTTCCTGCGTGATCGAACGCCGTGCGATGGCGATATCGCGCGGGTTGATGCCGGCATCGCCCATGGCGAGATCGGACTCGATCATGCGGCGCTGGCGCGCGCCGATGGAGGCAAGCACCGATTCGCGCAGTTCCGACGTCGAGCCGCGCAGCGCCATCGTGATGATGTCGGTCGACACGTCGTTGAAGAGCTGAACGCGGCTGCGCTGCGGCATGTAGAGCACGTCGTCGAAGAGGAAGATCTTCGGACGAACCTTGTTGGCCGACGCGGTGCTGAGCGATTCGAGCGAGGCAAGCAGCGTATCGACCTGCGGCTTGTCGAGTTCGTTCATGACCTCGGCGATCTTGGCCGGGCCTGCCGAATTGCGCTCCGCTTCCATCTCGCCGATCATTTCCATGACGCGGTTTTCGATGATTGTGGCGGCCTTCGGGTTGACGTCCTTCATGTTGACGGCACGCTTCAGGATGTCCGGGCGCTGTTCTTCCGACAGCTGCAGCAGCACCTTGGCACCGAAGCTCGAAGGCATCATCGACAGCACGTAAGCGATCGTCTGTGCATGTTCCTTGGCAAGCTGGACGGAAACGGCGACCGGGTCGCATTCCTGCAGGCGATCCCAGATGTTGGCTTCGTAAGACTGGAACGTGGCGCGTCGGCCGAGCAGGCCGTCGACTTCGTCCGGCGTCAGGCCTTCCTCGAGAATGCTCTCGATCGCCTTGGCGTTGTCCATGAGGCCGGCGCCCTCGGTGAAGAGGTCTTCGAACTCGTTGACGAGGGCTTCGAGTTCATGCGGCGGAATGGCGCGCAGCGACTGTGCCGAGGCGATGATCGACTGCAGTTCGCTCTGGGTGAAGAACTTCAACAGCTTGCTGGCGACGCCCTTGCCCATGGCAAGCAGAACGGCCGCCGCCTTGTCCGTCTGGCTGAGCGGCCTTGATAGCGCCTGAGCCTCGAAACTTTCGAAATCCATCATGGATTCATCCTTCGCCCAATCATTGGGCCCTATGACTTCTTATTGCCCTTGATCTCGATGAGTTTGACGCCGAAGCGGGTATCGTCGCCTTCGAGAACAGTAATTTCGCCACGGCCGATCACGCGACCGTTGACCATGATCTCCACCGGCTCGCCGATGCGGCGATCCAGCGCGATCGTTGCGCCTTCGCTGAGGTTCATGAGGCCCGAGACCTGCATCCGGCTCGAGCCGAGCACGATCTGCACATCGATCGGAATGTCCATGATCAGATCGAGATTGGCGTTCATGCCGCTGCCGGGCGGCGTATCGACGGCCGCATCAGCGCTGTCGAAGGACGTCGCGGCAAAATCCGTGCCGCCGAAATCGCTCGTCGCGGCCGCGCCGCCGAGATCGGCGCCGAAGTCGCTGGAGCCGAAATCGCCGCCGAATGCGTCGAGGCCGCCAGCGGCCGGTGCGCCAAAATCACTGCCGAAATCGGTCGTGCCAAGCGTTTCGCCGCCGAATTCGGAGCCGAAAGCATCAGGCGTGTCGGAATCCTGCTTCAGGACACCGCGCAGGTCGTTGATCGCCTGGTCGAGTTCCATATCTCCGACAGTGACTTCGGCCTGTTCGTTGATGGGTGCTTTTTTGGGTGCCATGTGAGAACTATTCCAGTTGAAGCTTGCCTCAGGCATGCTGCGAGCGCGCGGCAGGCCGATTTAACTCATGATGTGGCGAAGGATGTCCTGTTCGGATCCGTGCGTATCCTTGACCCGAACCGTGTATTTCGATCCGGCGCGCCCGAATTCGCAGACATAGAGGTCGCGGCCATTGGCGTTGACGTCGACGCGAACGTCCTGGGCATCGAGGAAGGGAATGACGTCGCCCGGTTGCAGGCGGCTGATCGTGTCGAGCGTCAGGCTTTCGAGCCGGATGCGCGCCTCGATCGTCACCGCCGAACGGCGAACCTGCTCCTCCAGCTGTTCCGTCCACTCGGCCTTTGCCTTGCGCTGCTGTCCGCTTCCCTTGGGGAAGACGATCGTCGTCTTCAGAAGCACGCTTTGCGGAACGATGATCGAGAAGGTGGAAAGCACGGGGCCGAAGCCGATCGTCATGTCGATCGCGCCGGCGTGAACGTCCTCGATCATCGGATCGGGCTTGGCGCGCGCCACGCTGTTGAGCGGGCGTTCGACGATCGGCTCGAAGCTGCCAGGCGCATTGACGGCCGTCCTGAGCACGTCGGCGATCTTCTCGAACAGCGGCACGGCCACGTCGATTTCGATCTGGGAAAGGGCGCGCGGCTGTGGCTCCTCGATGCCGGCGGGCTCGGCGCCGAGCAGCGCCTCCACCAGAGCGATGATGATCGGGCTGTCGCAGCCGATCTGAAAGTCCGTGCACCAGTTGCGCAGCGAAACCTCGCTGATGAGCACGCCCGTGCCCATCGACGAGATCAAGTCGCGGCGCATCCCGGTCCGGTGGCCGGCATAGCCGATGGTGATGTCGAGACCCGTCTCCGCCCGGCACATGTCCGGCAGGAATTCGCCGAAGACCTGGCCGAGTTCGAGGGCCAGCCGGCCGATCACCCGGTCGTCGCCGAGCGCGCCGGTCATACGCGCGAGGAGCTTGCGGTCGAATGCGTGAACGTTGGAGGTCATCAGATCAAGCCGCCTTGCTTTCGCCGCCGCCGCCGGGGTTCATCATTTCCTGCTCGACCGCGTCGATCGACGGACGCTCGTAGGCCGAGATGGTCTTGCGGCCATATTCGAGAGCAACCTGCGGAACCGAGCCGTTCATGTAGGCAAGCAGTGTCTGCTTGACGATGATGTAGAGCCGGTTCTGCTTCTCGCGCACCGATTTGACGTTGGCCACGAGCGGCGCGACGATCGAATAGGAAAGAAACACGCCGAGCAGTGTGCCGACGAGAGCGGCCGCGATCTTGGCGCCCAGAACTTCGGGCGCCTCGCTGATCGCGCCCATCGCCTTGATGACGCCGAGAACAGCCGCGACGATACCGATCGCCGGGAAGGCGTCGCCCATCGTGTTCAGCGCGTGGTAGCACTTCATCTTGTCGTGCGTGATGGTCTGGATTTCCTCGTCCATCAGCGCTTCGATCTCGTGCGAGCGGGCGTTTCCAATGATGATCAGGCGCACGTAGTCGCAGATGAAGGCGGTCAGTTCCTTGTTCTTCAGAACCGTCGGCGCCGACTGGAAGATCGTGGATTCCTCGGGGTTGTCGATGTGGCTTTCGATCTCGTTGCGCGACTTGGTGCGCAGGTCGCGCATCAGCGAATAGAGAACGCCGAGCGTGTCGAGATACTCGCGCTCCTTCGGCACCTTGTGGCGAAAGGCTTCGCCAAGCGCCTTGCCGGTATCCTTCACCACCTTCATCGAGTTGGCCATGATGAAGCCGCCGACGCCGGCGCCGCCGATGATCAGCAGTTCGAACGGCTGGTTGAGAACTTCCATGTGGCCGCCCATCGCCAGATAGCCGCCGAGGATACAGCCGAACGTCACAAGAAGTCCGATGATGATGTTCATATTCGATACCTGTCGCGATCTTATTTTCCGCTAAGGGGATACGGTTTCATCCTTGCGTGAGGCTGGCCGGTCCTGGCGACAGGGCCACCTGGCGGAACAGGTTCGCGCAAGGCTGTCCGGTCAGGATTTGTCAGAACAGGCTCAGGGGCTGCCTGTCTCATTCCGGCAGGGGCGGAGCGATCGTGACCACGACCTATACGAGCTACAAGCTGATTACGGCCGACTTGACGAAGTCGCTGGCCCGCGTTGCCGAGCAGCCGGACGTGGCGCGCGAGACCGCGTACTATCTGTCGAAGATCGGCGACGTCAAAACGATCGACGACTTCTTTGCCGATACCCGGCTCTACAATTACGCGATGAAGGCGCACGGCCTCGAAGACATGGCCTATGCCAAGGCCTTCATGCGCAAGGTGCTGACGGAAGGTGTCGACAACGAAGATGCCTTCGCCAACAAGCTGACCGACAATCGCTACAAGCAGCTCGTCGAATCGCTGAATTTTGCAGCCCACGGCGCGGCCGCCACGTCCTTCGATCGTGCGCAAAAGGGCGTCGCAGAAAAATACACGCGCCAGACCCTGGAACAGGACGCAGGCGAAGAGAATGCCGGCGTCAGGCTTGCGCTTTATTTTTCCCGCATGGCGCCGACGATCAACAGCGGTTACGCCATCATCGCCGACGAGGCGATCGCCCAGGTGGTGCGCACGGCCCTGCAACTGCCCGACGAATTTGCAGCGACCAATGTCGATCGCCAGGCCGAGACCTATGAACAGGCGCTCGATTTCAAGGACTTCCAGGACCCGACCAAGGTTGCCGATTTTCTCGACCGGTTCACTGCGCTCTGGGAAACCAAAAATTCAACGGACGGTTATGATCCGCTCGCGGTCTTCGGCTCGTCGAGCGGCTACGGCATTTCTTCCGATCTTCTCCTGTCCATCAACAGCCTGAAACTCGGGGGAAACTGAGCGTGCAAACCGGTCTTTACGTCGCGATTTCGTCGCAGATGGCGCTTGAAAAGCGCCTCAACACACTTGCCGACAACATCGCGAACGCCAACACCGTCGGCTTCCGTGGCACCGAGGTGAAGTTCAACCAGATGCTCGGCGACACCAAACCGACGAAGGTCGCCTATGTCAGCAAGGGCGAGGAGTTCCTGAACACCAGCAACGGCTCGCTCTCGCGCACCGGATCGGCGCTCGACTTTGCCATCAAGGGCGATGCCTGGTTCCAGATCGAGACGCCATCCGGTCAGGCGCTGACGCGCGACGGGCGTTTCACGCTGACGGACACCGGCGAACTCGTCACCATCCGCGGCTATCCGGTGCTCGACGCCGGCGGCGCGCCGATCCAGCTCAACGGCAATGGCGGTGAAATCACTGTCGGCGCCGATGGCGCGCTTCATCAGAACGGCGTCGCCGTCGCCTCGCTCGGCCTTTACGAGGCCGACTTCAGCCAGGGCTTCATCCGTCTCGACAACAGCGCCGTTCAACCGGCAGCGCAGGTCGAGCCGGTGGTCGACCGGTTCGATGTGGGCGTCATGCAGGGTTTCGTCGAGGAGTCCAACGTCAATGCCATCCAGGAAATGTCGCAGCTGATCATGGTCACCCGCGCCTTCGACCAAATCACCGCCCTCTTGCGTGACAGCGAAGGATCGCTCGAAGAAGCGGTCAAGACGCTTGGCGGCAGTCGTTAATCTGTGACGGACATCGGCATGCAAAGCGAAGGCCTGAAACCGAGCGCGGAATCGACATCTCTGGCGGCACTTGCCGGCCTGGTCGAGCGCTATGCCAAGCCCGAATTCTCGATCGCGCCCGGCGGTCACGTCCAGACGATCTCGCCCGGCCACTACACGGTAACCGGCCTGTCGCGACATGTCCGGCTCGGCGATTTCGTCGCCCACAAGAGCGTCACCGGCACCCATCTCGGCGAGGTGGTCCGGGTCGAACCGGAGCGGGTGGTCGTCTGCCCGATCGAGCCCGGAGACCCGATCGGCATCCATGACACCGTCATTCGCAAGGGCGCCTTCCGCGTCGCGCCGACCGACCAATGGTGCGGCCGCGCGATCAATGCGCTCGGCGAGCCGATCGATGGTCTCGGTCCCCTGCAACAGGGCGACGTGCGCCGCTCGATCACCAACACCGCGCCGCCGTCGATGACGCGCAAGCGGGTCGAGAAGGGTTTCCTGACCGGCGTGCGTGCGATCGACATCTTCTCGCCGCTCTGCCTCGGCCAGCGTCTCGGCATCTTCGCCGGCTCCGGCGTCGGCAAGTCGACGCTGCTCTCCATGCTGGCGCGGGCCGATGCCTTCGACAAGGTGGTAATTGCGCTGGTCGGCGAACGCGGCCGTGAAGTGCGCGAATTCATCGAGGATACGCTGGGCGACAATCTGGCGAAGTCCGTCGCGGTCGTCGCGACAAGCGACGAGAGCCCGATGCTGCGCAAGATGGCGCCGCTGACCGCCGTCACCATCGCCGAGCATTATCGCGACAACGGTGACAACGTTCTGTTGATCGTCGACAGCGTCACCCGCTTCGCCCATGCGATCCGCGAGGTCGCAACCGCGTCCGGCGAGCCGCCGATCGCGCGCGGCTATCCGGCCTCGGTCTTCACCGAACTGCCGCGCCTGCTGGAGCGTGCCGGCCCGGGCATCGAAGGCGCCGGCACGATCACGGCGATCATCTCCATCCTCGTCGACGGCGACAACCACAACGATCCGGTCGCCGACTCGACTCGCGGCATCCTCGATGGCCACATCGTGCTCGAGCGCAGCCTTGCGGAGGAGGGGCGGTATCCGCCGATCAATCCGCTCGCCTCGATCTCGCGTCTGGCGCGCAAGGCCTGGACCCCCGACCAGGAGAAGCTGGTCTCGCGCCTGAAGGCGCTGATCCACCGCTTCGAAGAGACCCGCGACCTTCGCCTGATCGGCGGCTACCGCCCGGGTGGCGATCCTGACCTCGACATGGCGATCAAACAGGTCCCGGTCATTTACGAGGTACTGACGCAGACCGCCGGTGAGCGCCCGGCACAGGACGCCTTTTCCGATCTCGCCAACGCGCTGAAGGCGGCGGCGATGGGCAATCAGCCGGGTGCGAGAGCGAGGTGATGACCATGACCGATTATGATGCGGACGAGATGGTTCATCAGCGCAAGCGCAGCCGCATGCCGATGACCGACAAGTTCCTGGCCGCGACCGGCGTGGCGCTTGCCGCCTTCGCGACCTTCTTTCCCTGGTATGCCTTCTTCCATCAGGACAAGTTCACCATGCCGCCCTTGTGGCAGGGCTCGACCCGCGACCTGCCGGAGCGCGCCGCGCGCAACGTCGTCTCGGTCTCCCCGCTTGCCATGCCCGACGCGGACGGCGAGACCATGGCCGCCATCGACCAGCTGACGACGGCGACCGTGCCCGGCATCGGCGCTGGTCCGGGGCCGGAAGGGACAGCCGCAGAAGAGGGGCTGTCACAGCCCTTTCCCGGCAAGTCCGGCTTCAAGCTGATGCATGTCGCCAATGGTCGTGCGCTGATCGAGGATGCGAGCGGCATGTACATCGTGCGCGTCGGTTCGGTTCTGCCCGACAACACGCGTCTTGCCACGCTCGAACAGCGGGATGGCCACTGGGTGATGATCACCTCCTCCGGCGAAATGTACCAGGCCAACTGATTTAGGCCTGCTTTCTTGCCTCTGACCGCCGCGCCATCTCTGACGGATGACGCGGCTTTCCGCCTTTTGTGGGCAATCTCCGGCCGTCGCCGCCGCGTTCCCTCGGGCATCGCTTTCCGACGAAAGTCCCACGCAAGATTACCGGCCTAGGTTCGCATCACCAAGCATGGAGCTTTTGATGCAACCGATTCAGCTTTTCGAACTCGCGTCCCGGCAGGCCCAGTGGCTGACCGTTCGCCAGAACGTGGTGGCCGGCAACATCGCCAATGCGAACACGCCGCACTACAAGGCCAAGGACGTCAAGCCGTTCGAGAGCGTTCTGCAGGACGCCGGCATCCAGATGGCGGCGACCAACAAGATGCATTTCACGGACGGCCTCGCAGCCTCTCAAGTGGCTGAAGTCGGCATGGTCGACGGTGTGCAGATCCAGCAATCGGGCAACAGCGTCGCGATCGAGCAGGAAATGATGAAGACCGGCGAGATCAAGCGCGACTACGAGCTCTCCGCGGGCCTTGTGAAGGCCTTTCACCGAATGATGCTAATGGCGGTACGGAAGTAAGAACCATGGATCCATTGACCTCGGCCCTCAAGGTATCGGCCTCCGGCCTGCAGGCGGAATCGACCCGCCTGCGCATCGTCTCCGAAAACATCGCCAACGCCCGCTCCACCGGCGATACGCCGGGCGCGGATCCCTATCGCCGCAAGACCATCAGCTTTGCTGCCGAAGTGGACCGCGCAAGCGGCGCCTCGCTGGTCGAGATCGAGCGCCAGGGTACGGACGATTCGGACTTCAACATCGAGTTCGATCCGGGCAATCCGGCCGCCAACGAAAAGGGCATGGTCAAGCTGCCGAACGTCAACATCCTGGTCGAGATGGCCGATATGCGCGAAGCCAACCGCGCCTATGAGGCGAACCTGCAGACCATCAAGCAGTCCCGTGACCTGATTTCCCAGACAATCGACCTGTTGAGAGCCTCGCAATAATGATCGATGCAGTTAAATCCCTCGGCGCGTTCTCGGTCACCAAAGAGACCGACGGCACCCACTCTACGTCATCCTCGTCGTCGATCTTCGGCATGCCGGCCGCCACCCAGGGCGTGCCGCAGGGGCAGAGCTTCGCTTCGGTTCTCGGCGACATGGCGACCGACGCCATCGGCGCGATGAAGAAGGCGGAAGGCATGTCGCTCGACGGCATTCGCGGCCAGGCAAACACCCGTGAGGTGGTCGATGCGGTGATGAGCGCCGAACAGTCGCTGCAGACCGCGATCGCGATCCGCGACAAGGTGGTCACCGCCTACCTCGAAATTGCGCGCATGCAGATCTGAAGGAACGAGACATGAAGGCCCTTTCCATTGCCGCCACCGGCATGAACGCCCAGCAGCTGAACCTCGAAGTCATCGCGAACAACATCGCGAACATCAACACGACGGGTTACAAGCGCGCGCGTGCCGAGTTTTCCGATCTGCTGTACCAGACCGAACGCGCCCAGGGCGTGCCGAACCGCTCCAACCAGGCGATCGTCCCGGAAGGCGCGATCATCGGCCTCGGCGTGCAGACGGCAGCCGTGCGCAATCTTCACATCCAGGGCAGCATGGTTTCGACCGGCAACGAGTACGACCTGGCGCTGATCGGCCGCGGCTGGTTCCAGGTCGAAACGCCCGATGGCGAGACGGTCTATACCCGCGCCGGCGCCTTCAACAAGAATGCCCAGGGCCAGCTCGTAACGATCGACGGCTACACCGTTGTTCCGGGTATCACCGTTCCGCAGGACGCGACCGACATCGTCTTCACCAGCTCCGGCCAGGTGATGGTGCGCATCGGCAACGACCCCGCCATGCAGGAAATCGGCCAGCTGACGATCGCCAACTTCGTCAACGAGGCGGGCCTCGAGCCGCAGGGCGAAAACCTCTTCAAGCAGACGCCGGCCTCCGGCGACGCGATCGTCGGCACGCCGGCCGATCCGGGCTTCGCGCAGATCAAGCAGAAGTATCTCGAAGCGTCCAACGTCGATCCGGTCAAGGAAATCACCGATCTGATCTCGGCGCAGCGCGCCTACGAGATGAACTCCAAGATCATTCAGGCCGCCGACGAAATGGCGGCCACGGTGAGCAAGAACCTCAGGTAACGAAAGAGGGGGCAAACATGACGTTTCGCCGATCCGCAGACATCAAGGCTTCGAAGGCCGGCCGCGCCAGGGCGCGGCGGCTGGCGGCTGGCGCGCTCTTTGCCGCCGCTTTCCTGTTGCCTTCGGCAGGTTATGCGGAACGGCTGACGGCGGTAATCCCCACGCAGACCATCTATCCGGGCGAAACCGTCGATGCGAGCCGCGTCGAAGTCGTCGACGTCACCAACCCCGATCTCGCCGACGGTTACATCAGAACCCTGGGCGAGATCGACGGCAAGGTCACCAAGCGCACGCTTCTTCCCGGCCGGGTGATCCTCGCGAGCGCGCTGCGGGAGCAGTACGCCGTCGAGCGCGGTTCGACCGTGCGCCTCGTCTTCAGCAATGGCGGCCTGACCATCAGCGCTGCCGGATCGCCGCTCCAGGACGCCGCCGTCGGCGAACTGATCCGGGCGCGCAACATCGATACCGGCGTCATCGTTTCCGGAACGGTGATGGCCGACGGCACTGTCCATGTGGTGGCGAAATGAAAATGCTTGCATGCAAATGGTTCCTGTCGCTGGCCGTCGCGTTCTCCATGGCGCTGACGCCCGCCTTCGGCGCATCCAGGATCAAGGACGTCGCCTCGCTTCAGGCGGGCCGTGACAACCAGCTCATCGGATACGGCCTTGTCGTCGGCCTCCAGGGCACGGGCGACAGCCTGCGCTCGTCGCCGTTCACCGACCAGTCAATCCGCGCGATGCTGCAGAATCTCGGCATCTCCACCCAAGGCGGCGAGTCCCGGACGCGCAACGTCGCGGCCGTGCTGGTGACGGCGAACCTGCCGCCTTTCGCCAGCCCCGGCAGCCGCGTCGACGTCACCGTCGGATCGCTCGGCGACAGCACGTCGCTGCGTGGCGGCACACTGGTCATGACCTCGCTTTCAGGCGCGGACGGCCAGATCTATGCGGTTGCGCAAGGCTCCGTCGTCGTCACCGGCTTCAACGCGCAGGGCGATGCTGCGACGCTCAACCAGGGTGTCACGACGTCTGGTCGCGTGCCGAACGGCGCCATCATCGAGCGCGAGCTGCCGTCGAAGTTCAAGGACGGCTTCAACCTTGTGCTGCAGCTGCGCAATCCTGATTTCTCGACCGCTGTCGGCATGGCCGCAGCGATCAACAAATATGCGGCCCAGCAATATGGCGGTCGCATTGCGGAAGCCCGCGATAGCCAGGCCGTTCTCGTCGAGAAGCCGAAGATGGCGGATCTGGCGCGACTGATGGCCGACATCGAAAACATCGTCATCGAAACCGACGTGCCCGCGCGCGTCGTCATCAACGAACGCACCGGCACGATCGTCATCGGCCAGGATGTCCGGGTCAACGAGGTGGCCGTCAGCTACGGAACCTTGACCGTGGAAGTCAGCGAGACGCCGACGGTGGTGCAGCCGCTGCCCTTCTCGCGCGGACAGACGGCGATGGAACCGAACACGACCATCAACGCGCAGTCCGACGGCGGCACGGTGGCGATCCTCAACGGGTCGAGCCTTCGCTCGCTCGTCGCCGGCCTCAACAACATCGGCGTCAAGCCGGATGGCATCATCGCTATCCTGCAGAGTATCAAGTCGGCCGGTGCCCTCCAGGCGGAGCTCGTGCTGCAATGACGGCAAACGACAATCATTCTCTCGGCCTGACGCCCAAGCTGCTGCTCGCCGCAGCGGCTGTCGCGTCCATGCTCTCGATGCCCGGCGCCTTCGCCCAGGACGTCACGGCGCCGCCGGCCAGCGATGCGACCCAGAACGAGATCCAGCAGTTCTGCACCAACATCGCCGATGCCGCGCGCGACCAGCGCTATGTGCTGCAGCGCAAGGATCTCGAAACGCTGCAGGCCAGCATCGACGAGCGTATCGCAACGCTTGAAAAGCGCCGCGACGAATACGAAGACTGGCTGAAGCGCCGCAACGATTTCCTGAAACAGGCGGAACTCAACCTCGTCGGCATCTACAAGACGATGAAGCCGGACGCGGCTGCCGGCAAGCTTGAGATGGTGAGGCCCGAAATTGCCGCCGCCATCGTCATGCAGCTGCCGGCGCGCCAGTCGTCGTTGATCCTGAGCGAAATGAGCGACGAGAAGGCGGCGGTCCTCACCAACATCATCTCGAGCGCCAGCGACCCGAACACCTCGAAGGAACCATCATGAAAACGCGTCTAACGGCTATACTGACCGGGGCCGCCCTCCTTGCGGGATGTCAGAACCAGGCGCTCAACGAAATCGGCCGCGCGCCGTCGATGAGCCCGATCGGCAGCGGCCTGCAATATTCGCAGACGCCGCAGCTGGCGATGTATCCGAAGCAGCCGCGCCAGATGACGAACGGCTATTCATTGTGGAACGACCAGCAGGCGGCCCTCTTCAAGGACGCACGCGCGATCAATGTCGGCGACATCCTGACGGTCGACATCAAGATCAACGAAGGCGCCACCTTCGACAACAAGACCGACCGCAGCCGCAAGAATGCGAGCGGCTTCAACATCGGCGCCAACGGCAAGTCGCAGACGAGCGATTTCGATTGGTCGGGCGAACTGAAATACGGCTCGAACACCAAGACCGAAGGCGACGGCAAGACCGAGCGCTCGGAAAAGCTGCGCCTGCTCGTTGCGGCCGTCGTGACCGGCGTGCTCGAAAACGGCAACCTGTTGATCAGCGGTTCGCAGGAAGTGCGCGTCAACCATGAACTGCGCATCCTGAACGTCGCCGGCATCGTCCGGCCGCGGGACGTCGATGCCGACAACGTCATCTCCTACGACCGCATCGCCGAGGCACGCATCTCCTACGGTGGCCGTGGCCGCCTGACTGAAGTGCAGCAGCCGCCCTACGGCCAGCAGTTCATGGATCTATTTTCGCCGATCTGATCGGCAGGGAACGGCAAGATGGAAGAACTCGATTCCAACGCTCCGAAGCCGCCGTCGAAGGTGCTGACCATCGCGGCCATCGCCGTGCTGACGCTGCTTGCCGGTGGCGGCGGCTGGCTGGTCGGCGGCCTGCTCGCGCCACCGCCGCCAAAGGAGCAGGTGGAAGCAGCCAAGGAGCCGGCCGCCAATGCGACCGGCGAAGAGGGGCTGCCGAAGGTCGCGATCGAAGCGAATGGCGTTGTCCAGCTCGACCCGATCACCACGAACCTTGCCTATCCCTCGGAAAACTGGATCCGCCTGGAAGTGGCGCTGCAGTTCGACGGCGTGCCCGACCCGAAACTGGCCGAGCAGATCCACCAGGATATCGCCGCCTACCTGAAGACCGTCTCCCTGCAGCAGATCCAGGGACCACGCGGCTTTCAATATCTCCGGGATGACATCCAGGAGCGGGTTGACCTGCGCTCCGATGGGCGCGTAACCAATGTGATGTTCAGAACCTTCGTCATCCAATGATTCGATAAATGGTCCGGCTAGTCGCCTTTATAGTTGCCATGATGGCGATGTCCGGTATTGCCGGCGCCCAGAGCTTCCCCTCTGATATCCTGAATACGCCTGTCGACGGCTCTGCCGCTTCGTGGATCATCCGCACTTTCGGTCTTCTGACCGTGCTGTCGGTGGCCCCCGGCATCCTGATCATGGTCACCAGCTTTCCGCGCTTCGTGATCGCCTTTGCGATCCTGCGCACCGGCATGGGCTTGGCAACGACGCCGTCCAACATGATCATGGTTTCGCTGGCGCTGTTCATGACCTTCTATGTCATGGGGCCGACCTTCGATCGTGCCTGGCGGGATGGCATCGATCCGCTGATGAAGAACCAGATCACCGAGACGGAGGCGATCCCCCGGATCACCGAGCCGTTCCGCGACTTCATGCTCGCCAACACGCGCGACAAGGACCTGCAGCTCTTCATCGACATCGCCAAGGAAAAGGGCCAGACGATCGTCGTCGACGATAAAGTCGACTTGCGCGCCGTCGTGCCGGCCTTCATGATCTCGGAAATTCGCCGCGGCTTCGAAATCGGCTTCCTGATCATGCTGCCGTTCCTGGTGATCGACCTGATCGTCGCCACCATCACCATGGCCATGGGCATGATGATGCTACCGCCGACGGCGATCTCGCTGCCGTTCAAGATTCTCTTCTTCGTCTTGATCGACGGCTGGAACCTGCTCGTCGGCAGCCTGGTGCGCTCCTTCAGTTAGGTCTGCCGCGCAAACCTGCGCGGCGCGGGAACGACAGATCAAAAATTCAAAGAGGAAAGGCGTGCCCCACAGACCGCGATGGGCTCACCTTTGACGCATGACGCTCCGGATCATTCGCGTCATCGGGCGTCGCGATCTTCGAAACGGGACAACAAAAAAGGCAGCGCCGCTGCGCTGCCTTTTGTCTTTTTAGGAATTGTCGCCGTTCAGCGTTCGAACGACCCGCTGCGTGGCGGCAACGCCGGAACGTCGATGTGATCGGGTACAAGACCGCGCTTGGCGCGATCGGCCATCATTTCATAGCCCGTTTCCAGGTGCTGGCAGAAACGTTCCGCGTCGAACAGCGGCATCCGGAACCGGTTCTCGTCCAGCCTCTTACGATAGTCGGCGATCTTGTCACGGTTGTTGTAGAGCGCGACAGCTTCCTTGACGTAGTCCTCCGGTCCGGTGGCCACGAGTTCCGGCACGCCGATGGCGTTCAGCAGGCTCTCGCTCACGCGTGAAGCGAAGTTCGTGCCTTTGAAGGAGAGCACCGGCAGGCCTGCCCAGAGCTGCTCGGATGTGGTCGTGTGGCCGTTATAGGGATAGGTGTCGAGGCCGAGATCGGCGAGCGGAACGCGGTCGACGTGGTTCTGGTAGGCGAGCTTGCCGCAGATGACGATGCGCTTGGTATCGATGCCGGCGCTCTTGAACTTGGCCAGCAGATTTGTGCGTGCGTCCGCCCTGTCGCACAGCAGCCACAGCAGGCTTCCCGGCGTCTGGCGGAGAATGTCGACCCAGAGGTTGACCGTCTGAAGCGAGATCTTGCGGTTTGCGTTGAAGGAGGCAAACACAAATGCATCTTCGGGAAGGCCGACATTCTGTCGCGACATCGCCCGGGGGCGTGCGCGCTCGTAGGGATCGTTGGGCTGGTAGGTCTCCGGCAGGCGGCAGTACTTTTCATAGTAATGCGCCTTGCTGCTGTCCGGAAGCACGCACGGGTCGCCGATGATGTAGTCGAGATCGACGTTGACCGTCGTGCCTGGGAAGCCGAGCCAGCCGACCTGCACGGGAGCTGCCGCCCGGTTGAAGATCGAGACCCGGCTTTCGAGCGTATGCCCCTTCAGGTCGACGAGAATGTCGATGTTTTCCTGGCGAATGACGTGCGCGGCCTCGTCGTCGGAGAGGTCGCCGATCTCGACGATCCTGCCCCATTTTGCGCGTATGTCCTGGTCGCGCGTCGCGAGCGCGTTCTTGGTATGGCAGAAGAGGGTGACATCGAAGCGCGTCTTGTCGTGCGCCATCAACACCGCCTTCAGCAGCTTCATCGTCGCATGGTCGTCCCAGAAGTCGGCGGAAACATAGCCGATGCGGATACGCTCGCCCCAGCTGTGCGGCGCGGCGCGGCGGACTTCCGTCAGGCTGCTCGGGAACGGGTTGAGCTGCGCGCCGGCGACACGGTTGAAGCTTTCGTCGCCGCACCAGGTCGCATGATAGTAGGGCGCTTCAGCCGCAAGAATTTCGGTCTGCCCGGCTTTCAGCGCCCTCTGGATGTCGCGTTCATGCTTCTCGACTTCGGCATAGTCGTTGGCTTCGCGCGCATAGACGAGATGGGCCGACCGCAACGTGGTGTTCTTCGGGTTGTTGCGGAAGAGGTTGGCCAGCGCGTCACGATCTTGCAGGTCGTTGATCTCGGCGGTCAACAGCTTGAAGGCAAGCGCATTGTGCAGGCGGTTGGTGCTCAAGGTCAGCGGCGCCTTGAAAAGCCCGAGGATTTCCTTTTCGCCACGCTTGAGGAAAATCGAGGCGATGATGAAGGCGATCTCGGCGTCCGTCTTGGCCTTCTCCAGAAGCGGCAGTCCGATGCTCAGCGCCTCGTCCTCCTGCCCGTTTGCGAAGTAGAGCTTCATGGCGTCGGTGAGGTAATCCTCCGCACGCGAGCCGCCGGCTTCACCAGCGAGCTGGTAGGCGCGGGCCGCCTCAGCCTTGAAGCCGAGTTTTACAAGCACCTTCGCCAGAAGCACGTAGGTCTTGGTGTCGCGGTTGATCCCCATCAGCACATTCAGCTGGTTGAGCGCGTCCGTGTACTGCCCCTTCTGGTATTGCCGGGAGGCGGTCGAAAAGATGGCTTGGGCGTTCACTAAGAGCTCCGTCGAAGAGTGCGGCGACCGGCGCCGGCTTGCTAGTCCTTGTTCGAAGGCGAGTTTACTTGGGGGAGCTTGCCTCAGGCAGGAGCGAACGACCGTTGGACACATCTATCCCGGCGGCGGCGGGACTGTGTCTCCTGCATCCGAGACACCATTAAAGTCTTGTTAAGTATAAGTTATCTCGAACCAAGCTGCCTTGGGCATTTAATCAATTCGCAAGCTTTGCACGCGATAGTCCCTTTCACATGACGGGTTTGGTTTCTTCCGAGATAGTTGGAACCGAGTGGCATGAAGCCGATCCGCCATCACCGGGAAGTCCGGTATGTCCCCTAAATCGTCTAAAGTAATCAAGGGACACTCTAATGACGAGCATCATCACCAATTCTTCCGCCATGGGCGCACTCGCCACCCTGCGTTCGATCAACTCCTCGATGGAAACCACCCAGGAGCGTATTTCGTCGGGTCTGCGCGTCGGTACCGCGGCTGACAACGCTGCTTACTGGTCGATCGCGACCACCATGCGTTCGGACAACAAGGCCCTCTCGGCCGTTCAGGACGCCCTCGGCCTCGGCGCTGCCAAGACCGACGTTGCTTCGTCGGCCATGGAAAACTCCAAGGACGTCGTCGACGAAATCAAGAAGAAGCTGGTAACCGCCAGCGAGCCGGGCGTTGACAAGAGCAAGATCCAGAAGGAAATCAAGGAGCTGCAGAACCAGCTCGTGAGCATTGCCAAGTCGGCTTCCTTCTCGGGCGAAAACTGGGTTTACACCGACCCGAACAACGCTGCCGGCACGAAGTCGGTCGTTGGTTCGTTCAACCGCGACGCCAAGGGCAATGTCAGCCTGACGACGCTGCAGTACGACACCAACAAGAGCTCGCTCATCGAAGTGAACGCTTCTGGCGCCAACGTCACCAACGGCACGGGCCTGCTTTCCAGCAACATCTCGTACTCGGACGCAACCGGTGCAACCGTAGCTCTGTCCTTCAGCGTTCTGTCGCTCGACATCACCAACATGACGACCGGCGCTCTGTCGCAGGCTCTGTCGGGTGTTGACTCGGTCCTGACGCAGATGACGGACGCAGCTGCCGACCTCGGTGCGCTCAACAGCCGTATTGACCTGCAGAAGGGCTTCGTCGAAAACCTTTCGGACTCGATCGAGAAGGGCGTTGGCCGCCTCGTCGACGCCGACATGAACGAGGAATCGACCCGCCTGAAGGCACTGCAGACGCAGCAGCAGCTCGGCATCCAGGCACTGTCGATCGCCAACTCGAACTCGCAGAACATCCTGTCGCTGTTCCGTTAATCGACGGGCTGAAGGGGCGGGCCATGGCCCGCACCCGAAGCAAGACACGAAACCGCGCCTCGCAAGAGGCGCGGTTTTTCTTTGTCGCCAATGCACTGATAAAACTTCGAATAGTTTCTCCGGGTTTTAGGGTTCGTTAACCACGATGGTGTTTGTTGTAACCATCGAAACGACGGGTTGACCCGAACAGATTAGAGCGTCAGCAGGCATGAGGCTGACCGTCGTTTCCCGGTAATCCCGGAATGTCCCTTTCCATTTCATCTTTGCCAACAAGGGGCACTCAGCCAATGACAAGCATTCTGACCAACTCTTCCGCCATGGGCGCACTCGCTACCCTGCGTTCGATCAACTCCTCGATGGAAACCACCCAGGAGCGCATCTCCTCGGGCCTGCGCGTCGGTACCGCGGCTGACAACGCTGCTTACTGGTCGATCGCGACCACCATGCGTTCGGACAACAAGTCGCTCGAAGCCGTTCAGGACGCCCTCGGCCTCGGCGCTGCGAAGACCGACGTTGCTTCGTCGGCCATGGAAAACTCCAAGGACGTCGTCGACGAAATCAAGAAGAAGCTGGTTGCCGCCAGCGAGCCGGGCGTTGACAAGAGCAAGATCCAGAAGGAAATCAAGGAACTGCAGAACCAGCTCTTGAGCATTGCCAAGTCGGCTTCCTTCTCGGGCGAAAACTGGGTCTACACCGACCCGAACAACGCTGCTGGCACGAAGTCGATTGTCGGTTCGTTCAACCGCGACGCCAAGGGCAATGTCAGCCTGACGACGCTGCAGTACGACACCAACAAGAGCTCGCTCATCGAAGTGAACGCTTCTGGCGCCAACGTCACGAACGGCACGGGCCTGCTTTCCAGCAACATCTCGTACTCGGACACAACCGGTGCGACCGTAGCACTCGCCTACAGCGTCATGACGCTCGACATCACCAACATGACGACCGGCGCTCTGTCGCAGGCTCTGTCGGGTGTTGACTCGGTCCTGACGCAGATGACCGACGCAGCTGCCGACCTCGGTGCGCTCAACAGCCGTATTGACCTGCAGAAGGGCTTCGTCGAAAACCTTTCGGACTCGATCGAGAAGGGCGTTGGCCGCCTCGTCGACGCCGACATGAACGAGGAATCGACCCGCCTGAAGGCTCTGCAGACGCAGCAGCAGCTCGGCATCCAGGCACTCACGATCGCCAACACCAACTCGCAGAACATCCTGTCGCTGTTCCGTTAATCGATCGACCGAACCTGACGGGCGATCCTCGCCCGTCACCTCGAAAAGAAGCCGCACATCCCCCGTGGATCGTGCGGCTTTTTCGTTTTGCGCTCCGGTGTGCCATGGCCGCCAGGCGTCGCCGGCGTCCGTTCCAAGCGAACCGCGCCCACCTTAACGTTTCGTCCATCTTCCCTTATTTTTGTTCACCTTTGTTACCGACTTCCTAACGGTGTTAACCATTTGTTAACTATGAGATCGTTACATATTCGTTAAGAGCGAAGGGTCGCCTCCAGGGCAAAACAGGGGCGATTCGCATGATGCCAGTCCCATCGCTGCCGGTAACACTCCGGAATGTCCTTATGAATTCAATCGGGACAGGTGACCAATGACCAGCATCATGACCAACACCGCCGCCATGGCGGCTCTCCAGACTTTGCGTTCGATCAACTCCGACATGGCCGAAGTCCAGGACCGCATCTCCTCGGGCTATCGCGTGCAGACGGCCGCGGACAACGCCGCCTATTGGTCGATCGCGACCACCATGCGCTCCGACAACGCGGCGCTCTCCACCGTTCAGGACGCCCTCGGCCTCGGCGCCGCCAAGATCGACACGGCCTATGCGGCGATGAATTCCTCGATCGAGGTCGTCAGCGCGATCAAGAGCAAGCTCGTCGCGGCGAGCGAGCCGGGCGTCGACAAGCTGAAGATTGACAAGGAAATCTCCGAGCTCAAGAACCAGCTCATCTCGGCCGCACAGTCCGCATCGTTCTCCAGTGAAAACTGGCTCTATAACGCCGCCACGGCCCCGGTCGGCACGAAGTCGGTTGTCGCCTCGTTCAACCGTGACGCCAACGGCAACGTGTCGGTCACCACGCTCGACTTCGACACTTCGCAGTCAATGCTGATCGACAAGCAGAATGCGAGCCGCGGCATCCTGACCCGGAACTACGACGCGTCCCAGCTCACCTCTCCTCCCGGCACGGCGGGCGCACGCCTGTACCACCTGATCGGCGCGCCGGCGACGACGCCGATCGGCACGACGGCGGAAATCAAGCTGACCGCATCGACGACGCCTGCCGAAATGTCCGACATGATCAGCGTCGTCGAACGTATCCTCAACCAGTTGACGGATGCCGGCTCCACGCTCGGCGCCATCACCAAGCGCATCGAGCTGCAGGAAGGCTTCATCGCCAACCTGATGGATACGATCGATAAGGGCGTCGGTCGTCTGGTCGATGCCGACATGAACGAGGAATCGACGCGACTGAAGGCGCTGCAGACGCAGCAGCAACTGGGCATCCAGGCGCTCTCGATCGCCAACACCAATTCCGAAAACATCCTGCGCCTGTTCCAGCAGTAAGGCGCGGCGGCGGACAGCGGCCCGAAGCGGCCGCCGATCTGCCAAACTGAGCCCATCGCCCCGATGTGGGTGACGGCACTTTGAGTTCTGCCACGTCGTCGGTCACGGCACCCGGTGGAAACTGTTGGACCGCGCTAATTGCCCTGGCGCGGTCCAACACATTCATTTTCGCACAAGTTTGACCGAATAGCCTTCCCTCGCAGTCCTGTCGGATGACTGCCGGCCAAAATGACCTTTGCGCCGTCGCCTGCATCGGATCGTTCCGGGACCAACCGACCCCGGATCACGCCGATGTACGTCAAGAATGCTGGGTTCGCCGTATCCGACGGTCGGGCCCGAGGGAGACATGTCAGCAGTGCCAGGAGCAATGGAAGTCCGCGCCAGGGAGCGCCGCCTCTCAAGCAGATGGGGATCGCCGCATTGCCGCAGGTCCGCTGCAGGGGGCCGGCCATGAGTGCAATGCTCTCCCGCTATCTCAAGGACTTCAGCGCGCCGAAAGTCGAGCTGTCGCTGATGCCGCCGAAATATTTCCCTGATCTGGATGCCGACTATGCCGATGGCGAGCGCCTCGGCGCGAGACCAGCCATGCCGGAAATCGATATCGATGCGGAGCGTCGGAGAGCCTTTGCCGAAGGGCGGGCCGAGGCGACCGCGGAACTCGTGTTTGAACACGAAAAGCAAATTGCCGAACTCCAGGCGGCGCACGCGGCCGAACTCGAGGCGCTGACGCGGCGCTTCGAGGAGGAAACCGCGAACCGTCTGGCGCAGCGCATCGACGAAATGACCGAAGGGCTTGCTGTCGCACTCGGCGATCAGGCCGCTCGCGTGCTTGTACCGGTCATGGGCGATGCCCTCATGCAGCGCGCCGTTGCCGATATGGCGCAGATGTTGCGCCAGGGCCTTGTGGCCGGCGAAGGCTGCACCATCGTTGTCAAGGGCCCGGCGTCTCTCTTCGAGGCGCTGAAGCGCCAGCTTGGAGAAGACTTGCCGTCCCTGCGGCACGTCGAATCCGACGATGTCGATCTCGCCGTCGAGATGGATGGCACCATCCTCGTGACGCGCATGGCCGCCTGGGCCGATACAGTTCGGAAAGTTCTCGCATGAGCGACGAAAACCACCACAACGGCAAGCACGAGATCATCATCGTCAAGCGCCACAGCGGCAGCCATGACGGTCACCATGGCGGCTCCTGGAAGATCGCCTATGCCGACTTCATGACCGCAATGATGGCCTTCTTTCTCGTGATGTGGCTGATCAATGCCGCCAACGAAGAGACGAAGGCGGCGATCGCTTCCTATTTCAACCCGGTGCAATTGACCGACCAGAAGCCGGCCGAACGTGGCCTGAAGGACCCGGCCAAGGATGCGCAGGGCGAAGAAACGCAGCAGCGTTCGAAGGTCGACGGCGAGCAGGACAAGTCCGGTGGCTCGGCCAAGACCGGCGATCAGCTGACGGCGACGTCGGGCGAAGAGACGAAGTATTCCGACGCCGACTTCTTCGAAAACCCCTATTCGGTGCTTTCCGAAATCGCGCGCGAGGTCGGCCAGCAAGCCAACATCAGCGTCAAGGGTGAGGGCGGTGCGGCCCAGTCCGGCCCGGCCACCGGCGCCGATGGCGGCGAGGCCTATCGTGACCCGTTCGACCCGGACTTCTGGACCAAGCAGGTCGAAGTCAAGGACGCCGGCAACACGGCCGAAACCGTCGCTGCCCTTGCCGACAAGTCGACGGAGCCCGCAGGTGCGACGCCGACTGTCAAGAAGTCCGAGGCAGACGCGTCGGAACAGACGCCCGACGCGGCCGACAAACAGGCCGGCGACGGCAAGGACACGAACACGGGCGCTGGCAAGGACACGGCGGATGCCGCGGCCGGCGAAAAGCCGAAGGCCGAAACTGCCGCGGCCGACGCCAAGGCGCAGGCGGCCGAACTCCAGGCCGAGCTGAAGAAGCAGCTTGCCGGCGAGGCGGGCCAGCTGGCCGAGGGACTTGTCGTGACGCCTGCTGAAGGCGGCCTGATGGTAACGATCAGCGAGCGCACCGATGCGCAGATGTTTTCCATCGGTTCTGCCGTGCCGCAAAAGGAGCTGGTGCTGGCGATGGAAAAGATCGGCCATCTCCTGGCCGAGCGTCCAGGTGCCGTTGCGATCCGCGGCCATACCGACGGTCGCCCCTTCAAGGATGGCACCTATGACAACTGGCGGCTCTCCGCCGCCCGCGCCCAGAGCGCCTATTACATGCTCGTCCGTGGCGGCCTGAAGGAAGATCGCGTCAGCCAGATCAGCGGCTTCGCCGACCGGCGCCTGCAGATCCCCGGCGATCCCTACGCCCCGGGCAACCGGCGCATCGAGATCCTCCTGCAATCGGCTCCGGGTTAAGCGCCATGCTGAGACGCCTGCGAACCGCTCTGATGGCCTGCTGCGTGCTGGCGACCCCCTTTGCAGCGGGGGCTGCCAGGGCGAACGATATCGAGGAGCTCGCACCCTTCAAGATGATCCGGTCGCTGCAATATGTGCAGGACTCGGTCGTTCTTGGCGACCATTCGGCGATCGAAATGCAGCGTTTCATGCTAGGCGCGATCGACAAGCGCCTGCGTGCGGCCGACGCGACTGTCTTCCGTGATCCGCGCAACGTCGATGCGGCGCTGGTCTATGCGATGAGCGGCGGCAATCCGGAGACGTTGAAGTACCTAGCGGATCACGACGTGGCGGGGAACTTCGATTCCCGCGTCACCGACGCGCTGACGCAATATCTGAACGGCAAGGGCGGCCTGATCGTCGAGAACCTGTCCAAGGCCGCGCCTGAATACCGCAGCGCCCGCATCGGTCCCTATCTCTACCTCATCCTCGGCAATGCGACGTCGCAGCAGGATCCCGTGGGCGCGATGAAGTACTACGACTGGGCCCGTCTTGCGGCCCCGGGTACGATCATCGAAGAGGCTGCCCTGCGCCGCTCGGTCTTCCTCGCGGTTCAGGCGGGCGACGCGGACAAGGGCTTCCGCTACGCGCTGACCTATGCCCGCCGCTACCTGACGTCTCCCTATGCCAGCCAGTTTGCGGATGTCTTCGTCGAACTAGCCGTCGCCCATTTCGATGGCGAAGCGCAGGGGCGGATCTCGGAGATCCTCGGCTTCATGGACGCGCCGCGCCAGCGCGAGGTTTTCCTTCGCGTCGCTCGCCGCGCGGCGATCGCCGGCAAGCAGGAGCTTGCGAAGCTCGCCTCTGAGCGCGCCGAGGCGCTCGGCGCCGACGGTGCGGCGCAGCCGAAACTGCTCGCCAGCTTCTATGCCGGATTGGCTTCGGTGCCCTCCAACGACGTCTTCGCCGCAACGGCGAACCTGGCGGCGATTTCAGATGCGGAGCTTTCGCCGCGCGACCGCGCCCTGCGGGACGCTGCAAAGGCGGTTGCGGACGCCGTCGTTCGGCCACCTGCCGGTGAAAGCCTCACGCAAGCGTTTGTGTCTAAACCCGATAGACCGGTTGAAGCGAATGCGTCGGCCGCAAGCGAGGAAACTGGCAGCGGTATGAGCCCCTTTGGAAGCGCGCAGACCCCGGCGGTAGCGCCGACGACAGTGGCTGCATCCCGCGCTGACGAGGTGGCGGACCCGGAGCACGATGGCTTCGTGGCGAAAGGACGATCGAAGATCGACGAGATCGACGCTCTCCTCAAGGGAGATGACAAATGAGGGCTGAGGACACTCTGCGCATGCCTCCGGCGCCTGTCGGCACTGGAAGCGGACGAACGGGCGGCAAGGAACAGGCCGGTGGTGCGTCGGCCGGCGCGTTTGAAGATGCCGTGGCCAATGCCGGGCGACAGAAAAACAACGACCAGCCAGGTTCAGGCAAGGGTGGCAACGACGCCGCTGGCGGCAGCGACGCGGAGGCGGGAGCCTTGATCGACAAGGACAATATTGCCAAGGCCGCAGGCAGGGCCGCGACACGCAGCATCAGCCTCGGTCGCAACGAACAGTTCGACGAGCACGCGCTGCGCGACCATTTCCAGATGGCCGAACGCGGTGTCGGCGGCAAACGTGCCGTCGACAAGGCCGATCCGGTCAAGACGGCTGCCGTGTCCGACGATCTGGCGCAAGTGGTGGCTGATGACGAACTCGCCGAGCGCATCGCTGCCCTGACGAAGGGCGTCGGCAAGGCGTCGGCAGATCGCACCGCGGTCGATAGCGACGCCAACGCTGGCGGCGAGGGCGCAGAAGCCAAGCAGACAAAGACGGCGATGGACGATCTGCTGACGCTGCTCGGCGGGGCCCAGACGGCACAGCCTCAAGGACAGACGGCGGCCGCGCGTCAGGCAGCGGACGGCCAGACTGAAGCTGCACTGCCGGTTGCCGGTGGCAGCGAGCATAGCGTGAAAGCCGAGGCGCAGGCAGGCGAGAGCGATCCCGATCGGCTCTTCCGTTTCGCCCGGGCCGACGGCAAGGGACAGGCCGTTTCCATGAGCCTTTCGAAGGACGGTGACGCGGCGTTCGACGCCGCCCGTTCGCAGGGCTCCGCCAAGGTCGAGAACGTCACCGTCCTCGAGGCACGGCGTTATCTCGGCATCTCGATGAGCCCGAACACCAGCGCCGTGGCGGACGCCATCGCCGGCGAGGCCACCAGTTCGCTGCAGCCAAGCGCTGCACTCGCTCAGCCGGGTGCGTGGACGCAGGCCGGTAAGACGCTCAACACCCTGAAGATCCAGCTTCACCCGATCGAGCTTGGCCTCGTCACGGCCACGCTGCGCCTGAAGGACGACGAGCTGCAGGTCGAACTCAAGGTCGAGAACGGCGACGCCTTCCGGCAGTTGCGCGACGATCAGAACGATCTGGTCAAGGCGTTGCGCGCTCAGGGCTTTGCTGTCGACCAGGTGAACATCGTGTTCAACTCCAGCGGCGACACGTCGTCGGGCGGCGGCTCGCAAGCCCAGGCCCAGGCACAAGCCGGGCAACAGGGCCGAGATCGCGCCGATGGCAATGGCCAGGGACGACAGCAGCGACAGGACGACAGCCAGTCTTCGGCGGCGGAAAGGTGGGTTGGCAATGGCGGGACAGACGATGCGGCTGCCGGCACTGAGCGCTCTCGTACTGGTCACGTCTACATGTAGTGCTTTTGCGAGCGCAGACGCCGGCGTCTGCGAGCGCGAGATCATCAGCGCGGCGGCGAAGTACGATATCCCGGCCGGGATCCTCTATTCGGTCGGGCTGACCGAAACCGGCCGCAAGGGATCGCTTCAACCCTACGCGATGAACATCGAGGGCAAGGCCTATTTCGGCAGCAGCGAACAGGACGTTCTGACCCAGTTCGGCAACGCGCGGGCACAGGGCGCCAAGCTCATCGATCTCGGCTGCATGCAGATCAACTATTACTTCCATGGCGAGCATTTCAGCTCGCCGCAGGAGATGCTTGACCCGCAGAAGAATGTCGAATATGCCGCACGCTTCCTGGCCAACCTCCATGCGAGGCACGAGACCTGGACGATGGCCGTTGCGCGCTATCACGCGGGCCCGAACAACGACCCGGCGCAGAAGAAATATGTCTGCCGGGTGATCGCGAATCTCGTCGCGACCGGCTACGGCAAGTGGACGCCGAACGCCACGCAGTTTTGCCAATAAGCAACCAAAAATTGTATTAGCATCCGGTTTGCCGCATTGTGGCGACAATGCGCGGACAATGTGACCGCAAGCGATTTGTCGTAGTCCGTTAACTTTTCCACATTATTTTAGTATCGCTTCGGGGTGGGTGCCACTAGATATAGATCAAATCGGCGAAACATGGTTAATCAATTATTAATTCCACCCAGTAACTTCCTCTAGTTGTTCATGAATCCCTCGATTCGTACCTCTCAATCAGTGCGGAGCCATACTGATTCGGAGGCGGGCGAATGATCGTAGTGGTTGATGAAAGAGAGCTGGTGAAGGACGGGTATGCGTCCCTCTTCGGACGTGAAGGTATTCCCTCGACGGGATTCGATCCCAAGGAATTTGGAGAGTGGGTAAACGCGGCTGCCGATTCGGATATCGATGCCGTGGAAGCCTTCCTGATCGGTCAGGGCGACACCACCTTCACGCTGCCGCGGGCCATCCGCGATCGCTCGATGGCGCCGGTCATCGCGATGAGCGACACGCCGTCCCTCGAAAACACGCTTGCACTCTTTGATTGCGGCGTCGACGACGTCGTGCGCAAGCCGATTCACCCCCGCGAAATCCTCGCCCGGGTCGCTGCGATCCGCCGGCGCCTGAAGGCGATCGCCAACTTTACCGACATCGGTCCGATCCGCGTTTTTGCCGACGGCCGTGATCCGGAAATCAACGGCGATGTCTTCGCCCTGCCGCGCCGCGAGCGCCGCATTCTCGAATATTTGGTCGCAAACCGCGGCCGTCGCGTCTCCAAGTCGCAGATCTTCAACGCGATCTACGGGATCTTCGACGAGGACGTCGAGGAAAACGTCGTCGAAAGCCACATCAGCAAGCTGCGCAAGAAACTGCGCAAGAAGCTCGGTTTCGACCCGATCGATTCGAAGCGTTTCCTTGGCTACTGCATCGACTGGAACTGAGCGCCACGCCGAAGGGCGGGCACTGAACCAAGACAGGTTCACGCAAGGCCCGCTTCCTAGTGTCGCCGTAACAAGGAAATGAGGATCCGATATGAGTCTCTATGGCAGCATGAGAACGGGTGTGTCCGGTATGAACGCCCAGTCGAACCGTCTGGGCACCGTCGCCGAGAACATCGCGAACGCCAACACGACCGGCTACAAGCGCGCCTCCACTGAGTTTTCGTCGATGATCCTGCCTTCGGGCGGCGGCAACTACAATTCCGGCGGCGTCGAGACGCAGGTGCGCTACAGCATCTCCCAGCAGGGCGGCACCAGCTACACGACGTCGGCCAGCGACCTTGCCATCAACGGCGGCGGCTTCTTCATCGTTTCGGGCAATGGCGGCGAGAACTTCCTGACGCGCGCCGGCTCCTTCGTGCCGGACAAGAACGGCAACCTCGTCAACACGGCCGGCTTCACGCTGATGGGCTACGAGTACAAGGCCGGCGTCGATCCGACCGTTGTCGTCAACGGCTTTGACGGCCTTGTGCCGGTACAGCTCAAGGACGAGGGCCTCGTTGCGGCCGGCTCGACCAAGGGTACGATGGAAGCAAACCTGCCCTCCGGCGCGGCCGTCGGCGATCAATCGAAGACTTCGATGGTCGTTTACGACAGTCAAGGCAACACCCGCATTCTCGACTTCACCTACACGAAGACAGGTCCGAACGCCTGGGGCCTGAACGTTGTCGATCGCACGTCGGGCACGACGGTCGGTACCCAGACCATGACGTTCGACGCGGCCGGCAAGCGCACTGGCGCCGTCCCCGCGACACTCACCACGACGGCCATCAACAACCTGCCCGGCACCGGCGCCAATCTCGGCGCAATCACGATCGACACCACCAAGACCACGCAGCTCGGCGGCGACTTCAGCAGCACCGGCGGTGGCATTGACGGCAGCAAGCCGAGCAAGATGTCGGGCTTCGAGATCGACAAGGAAGGTATCGTTTACGTCAAATATGGCGACGGCAACCTCATCCCCAAGTTCCGCATCGCCCTTGCGACTGTCCAGAGCCCGGACAAGCTGCAGCCGCAGTCCGGCAACGTCTACTCGCAGGGGGCAGATTCGGGCGTTATCGTTACCGGTTTTGCGGGCTCTGGCGCTTTCGGCAACATCCAGTCCAAGGCACTCGAAAACTCCAACGTCGATATCGCCAACGAGCTGACTTCGATGATCGAGGCGCAGCGCAACTACACGGCAAACTCCAAGGTGTTCCAGACCGCCTCGGACCTGCTTGACGTGCTTGTCAACCTGAAACGGTAATTGAAAGAGATACGGTCCGCGTCATGTCGCTGTCCTCCGCAATATCCATCGCACAGCAGGCCTTCAGCAACACGGCGCAACAGACCGCGATCGTGTCGAAGAACATCGCGAATGCGGGCAATGCGGATTATTCGCGTCGCCTTGCCCTCTTGGGCAGCACCGGCAACGGTGCGCAGGTCGTATCCATCTACCGGGCACAGAATGAGGCGTTGCTCAAGCAGAGCATCGCCAGCATCGGCGAAGCCTCCGGCCAGGCGCGGCTTCGCGAAGGCCTGGAACTCCTGAAATCGGGTCTCGGCGGCAACAACTACGAGACTGCGCCGTCGAAGCTGCTCTCGGAGTTTCGCAACAGCCTGCAGACGCTGGCATCGACCCCGGGCAACAAGACGATCGCGGCGGCTGCGGTCACCAGCGCCCAGGACCTTGCGGACTCCCTGAACAAGACTTCTGCCAACGTGCAGAACATGCGCGAAGATGCCGACAAGGAAATCGCTCTTGAGGTCGACAAGCTGAACAGCCTGCTTGCGGACTTCGAGCGGGTGAACAACGAGGTCAAGTCGGCAACGGCGACGGGAGGCGACGCAAACGACGCGCTCGACCAACGCGACAAAATCCTGAAGCAGATTTCGGAGATCGTCGGCATCTCCACCGTGACACGCGGCAACAACGATACGGTAATTTTCACCACCGACGGCACGGTGCTTTTCGAGAACATTCCGCGCCAGGTGACGTTTGCGCCGACAACGACGTATGACGCCACCGTCACCGGCAACAAGATTTTTGTCGACGGCGTGCCGATCGCGCCCGGAAGCGGTGCCGATACGACCGCCAAGGGCAAGCTTGCGAGCCTCGTGCAGCTGCGCGACGATATTGGGCCGAAGTTCCAGTCGCAGCTGGACGAGATCGCCCGTGGTCTCGTCGAGCTCTTCAAGGAGGGCGGCCAACCCGGTCTCTTCACTTGGGGCACAGCCGCGGTGCCTCCGGCAGGAACTGTCGTTCCAGGCCTGGCGTCGAAGATCACGGTCAATGCGCTGGCGAAGGCCAACCCGCTTCTCCTGCGTGATGGCGGTTTCAACGGCGTGGTATCGAACCCTGGCGGTGCAGCCAATCCGAGCCCCGGATATACGGGCCTGCTCGATGGCTTCATCAACAAGATGGGTGAGAACATGTCGTTCGACCCGTCGACCGGTCTCGATGGAACCAGCAGCCTGCTGAATTTTGCGACCGGTTCGGTCGGCTGGCTCGAACAGACGCGCAAGACCGCCTCGACCGCCGACGACAACAAGCGCGCCATGCTGTCGCGCACTCAGGAAGCGCTCAGCAAGCAGACCGGCGTGAGCATCGACGAGGAACTGTCGCTGCTGCTCGATCTCGAACAATCCTACAAAGCATCGGCCAAGCTGGTGAGCACCGTGGACGCCATGATGGCGGCCCTGATGGAAGCTGTGAGGTAATCATGAAGACGTCCTACGTTTCTAATCTGGCGATCCAGACCGCCATGCGCATGACGATTCAGCAGAACCAGATGGATCTGCTTAAGGCAACCCAGGAACAGACGACCGGTCGGCACTACGACGTTGGCCTGACGCTTGGCGCGACGGCTTCGCGCTCGCTCAACCTTCAGCGCGAGATCGACCGGCTGAACTCGATGAAGAGCACCAACTCGGTCGTGACCCAGCGCCTCTCCGGCTCGCAGGGCGCGCTGGAAACGATGGCGAAAGCGGCCGAAAAGGTGCGCGACACGCTCGTTACCTACAAGGGTAACGATGCCGCGAGCCAGCTGAAGATCCAGAAGACCGAGATCATGGGCGCGCTGCAGACCTTCACTGCGGCTGCCAACACGTCCTTCAACGGCGAGTTCCTGTTTTCGGGCATCAATACCGACGCCAAGCCTGTCGCCGACTACACCGCTACGTCTGCGGCAAAGACTGCCTTCGACACCGCGTTTACCGCGTTCAAGTCCGCCAATGGCATCACGTCCGACGACCAGATCACCGCCGCGCAGATGAAGACGTTCATCACCGGTCTGGAAACGAGCTTCATGGATACCACCCCCGGAGGGTATTGGGACACCAACTGGTCGGACGCATCCAGCCAGAACATGACGAGCCGGATCAGCGCCAGCGAGGTGATCGAAAGCTCGACCAACGCCAATACCAAGGGCTTCCGTATGTTTGCCTTGGCGAGCGTGATCGCGGCCGAGCTGATGGACAAGAACATCACGCCTGACGCGCGTGCAGCCGTAGGCACCGCGGCGCTGGACTATGCAGAGCAGGGCATCGCCGCGCTCAACGGCGAACGCAGCCAGCTCGGTATCTCGGAATCGCGCGTGAAGAAGGCGAACACCTCGATCGACGCGCAGCTCAAGCTGGTCAACACGCATGTCGCCGACCTCGAAGGCATCGATCCGATCGAGACATCGACCCGGATCAACACGCTCAAGGTGCAGTTGGAAACGTCCTATACACTAACGTCGCGACTACAGCAGATGAGCTTGCTCAATTTCCTCTAGTGTGAGGAGCCGGACAAACATGAAGGATGTCTGAATGTACCAATTTTCCTATGCCGAGATCATGGAGGACGGCGTCGCCGACTCCAAGAATCGGGAACGGCAGGTACTCGATCGCTCGATCGCGCTCATGGAAGCAGCGAAACAGCAGAAAGGGTATTCGAGAGAGGCCATCGAGGCCATCTACTTTACCCGGCGCCTGTGGATCCGTTTCATCGAAGATCTGCGTGCTCCGGAGAACCAGCTGAACGAAGAGCTGCGCGCCAATCTGATTTCGATCGCCATCTGGATACTCAACGAGACGGAAAAGATCCGCAAACGCGAATCCTCCAACTTCCAGGGCATAATTGACATTACCACCATCATCAGGGATGGACTGAAATGAAGAGCACACTGCGTATCTCGCTGAAGTCGGGCGAACGGATTTTTGTAAACGGCGCGGTGCTGCGCGTGGACCGTAAGGTCGCGGTCGAGTTCCTGAACGATGTGACGTTCCTGCTCGAAAACCACGTGCTGCAGCCGGAAGACGCAACGACGCCGCTGAAGCAGCTCTATTTCATCGCGCAGATGATCCTCATCAATCCGGAAGGCGCCGAGCAGTCGACCGCCATGTTCCGCAAGTCGATCGTCATGCTCTTGAACTGCTTCAAGAACGAAGAGATCCTTGCCGAGCTGAAGCGTGTTGACGGCCTGGTGACCAACGGTCGCGCCTTCGAAGCGCTCAAGGCGATCCGTGGCCTCTACGCCATCGAAGACCGCATTCTCAACACGCAGGAAATCACGCCGGCAACGGTCGAGCAGATTCGCAAGGAGATCGCACCATGGCGGTAAGCGGCGTCAGCAACAACGGCTACACCCCGAACGTTTCGGCTCAGGATTCGGGCGGCGACGCCGCCAAGGCATCGCTCAACTACGAAAGCTTCCTGAAGCTGCTCGTCGCCCAGATGAAGAATCAGGATCCGACGCAGCCGATGGATGCGACGCAGCAGATCGCGCAGCTTGCGACCTTCTCGCAGGTCGAGCAGACGATCAAGACCAACAAGAACCTTGAAAGCCTGTTGCAGCGCACGTCGCTGAGCGAAGCGGACGCCGTCATCGGGCGCACTGTCACCAGCGAAGACGGCAAGACCACTGGCGTGGTTAAGGAAGTGAAACTATACTCTGACGGAATCATTGCGGTGCTGGATAACGGCAAGGAGCTTGTTATCGGCCCGGGCGTCAAGGTGAAGTGATAACTCCATGAATGAGGCGGATGCCCTCGATATCGTACAGGCCGCGATCTGGACCGTGATCGTGGCCTCGGGGCCCGCCGTTCTCGCCGCGATGATCGTCGGCGTCGTCATCGCCTTCATTCAGGCGCTGACCCAGGTCCAGGAAATGACGCTGACCTTCGTCCCGAAGATTCTTGCCGTCATGATCACGGTTGCCGTGTCCGCGCCCTTCATCGGCGCTCAGATCTCGATTTTCACCGACATCATCTTCTCGCGCATTCAGTCCGGATTCTGATCCCGCACCGCCGGCCATCGGCCAGCGACGCCATGAAACCCTCGCGCAAGCTTGGACGGGTATCTCCATCTCTATAGTGGGGCAGCGCGTGTGAATGCTGCCTTGATCTCATGATGAGACGGAAGAGACATGGCACAACAAGCAGCGCTGATCATCCCGAAAGTAGCTCCGAAGGGCCGGGACATCGGCTTCGCGCTCGGGATCGTGGCGATCCTGTCGATTCTCTTCCTGCCGATCCCGCCATTTCTGATCGACATGGGACTGGCTTTCTCGATCGCCTTTTCGGTGCTGATCCTGATGGTCTCGCTGTGGATCCAGCGCCCGCTCGAGTTCTCCTCGTTCCCGACCATCCTGCTGATCTCGACGATGGTGCGCCTGGCGTTGAACATCGCCACCACCCGCGTCATCCTTTCGCATGGTCATGAAGGCCACGGTGCTGCCGGCGGCGTCATCTCCGGTTTCGCCAGCCTCGTCATGTCCGGCGACTTCGTCATCGGTCTGATCGTCTTCCTGATCTTGATCACCGTGAACTTCATCGTCATCACCAAGGGTGCGACGCGTATCGCCGAAGTCGGCGCGCGCTTCACCCTCGATGCGATCCCCGGCAAGCAGATGTCGATCGACGCCGACCTGTCGGCGGGCCTGATCGACGAGAAGGAAGCGCAGCGCCGCCGGCGTGAACTCGAAGAGGAAAGCTCCTTCTACGGCGCCATGGACGGTGCCTCCAAGTTCGTCCGCGGGGACGCGATCGCCGGCCTGATCATCACCGCGATCAACATCTTCGGCGGCATCATCATCGGTTACCTGCGTCATGGCATGCCGATCAGCGAAGCCGCCGACGTTTTCGTCAAGCTGTCGGTCGGTGACGGCCTCGTCTCGCAGATCCCTGCACTCATCGTCTCGCTCGCTGCCGGCCTTCTGGTATCGCGCGGCGGCACATCCGGCTCCACCGACCAGGCCGTCGTCGGCCAGCTCGGCGGCTACCCGAAGGCGCTGATGGTCGCCTCCGGTCTGATCATTCTTTTGGCCGTGGTTCCCGGTCTGCCGTTCCTGCCCTTCGCCGTTCTCGGCGGCGGCATGGCGTTCCTGAGCTGGCTCGTGCCGCGCCAGATCGAGGCTGCCAATGCCGCGCGTCGCGCCGAAGAGGCCGCCAAGGTCCAGCAGACCAAGGAAGGCGAGCAGGACTCCGTCAAGTCAGTGCTGAAGACCGCCGAGATCGAGCTTCTGCTCGGCAAGCAGGTCTCGACCCGCCTCCTCGGTGCGCACCAGGAACTCGCCTTCCGCGTCGGCAAGATGCGCCGCAAGTTCGCCGGTCAGTACGGCCTCGTCATCCCGGAAATCAAGGTTTCCGACGACATCAGCATTCCGGACAAGGCCTACCATATCCGCATTCACGGCACGACGATCGCGTCCAACACGGTGCGCGTCGGCGAAGTCCTGGTGGTCACCGGCGGCGGTCGCCGCCCGAGTGTTCCGGGCGACGAGATCCGAGAACCCGCCTTCGGCATGCCGGCGGTCTCGATCCTCGAAACCTTCACCGAGGACCTGAAGCGCGAAGGCTTCCACCCGATCGACAACGTCTCGGTGGTGCTGACCCACCTGAGCGAAGTGATCCGCAACAACCTGCCGCACCTGCTCTCCTATAAGGACGTCAAGGTGCTGATCGAGCGGCTCGATCCGGAATACCGCAAGCTCGCCGACGAAATCTGCACCTCGCACATGTCCTATTCGGGCCTGCAGGCGGTGTTGAAGCTGCTGCTGGCGGAGCGGGTCTCGATCCGCAACCTGCACCTGATCCTCGAAGCGGTCGCCGAACTCGCGCCGCATGTGCGCAAGACCGAGCAGATTGTCGAGCACGTTCGCGTGCGCATGTCGCAGCAGCTGTGCGGCGACCTTGCCGACAACGGCATCCTGCGCGTGCTGCGCCTCGGCAACAAGTGGGACATGGTCTTCCATCAGGCGCTCAAGCGCGACGCCAAGGGCGAGGTTGTCGAGTTCGACATCGATCCGCGTCACCTCGAAGAGTTCAGCGAGCAGGCGACGAAAGTTATCCGTGAACATCTCGATCGCGGCATGCCCTTCGTGCTGGTAAGTTCGCCCGAATCTCGTTCTTATGTGCGCATGATCATCGAGCGCCTCTTTGCCACCTTGCCCGTGCTCTCGCATGTCGAGCTTGCCAAGGGCCTTGAGATCAAGATCATCGGCTCCATTTCATGATCACCGACCCGGAGGGCACGGTGCTGGCGCTGTTCGCGGCTTTCTGCCGGATCGGCGGCTGCATCATGATCATGCCCGGGTTCTCCAGCGCACGCGTTCCGATGCAGGTGCGGCTGTTCATTGCAGTCGCGGTTTCCATGGCGATCCTGCCTGTCATGTGGACGGACATCTATCCGCAGGTGACCGGCAAGGGGCACAGCTACATCTACCTGATCGCCGCCGAGACGGCGGTCGGCGCGGTCATGGGCCTTGTCGCCCGCTACTATGTTCTGGGACTGCAGTTCACCGGAACGGCGATCACCATGCTGATGGGCTTTGCTTCGCCGCCATCGTCGGACGTGATCGAAGATACGCCCGAAAACCAGGTGACCAGCTTGATCAGCTTCACCGGCCTGATGGTGCTGTTCATGCTGGACTTCCACCATGTGATGATCGAGGCGATCGTTCAATCCTATCGCGCCATGCCGATCGGCACGCCCTTCGATCCGCAAGGCGTGCTGATCACGCTCACGGATTCGCTGTCGCAGATCTTCATGATCATGCTGAGGCTCGCGAGCCCCTTCATCATCTATGGCCTGCTGTTCAACGTGGCGATCGGCATGGTGAACAAGCTGGCGCCGCAGATCCCGATCTACTTCATCTCGCAGCCCTATTTGATCATGGGCGGCTTGTTCCTGCTCTATCTCGGTATCGCCGCGATGCTGCGCCTGTTCGGCGACGGTTTCGCGCTGGTCATGCAGGGAGGATAGCCGGATGAAGACCCGCTCGCAGAAACTCAAGCGGCTCGTCGCCGTCCAGCGCCATCTCGAACAGATGGCGGAGGCGGATTTCGTCGAGATGGTGCGGCAGCGCGAGGTCCTGGCCGAGACGATCGATGTCGTCGTCGATGCCATGGGCTCGGCGCACCCGATGCACCGCATGTTCTCCGGCCACTATTCCTCGCAGATCGGAAGGCTCGTGCAGAAGGACCAGATGCTGCACGGCATCCAGCAAACGCACGAGGCGCGCATGCTGAGAGAGCGCGCGAAAGCCGACCGGCTCGAGGAAAACATGAAGGAGGCCCGCCAGTCCGAGGACCGTGAAGAGGCCGACAATTCCATCTACGACCTGATCGATCAACACGTTACGGGCAACGCGCCAGCTTCCGGTAAGCTTGACGGGCGATAGTGCGTCATTCCCGGTTTGCTCCGATGGCGGAGCGGACCCGGGCCGACCAATGCACAGGCTCGATTTTGAGAGGATTCGTCATGGCCATCTCTCCGCCCAGCGATCTGGTGATGGATGTCGTGCGCGCCGCCGACCCCGCCGAAGTGCAGGAAGCGCAGGCGCGGTTGAAGGCCAACCGTGCCGCCTTCAAGGCAACGAGTCTCGCGGAAAACGGCAACGGCTTTGCCGCTGCCGTCAACGTTCTGAACCTGTCGCCCGAAGGTTCGAGCGGCCTCGGCGACCTCAACAACCGCGTTGAACAGAAGAAGATTCCGGAAACCTATCGCAAGTTCGAGGCCATGGTGCTGCAGAACTTCGTGAAGTCGATGCTGCCGACCGAAAGCGAGAACGTCTTCGGCAAGGGCAACGCAGGTGACATCTGGAAGAGCATGATGGCCGAGCAGATCGGCGACGTGATCTCCAAGAGCGGTGGCATCGGCATTGCCGAACAGCTCGCAGGCGCCGAAGGCACCGATCGGGTTCAGGCATCGCTCGACGGCAACAGCCGAAACCTCGCCGCAAGCCTCGTGCAGGAATACGAGCGCAAGACGCTGACCGGCTTCTCGACCGACAACGACAAGAACAAGCAAGCCTAGGGCGGGGTCGGGGAACTGCTTGCAGTTTTCCATCCGCATTCCGCTCTAATTCATAGGAATAGATCGCTTGAGAATCCGGTCGATCCGACCAGAAATCATCGTGATCCAATTGGGAGTTGATTCATGGAAGCCATGGCATCCAATGACGTCCGGATCCAGAACGTGCTCGGCCGCCTGGAAATGATCCTCGACAACGAGAACAGCCGGATCGGCGTCGACCCGGAATTCGATATCAAGACATCGAACGCCCACAAGAGCCGTTGCCTCTACGAACTGACGATGCTGCATCGTGACATGCTGCCGGGCGAAAACTCTTCGGCTTTCTCCTCGCATGCACTGCATCTGCGCGAGAAGCTGTCGGTCAATTCGCAGAAGGTGGAGGCCCATCTCGAAGCGGTTCGCGCCGTCGTCGACCTCCTGAAGACCGCCGCTCAGGATGCCGATGCGGACGGCATCTATTCCGAAGCGCAGTTCCGCTATAGCGATTTCTGATGCTGAAGCTTGTTTTCACCGGGATCTGGGTCTGCGCGGTCACGCTCGGATCGGTCTATTTCTCGATGCAAAGCGCCTCCGCGCCCGTCGTCGCTGACGGCGAGACCGCCCGGCGCGCAGCGGAGCAATATGTTCCCGGTGAGATGATCACCATCCCGGTCATCCGGGATGGTTCGGTTCAGGGCTATTTCCTGACCAAGCTTTCCTTCTCCGCCACCAAGGAGGGGATCAACAACCTTCGCGCGCCGCTGCGTCAGATGGTTACCGATGAGCTTTACGATTTGCTCGTCGGCTCGAAATTCATCGACATCGCCGACACCGGTACGTTCGACCTGCCGACGTTCAAGACGACGGTCAAGGACGGCCTGAACAAGAAGCTCGGCGGAGAGGTGATTACCGAGGTGCTCGTCGAGCAGCTCGAATATCTGACCAAGGAAGACGTCAAGCGCGTCGCCAACAGCCAGAACGTGCCGCGGCAAAAGCCGGTCCCGATCGTCGACAAGAACGGCAATGTCGCCGATGACAAGTTGCCGGAAGGCGCCGTCAAGGCAAGCAGCTCACACTGACGAGAGCCAGAACGTCCGGCCGGTTCCGCTCGGCCGCCTGCCATCGGCAAGACGGTATCGGTCGTCAGTTCTTTTCCGGGGTGCGGTACTGCTCGTTGACGAGGCCGAGCTCGGCCATCAGCCGGCCGATTGCCACATAGAAATGGTATGACCCGGCCGCCGCCAACCCGCTCTTGTTCCACAGTTCCAGCCCACGCGGGATCGATGCGCCAAGCAGCGCCAGCGATTTGCCGAAGGTCCTGAGGCGGCCCTTGAAGCTCGGGTCTCGCCGATGTTCGAGCATCGTCGAGATGGCGCCGTTCCTGAGGCTGCGCGCCCTGATCCAGGATGCGCTGGTGCGGCGGGCCGGCACCGTCTCGGCAACCCAGGCATCGGCCGCCCAGGCAAACGAAAACCCTTTCGCCTTGCAGCGGCTGTAGAAATCCGCATCGCCGCCGCCGATGAAGTTGAAGGCGGGATCCAGGAACGGTTGCGGCATCGCGTCCAGCACTCCGCGCGTGACGAGCACGTTGCCGGAGGAATAGAGGATGGGAACCGGCCCTGTCGCATCATAATGGGGCGTGAAGACCGGATGGCGTTTCCACTTCTGCCCGCCATCGCCTTCGAAAACCGGAAGCTGCGGGCCGCCGACCATATCGGCGCCGGTCGTTTCCTGTGCCGCGATGAGGCAATCGAGCCATTCGGGCGCCGCCACTTCGTCGTCGTCGATGATCGCGATCGCCTTGAGGTTCGGATAGGTCGCGAGCGCCGTCGCCCAGCCGGCATTGTAGGCGTAGCAGTTTCCGCGCTGGTGCGCGACGATCACGACCGATTCCGAAGGATGCCCGAGGAAGAAGTCCTTGGCCGCCGTAGCCCCGGCCAGCCCGTCGGCATCGTTTTCGACGACGACCGTGGCGAAGGAGAGGTCAGGCCTTTGGGAAACAATGGTTTTTAGCGTCTTGACGACATGCTCCGGCCGACGGAACGTCGGCAGCACGACGACGAGTTCGATGTCGCCGGCGTCTTCCAGCTCTGTCCGGAAGTAGACGGAAATGTCCTGGCCGGTCGTCGTCATGGCGAAACCTGTAAAAGCAAAATTGCGTCGCAATACAGCAAATCTTCCTAAACAGATGCTGAACCTTGGCGGCAGTTTTTGAAAGGGGTCTTTAAGCGCTCCTTCATCCCATGCTGCTAATGAAGGCCGCAGTTCCATTCATGACGCGTGGCAAAATGCATCTGGTCCTGGTCTCTTCGCTCGTTCCCGTCGCCAATCCGGCGTCCGGTTTCGACATTGCCAACCGGGCGGTGCTCGACGGTCTGCGCGCGCTCGGTCATCGGGTCAGTGTCATCGGTTTTCTTCAGCCGGGACGCGCGCCCGCGCCCGATTGCGACATGCATCTGCTCGGCGAACTGGAAGTCACCAATGCCAAGGTGGGCACGTGGCAGAAGCTGAGCTGGCTCGCGACGGCCTTCCTCAACCGCACGACCGTCTCATCCGGCAAGATGCTTGTGGTGTCGACGAGCCGGATCCAGTCGATCCTCGAGAGTCTCGCTCCGTTCGACGGTCTCGTGCTCAACTCGGTGCAACTGCCGGCCGCTTTCCAGCAGGTCTTCCGCCCTTATCCGTCGATCTATGTTGCGCACAATGTCGAGGCGGATTCCGCCTTTGAGAACGCCGAGCGGGCCAAGGGTACGGTCGAACGTTTTCTTTTCCGGCGCGAGGCGCAGTATCTCGAACGCTACGAGCAGCAACTGGCGCAAAATGCCGTGGCCGTTTGGACGTTTGCGGAGGCCGACCGCTTCGGCTTCGGCCGCGCCGTCAGCGACCGGGCCTTCGTGCTACCGCTGGTCACCGGTTGGGACGCGGCTGCGGTACCGGAGGAAACACCTGACCTCCAGCGGGACCTCGGCTTGATCGGGACCTGGAGCTGGCGGCCGAACCGATTGGGGCTCGACTGGTTTCTCGCCGAGGTCGTACCGCATCTGCCGCAGGATCTTTCGATTGCCATTGCCGGCCAGATGGATGGCATCCCGGCGGTTTCCCATCCCGGCGTCCGCTTCGTCGGGCGGGTGCCCGATGCACGCGCCTTCGTCACGGAAAGTGCGGTCGTACCGCTCGTCAGCCGGGGCGGTACGGGCGTGCAGTTGAAAAGCATCGAGACCTTCGAACTCGGCATGCCATCCGTGGCGACGCAGGCGTCGCTGCGCGGCATCGAGGCGCTCCCTGAGAACTGCGCGGCGGCCGAAGATCCGGCCGAATTCGCGCGCCTGTTGGTCGACAAGGTCACCCGCGCGCGCGACGGCGACCGCCAGCGGCTTGACGGTTCGGTCTTCCACCGCGCCCAGAAGGCAAAGCTGATGCGGGTCATGCGCAACGTGCTGGCCGGCCTTACCCCCAGTGCCGCGGCCGAAACACCTTCGGTACCGCCCGAGCTGAAGGTCCATGACGGGGGACGGTCGTGACCAAGACGACCGCCGGCGCGAACGCCGCCTTGTCCAGGCGCCTCATCCTGGGCATGCCGGTGGTCGATTTCGACTGGGAGAGTGCTTTTGGCTTTGCGGCCGACGCGCTGTCGCGCCCCGGCGGGCAAACGACGCTCGCCTTCCTCAATGCCAACAATGCCAATCTGATGATGCGCGACGGCGCGTACCGCGAGGTCCTCGGCCGCCAGGTCGTCCTTCCCGACGGTCACGGCGTCGATATCGCTTCCTATCTCTTCTACGGCAGCATGTTCCCGGCCAATCTCAACGGCACGGATTTCGTGCCGGCGCTGCTGACCTTCATTGACCGGCCGCTGCGCGTCGCGATGATCGGCGCCCGTGGGAAGGTGCTGGCGCGCGCGGCCGAGAATTTTCGCAGGCACGCGCCATGGCACGAGTTTATTCCCGTTTCCGACGGGTTCTTCGATCGTGACCGCTCCGAAGAGGTGCTTGCCGATGTCCGGGCGCTGAATGCCGATATCCTGCTGGTGGCGATGGGAAGCCCCGGCCAGGAGAAATGGGTCGATGCCCATGTGGGGCCGCAGGACGCCCGGTTGGTCATCACCGTCGGCGCGCTCTTCGATTTCGTCGCCGAGGCGTTTCCGCGGGCGCCGAAATTCCTGCGCCGGATGCGGCTCGAATGGTTCTTCCGCCTGGCGATCGAGCCCCGGCGTATGTGGCGCCGCTATGTCCTTGGCAACCCGCTCTTCCTCTTTCACGTCCTTTGGCACAAGCTGTCGGGACGGGCGCGGGAAAGCGTCGCCGACGCCAACCTTCGGACGGGAACATCGTGAACGGTCAGACCATGCGCACAGCCATTGTCACAGCGTCCTACGCCAATGACTTCGAGCGCTGCCGGCTGATGTGCGAAAGCATGGACCGCAAGCTTCAGGGCGATTGGAAGCACTATCTGCTGGTTGCCGATTTCGACGTGAAGCTCTTCCGGCAACTGGAGGGCTCCAGGCGCCAGGTAATCAGCGAACGCGATCTCCTGCCTTGGTGGCTGCATCCCGTCACCGACCCGCTATCCGGCGGACGCCGGAAGCTGTGGCTCAGCCCGTTCGGCCTGCCGCTGCGCGGCTGGCATGCCCAGCAGCTTCGCCGCCTGGCGCTCGCGCGCCATATCGACGAGGCGGCCATGTTTGCCGTCGATTCCGATGTCGTCTTCCTGCGTGCCTTCGATCCCGCCAGCCTCTGGCAGAAGGAACGGCTGACGCTCTACCGCAAGGACGGGGCGATCAACGCGCATATGCGCTCCAACCACCTCGAATGGCTCGCCCATTCCGACCGGCTTCTCGGCATCGGCCCCTACGCGCTGCCGGCCAACGACTATATCAACACGCTGATCGCGTGGCGCACCGATACCAGCCGCAAGCTGCTCGAACATATCGAGACGCTGTATGGCAGGAACTGGGTGAGGGCGATGACCCGTACCCGCGCCTTCTCCGAATGCACGATCTATGGCCGCTTCGTCGACGAGGTGCTCGGCGGGGAAGGGCACGTTCCCTCCGATGCCGCGCTCTGCCATGTGCTCTGGTTCGAAGACAGCTATCGCCAGGATCTCACCGGTCTCAGGGCGTTCCTGAAGGACATGGCGCCGCATCAGATCGGCATCGGCGTTCAGTCCTTCGTCGGCCACGACCTCGACGATATCCGCCGGGCGGTGTTCGAACTCGCGGCCTGACGCGCGGCTTAGATGACCCGATCGGTCGGTTTCCTGAGTGCCGAATAGGTCAGTCCGAACGAGACGGCGTAGAGGACCAGGAAGATCCCGTTGAGTGCCGGCGCCCATGTCGCGACATCCGTCGTCGTCTGCAGCAACAGCACCAGCAATCCCACCTTGACGATGCCGGCAATCAACAGGTTCAGCATGCGCCGCACCGTGCGACCGGTCGCGTAGAGCAGTTCGGAATGATACTCGATCAGGTTGCGGAACGAGGGCACGAGCAGGATCATCGCGACGATCGGCGCGGCCGCCGACACGTTGCGCCCAAGGCCATCGGGAAAGACCCACAGATAGAACGCCATGGCCGCGATGGCGGCAAAGGACGCAAGCGCCACTAGGAGTTCGATCGACAGCCGGACACCCCAGCGGGCAATCGCCTCGGGCGTTCGCATGATGCGCTGGACGAGCAAGGTGTTGAACGACCGCACCGGCAGCGCCGTCAGGTCCGCCAGCCGCATCAGGATGGCATAGAGACCGGACACCGCCGGACCGCCGATCGCAAGCACGGCGATCTTGTCGAACTCCGACTGGATGTAGAAGAGCACCTCGGCGCCGGCGACCGACACGGAATCCGCCCAGCGCCGGAAGTAGAGCCGGGGCTGCCAGCGCAGCCGCACACGCGGATAGAACCAGAAAAGAGCCACCAGCAGGCCCAGCGTATTTGCAAGCAGATAGAGGTAGGACCAGGCCTCGAGTGTTTTCCAGGGGAGCAACGCAAGGAGCAGGGCAGCACCGGTGCGGATCGCCGTTCCGATCACCACGAGCAAGGCGCCGCGCCCGAAGCGACCGAGGCCGTTCAGCACGATGACGGCGGTCTCCAGCCCGCGCCAGCAGAGGATCTCGGCCATCATAAAGGCAGCAAAGGTGCCGGCCGCCATGTCGCGGGAAAAGAGGGCGAGGAAGGTGAGCGCGCCGATGATTGCGATCAACGGCAGTGACAGGAGGGCGCCGACCAGGAAGCCGGCGCTATAGGTGCCGACCAGTAGCGGCTTGACGGTCGCGACCCGATAGAGCGGCGACATGAAGCCGAAGGCGAGCACGCGCGATATCATGATGCCGGCGGCGGACGCGGTTGCGAACAGCCCGAAGTCGGCGATGGCGAGCGTGTTGGCAACGGCGATGAAATAGACGAGCGACAGCACGAGCCGGCCCGCCGAGCCTCCGGTCATCGAGAGGTAAGCGTGGATGAGCGCCCGGTGGCGGAGATAAAGCGCTTTGACGCGATGAGGCACGGCCGACATTCCAGTAGCGCGTCTCCGGCTCGATGCCGATAGAAGCGCTCTATCTCCTTGATATCTCACAGTTCCAAGGGCAGGGCTTGCAAAGCGCCGCCTGGAATTGCGCTCGTCCTTCCGTCATAGGCGGGAAAGCTTAATAAGGCGTGAGATCAGGCCCTTCGCATCCTCGTTTCCGCTAAAGTTAACGATTTGTTTTCCATGTTTCCTTAGGTTGGCTTCACTATTCGGAATTCGCCGTTTCGGCAGCCGCGGGATCAGTCATGTTCAACATCGACGACGAGAAACGCCCGGTTCCGCGTGCATCGTTGCTCGATTTTGCAGCAGAGGACACGCGCGATCCCGCGCGTGCGCGCGACAGGCGCACCGCCGACGCGTCGGGTGAGGGCTCGTCCTTGCTTGGTCGCCCGTCCGGCTCCGGTGGATCAACCAATCACGCAGCGGCGCCGGATAAAAACCGCGCAAAAGGTCGGCAGGCGCGCGGCGAAACGGCACGGGCTTCAGGCAAGGCCCCGGTTGCCCGCAGCCAGGGACGCCTCGGCGGCATGCGTGACAAGTTTGCGCGCTGGCTGATCGATCGTCCGCCCGAGGGTGCTGTGCCGACGGTGACTGCCGACGGGCAAACGGCAGGCGATCGTCCGCTCGTTGATATCAAGACCGTGGTTCGCGCGGTCTGGCAGCTTCGCAAGATTATACTCGCGACCACGGCGCTTGGCGCCGTCGGTGGCGTTCTGCTGGCGCTATCGACGCCGAGCACCTTCGTCTCCGAAAGCAAGCTCTATGTCGATCCGCGCGAAGTGCGGTTGACGGATTCCGATCTGTCGAAACAATCGCTGGCAACCGAAGGCATTCTCGCCATCGTCGACAGCCAGCTCGAAGTGTTGCGCTCGCGAACGGTCATGGAAAAGGTCGCAGCCAGTCTCGAACTGGAAAAGGACGCAGAGTTTGCCGGCAGGATGGCCGGTGGCGATGCGTCCGCGCGCGTCCTGAAGAATTTGGGCGACGCCATTCAGGTCTGGCGCGATCCGAAAACTTTCATCGTCACTGTCGAGGCAAAGACCAGGGACCCCGAGAAGTCGGCCCTGATCGCCAACCGGCTGGTGGAGACCTTCCTCGGTGAGGAGACGGCTGCGCAGTCGGGCTTCTTCCAGAAGACCACCGTTGCACTCGACGCGCGCATCAAGGAACTGAAGGCCGAGCTCGATGCAGCCGAAAAGGCGGTTGAGGACTACAAGGCGGCGAACGATATCGTCGGTGCCGGCGGTGAGCTGATCGCCGACAAGCAGCTCCTCAGCCTCAGCGACCAGGTCGCTGCGGCGCGCAACCGCATCGCCGAAGCGAAAGCCAAGGCCGATGCCTCCGGCAAGGTTCAGCTCAACGATGTCCTGACCGGTGCCTATCCGGAGGAAATCAGCTCGCTGGCGCTCTCCGAACTGCGCAAGCAATATGCGGCGACCAAGGCGCAACTGAGTGCGCTTGACGCGAGCCTCGGGCCTCGCCACCCGCAACGCATAGCTGTTCAGCAGGCGCTCGAGGCGTCGCGCTCCGAGATCGCCAACGAGTTGCGCCGCATCGCGGCCGCGGCCGGGACCGAGCTCGACCGCGCCCAGCGAACGGAACAGGATCTGGTGCAGCAGCTTGCCGTGCAGAAGGCCCGGCAGATCGATTCCTCGGCCGAATTCGTCGAACTGCGCGAACTGCAGCGGAAAGCGGCGGCAACCCGCGAAATCTACGAATCCTTCCTGAAGCGCGCCGGCGAAACGCGCGAAGAGGAAAAGCTGACCGCAAAGAACATCCGGGTGATCTCCAAGGCCGAGCCGGCGCTGCAGGCAAAGGGGCCCTCCCGCAAGATCATCGTGATTGCCGCCACCATGGCGGGTTTCTTTGCCGGCCTCGGCCTCGGCGTGTTGCTCGGCATCTATCGCAGCTTGAACGGATTGTTCCCCGCGGCCCGAAAGGTCGAGGACGACCCGGCGCCCGAGCCGCCGGAACCCGATGGCGGCCCCGAGCCCACACGGCGCTCGCAGCCGCAGCCCGATCCGGCCTCGGCCAAGCTCGAACTGCCGCCGCAGTTCAGCCCGGCCGCGCACCACGCGCAGTCGCTGAACGCTGCCTATGCCGTCGCTCGCCGCAGCGCGACGGCAGGTCCGGCTGCGGCCGAACCGATGCCGCAGACCGTAGACGAGGATGACGCCGACATCGCCAAGGTCCAGGAAGGCCTTCGCGCGCTCAGGTCCCGGGTCGAGCACTATTCCCGCCAGAAGCTTGCGCGCCGTTGATACGACGGGAAGGCGGAGAGCATGCTCCGCTCGCCTTGCATCTTGTGAGGCTGGGACCTCAAGTCTTTCGACGAAACCACGTCCACCTCTCAGTCTTGAGAGGAAATATCGTCGGGGCGCCCGAAACGGCAGCCAACCGCGCCGCCGCCTCTTGCATTTATGCGTTTGGGACAGCATAGGGCGCGTTGAGGCCATCGCCTTTTCTGAGGCGAACTAGAGTATGCCGCGTGAACAGGAAGCCAGGAGGAACATGCCGTGACGACTGTGATTGATGGCAAGAAGGTCGCCGCTTCGGTGATCGAAAGCGTGAAGGCCGCGACCCGTGCGCTCGAAACGGATGCAGGCGTTCGCGCAGGTCTCGCCGTCGTGATCGTCGGCGACGATCCGGCAAGCCACGCCTATGTTTCTTCGAAGAGCAAGATGGCCAAGGAATGCGGTTTCCAGTCGGTCCAGCACACCTTGGCCGAGGCAACCACCCAGGAAGACCTCGCGGCACTCGTCGCTAAGCTCAACGCCGATCCCTCCATTCACGGCATTCTCGTGCAGCTGCCGCTGCCGAAACATCTGAATTCCGAGCCGATCATCCAGTCGATCCTGCCGGAAAAGGACGTCGACGGCCTGCACGTCGTCAATGCCGGCAAGCTCGCGACCGGCGATCTCGAAGGCGGTCTCGTTTCCTGCACGCCGGCCGGCGCCATGGTCTTCGTGCGCCAGACCCATGGCGACGATCTCTCCGGCCTGAACGCCGTCGTCATCGGCCGTTCGAACCTGTTCGGCAAGCCGATGTCGGCCCTGTTGCTCGCCGCCAACGCGACGGTCACGACCGCCCATTCGCGCACCAAGGATCTGCCGGCCGTCTGCCGCAACGCGGATATCCTCGTTGCCGCCGTCGGCCGTCCGGAGATGGTGAAAGCCGATTGGGTAAAGCCGGGCGCGACGGTGATCGACGTCGGCATCAACCGCGTATCGGCGCCCGAGAAGGGCGAGGGCAAGTCCAAGCTCGTCGGCGACGTCGCCTTTGCGGAAGCCGCCGAGGTTGCAGGCGTGATCACGCCGGTGCCGGGTGGCGTCGGGCCGATGACCATCGCCATGCTGATGGCCAACACCGTGATTGCCGCCTATCGCAAGGCCGGCCGCAAGCCGCCGCGCTTCTGATCCTGGCTCACATGGGATGACAGGACGCGTCGCGATTGCGGCGCGTTTTCATTTTTGTGGGGCCGGTCCCGTCGAGGCGCGCACGATCAGTTCGGCGCGCCAGAGTTCCTGTTCCGGATAGTCGCCGCGCTTCAGGATGCCGCCGATCAGCCGTGTGGCGATCCGCGCGCCGGCGGCCCGGAGCGACGAGCGCGTCGTCGTCAGCGGGATGCTGAAATTCTCGGGCTTCAGCATCGGCAGCACGTCGTCATGGGCGATCAGCGAAATGTCTTCGCCGATTTTCAAACCCGCCTGGTTGATCGCCCGGACTGCGCCAAGCGCCAGCACCGTACTTGAACAGAGCACCGCCGTCGGCGGCTGCGCATTCTGCAGGAAGGGCTGCATGCTGCGATAGCCGTGCTCGTCGGTCATCAGCGAATGCTGGACAAGCGCCTCGTCGAGCGAAAGGCCGTGTTCGGCAAGCGCCCGCAGCATGCCCTTTTTCCGGCGAATGGAAAAAGCCAGATATTCCGGGCCGTTGATCAGCGCGATCCGCTGGTGCCCGAGTTGTATGAGCAGCCGCGTCGCGTCGTAGAAGGCACTCGTATTGTCGATGTCGAGGAATGGGTAGTCGCGGCTTTCGCCGATCGACCGGCCGTGGACCACGAAGGGGATCGACAGCGATTTCAGCATGGCGATGCGCGGATCGTTGGCGCGCATATAGGCAAGGAACAGCGCATCGACATTGCCGCTTGCCGCCAGGCGCCGGAAGGTCACTTCCTCGTCCTCCGGCGCGCTCGGATTGAGCACGAAGTGGAAGTCGTGCTTGACCGCCTCTTCCGCCAGCCCCGCCAGGAACTCGCCGAAATGCACGTCGGAATCGATGCCGGGCGCAATCGGCATGACCATGCCGATCGAATAGGCCTTGCCGGTGGCAAGCCGCTGGGCGGCGCGGTTCGGCCGGTAGCCGGTTTCGCGTACGGCCTCAAGCACGCGCTGGCGGGTCTCGGCATTGACTTCCGGATAACCGTTCAAAGCCCGACTGACCGTCGTCTGTGACAGGCCGAGCAGTTCCGCAAGTTGCTTGAGATTGACCGCCATGGTCAGGATTCCTCCCAAAGCGCTTTGGATATCCCTATGATTTTTAGTGTTTGGTCCCAGCGCCCAAGGTTTGTGTAGCATCCGTTTTTCGAGCAACAAAGCGGAATTCAACCATGGCGCGGTGCAAAACGATACCGCAGAGCACAAAAATGTCGCCGATAGAGCAGGTTCCGGGAAAGCTCTTGACTCCTTCAGTGTCGCAATGGTTTGTTAGCGAACTCAAAGCGCTTTGAATTTTTGCGCATTGACGTCTGCCCGGGGGGATCCGGGTTCATCTTGGGAGGAGAAAGACGTGAAGAGATCATTGCTGTTGGGCGTGGCCGCCTTTGCCCTGATTGCGGGTGCAGCCGGCGCCGCCGACCTCAAGTTCAAGCCGGGCGAAGATAGCAAGTTCAACTGGGCGAGCTTCGAGGAATTCAAGAAGGGCCACGACCTCAAGGGCCAGACGTTGACGATCTTCGGCCCCTGGCGCGGTGAGGACGAGGCGCTGTTCAAGAGCGTCTATGCCTACTTCACCGAAGCGACGGGTGCCGAGATCAAGTACTCCTCGTCCGAAAACTACGAACAACAGATCGTCATCGATACCCAGGCCGGAAGCCCCTCCGAAGTCTCCATCCTGCCGCAGCCGGGTCTGATCGCCGATCTCGCCTCCAAGGGCTATTTGACGCCGCTCGGCGACGACACCCAGAAGTGGCTGCTCGACAACTACGCCGCCGGCCAGTCCTGGGTCGATCTGTCGACCTACAAGGGCAAGGACGGCAATGCCGCGCTCTATGCGTTTCCCTACAAGATCGACGTGAAGTCGCTCGTCTGGTACTCGCCCGAAAACTTCGAAGACGCCGGGTACGAAGTGCCGAAGACCATGGAAGAGCTGAAGGCGCTGACTGAGAAGATCGCCGCTGACGGCGGCAAGCCCTGGTGCATCGGCCTCGGTTCGGGCGGCGCGACCGGCTGGCCGGCGACCGACTGGGTCGAGGACATGATGCTGCGCACCCAGCCGGCCGATGTCTACGACAAGTGGGTCAAGAACGAGATCCCGTTCACCGATCCGGCCGTCGTCGGCGCGATCGACGAGTTCGGTTGGTTTGCGAAGAACGACAAGTTCGTCGATGGTGGCGCTGCAGCCGTTGCTTCCACCGACTTCCGCGACAGCCCGAAGGGCCTCTTCGCCTCGCCGCCGAAATGCTACCTGCACCACCAGGCGTCGTTCATCCCGTCCTTCTTCCCTGAGGGCACCAAGATCGGCGAGGATGCCGACTTCTTCTACATGCCGCCCTACGAGAGCAAGAAGGAACTCGGCAATCCGGTGCTCGGCGCCGGCACGCTGGCGATGATCACCAAGGATTCGCCGGCCGCACGCGCCTTCATCGAATTTCTGAAGACGCCGATCGCGCATGAAGTCTGGATGGCGCAGACGAGCTTCCTGACGCCCTACAAGAGCGTCAACGTCGACACCTACGGCAACCCGCCGCTGAAGAAGCAGGGCGAGATCCTGCTGAATGCCACCACCTTCCGCTTCGACGGTTCCGACCTGATGCCGGGCAAGATCGGTGCCGGTGCGTTCTGGACCGGCATGGTCGATTTCGTCGGCGGCAAGTCCTCGGCCGAAGTCGCCGACGGCGTGCAGAAGGCCTGGGACGCCATCAAGTAACAACCGAATACGGGCGGCGGAAACGCCGCCCGTTGCCGACCCGGGTTCGCTGCCAGGGCGGGGCGAGGGGAAGCCTGTGCGCTTCTCCGTCCGCTTCCCGCACTCGACCTACCAGACGAAGCGCGCCCCAATGAGAACGGCGACAATCGCCAGCCCTGCACGGGGACGTGCACCCAAGGGGAGGGACATGTCATGTTTTATCAGCTTGCCGCTGCTGCGGGGTTCATGCTGGCCGGTGTGCTCGGCTGCGCCGCCTATTTCTGGGGAACCAGTCTCGTTCTCGACCTGATCTTCCCGTCCAAGGGAAAATCCGGTGCGGTTGCGTCGCGAAACCTGCGCATCACCAATGCCATCCGGCCGTGGCTGTTCCTGGCACCCGCGCTCTTTGCGCTCGCGACCTATCTCGTCTATCCGGTCTTCATGTCGCTCCTGTACAGCGTGCATGATCGCGCCGGGCAGAATTTCGTCGGCGTCAGCAATTATGCCTGGATGGTCAATGACGGCGAATTCCGCCAGTCGATCTTCAACAATTTCCTCTGGTTGCTCGTCGTACCAGCGCTTTCGACCTTCTTCGGTCTGGTCATTGCCGCGCTCACCGACCGCATCTGGTGGGGCAATATCGCCAAGACCTTGATCTTCATGCCGATGGCGATCTCCTTTGTCGGCGCCGCGGTCATTTGGAAGTTCATCTACGACTTCCGTCCGGAAGGCGCGGAGCAGATCGGTCTTTTGAACGCCATCGTGGTCGCCTTCGGCGGCGCGCCGCAAGCCTGGATCACGCTGCCCTTCTGGAACAACTTCTTCCTGATGGCGATTCTCGTCTGGATCCAGACCGGTTTTGCCATGGTCATCCTGTCGGCAGCCCTTCGCGGCATCCCGGAGGAGACGGTCGAAGCGGCCGTCATCGACGGCGCCAATGGCTGGCAGATCTTCTTCAAGATCATGGTGCCGCAGATCTGGGGCACGATCGCCGTGGTGTGGACGACCATCACCATCCTCGTTCTGAAGGTCTTCGACATCGTTCTCGCCATGACCAACGGTCAATGGCAAAGCCAGGTGCTCGCCAACCTCATGTTCGACTGGATGTTCCGCGGAGGCGGGGATTTCGGGCGAGGCGCGGCGATCGCCGTCGTCATCATGGTGCTCGTCGTTCCGATCATGGTCTGGAACATCCGCAATGCGGCCAAGGAAATGAAGGGGCACTGAGATGAATCCAGCGACACGCTCTCCCCTCATGTGGGTCGTCCACCTCTCGGTCTTCTTGATCGTCGCGCTCTGGACCCTGCCGACCGCGGGCCTTCTGATCTCGTCGCTGCGCGACAAGGATCAGCTCGCCGTCTCCGGCTGGTGGACGGCGCTTTCGACCTCGTCGCAGAACATCGTCGTTCGAGCACCCGGCCCGGAGACCCAGGTCGAGCGCGACGGCAAGTTCGTGATCTCCGGCAACCTGCTCGAAGGCCAGCCGGGCCAGATTTCCGCCTTCGGTTTCAACAGCCGCGAACCGACTGCGTTCAAGGCCGGCGAGACCGCCGAGCTGAACGACGGCGAGAAGCTGACGGTCCAGGCGGACGGTAATTTCGAGATCCTCTCCGACAAGAAGATGGAAGGGTCGCGCGGCCAGCGCGTCTTCGTCACGGCGTCGTCGCCGCCGCGTTTCACCTTCGACAATTATGTCGAGGTCCTGAGCGCCGAAGGCATCGGCCGGTCCTTCATCAATTCGCTGACGGTCGCCGTACCGGCGACGATCATCCCGATCATGATTGCGGCCTTTGCAGCCTATGCACTCGCCTGGATGCCGTTTCCGGGGAGGGCGATCCTGATCGCCGTCGTCGTCGGGCTTCTCGTCGTGCCGCTGCAGATGTCGCTGATCCCGCTTTTGAAGCTCTATAACGGCGTCGGCGCCTTCTTCGGCGTTCCGGCCAAGACCTATGTCGGCATCTGGCTGGCGCATACCGGCTTCGGCCTGCCGCTGGCGATCTATCTCTTGCGCAACTACATGGCCGGCCTGCCACGCGAGATCATGGAATCCGCCCGCGTCGACGGCGCCAGCGATTTCGATATCTTCGTCAAGATCATCCTGCCCTTGTCCTTCCCGGCGCTCGCCTCCTTCGCGATCTTCCAGTTCCTTTGGACCTGGAACGACCTGCTCGTGGCGATTGTTTTTCTGGGCGCCGGGCCCGACGAACTGGTCCTGACCGGTCGCCTCGTCAACCTCTTGGGCTCACGTGGCGGCAACTGGGAGATCCTGACGGCCTCCGCTTTCATTACCATCATCGTTCCGCTGATCGTCTTCTTCAGCCTGCAGCGCTATCTCGTGCGCGGCCTGCTGGCGGGTTCGGTCAAGGGCGGCTGACAATCAAGGACTTTCGACGACAATGAGCATGACCGAAATGAGCCAATCCACGATGCAGCCTGACAAGGACTGGTGGCGCGGCGCGGTGATCTACCAGATCTATCCGCGCTCCTATCAGGACTCCAACGGCGACGGTATCGGCGACCTCAAGGGCATCGTTGCCCGGTTGCCGCATATCGCTGCGCTCGGTGCCGATGCCATCTGGATTTCGCCGTTCTTCACCTCGCCGATGAAGGACTTCGGTTACGACGTCTCCAACTACACCGATGTCGACCCGATCTTCGGCACCCTTGCCGATTTCGACGCCGTCATCGCCGAGGCGCACCGCCTCGGCATCCGGGTGATGATCGACCTCGTTCTGTCGCATACCGCGGACCAGCATCCCTGGTTCGTCGAAAGCCGGTCGAGCCGCACGAACGCCAAGGCCGACTGGTATGTCTGGGCCGACTCCAAGCCGGACGGCACGCCGCCCAACAACTGGCTGTCGATCTTCGGCGGTTCGGCCTGGGCCTGGGATCCGACGCGCCTGCAATATTACCTGCACAACTTCCTGACCTCGCAGCCGGACCTGAACCTGCACAACCCGCAGGTTCAGGACGCGCTGCTTGGCGTCGAGCGCTTCTGGCTGGAGCGCGGCGTCGACGGTTTCCGCCTCGACACCATCAACTTCTACTTCCACGACAAGCAACTGCGCGACAACCCGGCGCTGGCGCCGGAACGCCGCAACGCCCAGACGGCGCCGGCGGTGAACCCCTATAACTATCAGGAACATCTCTACGACAAGAACCAGCCGGAAAACCTGGAATTCCTCAAGCGCTTCCGCGCGGTGATGGACGAGTTCCCGGCGATTGCCGCCGTCGGCGAGGTCGGCGACAGCCAGCGCGGCCTCGAGATCGCGGGCGAATACACGTCCGGCGGCGACAAGATGCAGATGTGCTACGCCTTCGAGTTCCTGGCGCCGGATCCGCTGACGCCGGCGTCCGTTGCCGAGGTCCTGCGCAATTTCGAGAAGGCAGCCCCTGAGGGCTGGGCCTGCTGGGCATTTTCCAACCACGACGTCGTGCGCCATGTCAGCCGCTGGGGCGCGGGCATTGCCGACCGCGACGCCCACGCCAAGCTGCTGGCGAGCCTGTTGATGTCGCTGCGCGGCTCGGTCTGCATCTATCAGGGCGAAGAACTGGCGTTGTCGGAAGCAGAACTGGCCTATGAGGATCTGAAAGATCCCTACGGCATCCAGTTCTGGCCCGATTTCAAGGGCCGCGACGGCTGCCGTACGCCAATGGTCTGGGACGCTGCCCTGGTCAATGGCGGCTTCGGCAACGCAAAACCTTGGCTGCCGGTGCCGGCTGAGCACCTGACGCGCGCCGTATCGGCGCAAAAGGGCGATCAGGCGTCGGTGCTCGAGCACTACCGCCGTTTCCTGCATTTCCGCAAAGCCCATCCGGCCTTCGCCAAGGGTGAGATCGAGTTCGTGGCGACGGACGGGCAGGTGCTCGGCTTTATCAGGAGCCACGGCAACGAGAAGCTTTTCTGCCTCTTCAACATGGGCGACGCGCCGGCTTCGGCCACGCTGCCGAACGAGCCCGTCTCGGCGCTCGAAGGCCACGGCTTCGCCGCCGAGGTGAAGGACAGAACGGTCCATCTGCCCGCCTGGGACGCGTATTTCGCACGGTTGGTCTGACAGGCCGGCCGAACCAAAATGAGAGCAAGAACTGACGGGAAGAACCGAAGGGGAGGGTGCAATGACGGGTCTGCTGCTTAAAGATATCCGCAAATCCTACGGCGCGATCGATGTCATCCACGGCATCGATCTCGACATCAAGCAGGGCGAGTTCATCGTCTTCGTCGGCCCGTCCGGCTGCGGAAAATCGACGCTTCTGCGCATGATCGCCGGTCTCGAAGAGATCACCGGCGGCGACATGTTCATCGATGGCGAGCGGGTCAACACCGTGCCGCCGTCCAAGCGCGGCATCGCGATGGTGTTCCAGTCCTACGCGCTCTATCCGCACATGACCGTCTACGACAACATGGCCTTCGGCATGCGGATCGCCAAGGAGACGAAGGAGGAGATCGATCGCCGCGTGCGCAACGCTGCCGACATTCTCCAGCTGACCAAGTATCTCGACCGGTTGCCGAAGGCTCTGTCGGGCGGCCAGCGCCAGCGTGTCGCGATCGGTCGGGCGATCTGCCGCAACCCCAAGGTCTTCCTGTTCGACGAGCCCCTGTCGAACCTCGATGCGGCCCTTCGCGTCGCCACCCGCATCGAGATCGCGAAGCTCAGTGAGCAGATGTCGGACACGACGATGATTTACGTCACGCACGACCAGGTGGAGGCCATGACGCTTGCCGACCGCATCGTCGTCCTGTCGCAGGGCCATATCGAGCAGGTGGGTGCGCCGCTCGAGCTTTACGAACGCCCAGCCAACCTCTTCGTCGCGCGCTTCATCGGCTCGCCGGCGATGAACATCATTCCATCGACCGTGACGGCAACCGGCGGACAGACGACGGTCAAGCTGACCGGCGGCAAGAGCGTCACGCTCGACATCGCGACGGATGCCGCGCAGAACGGCAAGACGGCAAGCTTCGGCGTGCGCCCGGAAGACCTGCAGGCCACCACCAGCGACGACTTCCTGTTCGAAGGCACGATCTCGATCGTCGAGGCGCTCGGCGAAGTGACCCTGCTTTACATCGAGGGCCTGGTCGACAAGGAGCCGATCATCGCCAAGATCCCCGGCATCCTGCCGGTCCATCGCGGCGACAAGGTGCGCTTTACCGCCGACAAGGCCAAGCTGCATCTCTTCAACGCCGAGGGCCGCAGCTACCGCGCCTAGTTCGAGGGGGCGGCTTTTCGCCGGCATCCTGGCGGGCGAGGCCTCTCTTTGCGGCAAGACGCGACGCGATGTTCCGTTTGGAATTGCGTAACCAAGAATCCTTGTCTTTGCCTTGAACCGCCCGGTTTTCCGGGCGGTTTTTCGTATGCCTGCGGGATCGAACCGTCTGTTAAATCTCTGCCGCTAATCTGCGTCAAAAGGGGATACGGAAAGGCATTTCGATGAACGGGGCAGCATTGCAGCAGCACTTCCTGAACAAGGAAGAGTCCTTCATGTACGATCGGGAGACGAACTTCCCGATGGAGGACACGCGAAACGAGGCGCGCATCGAATATACCGAGAAGGGCATGACGCAGCTGAGCTCCCGCCGCTGCGAGATCATCAAGCTGTCGAAGAGCGGTGCGGTTCTCGGCATCCTGACAAAGTACCAGCTGCCGCAGAATTTCTATCTGGATATCCCGAGCGCACGCATCCAGATGGTCGGCTGCCTGACGAAGCGCGTGCATGCCAACAACATCATCGAAGCGCGCTTCCTGCGGCTTCTGAGCGACCGCGACCTCAACCGCATCTTCGTCTACAGCAGCCATCCGAACCACCGGAACCGGACGCTCGACATCTATCGCTGAGGTGCCGCGTCGGGCTTGACGGCCCTGCCGCGCTCAATGGATGGTTGTGGTCTCAATCAACGGGATCGGACCTGAACCATGCAGCGACCCTATCGGCTTTCCTGCCATTGCGGCGATATCGCCGTCGAAGTCGACGAAGAGCTTACCGGTCTCGTCGACTGCAATTGCTCGACCTGCCGGCGCTCCGGCTTCCTGCATTGGAAGGTGGACGCCGCCAAGGTGAAGCTCTTGTCCGAAAAGCGCCGCCTGTCGAGCTACATCTGGCGCGGCCTTAACGAGGGGCACCATTTCTGCCCGACCTGTTCGACGCCGATCATGCGCAGCGGCTACCCGGACAACAAGATCTCGATCAATGCCCGCTGCATCGAGGGCGTCGATGTCTTCACGCTGGAGATCGAGCGCTATGACGGGCGCAACGACATGTTCCCCGGGCCGCTGCCCTGAGCTTTCCGATCGTCTGGAGACCAAAGCGCCGCGCCGATGGGGACGGCGCTTTTGTAGGTCAGTGGAAGAGCACGCTCGCGCCCTGATCAGCCGCACCCGCAATCGCGCGGAACGGCGCGAACAGTTCGCGGCCCATTCCGAAGTCGTTGTCGGAGAGGTCGGCATGTGCCGGCACCCGCGTCTTCAGCGCGATATCCTCGACCAGCACCTCGATCGTGCCTGCAACAGCGTCGATGCGCACGATGTCGCCTTCCTGGATGCGAGCGATCGGGCCGCCGTCCTTCGCTTCCGGCGTCACGTGGATCGCCGCCGGCACCTTGCCCGAGGCACCGGACATGCGGCCGTCCGTCAGGATGGCGACGCGCTGGCCGCGGTCCTGCAGGATGCCGAGCACGGTCGTCAGCTTGTGCAGTTCCGGCATGCCGTTGGCCTTCGGGCCCTGGAAGCGCACGACGGCGACGAAGTCGCCCTCGAGCTTGCCGGCCTTGAACGCGGCGTTGAGTTCGGCCTGGTCGTGGAAGATCTTGGCAGGCGCCTCGATGATGTGACGATCCGGCTTGACGGCAGAGATCTTGATGACGGCCTTGCCGAGATTGCCGGTCAGCATCTTGAGCCCGCCCGAATGCTGGAACGGCTGCTCGATGGTCGCAAGCACCTTCGGATCAGCGCTTTCCTTCGGCGTCGGCACGCGCTCGACATTGCCGTCGGCGCCGAGGCGTACGTCGATCTTGTAGGCGTCGAGACCCTGGCCGACGACTGTGCGCACGTCGTCGTGCAGCAGGCCGGCGCGAAGCAGCTGGCTGATCAGGAAGCCCATGCCGCCGGCGGCGTGGAAGTGGTTCACGTCGGCAAGCCCGTTCGGATAGACGCGCGCCAACAGCGGCACGATGTCCGAGAGCTCGGAGATGTCCTGCCAGGTGAGCACGATGCCGGCAGCCCGCGCCATGGCGACGAGGTGCATCGTGTGGTTGGTCGAGCCGCCGGTCGCATGCAGGCCGACGACGCCGTTGACGATCGAGCGTTCGTCGATCATCTCGCCGGCCGGGGTGAATTCGTTGCCCATGGCGGTGATCGCCAGCGCCCGCTTTGCCGCTTCCTTCGTCAGCGCGTCGCGCAGCGGCGTGCCCGGATTGATGAAAGAGGCGCCGGGCAGATGGAAGCCCATGATCTCCATCAGCATCTGGTTGGAGTTGGCGGTGCCGTAGAAGGTACAGGTGCCCGGTCCGTGATAGGACTTGGATTCCGCTTCGAGCAGTTCTTCGCGCCCGACCTTGCCTTCGGCAAAGAGCTGGCGGACCCGCGCCTTCTCGTCGTTCGGCAGGCCAGAGGTCATCGGTCCGGCCGGCACGAAGATCGCCGGCAGATGACCGAAGGTGAGTGCCGCAATCACCAGGCCCGGAACGATCTTGTCGCAGACGCCGAGATAGACGGTGCTGTCGAACATGTTGTGCGACAGGCCGATGCCGGCGGACATGGCGATCAGGTCGCGGGAAAACAGCGACAGCTCCATGCCCGGCTGCCCCTGGGTGACGCCGTCGCACATGGCCGGCACGCCGCCGGCAACCTGCGCGACGCCGCCCGCCTCACGTGCCGCGTCGCGGATCAGCGCCGGATAGGTCTCGAACGGTTGATGCGCCGACAGCATGTCGTTGTAGGAGGTGATGATGCCGAGATTGGCCACACGGTCGCCCGCAAGCGCCACCTTCTCGGCGGGGGAACAGACGGCAAAGCCATGCGCGAGGTTGCCGCAACCGAGCACGCTGCGGTGCGGACCGCTCGATGCAGCCCGACGGACGCGATCGAGATAGGGCTCGCGGTGCGGTTTCGAGCGCTCGACGATGCGAGCGGTGATCGCGGCAATGCGGGAATCGGCGGACATGGCAAATCCTGTTCCGGAGTCCAGTGACTCCTCATCTTCATCCAGTCATCGAACCGGAACATGACGCTTGGGAGGTGCGTCTGTGTCCCGGCAGTTTTTCAAAACACCTGTTCGTTCCGGCGGGGCGCACCACCGGGCGAATGTGTCTGCAGCCTTCAAGTCGGGCCTCATCGACCCGGCATTGATGGTGTTTTAGGGCGCCCAGTAGATCTCGACCGGCGATGCGGCTCGGCGCAGCATCGCGCGGATCGGCATGTCCTTCTCGTCACCGGCTTCTTCCGCCTTGGCGAGAACGGTCTTCTTGCCTTCGCCCTCGATGTGGAGGACGAGAAGTCGCGCATCCTGAAGGCTGGCAAACGTCAGCGTCAGCCGGGTTTCGCCGGCGCCTTCCGCTTCCATCGTGATCACGCCGCGCGGCGTTGCCGGGTCGATGGCACGGGCAAGCTGCGAACCGCCGGGGAAGAACGATGCCGTATGCCCGTCCGTACCCATGCCCAGGATCGCCACATCGAAGGGCGCGCCGACGGCGGCGGTCTCGCGGCTGGCGATCTCGGCTGCGGCCTCGGCCGAAGGGGCTGCATGGTAAAGCGGCAGGAATGTCGCCGCAGCCGCCTTGCCCTGAAGCAGGTTGGCGGCCACCAGGCCATGATTGGAGCGGTCGCTTTCCGGCGGTACGAAGCGCTCGTCGACGAGCGTGACCGTGACCTTGTCCCAGGCGATGTTCCTGTTGGACAGCGCCCGGAAAAAGGCCTTGGGCGTCGAGCCGCCGGAAACGGCGATGCTCGCCGAGCCGCGCGCGGCAATGCCGGCCGCCAATGCGGCGCTCACGGCGTGGGCAAGGCCTTCCGCCAATGCCGCACCGTTTTCGAATGTATGAAGCGTCGTCGTCATGGTCGCACCCTAGATCGCATCGTTCCACGTGCGGCCGTCGCGCTCGATGAGCGCAATCGACTGGCTCGGTCCCCAGGTGCCGGCGGTATAGCCCTGCACCTGCTGCCCGGTTTCCTCCCAGGCCTTCAGGATCGGATCCACCCACTTCCACGCGGCCTCGACCTCGTCGCGGCGTACGAACAGCGTCTGGTTGTTGCGCACGACGTCGAAGAGGAGGCGCTCATAGGCATCGGCATTGCGCACGGCAAAGGCCTCGGCGAAGCTCATGTCGAGCGAGACGCTGCGCAGGCGCATGCCGCCCGGGCCCGGGTCCTTGATCATCAGCGACTGCTTCACGCCTTCGTTCGGCTGCAGTCGGATGACGAGCTGGTTGGCCGAGATGCGGCCGGCATTGTTGTCGAAGATCGAGTGCGGGATCTGCTTGAAGGTGATAACGATTTCCGACATGCGGCCTGCAAGGCGCTTGCCGGTGCGGATGTAGAAGGGCACGCCGGCCCAACGCCAGTTGCTGACTTCCGCCTTGATCGCCACGAAGGTCTCGGTGTTGGAAACGCCGCCTTCGAGCTCTTCGAGGTAGCCCTTGACCGGGCCGCCGGCGGAGGCGCCGGCGCGGTACTGACCGCGCACCGTCACCTGCTCGACGTTGGACGACGTGATCGGCTTCAGCGCGCGCAGGACCTTCAGCTTCTCGTCGCGAACGGCTTCGGCGTCCATCGAGGTCGGCGCTTCCATGGCGACGAAGCAGACGAGCTGCAGGATATGGTTCTGCACCATGTCACGCAGCGCACCGGCCTTGTCGTAGTAGCCTGCGCGGTTTTCCAGGCCGACCGCTTCCGACACGGTGATCTGCACGTGGTCGATATGGGCGGAGTTCCAGAGCGGCTCGTAAAGCGCATTGGCAAAGCGCAGCGCCATCAGGTTCTGCACCGTCTCCTTGCCGAGATAGTGGTCGATGCGGAAGATCTGCTCTTCGCGGAAGACCTTGCCGATCGTGTCGTTGAGCTCGGTCGCCGACGCAAGGTCGCGGCCGATCGGCTTTTCGACGACGATGCGGGTGTTCTTGGTGATCAGCTTGTGGTCGCGGATCCGCTCCGAGATGTCGCCGAAGATCGCCGGGCCGACGGCGAGATAGAAGGCGCGGATGCGCTCCTTGCCCTCTTCGAGCAGCTTCTTCAGCGTGTCCCAGCCCTGGTCGGACTTGGCGTCGACGGACACGTAAAACAGCCGCGCCGCAAACTTGGCGACCTCTTCTTCCTTGTATTCGTCGGCTTTGAGATGTTCCTTCAGCGCATCGACGGCAAACTTGCGATATTCCTCATGGCTGAGTGCCGCGCGCGACGCGCCGATGATGCGGGTCGGCTCGGTGATCTGGCCTTCCAGCTGCCGGTGGTAGAGCGCCGGCAGCAGCTTGCGCTCCGCAAGATCGCCGGTGCCCCCGAACACAACATAATCAAATGGTTCGACGGGAATGATCTGGCTGCTCATGGAATATCTCGATCTGTTCAGGTCAGGGACACATATAATCTAATCGATTTAAACGCGCTAGGGTGCGGCGCAATAAAATGCTGCCGCAGGCGTTTCTTTAGAACCTGTCGCGTAATGCGTACCAGCTTAGGGCGAGGAAGAGAAGGGCGGAGCGGAAGCGCGTTCCACCCGGAAAAGCCGGGATTTTCAGGGCTTTCAGGAGATCGAGTTCGGTCTCCTTGCCAAGCGCCAGGTCGGCATAGAGCTTGCCGCAATAGTTGGAAAGCATCACGCCGTGGCCGGAATAACCGCCGATCGAGGTAACGCCCGGCATCACTTCACGACAGAACGGCGTGCGCGGCATGGTGATGCCGACCGAGCCGCCCCAGGCATGGGTGATCTCGATATTGGCAAGCTGCGGATAGATCTCGCTGATCTGCCGGCGGATATGGGTGGAGATGTCGAGCGGATTGTCGGCGGTATAGGCCTCGCGCCCGCCGAAAAGCAGCCGCCCGTCGCGCGACTTGCGGAAATAGCGCACGACAAAGCGCGAATCGTCGACCGATTCGCCGCCGGGAATGACATCGGGATGATCGGCAAGCACGCTGGTCGCGCCGATGAAGGAACGGATCGGCATCACGTGACTGGCGCTTACCGGCTCCAGATTGCCGATATAGGCGTTGCAGGCAACGAGCACGCGGTCGGCGGTAATCGTGCCGCGATCGGTGGCGATGACGATCCCGCCCGCATTCCGGTCGATCTTCAGCGCCTTGGTCTGTTCGAACAGATGCGCGCCGGCAAGGGCCGCCTGTTTGGCAAGCCCGACCAGCAGCTTCATCGGATGGATATGGCCGGTTCCCGTGTCGCGGATGCCGAAGTGATAATGGCTCGATCCGAGCCGGCTTGCGGTCTCTTCGCGCTCCATGAACGACAGATGCGGATAGCCGAAGCGCGTGGCCATCGCTTCGGCATGATCGCGGTAGTCCTTTTCGAGACTTTTCTTGTGCCCGACCGAGAGCTGGCCGGGCACGAACTCGATGTCGATCTCGTGGGTGCTGGCGAAATCGAGCACATAGCGCTTGGCGTTCTCCGCCATGGTGAACAGCGCCTGCGCCCGCTCATGGCCAAGGCTTTCCTCGGTCTCGTCCGCCCAGGCGCGCTGGCCGGTGCCGAATTGGCCGCCATTGCGCCCGGATGCCCCGTCGCCGAAGCGACAGGCATCGATCAAGGTGACGTCGACGCCCTGGCGCGCCAGGTTGAGGGCAGCCTGCAGGCCGGTATAGCCGCCGCCGACGATCGCCACGTCCGCCTTGCGCGAACCGGGCATCGCCGGGTAATCCGGTCGATCCGGCACGGTTGCCTCATACCAGGAGAAACCGGGCGAAATCGGGCTTTGCCAGGGCATGGAAGGCCTTTCGGATCAGACGTTGAGAAGCAGGAATTCGCGTTCCCAGGGGCTGATGACCTGCATGAAGGTCTCGAACTCGCCACGCTTGACGCCGGCATAGATGGCGATGAACTCGGGGCTGAGCACATCTGCAAGCGAGGGTGCCGATTCCAGCAGCGCAACGGCTTCGAGCAGGCCGCGGGGCAGGTCGATCTCGCCCTCGTTGGCCGTGTCCTCGGTCGGCGCCGTCGGATCGCGCTGTTCTATGATGCCGAGATAGCCGCAGGCGAGCGAGGCCGCGAGCGCCAGATAGGGATTGGCATCCGAACTCGGCAGCCGGTTCTCGATACGCCGGGCGACCGGCTCCGACACCGGGATGCGGAAGGCGGTGGTGCGGTTGTCGTAGCCCCAGGCGGTGTTGACCGGCGCCGACATGTCGGGCGTCAGTCGGCGGAAGGAGTTCACATAGGGTGCCATCATCACCAGCGTGCGCGGCACGTAGTGCTGCATGCCGCCGATGAAGTGGAAGAATTCCTTCGATGCGGAACCGTCCGGGTTGGAGAACAGGTTGCGGCCGGTGTTGATCTCGACCACCGACTGGTGAATGTGCATCGCCGAGCCCGGCTGGCCCTGCATCGGCTTGGCCATGAAGGTGGCATAGATGCCGTGTTTCAGCGCCGCCTCGCGGATCGTCCGTTTGAACAGGAAGACCTGGTCGGCCAGCTCGATCGGATCGCCATGGCGCAGGTTGATTTCCAGCTGCGCCGGTCCTTCTTCGTGGATCAGCGTATCGATCTCGAGACCCTGCTTCTCGGAGAAGTGATAGATGTCGTCGATCAGTTCATCGAATTCGTTGATGCCGGCGATCGAATAACCTTGGCCGCCGAGGATCGAGCGACCGGAGCGGCCTTTCGGCGGATGCAGGGGATAGTCTGGATCGTCATTGGTGGCGACGAGGTAGAATTCGATCTCGGGTGCGACGACCGGCTTCCAGCCCTTCTGCTTGTAGAGATCGACCACGCGCTTCAGCACGTTGCGCGGCGTGTAGCTGATCTGCTCGCCCTGCGAGCCGACGATGTCGCAGATCACCTGCGCCGTCGGGTCGGTCTCCCAGGGAACGACCGAAAGGGTCGAAAGATCGGGCACGAGCTTGATGTCGCTGTCGCGGGAATCGTAGCGGAACTGGCCGGTTTCGTCCGGATACTCGCCCGAGATCGTGTGGCGGTAGACCGCCGAGGGCAGCGCCAGCGAGGTGTTGGAGGTGAACTTCGAGGTCGGCATCATCTTGCCGCGCGGAACGCCGGCGAGGTCGGGCGTGATGCATTCGACGTCTTCGATGCCGCGGATCTTGAGCCAGTCCGTGGCTTCCTTCCAGGTCTTCACACCGCGGAGGGAGTGGAGGGCGGGGGGTATTTTCGAAGTCTTGCTGATTTTCGTTGTTTGTTGGGCAGCACTTCTCTTGGAGGGCATAAATCACCGGTTTTGGCTTCGGATAGCGCATCATAACCACAGATTGGCAATTGGCTAGATGGGCTTGATCATTGACTTTCTGCTTTGCCCCCGGAATGGAAGGACAAACGAGCGGAGTGTTTCGTGGCTGAAAAGACAGATGTGGTCATCATTGGCGCCGGTGCCGCCGGCATGATGTGCGCCATCGAGGCGGGCAAGCGCGGCCGCCGCGTGGCCGTGCTCGACCATGCCAAGGCGCCGGGTGAAAAGATCCGCATCTCCGGCGGTGGCCGCTGCAACTTCACCAATATCCATGCGGGGCCGAAGAACTTTCTGTCCGCCAATCCGCATTTCGCAAAGTCGGCGCTGGCGCGCTACACGCCGCGCGATTTCCTCGCTTTAGTCGAAAGGCATGGCATCGCCTGGCACGAAAAGACCCTCGGTCAACTCTTCTGCGACCATTCGGCGAAAGACATCATCAAGATGCTGCTGTCCGAAATGCGCGACGTTCATGCCGATCTTCGCCTCGAAACGACGATCGAAAGCGTCGAGCGCCATGGCGCCGGTTTTCGCGTGATGACGGGCGAGGGACCGATCGATGCACAGTCGTTGGTCGTTGCCAGCGGCGGCAAGTCGATACCGAAGATGGGGGCGACCGGGCTTGCCTACCGGATCGCCGAGCAGTTCGGTCTCGGGCTCATCGAAACGCGTCCCGGTCTCGTGCCGCTGACGCTCGATCCGGCGCAACTCGAAGCGATCGGTGATCTGGCCGGCGTCGCTGCCGATGCGGAAGCGCGGTCCGGCAAGACGGCGTTCCGCGAGGCGGTGCTGATCACCCATCGCGGCCTAAGCGGCCCGGCCATCCTGCAGATCTCCTCCTATTGGCGCGAGGGGCAGGAGATCGTGCTCAGGTTGATGCCCGACATCGACATTGCCTCCCTTCTCAAGGATGCGAGGCGCAGTCACGGCAAGCAGGCGGTGCAGACGGCACTCGGTGATATCCTGCCGCGGCGGCTGGCACAGTTTTTCGCCGACGGCGCAAAGCTGACCGGGCGCCAGTTGGCCGATCTCTCGGACAAGACCATCAATCAGCTTGCCACCTCGATCCAGGCCTGGACCATCAAGCCAGCCGGTTCGGAAGGCTACCGCACGGCAGAAGTCACGCTTGGCGGCGTCGATACCAACGGGCTCGACTCCAAGACGATGCAGGCAAAGGCGGTGCCGGGGCTCTATTTTATTGGCGAGTGCGTCGATGTGACCGGCTGGCTCGGTGGCTACAATTTCCAATGGGCCTGGGCGTCGGGCTTTGCGGCCGGCCAGGACGCCTGATTTCCCCGGTTTTGGCGGGTCGAGCTTCAGTGATTGTTAATGTATCTCGCCGAACCTTTATCCTTGTCGGCACAGCCGGCAGTTGGTGGGATCGGATTGTCGCGTAAACGGAAATAACACTGTTTCTGATTTTTTGACTTTCTTCCGCCACGGCATGGCTGCAATATAACTGTGACGGGCAATACGGGTCATGCGGACCCAGCGTTGCCGGTCAATGTGACAAGGACAGGATGCCATGAACCAAATCCGCCGCCGTCCCCGCGCCATCGCGATCGCCCGCACCGATGAGAGCCGTCAGCAGAAGGCCGCACTCACGCGCCTCGCCTTGATTGCATTCTTTGCCGTTGCCGCCCTCGCAGCCCTTCCGGCTCTCTGGTTCTGAGTTCAGGGGATCGGCCTTAAGCGGCCGCCTCTCGGGCGCATTTGACGCGTCCGCGCACGCCTACGGAATTTCTGCCGCGGGTTGAATGCGCTTATACAAATTTTAATCGTTCAAAACAGATAGTGCGACGATGTGAGTTTCGTCAGGTTCACGTTGCCGAGGAGTGGCGCCGTGGATCCGCAATGATTGCCGACGGACTGGCGGTGTGCGCCGCATGATTTTTCGAAAAACATCAGCCTGTTTGCGCATCGGGTGGCTCTCGATCGTTCGCACATTCACGCCCTGTCGTTGAGTGCGAAGACCTAGCGAGCCGTCGGGGGAGGCGAATGCGAGCTGCGAGCCAAGGTGTTTTCCATGTTCATCGATAGAATTCTTGCCCGTTTCAAGATCCAGACGAAGGTGCTGTTTTTCATTCTGCCCTTCGTCGTCAGCATCTGTGCCGTCGGTATCACCGGCCTCTATGCGTCCGGCCTGCTTCAGGGACGCATGGAGATTTCCAACAGCGTGTTGCAGACCTTGAGCGGCTTCAAGGATGTCTATGCGGGCATGAACGCCTTCCTGCATTCGACCACCGAAGAAACCCGTGATGCCGTGCAGTCGACGATCTCGGCGCAGAAGGACGTGCTCGCCGATACCGCTGCACAGGTCGCCGGCCAGAACGGCCAGGACGAACTGAAGGCTGCGATCGCGGCGACGAGCGACATCGAGGCCCGCATCGGCGGCCTTTGGACGCTGCACGTTGGCGAGCAGGACCTGCGCACGGCAATGAACTCGAACCTCGACGCCTTGCTGATCGAGCGCGCCAAGATCAACGAAGAATCGAACCGCCTGCAATACGCCGTTCGCAAGAGCGAGAACGCCGCCAAGACCATGCTGCGCGAAGCCGAAAAGCTGATGCGCGCAAGCCGCTTCTTCAACGAGTTCGGCACCGAAGTGAGCAAGGCGATCACGGTCGACGAGAAGCTGAAGGCGGTCAAGGAACGCTTCCCGATGATCGGCCGCACCGAGCGTGATATTTTCCGCCTGCTGCCGAAGGACGAAAAGTCGCTTACCGAGACCATCACCTCGGCATCGAGCGAGATCGGCGCCATCCTGAAGGCGCCGGCCGGACCGGAAACGCTTGCCGGTATTTCCAAGTATGTCGACCGCTTCCGCACGGCGAGCTTCCGCCTGGAAGCGGCGTCCGTCGGCAAGATGCGTGACGCGACGCGGATTTTCGCCGAACTCGACGAACAGATCGTCACGACGGAATCGGTTCTGACAGCTACCCGTCGTCTCTCGTCGTCGATCACCGATATCCAGATTTCCGCAGCCACCTTCATGGGCCTGACGAACGAGAGCAATCGCCAGAAGCTACTCGACAAGTCGCTCGCCGTTCAGCAGAACATGGCGACGCTTCGCGGTGTCGCGAGCGACGGCGCCTCCTTCGACAAGATCGCCGACACGCTGATGCCGATCCTGACGGCGATGAAGAAGGATGCCGCAGCGCTCGTCGAGATCACCGTCAAGCGCACCGCAGATTTCGACGCCGCCGGGCAATCGATCAACCAGATCTGGACCGACCTCACCGAATTTGCCGAACAGCAGAAGGTTGCCGCCGGGACCGAGCGTAACGAGGCGAACCAGATCTCGGTCGCCGCGACCGTTGCCGGTGTCGTCATCGCGCTTCTGGCCGGCATCGCCCTGACGCTGACGCTGAAGAAGCCGATCGGCCAGATCACCGCGGCAATGCGTCGTCTCGCCGATGGCCGCCTCGACACGACGATCGACGGCGACGGCCGCCGCGACGAAATCGGCGACATGGCGCGCGCCCTTGGCGTGTTCAAGGAGAACGCGCTCTCCAAGGTGCGCATCGAGGCCGAAAGCGAAGAGCAGCGGACGCGCGCCGATATGGAGCGCAGCCGCAACGACCAGGAAAAGCGCGAGCTCGATCGCCAGATCGATCTCGCCGTCAGCGAGCTTGCCGCTGGCCTAGGCCGCCTGGCCCAGGGCGACCTGTCGCGCCAGATCGACGTGCCGTTCCATGGTCGCCTCGAGCAGCTGCGCCAGGACTTCAACGGTTCGCTGATCCGCCTGCAAAACACGCTCGCCCAGATCCGCGCCAATGCGCAGGCGATCCAGGAGAGCGGCTCCAGCATGCATCATGCGGCAGATTCGCTGTCGAAGCGCACGGAGGCCCAGGCCGCCTCGCTCGAAGAAACCGCGGCTGCCGTCGATCAGATCACCGTCACCGTCCGTTCCTCGGCCGAGCGTGCCGGCGAGGCCAACCATGCGGTGATCCAGACGAAGCGTAGCGCCGACAGTTCGGCGACCGTCGTCACCAACGCGATCGCCGCCATGGGACGCATCGAGGAGGCTTCGCGCCAGATCGAGCAGATCATCGAGGTGATCGACGACATCGCCTTCCAGACCAACCTCCTGGCGCTCAACGCCGGTATCGAGGCGGCGCGCGCCGGTGAGGCCGGCAAGGGTTTTGCCGTCGTCGCCCAGGAAGTGCGCGAACTGGCGCAGCGCTCGGCGGAGGCCGCGCGTGAGATCAAGGGGCTCATCAACAAGTCGACGAACGAGGTCAATGCCGGTTCGCACCTGGTCAAGGAAACCGGCGAAGTGCTGGCCTCGATCAGCGCCCAGATCGTCACCGTCAGCCAGCATGTCGAGATGATCGCAACCGCCAGCCGTGACCAGGCCGTAGCGCTCAACGAGGTCAATGGCTCGGTCAACCAGATGGACCAGATGACGCAGCAGAACGCTTCGATGGTGGAAGAGGCGACGGCGACAAGCCGCGCGCTCGCCAACCAGGCCGACACGCTGATGATGCTGGTCGAGCAGTTCCGGCTGGAGCCGGAGGCGGAAGACTACGACAGCTACCGGGCAGCCTGAGGCGTCCGGCAAAGGGTTTCGCTGGCGGCAGGCAACGTCGCCAGCCGAAAGCACGGCACCCGATGCCGTGCGACATAACAAGGGCAGGGGCTAACATTGCACCGCGTGGCCGCAGGGCTTCGCGGTGCTTTTTTTATCGGCGTGGAGGCTGCTCTTGCGTCGCCTGGTGACTGCGGCCGCGAGTGCTGTGAACGCCCGACGTAGAAGGCCGGGCGGTTTCGGATCGAAATCCTCGTCCCAGCGGCGCGTTTTCAGGGCCATGTCGGCGATGTAGACCATTGCCATCATTTCCATCGTGATGCTCCTCAGTTGATGGGCATCACTTCTTTTATGCAGCAAAACCAGTTTTACATACATCGGATATCGCTCTATGTTTTTCACCGATGAAAGACATGGATTGGGATATCTACCGCTGTTTCATGAGCGTGGCGCGCGCCGGCGGGCTCACCGGAGCAGCGCAGGCGCTCGGGTCCAGCCCGGCGACCGTCGGCCGGCGGATGCTGGAGCTTGAGGAACGCACCGGCCGCACGCTGTTTCTGCGCAGCCAGACCGGCTATCAGCTCACTGGCGATGGCGAACTTCTGTTCGAGCAGCTTCAGGAAATGGAATCGGCGGCGCGCCGGGTCGAGAGCTGGCGCCAGGAAGGCGAGGGCGCGACGGTCCGCATCACCGTCGGCACTTGGATCGCCTGGCTGCTGGCGGAGAATTTTCCGGCGCTTTGCACCGAAAGGGACGGCTTCAGCCTGGCGATAACCGTCGGCGAGACACGCGCCAGCCTCGCTTATCGCGAGACCGATATCGGCATCCGCGCCTTCGAGCCGGAGGAGGCCTACTTGGCGGCAAGTCCGGTCGGCGACGTCGCCTATGCCGCCTATCGCCAGAAGAACGCGCCGCCGGGCGCGAGCGCGCGATGGGTGGCCGTCGGCGAGGAGGAGGCGATCTCCGCCTATCTGCGCTGGCCGCACGAGCAGGTGAAGGGGGGCTGGGAGGGACGGATCGTCGCCACGGTCACACGGCCGCGCTCGCTGCTCGATCTCGCACGCGCCGGCGCCGGCTGTGCGGTGCTTCCCTGCTTCGTCGGCGATCTCGATCCGATGCTGGAGCGCGCCGGCGAGGAGATCCCGGCGCTCCGGCACCGGCAATGGATCGTCATGAACAACGAGGACAGGCACCGCAAGGAGATACGAACGGTGGTCGATCGCATGACGAAGCTCTTGCGCAGTCACGTGGATATCTTTGCCGGAAAGCGACCGCGCCGCAGCTGAGACGGGCAGCCCCTGTTGGCTCCGGTGGCAGGGAACGCCGCCGCCTGGGTGCTTCGTGGGTGCGCGATCAGCGCATCAGCAGCTTGACGAGTGCGGCCTGCGAATTGACCCGGGTCTTGGCATAGATGCTTTTGAGCTGTGTCCGGGTCGTCTCATAGCTGACGCCGTTGGCCTGCGACATTTCCTTCAGCGTCAGGCCGGCGGCGATACCGCAGGCAATGCGGATCTCAGCCGGGGTCAGGCCGTAATGGTCCTTCAGATGGTCGTGCCTGAGATCGCCGATGAGCGACGTTGCAGGCTCGATCAGAACCGCTACCGTCGGCCCGTCGAGAAGCTCGGTAAAGATGGTGGCGCTTCGCCGGACCAGGGTGATGCGGAAGGCGCCGTGTTCGGCGGTCCTGACGACACGCAGCTGCGGCTGCGCCGGGGCGCCGACCGGCGAGGCCAGAAGCTCGAGTGCCGCATTGGTTTCCGGTTCGTCCATGAACAGACGGCCGTTGACCGCGACCCGGAACGGCGAGCCGTTCGCCGCCATTCGTTCGGCGTTGTGGTTCATCGAGCGGATGCGCAGATTGTCGCCCACATAGATCACGCCGACGCCGATCGTATCGAGCAGGGTCCGGCCCTCATGCTGCTCGGCCATCATCAGGTCGCGCCGCCGCAGGAAGTCGAAGGCGCGCTTCAGGTGGGGCGCAAGGAGCGTGTAGTGGTCGGCCGCCTGCTGGTTGAGGTCCTCGTCCGTCGAAGAGGTGCAGGTCGACAGGAGCAAGGTCCGCGTCGGGCTGCGCACGATGGTCACGCCGACCGTGGTCTCGCTGCCGGTCTGGCGCTTCAGCCAGTCATTGTAGAATTCCGATTTCGTCAGCTCCGCGCGCGAGACGATATGCTCGCCCGAGAGGCCGCGCCCCACCGGCACGAGAACCGATTTCGGTATCCAAGGGTTGATCGCCGCAAAGTGATCGTTGAACTGGTCGATGGCATCGGGGGTAAAGCCGGAGACATAGGGCACGCAGGCCGCTGGTGACGCGAGGTCATGGTAATGGAGCGCGGAACGCCCGTTGGGCATGGTCGTCGTCAGCCGGTCGAGAAAATCCTGCCAGCCGCAATCGCCAAAGGCGGCGCCGTAGATCAGCTCCGTCAGTTCGGCGGTATCTGCAGGTTTCGTCGAACGATACATGCGTGCCTTTGCCTAAGACAGGTATGCCTAATATAGCCAGGCATCGCAGATTCGATCAACCTGAAATAGCGGAGACAAGCATTCGTTGCGTGCTGTGTCATCCTAACAACGCAGAATAGCCGGCAAAGCGCCGGCCATTCCAATTTCTCCCACTTTCAATCGCTTTCGACAAAATCAACCTGTGGTCGCTTTTGTCGCTGCAGCCACGGCTGTAGGGCAGAGCGGTAGCGACGACAGCAGGATCGCCGCAAACAGCGTTGTGGCGAGCATCATGGCCGGCCCTGGGTGACGATAACCGGGATCAACAAGTCGCCCCAGTTGCCTTCGCCGCCGTGGTGACGGGCCGAGCGCACAAGCTCGACCGAAACGCCGGCATCGACGGCCTTCATCACGGACTGGTTGAGGCGGTGCAGGTCGTTGGCGACCATGCGGATTGCTGCCTGCTGGTCCGGGGTCATCGCCGAAGACTGTTCCTCGGCCCGTTCCTTGACGCGTGTCTGGACTGTCATTGGACTTCTCCTTGAGGTTCGAGGCTGGAGCGTGTTTGCGGTTTTCCGCCCGCATCCATTTCACTTACGAGGGGTCGGCAGGAGCGCAGCGGGCAGGGATTGCCACGCTCCCGCCGGGCTTTCACTCTGCGGCCGGGCGGAACTGATCGTGCTCGGTCGATTCCTTCATCGCTGTTGTCGAGGACTGGCCGCCGGTGATCGCCATCGAGACGGCGTCGAAATAGCCGGTGCCGACTTCGCGCTGGTGCTTGGTGGCGGTGTAGCCGTTGACCTCGGCGGCGAATTCCGCCTCCTGCAGCTCCGAATAGGCGGCCATCTGCCGTGCCTTGTAGCCACGCGCCAGTTCGAACATGCCGAAGTTCAGCTGGTGGAAGCCGGCCAGTGTGATGAACTGGAACTTGTAGCCCATCGCACCGAGCTCCCGCTGGAACTTGGCGATCGTCGCGTCGTCGAGGTTCTTTTTCCAGTTGAACGACGGCGAGCAATTGTAGGCGAGCAGCTTGCCCGGATGCACCTTGTGCACGCCCTCGGCGAACTTGCGGGCCTGCTCGAGATCCGGCTTCGAGGTTTCGCACCAGATGAGGTCGCAATGCGGCGCATAGGCAACAGCGCGGGCGATGCAGGGCTCAAGCCCGTTCTTCACCTGGTAGAAGCCTTCGACCGTACGGCCGGCATCGTAGTCGACGAAGGGGCGATCGCGCTCGTCGATGTCGGAGGTAAGCAACTTCGCCGCTTCGGCATCGGTGCGGGCGATGACCAGCGTCGGCGTGCCCATGACGTCGGCGGCAAGCCGGGCCGCGTTCAGGTTGCGGATATGGGCCGCCGTCGGGATCAGCACCTTGCCTCCGAGATGGCCGCACTTCTTTTCAGACGCAAGTTGGTCCTCGTAGTGGACGCCGGCAGCCCCTGCCTCGATAAAGGCCTTCATGATCTCGAAGGCGTTGAGAGGGCCGCCGAAGCCGGCTTCGGCGTCGGCGACGATCGGTGCGAACCAGGTGTCGACCGAAAGGCCCTTGCCCTCGGAGGTCTCGATCTGGTCGGCGCGCTGCAGCGTACGATTGATGCGCTTGGCAAGCTCAGGCGCGGCATTGGCCGGATAGAGCGACTGGTCCGGATACATGGCCGAAGCGGTGTTGGCATCGGCTGCGACCTGCCAGCCGGAGAGATAGATCGCCTTCAGGCCAGCGCGGACCATCTGCATGGCCTGGTTGCCCGAGAGTGCGCCCAGCGCGTTGACGAAGTCGTCCTCGTGAATGAGTTTCCACAAGCGGTTCGCGCCCATTTCGGCCAGCGAATGGCGGATCTCGACCGACCCGCGCAGCCGCTTCACGGTCTCTGCTGTATAGGGTCGATCGACGCCATCGAAGCGGCCTTGCGGTGCGCTGGGAACGAGCTTGTAAAAATCAGTCATTACTTCCTCCTGTCAAAATCAAACACCCATTCGACTTTTGTCGTACGGCGCCTTGTGTTTCGAGTTCATGTGACAGTTTTTACATTGCGCTGCAGTATTCGGCTATTGGAAACAATGAACTGGCGAGATCAAAAGGGTTATCTTGTCTTGCCTTTGACAGAGTGGCGAAGTAAATTTGTAAAAAATGTAAAGCGCTGTGCGCCGTGCGAATTGTAAAGGTAGTGACAAATGGCCGAGAACAAGATCTTTGCCGGTCCGCGGGTCAGGCGTATTCGCAATGGCCTGTCGCTGACCCAGACTGCCATGGCCGAGGCGCTCGGCATCTCTCCGTCCTACCTCAATCTGATCGAGCGCAACCAGCGACCGCTGACGGTGCAACTGCTTTTGAAGCTTGCCTCGGTCTACAAGGTCGATCTCGACGAATTGCAGGGCGAAACCGGCGGCAGCCTCACGCAATTGCGTGAGGTTTTCGCCGATCCGCTGCTGTCGGCGGAGTTGCCGGGGGAGCAGGAACTGATCGAGGTGGCGGAAGCTGCCCCCAATGCCGCCGGCGGCGTCGTCAAGCTCTATCGCGCCTATCGCGAACAGGCCTCACGCCTCAAGGATTTGGCGGACCTTCTGGCGGGGCAGGGGCACATGGAGGCGCTTTCGGGCACGCGGCTGCCGATGGACGAGGTGCGCGAGACCTTCGAGGGACGGCCGAATTATTTCGCCGGCATCGAGGCGGCGGCGGAAACCTTCCACGAGGCGCTATCGCCGGGTGACGATCTGATCGGCGCGCTCAAGACCTGGCTGAAGAAGGAGCACGGCCTCGTCGTGCGCAGCCTGCCGGTGCACGCCATGCCGAACCTGCGCCGTCGCTTCGACAGGCACTCCATGCGCCTCTTCGTCTCCGAGCGGCTTTCGCCCTACGACCAGTTGCGCGAGGTCGCCATGGAAGCCGTGTCGATTGCCTGTCATGAGGCGATCACGGCGGAGCTTGGGATGTCAAGGCTCTCGACGGCGGAAGCGCGCCGCATCGCTCGCTTCGAGCTGGCGCGCTACGGCGCGCACGCCCTGATGATGCCCTATGCCGCTTTCCTTGCCGCCGCGCAGCGGGCGAAGTACGACATCGATGTCCTGCGCGCCCGCTTCCAGGTCTCGTTCGAGCAGGCCGCCAACCGGCTGACCATGCTGCAGCGGCCGGGCGCCCAGGGGCTGCCGTTCTTCCTGATGGAGATCGACAATGCCGGCCACCGGCTGCGGCGGGCCGGCGCATCTGGCTTTCCGCAGGCGAAATTCGGTGGTGGCTGTCCGAAGCTCAATATCCACGCCGCCTTCTCGGTGCCGGGGCAGGTCCTGGTCGATCGTGTCGAAATGCCCGACGGTGCCGAGTTCCTGACGGTGGCACGCACGCTGGAGGGGCCGCAGGCGGCGTTCCATGAGCGTGTCCGGCGCACGGCGCTTCTTCTTGGCTGCGAGGCGTCGGTTGCCGACGAGACCGTCTATGGGGCCGCGTTGCCGCCGGCAGTCGCGATCGGTGCCGCCTGTCGGCTCTGCGAGCGCCAGGGCTGTCTGGCGCGCGCCGAGCCGCCGGTCACCCGGCCGCTCGGGCTCGACGAAATGGCGACGGGACTCAGCGTTTTCGATTTTCAGTAGCTGACGGGGTGCTCGTTGGGCAGAAGCGGCGCATTCGCCGCGAAGCACTCTGCCGGCAGTCCCGTCGTGTAGCCGCGGGTGATGTGCGCCTTGTCGGCATAGGCCCTGTTGCGCATCAAAATCGCGTGCAGTTCCGGCAAATTGTAGAACGGTACGCCCGGATAGAGATGGTGCTCCAGGTGGTAGTTGATGTTGTGGGGTGCGAAGAACAGCTTCTCCCAGGCGTGCGGATAGACCGTGCGTGAACTCGTCAGTTCATCGCTATAATCCATACTGCCGAAATGTTCGGCGACGCTGCGTATATAAAGGAACAGGCAGAAGAAGGTGAGAAACGGCAGCACCCAGTAGAGCGCCACTTCCCGCCAGATGCCGAAGAACGTGAAGATCGCGGCGGCGGCGACGTAGAAGCCGATGCGCAGCAGCTTGTACTGAAGCGTCGAGCGATCGTTCTTCCCCATGCGCTTGGCCATGTACAGCATGTCGCGCAGCGAATTGACCGCGACGAGATAGCCGAGCAGTTGCGTGATACCGCGCACGACCTTCTGCGGGAAAGTGAATTGCGGCATGCCGAGCTTCGCCGTCCAGTCCGGATCCTGATCGGTATTGGCATGCTGGTGGTGGGCGAGGTGGTTCTGGCGATAGCCGTCGACGGTGGCCAGCACCGGCCAGGCGAGCAACAGGTCGCTCATCCAGTCGCTGAGTTTCCGGTTGCGGATGATGCGGTAGTGCGCCGCCTCGTGGATCATGCAGCCGAGCGCATGCATGCGTCCGGCGATCAGCATCACGGCAACGAGGTAGACGAAGAGGTTGCCGAAATATTCGCTGATGGCGATGGCTGCTGCAATCAACGCCCAGTCGAATGCGATTGCCGCAAGGGCCTTGCGTGGCTCGAGCACCGACAGGCGCTTCAACTGCTTCGGATCGATCCTGCGGCTTTTCCCGCCGACGACCTGCTCACCCATGACGACACCTGAGATCCTTCACCGCTACTGTCGGGAAAATCGCATGGCGATCATGGTTAATCAATCGTAAATGGCGGTCCGTACAGAGGCGGCAAAGCTATGGTTAACGGTGCCGCTGCGGCCGGGTCGAGGGCGACAGGCTGGAAGCCGGCCGCCATAAGTGCCCGTTTTTCTTCGACTTGTGAAACTGACGAGCCCACAGGGCGGCGCTTCTTATCGGCACGAAAGCGCTTGAGGTTATCGAGAAAGATGCCTAACCTCCGGCCTGAACGAAGCGGATTGGACGGTGTCCCGGTGTGCCGGGCCCGATACGAAAAAACCAAGAGGGGAGTTGTATGTCCAAGCTCATCGTCACAACCCTGGCGGCAGCCGTTCTGGCCGGCTCGACCATGCTGGCCTCCGCGCAGGAGCGCGTGGTCAACGTCTACAACTGGTCGGACTATATCGACAGCAGCATTCTGGAAGATTTCACCAAGGAGACCGGCATCAAGGTCGTCTACGACGTCTTCGACAGCAACGAGATCCTGGAGACGAAGCTGCTTGCGGGTGGTTCGGGCTACGACGTGGTGGTGCCGACGGCAACCTTCCTGCAGCGGCAGATCGCCGCGGGCGTGTTCCAGAAGCTCGACAAGTCGAAGCTGCCGAACCTTTCCAATATGTGGGACGTGATCATGGAGCGTACGGCCAAGTACGATCCGGGCAACGACTATGCCATCGACTACATGTGGGGCACGACCGGCATCGGCTACAACGTCGACAAGATGAAGGCGATCCTCGGCACGGACGAGAAGCCCAACTGGGACGTCATCTTCAAGCCGGAACTGGCGGCGAAGTTCAAGGATTGCGGCATCCACATCCTCGATTCTCCGACCGACGTGATGCCTTCGGCGCTCGCTTACCTCGGCCTCAATCCGGATAGTCACGAGGCGGCAGACCTGGAAAAGGCCGCTGAGCTGCTGGCGAGCATCCGTCCCAATGTGCGCAAGTTCCATTCGTCGGAATACATCAATGCGCTTGCCAACGGCGACATCTGCCTTGCAATCGGCTTTTCCGGCGACGTCTTCCAGGCCCGCGACCGTGCGGCCGAAGCCAAGGCCGGTGTGACCGTCGACTACGCGATCCCGTCCCAAGGCGCGCAGATGTGGTTCGACATGCTTGCGATCCCGGCTGATGCACCGCACGTCGAGGAGGCGCACGCCTTCCTCAACTACATGATGAAGCCCGAAGTCGTGGCCAAGGCATCGAACTACGTCTTCTACGCCAACGGCAACAAGGCCTCGCAGCAGTTCCTCGACAAGGCTGTTTTGGAAGACAGCGCCATCTATCCGTCGGACGAGGTGATGCAGAAACTGTTCACGGTGACGCCCTTCGAGGCGAAAGAACAGAGGGTGTTGACCCGACTCTGGACAAAGGTCGTAACCGGCCAGTAAGAGCGGAAAACGAATTGCCCGGACCTCAAAATCCGGGCAATTTTCTTAAGGGGGCACCGGGGAAAACGAGAGTGCCCATCGGCTGTATCATTCGGGGATAGATGATGAAGTCTCTCGGCAGTATCCGGCGGTCCTTTGCCCCTTGGGCGGATCCCGCTTCCAAGCCATTCATTTCCTTCAAGAACGTGACCAAGCGGTTCGGCGATTTCACCGCCGTCGACGACCTTTCGCTGGATATCTACACGCGCGAGTTCTTTGCGCTGCTGGGTGCGTCCGGCTGCGGAAAGTCGACGCTTCTGCGCATGCTCGCCGGCTTCGAACAGCCGACGTCGGGCGAGATCATCCTCGACGGGCAGAGCCTCGCCGGCATTCCGCCCTACAGGCGTCCGGTCAATATGATGTTCCAGTCCTACGCGCTCTTCCCACATATGAACGTGGAGAAGAACATCGCCTTCGGCCTGAAGCAGGATGGCATGCCGAAGGCGGATATTGCCGAGCGCGTCGCCCAGATGCTGAAGCTGGTGAAGCTCGAGAAGTTCTCCCAGCGCAAGCCGCACCAGCTTTCAGGCGGTCAGCGCCAGCGTGTCGCGCTTGCCCGCTCGCTCGCCAAGCGGCCGAAGGTGCTGCTCCTCGACGAACCGCTCGGCGCGCTCGACAAGAAACTGCGCGAGGAAACCCAGTTCGAACTGATGGATCTGCAGCAGGAACTCGGCCTCACCTTCGTCGTCGTCACCCACGACCAGGAAGAGGCGATGACCATGGCCGACCGCATCGCGGTGATGAGCCACGGCAAGGTCATCCAGGTGGCGACGCCTGCCGAAATCTACGAGGCGCCGAACTCGCGTTTCGTCGCGGACTTCATCGGCGACGTCAACATTTTCGAAGGAGCGGTCTCCGGAGCCGAGGGCGGCTATGTGCGCCTTGAAGGCACCAACGGTTTCCCCATCCGCATGGCATCGCCCGAGACGCCGGCTGCCGGCGGCAAGTCGGCCGTCGCCGTCCGCCCGGAAAAGATCCGCGTCAGCCGTCAGCCGCCGGCGCACGCGCCCGTCAACGCCGTTCAGGGCGAGATCTGGGATATCGGCTATCTCGGCGACATGACCGTCTTCCACGTGCGCCTGAAGGATGGACGCGTGATCAAGGCGTCGTCGCTCAACGCAGTGCGCGCGGTCGAGGATCCGCTCGGCTACGACCAGGAGGTCTGGGTTTCCTTCGGCGAAGACGCCGGCGTCGTTCTGAAGGATTGAGGCCATGACCCGTGTCGCATCCGCTCTCTTCAGCCGCCTCGTCATCATCATCCCCTATGCCTGGCTGCTGTTTTTCTTTCTGATCCCGTTCTTCATCGTCTTCCGCATCTCGCTGTCGCAGACGGCGGTGGCGATGCCGCCCTATACGCCGGTCTTCGATCTCTTCGGTGGCCTGTCCGGCATCCTTGAAAAGGCGAAAGAGTTCTCGTTCGACAACTACGTCTGGCTGACGGAGGATGTCCTCTACTTCAACGCCTATGTGTCGAGCGTCATCATCGCGGCGGTTTCGACCGTGCTGACGCTGCTGATCGCCTATCCGGTCGCCTACGGCATGGCGAAGGCGCCGAAGACCATTCGCCCGACGTTGCTGATGCTCGTGATCCTGCCGTTCTGGACGAGCTTCCTGATCCGCGTCTACGCCTGGATCGCGATCCTGAAACCCGAAGGGTTGCTCAACCAGTTCCTGCTGAGCATCAACGTCATCGACCAGCCGCTGATCATCCTCAACACCAATTGGGCGATCTACATCGGCATCGTCTATTCCTATCTGCCGTTCATGGTGCTGCCGATCTATTCGTCGCTCGAGAAGATGGATCACACCCTGACGGAGGCGGCACTCGACCTCGGCTGCACGCCGTTTACCGCCTTCTGGCGTGTGACCTTCCCGATGTCGCTGGCGGGCGTCGTCGCCGGCTGCCTGCTGGTCTTCATCCCCGCCGTCGGCGAATTCGTTATCCCCGACCTGCTCGGCGGTTCGGAGACGTTGATGATCGGCAAGACGCTCTGGAACGAGTTCAATGCCAACCGCGACTGGCCGGTTTCCTCGGCCGTGGCGACGATCCTGCTTCTGATCCTGGTGCTACCGATCGTCTACTTCCAGAACGCCCAGGCCAAAGCCGACAGCGAGGGGAGGTAGGACATGGGCAACTGGTCACGTTTCAACATCGCCTCGATCGTGCTCGGCTTCGGCTTCCTCTACCTGCCGATCGTGCTTCTGGTGATCTTCTCCTTCAACGAATCGAAACTTGTCACCGTCTGGGCCGGGTTTTCGACCAAGTGGTACGCGCAGCTCTGGCACAATCAGGCCCTGCTCGATGCCGCCTGGGTGACGATCCGCGTCGCGCTGATCTCGGCGACCTTCGCCACGGTGCTCGGTACGCTCGCGGCTTTGGCGCTCGTCCGCTACACCCGCTTCCGTGGCCGCATGCTGTTTTCCGGCATGGTCTATGCGCCGCTCGTCATGCCCGAGGTGATCACCGGCCTGTCGCTGCTGTTGCTGTTCGTTGCCATTGGTCTCGACCGCGGCTTCTGGACGATCACGCTGGCGCACATCACCTTCACCATGTGCTTCGTTGCCGTGGTGGTGCAGTCGCGGTTGCTCAGCTTCGACCGGTCGATCGAAGAGGCGGCCCTCGATCTCGGCGCCACTCCGGTGACAACCTTCTTCTCGATCACCCTTCCGGTCATCGCGCCCGCGGTGTTTTCCGGCTGGGTTCTCGCCTTCACGCTGTCGCTGGACGATCTGGTGATCTCGAGCTTCACCACGGGACCGGGCGCCACGACGCTGCCGATGAAGATCTACAGCCAGGTGCGGCTGGGCGTGACGCCGGAAATCAACGCGATCTGCACCATCCTCATTGGCGTGGTCGCGATCGGCGTGGTGGTTGCCTCGATCGTTACCAAGCAGCGCGAAGCGCAACGCGAGCGGGACGAGCGGGCCGCCTTCGCCCAGTCCTGATCCGCTGCGCTTTCGCCAAGGCCCGCTTATGAAACCAGCGGCCGGTGTCCCTGACACCGGCCGTTTTCAGTTGGGTTCGCCGAGAACCGACAGGGGCGAGATCACCGCATTCGGCCAGGAGCCGCCGACGAAGAAACGCAGCCTTTGCCCGGCGTTCAGCGTGTCGATGTAGGTGCCGGCAAGCGCCAGGCTGCCGCTGCGATAGGGAATGACGCCGTTGACCGAAAGATTGCCGGTCTGGCCGGCAAAGAGCGCCCGGTTCAGCCGCGCCGACCCTTCCTCGAAGCTGGCGTCGATATCCGCGGTCTGGAACGCGAAGTTGCCGTCGCTCGCCTGCGACAGCGAAAAGAATTCGCCGGCCCGCACAAGGTTCGTAAAGGCATTTGCGTCGAAGCCGGTGAGGTTGCCATTGGCAAGCGAAAGCCTGATGCGGCCGGAAGCCTCGGCAACCTGCGCGCGCCAGAACGCGTGTTGCGTCGTAAGATCCAGATTGACATTGCCCCGGCCGGTTGGGATCGGGCCGGTGAAGCCGAAGTCTGCAAGGGCTGCAGCAAGGTCGGCATTTTTCAGCACCAGTTCCAGCCTGCCGCCGCCGGCCAGACCCTCTTCCGAAGCGGCGAGCCGACCGCTGAGCCGGCCATTGGCATAGGTGCTGTCGGCGACGTTGACGGAGGCGTGCCCGTGATCGAAGATGACCCCGGCGGCAAGATCTTCGAGCCGCAGCGGGCCGACCAGCGCCTCCTGCGCCGACAGCCGCACATCGGCACGCCAGCTGCGCATGAATGCATCGCCGAGTTGTTGCCTGAGTTCATCCGGCTCCAGCGGGTCGATGAACGGCTGCAGTCCGTTGAGATCGATGCGGTCGAAGGCGAGCGTGCCTTCGATGCGGTGGGTATCGTCGATCGGCGTTGAGATGTCGAGGATGCCGGTCGCGTTGGCGCCGCCGAGCGTCAGGTGAAGTTCGTCGAGCTTCAGCGAGGCCTTGCCGCTGGTGACGTTGGCACTCAGGCTGAAGCCGCTGTCCGGCAGGGTGCCTGCCGTCTTGCCCCTGTACCAGGCGGCAAGGGCCTGCAGCGAGGCAGTCGAAACCTGCAGCCGTCCCGCCGCGGCCGGTGCCTGGGAGAGATTGCCGTTGCCTTCGAATGAGAGATTGAGCGCCGCCGAGGATAGCGACGTCTTCAGCGCCGCGTTGCGGCCGGTCAGCAGCATCAGCGGTTCGTCGCATTCGAGCGTCCAGGCCACCACCTGCCCTGCAAGGGTGCCGGAAAGCCGGGCGCTGAGCCGCTTGGTGAACGACGGCCAGGAGACTGTTCCGGATATGCCGGAAAATTCCCGCGTCTGGTTGGTGACGAGGTCGATGATCTGCAGGCGGCCGTTTTCGACCGTGATGTCGCCGAAGGGCGTATCCTTGTCGGCGGCCTGCACATCCGGTGTATTCAGCCAGTGCGGCCGCTGCCAGTTGAGTGTGCCGTCCGTGCGCCGCTCAAGGGTCACGACCGGCTCGACCAGCCGGACATCGTGCAGCGCCGGCGTGCCGTCGATCGCCGAGAACAGGCTGAACGTCGCGGTAATGCTGCCGATATGCGCGAGCTTGCGGGACGATCCGTCCGTCGTTTCGATCGTCGCCGAGCGGAGCGTCAGCGTCGGTTCCGGCCAGAAGCTGATCTCGGGATTGCCGGCGATCCGGCTTTTGCCGCCGGACCAGGCATTCAGCATGTGCTCCACGGTCGGACGCACGTTCGTGGTTGAAATCAGCAGAGGCAGGACGGCGTTGTAGCCGGCTGCAAGCCCGACGCCGATTGCGGCCGGCCACAGGAAATGGCGGCGCTTCAGCCGCGACAACAGGCGTACGTCGCGCATCATATGCAGAAATTTACGTCTCATGTCCGCCTGGTCGCCGTCGCTTGGGTCACGTGAGCTTGGATAGGCCTTCGGTCTTCAGAAATCAAATGCGACGGACAGGCAACAGACAGGTAAATGTCGTCCACGCGATGACGAGGCGCTTGCCGGTGCTGTTTATTTTGCGATGCAGCATGGTATAGAGGGCATGGAGCAGGAGTGGAGGAAAGCATGCACGCAGAGCAGCCGTTGTGGGTTCCGGGTCCGGAAATCCTTGCGCATAGCCCCATGGCCGAATTCATCGCCTGGAGCAGCAAACGCTTCGGCAGAACCTTTGCGGATTATGATGCTTTCCACGCCTGGTCGGTAGCCGAGCGCGGCGACTTCTGGACCGCGGTCTGGGAACACTGTGGCGTCATCGGCGAACGCGGCGCGACAGCCCTCGTCAACGGCGACCGCATGCTCGATGCCCGCTTCTTCCCCGAGGCAAAGCTGAACTTTGCCGAGAACCTTCTTCGCGAGACCGGCGACGGCGACGCGCTCGTCTTCCGCGGTGAAGACAAGGTCGACTATCGCCTCTCGTGGGACGAACTTCGCGCGCTGGTATCGCGCCTGCAGCAGGCGCTGAAGGCTGAAGGTATCGGCCCCGGCGACCGCGTTGCAGCGATGATGCCGAACATGCCCGAGACCATCGCCTTGATGTTGGCGACCGCCTCGATCGGCGCGATCTGGTCGTCCTGTTCTCCCGATTTCGGCGAGCAGGGCGTTCTCGATCGTTTCGGCCAGATCACGCCGAAGCTGTTCATCACTTGCGACGGCTATTGGTACAATGGCAAGCGCCAGGACGTCGACGCTAAGGTTCGCGCGGTCTCCAAGGCGCTTGGCGTGCCGGCGCTGATTGTTCCCTATGCCGGCGACAGCGCGGCACTCGCGGCCTCGATCGAGGGTGGCGCGACGCTCGACGATTTCATCGCACCGTTTGCGGCAGCAACCCTGACCTTCGAACGCTTGCCTTTCGGCCATCCGCTCTATGTGCTGTTTTCCTCAGGCACGACGGGCGTTCCCAAATGCATCGTGCATTCGGCCGGCGGCACGCTTCTGCAGCACCTTAAGGAGCATCGTTTCCACTGCGGCCTTCGTCGCGGCGAAAAGCTCTTCTATTTCACCACCTGCGGCTGGATGATGTGGAACTGGCTGGTGTCGGGCCTGGCCGTCGGCGCCACCCTCTGCCTGTTCGACGGCTCGCCCTTCTATCCCGACGGCAACGTGCTCTTCGACTATGCCGCGGCCGAGAAGTTCGCGGTGTTCGGCACCTCCGCGAAATACATCGACGCCGTGCGCAAGGGCGGCTTCGTCCCGGCCAACACGCATGATCTCTCCACCCTTCGGCTATTGACCTCGACCGGTTCGCCGCTGTCACCGGAAGGCTTCTCCTTCGTCTACGACGGCATCAAGTCGGACGTTCAGCTTGCCTCGATCTCGGGCGGTACCGACATCGTTTCCTGCTTCGTCCTCGGCAACCCGCTGAAGCCCGTCTGGCGCGGCGAAATCCAGGGGCCGGGTCTTGGTCTCGCGATCGACGTCTGGAACGACGAAGGGCAATCGGTGCGCGGTGAGAAGGGGGAACTCGTCTGCACCAAGGCCTTCCCGTCGATGCCGGTGATGTTCTGGAACGACCCGGAAGGCGCCAAGTATCGCGCCGCCTATTTCGAGCGTTTCGACAATGTCTGGTGCCATGGCGACTTCGCCGAATGGACAGAGCATGGCGGCATCATCATCCACGGGCGCTCGGACGCAACCTTGAATCCCGGCGGGGTGCGCATCGGCACGGCGGAGATCTACAATCAGGTCGAGCAGATGGAAGAGGTCGCAGAGGCGCTCTGCATCGGGCAGGACTGGGAAGACGACGTGCGCGTCGTCCTCTTCGTTCGCCTTGCCGCTGGCGTTTCCCTGACCGACGACCTGACGAAGGCGATCAAGAACCGCATCCGCGTCGGCGCCTCGCCGCGCCATGTGCCAGCAAAGGTGATCGCGGTCGCCGATATCCCGCGCACGAAGTCCGGCAAGATCGTCGAGCTTGCCGTCCGCGATGTCGTGCATGGCCGTCCGGTGAAGAACAAGGAGGCGCTCGCCAACCCGGAAGCGCTCGATCTTTATGCCGGACTGGATGCCCTTAAAAATTGAGGGTGCGTTAACGGATTCGCGTCGTTGGAATTAACCAAGGCTTCAGACTTGCTGAAAAATCCCTAAAATTGCGGATCCGGCGGGTAAGGTCTTGTTAAGGATTGGGGGCGCATGGTCATGCCAACTTGAGGCCGATCGATGTTGGATCGGCGTTCGGCAGAGATGCCGTCGCAGACATGACGTCGTTACTTCTCGAGCGATTGTTGGTTTAGCATTCAACTATCGAGGTGGCCTCCCAGCCACCTTTTTTTTATGCGTTTCTCGTCTGCCCGGGCCTTGCTGAACGAGGCTCAGGAGCGGCGCTCAAGCGACCGCGACACGAGGATGACCGGGATCATGCCGGCGACCACGATGATCATCGCGGCGACTGAAGCGTCTTCGACCTTGGCCCGGGACGCGTCCTCATAGACGAGCGTCGCCAGCGTGTTGAAGTTGAAGGGCCTGAGCATGATCGTCGCCGACAGCTCCTTCATCGTCTCGATGAAGACGAGGAGCGCGGCGGTCAGCACCGCCGGACGCATCATCGGCAGAAGGACGGTGCGCAGCGTCTGGCCGCCGGTGCGGCCGAGCGCGCGCGCCGCCATGTCGAGATGCGGCGAGAGCTTCTGGAAACCGGCTTCGAGCGAACCCTCGGCCATGGTGAGGAAGCGCACGCTGCAGGCGTAGATGATCGCAAAGCCGGTGCCGGTCATCATCAGCCCGGTGGAAACACCGAACGTATCGCGCATGCCGGCATCGATGATGTTGTCGAGAGCGGCCAGCGGGAAGAGCACCCCGATCGCAAGAACGGTGCCTGGCACGCCATAGCCGAAGGAGGCGAGGCGTCCGGCGATGTCGCTCACCCGCGAATGTCCCGTGCGCGCCGCATAGGCGAGCACGAACCCGAGCAGAACGGTAACGGTTGCGGTGGCGCCCGAGACGAGGATGCTATGGAACAGCGCGTTGAGCAGTCGCGGCTCGATGAACTGGTCGATGCGCTTGAGCGCAAAATTGCCGAGGATCAGCACGGGAACGGCAAAGCCTGAAAGCACCGGCAGCAGGCAGGCGACCGTGGCGGCCCACTTCTTCCAGCCGGACAGCACGAGCCGGGCGGCGTCGTGGACGGCGGATGTCGTCTTCTGGCTGGAGAAGCGCTGGCGCCGCCGCGCGGCCCGCTCGATCATCATCAGGCCGATGACGAAGACCAGCATGATGCAGGCGATCTGTGCAGCGCCCGCAAGGCTGCCGCGGTTGAGCCAGGTGTCGAAGATCGAGAAGGTCAGCGTCTGCACGCCGAGGAATTCGACCGCACCGATGTCGTTCAGCGTTTCCATCGCCACCAGCGTCAGGCCGATCATGATGGCCGGGCGGGCCATCGGGATCTGGATGCGGAAGAACACCTTCAGCGGCCCGGCACCGAGCGTGCGCGCGACGTCGGCGGCGGCGCGCCCCTGCATCAGGAACATCGAGCGGCAGGCGAGATAGATGTAGGGATAGAGAACCGAACTCAGCACCAGCACGGCGCCGCCGAGCGAGCGGATATCTGGAAACCAGTAGTCACGGCTCGTCTTGAAGCCGAAGATCGCGCGGATAAGCCCCTGTACCGGCCCGGTAAAGGTGAAAAGCTCGCCGAATGCATAGGCCGCGAGATAGGCGGGGATTGCGAGCGGCAAGACCAGAGCGGCTGACAGGAAGCGTCGCAGCGGGAACTCGCAGCTTGCGACGAGCCAGGCGGTGAGAATGCCGACGAAGGCGGTTGCAGCGCCCGTCAGCGAGATCAAGAGCAGCGTGCGCCCGGTGGCGCGCGGAATGACGTTCTGCATCAGATGCGGCCAGTCGCCGCCGCCGCCCGAGATCGCCAGCCAGGTAATCGCGATGATCGGCATCAGCACGATGAGCGATGTCAATCCGGCCCAGGTCGCCAGCAGGGGATGCGAAAGACCGGTTCCGGCACGCGCATGGCGGCGCTTGATGCTCTGAGATGTGGACTGCAATCGATCGATTCCGCGGCATGACGGCAGGGCATGGCCAGTGGCGGCCAGCAAACTGGCCACCACAAGTCAACATTTCCTTATAGCATCCGGTCTCAGTTCGCCAAGACGCGTTGTGACGGGAAGGAAATTTCCACCAGCGTTCCCTCGTTCGGCGCCGAAGTGATCGAGAAGTGGGCGCGGTTCGCCTCTGCCATCGCCTTGGTCAGAGGCAGGCCGAGCCCGGTGCCGTCGCCACGCTTGCGCGCGCCCGTCGTCACCTGCCGGAACGGCTTCATCGCCTGGTCCAGTTCACCGCGGGTCATGCCAACGCCGGTATCGCGGATCCGCAGCATGACGCTGCCATTGGCCTCGTAGGAGGTCGATACCACGATCTGGCCGCCCGAGGGCGTGAAGCGGATGGCGTTCGCCAGAATGTTGAGCGCGATCTGCTTGATCGACCGGCCGTCGGCCACGACGTTGGGCACGGCCGCCGACAGCGAGGTGCGGATGATGACACGCTGGCTGTTGGCCTGCGGCTGAACCAGCGACACGGCTTCCGAGACCGCGTCATTGATTTCCACGGCGCCGAAGTCGAGCTCCATTTCGCCGGCCTCGATCTTGGAGATGTCGAGCAGATCGTTGACGATATCGAGCACATGGCGACCGGAGCGGCCGATGTCGCCGGCATATTCGATGTAGCGCGGGTGGCCGACCGGGCCGAAATGCTCACTCGCCATCATGTCGGAAAAGCCAATGATCGCATTGAGCGGCGTGCGGATCTCGTGGCTGACGCGGGCGAGGAACTCGGTCTTGTGGGCATTGGCCGTTTCGGCCGCGCGCTTGGCGTTGCGCAGTTCCTCTTCCGTGCGCTTCCACTGGGTGATGTCGCGGATAACGGCGCAAAAGCCGTTGGAGGCCGAAAGCCGCCCGATGGTCATGAACAGCGGAATGAAGCCGCCGTTCGCTTCCCGGCCGATCACCTCGCGCCCGTCGTTCAGAACACTCGCGACACCGTGGCCGGAAAGCCCGTGCAGGTAGTCGATGACTGCCTTCTGGCTTTCGTGGGCGAAGAGCGCGGCGAAAGGTTTGCCGCGGATCTCGCCCTCGTCATAGTTGAAGAGCGCGCTTGCCGAGCGGTTCATCGAGCGGATGTCGCCGTCATGGCCGAGAACGACAACGCCGTCGGTCGCGGTTTCGAGGATCGACTTCAGCTCGTCGATTTCCGTCTTCAGGCGATCGACGTCGTCATCGGAGATGGCCCGGTCGAGCTTGCTCGATGGCATGTTCGCGGCTGCCGGCGTCAGCGCCAGCATCAGCGCGCTCCGGCCGTCCCAGCGGATCGTGTGCAGGCGTGCGGTGACCGGACGCATCTGGCCGTCGTTGCGGATCAGCATCATCGTGCCGTCGGGTTCCTGGTCGGTCGCCTCTTCGCCGTTGGCAAAGAGCGCGTCGAGGCCGCCTTCCTGGACGAAGTCGTCGAGGTCGCCATAGGCGGTGAGCCGCAGGAATTCCGGATTGGCGTGCAGCAGTTCTTCACCGCGATGCACAAGCATGCCGATCGGCAGGCTGTCGAGGATCTCGCCGCTAAGGCCGATATCGGCCGCTTGCGGCTGGGGATCCACGTTCGCCTGTTCGTCTTCGGCGACGCCGTCGTCGGTCTTCGCTTCGGCTTCTTCTGCGTCAGGCTGCTCTTCTGCCTCTGGCGTCGAGGACGAAATGGTTTCGTGCGCGTCCACCGGCAAGGGCGTGCTCGCATCGACCGGCGCGTCGCTTTCCTCGACCGGCGCGGTTTCCGTCGGCTTGCCGAAATGCTCGCCCAATTGCCGCGCAATTTCGCGGAACGCCGCCTGTTCGCCACGCGTCAGCGCGGTTGCGGCGCGATGTTTCTCGAGTTCGACGATCTTGTCGGAGGCTGGAGGCTCGGTCGTATCGACCAGCTGCAGGGCAGGGCGCTCTCCCTGGAAGGGATCCTGAGGTGCCGCGTCGTGTTCATCGGAGGCGACTTCGGCTGCGTGGTCCGGCTCTGCCTCATCCACACTGGTGGAGAGGGCCTGGTCTTCGGTCGCGTCGTGATCCTGCACCGTTGCGGCAGGCTCGGCTTCCACTTCTGACGAGGGCTGTTCGACGGCCTGCGCCTCGTCCGAGGACCGTTCCTCGATCTCGGAGCCGGTAGCTGGAAGATGCGCGTAGTCTTCCGGCAACGTCGCTTCCGCGTCCGGTTCCTCCGCCATGTCCGTTGCGGCGTCGAATGTCAGGCCGTTGGCGTGTTCGTCTTCGACGGCATCGGCAAGGCGCACGATGCCGAAACCGCGGAAGCCGTCGAATTCGCGGGAGCGCGAGTAGGTGGGCAGCGCCGCCAGATCGACCGGAACCTTGAGGCTCGTGCCCTGCACGGGCCAGAAAATCGTCTTGCCCGACCAGGTGTCGCGGCGCTGCAGCAGCGCGCCGATCTTCTGGTCAGGATCGAGGCCGTAGCGTGCCGCCACTTCATTGAAGGTGGTGCCGATCACATCGGCGGCGCGCGGGCCGACGGCGGTGGCGAATTCCTCGGAGATCTCGCTGAAGCGGCCTTCGGCGTCGATCTTCCAGACGAAGCGCACCGCGCGAGCGCCGGGCACGAACGCGAAGTCGGCCTGTTTGGACGGGGCGGTCTCGGCGGCCTCGACCTTCTCGTCCTCGCGAACGACCTCTTCCGTCAACGAAATTTCATCGACGGCCGGCGTCTCGGCTGCGGTCACGTCGGTCGCGACCGCAGGTGCCTGCTCGCCTTCCTCTTCCGTTGGCTCCGCGCCCAGCACCGTAATGTCCGCATCTGCAGCCGCAAGCGCCTGCGGATCTGCAGCGGCAACCGCCTCCGGTTCTTCCGGCAGAACGACCTCGTCTGCAGCGACGTCGACGTCTGCGTTCTCAAGGTTGCCATCGTCCTGCGCGGCATCGGCTTCGACAGGCACCGCCTGTTCGAATGCGTCGGCCAGGGCAGCGTCTTCGGCTGGTGCAGCGCTTTCATCCAGCGCTTCGGCCGGTTCGACGGTGTCCGCTGCCTCTGGCGCCGTCGCCTCAGGAACCGTTGCCTCCGGAACCGCTGAAACGGGGGCGGGTGTCTCTGCGGTCGGCTCCAGTTCCCCGGCCGGCGCCAGGATCGGCAACGCTGGCGCCGCCTCAGTCTCTTCATCCGGATCGAGCGTGCCGAGAATGGTCTCGACAGCAAAGAGCAGGTGCAGCGACGGCTCGTCGGCGATCTTGCCGACCGCGGCCGGCAGGTGCCCTTTCCGCGTTGCGACCGGGCGCTTGATCAGCCAGTCGTGGTCCCGGGCGACGGCGTCGACGAGCTGCTTGCGCGTCTCGTCCGACATGCCGAGATCGATGAAGCCCGGCGAGTGCGCGATGATGCCGCCGTTGCCGTCGAGAACGGCCATGTGGGTGTCCGGCCCGTCGAGGCCGGCGATCATGCGTGCAGCGCGATCCTCAAGCGACAGCGGCGCGCCCGAATGCGGTGCGGTAAAGAGTACGGCGTCTTCGTCCGGACGCACGCGGATCATCTCCACGCTCACATTGAGCGGCGTGCCGCGGAAGCCAGAGAACTTGCGGATCGAAAGCTGGCGCCGGTCGCCGGCGCGCACGAGCTGCGCTCCCGCGGCCTTGAGCTGACGCAGCGACAGGTCGCCCTGGTCCGGTCCGGCGTCGATGAAATCATAGATCGACCCGGCGCCGAAAAAGGCCGCGCCCTGGTCGTTGGCCCAGAGAATACGCGCAAAGTCCCGCGAAAACAGGATCGCCGCGTCGCCGCGGGCAAAATGCTCCCGCACCCGCGCATGCACGGCGATATCAATGAAGGGATACTGTCTCGCGGGCATAAATGGGGCCTATTGACGGATCGCTTGCGGGTTAACACTCTATTAATACCCGGCAGGCCCGCAAGGGTCCAGCGAGGGCCGGAGCTTCGTCACGGCTTTCGGCGCGAAAGGTTAATTCTCCGGATTTTGTGCATTGCACAATTTTATTGCAATGCACAAGCAAGTAGTTTATATGATGCGCATCAATCAACGGCGCCTCTGAAGAGGGCCAGACACCAAGGAGCGCTTTCATGGCTACCAAGAAGACCGACGACGTATTTTCCCTTTCCTCTTTCGACCCGGCGAAGTTCACCGACAGCTTCCGCGACTTCGCGGAAAAGGGTGCCGTCCAGTCGAAGGAAGCCTATGCCAAGATGAAGACCGCTGCCGAAGAGGCAACGAAGACCGTCGAAGCAACGCTCGAAAGCGCCCAGACCGGCTCCGTCGAACTCGGTCTCAAGGCCATCGACGCGCTGCGCACCAATGCTGAAAATTCGCTGTCGCACATGGAAGCGCTGCTCGGCGTGAAGTCGCTGTCGGAATTCGTCGAACTGCAGACGAGCTTTGTCCGCAAGCAGGCCGAGCTCGCCGTCGAGCAGGCGAAGTCGATGCAGGAAGCTACCAAGAAGGTTGCCGAAAACGTCGCCAAGCCGGGCAAGGACGCCGCTGAAAAGGCGATGTCGTCCTTCAAGAAGGTCTAAAGTCAACAGACTGCGCCGGCTGAACAATGGCGATAGATTGTTGTCGCCCAATTCTGCCATCTGCGCCCAAATCCAAGAATCCGGATGGCTTGCCATCCGGATTTTTTCCAGGATAATCTCAAGTTAAGGCTTGCAAAGCGACGGAAGTCTCCGTATGTGAGCCGCCAAGCGACTGATGTCGCTTTATGTGCGGTTGTAGCTCAGTTGGTTAGAGCGCAGGTTTGTGGCACCTGAGGTCGTAGGTTCGATTCCCACCAACCGTACCATTTCTTCCCTATTCCACCGGTATAGAGACTTGCAGGGCGCCTTGCTCGGTCAGAACAGCTTGGCCAGGGCTCTGAGCGCCACGATATCCTGTACGCCGTTCTGATAAAGTTCGATGAGCCGGGCAGCGAGCGCCGTTGCCTCTGCCGACTGGCGCGAAAGTTCTCGCTCGCGCAGCGCTTCCTTGAAGACATCGTCGATCTTGGCGAGTTCACCCGGCAGGATCGGCCGGCCCGGAATGGACACAAGCATCCTTCCATACTCCTTTGTCGAAGCGGGAGCGCGTGCCGACTGCGACCGGCGTGTGGGAGCCATCGCCTTGAGCAAGCAGCTCTCTTGCCTGTGAAAGCAACGTCGGACCAGCGCGCCGGGTTCCTGTCGTCGCGATACCCAATGCGGGCTAGTATTTGGGCGTTGAGCGGATCCGGTTCGAATAGACATAGGGCTCATCCGCCGGTAAAATTTCGCCAAGAGGATTCCCAGTAAGGCGTCGCAATCCATGGCCAAAGAATCCATCACACGGCGGCTTGCCGCCATCCTGGCTGCCGATGTCGTCGGCTACAGCCGGCTGATGGAGCGAGACGAGAAGACCACCTACACACAATTGATGGCGCGGTGGAGCCAAGTGCTGGAACCGCTCGTCGAAACCCACCAAGGCCGGGTGTTCAAGCGGACGGGCGATGGCGTGCTCGTGGAGTTTTCGAGCGCCGTCAACGCGGTCGAATGTGCCGCCGCCTTGCAGCGGGCGATGGTTTTAGCCAATGCGGACGTGCCCCATGATCAGCAGATCGTGCTGCGCGTCGGCATCAACATGGGCGACATCATGGTCGCCGACAGCGATCTCTACGGCGATGGCGTCAATGTCGCCGCCCGGATCGAAGCGCTCGCCAGGCCCGGCGGCGTGGCGATTTCGGATGGGGTGCACGAATATGTACACGGCCGCATCGAGCTTGATTTCGTCGACAGCGGCCATCACGAGGTCAAGAACATCGAGCGGCCGGTGCATATCTGGAGCTGGTCGCCGGACGAATATGCCGACGCGCCGATTAGGGTCGCCGCCGAGGCCCCGCCGCAACTTCCGAGCCGACCGTCGATCGCCGTGCTGCCCTTCGACAACATGTCTGGCGACCCGGAGCAGGGCTATTTCGCCGACGGCATTACCGAGGACATTATCACCGATCTCTCCAAGGTCTCCGGTCTCTTCGTCATCGCCCGCAATTCCTCCTTTGCCTACAAGGGCAAGTCGGCGGATATCCGTCAGGTCAGCCGCGATCTCGGCGTTCGCTACGTGCTCGAAGGAAGCGTGCGCCGCGCCGCCAACCGCATTCGCATTAACGCCCAGATGATCGACGGAACCACCGGGGGCCATCTCTGGGCCGAGCGCTACGATCGCGGCATCGAGGACATCTTTGAAGTCCAGGACGAGGTGACGCGCACCATCGTGACGGCGCTCAAGGTGAAGCTGACGGCCGGCGAGACGGAGCGGCGCGAGGGGCGCGGCAAGGTCGATCCGGAGGCCTACGATCTGCTCGTGCGGTCGCGCCAGGCGATCTTGAGGTTCGACGCGGTGTCATCTGCGGAAGCGCGCAGCATGCTCGAGCGGGCGATCGTCATCGACCCGGAGCTTGCCGCAGCCTACGCGTCGCTCGCGATTATCGCGATGACCGACTACATCAATCGGTGGAACGGTGGCACCGTCGACAATATCGAGCGCGCTCTCAAGCTCGCGCGGAAAGCCGTCGAGACCGACGAGCATGAACCTCACGGCCACCACGCGCTCGCGATAGCACTCTGTTGGAAGCGCCGCTTCGACGAGGCCGAGCGGGCTGCCCAGCGCACGATCGAACTCGACCCGAACTCCGCCGGCGGCCACACGCAGCTTGGCACGATCAGGGATTTTCTCGGCCAGTTCGAGGAGGCCTTGCCCTTCTATACCCGCGCCCACCGGCTTGATCCGCAGTTCGACCTGGCGCTGCATTTCCTTGGCCGGACCCTGCTCAATCTCGGCCGCTTCGATGAAGCCGAGATCGCCTTCAAGCGGCGCCTGGCCCTGGCGCCGCGTTCGGACATGACGCGCTTCTATCTCGCCTGTCTCTATGGTCGCACCGGACGCCATGAGGAAGCGCGGCGCTACTGGCACGAAGTCTTCGAGGTCAATCCGGATTTTTCCATCGACCACTTCAAGCGGGCGATGCCCTACCAGGATCCGGCCGTCATTTCGCGACTGATCGACGGCCTCCGCGAAGCCGGGATCTCTCTTTAAATATCTGTCTCGACCGGGTTCGCCCGTGAGGAGCGTGCCTGGTCGCCTGATGTCTCAGACGAAGATTTGATGCTCCGCGGTCACCAGTTCCTGCAGGAAGGCGACGACGGTGCGCACGCGCACGAGATCGCGGGCGCTCTCGTGATAGGTGGTCCAGTAGGCGCGGCGAATGGTCGTTTCCGGCAGGATGCGTTTCAGCTCCGGCGCATGGCGGGCAATGTAGTTGTGCAGGATGCCGACGCCGGCGCTAGAGCGCACCGCCTCCGTCTGGCCGGTGGCGCTGGAGATCTCGAAGGACGCGTCCCAGCTGCGCATGATCTCGGCGGAGAAATTCAGCGACGGCGTGAAGATCAGGTCCTCGACGTAGCCGATGCGGCGGTGTCCCCTCAGATCGTCGATCGTCTGCGGCGTACCGTGTCTTTCGAGATAGTCGGCCGAGGCGTAGAGGCCGAGCGTGTAGTCGGTGAGTTTCGAAGACACGAGCCGGCCCTGTTCCGGCCGTTCGATGGTGATCGCGATATCGGCCTCGCGCTGCGACAGCGAGAAGGACCGAGGCACCGGCACCAGCTGCAGCTTCAGTTCCGGATAGCGCGCCGTCAGCCGGCCGAGCCGAGGGGCGAGGAAAGAGACGCCGAAGCCGTCGGGCGCGCCGATCCGCACCGTGCCGGCGATCGCCGTATCGATCCGGCCGATCTGCGACTGTGCTGCCAGCATCTCTGTCTCCATCCGCTCGGCAGCACTGAGGAAGATTTCACCCTCGGCGGTCAGCTCGCAGCCGTTCGGCCGGCGCACCAGCAGCCGCGTTTTCATTGCCTCTTCCAGCGCAGTCACCCGACGGCTGAGCGTGGCGTGATTGACACCCAGCCGCTTGGATGCGGCCAGGATCTGTCCGGTCCGCGCCACGGCTAGAAACATTCTGACATCGTCCCAGTTCATGGTGTTGAGCCCCGGCTGCGGTCGTTGGGCTTTAATTTTTGCACAACGGTTGCTGAATATCGGAAATTGATTTGTTGAAATCGTAGTGCGATCATGCCGCCACAATCAAGGTCTGGAGGAAACCATTCATGTACGAACTCGGTCATTTCATCGATGGCAAGCGCGTTGCCGGCAAGAGCGGTCGCGTCAGCAACATCTTCAACCCGGCAACGGGCGAAGTGCAGGGCACCGTGGCGCTCGCAAGCGACGCGGAACTTTCGGCAGCCGTCGAAAGCGCCAAGGCAGCACAGCCGAAATGGGCGGCCACCAACCCGCAGCGCCGCGCCCGCGTCTTCATGAAGTTCGTCGAACTTCTGAACGCCAACATGAACGAGCTCGCCGAGATCCTGTCGCGCGAGCACGGCAAGACGATCGAAGACGCCAAGGGTGACCTTATCCGCGGTCTCGAAGTCTGCGAATTCGTCATCGGCATTCCGCATCTGCAGAAGAGCGAGTTCACCGAAGGTGCCGGCCCCGGCATCGACATGTACTCGATCCGCCAGGCCGTCGGCATCGGCGCCGGCATCACCCCGTTCAACTTTCCGGCCATGATCCCGATGTGGATGTTCGCCCCGGCCATCGCCTGCGGCAACGCCTTCATCCTGAAGCCGTCCGAGCGTGATCCGTCTGTTCCGATCCGCCTTGCCGAACTGATGATCGAAGCCGGCCTGCCGGCAGGCATCCTCAACGTCGTCAACGGCGACAAGGGTGCGGTCGACGCGATCCTGACGCATCCGGATATCGCCGCCGTCTCCTTCGTCGGCTCGACCCCGATTGCCCGCTACGTCTATGGCACGGCTGCCATGAACGGCAAGCGCGCCCAGTGCTTCGGTGGCGCCAAGAACCACATGATCATCATGCCGGATGCCGATCTCGACCAGGCCGCCAACGCCCTGATGGGCGCCGGCTACGGTTCGGCCGGCGAGCGCTGCATGGCGATCTCGGTTGCCGTTCCGGTCGGTGAGGAAACCGCCAACCGCCTGATCAGCAAGCTGACGCCGATGGTCGAAAGCCTGCGCATCGGCCCCTACACCGACGAGAAGGCCGACATGGGCCCGGTTGTCACCAAGGAAGCCGAACAGCGTATCCGCAGCCTGATCGACAGCGGTGTCGAGCAGGGCGCAAAGCTCGTGGTCGACGGCCGCGACTTCAAGCTCCAGGGCTATGAGCAAGGCCACTTCATCGGCGGCTGCCTGTTCGACAACGTCACCCCGGACATGGACATCTACAAGACCGAAATCTTCGGACCGGTTCTCTCGGTCGTCCGCGCCAAGACCTACGAGGAAGCCCTCGATCTGCCGATGAAGCACGAGTACGGCAACGGCGTCGCGATCTATACCCGCGACGGTGATGCGGCCCGCGACTTTGCCTCGCGCATCAACATCGGCATGGTCGGTGTCAACGTTCCGATCCCGGTTCCGCTCGCCTACCACTCGTTCGGCGGCTGGAAGTCGTCCTCCTTCGGCGACCTCAACCAGCACGGCCCGGACTCGATCAAGTTCTGGACCCGCACCAAGACCATCACCGAGCGTTGGCCCTCGGGCATCAAGGACGGTGCCGAGTTCGTCATGCCGACGATGAAGTAACAACGGGATAAAGATCCTCCCGCCTCGGGGCCTCCTTCGGGAGGCCCTTTTTTGTTGAAGCGCGCCAGGCCTCCAGTTGTCGAACCGGCACAGGCAGGCGGCGGCCCGCATCCGACGCATGCTGCAAACGAAAACAGCGGGCCGATGGCCCGCTGTTTCTGTCTTGCGACTTGTCAGTGATCAGTCCTGCGGACCGTCGTTGTAGCCGACCTTGTCGACCAGCTCGGAAGCCTTCTTGCGGTTCGCGGCGATGTCGGCGAGCGGCAGGTCGTCCGGCTTGATCGGGCCGAAGGACTTGACGACGTCAGACGGCTCGGCGCCCGGCAGAACCGGATATTCGAACACCTGCTCGGCGTAGATCTTCTGGGCTTCGCCTTCCGACAGGAATTCCATCAGCTTCAGCGCGTTGTCCTTGTTCGGGGAGTTCTTGGCGAGCGCCATGCCCGAAATGTTGACGTGCGTGCCGCGGTCCTTGGCGTTCGGGAAGAGCACCTTGATGGCCGCTGCCCAATCCTTCTGTTCCGGCTCCTTCTCGTTGGTCATCATCAGACCGACATAGTAGGTGTTGCCGAGGGCCAGATCGCATTCGCCGGCAAGGATCGCCTTGGCCTGGTCGCGGTCGCCGCCATCGGGCTTCTTGGCGAGGTTGTTCTTGAGGCCCGTCAGCCACTTCTCGGTCTCGGCTTCGCCATGGTGGGCGATCATCGAGGCGAAGAGGCCGATGTTGTAGGAGTGCTGGCCGTCGCGGGTGCAGATCTTGCCCTTCCACTTGGGGTCGGCAAGCTCTTCATAGGTGATGTCGTCCTGCGCGACGCGCTCCTTGGAAGCATAGACGACGCGGCCGCGCGTGGTGAGCCCGAACCAGTTGCCCTCAGGATCGCGGAAATGCGCCGGGATGTCCTTGTTGATCGTCTCGTTGGCAACAGGTTGGGTGACGCCCGCATCCTTCGCCTCGGTCAGGCGGCTGATGTCGACGGTCAGGATCACGTCGGCCGGCGAGTTGGCGCCTTCGGCCTGGATACGCTCGACGAGACCCTTGTCGAGGAAGAGCACATTGGTAGTGATGCCGGTTTCCTTGGTGAAGGCGTCGAGCAGCGGCTTGATCAGGTCGGGCTGCCGGTACGAATAGATATTGACTTCACCATCGGCCCAGGCGGCGCTCGTTGCCAGCAGGGTTGCCGTCAGGGACAGAACGCCCATCGCTGCTCTTGAAACGGACATCGCTTCCTCCATTTTCTCGTTTGCGCTAAGTTAACAAAATTCCTCATCTTTCTGACCGGGGCGCCCCAATCAGTCAATCAGGAAACCGTAAACGCTCAACAAGAAGTGACTTTTCTGGCTTTTTGGAATTGTTCCAAACTACGATCCGTCCTATATGATGAGTTCGTGAACCTCTCGATGCCGGAGTGAATGATGCGTCTGACGAAGCAAACGAACTACGCGGTTCGCATGTTGATGTACTGCGCCGCCAACGGGGAAAAGCTCAGCCGCATTCCCGAAATCGCCAGGGCTTATGGCGTTTCCGAGTTGTTTCTCTTCAAGATCTTGCAGCCGCTGACCAAGGCCGGCCTCGTTGAAACCGTGCGTGGCCGCAACGGCGGCGTACGCCTGCCGAAGCCTGCCTCGGCGATCACGCTGTTCGACGTCGTCAAGGTGACGGAAGACAGTTTCGCGATGGCGGAATGCTTCGAAGCGGGTGAGATCGAATGCCCGCTCGTCGACAGCTGCGGCCTGAACTCGGCGCTGCGCAAGGCGCTGAACGCCTTCTTCGAAGTGCTGCAGGGCTACACGATCGACGACCTCGTCAAGGCTCGCCCGCAGATCAACTTCCTGCTTGGCCTGGAAGAAACCAAGCGTCCGCAGACCTCGGCTGCCTGATATCTCCGAACACCGCCGCGCACATCGCGCGGCATGGCCTGGCGGCTGACGTGCCGCCGGCTGTTATTCCTGCGGTAGATATTCCCGCAATATGAAGTCGATCGCAGTGGGGTCGATTTCAGCCTTGTCGATGCGGAAATCGGCGCCGTAATCCTCCAGATTCTGAAAATAGGCATCGGCGAGCGACGCTGAGATCACGCCGATCGGGCCGATATAACCCTGGTGCCGGAAGGCTGGGACCGTCTCGCGGAAATCGAGCTGCGGCCGCAGGCGGTTGTCGAGCAGGATCATCGACACCGGTTTGCCCGAGCGCAGGAATTCAAGCGCATCGTCCATCGTCTGGCAGTAGTGCAGCTCGATGTCGATGCTGCTCACCTTGCGGATGAGCGCGCGCAGGATCAGGTTTTCTGCCGGGTCGTCGTCAACGAGCAGGATGTGTGCTTTTCGCGTCATGACCGAATACCCTTGCTGATGGCGGGCGTCCCGTTCGTTGGGCGTGGCGGTGCGAAACGCGGCCACGCATCGGCTGCTACTGGATGATCTGCTCTCGGATTGCCTTCGCCACCATCTGGGTGCGATTGACGACGTCGAGTTTCTTCAGGATCGTTGCGGTGTGTGAGTTCACCGTGTGCTCCGACACCGAAACGATGAGCGCGATCTCGCTTGCCGTCTTGCCGTGCGAGATCCATTTGAGGATTTCGGTTTCGCGCGGCGTCAGTCCCATCCCGGCCTTGTTGGCAAGCGCGATGCGATAGAAATAGTCGAAGGCGGCGATCGCGTCATAGGCGAGCGCGACATGCTCGGCCCGGCCGATATCCTCCCCGTCTCCGAGAAAGAGCACGGCGTAGCGCGCGCCGGTCGAGGCTGCGTGCACCGGCACGCTGACGAGCAGTTCAAAGCCGAGTTGCACCAGCAGGTTCTGCCCAGCGTCGCAGCCGGGGTCGTCCGTCCGCCAGACCGACGAGATCGCCGAGCGGTGCAGTGTCTTGTAGAACACGGAGTCGCCGAAGCGATGGCGCTTGTCGTATTCTTCCGCGAGCCCGGAGGGCAGGTCGTGCAGCACCAGGCGGGTGGACAGCATGCAGGCGTCGTTCTCGTTGCCGAGCTGCAGGATGCCGAAATGGCTGAAGCCGAAGCGCAATGCCATCGTATGAAAAATGCGGAAGAAATCGACGCGGTTCAGCGCCTTCTCTAGCTCGTCGCGAAGGTCGTATCGCCTGTGATTTTCCAGCAAAGCCGCCACGGACTGGCTATCCCCTTATCGTCGCGCGGCAGTTTATCCCGCGCGCCGCAGCGATCAATCGGCAAAGTGCGTTGCCGGTATTGCAGGCAGGCAGCGTCATGCCCGTCCCTCGGCAAGCCTGCCGAACGACTGAAAGCAGTAAAAGGCAGCTGCCGGTCCCTCCCAAGGACGTCTGGGCACGTCGAATGTCTCCCCCGAGTTTTGTATACATTTTATTGCACAATCCCATTCGGGATTTCTACCATAGTATCTTGGGATTGACGGAAAGCTGTCGAAGCCGAATCGCATGTCCGTGCGGCCAATGACCACGGCTTTCTCCATCGCGCATTCGCCGAGGAGCGCAGGCGGCTGCCGCGGGTCGGCATCGCGCCGCTGACGGGCGGGCAGGGCGGGCCGCAGGCCCTGCGAAAGCGGCCAAAACGCCATGGAGTTTCGGTGCTGCAGCGCACTGTTTTGTCAGTCGATTCTAAAACAGTGGACGAATATCCCGGCTCTACCTGCGGACGAATTTTTCGCATAGACAAATTTCTGCGGCGACTTATTGCAATGCGACGCCAAATGTCGTTCCATCCGGCCTTGACCGGGGGGCAACGGCATTCCGCGTCAGGAAAACACGAGAACAAAAACAAATCTGGGAAGCAAAGCTCATGAAAAAGCTCACTACTCTGTTTGCAGCGACGGCGCTTGCCACGCTGATGGCCGGCTCCGCCTGGTCGAAGACGTTCGTTTATTGCTCGGAAGGTTCGCCAGAGGGTTTTGACCCGGGCCTGTACACCGCCGGCACGACCTTCGACGCGGCTGCGCACACGGTTTACAACCGCCTGCTCGAGTTCAAGAAGGGCACGACCGAAGTTGAGCCGGGCCTCGCCGAAAGCTGGACGATCTCCGACGACGGTCTGGTCTACACCTTCAAGCTGCGTCCGGGCGTCAAGTTCCAGACCACCGAGTTCTTTACGCCGTCGCGTGACTTCACTGCCGACGACGTGGTGTTCTCCTATGAGCGCCAGCTGAAGGCTGACAACCCGTGGAACAAGTACATTGCTGGCGCTTCGTGGGAATACGCAGCCGGCATGGGCTTCCCGGAAGTCATCAAGTCGGTTGAAAAGGTCGACGACCTGACCGTCAAGTTCACCCTGACGCGCAAGGAAGCTCCGTTCCTCGCCAACATCGCGATGCCGTTCGCTTCGATCCTGTCGAAGGAATACGCCGACAAGCTGCAGGCTGACGGCAAGATGGAGCAGATGAACCAGATGCCGCTCGGCACCGGTCCGTTCGCTTTCGTTGCCTACCAGCAGGATGCCGTCATCCGCTACAAGGCAAACCCGGACTACTGGGGTGGCAAGCAGAAGATCGACGACCTCGTCTTCGCGATCACCTCTGACGCTTCGGTTCGCTTCCAGAAGCTCCAGGCTGGCGAATGCCACCTGATGCCGTTCCCGAACGCTGCCGACGTTTCGAAGATGAAGGCAGACCCGAACCTGAAGGTCATGGAACAGGCCGGCCTCAACGTCTCCTACCTCGCCTACAACACCACGCAGGCTCCGTTCGACAAGCCGGAAGTCCGCAAGGCGCTGAACAAGGCGATCAACAAGCAGGCGATCGTCGATGCCGTGTTCCAGGGCGCTGCCCAGCCGGCCGTCAACCCGATCCCGCCGACGATGTGGTCGTACAACGACAAGATCGAAGACGACACCTACGAGCCGGAAGTCGCCAAGAAGATGCTTGAAGACGCAGGCGTCAAGGACCTGTCGATGAAGCTCTGGGCAATGCCGGTTTCGCGTCCGTACATGCTGAACGCCCGTCGCGCAGCTGAACTGATGCAGTCGGACTTCGCCAAGATCGGCGTCAAGGTCGAGATCGTCTCCTACGAGTGGGCCGAATACCTCGACAAGTCCAAGGCGAAGGATCGTGACGGTGCCGTCATCCTCGGCTGGACCGGCGACAACGGCGACCCGGACAACTTCCTCGACACGCTTCTCGGCTGCAACGCTGTCGGCGGCAACAACCGTGCACAATGGTGCAACCAGGAATTCGACGCTCTCGTGAAGAAGGCGAAGGAAACCTCGGATCCGGCAGAGCGCACCAAGCTCTACGAAGAGGCGCAGGTCGTCTTCAAGCGCGAAGCGCCGTGGGCCACGATCGACCACTCGCTCTCGGTCGTGCCGATGCGCAAGAACGTCGAGGGCTTCGTTCAGAGCCCGCTTGGTGATTTTGCCTTCGACGGCGTGGACATCACCGAGTAATTTAGTTAACTGATCCTTAAGGGGGCGTTTGCCAAGGGCAAGCGCCCCTCTTTGCATCCACTATAGCGACCCCGAGTTCCTGCTGGAGCGCAAAAGGTCGCTGTGGCATTTCGACTTGCTGTATGCTTGGCCGTTAAGTGGGAAAGCATGCGGTGGTGCCAGCGGCGGGATACAATGCCGCGGCAACATGGCGCGGGGTTTAACATGTTCCGATTTCTCTTGGGGCGATTGGCTGTCCTGATACCGACCTTCGTCGGCGTCTCCATCATCGCCTTCTCCTTCATCCGCCTGCTTCCGGGCGATCCGGTTGCGCTGCTTTCGGGCGAGCGCGTCATGTCGCCGGAGCGACATGCGGAAATCTCACACGCACTCGGCTTCGACCGGCCGATCGTGGTGCAATATCTCGATTATCTCTGGGGCGTGCTCCAGGGTGACTTCGGCACCTCGATCGTCACCAAGAAGCCGGTCATCGACCAGTTCTTCGAACTGTTCCCGGCAACCGTCGAGCTTTCGCTCTGCGCGATCTTGTTTGCGGTCATTCTCGGCATTCCGGCCGGCGTGATTGCTGCGATCAAGCGCGGCTCGGCCGTCGACCAGGCGATGATGGGCACGGCACTCGTCGGTTTTTCGATGCCGATCTTCTGGTGGGGCCTGCTGCTCATCATGCTCGTTTCCGGCATGCTGCAGTGGACGCCGGTCTCCGGCCGCATCTCGCTGATGTACTTCTTCCCGCCGGTCACCGGCTTCATGCTGATCGACTCGCTCCTGTCCGGCCAGGCTGGCGCCTTCAAGTCGGCCGTCAGCCACCTGATCCTGCCGACGATCGTGCTTGGAACCATTCCGCTTGCGGTCATCGCGCGCCAGACGCGCTCGGCGATGCTTGAAGTTCTCTCCGAAGACTACGTGCGCACGGCACGTGCCAAGGGCCTTTCGACCTTCCGGGTCGTCGGCGTCCATGCGCTGCGCAATGCGATGATCCCGGTGGTCACCACCATCGGCCTGCAGGTGGGCGTCATGCTCGCCGGCGCGATCCTGACCGAAACGATCTTCTCCTGGCCGGGCATCGGCAAGTGGATGGTGGATTCGGTGTCGCGTCGCGACTACGCCGTCATCCAGGGCGGCCTGCTCGTCATCGCCGCGGTGATCATGCTGGTCAACCTGATCGTCGACCTGCTCTACGGTCTCATCAATCCGCGCATCCGGCACTAAGGAGGGCGTCATGTCTCAAGCTGCTGCAACAAGCACCGTTTCGACCGATCCGTCCCGCCGGGCGCGTTTGGCCGAATTCTGGTATTACTTCTCCGAGAACCGTGGCGCCGTGATCGGTCTCGTGTTCTTCGTGTTCCTCGTTCTGCTCGCGGTCTTCGCACCGTGGGTCGCACCGCATGATCCGGTGGCACAGTACCGCGACGCGGTGCTGGTTCCGCCGGTCTGGCAGGAAGGCGGCCGCGCCGGATTCCTGCTCGGCACCGATGCTGTCGGCCGCGACATGCTGTCCCGCCTGATCTACGGCACGCGCTTCTCGCTGTTCGTCGGTGTCATCGTCACGACCCTGTCGCTCGTCGGCGGCATCGCACTTGGTGTCATCGCCGGCTACTTCCGTGGTTGGGTCGATACCGTCATCATGCGCGTGATGGACATCATCCTCGCCTTCCCGTCGCTGCTGCTCGCCCTCGTGCTGGTCGCAGTCCTCGGCCCGGGCCTCGTCAACGCCATGATCGCCATCGCGCTCGTCTTCCAGCCGCACTTCGTGCGCCTGACGCGTGCTGCCGTCATGAGCGAAAAGACCCGTGACTATGTCGTCGCCGCCAAGGTTGCCGGCGCCGGTCATGGCCGTCTGATGTTCAAGACGATCCTGCCGAACTGCATGGCGCCGCTGATCGTCCAGGCGACGCTCTCCTTCTCGAGCGCGATCCTTGACGCAGCCGCCCTCGGCTTCCTCGGCATGGGCGCACAGCCTCCGACACCGGAATGGGGCACGATGCTCGCCGAAGCGCGCGAGTTCATCAGCAGCCACTGGTGGGTGGTGACCCTTCCGGGTATCGCGATCCTGATCACCGTGCTTGCGATCAACCTGATGGGTGACGGCCTGCGCGATGCGCTCGATCCCAAGCTGAAGAGGTCCTGATCATGGCGCTTCTCGAAATCGAAAACCTGGTCGTCGAATTCCAGACGGCCTCCGGTCCCTTCCGCGCCGTCAACGGCGTGTCGATGAAGGTCCATGAAGGCGAAGTGCTTGCGATCGTCGGCGAAAGCGGCTCGGGCAAGTCCGTGTCGATGCTGGCCGCCATGGGGCTTCTGCCCTGGACGGCGAAGGTGACGGCCGACAAGCTCACTTTCAACGGTCGCGACCTCTTGGGCATGTCGGCCAGCGAAAAGCGCAAGATCGTCGGCAAGGACATTGCCATGATCTTCCAGGAGCCGATCGCCAGCCTCAACCCGTGCTTCACCGTCGGCTTCCAGATCGAGGAAGTGCTGCGCATCCACATGGGTCTCGACAAGGCCGGTCGCCGCAAGCGGGCGATCGAACTGTTCGAGGCGGTCGGTATTCCCGATCCGGTCGAGCGGCTCGGCCACTATCCGCACCAGATGTCGGGCGGCCAGTGCCAGCGCGTGATGATCGCGATCGCGATCGCCTGCAACCCGAAGCTCTTGATCGCCGACGAGCCGACCACCGCGCTCGACGTGACGATCCAGAAGCAGATCCTCGACCTGCTGATGAAGCTTCAGGCCGAGCACAAGATGGGCCTGATCATGATCACGCACAACATGGGCGTGGTTGCAGAAACCGCCGACCGCGTCGTCGTGCAGTACAAGGGTCGCAAGATGGAAGAGGCCGACGTGCTGACGCTCTTCGAAAACCCGAAGAGCAACTACACGCGCGCACTTCTGGCGGCTCTGCCTGACAACGCGACCGGCGATCGTCTGCCGACGATTTCCGAACTTTTCGTCGACGAAGGAGCGACCCAATGAGCGTGATCCTCGAAGCGCGCAATCTGGTGCGCGACTACCATATCCCCGGCGGCCTCATCAAAAAGGCAAAGACGGTTCACGCGCTGAAAGGCGTGAGCTTTTCCGTCGAAGAGGGCAAGACGCTGGCGATCGTCGGCGAAAGCGGCTGCGGCAAGTCCACGCTCGGCCGCATCCTCACGCTGATCGATCCGGCAACCTCGGGCGACCTTCTGATCGAGGGCAAGAAGATCGATATCTCCAAGGGCGACATGACGCCGGAGATGCGCCGCAAGGTGCAGATCGTCTTCCAGAACCCCTATGGCTCGCTCAACCCGCGCCAGAAGATCGGCGACATCCTGATGGAACCGCTGGTCATCAACACCGACACGCCGGCCGACGAACGTCGCGACCGGGCGATGACGATGCTGAAGAAGGTCGGTCTCACCGAATTGCACTTCAACCGCTATCCGCACATGTTCTCCGGCGGCCAGCGCCAGCGTATCGCCATTGCGCGTGCGTTGATGCTGAACCCGAAGCTGCTGGTGCTCGACGAGCCGGTCTCGGCGCTCGACCTGTCGGTCCAGGCACAGGTGCTGAACCTGCTCGCCGACCTTCAGGACGAGCTGAAGCTCACCTACGTCTTCATCAGCCACGACCTTTCGGTCGTGCGCTATATCGCTGACGATGTCATGGTGATGTATTTCGGCGAAGCGGTCGAATACGGCAGCCGCGACGAGGTCTTTGCCGATCCGAAGCACAGCTACACCAAGACGCTGTTTGCAGCGACGCCGCGTGCGGATGTCGAGAGCATCAAGGCGCGTCTCGCCAAGAAGAAGCAGGCGGCTTGATCTCGTCGATCTAGCGTCAATGAAACAGGAAGCCGGGACATCGTTCCCGGCTTCTTTGACTTGAGGGCATGATGGTGTAGAGGTGTCGCGCCGCCTTCAACTCTCGCCTTTCGGCGGCGGGCAGCCGCTTTTCGGCCGGACCGATCGTCCGGCCCAACCTCAGGAACACGTCCATGGAAATCAAGCGTTTCGAAACCGGCCCCCGTATGAGCCAGGCCGTCGTCTACAACAACACCGTCTACCTCGCTGGCCAGGTCGGCAATGCCGGTGACGATGTCGTGACGCAGACGAAGCAGGCGCTTGCCGAAGTCGACCGTCTTCTGGCGCTCGCCGGCACCGACAAGACCCGCATCCTTTCGGCCACCATCTGGCTCGCCGATATGGCAGACTTCCCGAAGATGAACTCGGTCTGGGACGCCTGGGCACCGCAGGGCAATACCCCGGCTCGCGCCACGGGCGAAGCCAAGCTCGCGACCCCGGAATACCTCGTCGAAGTCATCGTCGTCGCCGCTGCCGCTTAAGGCCGGCGCTACGGGATTTCCCGTCGTCTCATTCCTGCGCCGCCGGACTGTCGTCCGGCGGCGTTTTTCGTTCCCATTCCAGCTCCCGTGCGCGGAACCAAACGGCGCGCCGGCACGTTAAGTGTCCGATCCGAAGAAGCAGGCCAAAATCGGCCGCCACCATTGGGAGGACTGTCAATGCTCTACTGGCTGCCCCGTGTCTGTGTCCTTCTCCTGGCGGGCGTCATGATCGGTTTTGGGCTCGTTCCCTACACCGCCGCAGGTGTCGCCCATACCTTGCTCGTCATCATCCTGGGGCTCGGCCTGTTGTCGCTGACCCTGCATGTCTTCCCGCCGGAACACCATTGACCGTGCAAGATCAATCACGCGATGTGCCGCAAGCAGGGCCCGAGCAAAAGGCAGGGCGGCCTGATCTGTTGACCGGAAACGCGAACGACCCGCGCGCCGCCCTGGGCGAGGGCCGGCGCGGCATGATCGCGACTACGCTGCGGCGGGCGGGTGCTGCGCAGCAGCGCAAGCGCGCGCGGCGGATCGTCGAAGAAGAGGCTGCCGTTGCGACGGCGGCGCCATCGACCGCTCCGCGGCGGGACGGCATCGACCTGATGGTCGCCTGGAGCATCATCGGCCTTTTCGCCATTGCCGCATGTGCGGGCATCTACGCCATGGAAACGATCCTGCTACCGATCACGCTGGCGATCGTCGTCGGCGTGGTGCTCGGCCGGACCGCCGACGGGTTGGCGCGTTACGGTCTGCCGCCGATCTTCGGGGGGCTGCTGTTGGCGGGCATCTTCGTCACCGGCCTCTCGTGGCTCGTCAATGCGCTTCTCGGCCCGTTGACGGCGCTCGCCTCCGAGGCGCCGAAGCTCGCCGAAAGCGTGGTGGCGCGGGTGATGCCGTTCATTGATCGGTTCGAGTGGCTGCGGCTGGCCGTCGCGCGCAGCATCGGCAACGATGCGATTGCCGACACCGTCATGAAGAATGCCGGACCGATGCTTGCCGCCACTGCAGCCGGGCTGACACCCGCCTTGGTGCAGACCCTGATTTTCCTCGCGGCACTCGGCCTGTTTCTGCTCGGGCGGCTGCAACTGCGGAAGGCCGTCATCCTTGCCTTTGCCAGCCGCGAGCGGCGGCTTAGCGCCATTCGCATCATGAACGGCATCGAGGATGCGTTGGCACGATACTTCTCGATCGCCAGCGTGATCTATCTTTCGCTCGGCCTTGTGACGACGGTGATCGCTTTTGTCGGCGGCCTGGGCATGGCGCCGCTGTGGGGCCTGTTCGCTTTCGTCTCCAGCTTCATTCCCTATCTCGGCGTGACCGCGATGACGCTGAGCCTGCTGGTAGCGGGGCTGATGACGCACGAGGTGCTGTGGCTGGCATTGGCGCCGGCCGCGGTCTTCTTCGTCGTTCACCTTGCGATGGAAAACCTTGCCATTCCGGCGATCCTCGGCAACGAACTCGAGGTGAATCCGTTCCTGATCTTCCTGGCGATCGTGTTCTGGACCTGGATGTGGGGAGCGGTCGGCGCCATGTTGGCACTGCCGCTCTCTCTAATCGTTCTGGCCATTGTCGAGGAAATCAGCGACCAGCCGCCAGAACGTCAGCTACCTGGATAAGGGCCGGATAAGGGGACGTGTTGCCAGGCCTAGCGCCGGGCAGAGCGTGCGTGCTCGTCGAAGAACAGCGCCTGGCTGATCAGTGCCTTCACCATGTCCGGATTGAAGGGTTTGGTCACGAGGAAGGCCGGCTCCGGCCGCTTGCCTGTCAGCAGCCGTTCCGGGAAGGCGGTGATGAAGATCACCGGCACCGCGGCCTGTGTGAGGATCTCGTTGACGGCGTCGATGCCCGAGCTGCCATCGGCAAGCTGGATGTCGGCCAGGACCATCTTCGGCGAGGTCTTGCGGTAGAGATCGAGCGCCTCGCCGTGAGTGCGGGCGATCCCGGTCACGCGGTGGCCGAGACTGGTCACCATATCCTCGATATCGAGCGCGATCAGCGGCTCGTCCTCGATGATCAGGACGTCGGTTGCGACCTGGCGCGAGATGTCCTCCGAGGCGACGGTCAGCAGCTTTGAAAATTCGGCCTGGCTCAGGCTCATGACCTCGGCCGCATCGGCGATGGAAAAGCCCTCGACCGACACGAGCAGAAACGCCTGGCGCGGCACAGGCGCGATCAGCGACAGATTGGCGGCGGCCTGCTTCTCCCATGCGAACGGCGAGGTGTTTTCGCTGCGGTCGATCGAGATCTTTTCGAACTGTGAGCAGAACAGCTTGTAGAGGCTGATCCGGTCGTTCGAGGCTTCCGGAAAGAGACTGATGTCCTCGATCAGGGCTTCGAGAACAGCGGCCACATACCCGTCGCCTGCGGCCTGCGAGCCTGTAACGGCCCGCGCGTAACGGCGCAGAAAGGGCAGGTGGGGCGCAATCCGGGTCGAAAGTGACATCAACGACTTCCTTACGTGCAATGCGATTCGTTTGATTTCTGAGGATAGGAGGTATGTGGCGGAATAGATGGATGTTTTGAACACGTTTTTCGGCTTAGAGCAAATGGGGGACGTGTTCGAACGGTGTGCCGGCGATCTCGCACAGGCAGCAAAACCGTGAAGGACGAAGCGGTGGTGGAACGCAGCATGGACGATGAAACCGGAAAGCATGAAGGCGTGAGCCAACGGCGCGGCGGCACGGCCGAAGCGCGTGATATCGGCGGCTCGATCGGCGCCAGCTTGAAGGCGTTCTATCGGTCGCTCGAGCAGGAGCCCGTTCCGGAACTATTTCTCGATCTTCTTGAAAAACTGGATGAAGCGGAAGCTGCGGCCAAAGGCCCGTCGAAGGGTGGGGTTCCGCTCTGAGGGGGAAGAAACGGGCGGTTGCCCGTTTCTTCGTGAGATGCGCCGATCAGCAGGCGGCTTCGTAGCGGCGGCCGTAGCGGTCGCGATAGATGCAGCGGCCCGGCTCGTTGGCATTACCGATCAGCGCACCGGCAACACCGCCGATGGCAGCGCCCACGGCCGCACCCCTGACGTTGCCCGTCGCGGCGCCGCCGACGATCGCGCCGCCGGTTGCACCGATCGCCGCGCCCTTTTCTGTCTGCGTGCATGCCGCGAGGGGCAGGATCAGGCTTGCTACGATAAGTATCTTCTTCATGACGCGTTCCTATCCGAGGGTTGCTTTGTTGAACTGAGAATCAATTTTCGGTGAAATCGATTTGCCCGCGACTGGTGACGAACAGAATGACGACAATGAGGCATAGCCCGTACCGCTACCGCGCCGTCCTGATCGACCTTTGATGTAACCGTTCGGCGCTCTAAATGGGCGAACTCCTTGCGGTGTGTCCTTGCCTCGCCAGTATCTCCTCCGTCGCTCGGCCGCGGTCGCAGCGCTTGTTATCGTTGCGAAAACGAGAGCGCGGCGTTTTTGTTCCATTGTTGGTATGGCCGATGGTCGGTGGCAGTCGCCGCTGCGCGCCCTCGCGCCCTGTTGAACGCTGCGAACGGATGCAGGTTCTCGACCGTCTCCCGACCGTCGATGGGGGCTTCGACGGGCGCCCAAACGCGCAGCTCACGCCAAAGTTCCGGGAAATATTTCGCGCCCCTTTGCGGAACCGCAGATCGTGCATTGCCGTTTGCTGTTGGAGTTTGACGGAAGGGAGCATGCGAATGGAACATATTGCCGCCATCATGGTCCTGGTCGGCTGCATGCAGACGACAGAGGCCTGCCGCGAAGTGCCGGCGCCCACCGTGGCTTTCGAAACCGTGGACGAATGCCGCGAACTGCTTTCGCCCGCGATCGAGGCGACAGGAACGACCTTCAAGCATGCCTATGGCGCCTGCGCGGAAGTCGATCCGGCGCTGTTCGTGGAAGACGCGATCATCGAATGGCAGGTGAAGGCGCCTGGCCGGCTTCAGGTCAAGGTCAAGGTCGATGACGGCAGCTACGCCGTAGCCGCGCGCCACGACGTCGGCGCCAGGACTCGCAACTGATTTCACCGGCCGCGCAAGCGCAATTGCCCAAGCGCAACTGCACTTGCGCGGCCGCATCAACCGAAAGGACGGAAAATGAACTGGGATATTGTTGAAGGAAAATGGCACGAGCTGAAGGGCAAGGTTCAGACGCAGTGGGGTAAGCTCACCAATGACGACCTCGATGTCATCGATGGCCGCAGGGAAGAACTCGCCGGACGGATCCAGGCGCGGTACGGCGTCGCGCGTGATGAGGCGGAGCGCCAGATCGACGACTGGATGTCCCGCCGTTAGATGGTTCGAGGAAGGCCGTTACTCTTCTTTCCTGGAAGAACAACCGTAAAAGCAAAAGCCGCGCGACATCTGTCGCGCGGCTTTTGTTTGTGGTGCGCATCGCGCTTATTTCTTCTTTGCCTTCGCCTCTCGCTTGCGGAGTTCTTCCAGCAGAGACTGAAGCTTGGCGCTCTTTTCGTCGCCGTCGGTGTATAGGTCGCGCATCGTCTTTCCGATGTGAATATTTCTATCGGAGAGATGCGTCCGCTCCCGTCCGGCTTCGATCGCCGTTTTCCAGATATGTGCTGTCGGCATCTTCATTTCGACCCTGCGTGTTCCATGGATGAAGAACGTCAGAGTATTGCGAAGGTTCCGGGCATTTCCGGTGCAAACCGTGCCGATTTGGGACTCTTTCGTCTTTCATCGTAAACAGAATATTAATGTCGAGTGAAGCTGCGGAATTCTGCGCGCCGAATTTGATCGATAACTGGAACAAATTGAAAGCTATGGCGTTTGCTTTGCAGTGATTTAGGCAAGGAGAATTGCTATGTTATACTATGCGCTTGTCTTCCTCGTTGTGGCAATCATAGCGGGTGTACTTGGGTTTGGGGGTATTGCCGGCACGTCCGCGGGCATCGCGCAGATCCTCTTCTTCCTTTTCCTGGTCTTCCTGGTGATTTCGCTCGTTGCTGGCCTCGTGCGTCGCGGCTGACCGGAGCCCGAATTTGAGCGGATACGAATGGACGAAAATGGGCGGCGTTACGGCCGCCCTTGGTGCGTTTGGGGCTGGATCGTCTTGCTTGCCCTTGCCTGCCTGCTTGGCTATTGATGCCGAAACCGTCGCAATAGCCTTGAGGAACCGAACACCATGAAATCGCTGGAACTGCTCGTCGAGCGGATCATCCTCTCCAGCCGCTGGCTCCTCGTCATCTTCTATCTTGGCCTGGTAGCGGCGCTCGCCCTTTACGGCATCTCGTTCGCCTTCAAGCTGTTCAAGATCGCCAGCATGGTCTTCGTCTATGATGATGCGGAGATGATCCTGGCCATGCTCGCCCTGATCGATGCCGCGCTGGTCGCCAGCCTGATCGTGATGGTGATGATTTCAGGCTACGAGAACTTCGTCAGCCGTTTCGACGAAGGCGACGCGGAGGTCTCCTTCCTCGGCAAGCTCGATTCCGGCAGCCTGAAGATCAAGGTCGCGTCGTCGATCGTGGCCATTTCCTCGATCCACCTGCTGCAGATCTTCTTGAACGCGCAGCAATATTCCAGCGAACAGCTGATGTGGGCGACGATCATACATCTTGCCTTCGTCGTATCGGCCGTGTTGCTCGGCTATCTCGAGCAGATCATGACTGCGCTGAAGAAGAAGTGATACTGGTGCCGCGGCCCGACGTAAAAAGCCGCGGCTTGTCTTGATCGAGCAACGGGGGCAGCCTTTAGATGAAGACTGACGTAGTGGTCCTGGGCGCCGGTATCGTCGGCATTTCCACTGCCATCCATCTCGCCCGCCGCGGCAAGTCGGTGGTGCTGCTCGACCGTCGCGGCCCCGGCGAGGAAACCTCCTACGGCAATGCCGGCCTGATCCAGCGCGAGGGCGTCTTTCCCTATGGTTTCCCGCATGATTTCGGCGCGCTCTTTCGCTACGCGCTCAACAACACCATCGACGCCCATTACCATTTCCGCGCCCTTCCGGGCCTGGTGCCGTTCCTGGCACGCTACTGGTGGCACTCCGGTTTCACCCAACACCGGCGCATCGCCCAGCTCTATGCACCGCTGATCGAGCATTCGATCAGCGAACACCAGGATCTGATCGAGGCGTCCGGTGCCGGCGACCTCATCCGCAAGGATGGCTGGATGAAGGTGTTCCGCACCGAGAAGGAGCGCGACGCCGCGTACAAGGAAGCGGAAAAGCTCTCGGCCGGCTTCGGCGTCAACCACCAGAAGCTTTCGACCAGCGAGTTGAAGACGCTGGAACCGTCGATCAAGGCGGATCTCGTCGGTGGCCTGCGCTGGAGTGATCCCTGGTCGATCCGCGATCCGCACAGCCTCAACAAGGCCTATCTCGCTTATTTCCAGTCGCTCGGCGGCCGGCTCATTTCCGGCGATGCGGCGACGACCGAACACGTGCTCGAAGGTCCCGGCTGGCGTGTCGCCACCCCGGAAGGGCCGCTGGAGACGCGCGAAGTCGTCGTGGCGCTCGGCCCCTGGGCCGATACGGTGACCCGCAAGCTCGGTTACCATTTCCCGCTGGCCGTGAAGCGCGGCTACCACATGCACTATGGCACGCAGGAGGGCGCGCAGCTCAACAACTGGGTGCTCGATGCCGAGAAGGGCTATTTCCTGGCGCCGATGCTGCGCGGCATCCGTTTGACGACCGGCGCGGAATTTGCCTGGCGCGACGCGCCGAAGACGCCGGTGCAGCTGACGCGGGCCGAGCGGGTGGCGCGCGAGTTTTTCCCGCTGGCCGAACGCCGTGACGAAGAACCGTGGATGGGCGCGCGTCCCTGCACGCCGGACATGATGCCGCTGATCGGCAAGGCGCCGCGTCACGAGGGCCTGTGGTTTGCCTTCGGCCACGCCCATCACGGCATGACGCTCGGGCCGGTCACCGGCCGGGCGCTGGCGGAAGCCATGACCGGTGAAAAGACGGTCATCGACATCGCGCCCTACCGGCCGGAGCGCTTCCTGGCCTGACGGGTCCGAAGCCACAGCATCACGAAGTAGGAAAAGGCCGGAAGCTGGTTTCCGGCCTTTTTCTTTGGCTGATCAGGCGTTGGTGCCGCCGTCGATGGTGAATTCGGCGCCCGTGACGCTGCGGCCGTCAGGCCCCGCCAGCCAGGCGACGACGCCTGCCACGTCGCTGGCCTCGTTGAAGCGGGGGATCGCCATCAGTCCGCGTTGTGGGCCGGCATGGTCGCCGTTGGCCGGGTTCATGTCCGTGTCGGTCGAGCCCGGATGGACGATGTTGACGGTGATGCCCTTCGGCCCGAGATCGCGTGCCACCGCCTTTGTGAAGCCGATCAGCGCGCTCTTGCTCAGCACATACAGGCTCATGCCCGGCCATGGGACGCGGGCGGCAAGGTTGCTGCCGATCGTGATGACGCGTCCGCCATCCGGCATGTGCGCTGCCGCGGCGCGCGTGGCAAGGAACACCGCCTTCACATTGACGTCGATCGTCCGGTCGAAATCCTCCGCGGTTACCTCGTCCACCGTCCCGGCATCGAAGATGCCGGCATTGTTGACGAGAATGTCGATGCGACCGTGCTTCTCCGCAACCGACTTGACGGCAGCCTCGACCGCACCCGGATCGCGGTTGTCTGCCCGGATTGCCAGCGCGCTGCCGCCACCCCGCTTGATCTCCGCCACGAGCGCCTCGGCCTTTTCTTTCGACTGGCTGTAGGTCACCGCCACCGTTGCGCCGTCGCTCGCCAAGCGTTTTGCGATTGCAGCACCGATGCCGCGGCTGCCGCCCGTTACCAGGGCCACCTTGTCTTTCAAACTCGTCACTGGCTTCTCCAAATCTGTAGTGATCGATACATATAAAAGAGGGCGACTTGCCATCCGCTGTCAAGCGATTTATGTATTGATCGATATAAAAAGGGATCTGCCAGGATGAGCCGCGGGCGGCCACGCAGTTTTTCGAGGGACGAGGCGCTTGCAAGCGCCATGCAGCTCTTCTGGGACAAGGGCTATGACAATACCTCGCTTTCGGACCTGACCCGGGTCATGGGATTGAACCCACCGAGCATCTATGCGGCCTTCGGCAGCAAGGCGCAGCTCTTCATCGAGGCTGTGGATCTTTACGGCCGAACCGACGGTGCCGGCATCTGGGATGAACTGGAGGCGGTTCCGACCGCAAAGGCGGCGGTGCACGACCTGCTGAGACGCACGGCGGTGAATTTTACCCAGCGGGGCGAGCCGAGAGGCTGCATGGTGGTTCTTTCCGCGCCGCAGATGGCAGGTGGAGATGCGGAGGTTTGCGACGCTCTGAAGCTGTGTCGGCTTGAGAAGCAGGTGGCTCTGGAGCGACGCTTCGAGCGCGCCGTCGACGAGGGCGACATGCCCGTTGGCGTCGATTGTGCGGCAATTGCCGCCTACGTCGCCTCGCTGCAGCACGGCATGTCGATCCAGGCACGCGATGGCGCCACGCGGGAAGCCCTGCTTTCGATCGCCGACTGCGCTGCAGCCGGCTGGGACGCGATGATTTCCGCAAACACCCGGCCGCACTGACCGACGACGTTGGACGGACACACCCGTTCCGTCATTCGGCCTCAGCGCTTTCGTTCCAGTCAACGACGACGCGAAGGCCGGAGATCAAAACCTCCGGCCCACCATTTTCCGCTAACTCGTTCGCTTACGGTGCCGGCTGCGTCATCTCGGGTGTCGTGCCAGGGGTCGAGTTCGGGGTGGCGCCCTGTGTTTCAGGGGCCTGCGTTCCCTGTTGCGGCGTCGCTTCCGGTGCCGGCTGGGTCATCGTTCCGCCGGCGGGAGCCGTGCCCGTATCGGTCGGCGGTGTCGCCTGGCCCGTCGTTCCGGTTGCCGGCTGGTCGGTGGTCGCCGGCGGCGCTGTCGTGTTGGCGGTGTCGCGGCTGAGTTCGGCCGGCAGCCAGGCGATCAGCGCCAGCACCAGGCCGGCGAGCAGGATGATGACGATCGGCCAGCTGCTGCGGCCGGAGCGGGGCGGGGGCGGCACGTCGCTCATCTGCGTTGGTGTCTGCGGCAGCGGCTGCCCGGTCACCGGATCGATCACGGGCTTGTCCTTGAATTCCTCGTGCTGGTTCATTGTGTGCATCCTTTTCTTGGCGTCCTCCTGGCCTTGATGCGACTGCTCCTGAACCTTCCCGGCAGTCGTGGCACCGGATTTCGCGCCGTCGCGATTGCGCGACAAGGGCGCCCGGAGGGCGCGTGGCATAGGCATAAACGTATGAGGATTTGCAATGTTCCGGACGCTGCAACCGGAGGGAAGCCTGAGCGCCGCTGCCGGCTTTACAGCCCCGTCTTCCGCTGCAAGAAATAGGCGTTCACGGGAGGATGGAAGGCATGATGGATCCGGCATTTCGCACTGGTACCTTTGTCGGCCGGGTCTGGCGGCCGGACGTGGCCGGGCCGTCGCTTGTCGTTCTGCGCGACGGCGCACTCTGCGACATCACCAGCAAGGCGGCGCCGACCATGCGCGACCTGCTCGAGCTCTTGGATCCGGTTCACCATGCCCGCACCGCACCGGGTGAGCGTCTGGGCGCGCTCGAGGAATTCCTCGCGCGAAAACCGGACCCGGCGCATGCCCACCTGATCGCGCCCTCGGACCTCCAGGCGGTAAAGGCCTGCGGTGTCACTTTCGCGCGCTCGATGATCGAGCGCGTCATCGAGGAACGGGCGGCGGGTGATGCGTCGCGCGCCGAAGCCATCCGCGCCCGCGTCACCGCCGTCATCGGCGACAGTCTGCGAAACCTGAAGCCTGGTTCGTCCGAGGCGGCCCGCGTCAAGGCAGCCCTCATCGAAGAGGGCGTCTGGTCGCAATATCTGGAGGTCGGCATCGGCCCCGACGCGGAGGTCTTCACCAAGGCGCAGGTCCTCTCGGGGGTCGGCCCGGGCGCGGATGTCGGCCTGCACCCGGCCTCGCGCTGGAACAACCCTGAGCCGGAAATCGTGCTTGCGGTTTCCTCGAGCGGCCAGGTGAGGGGTGCCACCCTCGGCAATGACGTCAACCTGCGCGACATCGAGGGGCGCTCGGCGCTGCTTCTCGGCAAGGCCAAGGACAACAACGCCTCCTGCGCCATCGGCCCCTTCATCCGGCTCTTCGACGAAAGCTACACCATCGACGATGTCCGCCGGGCGGAACTCAGCCTCCTAGTCGAAGGCGAGGACGGCTACCGCCTGACCGGCCGCAGTTCCATGGCCGAGATCAGCCGCGATCCGCTCGACCTCGTCGCCCAGACGATCGGTCCGCATCACCAGTATCCCGATGGCCTGATGCTGTTCATGGGCACGCTCTTCGCCCCCGTGGAAGACCGCGAAGAGCCCGGCCAGGGCTTCACCCACAAGCGCGGCGACGTGGTGACGATCGCCAACGCCGAACTCGGATCGCTGACCAACACGGTCAAGCTATCGACGGAGTGCGCGCCCTGGAGCTTTGGCGCCGCGTCGCTGATGCGCAATCTTGCTGGGCGGGGACTGCTGTAAGCAGAAAGCCCACGATCGAGCGCGCCCGCTCGGCCGGATAGCTATGTCATGTTGCGCATGATCCAGAGCGACCGGCCCGCATGCGCGATGTCAGCGACGGACTGAAGGCGCGCGTCTTCCTTCAGTCGTTCCGCTTCAGCGCTGTCGATACGAAGAATCCGCCGATCGGTCTCGTTTGCGTTCGGCGTTATCCACCAGCGCTGTCCTTCCCGGCACAGCCCGGCTTCCGGGTGTTCCTGGAAGTACTCGATCGCATATGCCGCATCCGCTTTTGTCTCGAGCATCGGCCTGTCTCCGCCTGATCGATTGTGGGCGGCGAAGAGTATGCGCCTCCGGAAGAGGTCTGAATATCCACAAACTCGGAAACTGCAGTGTTTAGGGGCGTGTTACAGCTGATTTCGCCGCGGGAAGCGCGCCGTTGCCGTTGGGTAACGGCAGCCACGCCCAGACGAGTCGCTCGCCGAGTTCGGCCGTCTGGTTCGTCGGGCGAAACATTGCATTAGCGAGCATCCGTCACACGTGAGCGTTTCGCATGTCATTGATATTTTATTGAATTGTCGGTGAAAGTTGGCTGGGGAACCTGGATTCGAACCAGGACTAACGGAGTCAGAGTCCGTGGGTCTACCGTTAACCTATTCCCCAAAGCCGCCGTCGGAGCGAAGCCCGTCGGTGTGGTTGGCGGGCTTATAAACAAATCGGCGGCTGATGCAAATACCTTTTGCAAAAAAAATCGCGCATGAAGTGAAGATCGCAGCCATCAGGGGTGACTGCAACAGGGGACCACATGCTTAACCCGCTGTGTTTGCTGGGTTCGGGCGCCCGACGCCTTTGTTGTGCACAAGCCGGTTCTCAAAAAAAGTTTGGCGAATGGGGGTTGCGCTGGTACAGTCGCGCCAACGAAAAATCGAGAGAGCGCCTTGAGCGGCCGTAAGGCCTTGCGCGGCGCCATGGTTGAAACAAGTGAAAGACCCCGATCACGGCGATAAGCCGTCCGAATCCGGGGCGTCGGCAGCAGGCCGCGGTGATGGATCGAAGCTCGGTCCGCGCAACGGCAAGGGCAAGCGCAAACGACGTAAGTCGTCTGCTTCGCCGTCTGCAATTGCCAGCCAGTCCGGCCCAGCCGGTTTGGCAGGGCGTCCCGCAGGAGAGAACGAAACGGAGCCGGCGCGCAAGCGCAAGCGGCGGCGTCGTTCGAAATCAGCAAAACAGCAGGCTCAGGCCGGATCCGCCTCGCAAAACAGCGGCGTCCAGGTCGTCGATGCGTCGCTTGGCGAACGCAAGGGCCACAAGCGCAGCAAGAAGGCCAAGCACCGCCGCGGGCTGCAGGGGCGCCCGCTGACGAGCGGCGAGCGCCAGCCGGCGCCACAGCGTGGCGCCGATGGCGGCGGCAATGCGCGGCAGGCTTCTGCTTCCGGCGGCGGTCATGCGGGCGCGCAGTCGCGGCCGGGCACTCGCGGTGAACAACCGCGTGCACCCTATGTTGCCGCCGGCGAACCTCCTGCGCCGCTCTATGCCGCGCTTGATCTCGGCACCAACAATTGCCGCCTGCTGATCGCGCAGCCGACCCGTCCCGGCCAGTTCCGTGTGGTCGATGCCTTCTCGCGCATCGTGCGTCTCGGCGAAGGGCTCGGTGCCAGCGGCCGGCTGTCGGACGAGGCGATGGAGCGCGCCGTCGAGGCGCTGAAGATCTGCGCGTCGAAGCTCGGCGCCCGTACCATCCGCCGCAGCCGCCTGATTGCGACGGAGGCTGCCCGCGCCGCCGAAAACGGTGAAAGCTTCCTTCAGCGGGTTGCGAGCGAAACCGGTCTCGATCTCGAAATCATCAACCGCGAAACCGAGGCACGGCTTGCCGTTTCCGGCTGCTCGTCGCTGGTCGACCGCGAGACGCGCTCGGTCGTGCTCTTCGATATCGGCGGCGGCTCGTCCGAGATCGCCGTCATCCGCATCGGTGATTCGCGCTCGAACCGGCTCGCCAACCACATCACCCACTGGACCTCGCTGCCGGTCGGCGTCGTCACGCTTTCGGAGCGCCATGGCGGCCAGCACGTGACGCCGGCAAGCTTCGAGGCGATGGTGCAGGAAGTCGAAGGCATGCTTTCCCGCTTCGACAGCCCGCCCGTCGAAGCTCTGGCGAACGGCACGTCCGGCAGCGGTTTCCACCTGATCGGCACGTCCGGCACGGTGACGACGCTTGCCGGCGTGCATCTCGATCTGCCGCGCTATGATCGCCGTCGCGTCGATGGACTGTGGCTGACGGACGATGAGGTCTCGGCCATGCAGGCAAGGCTTCTGTCCTGGGATTTTGACGCACGCGCCGCCAATCCCTGCATCGGCCCGGATCGCGCCGATCTGGTGCTTGCCGGCTGCGCCATCCTCGAAGCGATCCGCCGGCGCTGGCCGTCGACCCGCATGCGCGTCGCCGATCGCGGCCTGCGCGAAGGCCTGCTCACCGATATGATGGCGGACGACGGCGCCTGGCGCCGCTCTCGGCCGCGCCGCCACCAGCGCGGCTCCAATGCCTCCGGCAGCCACGAAGGAAACAAACCATGACGAAACCTCCTGTCGGCGGCAACCGCAGCGGCCGCAAGCTTGGCCAGAAGGTTAAGAAGGGCAAGCTCAAGGCATCCTCCCGCCGCTGGATCGAGCGCCACATCAACGACCCCTATGTGCAGCGGGCGCAGCTCGAGGGCTACCGCGCCCGTGCGGCCTTCAAGCTGCTGGAGATCGACGAGAAGCACAAGATCCTGAACGGCGCGCGCCGCATCATCGACTTGGGCGCTGCGCCCGGCAGTTGGTCGCAGATCGCCGCCAAGGTCACCAATTCGACCGATGCCGATCCGCGCGTCGCCGCGATCGACTTCCTGGAGGTGGACCCGATCCCGGGCGTGCGCATCCTGCAGATGGATTTCCTCGACCCCGAGGCGCCGGCGAAACTGAAGGAAGCGATCGGCGGAACGCCGGATCTCGTTATCTCCGACATGGCGGCGCCGACGACCGGCCACCGCCAGACCGACCACTTGCGCACCATGCATCTGTGCGAGGTCGCGGCCTATTTCGCCGTCGACGTGCTGGGCAAGGGCGGACATTTCCTGGCAAAGACCTTCCAGGGCGGCACCGAGCGCGAGCTGCTCAACATGCTCAAGCAGAATTTCCGTCAGGTCATCCATGTGAAGCCGGCCTCCTCGCGCGCCGAATCGGTCGAGATGTTCCTGCTAGCCAAGGACTTCAAGGGACGTCAGCAGACCGCCAGCGAAACGGAAACCGAAGACGAAGCGGCCGAATAGCATGCTGCTCTACGTCACGGTCGGCAGCAACGATCTGACACGCGCCGGTGCGTTCTACGATGCGGTGTTGCCGGCGCTTGGGTTTCACAGGCAACGCCAGGACGAGACCGAGATCGGCTATGGTGCTGAGGGTGACCGCATCCGCTTCTGGGTGGTGACGCCCTTCGACCGCGCGCCCGCCACCTATGGCAATGGCGTGAGCATCGCGCTTGAAGCCGGGACGCGCGCCGCCGTCGATGCTTTTCATGCGGCAGCCCTTGCCAATGGCGGTACGGACGAGGGCGCACCGGGCCTGCGCCCGTTTCACGCAAATTTTTACGGCGCCTGGGTGCGCGATCACGACGGCAACAAGATTGCCGCGGTCTGCGAGCGGCCGGAGTAACCGCCTCGCGGCGCGCCGACTTTCCAGAAATCTCCTGATCATGAAGGCAGGGCCGCGCGATGGCCCGGGCTGGCTTGTGCCGATCGGCCGCACCCCTGATCGCCCTGTAAAACCCGGTTCCCCCTAAAGACTGTGCATCGTGGTTAATCGGCCATTAACTAGTTGAGTGCAACTCTGGTGTTACTCTCTGGTCCATTAGGACCTCCTAAGGTTTTAGTTCCGCCGAGCGCTGGCTGCCGATCGACGATTGGCGACGGGTCGAGCACGTGCTCGGTTGGCCTGCATGTGGAAGTACCTGTATGTCGATGATTTCGCTTGCCGTTCGGCTCAGAAGCCGCGCGCATTTTTCTGTAAAGAGGAATGGTGCCGGCAAGCCGGGGGTCATCATCGGCACCAGCGCCGGCCGTAGGAACCAGGCGCGGCAGCGCGTGGGGATCCTGATCGCCGGCTTTGCCGTCGTCTTCCTCGTGGTCGGCGGACGGCTGGTTCAATATGGCCTGTCGGCGCCGGCCGACACCGCATCGATCGGTGGCAGCGGTCATGTCATTGCCTCTCGCCCGGATATCGTCGACCGCAACGGACATCTGCTGGCGACCGATCTCAATACGATGTCGCTCTATGCGAAGCCGCGCAAGATCGTCGATGCCGACGAGGTCGTCGAGAAGCTCGCGACGGTCATCCCCAATCTCGATTGGCGCGATACGCACCGCAAGCTCCAGTCCGGTTCGGCCTTCCAGTGGCTGCGGCGACAGCTCACCCCGAAGCAGCAGTCAGATATTCTGGCGCTCGGCATTCCCGGCATCGGTTTCCGGCCGGAAAAGCGCCGTTTCTATCCCGGCGGCGTAACGGCGTCGCACATCCTCGGCCACGTCAACGTCGACAACCAGGGCCTGGCAGGGATCGAACGTTACCTAGACCAGCAGGGTTTTGCCGATCTGCGGGCGGCGGGCCTCACCAGCAACGCCGCGCTTGAGCCGGTTCGGCTGTCGATCGATCTGCGCGTGCAGAACATCGTGCGCGAGGTGGTGGCCAACGCGATGACGGCCTATGAGGCCGAAGCCGCGGGTGCGGTGGTGCTCGATGCCGACACCGGCGAAGTGCTCGCCATGGCATCGGTGCCCGACTACGACCCGAACGAGCCTTCCCGAATGTTGCCCGGCGGCGGTGTCGACAAGGAATACGAGAAGGGCTGGTTCAACCGCATGAGCAATGCCACGTTCGAGATGGGCTCGACGTTCAAGAGCTTCACGCTGGCGATGGGCCTGGATGCGGGCAAGGTCAATCTGAATTCGGTCGTCGACGCGTCGCGGCCGATCCGCATGGGCGGCTTCACCATCAAGGATTTCAAGGGCAAGAACCGTCCGCTGTCGATCCCGGAAGTGTTCCAGTATTCGTCTAACATCGGCACGGCCGCTGTCGCCGATATGGTCGGGATCGAAGCACACCAGCAGTTCCTGACGAAGCTCGGATTGCTGTCGAAGATGGAAACCGAAATGCCGGGCGTGGCAACGCCCACCCAGCCGCGTACCTGGAAGAAGATCAACTCGGTAACGATATCCTTCGGCCATGGCGTGGCGACGACGCCGCTGCAGACGGCGGTTGCGGCCGCCGCCCTGATGAACGGCGGGCACCTGATCCCGCCGACATTCCTGCCGCGCTCGCCAGAAGACACGCAGCTCGTCGCCCAGAGGGTGATCAAGGAATCGACCAGCGCCGACATGCGCTTCCTCTACAACTGGAATGGCGTCAAGGGTTCCGGCAGGCGGGCACAGGTGGAAGGCTTCCATGTCGGCGGCAAGACCGGCACGGCCGACAAGGTCATCAATGGCAAGTATGCCAAGGACCTGAACTTCAACGGGTTCCTGGCGGCGTTCCCGATGGACAAGCCCAAATACATCGTTCTTTCGATCATCGATGCGCCACGAACCGGCGAAAATGGCGGGCGAACGGCGGCGGCCAATGCCGCCCCAATGGTCAAGGCCATCATCGGCCGCGCGGCACCGCTTCTGGGCGTGAAGCCCCGCTTTGGCGACGTGGGAGCCGAGCAGGTGCTGGCCGACTATTAGGCGACGCGAGAACCGCCTTCTTGAGGCAGCTGGGCTCCCCCCGTGTCGTGATCAGATACGCAAGGGACCCTGTAACCCTTTGATTTTCTGCATGCCGTCGTCCTTAACGAGGACGGTTTAAGGCGACATGCAGCAGCCGTTCGCAAAACCGCCGCCTTGTTCGCCGCCGGCGCATGTGTCGGGCGGCTTATTTCCCCGCAGCCGTTTCGATCTCGCGCGCCGGCAGCCGGTGGCCCGATACGGACGAACCCGCGTTCTTCGCCATGGTGAGGAACGGGATCGCCGCGATCAGGTTGGCGGCGGCGATGATCATAAAGGCGGTATGGAAATCGTCGAGCTGCAGCGGGCCGCCGCTGAGCTTCGTCTCGATTTCGAGGATCGCACCGGCGACGGCGACGCCGAGTGCCAGGCTGATCTGCTGCAGCACTGCGCTCATCGAGGTCGCCTTGCTGGCGTCCGCATCGTCGATATCGGCAAAGGACAACGCGTTGACGCTGGTGAAGAAGAACGAACGCGCAAAGCCGGCGATCAGGAGGATCGTGATCAGCACCAGATAGGGCGTCTCCGGCGTGAAGAAGCCGTTGGCGAAGGTGGTGATCGCCGCAATGATCGCGGCGATGATCAGCGTCGTGCGGAAGCCGGCAAAGGCGAGAACGCGCCGCGCATAGAACTTGGTGGTAATGGCGCCGACCGCGCCGATGAAGGTGATCATGCCCGATTGAAACGGGTTGAGGCCGAAGCCGACCTGCAGCATCAGCGGCATCAGGAAGGGAACGGCGCCGACCGAGATGCGGAAGATCGTGCCGCCGATCGAAGCGGCCCGAAAGGCGCTGTCCTTGAAGAGCTTGAGGTCGAGGACTGGGGCCGGATGGCGCCGCGCATGGCGGATGTAGAGCAGCGCCGAAAAGAGGCCGATCAACACCGAGGCGATGCCGATGACCGGGGGCAGGGCCGGCAGGCTGATCACCGACAGGCCGAAGACGATGCCGGAGGCAGCGACGCCGCCGAGCAGGAAGCCGAGCACGTCGACCGGCGGCGGATCGAGCGGCTCCATCTTCGGCAGGTAGATGCCCGACAGGATGTAGCCGGCGATGCCGACCGGCACGTTGATCAGGAAGATCCAGTGCCAGGAAAAATAGGTGGTGATGAAGCCGCCGAGCGGCGGCCCGGCAAGCGGACCGACGAGTGCCGGGATCGTCAGCAGTGCCATCGCCGACACCAGTTCGCTGCGCGGCGTGCCGCGCACCAGCACGAGCCGGGCGACCGGCGTCATCATCGCGCCGCCCATGCCCTGCAGGAAGCGGGAGAAGACGAAGGCGAGAAGGCTGTTCGAAATGGCGCAGAAGATCGATCCGGCAATGAAGACCAGGATCGCCGCGCGAAAGATCTTCTTGGCGCCGAAGCGGTCGGCCATCCAGCCGCTCAAGGGGATGAAGATCGCCAGTGCCACCATATAGGCGGTCAGCGCCAGCTTCAGCGTAATCGGCCCGACGCCGATGTCGCGGGCGATTGCCGGCAACGACGTGGAAATCACGGTCGAGTCCATCTGCTCCATGAAAAGAGCGACGGCGAGGATCATCGGGACGATACGGTTCATGAAACGATGCTTCGGACGGTCAGCGATAAGCAGAAGCTAATAATACCGGTCATGGCTTTTGTCGGGGCAAAACCGGTGATTGCGGATCAAAAGCCTGTGATCCCGACTGGCCTTTGCTGTCAAGACGCTAGTTCTGGCCGGGTAGCCGCCGATGGCAACGGATCCAACAGAAAGCGAAAACGAACCATGAGTGAAATGTCGATGAAGCGCAGGACCTTGATGGGAGCGGGAACGCTCGGCGTGCTCGCAGCGCCCTCGCTGATGACGGGCATTGCAGTCGCTCAGGAAAAATCGGAAAACACCGGAATGAAAGCCAGCCCTCCGACAAGAATGCTCAAGCTTGGCGCGTTCAAGATCGTTGTCGCCAACGACGGCACGCGCGTCAGCGACAAGCCGCACGAGACCTACGGCACCAACCAGCCGCAAGAGGCCGTGGCCGAACTGCTGCAGCAGAACTTCCTGCCGACGGATGCGCTGCTCAACAGCTATTCGCCGGTCCTGGTCGATACTGGATCGGATCTCGTGCTCTTCGATACCGGCATGGGCGAGGGCGGTCGGGACGCCGGGGCGGGCCGTCTGCTCGACGGGATCCGCGCTGCCGGCTATGCGCCCGAACAGGTCTCGGTCGTCGTGGTCACCCATATGCATGGCGACCACATCGGCGGCCTGATGGAGGCCGGGAAGCCGGCCTTCGCCAATGCCCGCTATGTGATGGGCGAGGTCGAATACGCCTTCTGGAAGGATCCGGCACGTGCCGGCACGCCGGCCGAAAACGGCCATAAGGCGGTGCTGGAAAAAGTCGTGCCGCTTGCGGAGAAGACCACCTTCATCGGCGACGGCGCCGCGGTCGTGCCCGGCATTTCGGCGATTGCCGCCTTCGGCCATTCCCCGGGGCACATGGTGTTCCGGCTGGATTCCGACGGCAAGGGCCTGATGCTGACTGCCGATACCGCCAACCATTATGTGTTGTCGCTGCAGCGGCCGGACTGGGAGGTGCGTTTCGACATGGACAAGGCGAAGGCGGCAGAGACGCGTCGCCGGGTGTTCGACATGATCGCCAGCGAACGGCTGCCGTTCATCGGCTACCACATGCCGTTCCCGGCGGTCGGTTTCGTCGAGAAGCAGGGCGAGGGCTACCGTTTCGTGCCCGCAAGCTATCAGCTCGACATCTGATCGGCTTTCGCGCCTCTTTGCGCGGAAATGCTGCTCTGCAACAAATATCGGCCGAAGGCGGGACATTTCCCGGCTTTGGCTATTTTCATCCTGACATATCCGTGTTACGAGCCCTCGCCAACTTCCAAGACACGCTTTGAAGTCGCCCGGTGGACAAATCGCAGCCCGTCCCCGGGGATTTTCGCTATTTGAAGGGAATTGGCCATGGCGCGCATCATCGAAACGGCAACCGGTCTGGAGGCTTTGACCTTCGACGACGTCCTGCTCCTGCCGGGACATTCCGAAGTTATGCCCGGTCAGACCAACATCGCGACTACCATTGCCCAGGACATTGACCTCAACCTGCCGATCCTGTCGTCGGCCATGGACACGGTGACCGAAGGTCGCCTCGCCATCGCCATGGCACAGGCCGGCGGCATCGGCGTCATCCACCGCAACCTGACACCGGCCGAGCAGGCCGAAGAGGTTCGCCAGGTCAAGAAGTTCGAAAGCGGCATGGTCGTCAATCCGGTGACCATCGGCCCCGACGCCAAGCTTGCCGATGCGCTCGGCCTTATGAAGCAGCATGGCATTTCCGGCATTCCGGTCGTTGAAAATGGCGGCGCCGGTGGCCAGAAGCAGGGTCGCCTCGTCGGTATCCTCACCAACCGCGACGTCCGCTTCGCTTCGGATCCAAACCAGAAGATCCACGAACTCATGACCCATGAGAACCTGGTCACGGTCAAGGAAAGCGTCGACCAGCAGGAAGCCAAGCGCCTGCTGCACGCCCATCGCATCGAAAAGCTGCTTGTCGTCGATGGCGACGGCCGTTGCGTCGGTCTCATCACCGTCAAGGACATCGAGAAGGCGCAGCTGAACCCGAACGCCTCCAAGGATGCGCAGGGCCGCCTTCGCGCCGCCGCTGCCATCTCCGTCGGCGATGACGGCTTCGAGCGCGCCGAGCGACTGATCGATGCCGGCGTCGACCTCATCGTCGTCGACACCGCCCATGGTCACTCGCAGCGCGTTCTCGACGCGGTCGCCCGCGTCAAGAAGCTCTCGAACTCGGTTCGTATCATGGCTGGCAACGTCGCGACGGCCTCCGGCACCAAGGCGCTGATCGATGCCGGTGCGGATGCGGTCAAGGTCGGTATCGGCCCGGGCTCGATCTGCACCACGCGCATCGTCGCTGGTGTCGGCGTGCCGCAGCTCGCTGCGATCATGGGCGCCGTCGAAGCCGCTCAGGCGGCAGGCATTCCCGTTATCGCCGATGGCGGCATCAAGTTCTCCGGCGACCTCGCCAAGGCGATCGCTGCCGGTGCTTCGGCCGTCATGATCGGCTCGCTGCTTGCCGGCACCGATGAAAGCCCGGGCGAAGTGTTCCTCTACCAGGGCCGTTCCTTCAAGGCCTACCGCGGCATGGGCTCCGTCGGCGCCATGGCGCGCGGCTCGGCAGACCGCTACTTCCAGGCGGAAGTACGCGACACGCTGAAGCTGGTTCCGGAAGGCATCGAGGGCCAGGTTCCCTACAAGGGTCCGGTCGCAGGCGTCCTGCATCAACTCGCGGGCGGCCTCAAGGCCTCCATGGGCTATGTCGGTGGCCCGACGATCAAGGAATATCAGGAGCGCGCCCAGTTCGTGCGTATCTCCGGTGCTGGTCTGCGCGAAAGCCACGCCCATGACGTGACGATCACCCGCGAAAGCCCGAACTATCCGGGCGCGCACTGATTGCGATTGCATTCGAAGGGCGCCGCGGCATCGCGCGGCGCCCTTCGCTTTTTCAGAGTAAGCGTGTTTGAGGGAGTAACGTAATGACGGGTTTCGAGATTTTCTGGCCGATCGTGGCGCATGTCTTCCTCGTCTTCTGCCTCTACGCTCTTCTCTCCGTCCGCCGCATGGGCCTGGTGCGCGCCGGCAAGGCGAATGCCGGTCAGTTTCGCGAGAACCGCGACGAGCCGGGCGAAAGCCTGGTGGTCAAGAACAGCATCGCCAACCAGTTCGAACTGCCGGTTCTCTTCTACGTCTGCTGCGTGCTGCTCTACATCACCGAGGCTGACAACATCGTCTCGCTCGCGCTTGCCTGGCTCTTCGTCGCCCTGCGTTATGTGCACGCCTTCGTGCATGTCACCAGCAACCGCCTGCGCTATCGCCGCCCGCTGTTCATGGGCGGCTGCGCAACGCTGTTTGCGATGTGGGTGTGGCTCGCCGTCTGGATGGCGATGAGCTGATCCGGATAGGCCAACCGGCATTCTGACGCAGATCTGAGACAGTCTGCGCCTTCATCTTCCCGTCTTGATGCGTATCAATTACCCGGCACCGCTTTTGCGCGTAGTCTCTCCGCCGTTGGGCAACAACGCATCGGAGGACGAGATGACCGCAACGATGAAAGCCGCCGTGGTGCGCGAATTCGGCAAGCCGCTGGTAATCGAGGCTATGCCGATCCCTGAGCCCGGCCCCGGCCAGGTGCTGATCAAATACGAAGCGACGGGCGTCTGCCATACGGACCTGCACGCTGCCAACGGTGATTGGCCGGTGAAGCCGAAGCCGCCGTTCATTCCGGGCCACGAAGGTGTGGGCTACGTTGCCCGGCTTGGTCAGGGCGTCGCGCGCCTGAAGGAAGGCGACCGTGTCGGCGTGCCGTGGCTGCACACCGCCTGCGGCGGCTGCACGCCCTGCCGCACCGGCTGGGAAACACTGTGCGGCAGCCAGCAGAATACCGGCTATTCCGTCAACGGCACCTTTGCCCAATACGGCCTTGCCGATCCGGATTACGTCGGGCGCCTGCCGGCAAAGCTCGAGTTCGGAGCCGCAGCACCGATCCTCTGCGCCGGCGTTACGGTCTACAAGGGCCTGAAGGAAACAGAGGTGCGCCCCGGCGAATGGGCGCTGATCTCCGGCATCGGCGGCCTCGGCCACATGGCGGTGCAATATGCCAGGGCGATGGGCATGCACGTCGCCGCCGTCGACATCTTCCCGGACAAGCTGGAGCTCGCCAGAAAACTCGGTGCCGATCTTGTCGTCGACGCGCGCGAGAAGGACGCGGTCGAGCAGGTGCAAAAGGCAACCGGCGGCGTGCACGGTGCGCTGGTGACGGCTGTCGCACCCAAGGCGATGGAGCAGGCCTTCAACATGCTGCGCTCCAAGGGAACCATGGCGCTGGTCGGCCTGCCGCCCGGCCAGATGTGCGTGCCGATCTTCGATACGGTGCTGAAGCGCATCACCATCCGCGGCTCGATCGTCGGTACGCGGCAGGATCTCGAGGAATCGCTGGAGTTCGCAGGCGAAGGCAAGGTTGCCTCGCACTTCACCTGGGACAAGATCGAGAACATCAACGCCATCTTCAAGCGTATGGAAGAGGGCAAGATCGACGGCCGCATCGTGCTCGATCTTAACGGCTGAGATCCGTTCACGACCGGTAACGCAAGTTTGTATGTTCCAGACCGCCCGCCGACCTATTCTGTCGCGGGCGGTTCTGTCTGCCGCCGCGGGAGATATGAACCGGAGGAGGCTGGCATGCAGGAACCGAAGATCACGCAGGCGATGATCGACGCCTATGACGAGTACACGCATCTGACCCTCGATCGCCGTCGTTTTATGGAAAAACTGACTGGCCTTGCCGGCTCCGCGGCCGCGGCTGCGGCGATCGCGCCGCTGCTGGCGGCCAATGGCGCAAAGGCGGAGATCGTGGCTGCAAACGATACCCGGGTGACCGGCGAGGACATCACTTATCCTGGCGCTGGCGGCGACATGAAGGGTTACCTCGTTCGCCCGGCAGAGGTGAGCGGCAAGCTGCCGGCGGTCATCGTCATCCATGAGAACCGCGGGCTGAACCCGCATATCCGCGACGTCGCGCGGCGGATGGCGCTCGAAGGCTTCCTGGCGCTGGCGCCCGACTTCCTGTCGCCGGCGGGCGGCACGCCGACGGACGAGGATAAGGCGCGCGAGATGATCGGCGCACTCGATGCGGCGGCAACGACCGCGAATGCGGCAGCGACCGTGGCGTTTCTGGAAGGACATGCGCAATCGACCGGCAAGGTCGGCGCCATCGGCTTCTGCTGGGGCGGCGGGCTCGTCAATCGTCTCGCCGTCGGCTCCCCGGATCTGAAGGCAGGCGTTGCCTATTACGGCGCGCAGCCCAAGGCCGAGGACGTGCCGAAGATCAAGGCGGCGCTGTTGCTGCACTATGCAGGCCTCGACGAGCGCATCAACGCCGGCATCGAGGCCTACCAGAAAGCGCTCAAGGACAACGGCAAGGACGCGACGATCTATGTCTATGACGGCGTCAACCACGCCTTCAACAACGACACTTCTGCCGCGAGGTATGACAAGGCCGCAGCCGATCTCGCCTGGAGCCGGACGGTCGAATTCCTGAAGACCAAGCTCGCCTGAGCATCGCTAGGTCAGGCGGCTGCCGCCTGGAGAATGTGGTCGGCGCAGCCGCTGATCGCCGCTGCGAGCGCTTCCATGTCGCGCTCGCGCGGGCTGCTGCGCCGCCAGATAAGCCCGATCTCACGCGCCGGTTCAGGGGCGGCGAAGGGAACGATGCGGATGGAATTGCGGGCTGCCTCGGTCGCGATCGCGATCTCCGGGATGAGCGTCATGCCCATGCCGTTGGCGACCATCTGCAGGAGCGTCGTCATCGAGGTCGCGCCGAAGGAGACGAGGCGTCGCTTGCCCGCGGTGCTGCAGACGGCGAGCGCCTGGTCGCGCAGACAATGGCCCTCTTCGAGCAGCAGCAGCTGTTCGACATCCACCTGGTCTTCGGTCAGCGGCGACATGAGGATATTTCGCTCGTCGTCCGCCATCGCCATGAAGAAGCGGTCGGAAAAGAGCGGCTTCGTCGAAAGCCCGTCGGTCTCGATCGGCAAGGCGGCGACGACGGCATCGAGCAGGCCTTCTCCGAGATCGGCCACCAGTCTCGATGTCACCGATTCCTTCAGTTCGATCTCGATGGCCGGGTAGACCTGGCGCAGGTGCGGCACCAGCCGCGGCACGAGATAGGGGGCAAGCGTCGGGATGACGCCGATGCGGATCCGCCCTTCGAGCGTGCCGGAACTGGTGCGCGCGCTCAGTTCCAGCTGATCCACTTCGGCGAGGATGGCGCGGGTGCGGGCCAGCACCTCTTCGCCCTTGCGGGTGAGGAAGACGCCGCTGCGGCTGCGTTCCACCAGCTTCACGCCCAGGTGGTTTTCCATTTCCATGATCTGGGCGGAGAGCGCCGGCTGGCTGACATGGACGAGTTCGGCGGCCTTGCCGAAGTGGCGAGCGGAGGCAAGCGCCTCGAAGTAGCGCATCTGTCTGAGTGTAAGCATGATAGGAAAATCTTATCGATTTTTAATTTTTATGCAATTGGAGATTATCAAAGCGCTGTGGGAAAACCCCCTTGCCAGAGCGTTCGGGCTTTGATCGTCGCCGCAACCTGCGGCTGGCAGTCGCCGTGACTGCCGTCGGTCCTGTGTGACCACCCGGACGCGAAACCCTTTGACAGGAGGACGCGATGTCTGATCGACCCATATTGACGACGAGTGCCGGAGCCCCGGTGCCGGACAACCAGAATTCGTTGACGGCCGGCCCGCGCGGCGGCGTCATGATGCAGGACTATCAGCTTATCGAAAAGCTGTCGCATCAAAACCGCGAGCGCATTCCCGAGCGCGCCGTGCATGCCAAGGGCTGGGGCGCCTACGGTACGCTGAAGATCACCGGCGACATCTCGAAATACACCAAGGCCAAGGTTCTGCAGCCGGGTGCCGAGACGCCGATGCTGGCGCGGTTCTCGACCGTTGCCGGTGAACTCGGCGCCGCCGATGCCGAACGCGACGTGCGCGGCTTTGCGCTGAAATTCTATACGCCCGAGGGCAATTGGGACCTCGTCGGCAACAACACGCCGATCTTCTTCGTCCGCGATGCCTACAAGTTCCCGGACTTCATCCACACCCAGAAGCGTCATCCGAAGACCAACCTGCGCTCGGCGACCGCCATGTGGGATTTCTGGTCGTTGTCGCCGGAAAGCCTGCACCAGGTCACGATCCTGATGTCCGACCGCGGATGTCCGGTCTCGCCGCTGCACATGAACGGCTACGGCTCGCACACCTTCTCGCTCTGGAACGATGCCGGCGAGCGCTATTGGGTCAAGTTCCACTTCAAGACCCAGCACGGCCACAAGCACTACACCAATGCCGAGGCGGCTGATGTGATCGGCCGGACGCGCGAAAGCTACCAGGAAGCGCTCTATGGCGCGATCGAGGAGGGCAATTATCCGCGCTGGACGCTTCAGGTGCAGGTCATGCCCGAGCTCGAGGCGGAAAAGACCCCCTACAATCCCTTCGACGTCACCAAGGTTTGGCCGCATGCGGACTATCCGCCGATCGAGGTCGGCGTGCTGGAGCTCAACCGCAATCCGGAGAACTATTTTGCCGAGGTCGAGAACGCCGCCTTCTCGCCGTCCAATATCGTGCCCGGCATCGGCTTCTCGCCGGACAAGATGCTGCAGGCGCGGCTGTTCTCCTATGCCGACGCCCACCGCTACCGGCTCGGCACGCACTACGAGCACATTCCGGTCAACCGGCCGAAATGCCCGGTGCATCACTATCACCGCGATGGCCAGATGAACACGTTCGGCGGCATCCAGACCGGCAATTCCAACGCCTACTACGAGCCGAACTCGTTCAACGGTCCAGTCGAGCAGCCCTCCGCGATGGAGCCGCCGCTGCGCATCAGCGGCGACATGGCTCGCTTTGACCACCGAGAAGGCAACGACGACTACAGCCAGCCGCGCGCGCTGTTCAACCTGTTCGATGCCGGCCAGAAAGCGCGCCTGTTCTCCAACATCGCCGCGGCGATGCGCGGCGTGCCGGGCCTGATCGTCGAGCGCCAGCTTGCGCATTTCAAGCGCGCCCATCCGGACTATGAAGCCGGCGTGCGCGCGGCGCTTCACGCGGCTTATGGCTACGAAGCGGAGGCTGTCGGCGCCGCAGCCGAATAGACCGGTGGCGAGATCGGCCGCGTGCCGATCTCCGGATAAGAAAAAAGCCACGCACCGGCTTGGTGCGTGGCCTTTCCTGTCTCTGCGTTCCGCTCTTACCAGCCCGGCAGCATATGGCTCTGCCGGAGACGCGGATAACGCGGGAAGCCCTTGATATCGGCCTCGAGGTCGTCGTTGGCGCTGATCGGCGTGATGTTGTCGAGGCAGGCAGTGATGTGGTTGCTGATCGCGTTCGAAAGGGAGGGCGACAGGCCCGGCCGCTTCATGATGCCGATCTGGACCGGCGCGAGCGCCGGGAAGCCGTCGGCAAGCGTCAGCACCTTCATGCCCGGGCGCAGCGCCGATTCCGGCAGGACGGAGACCGCCATACCCGCAAGCACCGCGGCGGCGACGACCGTCGACGACCAGCTGGTGAACAGGATCTGGTATTCCCGGCCCGTTGCGTCGAGCGCGGCACAGGCCGCCTGGCGCCACAGACAGTCGCGCCGGCCGACAGCAAGCGGGATCGGCGCGTTTTCGGGCAGCGGATGGTTGATCGAGCTTACCCAGCAGAGCGGTTCGGTTCGCACCACGTCCGACGCGCGGGCGCGCGGATTGTGGGTGACGAGCGCGATGTCGAGGTCGCCCTTCGCCATCTTTTCGGCGAGGTCCACGGAGGGCTCGCAGACGATGTAGAGCTCGACATTCGGATGCGTCTTGGCAAACCGCATGATGATCTCGGGCATGTAGCGGTCGGCATAGTCGTCGGGCGTGCCGATCCGGAGCGTGCCTTCGAGGCGGTTGTCGTCGAAGGAGGCGATCGCCTCGTTGTTGAGGCGGATCATCCGGCGTGCGAAATTGAGCAGCCGGTCGCCTTCGACCGTCAGCCTGTTGCCGCGGCCGTCCTTCATGAACAGTGCCTTGCCGATGCGCTCTTCCAGGCGGCGCATCTGCATGGAAACGGCGGATTGAGTCTTGAAGACCCGGTCGGCCGCCTTGGTGAAGCTGCCCGTATCGGCGATCGCGACAAAGGTCTGGAGCTGATCGATATCAAGGGGTGCGGACATGGCCGTGATGCATCCATAAGATTGTTTGATGAATATCATTAAAAACATTCGTTGGACTGATCAATAAGGATTTGCGATCTATCGGAAGCAAATTCATCGATCCCCGGCCGGCAATTTCGCTGGCGAATCCCAAACTCTTCGGCCCGCCCCTGCGTTCGACCTCCCCGCAGGGGATGGGCCTCTTCGTGCCTGAAAGGAGAAATTGTCATGCGCACGACACAGCACGCCCTCGATCTCGACCTCGTTGCCGGAAAGCAGTCCTATGCCTCCCGCGCCGTCGGCGTGACAGGCATGCTCACGTCCGTATGGCAGCAACTCCGAAACCGCTATGCGATCGGCCGTCTGAAGGACCTGGATGACCGTCAGCTCCTCGACATGGGGCTGAAACGCGAAGATGTGCGCGAGGCGATCACCTCGCCCTTCTTCGACAATCCGGCCAGCTACCTGACCCGCGCGTCGCGAAACCGGGCGAGCCTCTTCTACAAAGGGGCCCGCCACGACTGAACGTCCCCCAATGGCGCATCCCGCCGCTTGAGATGTGCCAGTCGAGCATGATCCGCGAAAGCCTGCCGCCGCCGCGGGTCATGCTGCGAATTTCAGAGTTTCGGCGCTGCTGACCTCAAGGGTCGCGTGCCCAAACGTTCCCCGCAGGGTAGAGCCAATAGACCCTGCCGCTTGGCCCGGTGCATGACCAAGACATGTACCGGGCCTTTTTCTTTCCGAAGCTATTCGAGACAACGCGCTGAAGCCCGCACATGCAGGTGATCGCTGCGTCCGATGGAGGCGCGGGATGTCTTTCGTCGGGGAGGGTGGCCTCAGCCCTTTGTGCCGGGGCCGGTCTTGTAGAGGTCGAACAGCGCCTCGACGTTCTTCTGGTATTCCTTCTGCATCTCCAGCCCGGTGTCGAACATGCTGTTCATCACCTGGGAGAATTGGGCCAGCGCCGGATTGTCGGGTGCCGGCTTCTGCCCGCCGGCAGCACCGGCCTGCATCATGTCCTGAAATGCCTTGACGAAGGGGTTGTCTGCAAAGACGTCAGCTGTCTTCGGCTTCTCTTCCTTCTTCGGAGCCATGCCGAAGAAGCCCTGCATCGCCTGGGTGAAGGGATTGTCGAACGGGTTCGGCTGCGGTTCCGGCTTCTTGGCGAAACCGGCCGCTTCCATCCATTGCCGCATCGCGGTCGCCATCGGATTGTTGGCAAAGGCATCGCCTGCGGCAGCAAACTGGCCGGTCGTCTGCTTGAACAGCCCGCCCATCAGCGTATCGGCCATGACAGGCAGCATCTGCTTGTAGATTTCCTGGCTGACACCGGTAACCTGGGCCGCCTGCGCGGCGATCGCGCGCGACATTTCCTTCGAGCCGAACAGTTGCCCGAGAACGCCGTTGCCGTCGGCCATGCCCTGCGGCGTAAAGGCCTGGCTCATGTCTTCGAAGTATTTGGCGTAGTTGCCGCTGCCAAGCGCGGTCAGCAGGGCGCCGAAGTCATAGGGGTTGGCGGTGTTGCGCTTGAAGGCGGCGGAGAAGGCCGGCAGCAGTGCCGCCGTCGCCTTCGTCATCTGCTCCTGGGCGATGCCGAACTGTTGCGCCATCAGCTCGATGGCCTTGCCGTTCTGCGCCTGCGCGAACATGTCGAAAAGCGGTGCCATCCCAGTTCCCCTTTATGGACGCGCGGCGCTCTAAGCGACGCATATCCTTGCACTATAACGGGAAATCGGGGCCTGGGAACCGCTTTTTGAAGGGGCGCGACAGGCGTCGCGCGCCCGTGTGGGCCTTAGTACTGGTATTCGGCGAAAACCGGATCGACGGAGCCGTTCCAGCGACCATTGTAGAGCGCCAAAAGGTCTTCCGCGAGCGTCGCCTTCTTGGCCAGCACCTCGTCGAGCGGCGCGAGGAACTGGCTTTCGTCGATACCGTCGCCGTTCAGCCGGTTGCGGCGCTTCAGGCCGCCACGCGAAATGGCGATGACCTCGCGCGCGACGTCGTAGAGCGTGCCGGTACGGAACTTGGCGGCAAGCGCCTGCGCCGGCACGGCGTTGCGCATGGCGCTCACCTCTTCGAACGTCCAGTCACGCGTCAGCGCCTCGGCGGCGTCGAGTGCTTCGCCGTCGTAGAGCAGGCCGACCCAGAAGGCCGGCAGCGCGCAGATCCGCCGCCACGGGCCGCCATCGGCGCCGCGCATTTCGAGGAAGCGCTTCAGGCGCACGTCGGGGAACAGCGTCGACAGATGGTTGGTCCAGTCGCCCATGTTCGGCTGCCAGTCGGCGACCTCGCCCTTGAGCGCGCCGCCCATGAACTGGCGGAAGGTGATGTGGGTGCAATCGTGGTAGTGGCCGTCGCGCACGACGAAGTACATGGGCACGTGGAGCGCCCACTCCACGTAGTCGGCAAAGCCGAAATCCGGGCGGAAGGCGGACGGAAGCAGGCCGGCGCGCTGGTTGTCGGTGTCGCGCCAGATGTCGCCGCGCCAGGAGAGCAGACCGTTCGGCTTGCCATCGGTAAAGGGCGAGCTGGCAAACAGCGCCGTCGAGAGCGGCTGCAGCTTCAACGACACCTGCATCTTGCGGCGCATGTCCTCTTCCGAGGAGAAGTCGAGGTTCACCTGGATGGTGCAGGTGCGGTACATCATGTCGAGGCCCTTTGTGCCAACCTTGGGCATGTAGCGGCTCATGATGCCGTAGCGCGATTTCGGCATGCGCGGCGTTTCTTCGAAGGTCCACTTGGGGCTGCCGCCGATGCCAAGGAAACGGATGCCGAGCGGCTCGGCGACTTCGCGCAGGACCGCCAGATGCTGGTTCGATTCCTTGCAGGTTTGGTGCAGGTTTTCGAGCGGCGCGCCGGAAAGCTCGAACTGTCCACCCGGTTCCAGCGAGATCGCGCCGTTGCCCGATTGCTCGGCAAGGCCGATGATGTTGCCTTCGTCGATGATCGGTTCCCAGCCGCTTTTCGCCGCCATGCCGTTCAGAAGCGCCTGGATGCTGGCCTCGCCGAAATAGGGGACAGGGCTGTTGTCCGCCTTAAAGAAGGCGAACTTTTCGTGCTCGGTGCCGATCCGGAACCGCTCCTCCGGTTTCGAACCTTCGGCCAGGTAGGCGGTCAGGTCAGCGACAGAGGTTACCGGCGTCTGGTCGGTGGTATCTCGGGCCATGAGCGTCTTCTTTTGTTTGGGCGGCTCCCGCAGGTTAGCGGGAGATGATGGAGGCTGCTTGAACCGTTATCAGGTGCGGTGCAAGTCAATTTCTTTCAAGATCTCATCAAAAAAACTAGGACATTTGCTTGCTCTGGAGCAAGCACCGCGGAAATGGGGTTTGTTGACCCAACTCTGCCTTGTCGCAGTGATCGCCTTCTTCTAGGGGAGCGAGCGGCGTCCGATTTGCTTGGCAGCGACCGGCTATCGCCAGTCGCCGACAGTGGTCTGGATGACCGCCATGGCGGCGACCGCTGCCGTGTCGGCCCTGAGTATGCGGGGGCCGAGCGGAATTGCGGTGACGAAATCGAGGCTGTGCAACAGCGTACGCTCGGCTTCCGAGAAACCGCCTTCCGGGCCGATCAGCAGTGCGAGCTTCTCTTCCTTGATGCCGGAAAGGATCGGCAGCGGGTTCTGGCTGTCGCTGCCTTCGTCGCAGAAGATGATGCGCCGGTCGCTCGGCCAGGCGGCGAGCAGGTCTTCGAGCCGGCGCGGCTCTGCGACATCGGGAATGCCGAGCACGCCGCATTGCTCGGCGGCTTCGATGACATTGGCGCGAACGCGCTCGATGTTGCCGAGCTTGCCCTGCACGTGCTGCGTCATGACCGGCTGCAAGGTGCCGGCGCCCATTTCGACAGCCTTCTGCACGAGATAGTCGAGCCGCCCGACCTTGAGCGGGGCAAAGAGGTAGACGAGGTCGCACGGCTTAGGCTGCGGACGCGTCTGCTCGACGGGGGTGAGCACCAGCCGCTTCTTGGCTGCGAAGGAAAGCTCGGCCCGCCACTCGCCGTCGCGCCCGTTGAAGACCAGGATCGAGGCGCCCTCTTCGTAGCGCAGCACGTTCACCAGGTAGTTGAACTGCTCCTTGGTCGCCTCGTGCGCCGAGCCGGCGCTCAAGGAGTGTTCGACGAACAGTCGCTGCATGCGAAAATTGGCGCGCATCGAGAGGACCTTCAGGTGAAAATGCCGGAGAGGATGAAGTAAAGCACGGCCGACAGGGCCGCCGATGCCGGGACGGTGATGACCCAGGCGCCGATAATGGTGAGGAAATGCGAGCGGCGCACGAGCCGCCGGCGTCGGACTTCGGCGAAGTTCGTTTCGGCCGATTCCATGAAGTCGGCCTGTCCCGTTTTCTGCCGGACATACTCCAGGCGCCGCTTGGAATTGCGGATGTACCATTCGCGGAAGAAGCCGACGCCGAAAACGGCGCCGACGGCCGTGTGAGTCGAGCTGATCGGCAGGCCGAGCGCGGACGCCAGAAGCACGGTGACGGCGGTGGCAAGCGCGACGCAGAAGGCGCGCATCGGGTTGAGCTTGGTAATCTCCTGGCCGACGACGCGGATGAGCTTCGGGCCGTAGAGCAAAAGACCGATCGAAATGCCGAGCGCGCCGATCGCCAGTTCCCATAAGGGAGCAGGCGCTTTGTCCGTCGTGATCACGCCATCGAGCGCCGACACGATCGCCGACAGCGGCCCGATCGCGTTGGAAACGTCGTTGGCGCCATGCGCGAAGGAGAGCAGCGCGGCGGCCACGATCAATGGCAGGCGGAAGAGCCGGCGCAGCGACTGGTTGCGGTTGTCGAGCCCTTCCGATTGCCTGACGATCCAAGGCTTTGCCTGCAGATAGACCGCGAAACCCGCAACGAAGCCGGCGGCAAGGCCCACGGGCATGCTGATCGCGGCCACCTGAACCAGGGCGATCACCGCCAGATAGGCCGTGAAGCAGCCGGCGGTCACGCCGAGGATGACCGGCATCCATCGCCTGGCCGCGGCGATCTTGTCCTCGCGGTAGATGATGAATTCCTTGAGGAAGGCGAGGAAAGCGGCGGCGATCGCGCCGCCCAGAAGCGGCGAGACCGACCAGCTGAGCGTGATGCCGGCGAGCGACCACCATTGCACGCTGGAAAAGCCGGCGGCCGCGATGCCGGCACCGACGATGCCGCCGATGACCGAATGCGTGGTCGAAACCGGCGCTCCGGAATAGGTGGCGATGTTGATCCACACCGCCGAGGAGGCGAGGGCCGCCATCATGATCCAGACGATCGTCTGTGCGCCGAGCACGTCTTCGCCGTAGACGATGCCGGCCTCGATCGTCAGCGAGACCTGCCGCCCGGCAAGCAGAGCCCCGGCGATTTCGAAGATCGCGGCGATGGTGAGTGCCGTTGCCATCGACATCGCCTTGGCGCCGACGGCCGCGCCGACGTTGTTGGTCACGTCGTTGGCGCCGATGTTCATGGCCATGTAGCCGGCGATGGCGGCAGCCGCGATGATGATCGGCGCGGTTGCTGAACTCGTCACGAAGCTCGCGGCAAAGGCCATGCTCAACAGCAGGAACAGCCCGGCGAGCGCGGGCGCTGCCAGGCTGCGCTTGACATGCTGCGAGGCTTCTTCGGCAAGGCTGAACTTGTCGAGGTCTTTATCGATCGTCTGTTTTGCGAGGCGCGTGCGCGGCTTGGCCACTGCCGGAAACTCCATTGTCACAACGGCCACTAAGGCCACTGCGACACGCATTCAAGTGGATTTGATGGACATCCGTGTGGCGCAGGCCGGGAACCCGCGTCGGGAGGCTTTGAATGTCCTCGGGGAACGGACGGAGAGATTAACCGTTCACGGCCTTCGGCATCGTCGTTGACGCGCTCTCCATGCGCCCGCCGAAGGCGAGGATGAGATCTTTCAACGACGGTTCGGCAACCCGTGAGGCCGCTTCCCTGTAGTCGACCCATTCGAGCTGCCGGCGCCCTTCCTCGGGGAAGTGCTTGCAGAGATCGTCGACTTCCAGCGCGTGGACCTGCACCTTGACCGAAATCTTCAGCCCGTGGTCCATGCGCTTCTGATAGAGGTAATAGCCGGCGGTCGCCTTCTGCACGTGTCCCTTGACGCCGGCCTCCTCGTAGGCTTCGCGTTCGGCCACTTCATGGGCGCGCTTGCCCTGCATCGGCCATCCCTTGGGGATGACCCAACGGCCGGTATCGCGGCTGGTGATCAGGAGAATTTCGAGGGCCTTGGTCTTCTTGCGGATCCGATAGCAGAGCGCGGCGTACTGCATGCGCGCCGGTCGACGCAGCATCAATTGGACATCGGATGCGAGCCTGTTCAAGAAGTTCAAGGTCGTCTGTGCTCCACTCGGCGAATCAGTGGCTATAATTGCTTTGCCGGCCAGTATGGCAGCGTCCTGCAGCGTGTAAATGTCGCGGCCATTCGGCAGCCGGATATGCGGCTTGCTTTCCGCAGAACTGTGGTCCGGATACGACAGGATATGGTGTTTTCGCGGCATATTTGCAAACCGACCGACAGCCATACGTTGTCTTCGGATCACGATTGGTTGCGTGATGGAACGGTCCGAGATCGCAAGGACGATCGATTGCGACCGGGGGAGGCGGCTGCGGGGTAGAGCCTAGGGCCGGGCCGTCAGTTCGCGCGGTCGCGCTGCTGCATGCGCAGCCGGGCGATACGGTTCCATTCTCCGGTGCGTTCCGCCTCGCGGGTGGCGGCGGCGACGAAGTCGATATGGCTTTGCGAGGCGGCTTTCGCCTTCGCCGGATCCCTTGCCATGATCGCCTCGTAGATCGCTTCGTGCTGCACGAGAAGCCGGTCGCGCGCGCCCGGCGCATCGAACACCGAATTGCGATGGAAGAAGATGCCTTGCTGCAGCAGTCGGTAGCAGGCGCGCAGCGTGTGCAGGAGAATGATGTTGTGGGCGCTTTCGCCGATCGCCTGATGCAGTTCGATGTCGGCTTCGAGTTCGGCATCGAAATCGCCGGCGGCGTGCGCCTTTCGCATGCGCTCGATGATCCGTGTCAGGATGTCCCGGTCGTAATCGGTCGCGCGCGTCGCCGCCAGTTCCGCGGTCAGGCCTTCGAGCTCGCGCCGGTATTCGAGGTAGTCCTGGGTCGCCTTGTGATGGCGCGCGATGAGATCGATCAGTGGCCTGGAAAAGATCTGCCCGACGACGTCGGCGACGAAGGTGCCGCCGCCGTGACGGCTTTCAACGAGGCCGCGCCCCTCCAGTTCCTTCAGCGCCTCGCGCAGGATCGGCCGTGAGACGTCGAAGCGCTTGGAGAGTTCCCGCTCGCCGGGCAAGCGGTCGCCGTCGCGCAACACGCCCTCGAGGATCAGAAGTTCGATTTGCTGCACGACCTCGTCCGCCGTGCGGCTGTGGCTGATACGGGCGAAAAGGTCGATCTGGTCTTCGGTCACGTCTGGTCTCCAGACCAGGAGGATTTCGGTCGGGTTTCGTCCGAAATCGCGAATGGTCGGTTTGCAATGCGGCAAGGGCGGTGGAAGAACGTCGATGCTCGGCGCTCCTCCTGTTAGCGCCGCAATCTAGGCAGGTCGCGCAAAGTGGTCAATTTGATTGTCCACTTGGCTGCGTCCGGTGGGATGCGACTGACAAAAGTCAAACTGCGGCAATGCGTCCTTTGTTCTTTTGCTCTTTCCGTTGATAAGGAAGTTGTGATGAACGCGTGAGGGGGACAAGGCGCTTCATGGCAAAGGGTAGTTTTGCATTTCCGGTGGCGCCGATGCGCGCCGTCGCCTTGGGCGAGGTTCATTCGCGCCCCTACGCGCTGGTGACCACGCCACGGGTGATCTTTCAGCTCGCCTTCCTGACGGATGGCGGCTCGATCGTCGACCATGCGGTGTTGTCGGAGCTTACGCGTGCCCGCGGCATCGCGCCGCCCGGGCGCGACGCCAACCATCACGCCATGCCCTGGGGGCAGGGCACGTTGCGTTGGGAGCGTCACACCGAGTTTTCGACCTATTTCTGGGATGCGCCGGCGCCGGAGCAGTTCGGCGGCGAGGTGCCGATCCATCCCTTCGGCGACGGGTTTTCGCCGCCAGGCTCGCTGATCTCCGGCATCCGCCTGGAGATCCGGCCGGATACGCCCGAGACCCGCGAGGCCATCGGCCTCTTCGACCCAACCAGCCTCTGTTACAGCGAGACCAAGAACGGCCAGGCGGTGATCGTTACCGACTTCCGCCAGAACGGTGACGGCCTGACGCAGATCCTGGTGATCGATTGCGGCATGACGGAAGCCGGCACCGGAGCACTCGTCCAGCGTCTGCTCGATATCGAGACCTACCGGACCCTGGCGATGATGGGCCTGCCGCTTGCGCAGTCGCTGTCGCCGGAAATCCGCCGGACGGAGGACGGGCTGACGGCAGTGACCCAGCGCATGAAGGAAAACGTGCGCGAGGAGGCCGACGACATGCTGGCCGAGATCACCCGGCTTGCAGCCGATCTCGAGGCCGGGGCCGCACTCAGCCTTTACCGCTTCGGCGCCAGCCGCGCCTATTACGGCATCGTCCAGGAACGCATCCGCACGCTCGCGGAAACGCCGGTGCCGGGCTACGAGACCATTGGCACCTTCCTCGAACGACGCCTGGCGCCGGCCATGCGCACCTGTCAGTCGGTTGAGGAGCGCCAGGCCAACCTGTCGCGCAAGCTCGCCCGCGCAACAGCGCTGCTTCGAAGCTGGGTCGATGTCGAGCTTGAGCGCCAGAACAGTGCGCTTTTGAACTCGATGGACCGGCGCGCCAAGTTGCAGCTGCGCCTGCAGCAGACGGTCGAAGGCCTTTCGGTTGCCGCCATTTCCTATTACGTCGTCGGGCTGTTCGGCTATCTCGCCAAGGCGGTCAGCCACGAGCTGCCGATCGATCCCGGTCTGCTGACAGGGCTTGCCGTGCCCTTCGCCGTCGCCGGCGTCTGGTTGATCGTGCGCCGCATCCGGCGGCACCACGAGGACAGCGAGCACAAGTAAGCAATTCCAGCAAAAGTGCGCAGCGGTTTTGCGTCCGGAATTGCGAGAGGCGGGCAATTCCAGCAAAAGTGCGCAGCGGTTTTGCGTCCGGAATTGCGGAAAACAAAAAGCCAGCCTGCTAGGGCTACTGCTCCCAGTAGGGGATCGGTCCATAGAGTTCGGCGAGATAGTCGATGAAGAGGCGCACCTTGGCGGGCAGGAACTGGCGGCTCGGGTAGACCGCCGAGAGCGTCAGCTGCTTCGAGCCTTCCCATTGCGGCAATACCTGTACCAGCTGGCCGCTGCGCAATTCCGGGCCGATATCCCAGGTCGAGCGCAGCGCGATGCCGGCGCCGGCGATGACGGCGGCGCGCACAATCTCCGAGGAGTTGGTGACGAGCGGCCCTTCCGGGTGCCAGACCAGCGCGCCCTCGGGCCCTTCGAGTTTCCAGTTGTCGTTGTTGTGCGCTGGCAGACAGAGGTGGCTGGCGAGGTCGCCGATTTCTTTCGGTGCGCCGTTGCGGGCGATGTAGTCCGGCGAGGCGCAGAGCAGGCGGCGCACGGGGGCAAGCTTGCGGGCGACCAGCGACGAATCCACCAGCTCGCCGATCCGAACCGCCATGTCGAAGCCTTCCGCGACGATGTCCGTGAATTCGTCCGTCAGCACGATATGCAGCTTCAGGTCCGGATGGTCCTTCATGAACGTCGTCAGATGCGGCGCGATGTGCATGCGGCCGAAGGAAGTGGGTGCCGATATCCGCAGCACCCCGAGCGCATGCGACGAGCGGCCCGAGGCGTAGGCTTCCGCCTCCTCGATGCCGGTCAGGATGCCGAGCACCCGGTCGTAAAACCCCTGGCCGGCTTCGGTCAGCGAAATCTGGCGTGTCGTGCGCTGCAACAGGCGCGTTCCGAGCCGGTCTTCGAGCCTCTTGATGCGCTTGGAGATCACAGCTGGGGAAAACCCCAGCGCTCGCCCCGCTGCCGACATACTGCCGGTGGAAACGACCCGTGCAAAAATCTCAAGATCGCCTAAATTCGTCATCAATCGTTGCCATTGTTTCCAAAACGGAAAAGCTCAATAGCATTTGCGAGGCCTCTGTCCTAGTGGTAAAGAAAATGAACCAATCGATACGCGGCGGGAGGAGCTGATGGCGGAGACAATCGGTTTTCTGCAGCCGAAACCGGAGGTTATCGCCCGGCGCCGCGAGATTGTCGCAGACCTCTCGGACCTCTTGCCGGAGGGCTTTCTGATCTGTGACGAGCGCGGACTGAAGCCGTTCGAGACCGATGCCTTCATCGCCTATCGCCGCATTCCGCTGGCGGTCGCCTTGCCGGAAACCACCGAACAGGTGGCGGCTCTTTTGAAATACTGCAGCCGTTACGGCGTTCCGGTCGTGCCGCGCGGCGCCGGCACCTCGCTTTCTGGCGGTGCCATCCCGCAGGAGGATGCGGTCGTCATCGGCCTCTCGAAGATGTCGCGCATCCTCGACGTCGATCTCTTCAACCGCACGGCGACCGTTCAGGCGGGCGTCACCAACCTCAACATTTCCGAGGCGGTTTCCGCTGACGGCTTTTTCTATGCGCCGGATCCGAGCTCGCAGCTCGCCTGCACGATCGGCGGCAATATCGGCATGAATTCCGGCGGTGCCCATTGCCTGAAATACGGCGTCACCACCAACAATCTGCTCGGCGTGAAGATGGTGCTGTTCGATGGCACCGTCGTCGAACTTGGCGGCAAGGCGCTGGATGCGGCGGGCTATGATCTGCTCGGCGTAGTCTGCGGTTCGGAAGGCCAGCTCGGCATCGTCACCGAGGCGACGGTGCGGCTGATCGCCAAGCCGGAGGGAGCCCGCCCGGTGCTCTTCGGCTTCTCGTCTTCGGAAGCGGCCGGCGCCTGCGTCGCCGACGTCATCGGTTCCGGCATCATCCCGGTCGCCATCGAGTTCATGGACAAGCCGGCGATCGAGATCTGCGAAGCCTTCGCCCATGCCGGCTACCCGCTCGATGTCGAGGCGCTTCTTATCGTCGAGGTCGAGGGCTCCGAGCCGGAGATGGATGCTATGCTCGCAAGCATCGTCGCCGTTGCCCGCCGCCACGGGGTTGCGACCATCAAGGAATGCCAGTCGGCCATGGAAGCGGCCGCGATCTGGAAGGGCCGGAAATCCGCCTTCGGCGCCACCGGCCGCATCGCTGACTATATCTGCATGGATGGCACCGTGCCGCTCAGCCAGTTGTCGCATGTGCTCGCCCGCACCGGCGAGATTGTTGCAAGCTACGGTCTGCGCGTCGCCAATGTCTTCCACGCCGGCGACGGCAACATGCATCCGCTGATCCTCTACAACATCAACGATCCGGAGGATGCCGCGCGCGCCGAAGCGGCCGGTAACGATATCCTGAAGCTATGCGTCGATGCGGGCGGCTGCCTGACGGGCGAACACGGCGTCGGCATCGAAAAACGGGATCTCATGCTGCACCAGTACAACCAGATTGACCTTGACCAGCAGATGGCGGCGCGCGCCGCCTTCGATCCGCAATGGATCCTGAACCCGTCCAAGGTCTTCCCGCTTAAAGGGCGTCCCGCCGCATGATCGTGCATTTCGAACCGGCCAGTGAAGAGGGGATTGCGACCGTCGTTCGCGCCATCGCGGCGGACAAGGCGTCGCTCGCGGTGATCGGCGGCAACACGCGCTCCGGCCTCGGCAATCCGGTGCGCGCCGACCGGGTGCTGTCGACCCGCCGTTTGTCCGGCATCGTCAGCTACAACCCGGCCGAAATGACGATCACCGCGCTTGCCGGAACGCCGTTGCGCGAGATCGACGAGGCGCTCGCCGAAAACCGGCAGATGCTCGCCTTCGAACCGATGGATCACCGGCCGATCTTTGCCTCCTCGGGGGAGCCGACGATCGGTGGGGTCTTTGCCGCCAACGTGTCCGGCCCCAGGCGCTATGTCGCCGGTGCGGCCCGCGACAGCCTGCTCGGCATTCGCTTCGTCAACGGCGAGGGTGAGGCGATCAAGGCCGGCGGACGGGTGATGAAGAACGTCACCGGCCTCGATCTGGTCAAGCTTCTGGCCGGCTCGCACGGCACGCTCGGCATCCTCACCGAAGTCACCTTCCGCGTCCTGCCGCTGCCGCCTGCGTCGGAGACCATCGTCGTCTCCGGGCTCAACGATGCGGAGGCTGCGGCGGTCATGGCCGAGGCGATGGCGCAGACGACGGAGGTTTCCGGCGCGGCGCATCTGCCTGAGAGCGTGCGCGGACGGTTCCTGGAGGGCAGCCTTCCGGATGGTGCGGCCACCGTGCTCAGGCTCGAAGGGCTGGAGGCATCTGTCGCGATCAGGGCCGAGAAGCTCATGAAGGCGATCGGTCGCTTCGGCGCAGTGACGCGGCTCGATGCATCGCAGACAGCAAAGCTCTGGGTCGAGATCCGCGACGTCAAACCCTATGCCGATGGTACCAGGAGGTCGCTCTGGCGCGTGTCCGTCGCCCCGTCGCTCGGCCATCAGCTGGTGGCAGCCCTGCGGCTGCAGACGGGCGTCGACGCCTTCTACGACTGGCAGGGCGGTCTCGTGTGGTTGCGCATGGAGGCCGATCCGGAAGCGGAACTGGTGCGCCGCTACATCAAGGTTCTCGGTGGCGGCCACGCGACCCTCGTCAGGGCCGATGATAGTTACCGCCAGGCCATTCCATCGTTTGAACCGCAGCCCTTGCCCGTGGGACAGTTGAGCGAGCGCGTGCGCGCGAAGTTCGACCCGCACCGCATCTTCAATCCCGGCCGTATGGCAGCAATTTCCTAAGCGTCCGCGAGAGGGAGCAGGAGGGACAAACATGAGCGATAATGGTCCGCAGACACCGTTCTCCCGGGAGACCGATCGCTGGCTGGAGCCGGGCAAGATCAATGTTCAGGTGATCTATGTCCTCTATCTCGTCGGGTTTGCGGTGGGCATCACGCCGATCATCGGCGTCGTCATGGCCTATCTCAACCGCGGCAAGGGCGCGCCCTGGGTCCAGACACACTATGTCTGGGCCATCCGGACCTTCTGGATATCGCTGCTGTTCCTGTTGATCTCGTTGTTGCTGACGGTGGTGCTTGTCGGCATCCTCGGCTTCATCGCCACCGCCGTCTGGATCGTCGTGCGCTGCGTCGTCGGCCTGCAAAGGGCCGCGCGTGAGGAACCGATCACCAATCCCGAGGGCTGGATGGTCTAGGCCGGCATGCAACCGGAGGCCGGCAAGGTCGACGGAAGCCGAAAACAGAAAGTTGCAATCGACCGCGGCGCCAAGCGCCCGGTTCCGCAGGACGAAGAGTGGAGTTCGCACTTGCAGACCAATTTTACCGCCGCGCAGCTCGCCGATCCGCACGTGGCCGAATCCGAGGCCATTCTGCGCAAGTGCGTGCATTGCGGCTTCTGCACCGCGACCTGTCCGACCTATGTGACGCTCGGCGACGAGCTCGATAGCCCGCGTGGGCGCATCTATCTGATCAAGGACATGCTGGAAAACGGCCGGGCGGCCGACAAGGAAACGGTCACCCATATCGACCGCTGTCTGTCTTGCCTTGCCTGCACCACCACCTGTCCCTCCGGCGTCGACTACATGCACCTCGTCGATCATGCGCGCGTGCATATCGAAAACACCTATCGCCGTCCGTTCAAGGATCGGCTGGCGCGTTCCGTGCTCGCGGCCGTGCTGCCCTATCCCCAGCGCTTCCGGCTGTCGCTGAAGGCGGCCGGCCTCGCCCGGCCGCTCGCCGGCCTGATGAAGCGTGTAGCCTTCCTGAAGACCTTCGGGGTGATGCTCGACCTGGCGCCGGCGGCCGTGCCGGAGCCCTCGGCATCGGCGACGCCCGGCGTTCATGCACCCAACGACAAGCGTGTCGGCCGCGTGGCGCTTCTGTCCGGCTGCGCCCAGCCGGTGCTGAAACCGGAGATCAACGAGGCGACGATCAGGCTGCTGACGCGGTTCGGCATCGAGGTGGTCGTTTCGGCCGGCGAAGGTTGCTGCGGCGCGCTGGTGCATCACATGGGGCGGGAAAACCAGGCGCTCGATGCCGCGCGCCGCAATGTCGATGCCTGGCTTAAGGTCGCCGACGAGGGCGGGCTCGATGCCATCGTCATCACAGCTTCGGGCTGTGGAACGACGATCAAGGACTACGGCCACATGCTGCGGCTCGATCTTGCCTATGCTGAGAAGGCCGCTCGGGTCTCGGCACTGGCGAAAGACATTACCGAATACCTGGCGACCCTCGACCTACCGGAACAGGAGGCGCGCGGCATGACGCTCACCTATCATTCCGCCTGCTCGATGCAGCACGGGCAGAAGATCACGCTTGCGCCGAAGCAGCTTCTGAAGCGCGCCGGTTTCGCCGTGCGCGATCCGGCCGAGGGCCATCTCTGTTGCGGTTCGGCCGGGACCTACAACATCCTGCAGCCGGAAATCTCGGCAAAGCTGAAGGCGCGCAAGGTCAAGAATATCGAGGCGACGAAGCCGGACGCAATTGCGACCGGCAACATCGGTTGCATCACCCAGATCGCCAGCGGCACCAAAATTCCCATCCTGCATACGGTCGAATTGCTCGACTGGGCCTATGGCGGGGCGAAGCCTCAAGGGCTCTGAGACAAAGAAAAAGCCGGCACCTTTCGGGAGCCGGCCTTTTTTTGGTGGATGTCTCGGCGTTCTCAGCCGCCAAAGATCTGGCGGAAGATATCGACGCCGCGATCGTCGAAATAGGTGTCGCCGGCCTTGCTGCCGGGGCCGATGACGATGACCTTGGTGCCGACGTCGGCGCGGTCGTAGAGATGCTCCACGTCCTCGTTCATCATGCGGATGCAGCCGGACGACATGTTCTGGCCGATGGTCCAGGGCTGGTTGGTGCCGTGGATACGGAAGATCGTGTCGCGGCCGCCCTTGTAGAGATACATGGCGCGGGCGCCGAGCGGGTTGTCGATGCCGCCTTCCTGGGTGATCGGCAGAATGCGGCCCTTGGCGGCTTCGCGGCGGCGCATTTCCGCCGGCGGCGTCCAGGTCGGCCATTCGGCCTTGCGGCCAACCTTCACCACACCCGACCAGCCGAAGCCGTCACGGCCGACGCCGATGCCATAGCGCGTCGCGCGGTTCGGGCCGTCGATGTAATAGAGGAACTTGTTGTTGGTATCGACGATGATGGTGCCGGGGGCTTCGTCGGTGCGGAAGCGAACCTTGGTGCGCCAGTATTGTTTTGCCGGCTTCTTCGGAGTGGCCACGAGTACAACGTCTGACGACTTGACCTTGGGGCCCGCTACGGGCGCCGGCGTGAAAGCCGAGGCGCTGGCGGCCACAAGAATAGTGCTGGTCGCAATCGCGATTGCGACCACTTTGCTGGCATGACGCTTCATTTACGATTCCCTCTAAACCCTCGTTGCAGGCAGGCTATGCAAAATGCATCGAAGTTCAAGCGTGTGATACATCCGGTAGATCAAACGTGATCACAAAACTTGCCTGTCCTCATGCCGCTGTTGCCTGAATATCACGCATCGGCAACAGCAACACGGGTGAGGAGAGGGGAATATTCTATGCTGTGCTGCAATTAAATGACGATAACCTTCGTGCCGACTTTCACGCGCTCGTAAAGGTCGACGACGTCTTCGTTACGCATGCGGATGCAGCCGGAGGAAACGGCATAGCCGATCGTCCAGGGCGCGTTGGTGCCGTGGATGCGGTAGAGCGTCGAGCCGAGATACATGGCGCGGGCGCCGAGCGGATTCTCCGGACCGCCGTCCATGCGCGCCGGCAGGTAGTGGCCCTTGGCGGCTTCGCGGGAAATCATCTCCTGCGGCGGCGTCCAGCTCGGCCATTCCGCCTTGCGGGTGACCTTGTGGGCGCCCGCCCATTCGAAGCCAGGCTTGCCGACACCGACGCCGTAGCGCCGTGCCTCGCCGTTGCCGGTCACCAGATAGAGGAAGCGGTTGTTGGTATCGATGACGATCGTGCCCGGCTTTTCCTTGCTCTCATAGGCGACCGTCTGTGGCAGGTACTGCGGGTCGAACTTCGATTTCACCGGCCGCTGGGCGCGAGTGGCGTTGGCCGGCTGAAGCAGCGGATTGACGACGCGGCGCTTGACCTGCGGCTGCGCCGCCTGTCCCTGCTGATAGTATTGTTTTCGGGTGGCCTGCGGAATCTGCTGCCGGTAGATCACCTGCCGCGCCCGGGGCTGCTGCCCGCCGAGCTGCATCACCCAGGGGGCGGTAAGATCAGGGCTGACGACGACAGGCGGCCTGTTCTGATACCGGTCCTGTGCTGCGGCCGGGCCGGCCACCAGGGTCAGAAGAGAGGCGGCTATAAGAAGAGACTTTTTCAACATCGGACGGACTCGCTACCTTTCGCCGAAAATCACAAAGGGGGCGCAGTCTGACCGAGAGCGGAATGCTCGAACGGACGGGTCGCGCCTTGGCAATGGGGGCGATCGTGTCATTTGGAGGGCGACCGAATGGTAAACGGTGCCTCGTTAAAAGGCGAAGGCGCCGATAAAGCTTTGGGTAGGGTTATCCGCGGCTTTAGGAATCTGGTTTGCAAATGGTAAAGGCATAAAAATGAGCAGGATGGAGCAAAGAGGGCGATGACGGCCAAGGGCGTTGTGATCGGTGAGGACGGATTTCTGCGTTGCGCCTGGCAGGGCAATCTCGACGATTATCGTCGCTACCATGACGAGGAATGGGGGCGCCCGGTCACCGACGACCGCCGCCTGTTCGAGAAAATCTGCCTGGAAGGTTTCCAGTCCGGCCTGTCATGGCTGACGATCCTGCGCAAGCGCGAGGCGTTTCGCGCCGCCTTTGCCGGTTTCGATTTCGACGCGGTCGCAACCTTCGGCGACGCCGAAATCGAGCGTTGCCTTGCCGATACCGGCATCGTGCGTCATCGCGGCAAGATCGTCTCGACCATCAACAATGCGCGCCGCGCCCAGGAGCTGAGGCAGGAGTTCGGTTCGCTGGCGGCTTATTTCTGGTCGTTCGAGCCGCAGGCGGCCGAGCGTCCGCAGGTGGTGACCTATGAGGCGATCGTCGCCAATCCGACGACTCCGACCTCGACCCGCATCTCCAAGGATTTGAAGAAGCGCGGCTGGACCTTCGTCGGCCCGACGACGATCTACGCCTTCATGCAGGCCATGGGCCTCGTCAACGACCACATCGAAGGCTGCCATTGCCGCACAGTCGTCGAGGAGCTGCGCGGCAAGCTTGCAAGGCCCCGGGCCCGCGTCGCCTGACGCGTGCGCCCGTCGTCCGTCTGGCGACGGTTTTTTGCCGATGACAGTGGGATTGCGGGATCAGCCGTCGTTTTTGGCGAGCCACGCCTTCATCGTCTTGATCTCGCCTTCCTGCGCCTTGATGACCTCTTCGGCGAGCTTGCGCAGCGTTTCGTCCTTGCCGTATGCGAGTTCGACCTTCGCCATGTCGATCGCACCTTGGTGATGGGCGATCATGCCGCGCACGAAGTCGACATCCGCCTTGCCGGTATAGGTGATGTCCATGTCCTTGTGCATGCGGGCATTGGCTTCGGCGAAGGCCTTGCTCGAAGGCGAACTGTCGCCCTTCGGCGCCGCGGCTTCGGTCGCGCCATGATGCATGTTGCCGTGTCCGGACTCCTCGGCCAGCGCGGGAAAGCCGAGGCAGGCGGAAAGCGCGAAGGCGGCTATCAGCGGTTTCAGCGACATGGTGTTTCCTTCCTTATCTGATGTCCCGCGCCAAGAGACCGGCCGTGGCCGGCATCCTGGCACTCCATCAATCTAGGGAAGGGGTGTCTGCAGTTTCAACCCGTCCGTTCAGGCGTCAAGCGCCGGGCGCTCGCGTGGAAACGCGAAAATGCCCTGCAGTGTGTTTTCACCGGTGGACGCGTCGAGCGACGATCGGCCGACGCAGAAGAGCTGTGCCGCCTTCAGATTTGGCAAGCGCACGAGTGCCGTGAAGCAGAATGAAGACGGCGACGCGGTTGCCTGCTCGAGGATGTTGAGCACGGTCGCGCGATCCCGGCCGCCACAGGCGCGCACCAGGTCGACGATGCCGCAGGAGCGGGTGGAAGCGCCGAGCAGCGAGGCGGTTCGCTGGCCGAGGTGAAAGACGCCGCTGGCCAGATCGCAGCGCCATGTCTCGACGAAATAGTCGCTTTCATCGAGGTGGTCCATCCAGGCCATATGCGCCCCGAGATGCCCGGGTTGGATGGCTCCCGAGCCAGGTGTCATGAACCTCAACATGATGCCCTTCCTCCCGCCGCGCGGACGTGATGTCTCGTGCCGGAGACCGCCATTGCCGCAAGGCGCTTCGATGCGTTGTTTGCCATTGAAGTGTTTCCCCGATGCAGTCATTGCAGCGAGAAGTCGTTTGTGGGTACTCGGCCCTTGGCCGAGAAGATAGCCGATCACCGGTGCAGCCGGAACGTCGTCGATCGGTCGCGCGATAAACTTTTAGTGATTGCATGCTGTCTAATGCGCCTTGTGGTTGAGGTCAAGTCCTCCCCGGCGCGTCGCGATGGTGCGTGTCGATCCCGATGATGCGAAGCCGACCCGTGCCTGCCTGGCTTGGGCGCAAAGCGCCGGCGTATCGTCCGGGCGAACGCTTTGCGCGGTGCAAAGCCTTGCCGCACCTCGACTGATCCGATAGGGAAAGCAGCCAACACGTGACAGTCCGGAATGCTCCCATGACCGAGAAACAGAAGAAACCGCAGAAGCTCAAGGCGCGTCTTCCGCGCGGCTTCGTCGATCGCTCCGCTGCCGATATCCGCGCGACCGACGAAATGATCGGCAAGATCAGGGCGGTCTACGAGCATTATGGTTTCGATCCGGTCGAAACGCCGCTGTTCGAATATACCGATGCGCTCGGCAAGTTCCTGCCCGACAGCGACCGGCCGAACGAAGGCGTGTTCTCGCTGACCGACGACGACGACCAGTGGCTGTCGCTGCGCTACGACCTGACGGCGCCGCTTGCGCGTCACGTCGCCGAGAATTTCAACGAAATCCAGCTGCCGTTCCGCACCTACCGTGCCGGTTACGTCTTCCGCAACGAGAAGCCCGGTCCCGGCCGCTTCCGCCAGTTCATGCAGTTCGATGCCGACACCGTCGGTGCCGCCGGCGTCCAGGCGGATGCCGAAATGTGCATGATGATGGCCGACACCATGGAAGCCCTCGGCATTGCGCGTGGCGACTACGTGATCCGCGTCAACAACCGCAAGGTACTCGACGGCGTCATGGAAGCGATCGGCCTTGGCGGCGACGACAAGGTGAATGCGCGCCTTACAGTTCTTCGCGCCATCGACAAGCTCGACAAGTTCGGCCCCGAAGGTGTCAGGCTCCTGCTCGGCGAAGGCCGCAAGGATGAGAGCGGCGACTTCACCAAGGGTGCTGGCCTCAATGGCGAGCAGATCGACAAGGTGCTGTTCTTCGTCGGTATCCAGAATTATGCCGAAAGCGCAGACGAACTGGCAGCGCTCGTTTCAGGCACCGCCAAGGGAGGCGAGGGCGTCCAGGAACTCAACACGATCCGCAGCCTGGTCGTCAGTGCCGGCTATGAGGCCGACCGTATCAAGATCGACCCCTCGGTCGTGCGCGGTCTCGAATATTACACCGGCCCGGTCTTCGAGGCCGAGCTGCAGTTTGCCGTCACCAACGAGAAGGGCGAGAAGGTCGTCTTCGGCTCGGTCGGCGGTGGCGGTCGTTACGACGGCCTCGTGTCGCGCTTCATGGGCCAGCCCGTACCGGCAACCGGCTTCTCGATCGGTGTTTCCCGCCTGATGACGGCGCTGAAGAACCTCGGCAAGCTCGGTGCATCTGACGTGCTCGCGCCTGTGGTCGTCTGTGTCATGGACCGCGACATCGAGGCGATGGGCCACTATCAGCGCTTCGTGCAGCAGTTACGCCATGCCGGCATCCGCGCCGAAATGTACCAGGGCAACAAGAAGAACTTTGGCGACCAGCTGAAATATGCCGACCGCCGTGGCTCGCCGCTTGCCATCATCCAGGGCGGCGACGAGCGCGCCGCCGGTGTCGTGCAGATCAAGGATCTGATCGAGGGCAAGCGCCTGTCCGGTGAGATCGAGGACAATGCGGCCTGGCGCGAGGCGCGCGTGGCCCAGGTTTCCGTGCCGACGGCCGAACTGGTCGAGAAGGTGCGCGAGATGCTGGCGGCGCAGGCCGAGGATCGGGCAAGGGGCTGACGGTCATGGCCCTCATCAATCTGCCTGCTTTTGCCGATGCGCTGCTTGCCGACTTCGAAAGCCTCGGCACGCTGCGCGTCGACACCCCGGTGATCCAGCCGGCCGAGCCTTTCCTCGCCATGGCCGGCGAGGATCTGCGCCGCCGTATCTTCATGACCGAGAGCGAGACCGGCGAGAGCCTGTGCCTGCGGCCGGAATTCACCATCCCCGTCTGTCTCCGCCATATCGAGGCGGTCACCGGAACGCCGAAGCGCTATGCCTATCTCGGCGAGGTCTTCCGCCAGCGCCGCGAAGGCGGCAACGAATTCTACCAGGCCGGCATCGAGGATCTGGGCGATACCGACACGGCGGCAGCCGATGCGCGCGCCGTCTCTGACGCCATGCGCATCGTCGCCAACCGGGTGCCGGGACGGTCCCTCAGCGTGACGCTTGGCGACCAGGCGGTGTTTGAAGCCGTCGTCGGCGCCTGTGGCCTGCCGGCCGGCTGGCAGAAGCGGCTGATCCACGCCTTCGGCGACCAGAAGCACCTGCAGAAGCTTCTGACCGAGCTTGCCCATCCGCGGACCGTCGGCGTCTTCGGTCCCGAAGTGGTGCGGCTGTCGATGGACGGTCTGCTCGAGGACGAGGAGCGTCTCGTCGCGCATGTTGCCGCAACGATGGAAGCGACCGGCTATTCGACCAATGCCAGCCGCTCGCCGGAGGACATCGCGCGCCGGCTGAAGGAAAAGATGGAGCTGGCGAACACGCGGCTCGACCGCAAGACGTTGGACCATGTCGCTGCGTTCCTGGCGCTCGACGTGCCGCTTGCCGATGCGCCGGCCGCACTCTTCGCTTTCGCGCAGAAATCCAGCCTCAAGATCGACGATGCGCTCACCCGCTTCGATGCCCGTGTGTCAGCACTTTCCAGGACCGGTGCCGACATCGGCGCCATTCGCTATCGCGCGGCCTTCGGTCGCCCGCTCGACTACTACACTGGCCTTGTTTTCGAGGTCGAGCTTGCCGGCACGCATGCCGTTCTTGCCGGCGGTGGCCGCTTCGACCGGCTGCTGACCCTGCTCGGCGCCCGCGAGCACATCCCGGCCGTTGGCTTCTCGCTCTGGCTCGACCGCATCGAAAAGGCGATTGCCTCTGAAGGAGGCGCTCAATGACCATCACCATCGCGCTGCCGTCCAAGGGACGGATGAAGGATGACGCCTCGGCGATCTTCGAACGCGCCGGCCTGAAGATCGTTGCCGTCGGTAACGACCGCTCCTATCGCGGCCGCGTCGAAGGCGCCGACGACGTTGAGATTGCGTTCCTTTCGGCGTCGGAAATCTCGCGCGAACTCGGCAACGGCTCGATCGATTTCGGCGTGACCGGCGAAGACCTCGTGCGCGAGGGGCTTGCCAACGCCGACGCGCGCGTCGAATTCTGCGCCCGTCTGGGCTTTGGTCATGCCGACGTTGTCGTCGCAGTCCCTGAGGTCTGGTACGACGTCGACACCATGGCCGACCTCGGTGACGTGGCCGCCGATTTCCGCGCCCGCCACGGCCGGCGTCTGGCGATCGCCACGAAATATTGGCGACTGACGCAGAACCATTTCTCGGGCAGCCACGGCATCCAGCTCTACCGCATCGTCGAGAGCCTTGGCGCCACCGAAGGTGCGCCGGCCTCCGGTTCGGCCGACATCATCGTCGACATCACCTCGACCGGTTCGACGCTGAAGGCAAACCACCTGAAGATCCTGACGGACGGCGTGATCCTGCGCTCAGAGGCTTGCCTCGTTCGGGCGCGCAAGGCCGCCCACGACGGCGATCCGGTCGTGGCACGGATTATCGCGGCCGTTCGTAGCGTGCTTTGACGCTGCAAACGGGGTAGGGCGGGATCTCAAGAGCCCGCCGGTTACAAAAATAAAGTAGGGCCCTCAAAAGGCGCGCCCTCCACTCCTATGTAAGTCCTGCGCGCGGCGTTCCTGCCGTTTCCCGCTGTTCCGTTCCAGGAGACCTTCATGGCCGATCTGTCCGCCTTTCCGATCACCAAGCGTTGGCCGGCGAAAAACCCTGACATCATCCAGCTCTATTCGCTGCCGACGCCGAACGGCGTGAAGGTTTCGATCGCGCTCGAAGAGTTGGGCCTGCCCTACGAGCCGCACCGCATCGCCTTCGATACCAACGACCAGAAGTCGCCCGAGTTCGTCTCGCTCAACCCCAACGGCCGCATCCCGGCGATCATCGATCCCAACGGCCCGGATGGAAAGCCGATTGGGCTGTTCGAGTCCGGCGCGATCCTCATCTATCTCGCGGAAAAGACCGGCAAGCTGCTGCCTGCTGACGCGGCCGGCCGTTACGAAACGATCGCCTGGGTGATGTTCCAGATGGGCGGCGTCGGCCCGATGCTCGGTCAGTTCGGTCACTTCTTCAAGTTCGCCGCCGACAAGGTCGCCAACAATTCCTACCCCGTCGAGCGCTACCGTGACGAAGCCAAGCGGCTGCTCGGCGTGCTCGAAGCCCGACTTGAAGGGCGGCAATGGCTGATGGGCGACGACTACACGATCGCCGACATTGCCACCTACCCCTGGGTCGAGGGCGCGCGCAGATTCTATGGCGGCGCCGAGGTTCTGGATTACAAGAGCTTCCCGAAGGTGATGGCCTGGGTGGAGCGCGGCCTGTCGCGCCCGGCGGCTCAAAAGGGCATGGATGTGCCGCGCAAGGAATAGCAAACGGCGTGGCCTGTGCCAGAGTTGACGAAGCTCGGGCGGAAGGCTAGGCCTTGTTGTACAGATGAATAAAGGCAGGTGGGAAGCGTGTCCGGAAGGCTTGTTGTTGTCGGTGGCGGTCAGGCCGCCTTTGCTCTGGTTGCCAAGCTGCGTGCACTGAAGGACGAGCGGCCGATTACCATCGTCGCCTCCGAAGCAAGCCTGCCTTACCAGCGCCCGCCGCTCTCCAAAAAGTATCTCCTGCGCGAGATGAGCCTCGACCGGCTGCTCTACCGGCCGGAAGCCTGGTACGGCGAGCACGCTGTCGACGTGCGCCTGGAGACGACCGTGACAGGCCTGGACCGGGCCGGCAAGCGCGTGACGCTCAGCGACGGCACGTCGCTCGACTATGAGGTGCTGGCCTTTGCCACCGGCGCCACGCCGCGCCGGCTGCCCGCCTCTGTCGGCGGCGATCTCGAGGGTGTCTTCGTCGTTCGTGACTTCAGGGATGCCGATCGCCTTGCCGAGGAGATGAAGCCCGGCCGTCGCGCGCTCGTCATCGGCGGCGGGTACATCGGCCTCGAGGCGGCGGCCGTCGCGCGCACCTGCGGGCTGGACGTCACGGTCATCGAAATGGCCGACCGCATTCTGCAGCGTGTAGCCTCCTCGGCGACGTCGGGCCTCGTGCGCGACATTCATCGTGGTCGCGGTGTCGATATCCGCGAGGGCACCGGCCTCAACCGCCTCGTAGGCGACAATGGCCGTGTCACCGCAGCGGAACTCTCCGACGGCTCCGCGTTGCCGGTCGACGTCGTCATCGTCGGCATCGGCGTGACCGCCAATGATCGCCTGGCGCATGATGCCGGGCTCGAAACCGCAAACGGCATCGTCGTCGATGCGCACGGCCGCACCTTAGATCCGGCGATCTTCGCGATGGGCGATTGCGCCGTTCTGCCCTTCGAGGATCTGCGCATCCGGCTGGAGTCGGTACAGAATGCCGTGGATCAGGCCGAAGCGGTCGCCGCGATCCTTGCCGGCAGCGACGCTCCTTACGAGCCCAAGCCCTGGTTCTGGTCCGACCAGTATGACGTCAAGCTGCAGATCGCCGGCTTCGGGCTCGGCCATGACGAAACGATCGTCAGGCCCGGCCAGCGCGAGGGCAGCGTGTCGGTCTGGTATTTCCGGCAGGGGCGCCTTGTGGCCGTCGATGCGATCAACGACGCCAAGGCCTATGTGACCGGCAAGAAGATGCTGGAGACCGGCGTCAACCCCGACCGGGCCGTCATCGCCGATCTGCAATCCGACCTCAAGGCGCTGCTGTCGCAAGTTTAGGCGGCGAAACCACGCCAGGCAGCGCCTTTTGCAAACTGCAACTTCAAGGCGGCTTGGTTTCAATTTTCATTAACGACGCCACTATTGTTTTGCCGCGCAACCGGGCGGCAAAGCGACGATTTATCATTTCCTTAAATCACCTACCGGCAACACAGGCCGATTAACTGGAGGCGAGAGGTCTCGTTTCCCTGTGGTTGTTGATTTAGGCGATTGGCGATGTTCAAGGTTCTTACATGCCTGGTGGTAGAGCATAATCCCAAACTGGTCGTTCTGGCCGCGCTGGTCTGCTTCCTTTCAAGCTATGGGGCGGTAACCTTGCTTCAGCGAGCCCGCGGCTCCTCAGGCAAGGCAAAGGCGATATGGGCGACGGCTGCCGGCATCGCCAGCGGCTTCGGCATCTGGGCAACCCACTTCATCGCCATGCTCGCCTATGACCCGGGCGTTGTGCTCGGCTACCAGATGGACCTCACAGGTCTGTCACTGGCTGTTGCCATCATCCTGACGACAACCGCGCTGTTGATCGCGACCCATGTTCAGGGGCGGATCGGTTGGGTTGTCGGCGGCTTCGTTCTTGGTGGCGGCGTCGCCTGCATGCACTTTCTCGGCATGGCAGCGCTCGACGTTCCCGGCAGCATCCGCTGGGATGCGACGCTGGTCGTTACCTCGATCGTTGCCGGTTCCCTCTTCGATATCGCAGCCCTGTGCACGGTGGCCCTGGTCGGCAAACAGTTGAAGGCCAAGGTCCTCGCCACGCTGCTGATGACGCTCGGCATCGTCGCGCTGCACTTCACCGCGATGGGCGCGGTCACGATCGAAGCCGACCTGCTGACGCCGACCCATTCCGGCATGATCCAGCCGCACTTGCTTGCCTTCGTCATCGCCGGCACCGCATTCTTCCTGCTGTCGATGGTGCTGATCGCCGCCGGCTTCGCCCATCACGCCGAGCTTTCCGCGGCCGCTGCCGAACGGGAATTTGCCCGCTTCGTGCGCAGCGTGAAGGACTATGCGATCTACATGCTCGACACCGACGGCCGCGTCGCCAGCTGGAACGCCGGCGCCGAGGCCAACAAGGGCTATAAGGGCGAGGAAATCGTCGGCAAGAATTTCGCCTGCTTCTACTCGCAGGAGGATCAGCGCGATGGCGTGCCCCAACGCGCGCTCGAAGTCGCACTGGCCGATGGCCGCTTCGAGAACGAAGGCTGGCGCTATCGCAAGGATGGATCCCGCTTCTGGGCCCATGTGGTGCTCGACCCGTTCATGGACGATGAGGGCAAGCACGCCGGCTTCATCAAGATCGTCAAGGACATCACCAAGGCGAAGATGGACGCCGAGCGCATCGCCGAGGTCAGCAACAATCTCGATGTTGCGCTGGAAAACATGTCGCAGGGCATCTGCCTGTTCGACAGCAACGACAAGCTGCTTCTGTCGAACCGTCGTTGCCGCGAGATTTTCGGCTTCTCCGAGACCCTTGCCGGCCAGGGACTGACCTTCCGCGAGATCCTCGACATCGTCTTTGCCCGTATCTACTCCGATCCGGAGATCGCGCAGGCGAAGTCCGCCGAGCTCTATCAGAAGCACCGGGTCGAAATGGTCGGCAAGGGCGGTGGTGATATCGTCGAGAAGCTCGCCAATGGCCGCTCGATCCTTACCAAGCATCGCACGCTGCCCGATGGCGGCTGGGTGAGTACCTATGAGGATATCACCGAGCGGCTGGACACCGAGGAGCAGATCACCTTCCTTGCCCGCCACGACAGCCTCACGGGCCTGCCGAACCGGCTGCAGTTCAGCAGCTACCTCGAAGAGGAACTGGACGCAGCCGCCTGGTTCAACCGCAAGGTCGCCGTTATCGGCGTCGACCTCAACAAGTTCAAGGAAGTCAACGACCTGCACGGTCACGCCGCCGGCGACTTCGTGTTGGTGACGATCGCCCAGCGCGTCAAGGGCCTGCTGCAGGAGGGCGAGTTCGTGGCGCGCCTGGGTGGCGACGAGTTCGCGGCGGTCAAGCGCTTCGAGGAACTCTCCGAGCTCAACGACTTCCTGCGCCGCATCGAAAAGAGCCTGCATGAGGAAATGCGCTTTGGCGATTTCGAGCTCAAGTCGGGCGGCAGCATGGGGGTCGCGATCTATCCGCAGGACGCGGAGACGGCCGACACGCTGATCAACAATGCCGACCTCGCCATGTACCGTGCGAAGGCTGCCCTCAACCAGACCGTCTGCTTCTACGAGGTGTCGATGGATGAGGCCGCCCGCCAACGGCGCGCGCTTGCCAATGATCTCTGGGACGCGGTCGAGAAGAAGCAGCTTGCCTTGCACTACCAGGTGCAGAAATCTGTGATGAGCGGCGCCATCATCGGCTACGAGGTGCTTCTGCGCTGGAGCCATCCGGAACGCGGCATGGTGCCTCCGAGCGAGTTCATCCCGCTTGCCGAGGAGTGCGGCGCGATCCTGCCGATCGGCGAATGGGTGCTGCGCGAAGCCTGCCGCGAGGCGGCGGGCTGGGAAAGCAGCCACAAGATTGCCGTCAATCTTTCGCCGGTCCAGCTTGCCAACGGCGACATCGTCAGCCTGGTTCAGGACGTGCTGGCTGAGACGGGTCTCGACCCGAACCGGCTTGAGCTCGAAATCACGGAATCGACGATCATCGACGACAAGGAGCGGGCGCTGCTGACGCTGCGCCAGATCAAGGAACTCGGCGTCACCATCGCGATCGACGACTTCGGCACCGGCTACTCGTCGCTCGAGACGCTGCGTTCCTTCCCCTTCGACAAGATCAAGCTCGACCGAAGCTTCATGTGGGAAGTGGAAGCCAGCCCCCAGGCCAAGGCGATCGTGCGCGCCATCCTTGCGCTCGGCCAGAGCCTGTCCGTGCCGGTTCTTGCCGAAGGCGTCGAGACGCAGAAGCAGCTCGATATCCTGCAGGCCGAGGGCTGCGATGAGGCGCAGGGCTATCTGCTCGGTCGCCCGGCGCCGATCACGGTGCTCTTCACGGGCAAGGACGACGCGGCGGCCGCCTGAGCCACACGTCCGCGTCTCTGCCGCACGCCTTCACCGCAATCGCCCATCGGGCGGTTGCGACGGCCATGTATCTGATCAGGGATTATCTACACCTGTGCGCGGGCGAGGGCGGGCCTACTGGCGCAGCAGCGCGCGGCCCGCGACTTCCACGAGAAAGCGTGGGAAGAAAAAGATGCCGGTGATCATGCCGGAATAGCGCTGTTCGAGGCCGGAAGATTCACCGATGCAGAACAGCGGCTGCTTCTGGCCGGATTCCTCCAGCGCAATCGTCGTCGAAAAGCAGAAGGACGAGCAGCTCGTCGCCGCCTGCTCGAACAGTTCGAGCACGTGGTTGCGATCGGCCGGATCGTAGCAGCGAACGAAGTTCAGAAGGCCGCACTCTCCGTCGCGCAGGCCATGGATGGCGGCCGCCTTTTCGCCGAGACGGAACAGGCCCGTCGACAGGTCGCCGGACCATCCCTCAGAGACGCAAAACTGCTCCATGAATTCATGATGCGGAAGGCCGGGATGCGGCTGTCCCGGAACGCCGAGGGGAGCGGAATTTGCTCTGGTGATCTTAAACACGGTCTACCCCAGCAGAGTTCCCGGAGCCGCCTTCGACGTCCCAGGGAAATGCGTCCCAATGTGCAAACTGCGCCCGACATGACCAATACGAGAGCGCACGCCACATGATGTGGGTGTTTTCTCAAGTAGAAAGGTCGATAGATTGTAGTGGGTCTCGCCGGCGAACTTATTTCGAAGGAGAGTGTCGGCTTAATTTGCGATTAAATACTTTTATTCTTTAGGTATAGTCTCGAAGAATTTCCGGATGGGCCGCGAATACGAAAAAGCCCCGGCGATTGCCCGCCTGCCTCAAGTGTGCCGCCCAGTCTCCCCTCAATCTTCGCTCACTTGGGGCGCTGTTATAGTTCGTTTTTTTTCGACTTCAACGGTTTTTTGAAGCCTGACTACAACCGATGGGTTTTTTCCTGCCGACTGTTCGGCAGATGCTTCACCGGCGATGAATGGCGTTGATAAAAAACAAGAAAGGCGACCCGAAGGCCGCCTTTCCGATCCGGATTGGATCGCAGATGCAAGAAGGCTTATCGCCTTATCACATCATGTCCATTCCACCCATGCCGCCCATGCCGCCAGGCATACCAGCCGGGGCGTCCTTCTTCGGCAGTTCGGCAATCATGGCTTCCGTCGTGACGAGGAGGCCAGCAACCGAAGCTGCGTCCTGAAGGGCGGTGCGAACGACCTTGACCGGGTCGACGATACCCATGGCGATCATGTCGCCATATTCGCCGGTCTGAGCGTTGTAGCCGTAGTTGTCTTCGTTCTTGTCGAGGATCTTACCGACAACGATCGAAGCTTCATCGCCAGCGTTCTCGGCGATCTGGCGGGCCGGAGCCTGCAGAGCGCGACGAACGATGTTGATGCCGGCTTCCTGGTCTTCGTTGACGCCCTTGACCGAGATCTTGGAGGCCGAACGGAGCAGGGCAGTGCCGCCGCCCGGTACGATGCCTTCCTGAACAGCAGCGCGCGTCGCGTTGAGAGCGTCGTCGATGCGGTCCTTCTTTTCCTTCACTTCGACTTCCGTCGAGCCGCCAACGCGGATCACGGCAACGCCGCCAGCGAGCTTGGCAAGACGTTCCTGCAGCTTTTCGCGGTCGTAGTCGGAGGTGGTGTCTTCGATCTGGGCCTTGATCTGGGCGACGCGGCCTTCGATGTCGGCCTTCTGGCCGGCGCCGTCGACGATCGTCGTGTTTTCCTTGGAGATCGAAACCTTCTTCGCACGGCCGAGCATGTCGAGCGTGACGTTTTCGAGCTTGATGCCGAGGTCTTCGGAGATCACGGTGCCGCCCGTCAGGATGGCGATGTCTTCGAGCATGGCCTTGCGGCGGTCGCCGAAGCCCGGAGCCTTGACGGCAGCGATCTTGAGGCCGCCACGCAGCTTGTTGACGACGAGCGTTGCAAGAGCTTCGCCTTCTACGTCTTCAGCGATGATCAGGAGCGGCTTGCCGGTCTGAACGACAGCTTCGAGAACCGGGAGCATGGCCTGGAGGTTCGATAGCTTCTTCTCGTGGAGGAGAACGAAGACGTCGTCGAGGTCAGCGACCATCTTTTCCGGGTTGGTGACGAAGTAGGGCGACAGGTAGCCGCGGTCGAACTGCATGCCTTCGACGACTTCGAGTTCGGTTTCGGCGGTCTTGGCTTCTTCAACCGTGATGACGCCTTCGTTGCCGACCTTCTGCATTGCTTCAGCAATGTCGAGGCCGATCTGACGCTCGCCGTTGGCCGAGATCGTGCCGACCTGTGCAACTTCTTCCGAAGTGTTGATCTTCTTGGCCTTGGCCTGGAGATCCTTGACGACTTCGGTGACAGCGAGGTCGATACCGCGCTTCAGGTCCATCGGGTTCATGCCGGCAGCAACGGCCTTTGCGCCTTCGCGAACGATCGCCTGGGCAAGAACGGTTGCAGTCGTGGTGCCGTCGCCAGCGATGTCGTTGGTCTTCGAAGCAACTTCGCGGACCATCTGGGCGCCCATGTTTTCGAACTTGTCTTCGAGTTCGATTTCCTTGGCGACCGATACGCCGTCCTTGGTGATGCGCGGAGCGCCGAAGGACTTGTCGATGATGACGTTACGACCCTTCGGGCCGAGCGTGACCTTTACGGCGTCAGCGAGGATGTCGACGCCACGCAGCATCTTTTCGCGCGCGGTGCGGCCGAACTTGATTTCTTTTGCAGCCATTAGAGAACTCCCGGGCTCATTGCCCATTGGTTGTCATGAAAAGGGTGGACGACGGCTGGATCAGCCGATGATGCCCATGATGTCGGCTTCCTTCATGATCAGAAGGTCTTCGCCGTTGATCTTGACTTCGGTGCCCGACCACTTGCCGAACAGAACGCGGTCGCCAGCCTTGACGTCGAGAGCGACAACCTTGCCGCTTTCGTCACGGGCGCCCGAACCGACGGCGACGATTTCGCCTTCCTGCGGCTTTTCCTTGGCGGTGTCCGGAATGATGATCCCGCCCTTGGTCTTCTCTTCAGACTCGACGCGGCGAACGACGACGCGGTCGTGCAGCGGGCGGAAGTTGGTGCTTGCCATTAGTCTAATCCCTCGATCAAATGACACTACGGATCGCAGATGGACCCGATGGATGGGTGTTAGCACTCTCGTTTATCGAGTGCTAGCGATGCCGAGATAAGCTTGGGTATGGGGTGAGTCAAGGATCGGCGCCTAGATTTTTTGCTGGCGGCGGCTGCTTTGGGCGGGCGCAGCAGGCGAGGGCGTAGGCAGCCTAGCCTCATTCTTGGCGAAATCTAGGCGATCGCGTCGATGCGTGGCATCGGCCGGATTTTGACGGTTGATAACCACGACAAAGTGCTTCTGCGTGGCGGGCGCGTCTGCAATGCATTTTTTCCTGGCTCTCGACACCGCCGGAATCCTTGGGAAGGGGCGCCTTTTTCGGGAGACGAGACTTGTAATCTCCTGCCTTCCTTGCCATGCAAGCCGGAAACCGTGTTTGCAGGAAGCCAGAATGGCCGCAAGGATCAACAGTTTTCGCGAAATCGCCAAGCGCTACGATGTCGTTCTGTGCGACGTCTGGGGCGTTCTTCACAACGGCGTGCAGGCTTTCGCCTCCGCCTGTGAAGCATTGGCCGAGGCGCGTGCCGCCGGGCTGACCGTCGTACTCATCACCAATTCGCCGCGCCCGAGCCCGATGGTGAAGGTGCAGATCCGCAGCCTCGGCGTGCCCGACGAAGCCTATGACCGGATCGTCACCTCGGGCGACGTGACCCGGGCTCTGATCGCCGCCGCCGACAAGAAGATCTTCTTCATTGGCGCCGAGCGCGACCTGCCGCTGCTTGAGGGCCTGGGGACGCAGATCGTGTCCTCGGAAGATGCCGAGACGGTCGTGTGCGCCGGCTTCTATGACGACGAGACCGAAACGCCCGAGCATTACCGCGCGACCCTGACGGGCCTTGCCAAGCGCAAGATCCCGTTCATCTGCGCCAATCCGGACCTGGTCGTCGAGCGCGGCCACCGGCTGATCCCGTGCGCCGGCGCGATTGCCAAGCTCTACGAGGAACTCGGCGGCGAGGCGCGCATTGCCGGCAAGCCCTACATCGCGATCTACCGCGCCGCCCTCGGCGAGGCGAAGGCCGCGCGCGGACCGATCGACCTCACCCGCGTCATCGCTGTCGGTGACGGCATGCCGACGGACGTCAAGGGCGCGCAGGATGCGGGCCTGGATCTGCTCTATATCAGCGCCGGTATCCACGCCCAGGAATACATGAACGAAAGCCGGACCGACGAGGCGAAGCTTGCCGCCTTCCTCAAGAAGGAGGGCGCCTCGCCGAAATATTGGATGCCACGGCTCGCCTGACGGGAAGACGGAGATGACGGTTTTTCATCGCAACGAGACCCGTGATCCGCTTCCGGAGCACTTGCGCGGCGGTGTCGTCGCCATCGGCAATTTCGACGGCGTGCACCGTGGCCACCAGTCGGTTCTCAATCGGGCGCTGGAAGAGGCGAAGTCGCGCGGCGTGCCGGCACTCGTGCTCACCTTCGAGCCGCATCCGCGAACCGTCTTTCGCCCGGACACGCCTGTCTTCCGGCTGACGCCGGCGCCGTTGAAGGCCCGCATCCTCGAAGGCATGGGCTTCGGCGCCGTCATCGAATATCCCTTCGATCGTACCTTCTCGCAGCTTTCGGCGTCGGACTTCATCCATCGCATCCTGCTCGAATGGCTGCATGCCTCGCATGTGGTGACCGGGTTCGACTTTCATTTCGGCAAGGGTCGCGAGGGTGGCCCTGCGTTTCTGATGGCGGCGGGCGGCGATAACGGGTTTGGCGTGACGCTGGTCGACGCCTTCCGTGATGAAAATGCGTCCGTCATCTCGTCGAGCTACGTCCGCGCGCTGCTCGGCGAGGGCGATGTCGCGCAGGCCGCCGGCATGCTCGGCTACCGTTATCTCGTCGAAGCCGAGGTGATTGGCGGCAAGAAGCTCGGCCGCGAACTCGGTTTTCCCACCGCCAATATGCGGCTCGCGCCCGAGGTGGAGCTTCGATCCGGCATTTATGCCGTGCGTTTCCGTCGCGCCGACGGCTCGCTCTACGACGGCGTCGCGAGCTTCGGCCGCCGGCCGACGGTCGACAGCGACGGCGAGCCGCTGCTCGAAACCTTCGTCTTCGATTTCTCCGGTGATCTCTATGGCGAGGTCTGCGCCGTGACCTTCTTTGGTCACCTGCGCGACGAACTGAAATTCGATGGCCTCGATCCGCTCGTTGCGCAGATCCGTCAGGACGAGGCCGAAGCCCGCGCGCTGCTTTCCGGCGTCACGCCGCTCGGCGACATCGACCGCAGGCTCAACTTCGCCCGATAAAAGATTTCGGTCTTCGCGCGGCGGCGGACCTTTTCAAAAGGCGGAAAACGCCTTAAACAACCGGCCACCATGACCCGGCACCGTCGATTGATCATCGATCAGCGAATTATTGGCCCGGCCTTCCGCGTGCTGTGATCAGCCGGAAGGTCCGGGATTTCGGCGTTTCCGACGCCCCAGTCATCTCTCGATACCGAGCCCATTTCGTATGCGCGGCCGTTCGCGCGAAGAAGCGATTGCAAAAACCATGACCGACACCGCTGAAAAGATCGACTATTCCTCGTCCCTCTATCTGCCGCAGACGGAATTTCCGATGCGCGCAGGCCTGCCGCAGAAGGAGCCGGAAACGGTTGCCCGCTGGCAGAAGATGGGCCTTTACAAGAAGCTGCGCGCGTCGGCTGCCGGCCGCGACAAGTTCGTGCTGCACGACGGTCCTCCCTATGCCAACGGCAACATCCATATCGGCCACGCGCTGAACAAGATCCTCAAGGACGTCATCAACCGCTCGTTCCAGATGCGCGGCTTCGACGCCAACTACGTGCCCGGCTGGGACTGCCACGGTCTGCCGATCGAGTGGAAGATCGAGGAGAAGTACCGCGAGAAGGGCCAGAACAAGGACGAGGTTCCGGTCAACGAGTTCCGTCAGGAATGCCGTGACTTCGCCGCAGGCTGGATCCAGGTTCAGGCCGAGGAGTTCAAGCGTCTCGGCATCGAGGGCGACTTCGACAATCCCTACACGACGATGAACTTCCACGCCGAAGCGCGCATCGCCGGCGAACTGATGAAGATCGCCAAGCTCGGCCAGCTCTATCGCGGCTCGAAGCCGGTCATGTGGTCGGTCGTCGAGCGCACGGCACTGGCCGAAGCCGAAGTCGAGTACGCCGATATCGAAAGCGACATGATCTGGGTGAAGTTCCCGGTCACCGAAGGTCCCGACAGCCTTGCCGGCACCTTCGTCGTGATCTGGACGACCACGCCCTGGACCATCCCCGGCAACCGTGCCATCGCCTTCTCTTCGCGCTATGCCTACGGTCTCTATGAGGTGGCGACCGCCGAGAACGACTTCGGTCCGCAGCCGGGCGAGAAGCTGATCTTTGCCAAGCGCCTGGCAGACGAGTCCGCCGCCAAGGCCAAGCTCACCTTCAACTTCGTTCGCGACCTTGAGGCCGGCGAACTGTCGTCCGTGACCTGCGCCCATCCGCTGCACGGTCTGGGCGGCGGCTACGCCTTCAAGGTGCCGTTGCTCGACGGCGACCACGTCACCGACGATGCCGGCACCGGCTTCGTGCACACGGCCCCGGGCCACGGTCGCGAAGACTTTGACGCCTGGATGGACAATGCCCGCGCGCTCGAAGCCCGCGGCATCTCCTCGGCGATCCCGTTCACGGTCGACGACGCCGGCTACTTCACCGCTGACGCCCACGGCTTCGGCCCGGACGCCGAAGGTGGCGCCGGCCGCGTCATCGACGACAAGGGCAAGAAGGGCGACGCCAACGATCGCGTCATCAAGGCGCTGATCGGTCGCCACGCGCTCTTTGCCCGTGGCCGCCTGAAGCACTCCTATCCGCATTCCTGGCGCTCGAAGAAGCCGGTGATCTTCCGCAATACGCCGCAATGGTTCGTCTACATGGACAAGGCCTTCGGCGACGGTACGACGCTGCGTTCGCGCGCCCTTTCGGCGATCGACGACACCCGCTTCGTTCCGGGTGCTGGCCAGAACCGCCTGCGTGCGATGATCGAAGGCCGTCCCGACTGGGTGCTCTCGCGCCAGCGTGCCTGGGGCGTGCCGATCGCGATCTTTGCCGACGACCAGGGCGAGATCCTGATCGACGAGGCCGTCAACGCCCGCATCCTGGATGCGTTCGAACTGGAAGGCGCCGATGCCTGGTTCGCCGAAGGCGCCAAGGATCGCTTCCTTGGCAACGACCACGATCATGCCAAGTGGCACCAGGTCATGGACATCCTCGACGTGTGGTTCGACTCAGGTTCGACCCACACCTTCACGCTCGAAGACCGTCCGGACCTGAAGTGGCCGGCTGACGTCTATCTCGAAGGTTCGGACCAGCATCGCGGCTGGTTCCATTCTTCGCTGCTCGAGGCCTGCGCCACGCGCGGCCGCGCACCCTACAACGCCGTTGTCACCCATGGCTTCACCATGGATGAGAAGGGCGAGAAGATGTCGAAGTCGAAGGGCAACACCGTCACCCCGCAAGAGGTGATGAAGGATGCCGGCGCCGACATCCTGCGCCTGTGGGTGATGACGACGGACTATTGGGAAGATCAGCGCCTCGGCAAGACGATCATCCAGACCAACATCGACGCCTATCGCAAGCTGCGCAACACGATCCGCTGGATGCTCGGCACGCTCGCCCACGACAAGGGCGAAGAGATTGCCTATGCCGAGATGCCGGAACTCGAAAAGCTGATGCTGCATCGCCTGGCCGAGCTCGACCAGGTCGTGCGCGAAGGCTACGACGCCTTCGACTTCAAGAAGATCGCCCGCGCGCTGATCGATTTCTCGAACGTCGAGCTCTCGGCGTTCTATTTCGACGTTCGCAAGGATGCGCTTTACTGCGACGCGCCGTCGAGCCTGCGCCGGCGCTCGGCTCTCGCCGTCATCCGCAAGCTCTTCGATTGCCTCGTGCTGTGGCTGGCGCCGATGGTGCCCTTCACCACGGAAGAGGCCTGGCTGTCGCGCAAGCCCGACGCGGTCTCGGTGCATCTCGAACAGTTCCCGGCGATCCCGGCGGAATGGAAGAACGATGCGCTCGAAGCCAAATGGGAAAAGATCCGCGCGGTTCGCACCGTCGTTACCGGCGCGCTCGAGATCGAGCGCAAGGACAAGCGCATCGGCTCGTCGCTGGAGGCTGCACCGGTCGTCCACGTCGCCGATCCGGAGCTGTTGAAGGCGCTGGAAGGCCAGGACTTCGCCGAGATCTGCATCACCTCGGGGATCACCGTCGAAGCCACCGAAGGTCCGGCCGACGCGTTCCGCCTGGCCGAAGTGGCCAAGGTCAGCGTCGTGCCGAAGCTTGCCGAAGGTCAGAAATGCGCCCGCTCCTGGCGGATCACGACCGACGTCGGTTCTGACGCACTCTACCCGGACGTGTCCGCCCGGGATGCCGCTGCCTTGCGCGAGCTTGGTTTCAAGGCTTAACGCATTGTTACCGGATGAATTGCACTCCTTGCGTTCATCCGGTAAAACCTGCCCGAAATTTGGCGGATTTCTCCGCCATGGGCGCTTGAGTGGCCGCGCTCACCGGTGGCCGGCTGGAAGGAATCTCATGGAAATGACGCGAGAGTTGCGAGTGCTTGCCAGCGTGGCCGCTATTTTGACGAGCGGCCTGGTGCTTACGGGCTGCATCGGTGGCCCGACCTATGGCACGGACAAGACCGCTGGCGAACAGCTCATGGACGACCTCGGGAGCGTCGCAAGCTTCGGGCCGCCGAAGCGGGATCCGGTCAAGTACCAGCCGCGTCCGGGCCTCGTCCTGCCGCCGTCGGCCCAGCAGGCCTCGCTCGTCGAGCCGCAGAAGTCGCTCGCCAGCCGCGAGGCAAACCCGGAATGGGTCGAGTCTCCGGAAGAGGTGCGCAAGCGCCTGCGTGAAGAGGCCGACGCCAACAAGAACAACCCGAACTATGTCTCGCCGCTTGCCAAGGCGAGCGCCAACGGTCGCCGTCTCTCCGCAAAGGAGCAGCAGGAGGCCTATCGCGAAGGGCGCAAGATCGAGATGGGCGCCTATTCCGACAAGCGCCGCTTCCTGAGCGATCCGCCGCTCGACTACCGTCGCCTGCCTGAGGGCACCGAGACCGATCTCGGCGAGCCGGAGAAGGACAAGGAGCGCCGCCGCAAGAAGGAGGCGCAGATCAAGAATTCCGGCTCCAAGTGGTATTGGCCCTTCTAAACCTGTTTTCGCCGTTCCATTGAAACGGCGAAATGCATCTCTCCCCTTGATCCATGCAGTTCCGGCTAAACGCGCGTTTGTTTGCTGGAACTGCTTGAGAAGCGCCTGAGCCATGACCATCAGCATTCGAGACGTCCGCCCGGAAGACGCCGAGACCATTCTGCGCTTCATCACCGAACTTGCCATCTACGAGAAGGAGCCCGACGCTGTCGAGGCGACGGTCGAGATGCTGCAGGCTTCGCTCTTCGGTCCCGGCGCGATCACCCGCGCGGTGATCTGCGAGAAGGATGGCAAGCCGGCGGGCTTTGCCATGTGGTTCTACAACTATTCCACCTGGCAGGCGCGCAAGGGGCTTTACCTCGAAGATCTTTACGTCACCCCGGATTGCCGCGGTTCCGGCGCCGGCAAGATGCTCCTGAAGCATCTGGCCAAGATTGCCGTCGAGGAGGGCTGCGGCCGCTTCGAATGGAGCGTGCTCGACTGGAACGAACCGGCGATCCGCGTCTACGAATCGGTTGGTGCCGAGCCGATGTCCGAATGGACGCGCTACCGCCTGTCTGGCGCGGCACTCGATAGCTTCGCCGCCGACTGAAGCGGTTTCAGGAAATCACGCCGCCGCAAGTCGCGAAGGGATCTCTCACCGCTTGCCGGCAAAGAAATCCCTGAGGATATCGGCGGCTTCCCGCTCGGCGAGGCCCGAATAGACATCGGGCGCATGGTGGCAGGTTGGCGAGCCGAAGAAACGCACGCCGCTGTCGACCGCGCCGCCCTTCGGGTCGTCGGCGCCGTAATAGAGGCGGCGGATGCGCGCAAACGAAATCGCCGCCGCGCACATGGTGCAGGGTTCGAGCGTGACGTAGAGATCGGCGCCCGTCAGCCTTTCGTCCTTGAGGACGGCGGCAGCCTTGCGGATGGCGACGATCTCCGCATGTGCGGTCACGTCGTTGAGTTCGCGGGTGCGATTGCCGGCGCGCGAGATGATCCGGCCGTCGAAAACCACCACGGCGCCGATCGGCACTTCGCCGCGTTCGGCAGCCTTGCGGGCCTCTTCAAGGGCCGCATCCATGAAGCGTGTCGTCTCAGCCATCGCTCAAACAATAATTTCTCTTAACCCACGGGCCGCGACCTGATAGGACAGCCGCAAAAGGCAGGCAACACAAATGACATCCAAAGACAAGCCCACGCGGCCTGGCGGCAAGTCCGCTGGCCGGGACAAGAAACCGCATTTCGCCGACAAGAAGGGCGCTGCGCCGAAAAAGGCTGCAGGAGCCAAGGCTTCCGGCCCGAAATCTTTCGGTGCCAAGGGCCCCGGCAGGAGCTTCGACGCAAAGACGTCTGAGCCCAAGGCCGGCGCTTCGCGTCCAGCCCGGGAGCGTCCGGCTGCGGCTGCAGCGGCGGCCGACGAACCGCAGCGTATCTCGAAGATCCTGGCGCGTGCCGGCGTTGCATCGCGTCGCGACGTCGAGCGCATGATCATGGAAGGCCGCATCAGGCTCAACGGCGTCATTCTCGACACGCCCGTGGTCAACGCGACGCTTGCCGATGCGATCGAGGTCGATGGCCAGCCGATCCGCGGTATCGAGCGCACGCGCCTCTGGCTCTATCACAAGCCGGCCGGTCTGGTGACCACCAATGCCGACCCGGAGGGTCGTCCGACCGTATTCGAAAACCTGCCGGACGAGTTGCCGCGGGTTCTGTCGATCGGCCGCCTCGACATCAACACCGAGGGCCTGCTGCTTCTGACCAATGACGGCGGCCTTGCCCGCGTGCTTGAACTGCCGTCGACCGGCTGGCTGCGCCGCTACCGCGTGCGCGCCCATGGCGAGATCGATCAGGAAGCGCTCGACAAGCTGAAGGACGGCATCGCCGTCGACGGCGTGCTCTATGGCGCCATCGAAGCCACGCTCGACCGCGTTCAGGGCTCGAACGTCTGGATCACGATGGGGCTTCGCGAAGGCAAGAACCGCGAAATCAAGAACGTGCTCGGCGCGCTCGGCCTCGACGTCAACCGCCTCATCCGCATCTCCTACGGCCCGTTCCAGCTCGGCGAACTGCCGGAAGGGCATGTCCAGGAAATCCGCGGGCGCACCCTGCGCGACCAGTTGGGACCGCGCCTGATCGAGGACGCCAAGGCGAACTTCGACGCGCCGCTCTACAACGACCAGGCAGCAACCGTTGCCGGTGATGCCGCGGACGACGATGGCGGCGATACGCGCCGGCCGGAACGCTCCAACCGCTGGGAAAAGCCTGAGGACAAGCGCGAACGTGCTCTGTCGCGGCTCGACACCCGCCGCGACGATCGTCGCGATGGCCCCCGCGGCAAGGGCGGCCCGCGCGAAGACCGCGACGCCAAGTTCGAGGACCGGCCGAAGCGTGCGCCGGCGCAGCGCGCCCGCACGGCCAATGTCTGGATGGCGCCCGGCGCACGCCCGCTCGCCGAGAAGAAGCCGAAGTCCGTTGACGGCGACGCCACCGAGAAGTCCGCCCGTCGCGAGCGTCCGGAAAGCGCACCGAAGTCCAAGCGCTACGGCCGCAACAAGGATGGCCTGGCGACGAAGACGACTGGCAAGTTCGACCCGGACCGCAAGGGCGCTTCCAAGGATTTCGGCCGTGGCGCCGACAAGCCGGCCCGCCCCTTCGTCAAGAGCCGTGACGAGGACGGAGAGTGGATCAGTGCCGCCGAGCCGGTTCGTCGCCGCGACGAAGGCCGGGATGGCGGCTTCGATCGTCGCAAGTCCTTTGACGGCGGCGACCGCAAGTCGCGCGATCACGGAGATCGTCCGCCGCGCCGCGAGGGTGGAGACCGCCCGCGTGGTGACCGTCCGGCCCGTGCTGAGGGCGGCGAACGCCGCTTCGACAAGCCGCGCGCACCGCGCGCCGAAGGTGACCGCCCGCCGCGCCGCGAAGGTGGCGACCGGCCGCGTGGTGATCGTCCGGCCCGTGCCGAGGGCGGAGAGCGCCGTTTCGACAAGCCGCGCACGCCGCGCGCCGAGGGTGATCGTCCGCCGCGCCGCGAAGGCGGAGAGCGTTCGTTCGGCGATCGCCCGGCCCGCAGCGAAGGCGGTGATCGCCGCTTCGACAAGCCGCGGGCTCCGCGCGCAGACGGTGACCGCGCGCCGCGTCGCGAAGGCGGTGATCGTCCGTTCGGCGACAAGCCCCGCGGCAAGTCGTTCGGCGGCAAGCCCTCGGGTGGAAAATCCTTCGGCGAACGCTCCGGTGGCCCGCGTGGCGGCAAGCCCGGCGGTGGAAAACCCGGCGGACGTCCGGGTGGCGCTGGTCGCCCCGGTGGCGCTGGACGCCCGGCCGGTGGCGGCAAGCCGCGTGGCAGAGGAAACTAAGCGGCCGTGCGGATCGTCGGTGGAGAGTTTCGGGGTCGCAGCCTGGCGACCCCCAAGTCCAACGATATCCGGCCGACCACGGACCGGACTCGCGAAAGCCTGTTCAACATCCTGAGCCATTCCTATCCGGAAGCGCTCGACGGCACCCGTGTGCTCGACCTCTTTGCCGGCACCGGCGCGGTCGGCATCGAGGCGCTGTCGCGCGGGTGCCGGCAGGCGCTGTTCGTCGAACAGAGCGTCGAGGGCAGGGGTCTGCTGCAGACCAATATCGAGACGCTCGCGCTACAGGGGCGGGCAAAGGTCTTCCGGCGCGATGCGACCAGTCTCGGTGGTGTCGGTACGATGGAGCCGTTTCATCTCGTCTTCGCCGACCCGCCCTACGCCAAGGGACTGGGCGAAAAGGCGTTGGAGTCGGCTGCCGTCGGCAACTGGCTGGTGCCCGGCGCGCTGGTGATCCTCGAGGAACGGGCGGATGTCCAGCCGGCGCCGGTCGCTGTCTTCGAGAACCTTGACGTCAGGGTGTTCGGCGACACCCGCATGCATTTCTATCGGTTTCGCGGAGCCTGACGCCGTAATTTCGGTTGACTTGCCGGGGTAGGCTCAGCCGGACGACGCTACATTCTCAACCGCCCAGCGCGGAGGCATGCCGATGAAGCAGGATCTTTCGATGGCGCATGGATCGGCGGAAGCCCCGGCGCGACCCACCGTCGCGCTGGCGCTTGGCGGCGGTGGCGCCCGCGGTCTTGCGCATATCCATGTCATCGAGGCGCTGGACGAACTCGGCATTCGGCCGGTCGCGATCGCGGGCTCGTCGATCGGCGCAATCATGGGTGCCGGCATGGCGGCGGGCTTGCGCGGCGAAGAGATCCGGGCCCATACGCTCTCGACCGTCGGCCAGCGGCGCGAAGTGGTCAACCGCCTGTGGCAATTGCGGCCGTCGAGCCTTTCCGAAGCCATGGCGAGCGGTTTCCGCTTCGGCCAGTTCAATGTCGAGCGGGTGCTCAAGGCCTTCCTGCCCGAGGCCATCCCGCAAAAATTCTCCGACCTTGAGATCCCGTTGAAGGTCGTCGCCACCGACTATTACGGCCAGACGGAGAAGATCTGCGACAAGGGCGACCTCCGCAAGGCCTTGGCCGCGTCCGCGGCGCTGCCGGCGATCTTCACGCCGGTCCGGATCGATGGGCGGGTCATGATCGACGGCGGCATCTACAACCCAATTCCCTTTGATCACCTGCGCGGCCTTGCCGATATCGTCATCGCGGTCGATGTCGTCGGCGGGCCGGATGGCGACGGCAAGGCGATCCCGAGCCGGATCGACAGCCTGTTCGGCGCGAGCCAGCTGATGATGCAGTCGATCATCGCCATGAAGCTGAAAGAGGGAGCGCCGGACATCCTGCTGCGCCCCGATGTCGGCCGCTACCGAGTGATGGATTTCCTGCGTGCCCAGGACGTGCTGAACGCAACGGCTGCGATCAAGGAAGAGCTGAAGCGCGCACTCGATGAGCGGATGACCGCGCCAAGGCTCACCTGAAACCCTGGCGCCTGAACCCTGGCGCCTGAACCTTGACGCTTGAACCTTGGCGGCAATGACGGCGCGCGCCGTCGCCGCATGCGCGGTCAGGCGCTTTCGCGCTCGTCGGCGGGAAGGCCCGGGAGGATCCGTTCGCCGGTCTCTTGCGAGTGGTCGACCTCGCGCTTCGGCTTGACCAGCGGCTCCGGCCGCACGGGCCGCGAATGCAGCATGTCGCGGCCGGCGGTTATGCCCTCGGCCTCCTGCAGCACCAGCCGAGCCTCGTCGCGCTTGCGGATGTCGTCCATGATCGCGATCGCCTCGTCGTCGCCGACCCCGAGTGCCTCCAGCGTCTTGCGGCCGAAGAGCAGACCGGACTCGAATGTCTCGCGCAGTTCGTAGTCGACGCCCTTGGCCCGCAGTTCCAGCGTGTGCAGGCGATCGTAGGAACGGGCGTAGATGCGTGCGTTCGGATATTCGGATTGCACGAGATCGATGATGTGGTCGGTCGTTTCCTTCTTCTGGGTGCAGACGGCCACGATCTTGGCGCGTTCGATGCCGGCGGCACGCAGCACGTCGAGACGGTTGCCGTCGCCGAAGTAGATCCGGAAGCCGAAGGTCGCGGCCTGGCGCACGCGGGCGGCCGAATGATCGATGATCGTCACGTCGCGACCGCCGGCAAGCAGGATCTGGGCGGCGATCTGGCCGAAGCGCGAGAAGCCGATCATCAGCACGTCGGCACCCGCACCCTCGAAATCCTCGTCGATCTCCTCGTCCATCTCGTCCTGTTCGCGCATCAGCCTTGGCGCGAGCATCGCGGCAAGCGGCGTCAGCGCCATCGACAGGGTGACGATGGCGACAAGCAGCGAGGCGTTGTCATCCGAAAACACCCCGGCCGTTGCCGCCGCCGTGAACAGCACGAAGCCGAATTCGCCACCCTGCGGCAGAAGCAGGCTGATGCGCACCGCGTCGTTGTGCTGCGACCCGGTGAAGCGGCAGAGCCAGTAGAGCACCAGGCTCTTCACGGCCATCAACAGCGGCACGGCGATGATGATCAGCTGATAGCGCTCGACGATGACGCCGAGCTGCAGCGACAGGCCGACCGCCATGAAGAACAGGGCCTGCAGGATACCGCGGAACGGCTCGATGTCCGCTTCGAGCTCGTGGCGATAGGAGGATTCCGCCAGAAGCACACCGGCAAGGAAAGCACCCATGGCCATCGACAGCCCGGCAAGCTGCATCATCGTCGCGGCGCCCATGACGACAAGCAGGGCTGCAGCGATCATGACATCGCGCGCGCCCGTTCGGCCGATGATCTGGAACAGCGGGTTCACGAGATAGCGGCCGGCGGCAAAGAGAACGACGATCGCCGTGGTGGCGATCGCGAAATCCTCGAGCGGCGTCGTCCTGTCCTCCGGCGCCTGTGCCGCCAGCAGCGGGATCAGCGCCAGAAGCGGCACGATCGCGAGGTCCTGCAGCAGCAGGATCGAGAAGGCGCGCTGTCCATAGCGCGTGTTGCGGTCGTTGCCCTCGTCGAGGATCTGCATGGCGAAGGCCGTCGACGAGAGCGACAGTCCGAAGCCGGCGATGATGCTGCCGCCATGATCGAGCAGGCCGAGGGCGTAGATGGCGTAGGAAAGCAGGATGCCCGTCAAGAGCACCTGCGCCGTGCCGAGGCCGAAGATGTCGCGCCGCATCTGCCAGAGCCGCGAAGGCTTCAGTTCGAGCCCGATGATGAAGAGCAGGAAGACGACGCCGAGTTCAGAGACGTGCAGGATCTGCTCGCCTTCGGTGATGCTCTGGGCCACAGGTCCGATCAGCACGCCGGCCGAGAGATAGCCGAGGATCGTGCCGAGCCCGAGCCGCTTGAAAAGCGGAGCGGCGATGACCGCGCCACCGAGCAGCATCAGGGCCTGGGAGTAGATGATCGGTGTCGTTGCCATGCCTCAGGCTTTCACTGTTGCTGAACCCGGCCCCAAGCGGAGCTTTCGAGAGCGCTTCATTTGCGGTGTTTGAGCGGGAATCGGGTCGATGCCCTTGATGCCTGCTTCGCCGCACAATAAATGGGGCAGGAATGAAAGGCCACACCATGTCAGACACGATCGATTCTGCCGACCTCGAAAAACGCGCATCCGAACTCGTGGACCTCGCCCGCAAGGCCGGCGCCGATGCGGCGGACGCGGTGGTGGTGCGCGGACGCTCCCGCTCCGTCTCCGTCCGCCTCGGCAAGGTCGAAGCGACGGAAGCTTCCGAAAGCGACGACTTCTCGCTCCGCGTCTTTGTCGGACGGCGTGTCGCCAGCGTTTCGGCCAATCCGGGTTTTGACCTGAAGCTGCTCGCCGAGCGCGCGGTGGCCATGGCCAAGGCTTCGCCGGAAGATCCCTTTGCCTCGCTGGCGGACGCCGACCGGCTGGCGAAGTCCTATCCGGACCTCGACCTCTTCGACGCCACGGCGGTTTCGACCGAAACCCTGACCGAAGCGGCGCTTGCAGCCGAAGAGGCGGCACTTGCGGTTTCGGGCGTTACCAATTCCAGCGGCGGCGGCGCCTCGGCCGGCATGGGCGGGCTCGTACTCGTCACCTCGCATGGCTTTTCCGGCTCCTACATGGCCACCCGCTTCGGCCGCTCCGTCAGCGCGATTGCCGGCGAGGGCACCAAGATGGAGCGCGACTACGACTATGACAGCCGCCTGTTCTTTGCCGACCTGCGCGACGCCGACGAGATCGGCCGCCTTGCCGGTGAGCGTGCTGTCGCCCGCATCAACCCGCGCCAGGTGCCGACCGCCAAGAATGTCACCGTCGTCTTCGATCCGCGCATGGCCCGTGGCTTCGTCGGCCATCTGGCCGGCGCCATCAATGGCGCGGCTGTTGCCCGCAAGACGAGTTTCCTGCGCGACATGATGGGCAAGCAGATCCTGAAATCGGGTCTTTCGGTGACGGACGACCCGCTGATCGTGCGCGGCTCCTCTTCGCGACCGTTCGACGGCGAAGGGGTCAGCGGCGAAAAGCTGGCGATGGTCGAGGATGGCGTGCTGAACCACTGGTTCCTGTCCACCTCGGCAGCGCTCGAGCTCGGGCTTCAGACCAACGGCCGCGGCGTGCGCGGCGGTCCGACCGTCAATCCGTCCTCGACCAATCTGGCGCTCGAGCCGGGATCGATCTCACGGGACGATCTCATCCGCAGCGTCGGCACCGGCTTCTACGTCACCGAGCTGATCGGCCAGGGCGTCAACATGGTGACCGGCGAATACAGCCGCGGCGCCTCCGGCTTCTGGATCGAGAACGGCGAGTTGACCTTTGCCGTCTCGGAAGTCACGATCGCGTCCAATCTCAAGGACATGTTCATGGCGCTGACGCCGGCAGACGACATCGACCGCAAGTTCGGCGTCGCGGCACCGACGCTCGCCATCGAAGGCATGACGCTCGCCGGCCTCTGACAAGGCCGCAGGAAAAGCAGGCGCGGGGAGCCCGCGCCGATCCCGCCTTCCGGACAAGGGAGAGGCGGGCTGACGGGGTTTTGAATGTCTGACACTGCACCATCGGGCGCGGACTGGAAGGCGGATCTCGACGTGATCCGCGCCGCTGCGGTCGTCGCCGGCGAAACCGCGCTCGGCTACTTCCGCAAGGCGCCCGACGTCCGCTGGAAGAACGAAGGCCGCTCGCCGGTCAGCGAGGCGGATCTCGCCGCAAACGATGTGCTGAAGACGCGCCTGCTTGCGGCCCGGCCCGATTACGGCTGGCTCTCGGAAGAGACGGACGACGATCTCAGCCGGCTGTCGCGCGAAACCGTCTTCGTCGTCGATCCGATCGATGGCACACGCGCCTTCATCGCCGGCAAAGAGCTCTGGTGTGTCAGCGTCGCCGTCGTGCATCGTGGCCAGCCCGTTGCCGGCGTGCTCTATGCTCCGGCGCTCGATGAACTCTTCGAGGCGGTCGCAGGCGGCAGTGCACTGAAAAACGGTGCGCAAATCTCGGTGCGCGAGGCAAGGCCCGGGGAAACGCTGCATCTGGCGGCTGCCGAAGACACCATCGACAAGCTTCCGGCGCCCTATCGCAGCGCCGTTACCCGTATCCCGCATGTGCCGTCGCTTGCTTATCGGCTGGCCATGGTTGCCGACGGGCGGATCGACGGTACGCTGGTGAAGAAGAACGCCCACGACTGGGACCTGGCTGCGGCCGACCTCATTCTAGCGAGCGCCGGCGGCGCGCTGGTCGATCTCGACGGGCAGGCGCTTTTCTACAATCGATCCACTGTCGTTCACGGGGTTCTCTGCGCGGCGGCAAAGCCGCTCTTGCCGGACCTGATCGCCGCATCGCGGTCCATGGAGCCCCATTGACCTTTGAGGCCGAATGCCTCAAATCAACGCCCACACCCAACAAGAATAAATGGAAGTCCGATGGCTCACGACACCGAGAAAAAACAACGTCTGCATCTCGTCTTCGGCGGCGAACTCACCACGCTGACTGACGTGCATTTCCGCGACCTGGACAAGCTCGATATCGTCGGCATCTACCCGGACTACGACAGCGCCCTGACTGCCTGGAAATCCAAGGCGCAGATGACCGTCGACAACGCGCACATGCGTTACTTCATCGTCCACATGCACCGTCTGCTCGACCCGGAAAACGGCTGATGCCGATGAGGTCGGGATGCGCGGTGTTTACCCGCATGCCAGTCGCCCTTAAGTCTCTCCGGGCCGGAACGGCCGGGGAAGGTGACCTGACATGAGCAGCTTTCGCGCGCGCTTGGCGCTCTCCAGCTACCGCTGGATCGGCTCGGCCATCTATCCCCTCGTCTGGTCCTACCTTGCCGTTCGCGCCGCGAAGGGCAAGGAGGATCCGGCGCGTCGCCGCGAGCGCTACGGCCATGCCAGCGAGCCGCGGCCGCAGGGGCCCCTGGTGTGGTTCCACGCGGCAAGCGTCGGCGAGACCAACGCCGTCATCCCGATGATCAAGGAAATCAGGCGGCGCGGCATCCACGTCGTCTTGACGACCGGGACGATGACCTCGGCGCGGGTCGTGGCCGAACGCCTGGGGTCGACGGTCATCCACCAGTATGTCCCGCTCGATTTCAAGCCGGCCGTCAGCCGTTTCCTGAACTATTGGGAGCCGGATCTGGCGATCATCGCCGAATCCGAAATCTGGCCGATGACCATCCTGGAACTCGGCCGTCGCCATATCCCGCAGGTTCTGGTGAACGGGCGCATGTCCGACCGGACCTTTGCGCGCTGGAAGCGCCGGCCGGCGCTTGCCGATGCGCTGTTCGAGAATCTCGCGCTCGTCATTGCCCAGTCGGATGTCGATGCCGAGCGCTTCCGCACGCTCGGCGCGCTGCCGGTGATGGTGTCGGGCAACCTCAAGGTCGATACCGACGCGCCGCCGCACGATCCGCAGGCGCTGAAGGAGTATCGCCAGCAGATCGGCGCCCGCAAGACCTGGGCGGCGATCTCGACCTTCGACGGCGAAGAGGCCGCCGCCGGCGTCGTGCACCGCGCGCTCAAGGAGCGAACCGGCCTTCTGACGATCATCGTTCCGCGCCATCCTGATCGCAGCGACGCCATCGAGGCGGCGCTGACGGCCAAGGGGCTGAAGGTCGCCCGGCGCACGCGCCGCGATCCGCTGACGCCGGACGTCGATATCTTCCTTGGCGATACGATCGGCGAAATGGGCCTCTATCTTCGCCTGACCGAGGTTGCCTTCGTCGGCCGTTCGCTGTTTGCCGAAGGCGGCCAGAACCCGCTGGAGCCGGCGATGCTCGGCTGCGCGATCCTTTCGGGCGGCAACGTCCAGAACTTTCGCGAGACCTACCAGACGCTGGCCAAGAACGGCAGCGCCAAGATCGTGCGTGATGTCGAGATGCTGGCGAAGGGCGTCAACTATCTGCTCGCCAACGACGACATGCGTCGCTCGATGATCGATGCCGGCCTTGAAACCGTGCAAGAGATGCGCGGTGCCCTGTCGGCGACGATGAAGGGGCTCGAGCCCTATATCAATCCGCTCGTCGTCAAGGCGCGCCTCAACCCGCCGACCGACAACTGATCCAGCAGGAGACGAAGCCTCGTCATGACCGCAGCCAAAGCCATCTCCGGCATCCTGTTCGACAAGGATGGAACCCTGCTCGATTACGCAAAGAGCTGGGTGCCGGTGAACTACGAACTGGCGCGGATCGCGGCACAGGGTGACGAGGCCCTGGCCCGCACGCTGCTTGCAGCCGGCGGCATGGATGCCGATACCGGCCACGTGCTGCCCGACAGCCTGCTTGCCGCCGGCAACACGGTCGAGATCGCGACCGGCTTCGTCGGTGCGGGCGCGCCCTTCACGATTGCCGAACTCACGACCCTGCTTGACGGCCTGTTCGCGCGTTCGGCGGAATATGCGGTGCCGGTGACGGATCTCGGCGCTTTCTTCGCCGGATTGCATGCGAAGGGCTACCGCCTTGGTGTCGCCTCCAGCGACAACGAGCGCTCGATCCGCGAAACCGCAAAGCGCTTCGGCTTCGAGAATTACCTGCACTATGTGGCGGGCTACGACAGCGGTTATGGCGTCAAGCCCGAGCCGGGCATGGTGCTTGGCTTTTGTGCGGCGACCGGCCTTGAGCCGCAGCAGGTGGTCGTCGTCGGCGACAACAATCACGACATGCACATGGGCCGCAGCGCCGGCGTCGGCATGACGGTCGCCGTCCTCACGGGCACCGGCTCGCGCCAGTCGCTTGCGGCGGCCTCGGATCATTGCCTCGCCGACATCACCGAGCTCGAAGCTGTCCTCTAGATCGGGTTGTAGCAGTGGCTTGCCGCGATTGCCTTCGGTTGCGCACCGCGATCGGTCTGGTTCAGCGCCCCTAGCGTGGCTGCATCGGTCTCCATAGCTTGCGTTTTTTCTCGTTCTGACGTTTTTTGTCGCAATCCACCGGTTTCGACCGGCGAACAAACCGTCCCTCCCGGACAAGGAAGGACCTGAGCGGCCGGGAGGCCACGGAACGAAGATGGTATCGGAAGCGCCGCCATTCTGGTGGACCAAGGCGGATTGGCGTGCGCGCGCGTTGTGGCCGTTCTCATGGGTTTACGGACGGATCGCCGGCATGCGAATGGATCGCGCGCAGCGCGCCTCGGTGCCGGTCCCGGTCATCTGCATCGGCAACTTCACCGTCGGCGGCGCCGGCAAGACGCCGACCTCCATCGCGCTTGCCCGCGTCATCCGCGAGAAGGGGCTGAAGCCCGGATTCTTGAGCCGCGGTTATGGCGGCTCGCTCGACGTAACGACCGTCGTCGATCTGGAACATCACCGCGCCCGCGATGTCGGCGACGAACCGTTGCTGTTGGCGAAGGAAGCCTTGACTGTCGTCTGCCGCCGTCGCGTCGATGGGGCTCGTCGGCTGGTGAAGGAAGGCGTCGACATCATCATCATGGACGACGGTTTCCAGAGCGCACGTCTGGCCTTCGATTTCGCGCTTTTGGTGATCGATTCCCGCCGCGGCATCGGCAACGGCTATCTGGTGCCGGCCGGTCCGGTGCGCGCGCCGCTGTCGAACCAGCTCCGCCACGCTACGGCCCTGCTCAAGATCGGCGACGGCACCGAAGCCGACGCCCTGATCCGTCGCGCCGCCCGTGCCGGCAAACAGATCTACGAAGCCGAGGTCATAAGGCACGACGACGGTTCGCTGAACGGCGTCAAGGTGCTTGCCTGGGCGGGCATTGCCGATCCGGAAAAGTTCTACCGCACCGTCCGGGAGACGGGGGCCGTCATCGAGGAAACCCGCAGCTTTCCCGACCATCACCATTTTTCCGAGGACGAGATCGCCGATCTGCTCGACCGGGCTGCAACGCTCGGATGCCAGCTTGTCACCACCGCCAAGGATCTGGTGCGCCTGGAGCCCGGCCACGGCCGCGCCGCGGAGCTTGCCGCAGCGAGCAGGGTGATCGAGATCGACGTACGCTTCGACGACCCGATGGCTCCAAAAAAGATCATCGAGACGGCGCTTGCCGCGGCGCGTGCCCGCAAGCTGCGCGAAGGCGCGGCTAAGTAACGGCGCCTTTCGGGCCTCGGTGGTGCCGGCGCTCGGGCTTGGTTAGCGGCGTTGGTTGGGCAGCGCGCCTGCGCGCTTTTCCGCCTCGAGCGAGGCTTCCGCGTCGACATAGGGCTCCTGCCGGGCGACGCTCCAGTAACGCAGCTCATCGACGGGGATGGTCTTGCCGGTCATCGCGCAGATCACGTGCGAGCCCGCAAGCACGATCTGAAAGTCGCCGTCGAGATAACGGATCTTCGCTTCGCGCGAAGCGCTTCCTTCAAACCGGTTCATCATGCTCGGCGCCTGTTTCCGTCTTCGTTATGGGTTCTCTGGTCTAGCCCGCCGCCCGGAAAAATGCCAGTCGCATTTCGCCTAGCGGGAAGATCAGCTCCGGCCGAACAGCCGTTCGATGTCGGAGAGCTTGAGTTCGATATAGGTGGGGCGGCCGTGATTGCACTGGCCGGAGCCGGGCGTCGCCTCCATTTGCCGCAAAAGCGCGTTCATCTCCTCTGTTCGCATCCGCCGGCCTGAGCGCACCGATCCGTGGCAGGCCATGGTCGCGGCGAGATATTCGAGCCGGCTCGTCAGCCCGCTTGCCGTATCCCATTCGGCAAGCTCGTCGGCGAGTTGGCGCACGAGACCGACGGCATCCATTTCGCCGAGCATGGCCGGCGTTTCGCGCACCGCGATCGCGCCCGGGCCGAAGCGCTCGATCGCAAGGCCCAGGCGGGAGAACTCCTCCGCATGGGTCATCAACCGGTCGCAGTCGTCTTCGGGCAGATCGACGATCTCCGGGATCAGCAGCGCCTGGGCGGCGACCGGCCGCGAATGCAGTGCCGTACGCATGGCCTCGAACACCAGCCGCTCGTGGGCGGCATGCTGGTCGACGATGACGAGGCCGTCATCGGTCTGGGCGACGATGTAGTTTTCGTGCAACTGGGCGCGCACGGCGCCAAGCGGGAAGGACTGCGGCTGCGGCGGTTGCTGGGCCTCCGGCGCCGGCACGGGCATTTCCCGCTCGAACGGGGTGGCGACACGCGCTGATGGGGCGGAAAACGCCGCAAAGCTCGCCTGCGGCTGCTCGCCGAGATGGCGCAGCATGGAGTCGAATTGTGTCGGCCGGGAAGGCGACGTCTCGGCGCTCCAGGGCTGCGGGCGGTAATCACCGGAGCGGAACGCCTGCATCATGCCGCGGGCGCCCGTCGTTGCGGCGCGGTCGCCGTCGCGTGTCAGCGCCTGGCGGATCGCGCCGATGATCAGCCCGCGGATGAGGCCGGGGTCGCGGAAACGCACGTCGGACTTTGCCGGATGCACGTTGACATCGACGAGGGCCGGGTCGAGCGTGATCGACAATACGGCGACCGGATAGCGGCCGCTCGGGATCGTCTCGGAATAGGCGGCACGGATCGCCGACAGCAGCAACTTGTCCTGCACCGGGCGGCCATTGACGAAGACATATTGCTGCAGCGAGTTGCCGCGATTGTAGGTCGGCACGCCGGCAAAGCCGGTCAGTTCCACGTCTTCCCGCGCCGCATCGATCTCGATCGCGTTGTCGCGGAAATCCTTGCCGAGCACCTGCGCCATGCGCGCCAGCCGGTCGTCGCCGGTTGCCGGGAATTCGAGCGTCGAGCGGTCGCTACCCGAGAGCACGAAGCGAACCGCCGGAAACGCGATCGCCATGCGGCGCACCACTTCCGAAATGGCGGCCGCTTCTGCCTTCTCGGTCTTCATGAACTTCAGCCGGGCCGGGGTGGCGAAGAACAGGTCGCGTACCTCGACCACCGTGCCGGTATTGGCGGGCGATGGGCGCACCGGATCGGTCTTCCCTCCGGCAATGGCGATGATCGCTCCTTCGCTCGCGCCGGCCGTGCGCGTCGTGATCGACAGCCGGGCGACCGAACCGATCGACGGCAGGGCCTCGCCGCGGAAGCCGAGGGTGCGAATGTCGAACAGGCTGTCGTCGAGCTTCGACGTACAATGCCTGCGGACTGCCAATTCAAGGTCGCCAGGCGTCATGCCCGAGCCGTTGTCGGTGACGCGCAGCAGCGTCTTGCCGCCGCCGGCGGTTGCGATCTCGATGCGCGTCGCGCCGGCGTCGAGCGCATTCTCGATCAGCTCCTTGGCGGCGCTGGCGGGACGTTCGATCACTTCGCCGGCGGCGATCTGGTTGATGAGGGTTTCTGAAAGCTGCTTGATGGCCATGCCCCATTTTCCGGGATTCGCCACGGAAACGGAAGGGGGAACGATATCTCGTCCCCGGTCACGAGCGTCTGGTGCGGTTACCCTTGAAAAATGAGCGAGGGTTTAATCGGCCCTTAACACTCTGCTGCGATTTTCCACAACAACCTGAATGATCACGGGTTTTGTCTTTTGAGCCTTGCGGCGTAGCTGGACGCCGCACTCCCGCCGCTCGAAGAGACGCCTGCCAAGGCCACCCCAGCATGTCCCGAAATGAAACCGCCGTTGCAGCGCCACGCGTCCTTGTAAAGACGCGGCAGGCCGTTGTGGCACTTTGAATGGCCGCCTGTTCCGCCTTGATCCAAGGGTGATCCAGGGACACATGCGGTAGGCGAGTGAGGACAGTGCGATGAGCGATGGGGCGCCCAACGGCGCGGACATCAACAGGGTCATTCTTGAGTCGAGTTGCGACGCACTCGGCATCGCTGTGCTTGTCTGCAGCCGGGACGATACCATTCTCTTTGCCAGCCGCACGATGCTGCAATTTTTCCCGGTGCCGGCGGAAGCCCTGATGCCGGGCACGCGGCTCCGCGATTTCCTCGGCGCCGTCTACGACACCGGCGTCCGTCCGGGCACCGTTCCGGAAAACAGCCGCCGGCGCACCAACCGCGAGGAATGGATTGCCGAGCACATGGCGCTGCATTGGCGCGAACGCTACGAGAGCGTCGAGCGCGCCGGCCGCACCCGCTGGGTTTCCATGCGCAAGCGCCGCCTGTCGAGCGGCATGGGCATCCTGTCGATCAGCGACGTCTCCGACCAGAAGAAGCGCGACGAACAGCTCCAGACCGACCTGGAGCGGGTGGAGCTGACCGAACAGATCCTCGACGCCCAGCCCAATCCCATCTGCGTCAAGGACCGCAATCTCAATTACATCGCGGTCAACAAGGCCTTCTGCCTGATCCATGACCTGGCGCAGGACGCCATTCTCGGCCGGTCGGCCTGGGACTTGGTCGAGAGCGATCTGGCGGAGCGCTTCGAACAGTCCGATCGCATGGTGCTTGAAACCGGCAAGCCGTTTTCGCAGGCCGAGCACATCGTGCGTGCCGATGGCAGCGATCTCTGGGTGCTGACCCGCAAGTACCGCGTCGGCATGCCCGGCCGCCACTTCGTCGTCACCTGCATGAACGACGTGACCGATATTGCCGTCTGGTATCAGGGCGGCGAGGAGCCTTCGAGCGAGGCCACGTTGCAGATCCGCGACTACAGCATCTTCACCGCGGCGCAGAACTTCTACGATCCTTTCCGGGCGCTGAATGTTCAGCAGCTCGTCGAGGCGGGGTCGATGATCGAGACCTTGCCGGCGCGCGGCCTGCGGGTGCTTCTCGCCACCGACGACCGATCGCTGGAGGAGCGGCTTGTCGCCCGGCTGCGCGGCTCCGGGCTCGACGCCTGCGCGGTTCGCGATGCCGACGAATTGCACGCCTTCTGCGCGGCCGTCGACGAGGCGGGGCTGAAACTCGACATCCTCTTGCTCGACGCGGCTTTCCCTGAGCGGCAGAAGGTCGCCGCCGGTTGGCGCGACAGCCCGATCCTCCCGGTGTCTGAGGATCAGGACGGGGCGGCGGTGCTTGCGGAAGTCTTCCGCGTCTGCTCCGAGCGGGCTGGCGCCGCGCCGCAACAGGAATGGTCGCTGTCGTTCGAGGCCGAGGAGATCGCGCCGCCGCCGCCGGCGCCGCAGGTCGATGTGCTCGTTGCCGAGGACAACCAGATCAACCAGTTCGTGTTCACCCAGATCCTCGAAGGGCTCGGCGTTTCTCATCGGATCGCCGCCAACGGCCGCGAGGCCGTCGAACTCTGGCACGAACTGCAACCGGCCCTTGTGCTGATGGATGTGTCGATGCCGGTCATGAACGGCTTCGACGCCACCGTCGCGATCCGGTCGGCGGAGAAGGGACGCACACAGAAAACGCCGATCATCGGCGTTACCGCCCAGGCCCTGGATATCGACCTGCAGCAATGCAAGGCATCCGGCATGGACGACCACATCATGAAGCCGGTGAGCCCCGACATGATCGAGGCGGTGCTGAGAAAATTCATGCCGGTGAAGGCAGTACGAACGGCAGGTTGAGTAAAAAGCGTGTCAACTCGCTAGAATTGGGGAGGCCAATGGCAAATCTTGGAGCGGCGCGATATCGGATTGTTAACCGCCGATTGCGATCGTCTGCACCGAATTGCCGCTAAAGTGTAGAGCCCAATCCGTATGCCTCGCATCCACCTCGTCGCCCAAGCCCCGGTCGTGTCGGAAGGACACAGCCGGTCTGCGTCGTGGCGCGGGCTGGCGGCGGGCTGGATCGCACGCCATCCCTGCCAGATGAGTGGGGAACGGCGATGATGACAGCGGAAACACCTTACCACCGTGTTGGCCGCGACGCGCCTGCTGCCTGGGGCGACGTCGATCCGTTGACCGGGCTCGGCAACGCCCGTTGCCTGCGCCAGTGCGTGCTTGATCTCGCCGAGGAGCGGGCAAGCGACCCGGCGCCGTTCACGATCGGCCTTGCCAATATCGACGGTTTCAAGCCGATCAATGACCTTTTCGGACCCGAGGCGGGCGACGAGATCCTCTGCCAGGTGGCCTATCGGCTGAAGGCCTGCGCGCCTGAAGGCGCCACCATCACCCGTTTCGACAGCGACGAATTCGCCTTCGTGTTGCCGCTGATCTTCGAGCGCAAGGGCGCCGAGAAGATCGGGCAGATGCTGAAGGAAGTGCTGTCTGCCCCCTTCGATCTCGGCGACCGCCATGTTCGTCTGTCCGCCTCCTTCGGCTTCGCCGTCTATCCCTTTGCGGGCGAGGTGTTCGAGGACCTCCTGAAGAGCGCCGACACTGCGCTCTATCGCTCGAAGCGCCGCGGCCGCGGGCAGATCACCGTCTATTCGCAGGAGATCGCCCAGGAGATGAAGCGCGCAACGCAGCTCGAACAGGCGCTGCGCAATGCCATCATCGCCAATGAGGTCGACGTGCACTTCCAGCCGATCGTCGATCTGCGCAACGACGCGGTTGTCGGCTTCGAGGCCCTGGCGCGCTGGTGCGATGCCGATCTCGGTTATGTCTCTCCGGCAGTGTTCGTGCCGCTCGCAGAAGAGCGCGGCTTCATCGATTCGCTCGCCGAGGTGCTGCTGCGCAAGGCGGCCCATGCCGCACTTTCCTGGCCGAAAGAGCTCTTCCTCTCCTTCAATCTCTCCTCGGCGCAGCTGACGGATCCGACCACCAGCCGGCGCCTGCTGTCGATCATCAGCCAGATCGGCCTCGACCCGCGGCGCCTGGAGCTGGAGATCACCGAGACGGCCGTCATGGCCGATGCGGATATCGCCCAGAAGATCGTTGCCGAACTGCGCGCCGCCGGTGTCCGCGTCTCGCTCGACGACTTCGGCACCGGCCAGTCGAGCCTCGGCCGGCTGCGCGACTTTTCCTTCGACAAGGTCAAGATCGACCGGGCCTTCGTCTCACGCATCTCGGCCGATCGCGCCTCGGAGCACATCATCAAGGCGATCGTGTCGATGTGCGAGGGTCTCGAGCTCGAGGTCGTCGCCGAAGGCATCGAGGATTTTTCCGAGGCCCTGAAACTGAAAGCACTCGGCTGCGGTCTGGGGCAGGGCTATTTCTACGGAAAACCCGCCGATGCGGTGGCGACGATGCGCTATCTTGCCGATCGCTACCGCGATCTTCCCGTCCAGGCCTGATCCGGGTTAGTCCTCGGTCCCGGACATCTCAGCGCGGTCGTGCCGTCCTTCATCCAGCAACCAGTCACGCACCCTTTTGGCCTGCGCATTCAGTTCGCGCGATCGCGGCCAGACGACGTAGAAGGCAAGGCCCGTCTTCAGCACGTGCCCGGCGACCGGGACCAGCGCGCCCGAGCGGATCTGCGGATAGATCAGATGTTCCCAGCCGAGCGCCACGCCTTCGCCGGACAGTACCGCCTGGATCACCAGGACATAGTCGTTGATCGAAAGCCGCCGAGCCTGTTTGGGATAGGCATGGCCGGCGCTCGCAAACCACTCGGTCCAATCGCAGGCGCGGCGCACCGGCTCTTCCAGGTGGATGAGATTGTGGTTGGGCAGGTCGGCGGCCGTCTTCGGCAGGCCATGCCGCTCGATGTAGGCGGGTGTGGCGACCGCATTGACCACCTCGTCGGCGAGCAGGGCGGCATGGTAGCGCGGCCAATGGCTGGGGTCGCCGCCGCGGATGCCGAGCGGTATCGGCTCCTCTTCCAGGTCGAGGTCGCGCACGCTGGTTTGGATTCGGAGATCGATTTCCGGCAGGTCCTCGCGCATGCGGTTGAGGCGGGGCAGCATCCACATCGAGGCAAAGGCGGTCGACGCCGCCAGCGTCACGTTGGTCTCGCGGCCCTTGGCGCGAATGTCTTCGGCCGACTTCTGGATGCGCGACAGGCCGACCGATACGTCGGCATGGAATTTTTCCCCCGCCTCGGTCAGTTCCACGGCGCGGTGCACACGGTGAAACAGCGGCACGCCCAACTGTTCCTCAAGTCCGCGCACGGCGTAGGAGACCGCGGCCTGGGTCATGCCGAGCTCGTTGGCAGCACGGGTGAAGTTCTGGTGGCGGCCGGCCGCCTCGAACACGATGAGGCTTGCGGCTGACGGAAGCAGGCGGCGCAGGTTTTCCATAAACCATGCTTATAGCATGGATCGAATTTTTCCAGCGTTACAATGGAATTTTTCGCCCATAGCATCACCTGAGATGATGGGAGGATACGGCCATGGATACAGCATTGGCAACGGACGCGGCGGCACCGAGACGGACGCGCGGCACACGGCCAAACCGGCGCGAGGGCGCGGGGCGAAGCCTTGGCGTTCCCTACATTATCCGCAACATTCCTACCTACGATATCCTTGGCGAGGAAAGCCTGCTTCGGATCGAGGCGGTCGCCGATCGCATCCTCGCCGAAGTCGGCATCGAGTTCCGCGACGACCCCGAAGCGCTCGACCACTGGCGAACGGCCGGTGCAAAGATCGATGGCGTCCGGGTGACGTTCGAGCCGGGCATGCTGAAGGAAATCGTCTCCTCCGCGCCACGCCAGTTCACCCAACATGCCCGCAATCCGGCCCGCAATGTCGAGATCGGCGGCAACAGCGTCGTCTTTTCGCCTGCCTATGGTTCGCCCTTCGTCATGGATATCGACAAGGGGCGGCGCTACGGCACAATCGAGGACTTCCGCAACCTGATCAAGCTGGCGCAGTCGAGCCCCTGGCTGCACCATTCGGGCGGCACGATCTGCGAGCCGGTCGACGTGCCGGTCAACAAGCGCCACCTCGACATGGTCTACAGCCATATCAAATATTCCGACCGCGCCTTCATGGGTTCGATCACCGCGGAAGAGCGGGCCGAGGATTCGATTGAGATGGCGCGCATTCTCTTCGGCCGCGATTTCGTCGATCGCAACTGCGTCATCCTCGGCAACGTCAACGTCAATTCGCCGCTCGTCTGGGACGGCACGATGACGAAGTCTCTGCGCGCCTATGCGCGGGCAAACCAGGCCGCGGTGATCGTGCCGTTCATCCTCGGTGGCGCGATGGGGCCGGTCACCAATGCCGGCGCCATTGCCCAGTCCTATGCCGAGACGCTGGCCGGCTGTGCGCTGACCCAGCTCGAGCGCAAGGGTGCCCCGGTCATCTTCGGCAATTTCCTGTCGTCCATGTCGCTGCGTTCGGGCTCGCCCACCTTCGGCACGCCGGAGCCGGCGATCGGCAGCATGGTGGTCGGCCAGCTTGCGCGCCGGCTCGGCCTGCCGCTGCGCTGTGCCGGCAACTTCTCCAACTCCAAGCTGCCGGATGCGCAGGCGATGCAGGAAGGCGCGATGTCGATGCTGTCGGCGGTGCATTGCGGCGCCAACTTCATCCTGCACTCGGCCGGTTTCGTCGACGGGCTGCTCGCCATGTCCTACGAGAAGTTCGTCATGGACACGGACTTCTGCGGTGCGCTGCATTCCTATCTCGCCGGCGTCGTCGTCGACGACAACACGCTCGCCATGGACGCCTTCCTGCAGGTCGGTCCCGGCAGCCATTTCCTCGGCTGCGACCACACGATGCGCAACTACCAGACCGCCTTCTGGGACTCGGCTCTTTCAGACAACGAACCCTTCGAGAAATGGCTCGAGGAGGGCGAGACCGACATGGCGACGCGCGCCAACCGCGCCTGGAAGAAGACGCTTGCCGAATATGAAGCGCCGCCGCTGGATGTGGCGCTCGACGAGGCGCTGATCGATTATGTCACGCGTCGCAAGGACAGCATGGCGGATGCTTGGTACTGACGAAGCCGGCATGCTCGGTCGCCTTTCAAGGAACAGGAAATGACATCGTCGAAAGACCCGCTGCTGCAGCCTTACCGCCTGAAACACCTGACGCTCAAGAATCGGATCATGTCGACGTCCCATGAGCCGGCCTATTCCGAAGATGGCATGCCGAAGGACCGCTACCGGCTCTATCATTTGGAAAAGGCCAAGGGCGGCATGGCGCTGACGATGACCGCCGGCTCGGCGATCGTATCGGAGGATTCGCCGCCGGCCTTCGGCAATCTCCACGCCTACTCAGACGAGATCGTGCCGTGGCTGAAGAAGATCGCCGACGACTGTCATGAGCATGACTGCGCCGTGATGATCCAGCTTACCCATCTCGGCCGCCGCACCGGCTGGAACAAGGGTGACTGGCTGCCGGTGCTCTCCGCCTCGCCGGTGCGCGAGGCGGCGCATCGTTCTTTTCCGAAGGAGATCGAGGACTGGGACATCGAGCGCATCGTTAGCGACTATGCAGCGGCGGCAAGCCGCATGCAGGCCGCCGGTCTCGACGGTATCGAGCTAGAGGCCTACGGCCATCTGATGGACGGTTTCTGGTCTCCGGCAACGAACCAGCGCGACGACGCCTTCGGCGGCTCGCTCGACAACCGCCTGCGGTTCACCGACATGGTGCTCGACGCCATCCGCGCCTCCGTGGGCAAGGACTTCATCGTCGGCATCCGCATGGTCGCCGACGAGGATTGGGACAAGGGGCTTTCGAAGGAGGAGGGCGTCGAGATCGCCCGGCGGCTCGCGGGGTCCGGCAAGGTCGATTTCCTCAACGTCATCCGCGGCCATATCGATCACGACGCGCCGCTCACCAAGGTCATCCCGATCCAGGGCATGGCTGCGTCGCCGCATCTCGATTTCGCCGGAGAGGTGAGGGCGGCGACGAAGTTCCCGGTCTTCCATGCCGCCCGCATCGCCGATGTGGCGACCGCCCGCCACGCGATTGCCGAAGGCAAGCTCGACATGGTCGGCATGACCCGCGCCCATATCGCCGACCCGCACATCGTCAGGAAAATCGAGGAGGGCCGAGAGGCCCAAATCCGCCCCTGCGTCGGCGCCACCTACTGCCTCGATCGCATCTATGAAGGCGGCGGCGCGCTCTGCATCCACAATGCCGCTACCGGTCGTGAGGCGATCGTGCCGCATGTCATCCGCAAAAGCGAAGGGCCGAAGCGCAAGGCTGTGGTTGTCGGCGCCGGCCCGGCCGGGCTCGAAGCGGCCCGGGTGCTTGCCGAGCGCGGGCATCAGGTGGAGGTGCTGGAGGCGACCGGCGAGGCCGGCGGCCAGATCCTGCTCGCCCAGCGCAATCCACGCCGCCGCGAGCTGATCGGCATCGTCGACTGGCGGCTCTCCGAACTGGAGCGTCTCGGCGTGCCGATCCACTACAACGTCTTTGCCGGCGTGGACGACATTCAAGAGCGTGTCCCGGATCTCGTCGTCGTCGCGACCGGCGGCATAGCGCAAAATCCCACACTCGACAAAGGCGACGACCTCGTCGTATCGAGTTGGGACATCATCGCCGGAACAGTGAAGCCGGAGGGGCCGGTGCTTCTCTATGACGACAACGGTGCCCATAGCGGCATGACGGCGGCCGAGCTGATCGCGCGTGCCGGCGTCGAACTCGAAATCGTCTCGCCCGAGCGCATGTTCGCGCCGGAGGTTGGGGGCATGAACCATGTGCCCTATGCCGCCGCCTTTGCCGAACACAATGTCCGGGTGACGATCAACACGCGGCTGAAATCCGTGCGGCGGGAGGGCAACGGCCTGGTGGCGACGCTCGGTTCCGATTTTTCGGACAAGGCCACGGTCGAGCGACGTGTGGCGCAAGTGGTGGTCGAGCATGGCACGATGCCGATGGACGACCTCTATCGTGAACTGAAGCCGCTTTCGCGCAATCTGGGCGCCGTCGACTACAAGGCCCTGCTTCGCGGCGAGAACCCCATCCCGCAGAAAAACCCGGATGCCGGTTTCGACATGTTCCGCATCGGCGATGCGGTTTCCAGCCGCAACATCCATGCGGGGATCTACGATGCCTTGCGTTACGGCGTGCTCGTCTGAACACGGCAAGAGCGGCGGTGTGAACCGCCGCTCCCTGCGCACTCAACAACAACCTGATACCGATTACTGCTGCGGCTGAGCCGGTGCCGTGCTCGTCGAAGAGGTCGTCGATGTGTCAACCGGCTGGTTGGCGTTCTGCTCGGCGATCTTCTGCGACTTGGTCTTGAATTCCGGAGCCGCCTTCAGCGTATCGGCGGTTTCCGTCGTCGTCAGCTTCAGCTTGTCCGTGTTGGGCTGCTCGGCGATCGTGATGCGATCAAACGGAACCGCTACGTCCTTTTCACCGAGGCCCAGGAAGCCGCCGACACCGATCACGGCCGCTTCCACGCCGCCATCCTTCTTCATGATCAGGTCGTTGATCTCGCCGATGCTTTCGTCACCGGCATTGTAGACGCTCTGGCCGATATAGGTGCTGGCCGCGATCTGATCGCTCTCCTGCTCGGTCAGATAGGTGGCGTTCGATTGCGCCATATCAGCGGGCTTGGTTTCCGTGATCGGCGGCTTCGTTTCAGCCTGGTCGGCCGGAGCCGTGGCGTCCGGGGCAGGCTGCATCGTCTGCGGCTGATCCATCGGCTTGGTTGCGTCCTGCGCGAAAGCCACCGGGGCGACAGTAAGACCCGCGAAGAGCGCGCCGGCTGCGACGGTTGTTACGAGTTTCTTAATCATCTCAAACTGCCTTTCCTTGACGTTTCGATCAGGGCGCGGGCCTGGCTTCTGCCGCCAGGTCCACCGCGCCGGTGATATGGTGTCAACGCCCGGGGGCGCGAACGGTTCCGGAAAAATAGTCAAAGTTTCAGGTACGAAAGATCCGTTGCCGGTGAGCGTGGCCTTGGATCGCGCTTTTCCAAGGATTGCCGGCAATCTCCTGCGGGCATGTATTTTAGCCTTCGAATATATGTATTTTAGTGATCAATTATGTACTTCGGGCCATTCATGAATTCTTGAGTGTTCTTGCTGATACTTGTCCGATGGCAGGAAATAGCGCGCAGCGTCGTCACCCTGTTATCCCGGGATGGTTTTCACGATGTTCTTGCCGCGCCGCTTTCTTTCGATTTCCTTGCTCTCCGTTCTGGCGATGGCTGGCCTCGTTCTGATCGAGCGCAATCTTTTCGGCGTGCGCTATTTTTCGGAGCGGGTTCCGGGCGTCGAGCCCTACAATCTCTGGCATGCCTGGGTGGCGCTGAGCCTGTCGCTGGCGGCTGTTCAGGGATTTACCCGCGACGCCGCCTGGCTTGGCGCGCCGGAGCTGCGGCTGGCGTCCGGGCGTGAGCTTGGGCTTTGTGTCGCCAGCTGGATGCTCGCCGTGCTGATGGCGCTGGTGTTCGTTGCCGTTCCCCTCGGCTTCAGCCTACTGGCCCGCGAAGACGGCCTGGTCGAATGGGCGTCTGCCCTGTTGATCTTCATCGCGAGCGGCTTTTTTGCATTTACCGCCGTCGCGCAGCTACGCGTGGCCCGTTCAGGAATGGGGCGCCGCGCCTGGATGGCCGCGGCGTTTGCAGCGCTTCTGGCGCTTTGCTTTTTCGTGGTCGGCATGGAGGAGATATCCTGGATGCAGCGCGTCTTCGGCATCGCCACGCCGGAGGGCCTGCTGGCGCTCAACAAGCAGCAGGAACTGAACCTGCACAACATCTCCACCGGCTTCTCGGAGCTGCTCTACTACACCGGCAGCTTCTTCCTTCTGACGCTGGCGCCCTTCGTCTGGCTCTATCTGCGCAAGAACGTCAGTCTTGGCCGGCTCGATGCCTTCGCCCCGAGCGTGCTGGTGCTGGTGGCAAGCGCCCCGATGGCCGCCTTCAACAGCGACAACTGGAGCATGCTACCGACGCAGATGATGGTGATGATGACCGTGATCATACTGCTGGTGATCGCCAACATCGCGCTAAGGGCGGGGCACTGGCGCGAGTTCATCGTGCTGACGGCCGGCGCCATTCTGATCGTCGCTATCCAGGAGCTGTTCATCCTCCAGGCTTCCACGCTCGTGCGCCTTTGGGATCCGACCGAGTACAAGGAGTTTTTCATCGCGCTCGGGCTTGCCATCTACGGCTTTGAAACCTGGGTGCGGCTGCGTTCGCCGGCCTCCAGCCTTTCGCGATTGGGCTCCCGTCCTCTGGCCGGATAAAAATACCCCGCCGGATGGGCGGGGTATCTGGAGCGCTTCTGCTTCGAACTGGATCCGAAGCCGTCAGTGGCTTTCGCGCAGCACTTCGCTGCCGCTGGCGCCGACGAGGAAGTCGAGGTCAGCACCCTTGTCGGCCTGCAGCACCGTATCCTGGTAGAGCTTGTAGTAGCCGCGGGTCCATTTCTGCGGCGGCGCCTGCCAGGCGGCCATGCGCGTCTGAAACTCTTCCTCGCTGATCATCAGGTTGAGTTCGCCCTTCATCGCGTCGAGGCGGATGCGGTCGCCGGTCTTGACGATGGCGAGCGGCCCGCCGGCATTCGATTCCGGGCTGACATGCAGGACCACGGTGCCGAAGGCGGTGCCCGACATGCGGGCATCGGACACGCGCACCATGTCGCGCACGCCCTTTTCGACGAGGCGCCGCGGGATCGGCATGTTGCCGACCTCGGCCATGCCCGGGTAGCCCTTGGGCCCGCAGCCCTTGAGCACGAGGATCGTGTCTTCCGTGACCGGCAGGTCCGGATCGTCGATCTTCGCCTTTAGTTCCTCGATCGTCTCGAAGACATAGGCCGGGCCCTCATGCACCAAGAGATGCTCGCTGGCCGCCGACGGCTTGATGACGGCGCCGTTCGGGGCAAGGTTGCCCTTGAGCACGCGAATGCCGGCGGCTGCCCGCAGCGGATTGTCGAGCGGGCGGATGACGTCGTCGTTATAGACTTCGGCATCTTCCCAATATTTGCTGATCGGTACGCCGAACACCGTCGGCGCATCGGCATGCAGCAGATGCTGGATGCGGTTCATCACCGCCGGCAGGCCGCCGGCATAGGCGAGATCTTCGATCAGGTACTTGCCCGATGGCATGCAGTTGACGATGCAGGGCACTTGGCTGCCGACGCGGTCGAAATCCTCAAGACAGAGATCGACGCCGGCGCGACCGGCGATCGCCAGCATGTGAACGACGGCATTGGTCGAGCCACCGACGGCGGCGTTGGCGATGATACCGTTCTCGAAATTTTTCTTGGTCAGCACCTTCGACAGGCGCAGGTCCTCGTGCACCATCTCGACGATGCGCTTTCCGGTCATATGCGACAGCGCCATGCGGCGGGCGTCGACGGCGGGCAGCGCCGCATTGGTCGGAAGCGACAGGCCCATGGCTTCGACGATCGAGGCCATGGTGGTCGCCGTGCCCATGGTCATGCACACGCCCGGTGAGCGCGACATGCCACTTTCGGCCGCCATGAACTCCTGCATGCTCATGTCACCGGCGCGCACGGCCTCGGAGAACTTCCAGACATCCGTGCCGGAGCCGATGTCCTTGCCCTTCCACTTGCCGTTCAGCATCGGGCCGGAGGAGACGACGATCGTCGGCAGGTCGACGGAAGCAGCGCCCATCAGCTGGCCGGGTGTGGTCTTGTCGCAGCCGCCGAGCAGCACCACGCCGTCGATGCCATAGGCGCGGATCGCCTCTTCGACGTCCATGGCGAGCAGGTTGCGGAAGAGCATCGCGGTCGGGCGCATCTGCGTTTCGCCGAGCGAAGACACCGGGAACTCGACCGGAAAACCGCCGGCTTCCCAGACGCCGCGCTTCACGCCCTCGGCCAGGATGCGCAGGTGGCTGTTGCAGGGGGTCAGTTCCGACCAGGTGTTGCAGATGCCGATGATCGGGCGGCCATCGAAGACGTGGTCCGGAAATCCCTGGTTCTTCATCCAGGAACGATGGATGAAGCCATCCTTGTCGGTGCCGCCGTACCAGTGACGGCTGCGCAGTTCTTTCTTCTTGTCGCTCATGCGAGCTCCTCCTCACCATGCGATCTAACGCGTGGCTGAATTGTATGACTTTTTATTGGCGCTTCGCCAAGAGTCCCGTGGCCAAGAATTTCCGGTCAGAGACGGAAAGACGGCTCGAACCGGCCCTTGACGCTGACGCCGAGATCAAAGGTCTTGCCGGCATGCGGGTCCGCCGCACGCGTTGCCTCGTCCATGTCCTGCCAGGCGGATGTCACCAGCATGCGGTCGGCCTTCGGCCCGATGAAGGCTGTGCAGCTCGGCTGCGTCGTCGGCATCGCGTAACGCGCGATGCGCGCGCCGTCGGGCCGGTAAACGTCGACCGTGCCGCTGCCCCAGCGGGCGTTCCAGATCAGCCCGTCGGCATCGCAGACGGAACCGTCGATGCCGCCAGCTTCACCGCTGCCATCGACGAGCAGGCTCGGTTCGCCCTTGGGCAGTCCCGTCTCGGCATCGATGTCGACGCGCATCAGGTGGTTGATGTCCGTGTCGACGAAATAGGCGACGGTTCCATCCGGCGAAAAGCAGATGCTGTTCGGAATGGTGACCCTGTCATAGAGCTTCGTCACCCTGGTACCGGCGACGTGGTAGATCGCGCCGGAGCCCTTTTCGGCGCTGCGGCCCATGGTGCCGATCCACAGCGAACCGGACGCATGCACGCGGCCGTCGTTCGAGCGATTGATCGGCTTGTCCTCGAGCGTGGTGAGCACGCTGAGGGCACCGGTCCGCGTATCCCTGACAAAGAGGCCCTGATCCGAGGCAATCAGTTGCCGGGCCGGATCGATGACGGCGAGCACGCTGCCGAGGAAGGGCAGGGCATGCACGGTCTTGCGCCCGCTTTCCAGGTGCAGCTCATGCAGTTCCTGACCCTTGATGTTGAACCACCAGGTGGTGCCGGTCGCCGGATCATAGGTCGGGCCTTCGCCGAGGATCGACGTCGCTTCGCTGAGAATGCTGCCGGCAAAGGGAATGGTGTCGCTCATCACTGTGCTCCGTAGACGGCGTCGTAGGCCTTGATGGTGGCAACGGCGCGCTCGCGGACTTCGGCCGCGCTCATGCCGGGCTTGTAGAGGCTCGATCCGAGGCCGAAGCTGCGGATGCCAGCCTTGGCGTAGTCGCCGAAGTTCGCGTCCGAAACCCCGCCGACGGCAGCGATTTCCAACTCCGGCGGCAGGATCGCGCGGATCGCGATGATGCCCGATGGACCGAGCACACTTGCCGGGAAGAACTTGAGGCCGGTCGCGCCGGCTGCCGCGGCCGACAGTGCTTCGGTCGGGGTCAGCACGCCCGGCATGGTGACCATGCCCTTCTCTGCCGCAAGCGAGATGACCGCCGGCTCGACATTTGGGCTCACCATCAGGCGGCCGCCCACATCGGCAAGCTGTTCCACCTGCGCCGTCGTCAGCACCGTGCCGGCGCCGATCAGGCAGCCCTCGGGCGCCATCTTCACGGCGGTCTCGATCGAGCGGAACGGATCGGGCGAGTTCAGCGGGATCTCGATTGCGGTGAAGCCAGTTTCGATCAGAGCGCCGACGACGCCTGCCGTTTCCTCGGGCTTGAGGCCGCGCAGAATGGCGATCAGCGGGTACTTCATCGGCGGAAAGGGAATGCGGGTCATGAGCGTGTCTTTCGTTCAGAGGGGCCAGATCGCCTGGGCGGCGGTCGAGAGGCCGGAGCGGACGGCGGTGTCGGCATCGACCACCTGGAGCGGGCAGTCGAGGCTTTCGAGCGCCGCCTGATAGAGCGTGCCGAGGGAACCGGAGGCGACGAGGCAGATGCTGTCGATCGTCTTGGCGGAAGCCAGCGCGCCGGCGATTTCAAGCCCGATCAGCGTTCCCGACAGCAACGCCTTGGCGTCGGTCGCGCTTGCGCCATGCAATAGTTGGCCGGAGCGCGCGCCGAAGATCAGGCTGGTGGCAAGCGCCGGATTGGTGCGTGCCTCGGCCACCGCCGCCGCAAAGGCGGGGTGGTCGCCGGCAAAGGCATGGGCGTCGGCGATCGAGTGGCTGAGGATCGAGTGCTTGGAGATCACGTCGAACAATTCGCCGGTCATGAAGGTGGAGAAGCCGCTGACGGCGCCGTCTTCGAGTCGCACCCATTTGCTGTGCGTGCCCGGCATGCAGACGAGATGCCGACCGCGACCGAGATCGCCGGCCGCGCCGAGCAATTGCGTCTCCTCGCCGCGCATCACGTCCGGGTGCCGCCGGTCGCGTTGCGCGAGGCCTGGCAGGATGCGGATGTCGCGATCGAGATCCGGCACCGCCACGGCATGGGAGGCGATATCGGCGAGAGCGGCCGGCGTATCGAGATAGCCGGCCTCGACCCAGCCCTGCTTGGCGCCGGCCATGCCGCAGATGATCGCCGGCAGGTGGCCTGGCGCATCGACGGCGGACAGGTGTTTTTCCAGGATCGCATGGAATCCGGTCTTGTTGGCGGTGGTCATGCCTTCGCCGCTTCGGCGTTCGGCGAGTACCGTGCCGTCCTCGGCGATGATCCACAGCCGGAAACTCGTCGTTCCCCAGTCGACCGCGGCATAATAGGCTGCCATCATCACAGTGCGCCTCCATCGATGATCATTGTTTGCGCGGTCATGCCCGAGGAACAAGCCGACGCGAGAAATAGGCAAGGGCCGACGAGATCGTCGGCGGTGAGGCTTCGCTTCAGGCACTGCCGTTCCTGCATGCCGGCGATCGCCGCGTCGCTCAGCCACAGCCGCTTCTGTCGCTCGGTGACGATCATGCCGGGCAGGATCGCGTTGACGCGGATATTGTCGGGGCCGAGCTTTCCGGCGAGCGATTTGGTCAGGCCGACGATCGCGGCTTTCGCCGTCGCATAGGCCGGGATTTCGGCCATGTTGAGCAGATAGGCGATCGAGGAGAAATTGACGATCGACCCGCCGCCGGCTTGGCGCATATGCGGCGCAATCGCCTGGCTCATGAAGAAGAGATGCCTGAGGTTGACCGCCTGGCTCTCGTCCCAGCTCTCTTCGGTCACGCTCTCCAGCGGCTCGCGATCGTCACGCGCGGCATTGTTGACGAGCACATGGATCGCGTTGAGCGCGGTCGCCGCAGTCTGCGCGGCCTTCTTTACCGCGTCGATGTCGCGCAAGTCGGCGGGAATATAGAGTGGTGTCGTGCCGGACTTGGCGGCGAGCCTTTCGACGAGGTCGAGACTTGCTCGTTCGTCGATATCGACGAAGGCCACCCGTGCGCCCTGGTCGACGAAACCCTCGACAAGCGCTGCGCCAATGCCGGAACCGCCACCGGTGATCAGCACCGCGCGGTCTTTGAGATCATGAAACTGTGCCCTCGGCACCGGCATATTCCTGTATCCCCGATCAGTTTTGTGACGCGACTATTGTTCCATTATTCGGAACTTGATTTTATTATATGGAATTATCACGTCGAAGCGTCTACCTTGTCAAGGTCGCGCGCCGATCGCGCGACGGCAATCGGACACAAGCGAGCGACGATGACGAGCAAAGAGGCAGGCGGCGGGGACGAGGGGCGTGCGGAGGCCGGCACGGGCACGCTCGGCAAGGCGATCGCCGTGCTGGAAGCGGTGGTCACCGCCGACGGCCCGCAGCGCTTCACCGATATTCTCGCCCGATCCGGCCAGCCGCGCGGCACGTTGCATCGGCTGCTCAGTCACCTCGTCGAGGAAGGACTGCTGATCCAGCGTCGCGACCTTTCCTATGAGCCTGGCCTTCGGCTGCTGACGCTTGCCTACCGCTCCTGGTCTGCCAATCGCTTTCGCGATGTTGCCGAACCGCACCTGCAGCGCCTGCACGAATTGACCGGCGAGACCGTGCATCTCGGCATCCTGCGCGAGACCGAGATCGTCTATGTCGACAAGGTCGAGAGCCGCCAGACGGTGCGCATGAGTTCACAGATTGGCAAGGCCTCGCCGGCCTATTGCACCGGCATCGGCAAGGCCGCGCTGTCCCTGCTTGGGCAGCCGGCGTTGGAAGGCATTCTGGCTCGAACCGAGTTTCACGCTTTCACGCCGCACACCCATCGCTCGGCCGCCACCTTGCTGGCGGAGATCGAGGAAATCCGGCGCGACGGACACGCTTTCGATCGCGAGGAGCATGAAACGGAGATCCGCTGTGTTGCCGCGCCCATCCTCATTCCCGGCAGCGAACTTGCGGCCGGCCTGTCGGTGACGGGGCCCGCCTACCGGGTCACCATGGAGCAATTGTCGGCCTGGGCGGCGGCGGTTCGGGCCGCGGCGCAAGCGGTTGGCGAGGACGCGGCGATCCGTCTCGGGCCCGGCCGTGGTGGACCTTGAATTCACTTTACGGTAAATTAGAAACATCGACTGGACGTGGCGCGTCTCGCTCGATAGCTTTAATATATCAGACTCAGGTTCGTGGATGGTCTTAGTCTGGTTCGTTTTTGGTATTGGTATAAATTTTGACGTGATCTTCATGCGGCGTCAGCGGCCGGTTCCCGCATGGAACCGGATGTGGAGAAGGGCGGAAGATGATCGATTTCAGCGCGAATTTGTCGGCGTTGGCGCTTCCTGATGGGCGAACCATCCGTGGGCCGATTTGTTGTGAAGAGGATATCAGGCGGGTGATCGCCCAGGTCGCGGATTCTTATGGTTTCCGTGGTTTCCTGGTGCTGGCCATTCCGGAGACGGAGAGCAACAGCCTGTCGGTCAGTGCACTGATGACGAACTACCCGGCTGCCTTTCTCAAGGGCTATGATAGCGCCGGCCTGATCAACGGCAGCCCGGTGATCCAGCGGCTGCGGCGCAGCACCATTCCCTTCACCTACGACGCGCACCAGCTCGCGCGCCGCCGTGCCGACGGCAAGGGCGACGCGGCGGTCTGCGTCTTCGAGCAGGCGAACATGCCGCGCGGCCTCTATTTGCCGGTGCACGATGCGAGCGGCCACCGCGCCGCGATCGCCTTTGGCGGCGACCGCCCCGTAGTTTCCAATGACGAGCTTCAGGAGCTCAATCTTTGGGCCGGCGTGCTCTACAGCAAATACATGGAGGTTCGCGATCGCGACAAGCGCGGTGCGGGAAGCCTTTCGCGCCGCGAGGTCGAATGTCTGCGCTGGGCGGCGGCCGGCAAGACCACCAGCGAAATGGCGAAAATTCTGGCGCTGTCCGAATATACGGTCAACCACTATCTCAACCGGGCAACGCGCAAGCTGGATTCGGTCAATCGCGTTCAGACCGTTGCAAAGGCCGTGCGCGCCGGGTTGATCAACTGATCGCCGGCACGCGTCGTACGCGAGGCTGATGGCCATATCGGCCCTCACAAGGGGAAATACACAGACTTTTGGGTCGAGGCGGCAGGGATTTTCGATCATCTGTTGGCATTGGTAGGCTGCTCGGTCTATTTGATACGTGATGAATGCCATGGAACGCGCGAATGCAGGATACGATGACGACCGGGATGACTGACGCAGATCTGCCCCGGGGCGGCGATTTCGCGTCCGAGATCGCAAAGCTTGAGACCCAGTTCGATATCATCCGCTACATGCGGCGGATCACGCAGGTCTTTGGCTTCAAGACGTTTCTGATCTGCTCGATCCCCTCGATCGACGTGGAGCGCCTTGCCGCGAGCACGGTCATCTCCAATATGCCGGCCGAACTGCTGAACAAGTATGACAGCCTGTCGATGCTGCGCTTCAGCACCGGTGTGCGCCGCCTGCGCGAGACGACGACGCCGTTCCAGGTGACGCTTGCGGCGTGGGAGGGCGAGGGCGGCAAGCCGGAAACGGCGGCCGAATACATCGCGATGCTGCGCGAAAACGGCATCTTCCAGGCAAGCTACTTCCCGGTGCATGACGCAGAGGGCGGCCGTGGCGCGGTCATCCTGATGGGCCCGCTGGTCGAATTGCCGATGACGGTGACCATGGAACTGCAGATGATTGCGATCCATGTCTATAACCGTCTCGCTGAAATTGGCTCCGTGTGGAAGAGCAGCGGCGCCGCACTATCCGAGCGCGAGATCCAGTGCTTGAGCTGGACGGCGGCCGGAAAGACCAGCGCCGAGATCGCTGGCATCCTCGGGCTCTCCGAGCATACGGTCAACCACTACCTCAACCACGTGACCAAGAAGCTTGACGCCGTCAACCGCACCCAGGCGGTCGTGAAGGCGATGAAAAAGGGCTACATCAGCTAGGCGGCGACCCCGTTCACGCTTGCCTGTCGTCCGCTATCGGCTCGTGGCCGATCCGGCGCACCAGCTGTGCCAACGGGATTGCGCTCGTCTCGTCCCAAAGCACTCCGGCATCGGTGAGGTCTGTTGCTGCAAACGCAGGGCGGCAGCCACTGCGATGTGAAGCCGCCGATCCGTTTCACGGCGCCCCGGATTCAAATCTGCTCTCTTGCCGCCTCGTCCTTCAGCCAATCGATGAAGGCCCGTACGAGCTCGCGTTTCGCGGCGTTCGGCATCGTGACGGCATAGTAGGCGAAGTCAGTCGGCCAAGGCAGGTCCAGTGCGAGCACCAGGCGGCCGGCTGCAATGTCATCGACCGCATAGACGTCCCGCACCAGCGCCAGCCCCTGTCCGGCGATTGCAGCGCGCAAAAGCAGGAAATCATCCTCGAATGACACGCCGCGTTCCGCGCGCGGATCGTCGGCGACGCCCATTGCCCGAAACCACAACTGCCAATCGGCTCTGTCGGAATCCTGAAGCAGTGGGTAGCCCAAGCAATCAGCTGGCACCTGTAGTCGTGGCCCTTTTTCAAGCAGGGCCGGAGATATGACCGGCAACAGCACCGGTGCCATCAAATGCTCCGCCACGAGGCCGGGATATTCCCCGAGACCGTGCCGAATGGCAACGTCGACCCGGTCCTTGTGCAGATCGATCAAGCTCGCCGTTGCCTCGACGCGGACCTCGACATGTGGATGCCGGCTGGTGAACCGCCCGAGACGGGGCACGAGCCAGGACGCTGCAAAGGACGGGACCGTGCTGATGGTCAACGTCGGTCGGGCGTTGATGGCCTCCAGTGTTTCGAGGCTCGACGCGATCTGGTCGAACGCCAGGACAAGGGCCGGGTGAACCTTGGCACCCGCTTCGGTCAGGCGAACGCCATAACGTGTGCGTGTGAATAGCGTCACGCCGAGGCGCTCTTCCAACTGTCTGATCTGCTGGCTCACTGCTCCGGATGTAACGCCCATGGCTTCGGCGGCCTTCTTGAGGCTGCGATACCGGCCGGTCTCGGTAAAGGCCCTCAGGGCAAGGAGCGGGAGAACAGGGTTCATTATGTAGTTTTCCTAAATTCTTCGCTCAGATCGTATCGTTTCCGATCCTCTATGAAAATGGGTAGTTCTGCACGTGCAGAGGAAGCCATAACTGAGCTTGTCTCAATTTTAATTTCAAAGAGGATCGGTTGGCTATGGAGATCTCGACACACAAGGACAGTCGCCGAGAGGCGGACGCCAGCGCGTGGCTGGCGCTGGTAAGGAGGGCTGGCAGATGATCGACCTCCACACGGAATCGTCCCCGAACGGCTTCAAGGCGACGATCGCTCTCGAGGAACTGGCGCTGCCCTATCGCCTGCACCATGTGAACATCGACAAGGGCGAGCATCGGCGGCCCGAATTCCTCAGCCTTAACCCGCATGGCCGCATCCCGGCGATCGTGGATCGCGAGACGGGCATCATCCTTTTCGAGTCGGCGGCCATCCTGCTCTACCTTGCCGAGAAGACCGGCCGGCTCCTGCCGAAGGAGCAAAGGGCGCGCTGGGAGGCGATCAAGTGGCTGCAGTTCCATGCATCGAGCATGGGACCGATCCTCGGCCAGCGTGTCCATTTCGAGATCTTCGCCGATGAGAAGATCCCTGCCGCCATCGACCGCTACAGGCGCTTGACCGACGATGCTTTCGCCGTTCTCGACGGGCAATTGGCCGGCAATCGCTGGCTTGCGGGCGAGGACTACTCCATCGCCGACATTGCCACGTTCGGCTGGACTCATATCGCCGCGATCTGCGGCTTCACCTTCACCCAGCACCGAAATCTGACGCGTTGGCACGAACAGGTGAGTGCACGCCCGGCCGTCGCGCGCGGCATCTTGCTTCCTGCGCCGGCGACCGGCCCCTGAGGATAGAAAAGGAGTTTCCCTTGAACATTGCGGCTTCAAGTATTGCAACGTCCGGCGCGCTCGCGGGCGCTTCGTCCGAGACGTTTGCCGACCACCCGGGTTATCGACGCATGTTCGCCCGAGATCACCTGACCGTCGGCATCTTCCTGCCGCTGCGTTTCTATCAAGGCGACATGGCGGTATTGCAGGGGCAGGCTGATCTTGTCGCTGAGGCGGATCGGCGCGGCTTTGCGGCAGTCTGGGTGCGTGACGTACCGTTGTTCGATCCCGCATTCGGCGACGCCGGGCAGCTTTTCGACCCCTTCACCTACCTGTCCTATCTCGCCGCGCGCACGAACAGGATCGCGCTGGCGACCGGCAGCGCGATCTTTTCGCTTCGGCATCCGATCGATCTGGCAAAGGCGGCAAGCACGATCGATCATCTTTCAGGCGGTCGGCTTGTGCTCGGAATCGCATCGGGCGACAGACCGGTCGAGTTCCCGGCCTATGGCCTGGACATGGACGAGCGGGGTGCTCGGTTTGCGCAGGCCGTGGCCTATTTCCGGCAACTCCTTGCCCCCGGACGTTTGGCCATCGACACGGGCCTCGGCATGGTCACCGGCGCGGATTTCTTGCCCAAACCGCCGGTCGGCCGAATTCCGCTGATCGTCACGGGTTCCAGCCGGCAATCTTCCGCATGGGTCGCGGAACAGGCCGACGGTTGGTTGACCTATCCGCAATCCACGCATACGGCCGATGGTCCGCGGCGGCTCGCCCTGAACATACGCGCCTGGCGCGAGCGGATCCCGGATGGCGGGTTCAGGCCGCACATGACCAATGAATGGATCGACCTCGCCGACGATCCGAATTTTCCGAGAACGCCGCTTCGCGGCGGCTTCGTCCTCAAGACGGGTCGAAAGGGATTGATCGATCTTCTCGGCGAGTGGCGTGAGGCAGGGGTCAATCACGCCGCACTTGGCATGCAGTTCGCCGGCCGGCCGGCGCCGGAAATTATTCAGGAACTGGCGGAAGAGGTCTTGCCCCAATTTCCGTCGCTGGAGGGGCCGAAGCCGCTTGCCGCAAAATGGTAACACCGGCCAAGGACGCGGCCTCACCCGATGCAACTTTGAAATCGCTGTTCGCGCAGATCCCAACCGCAGTGACGATCGTAACGGTGGGAACCGGAGGGGAGCGCTACGGGGCGACGGTCGGATCGGTCGGGGCCCTTTCGCTCGATCCTCCATTGCTGATGTTTGCGATGAAGGAGGATTCCACCCTTCTTCGTCGCCTCGACGTGGGCTCGCCGATCGGCTTCAATCTGCTCGCAGCCAGGCAGCACGACATAGCCCGGCGATTTTCAACGCCTGGTATCGATCGCTTTGGCCTGACACATTGGTGCGAGGAGAATGACCTGCCTCGCATCGATGATGCTCTGGTCTGGATTGCTGCGCGGGTGCGAGACTGGGTGCGTCTGGGCGATCACATGCTCGTCACGGCCGAAGTCAAACACGCAGAGATCGAAGCTGGCGCACCGCTGGTATACTGGAGGCGGGAATTCCGGTCGCTTGCCGAATACGAGATGGTCGGATCCGATTCGAGATAACGGGCACGGTCTTTCGTTCGCCACCATCCCGGCAATCTGCTCCATCGTTGGACGATTTGCAGACTGTTGCTCAGAAACTGGGCATATGCCATCGCCGACCGATAAGCGGAGCATGAGTTTATCTTTTTGAAATTGCTGATTATTTTCGCCGGATGTGAATCTGGCACGCATCCTGCATTTCTATTGGCATGTCCAGAGGGGACTAAAAAGAAGACAGCGCCCACGAAGGTCGCGATGAAAAGGGCCACTGCCCGCTCAAAGGTGATCCCGGATGTACGGACACCGAGGCGGGTGGTGGCCCTTGCTTTTTCCGTTATGTCGCATTGGCGAAGCGCCTAGCCTCGACTATCTAAGAGATAACAAAAGAATGAGAGGGCGCGATGCCGGAAGTCACGAAAGAAGTGGTGCTTGAAAAACTGCGCACGGTGCGTGGCCCGGGCATGGAAGGCAACATCGTCGACCTCGGGCTTGTGTCTGACGTCTTCATCTCCGACGGCAAGGCCTATTTCTCGATCACCGTGCCGGCCGAACGCGCCAAGGAACTGGAGCCGATGCGGGCTGCAGCCGAGCGCGTGGTGCGCGACATTCCCGGGATCACCGCGGCAATGGTCGCCTTGACGGCCGATCGCAAGGCTGCCGCCGGCAGTGCGCCGGTGCAGCGCCCGCAGCCGCAGGCGCCATCCCATGCAGGCCATTCCCACGCTCCGCGTCCGGCTGGCGGACCGCCTGCCAAGGCGGGCATCCCCGGCGTCGGCGCGATTATCGCCGTCGCCTCGGGCAAGGGCGGTGTCGGCAAGTCGACCACCTCGGTCAATCTGGCGCTGGCGCTCAAGGCAAACGGCCTGAAGGTCGGCTTGCTCGACGCCGACATTTACGGCCCCTCGATGCCGCGGCTCCTGAAGATCTCCGGCCGACCACAGCAGATCGAGGGCCGGCTCATCCGCCCGATGGAAAATTACGGCCTCAAGGTCATGTCTATGGGTTTCCTCGTCGATGAGGAAGTGGCGATGATCTGGCGCGGACCGATGATCCAGTCGGCGCTGCTGCAGATGTTGCGCGAAGTTGCCTGGGGTGATCTCGACGTTCTCGTCGTCGACATGCCGCCGGGCACGGGCGATGCCCAGCTCACCATGGCCCAGCAGGTGCCGCTGGCCGGTGCGGTTATCGTCTCGACGCCGCAGGACCTGGCGCTGATCGATGCCCGCAAGGGCCTCGCCATGTTCCGCAAGGTGGAAGTCCCGGTGCTCGGCATCGTCGAGAACATGAGCTACTTCATCGCCCCCGATACCGGAAATCGCTATGACATTTTCGGTCACGGCGGCGCCCGCAAGGAGGCAGAACGCATCGGCGTGCCCTTCCTCGGCGAAGTGCCGCTGACAATGGGGATTCGCGAAACGTCGGATGCGGGAACGCCGCTGGTTGCCTCCGATCCGGCCGGCGAGGTCGCGCGCGTCTATCGCGATATCGCGACCAAGGTCTGGGAGCAGGTATCGGCCACGCAGCAGGACAAGAGCCGCGCCGCGCCGAACATCGTGTTCGAGTGAAGTTCCCCACGGGAACTTTGGCGCTTCGCCCCGCGTAGTTTTGCCCTTGATTCGATTTTGATTTAGGCGAACATGGGATAGGGTGGCGCCGAACTGGCGGCGCATGCCCGCGTGCCGGATTGCAAGAGGGCATTGATTTTGCGTTTGCGTTGCGCCATATGCCTTGCCGCACTTGCGAAGGTGCCCAACTTGACGCCCTCTCGCCCGAGATCTTGGCCTCTCGCGATGACTGAGTTGAAGACTTTGTCCTGACTGGCGGAACGTTCCATCCGATGGATCTCTATTGTGGGTATTTTGTGGCGCACGACCTTTCGCCTCTTCCATTCGACCCTAAGGTTGGCATGACGAGGATGCTCGCATGATCACCGGCTATTGCGCCGATGGAACGGCCGTCGTCCTGACGCCCGCCGACCCGCCCGAGAGCCTGCGCCCGGACGTCATCTGGGTGGATCTGCTCGAACCGAGCAAGGCCGAAGACCTGATGATGGAAAAGCTGCTCGGCATCTCCATCCCGACGCGCGACGACCTCAAGGACATCGAGCCTTCGAGCCGTCTCTATGTCGAGGAGAGCGCCGTGTTCATGACGGCGTCACTGGTGTTTCGGTCGGAGACGGAGATACCCGGCCTGACCGACGTCGGCTTTATCCTGGCGGGTAGCCGGCTCGTCACCATCCGCTATGCCGAACCCCGGTCCTTTGCCCTCTTCAAGGCGTCGATGCATCGTTTCCCCGGAAACTGCCGCGACGGCGCGGTGGTTCTGACCCGGCTCCTGGAAACGATCGCCGACCGGACCGCCGAAATTCTCGAAGAGGCCGTGACCAAGATCGACGATCTGTCGATCGCCGTCTTCGGCGACAAGGCGGCCGGCAAGCGCCGCCCGCCGCATTTTCTCGAGGCGCGCCTGCGCGACGTCGCCGGGCATCATCGCCTGGTCGCCAAGACCCGCGACAGCCTTGCCTCGCTCTCGCGCCTGCTGACATTCGTCTACACGGTCCCGCAGGTGCAGGACGACAAGGAAACGCGCGAACTCTGCCGCTCGATTTCGCGCGATATCCAATCGTTGTCCGAACATGCCGGCTTCATTTCCGGCAACATTACCTTCCTGCTCGATGCATCGCTCGGCCTGATCAACGTCGAACAGAACGCCATCATCAAGATTTTCTCGATCGCGTCGGTCGTGCTCCTGCCGCCAACGCTGGTCGCTTCAGTCTACGGCATGAACTTCCGCGTCATGCCCGAACTGGAATGGCAATTCGGTTATCCCTGGGCGATCGCGGCGATGGTGATATCGGCCGTGATCCCCTTTTTCTTTTTTCGCTGGAAAGGCTGGCTTTGAACGCCAGTAGGTTTGCATGACCCAATCGCATGCCCCTTCCACTCAAGAGCCGAAGGACCTGCGCCGCCTGCTGGTCCTCGGGCTTGGTTCGATCGGTGTCGTCTATGGCGACATCGGCACCAGCCCGCTCTATGCCTTTCGCGAAGCGTTGCGCCCGGTCTCCCATGACGGTGTGACCGATGCGGAGATCATCGGCCTGATCTCGCTGATGATCTGGACGCTGACGATCATCGTCACGATCAAATACGTGCTGTTCCTTCTGCGCGCCGACAACCAGGGCGAGGGCGGCACGCTGTCGCTGCTTGCTCTGTTGATGAAGTCCGCCAACGGCCACGCGTCCATTCTCTTCTTTATGGGCATTGCCGGCGCCGCGCTCTTTATCGGCGACGCGATGATCACGCCGGCGCTCTCCGTTCTTTCGGCGGTCGAAGGCCTGAAGCTGGTGACGCCGGCGCTGTCGGAATATGTCGTGCCGATCGCGGTGGTCATCCTGTTGATGCTTTTTGCGGTGCAATCCAAAGGAACGGCGGCGGTCTCGAACTTCTTCGGTCCGATCACCCTCGTCTGGTTCCTGGTGATGGGCGGCATCGGCTTCGTGCACATCGCCGACGACCTGTCGATCTTCAAGGCCTTCAATCCCTATTACGCCGTGAGCTTCATGCTCAGCGAAGGCTATGTCGGCATCATCGTGCTCGGCGCCGTCTTCCTTACGGTGACGGGTGCAGAGGCGCTCTACGCCGACCTTGGCCATTTCGGCCGTCGTCCGATCCAGTGGGCCTGGTTCCTGATCGTCTTTCCGGCGTTGACCCTCAACTATCTCGGCCAGGGCGCCTTCGTCCTGAAGAACCCGGAAGCGATGTCGGATCCGTTCTTCCTGATGTTCCCGAAATGGGCGCTGCTGCCCGTCGTCATTCTGGCGACGGCGGCAACCATCATCGCCAGCCAGGCGGTGATAACCGGCGCCTTCTCGCTGACGCGCCAGGCGATCCACCTCGGCTTCCTGCCGCGCATGGCGATCTTCCACACGTCGGAAACCCATACGGGCCAAATCTACCTGCCCAACGTCAACACGCTGCTGATGTTCGGCGTCATGGCCCTGGTCTTCGTCTTCGGTTCGTCCGAATCGCTCGCGACTGCCTACGGCATCTCGGTCACCGGCGCGATGGTGGTGACGACCGTGCTTTCCTTCGAGTTCCTGCGCATGCGCTGGAACTGGTCGGCGCTCGCGGCTGCCGCGGTGCTGGTGCCGCTCTTTGCGCTGGAGTTCATCTTCCTCGGCGCCAACATGCTGAAGATCCACGACGGCGGCTACGTTCCGGTGCTGATCGCCGCCACCTTCATCATCATCATGTGGACCTGGCGGCGCGGCACACAGATCCTGCACGCCAAAACGCGCCATATCGACATTCCGCTGGCAAGCTTCATCAAGTCGATCGAACGCAAGAGCGAACATGCGCCGGTGGCCGTGCCCGGAACCGCCGTGTTCCTGACGAGCGATCCGGAATCGACGCCGGCCGCACTGCTCCACAACATCAAGCACAACCACGTGCTGCACAATCAGAACTTCATCCTGACGATCCGCACGGCCAATACGCCGAAGGTGCCGAAGTCAGAGCGGGTGAGCATGCAGCCGTTGTCGGACCGCTTCACATTGCTCGAAATGCGCTTCGGCTTCATGGAAACGCAGAACGTCTCGCAGGCGCTCGGCCTGTTCCGCAAGTCGGGCCTGAAGTTCGACATCATGTCGACGTCCTTCTATCTCGGCCGCCGCAAGCTCGTGCCCGATGCTGAGAGCGGCATGCCGCACTGGCAGGACCGGTTGTTCATCGCGCTTGCGAATGCGGCAATCGATCCGTCGGATTACTTCCGGCTGCCGACCAACCGCGTGGTCGAACTCGGCTCGCACGTGATCATCTGACGCTCGGCCGTTCGCGGCTGAGCGCGAGAAGCGCTGATCTGCAACAGAAGAAGCCGCCTTCCGACGGGAGGGCGGCTTTGCTGCGTTATGGGACATCCGCCTTTCAGCGATCGCGCATTAACCAAACATCAAGGTTAATGCTTCATTTTCAAAACACGAACGGAGCGGTCCCGGCGAAGTGTCCGGCTGCTTGATTGTCTAATCTTCCCGCGCGGAATTCTCGACGCTGGCGCATAGCCGGCGCGGGCGAAGCCGTGCCGCCTGATAGCGTTGCGTGGAGTTGGTTGGTGCGTAAGAGTCGGAACCTGCGTCTAAAGTCTCGCCTGAGCCCGTCCGCCTGGATGGCGCCCGCGATCATCGGCCTTGCACTATATCTGGGCTTTCCCTCGGCTGCCGCCTATGCCGACCTTGCGACCTTCCTGTCCGGCATCAACCGGGGCGGCGAGCGCTGGCGCATGTATATGACCGCGTCGCCCGCCGGTTCGATCCACGAAGCCGAAATGGTGTTTGCCGATCCGGTCACCACGGGCGCGCTCGACGGCGGTGCCGGCATCACCATGCCCGATGGCAGCCGCGTCGCGCTGACCGCGGAAACCAAGCATTCGGGCACGCCCGACGAGGACCGCGTCAACCGTCAGGCCAAAAAGGGCCGCGTCGTCGCCGTAACCCCGGTAACGCCGCCCAAGGATTTCTCCGCCGGCTCCATCCTGCAGCGCACCAGCTCCCTGATGGAGCCAAGCCTGGGGGAGGGGGAGAAGATGGTCTTCGCCAAGTCTCGCATCGAAGGCAAGGAGATCGAGATCGCCACCGCCTTCTACCGGAAGACGCCGCCAAAGGCGGAGCCCGGCGTCTCGCCGATGCTGGCCAAGCTCGTTACGAACGATCGCCCCGACATTCTTGCGACTGCTTACGTCCGGCCCGAGCCGGACTATGCGCGTGAATCGCCCTTCGATTCGATTCTGCGCGAAGACAAGAACGCCGGTCGCTTCATTCCGGAGATCGCGCCGGACGACCACGCCTGGGCCGCAACCGCATTGCCGGGCTCGGTTTTCAACAAGGAAGAGCAGACCTGTCTGGCCGAAGGCATCTACTTCGAAGCCCGCAGCGAGCCGCTCAAAGGCCAGGCCGCCGTCGCGCAGGTGATTCTCAATCGCGTGCGCAATCCCACCTATCCGAAGACCATTTGCGGCGTCGTTTACCAGAACAAGGCCTGGCGCAACCGTTGCCAGTTCTCCTTCGCCTGCGACATGATCCGCGACCTTATCTATTCCCGCTCGCACTGGAAGACGGCCAAGGAAGTTGCGATGGCCGTCACCGCCGGCAAGATCTGGCTGCCGGAAGTGGGCTCAGCCACCCATTACCATGCGACCTACGTCAATCCGCCATGGGCGAAGACGATGAAGCGGGTCGGCAAGATCGGCATGCATATCTTCTACCGCACCTATGGCGGCGGCTGGAGCTGATCGGCGCCTGACGCGATTCCGCCGTCTTTCCCGCGCGCACGCTAAAGGGGAGATTCCCGCCGGTCTCCGGCCGGAATCCTGCCGCGACCTTGCTGCAGATCGATGAATGCGTGCTTAACCCATTGAATTTCATGGAAAACATTGTCCACGATCAAGCGGCCTGCACGCCTTGACTATGCGGGTGCCTAAAACTATGTTGCGCGCGACTTCAAATGGGGCCGAAACGTGGCTTGTGCGAAGGCCTATTGTGTGACCGAAATCGCGGTCTGAGACCCGATAAGGACGACAAGGGAGTAGCCACGTGGCGGAGAAACCTGAAGAAAGTCTGGAAGCGCGGCTGAAGCAGCTCGGCGACAAGATTGAGTCCAAGAGGCCCAATACGCCTGATGCAGCGGAAGCCAGAGCCGCCGAAAGCCGTAAAGGCTATGCGGCGGCGATGAAGCTCTCGAGCGAGTTCATCGCCGGCATCGTTGTCGGGGCGTTTCTGGGCTATCTTTTGGACCACTTTGCGGGTACAGGGCCGTGGGGATTGATTATCTTCCTGCTTCTCGGCTTCTGCGCTGGCGTGCTGAATGTGCTGCGCTCGGCCGGTATGGTGGCGACACCGGAAGCCGGAAGAGGCGGTTCTGGGAATGACAAGAAGGACGGCGACGCCCGCTGAGGCGTTGCCCCGAAGAAAACGGTTTCCGCTCCCGGGCGGGTAGAACGAAAGAGAAGCGCGGTGTCAAACGATCCGACCCACCAGTTCCTGGTCAATAAGATTGTCCCGATCGAAATTGGCGGAATGGACTTTTCCTTCACCAATGCGTCGCTGTTCATGGTTGCGACCGTAGGTGTTGCCGCAGGCTTTCTTTATCTGACGACGTCGCAGCGCGGTCTTATCCCGACCCGCATGCAGTCGGTCTCGGAAATGTCCTACGAATTCATCGCCTCGATGCTGCGCGAAGGCGCCGGCAGCGGTGGCATGAAGTTCTTCCCGATGGTGTTCTCGCTGTTCATGTTCATCCTGACGGCGAACCTGCTCGGCATGATGCCCTACTTCTTCACGGTCACCAGCCAGATCATCGTCACTTTCGCTCTGGCGCTGTTCGTCATCGGTACCGTCATTCTCTACGGCTTCTACAAGCACGGTCTCGGCTTCCTGAAGCTCTTCGTGCCGCATGGCGTTCCTGGCGTGCTTCTGCCGCTCGTCGTCGCGATCGAAGTCATCTCGTTCCTTTCCCGTCCCATCAGCCTTTCGGTCCGTCTTTTCGCCAACATGCTGGCCGGCCACATCACGCTGAAGGTCTTCGCAGGCTTCGTCACCTCGCTCAGCGCCCTCGGCGCAGTCGGCATCGGTGGCGCCATCCTGCCGCTCATCATGACCGTCGCCATTACCGGTCTTGAGTTCCTCGTCTGCTTCCTCCAGGCCTATGTCTTCGCGGTACTGACTTGCATGTACCTCAACGACGCTGTCCATCCCGGAAGCCACTAAGGAATAACAGTCGCTTGCTTCCGGCCGGTCCTCCGTCGGAAGCGCAATCCTAAGCCGCAACACCATTCGAAGGAGTTCACACATGGAAGCGGAAGCAGCAAAGTACATCGGCGCAGGTCTCGCTTGCCTCGGCATGGCCGGCACGGCTCTCGGCCTCGGCAACATCTTCGGCAGCTACCTCTCTGGCGCGCTGCGTAACCCGTCGGCTGCTGACGGCCAGTTCGGCCGCCTCGTATTCGGCTTCGCCGTTACGGAAGCTCTGGGCATCTTCTCGCTGCTCGTAGCCCTGCTCCTCCTCTTCGCCGTCTAATATCGGCTGGAGTTTCGGCCGCGACCCGTCAAAAGGTCGCGGCCGCGCATATTCTTGAGTGCACCTGGAGGTGAGCATGTTTGTGACCGCGGCTTATGCCCAGTCAACCACCACTGAAGGCGCCGAAGCACACGATGCCGCTGCGGCCGGTGAGGTGCACACCGAAACGGGTGTGGCTCACGAAGGCGAGGCTGGCTCCGGCGTGTTCCCGCCCTTCGATACGACCCATTTCGCATCGCAGCTGCTTTGGCTCGCGATCACGTTCGGCCTCTTCTATCTCCTGATGTCGAAGGTCATCATTCCGCGGATCGGCGGAATTCTGGAAACCCGTCACGATCGGATCGCTCAGGATCTCGATGAAGCGTCCCGCCTCAAGGGCGAAGCCGACGCTGCCATCGCTTCCTATGAGCAGGACCTGGCAACCGCCAAGTCCAAGGGTCACAAGATCGCCGACGACGCCCGCGAATCCGCAAAGGCCAAGGCCAATGCTGACCGCACCGCCGTCGAAGCCGACCTTGCCAAGAAGATCTCGGCTGCAGAAGACCGCATCGCCGACATCAAGGCAAAGGCACTGGCCGACGTCGGCGCCATCGCCGAGGAAACCGCAACGGCTGTCGTCAAGCAGCTGATCGGCGGAACCGTCACCAAGGCCGAGATCACCGCTGCCGTCAAGGCATCGGGTGGCAACTGAGGAGCACTGAACTATGCATCTTGATGCAACTTTCTATGCCTTCGTTGGCCTGATCCTGTTCTTCGTCCTGATTGCCTATCTCAAGGTTCCGGGCATGGTCGGCAAGGCGCTCGACGCCCGCGCCGAAAAGATCGGCAACGAGCTGACCGAAGCCAAGCGCCTGCGCGAAGAAGCTCAGGGCCTCGTCGCTGAGTACCAGCGCAAGCGCAAGGATGCGGAAGCTGAAGCTGCCGGCATCGTCGCTGCCGCCCAGCGCGAAGCCGAAATGCTGACCGCAGAAGCCAAGCAGAAGACCGAGGAATACGTCGCTCGTCGCACGGCTCTTTCGGAACAGAAGATCAAGCGGGCCGAAAGCGATGCGATCAACGCGGTTCGTTCCGCTGCCGTCGATCTCGCGATTGCCGCTGCCGAGAAGGTCGTTGCCGCCAAGGCCGACGCCGGCGCCCAGAACGATCTGTTCAAGAAGGCACTTGGCGACGTCAAGGCGCGCCTGAACTAAGCGTTCGGACATTCCGATTGAAAGAGCCCCGCCTCGTGCGGGGCTTTTTTTATGCCTGTCTGTAGAGGCTGCATTGGCCCGAAGGATGAGGCGCCAAGCTTCGCTAGGATTTCCGCAGGCGTCTCGCCTTCAGCTGCCGAAGCGAAGTAGTGCCAGTGTTCAAGGCCAAAGGTGGCGCACGGCAGCATGCGCGCCACCGGATGGCTTCTGACGCGAGAAAAGCTGTTGGCGAGATATGTCGGAACCGAAACCGGAAGCACCTGCGTGGCGCTCGCTACGCGGTTGCGCGCCGGTTAGTCGTCCTGGCGCAGTGGCCGGAAGCTCATGCGGTGCAGCGGGCAGGGGCCGTGGGTCTCGATGGCGCGACGGTGGGTCACCGTCGCATAGCCGGCATGGAGCGCAAAGCCGTAGCCGGGATGCGCAAGGTCGGCACGGGCCATCATGCGGTCGCGGGTAACCTTGGCGACGATCGAAGCGGCGGCGATCGACAGCGACCGCGCATCGCCCTTGACCACAGCCTTGGCGTGGCAGGAGAGGCCGGGCGGTACGTCACGGCCGTCGACGAGCACGAAGCGCGCGTTCGAGGGCAGGCCGGCGACCGCCCGCCGCATCGCTTCGAGGCTCGCCTTGCGGATGTCGGTGGCGTCAATCGTGCCGGCCGACGCCGAGGCGATCGACACTTCGGATGTGGCGAGGATTTCTTCGAATAGTTTTTCGCGCGCCTGGGCCGTCAGCTTCTTGCTGTCGTCGAGTCCTGCGGGAATGGCGTCCGGATCGAGAATGACGGCGGCGGCGACCACCGGTCCCGCGAGCGGCCCACGACCGGCCTCATCCGCTCCGGCGACCGGCCAGAACCCATCGCCCTTGGCCGAAAGCTCGAAACTGAAATCGGGCGCTACGATGATATCGGGAAAAAGGGGAGAATCGGACGATCTGCGAGACATAAGTCTAGATCGCATGATCGACCGATTCTCTTCAAGCCCCCAGGTCCGAGTGCGGCGGCGGACGGGGGATTACCGGGGCCCACGGCGGGTAAGGGGGCACCGGAACTGCTATGTGGTCTCAGGCGCGCCCGCCATCGGGCTTGCCTGGCGGGGCGGGGCGATCATCTCTCGCCGTGGCCATTACAGGTAGCGACGGTTACCGAGACATCGGAAAGCCTTCAAAGAAGCGAGAGCTGCACCCCCGTTCCAAGCGGCGGCACGAAGAGATCGTCCCGCAGCTGCCGGCGCGTCGGGTTGAAACCGAGACGCTTGACTGCCAGGTCGAAGCGGCGGCCGATCTGCCACGCATAGGGGCCGGCGCCCTTCATGCGCTTGCCGAACTCGGCGTCATAGTCCTTGCCGCCCCGCATGGAGCGGATGAGGGACATGACGTGCCGGTAGCGGTCTGGATAATTGCGCAGCAGCCAGTCGCGAAAGAGCGGGCTGACCTCGAGCGGCAGCCGCAGCAGCACATAGCTTGCTTCGGTTGCTCCGGCCGTCCTTGCTCCTTCGAGCACGCGCTCTATCTCGTGGTCGTTCAACGCCGGGATGATGGGGGAAACGAGAACGCCGGCCGGGATGCCTGCTTCGGCAAGCATGCGGATCGCCTCCAGCCGCTTGCTCGGGGTCGAGGCCCGCGGCTCCATCGTGCGAGCCAGCTTACGGTCGAGCGTCGTGACGGAGATGCCGACGCGCACCAATCCCTTTTCCGCCATCGGTGCCAGGATATCGATGTCGCGGGTGACCATTGCCGACTTGGTGACGATCATGACCGGATGGTTGGCGTCCCGCAGCACCTCGAGGATCTGTCGCATGATGCGCCACTCCTTCTCGATCGGCTGATAGGGGTCGGTGTTGGTGCCGATGGCAATCGGCCGCACCTTGTAGTCCTGCCGCGCGAGCTCGCGCTCCAGAAGCCGCGGGGCATCCGGCTTGGCAAACAGCTTCGCCTCGAAGTCGAGGCCGGCCGAGAGGCCCATATAGGCGTGCGTGGGCCGCGCGAAACAATAGATGCAGCCATGCTCGCAGCCGCGATAGGGATTGATCGAGCGGTCGAAGGAGATGTCGGGCGACTCGTTCCTGGTGATCACCGTGCGCGGCTTCTCGACCTGAACCTCGGTCTTGAAGGGCGGCAGATCCTCCAGGCTTTCCCAGCCGTCGTCGAACGTCTCGCGGCTGCGCGGTTCGAAGCGGCCGGACATGTTGATCCCGGCGCCGCGCCCGCGACGGCGATCGATATCGATCCGCAGGCCCGTTGCGCTCATCATCGCTTCGGCCACATCTGCCGTATTGGCGGGCGCAAGCGCACCCTGCCTGATCTGAGACAGCTCGGTCATTGGAATCTCCCCGGAATCAGATGTTTGATCCCGTTTTGTTCTGATTATTTTCCTATCGCGAATGGAGGAACAATTCAAGAACAAAAAATTGGAGTTTCGAATTTATCGATCAAGGCGCCGCTGCGGGCCGTGTCCCGGATGTAGCAATTGCCGTGCCGATGCGTTACGAGAAGCCATGCTCACGATCATCATGGAAACCCGCGACAACGAGGCCGAACTGGCGCAGACGCTTGCTGTGTTGGTGGCAGGCGCCGTGGAAGGCTTGGTCAGCGATGTGATCATCCTCGATCACGGCTCGAAGGACGGTTCGTCCGACGTGGCCGATGCAGCCGGATGCCGTTTCTGCCGGGATTGGGATCTCGCCGATGTGGTGGGCTCGGCGCGTGGCGAGTGGCTGATGTTGCTGGAGCCGGGCGCGCGCCCGATCGGCCGCTGGATCGATGAGTTGGCCGAGTACGTTTCGATGAACAAGGCACCGGCCCGCTTCTCCGGATCGAGACTCCATCGCAAGCCTTTCTTCCGCCGGCTGACCGGGCGTGGAAAGCCGCTGGAGACGGGATTTCTCCTGCGCAAGAACGATGCGCTTGCGGCCGCTCATGGCAAGGTGGGCCTGGATGCCATGACGAATGTCCGCTCAGTCCGCAAGCTTTCGACCGAACTCGTTCCGGCCTGGGTCGCTGTCGAAGCCAGGCGGTAACGCCGGTTCCCGCGCGAAAAAATTAAAGGTGCCAGTCCCTTAGGGGACGGCACCTCCAAGCGGCTCTCAAATGACCTTTTTTGGAAGATTTCTGTCCGGGCAGCATTCTGGCTGCCCGTCGTATCCAACATTTCATTCCGCCTGGGGGACAGAGGCGGAAGGGTCTTGCGGTGCGAGGAACGGAACGTGCGGCGGTCGTTCCTCGCTGTGTCAACGCTTGAAAACTATCCGGAGGGGAAGCGAGCGTCAGTTACTAAGGTAACAGGTCGGCCGGGCCGGAACGGTCCATGCTCTTCAGCCGCGTTTCAGGTGCTCGTCGAGCCGCGGCATGATCTCCACGAAATTGCAGGGCATGTGCCGGTAGTCGAGCTGCTGCTTGAGGATGCCGTCCCACGCATCGCGGCAGGCGCCGGGCGAACCCGGAAGGACGAAGATGAAGGTGGCGTTGGCAACGCCGCCGGTTGCACGCGACTGGATCGTTGACGTCCCAATCTTCTCGTAGGAGATACGGTGGAAGACCTCGGAGAACCCGTCCATGCGCTTTTCGAACAGGGGTTCCAGCGCCTCGGGCGTCACGTCCCGCCCGGTGAAGCCCGTTCCACCTGTCGTGATCACCACGTCGACGGTGGGATCGAGCGTCCAGGCCTTCACTTGGCCGTAGATCTTCGTCTTGTCGTCGGGAACGATGGCGCGCGCCTCAAGGCGGTGCCCGGCGTCACGCACCCGCGCTTCCAGCGTGTCGCCCGACTTGTCGTCAGCGCGCGTGCGGGTGTCTGAGACCGTCAGGATGGCGATCCCGACAGGAATGAAGGGGCGCTTTTCGTCGATGCCGGCCATGCTACTTCCCTTTGCCCACTGTCTTGCAGGCGAGAACGTACCACCCGGGGTAGGCCTCCGAAAGAGCGCGCGCTGTCGCAGCCGCGCGTGCCTCGCTGTCGAAAAGGCCGAAGCACGTGGCGCCTGAACCGGACATGCGCGCGAGTGTCGCTCCGGCTTGCGTCAGCGCTTGGCAGACTTCGCCGATCACGGGCTCAAGGCTTTCTGCCGGCGGCTGCAGATCGTTGCGCATCGTGGCGATGGCGGAAATCAACTCGGCCACAGTTCCGGCACTGCGAGGCGCAGCGAGCGGCGGGTTCGTTTTTTTGGAGAGCGTCCGAAACACGACCGGCGTCGAGACGGCGACGAGCGGATTGACCAGTACGATCGGCAGGGCGGGGAAATCGTCGATCGGCGTGATCTCCTCGCCGATCCCCTTTGCCAAGAGAGGCCTGCCGGTAAGGCACATCGGCACGTCCGCCCCGAGCCGCAATGCGATGGCGGCGAGGCGGGAAGGTTCGATCGTCGCGCGCCAGAGTTCGAGAAGCCCAAGAAGCGTCGCCGCAGCATCCGCCGACCCGCCGCCGATGCCCGAGGCGAGCGGCAGGTTCTTTTCGAGATGCAGGTGGACCGGCCCGGCCGCGCCGGGGGCATGCGCCCGCAGTTCGGCGCGCAGCAGGTCGCGCGCCTTCAGAACCAGATTGCCGCCCTCAGCGCCGGCATCCATCGGCAACGCGGCGGCAAACGCGCCCGAGACCGTGAAGCGATCCGCATCCGCCCGCGAGAGACCGATGCGGTCGCCGCGATCGGCAAAGGTGACGAGGCTTTCGAGAAGGTGGTGGCCGTCGGCGCGCTGGCCGACGACGTGAAGGGCCAGATTGATCTTGGCGGGGGCTGCGCGCGTCAGCGCGAAGCCCTCGATGTCACCGTCCGACATGGAACGATCAGGACTTCTTGTCCGGCGCCGGTGCTTCCGGGGTCACCTTCTTCGGCGCGGTTTCCTTGGCATCGGCCGAGGCGGGAACCGTTTCCTTGAGCGGCGGCAGCCCGTTCTCGATCTTTGCCTTGATCTTCGGGATCTCGGCTTCCTCGGGCTTCAGTTCGAGCGTCTGCGTCCACTGGAACACGGCCTCGAGCTTGCGGCCGACGCGCCAGTAGGCGTCGCCAAGGTGATCGTTGATCGTCGGGTCGCCGGCCATCAGTTCGGCCGCCTTCTCCAGTTCCACGACCGCGTCGTCGAAGCGGTTCATGCGGAAATAGGCCCAGCCGAGGGAATCGACGATATAGCCGTCATCCGGCTTCAGCTCGACGGCCTTGCGGATCATCTCCAGGCCTTCTTCGAGGTTGATGTTCATGTCGACCCAGGAATAGCCGAGATAGTTCAGCACCTGGGGCTGGTCCGGATTGAGCTCCAGCGCCTTGCGGAAGTTCGGCTCGGCCTTGTCCCAGAGCTTCTGGCGCTCATATGCGATACCGCGCTGGAAGAACACGGTCCAATCGCTGCGCGTCGGCACGGAGCCGATCTGGTCGACGGCGCGATCGTAAAGCTCGCCCATCTCCTTGTAGTCCTTGGCGTCGGAAAGCACGCTGCCATAGGCGAGATAGTTGCGGATGTTCTTCGGATCGACGTCGATCAGCGCCTTAAGGTGCTTCTTCGCCTCGTCGACCTTGCCGATGCTGGCGAGGCTGAGGCCAAGCTGCAGTTCCGAAACGCGCCGCATCGGCGAGGTCTCGGGAATGGCCTTGTAGAGCTCGATCGCCTCGTTCGGCTTCTTCAGGTTTTCAGCGATGCCGCCGAGCATGACCAGGATATCGGCGCTGTCAGGGTCGAGCCGGCGCGCGGTCTGCAGGTAGAGCGAAACGATGTCTTCGGCGCCGTCGCGGTTGAGTGCGGCACCGATCGAAAAGAGCACGGCCGCAGCGCCCTGGGTGGCGTTCTTGACCTGTTGTTCCTGCGGGACGCCGTTCTCGATCTCGGTCCTCAGCGCCTGCAGCGGCGTGTAGTTGTTGACCATGTTTTCGCCGACGGCGACGGTGTCGAGCGCCTTCTGCTTGTTGCCTTCGCGCGCCTCGAAACGGGCGAGCGCTTCCACTGCACGCATGAAGGTGTCGGGAGCGGCACTTCCGCCCTCGCGGTCGAGAATGGCGTCGTTGAGCCTGCTGCGTGCCGTCTGCTTGTCACCCGCGGCAACCGCGATCGCGCCGGCATGGTAGTTCTTGAACACGCGGAACCATTCGGGACCGTCGAGTTCCTTGATCTGGGTGAGCGCTTCCTTCGGCTTGCCCTGGCCGAATTTCGCCCAGGCAGAGAGCAGGCCGTTCATCAGCCGGTCGAGATCGTTCGGGCCCTGGTAGTTCAGAAGCTTCTGCGCATTGCGATACTCGCGCTTGCGGATCGCTTCGATCGCGCGAATGACCGTCGTGATGCGCTCGACGGCCGGGTCGGACTTCAGCTGCTCGGCGATCTTCGCGCCTTCGTCGAACTGGCCCGCCATCAAGAGCGTGATCATCAGCCGCTGCTTGACGTCGTTGTTGTTCGGCTCGAACTGCAGCGCGATCCTGTAGAGTTCGGTGGCGGAAGCGAAGTCGCGGTCCGTATCGGCGGTGCGGGCAGCGAGAAACGCGCCGGAAAAGGTATTGACCGATTTGATGTCGAAGGATTCGCTTTCCTCGGCGGCTGCGGCCTTCTCCTCGGCAAATGCCTGGTGGCCGCCGCTGACAGCAGCAAGAGCCAGCAGTGCTGCGCCGCTGAGGAGGCGGAGAATCGTCTTTTGCCGCATGTCAAACCTTTCGCGCCGATTGCTCGGCTTTCGCACCACTAAGGGTTGTTTCGGAGTCAGCCACATATTGCCCAACGCAACTCTTGAGGAACAGAATGGCTTTTTTGGCGCAACGCGGCAAGAAAATCCTGTCGTTCGTTCAGGCCTGCCCGGAGCCCGTCAGCTGACGCGATCGATGCAGAAGTCGATGACTTCCGTAAGCGCCGATTTCCAGGGTGACGCCGGCAGCGGCGCCAGCGCGTCGCGGGCAATCGTGCCGTAGTGCAGGGCGCGCGCGATGGTGTCGCTCAAGCCGCCGTAGCGCTTGATCAGTCCGAGCGCCTTGTCGAGGTTGGCGTCGCTGCTGTCGCCGCCTTCGATTGCCTCGCGCCAGAAGGCGCGGTCTTCCGCCGTCCCGCGGCGGTAGGAGAGGATCACCGGAAGGGTGATCTTGCCTTCGCGGAAGTCGTCGCCGACATTCTTGCCAAGATCGCTCGACGAGCCGCCATAGTCGAGCACGTCGTCGACGAGCTGGAAGGCTAGGCCGAGGTTCATGCCGTAGGATTTCAGCGCGTTGCGGTCGGATTTGCTGGTCTGGGCGACGATCGGGCCGACTTCGGCGGCCGCGGCAAAGAGCGCTGCGGTCTTGGCGCGAATGACCTGGAGATAGTCGTCCTCGGTCGTTTCCATGTTCTTGGCGACGGAGAGCTGCAGCACTTCCCCTTCGGCGATGACCGAAGCGGCGGTCGACAGCACGTCGAGCGCGTCGAGCGAGCCGACATCGACCATCATGCGGAAGGCCTGGCCGAGCAGGAAGTCGCCGACCAGCACGCTTGCCTGGTTGCCCCAGATCGTGCGCGCGGTGGACTTGCCGCGGCGAAGGTCGCTTTCGTCGACGACGTCGTCATGGAGAAGCGTCGCCGTGTGCATGAATTCGACGCTGGTTGCGAGCTTGACGTGGGCGTCGCCCTCGTAGCCGAACATCGCAGCGGAAGCGAGCGTCAGCATCGGGCGCAGGCGCTTGCCGCCCGAGGAAATCAGGTGGTTGGCGACCTCGGGAATCATCTGAACGTCGGAGCCGGCCTTCGACAGGATGAGCTGGTTGACGCGCTCCATGTCCGCTGCTGTCAGGTCAACGAGCGGCTTTACGGACGCCTGTTTGTTTTTGCTGTCTTCCAGCGGTATCACTACGCCCACACCGGGACTCCTGTTTTCATTGTCGCTTTCGACAATAGGAAGGGGTGTCCCGTGCGGCAAGAGGCGAATTGTCCCGCTTGCTGAAATAGGACAGGAAAAACCGCCGGATGAAGGAATTGATCCGTACCAACGATGCCGTCCTGCTCTCCTTCGCCGAGAGCCTGATGAAAGACGCCGGCATCGCCAGCCTGATTGCCGATCAGGGGATGAGCATTCTCGAGGGCTCGCTTGGCCTCTTGCCCCGCCGCTTTCTGGTCGCCGAGGAAGACGCGGACGCCGCGCGCCGGATCCTGATCGACGCCGGGCTCGAGGCGGAGTTGCGATCGTGAGTTCGGCTCCGGCTCCGGCGGCCGCAACCGAAACCGTCGATGCCTTTCACCGCGGCAAGTTCCATGTTGTCCAGCCGCTCGGCCAGGGCCACCGGTCGGGCATGGACGCCATGCTGCTTGCGTCGCTCGTCGCATCGGGTCGTCCCTGCCGCGTTGCCGATCTCGGCGCCGGCGCGGGTGCGGCCGGCATGGCGGTTGCTTCGCGGATCGACGATGCGGAAGTGGTGCTGGTGGAACGCTCGCCGGTAATGGCGGAGTTTGCCCGCCGCAGCTTGGCGCTCGCAGAAAATGCCCGCTTTGCGCAGCGGGTCTCGGTCGTCGAGGCCGACGTTTCGTTGACAGGCAAGGCGCGCGTCGCGACGGGGCTGGCGGACGACAGCTTCGATCATGTGATCATGAACCCGCCCTTCAACGATGCCTCCGACCGCAAGACGCCGGATGCGCTCAAGGCGGAGGCCCATGCGATGAGCGACGGGCTGTTCGAGATCTGGGTGAAGACGGCAGGCGCGATCATGAAGCCGGGCGGGCAATTGTCGCTGATCGCCCGGCCGGAATCGATCGCCGAGATCATCGCCGCCTGTGGTCGCCGCTTTGGCGGTATCGAGATCACGGCGTTGCATCCGCGGGTTGGCGAAAACGCCGTGCGCATCCTGGTGACGGCGATCAAGCAGAGCCGCAAGCGACTGGTCTTCCGCGCGCCGCTCGTCATGCACGAGGAGGGGCATCGCTTCGCCGACCATGTCGACGACCTCAACAATGGCCGTGCCGCCTATCGCCGCCGTTGATTTACCGTATGCGGCATTGCGTTCGCCGCGTCAGTGCATACATGGCATGAAAGAGCCCCTGGCGGGCGATCCGGCGAAGCATTCTGCTTTCGCCGATGAGAAGCGGTTAAGTCTATGATTCCCCGCCGTTCCGGCTCAAGATCAAGGCATGGCCCAGTAGGCAGGAGTTGAAATGAAGGCGTTCCTGAGACGGTTGTTGCCGAAGCGTTTTCGCAAGGAAGGCGTGACGATCCCCGTCGTCCGGCTCCACGGCGCGATCATGGCCGGCGGCGGGCAATTTCGTCCGGCGCTCAACCTGGCGACAGCGGCCCCTCTTCTCGAAAAGGCTTTCGCCGTAAAGGATGCGCCGGCTGTTGCGATCTCCGTCAATTCGCCGGGCGGCTCGCCCGTGCAGTCGCGGCTGATCTACCAGCGCATCCGCGATCTCGCCCTTGAGAAGAAAAAGCGCGTGCTGATCTTCGTCGAGGACGTCGCCGCATCCGGCGGCTACATGATCGCGCTTGCCGGCGACGAGATCATCGCCGATCCGACCTCGATCGTCGGCTCGATTGGCGTTGTCTCCGGCGGCTTCGGTTTTCCGGAACTCCTGAAGAAGATCGGCGTCGAGCGGCGTGTCTATACCGCCGGCGAAAACAAGGTGATGCTCGATCCGTTCCAGCCGGAAAAGGAAAACGACATCGCTTTCCTGAAGAACCTGCAGCTCGATATCCATGATACCTTCATCCAGATGGTCAAGGCCCGCCGCGGTCAGCTGCTCGCCGACGATCCCGATATCTTCTCCGGTCTTTTCTGGACCGGTCGGCGCGGGCTGGAGCTCGGCATCATCGACGGGCTTGGCGATCTGCGCGGCGAGGTAAAGAAGCGCTATGGCGACAAGGCGCGCCTCGAACTTATCCAGCCGGTGCGCAGCCTTTTCGGCCGCCGGCAGAGCGGTGCGGCCGTCGCCGGCGCGATCGCTGCTCCATTGGCCGCTTCCGCAGCGGCGGGACTTGCCGAAGCCATCGAGGAAAGGGCATTGTGGGCCCGGTTCGGGCTTTGATGCCTGCCCGGCCTGACATGTCCTTGGAGGGAAAATGCCGCAACTCATCCTGCTCCTGATCGCAGGTTTCATCTTCTGGCTCGGCTATCGCAAGTTCGTGGCGGATGCCCAGAAGCTGACGCGCCAGCGTGAGCGGGCGCGCCGCGAGGAGCAGACCGGGGCCCAGGGAACATTGGTGAAGGATCCGGAAACCGGCGAATACAGACTGAAGCGAGACGGCGAGTGAGGGCGGTCTGAACGCGTCAGTGTGGCGGCGGTCTATTTGCCTGCCCGCTGCCGTAGCGCTTGACCCCTGTCATCAGGCGTGGCACCTGTCCGGCACATTTTCCAGAAGAAATCCGGACGCGATCCATGACCACTCTGCCTGATCATATGAACCCGAAGCGCTCGTTTCAGGCTCTGATCCTGACACTCCACAACTACTGGGCCGACAAGGGTTGCGCCGTGCTGCAGCCCTACGACATGGAAGTGGGCGCCGGTACTTTCCATCCGGCAACGACCCTGCGTGCGCTCGGCCCGCGTCACTGGCGCGCGGCCTACGTCCAGCCGTCGCGTCGCCCGACCGATGGCCGCTACGGCGAAAACCCGAACCGCCTGCAGCACTACTATCAGTATCAGGTGATCCTGAAGCCGAACCCGTCAAACCTGCAGGAACTCTATCTCGGCTCGCTGGAGGCGATCGGCCTCGACCCGCTGCTGCACGATATCCGCTTCGTCGAGGACGACTGGGAAAGCCCGACGCTCGGCGCCTGGGGTCTCGGCTGGGAATGCTGGTGCGACGGCATGGAAGTCTCGCAGTTCACGTACTTCCAGCAGGTCTGCGGCATCGAGTGCTCGCCGGTCTCGGGTGAACTGACCTACGGTCTCGAACGCCTGGCCATGTATGTGCAGGGCGTCGACAACGTCTACGACCTGAACTTCAATGGCCGCGAGGGTGCCGAGAAGATCAGCTATGGCGACGTCTTCCTGCAGGCCGAACAGGAATATTCGCGCTACAATTTCGAATACGCCAATACCGCGATGCTGCATCAGCATTTCATCGATGCGGAGGCCGAGTGCCAGGCGTTGCTGGCTGCCGGCGCGCCGGGCGACAACGACAATAGCCAGCTGCACAAGTGCGTGTTCCCTGCTTATGACCAGTGCATCAAGGCAAGCCATGTCTTCAACCTGCTCGATGCCCGCGGGGTGATCTCGGTGACCGAACGCCAGAGCTATATCCTGCGGGTGCGCACGCTCGCCAAGGCCTGCGGCGAAGCCTTCCTGTTGACCGACGCCGGGGGCGCGAACCTCAACCGGGACGCCGCTTGAGCGTCGAACCGTCCGGCCTTGTCGTTCACATCAACGGCTGGCCGGGCACCGGCAAGCTGACGATCGCGCGCCATCTTGCCGAAAGGCTGGGCGCGCGGCTCGCCGACAATCACACGCTGATAAATCCGGCCGAGACGCTGTTTGCCCGCGGCACGCCGCTCTACCGGTCGCTGCGGGCGGCGATCCGCGAAAGCGTTTTCGAGCACGTCGCCAAGGCGCCGGCCGAGCAATCCTTCGTCTTCACCGATGCCTTGTCGGACGATGCCGCCGATAGCCGCGCCTTCGAAGACTATGCAGCACTCGCGCAAAGGCGGGGTGCGCGCTTCGTCGCGGTCGTCATCGATTGTGATCTTGAGGAAAACTTGAAGCGGCTGACGCGCGCCGGCCGGGCAAAGCAGCACAAGCTCACCGATCCTGAGGTGCTCCTCGGATTGCGGCGCGCCCACAGGCTGTTGCGCGGCAACGGCGACCTGCTGATCGAGATCGACGTCACTGGCCTGGGCGCGGACGAGGCGGCAGAAGCAATCGTGTCGCAGATCAAGGGGTGGTCGGCAGTCAGATGATCCGGGTGGCGCCGACGTCGTTCTTGCAGAACGGTTTCATCGTCGGGTAGGCGCCGGTATAGACTTGACCGGAATAGGTCTGCAGGGCGCGGCGGACACCGGCCGGCCGTTCGGGCGAGTGAGCGCTCGCATAAGCAACGAAGAGCGCCAAAAAGGCGATCACGTTGATGAGAGTTGCGAGCGTTTTCATGGTCTTCACTTCGGTTCCGGGTTGTTCGATGAACCGACTATCGCCGATCGGCAGCGGGGCCGCCGTTACCATTGGAACAGGAATCGAGTGGTTTTCGCCTGGCGAGGCGTTGCTGCGGTGAACAGTGTGTTCACGCTGCAGGTGGCAATTGGGGAGGAGTGCGTTTCTCGGCCCGATTGCTGCAGAAAGCGCTATGAAGCTGAGAAGCGAATGCTAATCTCTGCGCGAGTTTTTTGGAGGGTGCCCTATGATCGGTCTGGCAATCGCCGTCGTCGTGATCCTGTATCTGGTTTTCGTCTATAACGGTCTCGTCAAGGCGCGGCAGATCGCCGAGGAGGCGTGGTCCGGCATCGATGTGCAGCTGAAGCGCCGTGCCGATCTGATCCCGAACCTGATCGAAACGGTGAAGGGCTACGCCGCCCACGAAAAATCGACGTTCGAAGAAGTCATTGCCATGCGCAACCGCGCGCAGGCGGTGCCAGCAGGCGACGTCGAGGGGCGCGCCCAGGCGGAAGGCGCGCTCTCCCAGGCGCTCGGCAAGCTGTTTGCGCTCGCCGAAGCCTATCCGGACCTGAAGGCCAACGAGAATTTTGCCGAGCTGCAGCGCTCGCTGGAAACGATCGAGGGCGAGATCCAGATGTCCCGCCGCTACTACAACGGTGCGGCCCGTGACCTGAACGTCAAGGTCGAGAGCTTCCCGTCCAACTTGATCGCCAACGCCTTCCGCTTCGTCAAAGCCGGCTATTTCGAAATTACCAACGAAGCCGACCGTGCGGTGCCGCAGGTCAAGTTCTGACCGCCACGCTTCCCGAACATTCCTCGCCGCGGGATCCCGCCGCGGCGCCATTCGCATCAAGAGACCCATTCGATGACCACCGATAGCATGAAAAAACTGACCATCCTGCCGACCGACCATCCGCTCCGCGGTCATGTCCGCCCGCCGGGCTCGAAGTCGATCACCAACCGGGCGCTGCTTCTGGCCGGCCTTGCCAAAGGCACGAGCCGGCTGACCGGTGCCTTGAAGAGCGACGACACCCGCTACATGGCGGAAGCCTTGCGCGCGATGGGCGTCGAGGTCAGCGAGCCGGATGAGACGACCTTCGTCGTCACCAGCACGGGCAAGTTGCTCCCGCCGTCAGCTCCCTTGTTCCTCGGCAATGCCGGAACCGCGACACGCTTCCTGACGGCGGCAGCCGCACTCGTCGATGGCACGGTCGTGGTCGATGGCGACCAGCACATGCGCAAGCGGCCGATCAAGCCCTTGGTCGAGGCACTCGGCACGCTCGGCGTCGAAGTCACCTCCGAGACCGGCTGCCCGCCGGTCACCGTCAAGGGCACCGGCGGTTTCCCGGCCGGCCGTGTCGTCATCGATGCCGGCCTTTCGAGCCAGTACGTCTCGGCCCTGCTGATGGCGGCTCCCGGCGCCAAAGGTCCGGTCAGCATTGAGCTTGCCGGCGACGAGATCGGCGCGCGCGGCTACATCGATCTGACCGTCGCCGCCATGCGTGCCTTCGGCGCCGAAGTCGAGCAGGTGAGCCCCTCCGTCTGGCAGGTCGCGCCGACCGGCTACAAGGCAGCCGACTATGTCATCGAGCCGGACGCTTCGGCGGCCACCTATCTCTGGGCTGCGGAAGTCCTGACCGGCGGCGCCATCGATCTCGGTGTTCCGGCGGACGCCTTCTCGCAGCCGGATGCCCGCGCCCATGCGGTGATCGCGAGTTTCCCGAACCTGCCCGCCATTATCGACGGCTCGCAGATGCAGGACGCGATCCCGACGATCGCCGTGCTTGCCGCCTTCAACAACACGCCGGTGCGCTTCGTCGGTCTCGCCAACCTGCGCGTCAAGGAATGCGACCGCGTGCGTGCCCTGTCGCTCGGCCTGACGGCGATCCGGCCGGGTCTGGCGCATGAGGAAGGCGACGACCTGATCGTCTCCTCCGATCCCACGCTTGCCGGCCAGACATTGCCTGCCTCGATCGACACCTTCGCCGACCATCGCATCGCCATGAGCTTTGCGCTTGCCGGTCTGAAGATCCACGGCATCACCATCGAGGATCCCGGCTGCGTCGCGAAAACCTATCCGGCCTATTGGGACGCGCTCGCTTCGCTGGGCGTCGAATTCAGCGGCGACCGGGCTTGATACCGGGCGGGATGCGGGGCCGCGTCCGCGGTTTCCGCGCGCATCCCGCTCTCTCTCCGATAAGAACCGATCTCGTGCCTTGAACCTCAACCGGAAGAAAGCTTGATCCTTATGCCTCGTTTCGCTGCCGCATTTGCCGTTCTGGTGTTTTTGCTGGCAACGGCGGGCGTTGGTCGGGCGGAGGAGGTCTTCTCCGCCTATCGCTCCGTCATCGATGTCGCCAAGGACGGCACGATGACGGTGACCGAGACGATCACGGCGACGGTCGAGGGCAACAAGATCCGTCGCGGCATCTATCGCGATATGCCTTTGACTTTCACGGACGCCAAGGGCAAGCGCAGCAAGGTCGATTTCAAGCTGCTCTCGGTCGAGCGTGACGGTGAGCAGGAACCTTACCGCACCGAGACGATCAGTGGCGGCATCCGCATCTATACCGGTTCGGCTGAGGTCTTTCTGGAGCGGGGCGAGCATACCTTCCAGTTCACCTACGAAACCGGCCGGCAGATCCGCTTCTTCGACGATCACGACGAACTCTATTGGAACGTCACCGGCACCGAGTGGGATTTCCCGATCGACGAGGCGAGCGCGACCGTGACGCTGCCGCAGGGGGTGCGGGCCGAAGCGCTCGACTACTTCACGGGCGGCTATAGCGCGACCGGCAAGGATGCGCGCGCCTCCAGGGATGGCAGTGAGATCTTCTTTGCCACCACCCGCCGTCTCGATCCCCGCGAAGGCCTGACGATCGCGATCAAGATGCCGAAGGGCAGCATCGATAGGCCCACCTCCAGCCAGGAAAATGCCTGGTGGCTGCACGACCATCTGGCGCTCGTCATCGCCGGCGCCGGCCTGGCCGTCGTCCTTCTCTACTATAGCCAGGCCTGGCTCAGGGTCGGGCGTGACCCGGACCGCGGCGTCATGGTGCCGCGCTGGGATCCGCCGGAGGGCGTCTCGCCGGCGCTGGTCAACTATATCGACAACAGGGGCTTTTCCGGCGAAGGCTGGACGGCGCTGTCGGCGGCCGCGCTCAATCTCGCGGTCAAAGGACACGTCGTTCTCGAAGACCTGAAGAACGCCATCGTCATTGCCGCCACCGGCAAGAAAGCCGACGAAAAACTGCCGACCGGCGAGGCGGCGGTGATGAAGGCGGTCAATGCGAGCGGCGGCAAGCTCACCATCGACCGCGCGCATGGCACGCGGGTGCAGGCGACCGGCGCCGATTTCCGCAGTGCCATGGAGCGCGAGCATCGCGGCAAGTACTACCACGCCAACAGCGGTTACATCGTCGCCGGCGTCATCCTGTCGGTATTGGCGGTCGTGGCCGTCTTCCTGTTCGGGGATCTCAGCGAGGACAGCCTGCCGCTGGTGATCGTTCCGGTTTTCATCGCTTTCTTCGTCTCGATCCTCGCCGTCTCCTTCGGCAAGTCGCTTCGTCGCGAAAGGAGCCTGATGAGCCGGATCATGTCGATCGTCGTGGTCGCCTTCATCGGTTTCGTCGCCTTCACCATCTTCTCGACCATCCTTGCGGCCGTCTTCTATTCGGCAGCCGAAACCGACGAGCTGCCGCTGCTCTTCGTGATCGGCGCGATCGTGCTCGTCAACGTGCTGTTCTTCTTCCTGATGGGTGCGCCGACGCCGCTCGGAACACGGATGATGGATGGCATCGACGGGCTCCGGCAATACATGACGCTCGCCGAGAAGGACCGGATGAACATGCAAGGTGCGCCAGAGATGTCGCCCAGGCACTTCGAGACGCTGCTCCCTTACGCCGTGGCGCTCGGTGTCGAGAAGCCGTGGACCGAGACCTTCGATCGCTGGCTGCTGGCCGCGGCGGCTGGGGCGGCCGCGGCCGCCGCCTATCAGCCGGGCTGGTATCACGGTGACGGCTTCGGCTCGAGCACCTTCGGCGATCGCATCGGCGGTTTTGCCGGATCCATGGCCGACACGATGACGTCCTCCCTGCCGCCCCCACCCAAGTCGTCATCGTCGGGCTTTTCGACCGGCGGCGGTTTCTCCGGCGGCGGCGGTGGCGGTGGTGGTGGTGGTGGCTGGTAAATCCGCCGCGCACTTGCCCTTGGAAAGCCAAATTCATCGCGGCGCTTGGTGACAATCTTGCCAGAGATTGCTAAGTCCGCCGCAACCGTCAGGAACAGAAAAAGTCACTCCCATGCCCGATCTTCTTATCGAACTCCGCTCCGAGGAAATTCCTGCCCGCCTGCAGCGCAAGGCGGCCGGCGACCTCAAGAAGCTGCTGACCGATGCCCTGGTCGAAGCGGGCCTGACCTATGAGGGCGCGCGCGAGTACTGGACGCCGCGCCGGCTGACGCTCGACATCCGTGGCCTCAATGCCCGCTCGGCCGATGTTCGCGAAGAGCGCAAGGGCCCGCGCACCGACGCCAACGAAAAGGCGATCGAAGGCTTCCTGCGCGGCGCCGGCCTTTCCTCGATCAGCGAGGCGCATGTCCATAGCGACCCGAAGAAGGGCGACTTCTACGTCGCCCACATCGTCAAGCCGGGCCGCCCCGCCGAAGAGATCATCGCCGCGGCGATGCCCGAAATCATCCGCAATTTCCCCTGGCCGAAGCCGATGCGCTCCGGCGTGGCCTCGGCCAAGCCCGGTGCCTTGCGCTGGGTCCGCCCGCTGCAGTCGATCGTCTGCACCTTCGGTTCTGAAACCGAAGAGACCCAAGTGATTGCGTTTGAAGTCGACGGCATCGTCGCCTCGAACGTTACCTATGGTCACCGCTTCCATGCACCCGAAGCGATCACGGTTCGCCGCTTTGCCGATTATGCCGAGAAGCTGGAAAAGGCGAAGGTCGTTCTTGATGGTGAGCGCCGCAAGGAAATGATCCTTGCCGACGCGCGCAACGTCGCCTTCGCCAACGGCCTTGAACTCGTCGAAGACGAAGGCCTGCTCGAAGAAGTCTCCGGCCTCGTCGAATGGCCGCAGGTGCTGATGGGCAGCTTCGAAGAAGCCTATCTCGAAATCCCCTCGGAAATTATCCGGCTGACGATCAAGACGAACCAGAAGTGCTTCGTTACCCGCGCACCGGGTGCCGAGACGCTCTCCAACAAGTTCATTCTGGTCTCGAACATCGAGGCGAAGGACGGTGGCAAGGAGATCGTGCACGGCAACGGCAAGGTCGTGCGCGCCCGCCTGTCGGACGCAGCGCACTTCTGGCACCGCGACCAGGGCAACCTGCCGGACCTCGAAACGCTGGAAGCATCGGCGAAGACGTTCAATCTTGATCTCGCCAAGCCGCTCGACCAGCGCATGGCCAAGCTCGATGCGCTGAACGTCACCTTCCATGCCAAGCTCGGCACCCAGGGCGAGCGTGTCGCCCGTATCCGGGCGCTGGCCGGTGAACTCGCCAAGGTGACCGGCGCCGACGCCAAGCTCGTCGACCGCGCGGTCGTGCTCGCCAAGGCGGACCTGCGCACCGAAGCCGTCGGCGAATTCCCCGAGCTTCAGGGCATCATGGGCCGCAAGTATGCATTGCTTCAGGGCGAAGACGACGCGGTGGCCACGGCGATCGAAGATCACTGGAAGCCGAACGGTCCTTCGGACCGTGCGCCGACCGATCCGGTTGCAGTGACCGTGGCACTTGCCGACAAGCTCGACACGCTCGTCGGCTTCTGGGCGATCGACGAAAAGCCGACCGGCTCGAAGGATCCCTTCGCGCTGCGCCGCGCAGCACTCGGCGTCATCCGACTGATCCTCGAAGGCAAGGCACGCCTGGCGCTGCTGCCCGCTTTCGAAACGGCACTCGTCGCGCTTCGCGCGCAGAAGCCGGCGCTTGTGGACGACATTTCGGCCGATCTGCTCTCCTTCTTCCATGACCGCCTCAAGGTCTACCTGCGCGACCTCGGCGCTCGCCATGACCTGATCGACGCCGTGCTGACGCCGGATGCCGACGACCTGCTGATGATCGCCCGTCGTGTGGAGGCGCTGACCGCCTTCATCACCGACGAGGAAGGCCGCAACCTCTTGGCCGGCACCAAGCGCGCCACCCAGATCCTGGCCGCCGAAGAGAAGAAGGGCACTGCCGTCGCGGACGCCGTCGATGCCGGCCTCTTCCGTCTCGACGCCGAAAAGGCGCTGCACCAGGCCGTCGAAATCGCGTCGGCTGAAGCGCGCGATGCGATCGCCAAGGAAGACTTCCGTTCGGCCATGGAAGCGTTGGCCAAGTTGCGCGAACCGGTCGACCAGTTCTTCAACGACGTGCTTGTCAATGACGAGGATGCGGCAATCCGCGCCAACCGTCTGGCGCTGCTCGGCCTGATCCGCTCGGCCACCGGCACGGTCGCGGACTTCTCGAAGATCGTCGGTTAAGGCGGGATCGCCGCCGGGAGGCCGGCGGCATCACACCCGCGCACAAACGTTCAAGCGGTTCGCTGCCCGGCGACCTATATCCTGTCTCCATCACACAGATGGAGACAGCCGATGACGATCGCGACGAAGACCTACAAGCCGATCAACTTCGCCGAAAAACTCTCGCTCTTCAGCGATCAGTGGCAACCGCGGGTCCTTGCCGAACTCAATGACTACCAGTTCAAGATCGTGCGCATCGAGGGCGACTTCATCTGGCACGATCATCAAGATACCGACGAGGCCTTCATTGTGCTCGAGGGCACGTTGCGCATCGATTTCCGCGACGGGGCTGTGACGCTCGGTCCGGGCGAAATGTACGTCGTGCCGAAGGGCGTCGAGCACAAGCCTTATGCGGAGCAAGAGGTGAAGATGCTGTTGATCGAGCCGCGCGGGACGCTCAACACCGGCCACGAGGGTGGTGAACGCACCGCGGAAAACGACCGCTGGATCTGATCCCTCGCTCGGGTTACCACGATCGCACTTGCTGACCGGCATGGCGCCGGAGTAGAGAGAGGCATGCCCGCAAAGATCCTCGTCAGCGCCTGCCTCATGGGCCACGCCGTTCGTTATGATGGCCAGTCGAAGCCGCTTCTTCATCCGGCGATCGACCGCTGGCGCGCGGAAGGCCGTCTCGTGACTATCTGTCCGGAAATGTCGGCCGGCATGCCGGTGCCGCGCCCGCCGGCCGAGATCGCCGCCGGCGCCGTCGGCAAGGATGTACTTGCCGGCAAGGCGAGGGTGGTGGAGATCAGCGGTGGCGATGTCACCGAGGGATTCATACAGGCGGCTGAGAACGCGCTTTCGCTCGCCAGGCAAGCCGGCTGTCGCTTCGCGCTCTTGATCGATGGCAGCCCGTCCTGCGGATCGGGCTTCGTTTACGACGGCAGCTTTTCCGGCGCGCGCCATCCGGGTGAGGGCGTAACGGCCGCCTTGCTGCTTGCCAACGGCGTCGAAGTCTATTCGGACAGGCAGATCGAGGCGCTGGTCGCGCGGATCGAGGAATTGGAAGGCCTGTAATAAAAAGATTGCGCCCCCGCTTCTCTCAGGGGCGCAATCTCTCGCTTTTGCAGCGATACGCCCGTCAGCCATTTAGTGCAGGGGACGGCTGAGCGGGGCAGGGAACTTTCCCGATAGGCGATCAGTCTAGCCGAAGTTCGAGGGTAGACGGATCAAAATCCTGTGAGCCCTCGTTTGCCGCGGGCGTCGCCACCATGGACGCGCCGATCGGCGTTACCGCGGCGGTCTTTGCGGTCTGATCGATGGCAAGAAACTCCGGCTTGGAAACCTGCGGGTTCTGGTCGTTCGAGATGTTCGAGGCGGTCACGGTTGCCGCGTCGCCGTCGGTTTCGGCTGCGGCCGTCTTGATCATCTCGTGAGACGGCTTGCTGACGAAGACCACCGGCGAACCGCCGAGCCAGGCCTCGGTGCGCACCATCTTCATCTCGCCGTTGATTTTCTTGAGCTCGATCGTTTCGTCGCCAGTCGCAATCGTCGGCACGACATAGGTGACCTTCTTCCGCGATTGCAGCGGCGGGCAATCGGCGCAGGAAACCGTGGAGACGCTGGCATTGTCGGTCGTGCCGGAAGCGATCGCTTCGATCGACGACGCCGCGGCATTGCCTGCGGCAAGGCCAAGGACGGTGGTGATCAGCAACAGGCGCATTGTTTTTCTCCCGGATCGTTATCGGGGAGAATATGCGTGCTCCCTTACTTTCCCGTCAGGAGAATTGGTAAAAATAGAATGATCCGCGAATTGCCCGGTATCCGGTCACGCCTTCTCGCGTGCGACCGCGCGCCAGCCGATATCGTGCCGGTAGAAGCCGTTGTCCCAGGAAACGGCCGAAAGGGCCGCATACGCTCTGTCCTTGGCCGCGCCAGCGCTGGTTCCCGTCGCGGTGATGTTGAGCACGCGGCCGCCGGTTGCGACCAACGCCCCGTCCTTCATCGCTGTGCCGGCATGAAACACCTTGGTGGTGTCGGACGCTGCGGGGAGGGCACCGATCGGCGTGTTTTTCGCGTAGCTGCCGGGATAGCCCTTGGAGGCCATGACGACGGTCAGCGCCGTCTCGTCGTGCCACTCCACAGCCATGCCGGCGAGCGTGCCGGTCGCAGCGGCATAGAGCAGCGGCAGAAGATCGCTCTTCATCCGCATCATCAGCACTTGGCACTCGGGGTCGCCGAAGCGGACGTTGTATTCGATGAGTTCCGGTCCCTTGGCGGTGATCATCAGCCCGGCGAAGAACACGCCGGCGAAGGGATGGCCGCTTTCCGCCATGCCGCGCATCGTCGGCTCGATGACTTCCTTCATCGTACGCTCGATCATCTCTGACGTCATGACCGGGGCCGGCGAGTAGGCGCCCATGCCACCGGTGTTCGGCCCGGTGTCGCCGTCGCCGACGCGCTTGTGGTCCTGCGCTGACGCCAGCGCCAGGGCCGTCTTGCCGTCCGAGAGGCAGAAGAAGCTCGCTTCTTCGCCATCGAGATAGGCTTCCACCACCACCTCCGCGCCGGCGGCGCCAAAGGCACCGGCGAAACAATCGTCGACGGCGGCGAGCGCCTCGTCAAGCGTCATGGCGACGGTGACACCCTTGCCGGCGGCGAGGCCATCGGCCTTGATGACGATCGGTGCACCCTGTTCACGAACATAGGCCTTGGCGCTCTCCGCATCGGTGAAGCGGCCATAGGCGCCGGTCGGAATGTCGTAGCGGGCGCAGAGATCCTTGGTGAAGCCCTTGGAGCCTTCGAGCTGGGCGGCGGCGGCAGAGGGGCCGAAGACGGCGATGCCGGCAGCGCGCAGCACGTCGGCAAGGCCTGCGACCAGCGGTCCCTCAGGCCCGACCACGACGAAATCGATCGCTTCCTTGCGGCAGAAGTCGGCGACGGCCGCATGGTCGTCCGTGTCGAGCGCTATGATTTCCGCTTCTTCGGCAATGCCCGGGTTGCCCGGCGCGGCATAGAGCTTCGTCAGTTTCGGCGACTGCGCGATCTTCCATGCAAGGGCGTGTTCGCGCCCACCCGATCCGATCAGAAGAACCTTCATTGCAGCCCCCGATATCCCGAAAATGTTGCGCTGCGGTTAGGACGGCAGGGCGGCAAGGTCAAGGGAAAATGGGAGTTCCGGTGGCGATTCTCGCAATCGCCAACTCTCAGGCGATGGCCTGGCGGCTCTGTTGCTCGTCCAGCGCTTCGTCATGCGCGTAGCGCGCAGTGCGTGTCAGCGCCCAGATCGCCAGATCCTCGATCGGCAGCGGCTTGCTGATGAGGTAGCCCTGGAACAGGTCGCAGCCGGCCGCCGTCAGCATGGAGAGCTTCTCCGGCGTGTCGATGCCTTCGCCGACGACCGCGACGTCCTTGGCGTGGCAGAGGGCGATCAGCGCCTTCAGAACCGGCAGGGAATGCGACGCGGTGAGGTTCGATACCAGCGCCCGGTCGAGCTTGATGGTATCGGCGGTGTATTCGATGATCTGCTGCACGGACGTGTAGCCGGCGCCGAAATCGTCGATCGAAAGCCGGAAGCCGTTCTGGCGCAGCGCGTCGATGTTGCGGCGAAGCTGGTCGCTGAACTTGACGGCAAAGGTTTCGGTCAGTTCGATCTCGATCGAGCGCGCCTCCAGCCCATGCCGTTGCAGGCAGTCGGCGAAGTGGTCGGCAATCGCCTTGGAGTGCAGTTCGGCCGAGGAAATGTTGATGGCGAGCACGGTTTCGGGGCCGAACAAGGCCTTCAGCTGGCCGCAGTCGGACATCGCCTTGTTGATCACCCACCAGTCGATCTTGGTGAAGAGCCCCGAGCTTTCGGCAATCGGCACGAATTCGTCCGGGGTGACGTTGCCGAGCACCGGCGAATACCAGCGCAGCAGCGCCTCGCAACCGGTGACCCGGCCTTCGGTATCGACCATCGGCATGTAGACGAGGTGGAACTGTTCGTCCGGATCGAGCGAGCGCAGTTCATCCTGGATCTGGCGCAGCCGCGTGCGCTTGTCGTGAAGCGCGCGCGAGTAGCGGGCCGAGCGGTTCTTGCCGCTGGTCTTGGCCTGATACATTGCCGCATCGGCATTCGCGATCAGCTCGGTGAGGTTGGTGGCGTCATCCGGGCAGATCGCCGCACCGATGCTGGCGGTCACCGGATAGCGCTTGTCGGAGACTTCGAAGCCGTCCTCGAACAGCGAGAGGATAGCGCCCGAGATTTCCCGGACAGTCCCGTCGCCCGGGCGCGAACGCACCAGAACGGCGAATTCGTCGCCCGAAAGGCGCGCGAGGATGGCCGGCTTCTGGCCGCGGCGCTCGGTAATCGCGTCGACCCGCTCGGCGATGCGGGTCGCCAAGGTCTTTAGGAGTTCGTCGCCGATCTCGTGGCCATGCTTGTCGTTGACGAATTTGAAGTTGTCGATGTCGATGAACAGCAGGCTGCACTTCTCGCCGGCCGCGATCGCCTCCCGCACGACGCCGGCGGCGAGTGCGTTGAAATGGCCGCGGTTGCTGATCCCGGTCAATGTATCGGTCCAGGAGCTGCGCTGCACGAGCTTCAGCGATTGCACCGACTGGCGGTGCAATTCGCGGATGTTTTCCGTGAGGCGCCCGATCTCGCCCTTTTCTTCCATGTCGCGGATTTCGTCGCGCGCACCCACCATCACCGCCATCACATTGGCATCGAGGGTGGCGATCGGATCGGTGATGAAGCGGCGGATCAGCATGATGATCAGCCAGATCGAGAACAGGCTCATGGCGACGGCGCCGAGCGCCAGAAGGAACTTCTGCTGCGCCATCAGCGCATCGAAATGCTCGCTCGAAACGGTGAGCGTCGCATAGAGCGAGGGCCCGAGATGCACGCTTGCCGAAAGGTCGTCGGTCACGGCCAACGGCCAGGGCTGCAGAACGATGTCGGAGCCGTATTCCTTCTTCAGTGCCTGCTGCATGTCGAGGAAGCGGTCGGGCTGGATCGCGACCTGCACGAGCAGGGCGTTCGATTTCTTGCTCGGCAACGGCCGGGTGAAGGCAATCGGGTCGAGGAAGAAGGAATAGACGATACGCGGTCTCTGGCCCGCTTCGTAGAGATAGGTCCAGTCGGCAAGCTTGTCTTCGCGGATCAGCCGGCGGGCGAGGTTGAGCTGCGCCTCGTCGATCTCGGCGAAAGGATCCCAGCTGTTTTCGAAGTAGTATTCGGACTTGAGCTCGGAGCTCAGAAGTGCCAGCGAAACATAGCCCGTGGGATCGTCGAGCAGCGATTTGACACTCTCCTGCAGCCGCACGCCGAGCGCATTCGCGCGATAGCTCGCATCTGTTTCGGAAACGTACTGACGCAGCGAATTGCCATTCAAGAGCGCATTGAGAAAGCCCTTGCTGCGGCCGATCTCGTTCTGGAAGACGGCGGCCGCATGTTCAAGGCGCTGCGACAGCTTGGCATGCTCGAGCGCGCGAATGGAGCGGCTTTGCGTGACGTGGACCGAGATCGCCGCCAGCAGATAGCCGGCAAGCACCACGGGAAAAATCAGGATGAGCGCGCGTTTGCCGAGGTTCACTGGAAATTCGCCAATGTGCTGATGATCCGTCGGCGCAGTTGCACCGATTCTGTGGACAGTTCCTGTTGATACTGGCTCTTGGCCAGAATGTCGGGCGAGGGGTAGATCGCCGGGTCGGAGCGGACCTCTTCCGGCAGGAGTGCGTGGGCTGCCCGGCTTGCCGTCGGCATGTTGAGCGCCAGCGCGTTGGCGGCGGCACTTCCCGGCGATCCGAGATAGTCGAGCAGCGCCAGCGCCCGATCCTTGTTTTGCGAATTGGCAACGACGGACATGCAGTCGAGCCAGGAGAGCGTGCCCTCCTTCGGAACCGCATAACGCCATACGCCAGGGGTGCCGGCCTTGGCATTGAGGACATGCTGGTCGCCGCTGTAGCCGAGCGCCATGTAGATGTCCTTGCTGACTGCAGGGTTCTGGATCGAGCTGATGATGTATTCGTAGGTGAGCACGGAAGGGGCCTGTTCCTTCATCAGCGTGAAGGCGGCCCTCAGCGTGCTGCTGTCGTTGGTGTTGATCGATTGGCCGAGCAGCATCAACGGCGCGACGAAGGCCTCGTTGTGGTCGTCGTACATCGCCACATGCTTGGAAAGCGCAGGGGCGGGGCGCATCAGATCCTGCCAGGAGGTCGGTGCTTCGGATAACACATCGGAGCGGTAGAGAATGCCCATCGTGCCCCAGAGATAGGGCAGGCCCCGGCCGGAGCAGCGCGTGCGCCAGCTTTCGTCATAGTCCCTGAGCGAGGCGACGTTGGTCTCGTCGAGCTTTTCGAGCACGCCCTTGCGGCCGAAGAGGGCGGCGCTGTTTTCGCCGGTTACCACCAGGTCGACGCGGCTGTTCGGATCGGCCAGCACTTCGTCGCGGGTATCGCCGCTGTCGTAATAGACCTGGTGCACCGCGACGCCCGTAATCGACGACCAGCGGTCGAGGATCTTCTGATCGATATAGGATTCCCAGATGAGCAGGTTCAGGGTCTCGGCCGGTGCCGCCGTTGCAAATAGCAACGTCGCCAGTAAGGCCGGAATCGCCGTTCGCCCCTGCATTGTATACCCCTGCCCAAGCCCGTCAGACGACCGTAGCGCGCAAAAATTGATGAATGATTACGTAGGGCTGCGACGAGTAGCAGGGGTGCAGCATACCGTTTGCCGCGCAGACGGAAACCGGGCGCCGCATGGCGGCGCCCGGTTGGATTTCCTGAGTTTATCTGACCGAGCGGCTACCGGGCCGGGATCCTCGGCAGGAGGATGGTGAGCACACCGAGCAGCGGCAGATAGGAGCAGATCGTGTAGACGAACTCGATGCCCTGCCGGTCGGCGAAGATGCCGAGCACGGCAGCCCCCATGCCGCCGAAACCGAAGGCGAAGCCGAAGAAGACGCCGGCAATCAGCCCGACCCGGCCCGGAACCAGTTCCTGGGCGAACACGACGATCGCCGAGAAGGCCGAGGAGAAGATCAGGCCGATGATGACGGAGAGCACGCAGGTCCAGAAGAGGTTCGCATAGGGCAGCATCAAGGCGAAGGGGATGACGCCGAGGATCGAGAACCAGATGACGAAGCGGGCGCCGTAGCGGTCGCCGATCGGGCCGCCGAGGAAGGTCCCGGCCGCGGCCGCACCGAGGAAGAGGAACAGCATCAGCTGCGCCTGCTGCACCTCGACGCCGAACTTCTCGATGACGAAGAAGGTGAAGTAGCTGGAGATGCTCGCCATGTAGACGTTCTTGGTGGCCGTCAAAAGCACGAGCACGGCAACCGCCCACATCACCCGGCCCTTCGGCAGGGGCAGGGCCCGGCTCGGTGCTGTGCGGCTCATGGTCGTGCGGCGATGGCGGACATACCAGGTGCTGACCCAGGAGAGCACGAAGAAGCCGATGATCGCGACGATCGAGAACCAGCTGAGGCTCCCCTGGCCGAAGGGAATGACGATAAAGGCGGCGAGCAGCGGACCCATGGCGCTGCCGGCATTGCCGCCCACCTGGAACAGCGATTGGGCAAGGCCGTGGCGGCCGCCGGAGGCAAGGCGGGCGATGCGGGAGGATTCCGGATGGAAGATCGCCGAGCCGACACCGATCAGGCTGGCTGCGACCAGCAGAACCCAGAAGTCATGGGCATTGGCGAGCAGGATCAGGCCGCTGCAGGTCGAGAGCATGGCGAGCGGCAGGGAATAGGGCAGGGCCCAGCGGTCGGTGATGATGCCGACGGCCGGCTGCAGCATCGACGCCGTCAGCTGGAAGGTGAAGGTCAGGAGGCCGATCTGCACGAAGTCGAGCGAGTAGTTCGCCTTCAGCAGCGGATAAAGCGCGGTCAGCAGCGACTGCATGATGTCGTTCAGCATATGGCAGAAGCTGACGGCGAGGATGACGGAGAAAGCCGTCTTCTCCGGGGAGATCCCGGAAGTTGAAGTCACGGTAGACATGGGTGATTCCTTGCCGTCTCGAAGGTTGTGTGCGGCGTGGCCCCATCTCTACTGAGGTTGCGATTGGCCTGCTTTTGTGATCTGGTCGATTTCTTTCGTGAGTGGGCCAAATGGCGATCCGTCGATATCCGCTGCCGCAGCTTCCCGATGACGATCATTTCCGGAACCTCGACTGGGTCGAGACCGGAAACGCACCGGTGCTCGCCCTCGGACGGGATTACAATGCCGGCCTCCTCGTGCCTTTTCACAAACACACCCGGACCCAGCTCTGGTGGGCGCGCGGCGGCGTCGTGCTGATGCGCACCGAGCGCGGGCGGTGGATGGTGCCGCCCGGCCACGCCCTTTTGATCCCGGCGGGCATGGAGCATTCGGCCGAGATGATCAGCGATGTGCGCATGCACTCGATCTACTTTGCGCCGGACCTTTTGCGCGCCGAGCGGCCGATGGTCATGGAAATCAATCCTTTGGCCGGCAGCCTCGTCGATGCCCTCGTCAGCGTCGAGAACGAGGCGATGTCGGAGCGGCGCGAACAATTGGTGACCGATCTGCTTCTTGAGGAAATCGGCCGCCTGCAGGAGCGACCGCTCGGCCTGCCGTTCCCGCGCGACGAAAGGCTTGCGGCGCTCTGCCGCCAATTCCTGCAGGCGCCATCGGCGGCCGCCAGCATCGACCAGTGGGCGGACAGGTTGGGTCTCAGCCGCCGCTCGTTCACGCGGCTGTTTCGCAACGAGACGGGCGTCAGCTTCGTCACCTGGCGCCAGCAGGCCTGCATCTTCGCCTCGCTGCCGCTTTTGGCCGACGGCGAGCCGATCATCAACGTGGCGCTCGATGCCGGCTACGAGAACGTCGCGGCCTTTACGACGATGTTCCGCCGCATGCTCGGCAGCCCGCCCAGCGTCTATCTGAAGACCTATCTCGGCCAGTGACTGCGGGCGGCTAACCGCTCATGGGAAACGAAAGCTGAATTGACCTGGTTAACGGAATCGTAGGAACAAGGGCCAATAACTCGCCCTGTGCCGTTCCTGCCCACTCCCTCCTTCGGCCCGACGGCACGGCCAATTTCGCCCCGGCGAATGCATCTTCCGGAGTTGTTTCTTGCGTATCCGTTCTCTTCTTCTCCTTTCTGGAACCCTTTTGCTGTCGGCAAATGCCGCCTCTGCCGGCGACGGCCAACATTTCTGGTCCGGCGACTGGTACCTGAAGGTCGGCGCCACCGGCTTCTACGGCCCGAAATACGAAGGCGCTTCCAAGCGCATGTTCCAGGCTGCCCCGCTGATCTCGCTCGGCAAGGCCGGCAGCACGGTCCGCTTCTCCTCGCGCAACGACAACATGTCCTATGCGCTGGTCGACCAGGGCAGCTTCCGCGCCGGTCTCGTCGGCAAGCTGATTTTCGAACGCGATGCCGGCACGTCCAGCGATCTCAAGGGACTTGATCCGATCAAGTTCGGCGGTGAAGCCGGCGGCTTTGCCGAGGTCTACCCGACCGATTGGCTGCGTGTGCGCGCCGAAGTTCGCCAGGGCATTCGCAGTCACCACGGCGTCGTCGCCGATGTTGCGGCGGACGCCTTTGCCGATGTCAGCAGCAATGTCCGCATTTCCGGCGGCCCGCGCCTGTCGGCGGCCACCAGCGGCTACTACACGGCCTATTACGGTGTGAATGATCGCGAGGCGGCGGCCTCCGGTCTCAGCAACTATACCCCGCATGGTGGCGTCGGCTCGGCCGGCGTCGGTGCCGCAATCACCTGGCAGGCAACCGAAAAGCTCGAGACGAGCGCCTATGCCGAATACAAGCGCCTGCTTGGCCCGGCAGCCGATTCCAGCCTCGTCCGCGAGCGCGGCAGCCGTAACCAGGTTCTCGTCGGCCTGTCGGCCACCTACCGCTTCGACTTCACGCTTCCCTGATCAGGCGTTTTGCTCCCTAGGTCGGCGGCGATCTCGCCGCTTGACCGGCCGGGCCCGCAGCGTCAAACAGGGATATGAACACAATCTCTGCCGATTCCGGCCGCGTTCAGGACGCGCCATCCAACAACTGGGTCTATCGCGTGCTGCCGCGTGCGCTCTGGCCCTATGCGCAGCTTGCTCGTTGGGACCGTCCGATCGGCTGGCAATTGCTGCTGTTGCCGTGCCTGTGGTCCGTGGCCCTGGCGTCGGGCGCCGCGGCCAGCGCTGGTCAATTCTCCTTCGGCCGCTTCCTGTTCCATTGCTTCCTCTTTACCGTCGGCGCCATCGCCATGCGTGGCGCCGGCTGCACCTACAACGACATCGTCGATCACGACATCGACATGGAAGTTGCCCGTACCCGCTCGCGGCCGCTGCCGTCGGGCCGTGTTTCGCGCCTTCAGGCCAAGGTGTTCATGGTGCTGCAGGCGCTCGTCGGCCTTGTGGTGCTGTTGCAGTTCAACACCTTCTCGATCGTGCTCGGCATCTTGTCGCTGGCGATCGTCGCGATCTACCCATTCGCAAAGCGGTTTACCGACTGGCCGCAGTTCTTCCTGGGGCTGGCGTTCTCGTGGGGAGCGCTGATGGGCTGGGCGGCCGAGTTCGGCACGCTCTCCTTGGCCGCCGTTCTGCTTTACGGCGCGGCGATCGCCTGGACGATCGGTTACGACACGATCTACGCTTACCAGGACAAGGAGGACGACGAACTGATCGGCGTGCGCTCGACGGCGCGGCGCTTCGGTGAAAACCCGCGCCCGTGGCTGATCGGCCTTTACGGCATTGCGACGCTGCTTGTCCTTCTGTCCTTCGTCGCAGCCGGCGCCGGTGCGGTTGCCTATGTCGGTCTCCTGATTGCAGCGGCGATGCTGACCTATCAGATCCTCGTCCTGAACATTCACGATCCCGCACAGTGCCTGGCGCTGTTCAAGTTCAACGGCATCGTCGGCCTGATCATCTTCGCCGGTCTGGTGCTGGCGCTTCTCCTGCACCTGATATGAAAAATCCTCCGTTGCGGCGGAGGATCGTCTTCATTGCCCCATGGTCGGCCCGCCCGTTGCGAGCCTGCAAAAATCTCAGGCCCAGCTGATGTCGCGGGCGGCCTTGCGCTTGCGTGCCTCGTGACGCGCACGGAAGCTGGACAGGACGGCGGCAACGATTGAGGCGATGTGCTTGCGCATCGGGTTTCTCCTTCTTTCGTGGTCTTGGCTATGAAGCCCATATGGCACGAAGAAGGCGATGTGACTGTTTCCGGGGGAACATCCGGTAAATCGTCGGGGGAGGCGGCAACGCCGTCAGGGCACGCGTGCCCGCAGGAAATATCCCGACAGATCCGACCGCACCAAACGCGACAGCCGGCCGCAGGGAACGGCCGGCTGTCGCGCTGGAGGTAGGCTCTGCAATTAGCTGCGGGCGATGATCTCGCGCCCGTCGATCTTCATGTGTACGCCAAGCGTGCCGGTGGAACGGCGCACGAGGAAGCGCGGGCGGCGCTCGGCGAAGAAGGAGTGGCGGCGGCGCGGCTTGACGGGCGCGGTGCGTACGTCGCCAAGGTGCTCTTCGAGCGGCCTTGCCACGCCATCCGCTTCGACCATCAGCATCGGAATGCGGTAAGCTTCTGCCCAGGCGCGCCAGTCGGCCGCGATGTCGGACAGGTCGTGTGCGACGAGCAGCGGGACACAGAGGTCCGGGTCGTCGTGATGAAGTTCCAGCGTCACTGTAACGTCTCCGTCGCCGTGATCGATCGCGCGAGCCGCGACCCCCTTGAATGCGCGCGCCGGCAGTGCGATCGAAAGCGGCAGGCCGCTCGATGGTAGCACCTTGCGCAGAACTGCGCCACGCTCGTCCAGGCTGATCGTGACATTACCGGTGTGACCGCGCAAAGCGTAGCTCGCCTGCTGTGGAAAGCGCTGCGGATCAAGACGGAGCGTGTTTTCGACCCATGCGGGTTGAGAGAGTGTGTTGCGCATTTCAATCGCCCTTGTTTTTCCTTGAGAGCCGGTTTCCGGTCTTCTCGTCGGGACTTTTTCGTCCTCTATGAGCAGGAGAATAGGCGGCGCCCTTTCCGAACGACTTAAAATTCGCGGTTAAGAAAACTTTGCGTTTTTCGATGGTTAGCAAAAGCCGACCGGTCAGGGTTTCTGTTTCGTCAACAGTGCGGCTGCATTCGTTCCGATCAGGCGCACCTGCGCTGTCGGTCGAACTGCCGGGAAAAGCCACACGCAAGCCAGCTCTGCAATCATGACGCGTCAGAATTCTGTTTCGGGGCTCGGGTCCGGCCTGTCCCCATGGGTAACCGACGAGGCGCCAGGGCATGGTATCGACCTATCTCGACTACAGTCGCATCACGCGGGACATGAGGAGCAGCCTCAACCGCATTGCCCAGCAGCCGCAGATCGCGCGTGAAGCCGAATATTATAAAGAGAACATCGGCAGTGTGAAAACTGTCGAGGAGTTTCTGGACGACTATCGACTCTACTCATACGCGATGAAGGCGCACGGCCTGGAGGACATGACCTATGCCAAGGCCTTCATGCGCAAGGTCCTGGAAAGCGACCTTTCGGACGAAAACAGCTTTGCCAACCGTCTCACGGACGAACGCTACCGCAACTTCGCGCAGGCCTTCAACTTCAGCTCGTCGAAGCCGGTGGCTCAAACCAACGCACAGCAGGATGCGCTGATCGGTCTCTACAACGAGCGGATCGCCAGCCTCGACACGGTGATGCGCGGCGAGATGGCCTATTTTGGCGCGGCCATGGATCTGGTCACCGATGTCGACAAGTTTCTCGGCAACGAACGGCTGCGTTCGTTTGCCTTTACGGTCTTCGGGCTGGACACGAAGACATTCAACTACACTGAAGTGCGCAACGCCCTGACCAGCGACCCGGCCGCCCTAACCGCAAGCCGCACGGCCGACATCACGAGACGGGATGAAGCGGTCAAGCTGCAGACGGACCTCGACACACGGATGAAGTCTCTTGCGGCGATCGATGTGCTGACCGCCCAGCTGGCGGAAGCACCCTCTGCGGACAAGCCGGCGATTCAGGCGAAGATCGACGAACAGAACGCAATCGTCGCCGATCTCGATGCCAAGCTGCCGCCGCGCGATCAGGCCCCTGCGCTGATGACATCGCTCGGCTACGAAATCAACCAGCTGAACGGGCGCATCCGCAATTTCGCAACCTACATCAAGTTGGCGGAAACGTTCAACTTCAACGCCGACGGCAGCGTCCCTGCTGGCGAGAAGGCGATCAGTGAAGAGAAGAAGACGGCGCTCAACAACATCTACGTCTTCGAAAAACCCGGCGATACTCCAATGGGCGGAACGCGCCTGACCGGTGCCGGGGCGCTGCTCAACAAGGAATACTACGAGCAGAAGATCGCCGGCATTACCAGCATCTCTGAGCTGACAAGCGATAGCCGGCTGTTCAATTACATCGTCACAGCCTTCGGCCTCAAGGCATCGACGACGGTGCCGTCGACGATCGAAAACATCCTGACCAGCGACATCAACGACCCGAACAGCTACGTCAACACACAGGGCGGCGAGTACAATGCCGCCTTCAAGGCGATGCACAAGGCCTTCAATTTCCAGGCCGACGGCACGCTGCAGCCCGGCAAGACGGCACAGAGCGCCGATCAGTTGAAGACCACGTCCGACGGCTACATGGTGCGCTACAACGACAAGGGCGACGCCGAAGACGAAGCGATGGTCAAGAGCTTCAAGCTCTTGGTCAACACGATGGAATCGGTCGACAAGCTGCTTGCCGACAAGGGTGTGGTGACGTTCACGCTGCGCGCCTTCGGGCTCGAAGAAGAGGGGCTGAGCACGCGTGAGCTGAAGCGCATACTGACCAGTGATCTCAACGATCCCAAGAGCTATGCCAACACGCTGCGTGATGAGCGCTACGTCAAGCTCGTGAAGGCGTTCAATTTCAATCCCGACGGGACGCTCGGCGCGCCGAAGCTCGCGCAGAGCGACTCCGACATCATGAGCACGGCGAGGGACTACATCATCGCCAAGTCCCGCTTCGGGACCGACGACGAGAAGAAGGTCGCCAAGCAAAAGGCCCAGGACGAAGCCAAATACTACACCGCCGAGATCGCCAAGATCGAAACGCTGGATGACTTTCTGAAGAACCGCCGACTGGTCGATCTGGTCCTTGTCGGCTCCGGTATCGATCCCGAGACGGTCAAGAGCGATTATCTCAGAGAGATGTTCACGTCGGATCTCGAAGATCCGAAGAGCTTTATCAACACCGATCCGAACGGGCTGAAATACCGCGAGATCGTCTCGTCTTTCAACTTCGACAAGGACGGCAAGATCGTCCGGGGTGAGGCAGGCCATATTCAGACCCGCCGCGGTCTCATCACCACGGTCGATCTCTTCCTCAACCAGTCGCTCGAAGAACGGGAAGGCGCTGACAACGGCGGCATTCGTCTTGCGCTCTACTTCCAGCGCAAGGCCCCGGAGATCAATACGGCATACGACATCCTGGCCGACCGCGCCCTCTTCGAGGTGATCAAGACCGCCTACAGCATGCCGGAGGGCTTGCAGAACGCCAAGATCGAAGCCCAGGCGGCCTATATCGAGCGCACGATCAACCTCAAGGAATTGCAGGAGCCCGGGAAGATCGACAAGCTGCTGCAGCGCTTCACGGCACTCTATGACGTCGAAAACAACCAGGACGTTTCGCCGGGTCTCGCGATCCTGACCGGCGGCGGGGGCGGCAGCGTCAGTGCCGAAACGCTGATGACGCTCTCGCAGCTACGCGCGGGCGGCCGCTGAGGCCAGCCGCATGATGGCCGGGCTTCGGCTTGGCGGCTGCATGGTAGCCCGCCGCGCGGGGCGGGCCGCCGTCATCGGTCAGCGCGCAACACCTTGTCGGGGTTCATGATGCCCGCGGGATCGAATGCGTGCTTGATGCGTTGCATCAGCTCGATTTCGATCGGCGCCCGGACCTCGGCGAGTTCGTCGCGCTTCAGTTGGCCGATGCCGTGTTCGGCAGAGATCGAGCCGTTATAGCTCAGCACGATGCCGTGGACGATGGCGTTGATTTCGCGCCAGCGGTCGAGGAAGGCCTGCTTGTCGGCGCCGACAGGCTGCGAAATGTTGTAGTGGATGTTGCCGTCGCCCATGTGGCCGAAGGAGCAGATGCGCGCGCCGGGAATCGCTTTCATGACGGCCGCATCCGCCTCCTTCATGAAGGCCGGAATGCTGGAGACGGGCACGGAGACATCGTGCTTGATCGAGCCGCCCTCGGGCTTCTGCGCCGGCGACATGCTCTCGCGCATGTGCCACAGCGCCTTGGCCTGTGTCTCGTTGGCGGCGATCACGGCATTTTCGACGAGGCCGGCTGCATATCCCTGTTCCAGAAGATCCTGCACCATCCGTTCCGCGCTTTCGGCGGTATCGGATGTCGAGATATCGATCAGCGCGTACCAGGGATGGATCGTGTCCATCGGGTCACGAACGCCGGGGATGTGCTTGGCGGTGAATTCGACGCCCAGCCGCGGCATCAGCTCGAAGCCGGTCAGCGCCGGTCCACAAAGGCTGGACGCTTTTTCGAACAAAGCGAGCGCATGCTCGACGCTGCCGACCCCGGCAAAGGCGACCTGATGCCCGAGCGGCTTCGGAAAGAGCTTGAGCACGGCGCCGGTGATCACGCCGAGCGTACCTTCGGCACCGATGAAGAGATCGCGCAGGTCGTAGCCGGTATTGTCCTTCTTCAACCGGCGCAGCCCGTCCCAGATCTCGCCGGTCGGCAGCACTACCTCGAGGCCGAGGCAGAGCTGGCGCATGTTGCCATAGGCAAGCACGGCGGTGCCGCCGGCATTGGTGGAGAGATTGCCGCCGATGCGGGCCGAACCTTCCGAGCCGAGCGACAGCGGGAACAGGCGATTGTGCTCGTCCGCCGCCTTCTGGATGTCGGCAAGGATACAGCCGGCATCGGCGACGATGACATTGCCGACCGGATCGATGTCGCGAATGCGGTTCAGCCGTTCCAGCGAAAGAACGATGTCCGCCTTGCCCTCCCGCGGGATCTGCCCCGCGACGTGGCCGGTGTTTCCGCCCTGCGGCACGATCGCCGTGCGGGTGGCGCTTGCAAGCTTCATGATGCGCGAGACCTCGTCGACGGAGCCCGGACGCAGCACCATCGGCGTCGTGCCGCGATAAAGTCCGCGCGATTCGACGAGATAACGTGCCTTGTCCGGTTCGGCCGTCAGCACGTTGGCGCTGCCGATGATGTCGACGAAGGAGGCGATGAGTTCGGGAGAGGGAAGGGTGGTCATGGGCCTCACTTCGCGTTGCGCCTGTGCGCTATCGGATCGGTCGATCTGAGGATGGGATCCTCGGTTCCTGGTCGGCGGCGATCATAACCGCAATGGGTGCCGTTCGGTGAGAGCGGGCGCGCGGAAGATGCCCCGCACTATCTTACCCTCGTGGTGCGGCTGCCCGCAGCAACCGATCGATGATGGCTTCCCCCAGCCCGTCCGAAGGGATCGGCCCGAAGGCGATGGTCTCTGCGCCGCTGGCATCCGCCCGTTTCATGTAGTCGAAGAGATTGGCGGCGGCTTCGCGCAGATTGCCAGTCGGACTGAGGTCGAGAACGATGGCCGCCTGTTCCTCGCCGGCAATCCGATTGCCGCCGAAACGGATCAAGGCTTCGCCGGCATGCACCTCGGCGGCATCGAGCCGCACCGCAGCGCCGGGCGCATAATGCGAGGCAAGCATGCCCGGCGCCTCGATCGTCGCTCCCGCCGCCTCCGGCCGGATCACCGGACGGCCGAGGAGGCGTTCGATCTCGGCAGCATCGAGGCCACCCGGCCGAAGCAGCCGGATCTCGTCGCCATCGACCTTGATGATCGTCGATTCAAGGCCGATCTGGGCCTGGCCGGCGTCGAGGATCAGCTTCAATTTTCCACCGAGATCGGCCTCGACATGGGCCGCACTGGTCGGACTGATCTTTCCCGAGGTATTGGCGCTGGGCGCGGCCAATGGCCGCCCGAAGCGGCCTATAACCCGGCGGGAGAAACCGTCGGGCATGCGGATGCCGAGCGTGTCGAGGCCGGCGGACGCCAGCGCATGAACCGTGCTGTCGGCGCGCTGCCGAAGGATCAGCGTCAGCGGGCCGGGCCAGAAGGCTTCGGCCAGTTGACGGGAAACCGGATCGAAGTGCACGTGGGCTTCGGCCATCGCCATGTCGGAGACATGCGAGATCAGCGGATTGAAGCGCGGGCGCCCCTTCATCTCGTAGATGCGGCTGATCGCATCAGGATTGGTGGCGTCGGCGGCGAGGCCGTAGACGGTCTCGGTCGGAATGGCGACCGGCTCGCCTTCGGCAAGAACGGCGCAGGCACGCGCGATCGCGCGGTCCGGTTCCCTATCCGTATCGATGATCTCAGCCATGCCGTTTCCTTTCCGACGCTTCCTTAACGGACGCACCGGAAAAACAGAACGATTTTCTTTGAGGCAACCGGCTCGGCTCAGAGGCTGCGGATGATGCGGCGCAACGCGTCGTCCTTGGCACCGAGCATCAGCACGTTTTTCAGCGCGACCTTGGGATCGTCGGTGCGAAACAGCAGACCGTTGTCACGAAAATTGCGGTTGATGACCATTTGGCCGGCTTCCGCGCCCGGTTCGATGGCGACGGCGAAATACATGCGCGAATAGCCGGGTTGGATGCCTTCGAAAAAATGCGTCTCGTGGCCGAGGTCGCAGTAGAAGTTGGCGAAGTAGAAGGACCAAGTGATGTCCTTGGAGGGCGTAACCGGCGTGCGCGCCGCCGTCACGTGACAGTAGCCGAGATGCGGCCGGCCGACGAGCGTGCGGTGGAAGATCATCTTCGGGAACTGGATCGAGGTGTGAAAGCCGTTGATCCGCTTATGGGTCGTGTCGCCGGCGGTGTTGAGCTTCTTGCCCGTCCTGTCCGCAACTTCCTCATAGCTCAGGTAGCGCCGTTCGCTCGGCACCCATTGCCTGCGATTGATCCGGCCCGTGCGCAGGAATTCGGTATGAACCGCCGTCTTCGGCGGGATTGTCGGCGGCGCCTCGGCTGCCGCGTCGTAGTATCTCAACTTTGCCATGATCGTCAGCGCGCCATCTGCCTGCCTGCAGGACCTCTCTCGTCCGCCGGCTAGGCTAGCGGCTCATGGTTAATGAATGATTGCCTGCTGGCTGCATCATGAGTGTTCCCTATCTGACGGGATGTCGCAAACGGGCGAAGCTTTCCCGCGTCTGCGCCGCCCGCGCCGCAAAAGGCGGCAAATGCCCAACATGTGAGCTATCTATATGTTTGTAGTGTAAAAATTCTAAGACAGGCGCCGTTGATGGCGGTTTTTCCCGTGTCGTCATTCTGGAATTGGATGTCGCTATCCGGCAGCTGCCAGGGCGGTTTCCGCGATTACATATCCTTACTCAAGGTGCCGTCTTCGAAGAGAAGGCGGAGAATTGGGAAGCCGGTCAAATCCCGGCGCTGCCCCCGCAACGGTGGTGGAGCGAAAGCCTCGGCAAAGGCCACTGGACGGTTCGTCCGGGAAGGCGCCGGGCTGGTCCGAAGGGACCGCTCCTGAGCCCGGAAACCAGCCTTGACGGACATAACCGTAACGGGTTGCGGCGGGCAGCCGGATCGGAGCCGACAACGCATGGGCGTGTGCCCGTGCGGGTTCCTGTCCTGCCTCTCCAAGACATGGCGCATGAGGACAGGACATGGAAACCAGAAACGATATGCTTCGAAAGCTGAAGGGCCGGCGCGACGGCTACAGCCTCGATCGGGCCTTCTACATCGATCCCGACTACTATCGGCAGGATCTGGAAAACATCTGGTACAAGGATTGGCTGTTCATCGGCCATGACTGCGAGATCCCGCGGGCCGGCAATTATTTCACCGTCCAGGTCGGCGACTACCCCGTTGTCATCACCCGCGATCGCCAGGGCACGATCCGGGCATTGCACAACTCCTGCCGCCATCGCGGCTCGCGCGTCTGCACGCAACAGAAGGGCTCGTCGGCCAAGCTCGTCTGTCCCTATCACCAGTGGACCTACGAACTCGACGGCTCGCTGCTCTTCGCCCGGCAGATGGGGGAGGATTTCGACAAGGCAGCCCACAGCCTGAAGCCGATCCATTGCGAAACGGTCGGCGGCTACATCTTCATCAACCTGTCGGAAAAGCCGATGGATTTCACCGCGTTCCGCGAGATGGCCTTGCCCTATCTCGCGCCGCACCGGCTCGGCGAAACCAAGGTCGCGTTCGAAAGCACCATCGTCGAGAAGGGCAACTGGAAGCTCGTCTGGGAAAACAACCGCGAATGCTATCATTGCGCCGCCAATCACCCGGAACTCTGCCGCACCTATCCGGAAGCCCCGACCGCGACCGGTGTGCAGGGCGCCAAGGATGATCCCGTGATCGCCGAACATTGGGCGAAATGCGAGGCCGAAGGCTTGCCGAGTGAGTTCAGGATGTCGCCAACCGGCCAGTTCCGCGCCGCCCGCATGCCGCTTGTCGACAATGCCGAAAGCTACACCATGTCGGGCGCGCGCGCCGTCAGGCGGGCTCTGTCGGCCGATGTTTCCCAGAGCCAGATCGGCACGCTTCTGATGTTCCACTACCCGACCACCTGGAACCATGTGCTCGCCGATCACGCCATCACCTTCCGCGTGCTGCCGCTCGGGCCTGAACTTACCCAGGTGACGACGAAGTGGCTGGTCAACAAGGATGCGGTCGAAGGCGTCGATTACCACCTCGAGGAACTGACGCATGTCTGGACCGAGACCAACGATCAGGATCGCCAGATCGTCGAGGAGAATGCCTTCGGCATCCGCTCGCCGGCCTATGAGCCCGGTCCCTATTCGCCCGAGCACGAAGGCGGCGTGATGCAGTTCGTCGAGTGGTACTGCAAGTTCATGGAGCAGCGCCTTTCTGGCGACGCGGCTCCCCTTTCAAGGGTCGCCTGACATGCAGATGGCCTCCTCGTTTCACCATTTCGACGCGCTGCATGTCTGGATCGATCGGCAGCAGATGCTCGAATGCACATCGGCTGTCGTCGAGACCGCCGATGTCATGACCTTCAGCTTCCGAGCCGAAAAGCCCGCCTGGTTCCGCTATCTGCCCGGGCAATTCGTAACGCTCGAACTGCCGGTCGCCGACGAGCCGGTCATGCGCACCTACACGCTGTCGTCGACGCCGTCGCGGCCGCTTTCAATCGCTGTCACGGTGAAGGCGCAGGCCGACAGCATCGGCACCCGCTGGATGTTCGACCACCTGAAGCCGGGCATGAAGCTCCGGGCCTTCGGTCCGCTCGGTGATTTCAGCTTCGTTCGTCATCCCGGCGACAAGTACCTGTTCATCTCGGCCGGCTCCGGCATCACGCCGATGATGTCGATGACGCGCTGGATGGCGGATTGCGTGCCGGAGACGGATGTGACCTTCATCTCCTGCGCGCGTCGTCCGGACGATCTGCTGTTCCGTTCGGAACTGGAAGTGCTCGCCACCCAGATGTCCGGGCTCAACCTCGGCTTTATCGTCGAGGGGCATGAGGCGCGCCACGGTTGGCACGGATTGCGCGGCCGCATCGACGGCGCCAAGCTGCCGCTGCTTGCGCCCGATTTCATGGACCGCACCGTCTTTTGCTGCGGCCCCGAGCCCTTCATGCGCGGCGTGCGCGAGATGCTGAAGACGGCCGGTTTCGACATGGGCCGCTATCACGAGGAGAGCTTCCAGCCGGCGGCAGCACCCGCCGCCGAAGAGATCGCCGTGCGCGCCGGTGCCGGAGACGAGGGCGAGATACAGGCGGCCAAGGTTGCCTTCACCATGAGCGGCAAGGAGGTCGAGGCCAAGCCCGGCCAGACGATCCTGCAGGCGGCGCGCGCCAATGGGGTGCGCATCGGCGCTGCCTGCGAAGGCGGCATCTGCGGCACCTGCCGGGTGATGAAGGTCGCGGGCGAGGTCGAGATGAACCACAATGGCGGCATTCTCGACGACGAGATCGACGAGGGCTACATCCTCGCCTGCTGCTCACGGCCGCTTGGCGACGTCCAGATCGAAGCCTGAGGGCGTCGATGCATGTCGCGAGAGGTGCGCCGCGGTTTTGCAGCAGCGACGTGCATAAAGGATCAGAGCTTAAAGCCTGGCGCGAGATCCTTTTTCACGCGACAGGCTTAGGGCGCGGTGCAGGGGATCGGATTGGCCGAAACGCTTGCCGGGGCGTCGGTGCCGGTCGCCGTTTTCGGGCATGTGCTCTGGGCAGCTTCATTTCCGGCAATCGCCACCTGCAGGGCGCGCTCCTGGCGGGCGAAATCGATCGAGCCGGTCACCATCATGTCGACGCCGCTGCCGGCGCCGCTCGCAGCGTCGGCGCGGCTGACGAGCAGCGGCTCGCTAAACATCGCAGTTGCCCGTGCGACCGCCTGCATGCCCGTTCCCCGCTCGGCTTGGGCGACGAGCATCAGCGGTAGCGGCTTTTCCGGCAGCAAGGCGCCTTGAGCCCAGATCGCTTTCAGGGCCGGCGGCGACATCGCCGCCACATTGACGTCGATGTCGTCAAGCGTTCCCGGCACACGGTAGGGGCATCGGCGCTTTCCGCAGTTGATGCCCGAGGAGAACTGCCACAGCGCGTAACTGTCCCAGTTGCCCATCGGGAAGACCTGGCGGATATCCGGCTTGTAGCGGGCGTACCAGAGTGGCAGACGCGACAGCAGCCGGTGTTTGGCCCGGTGCGCGGCGATGTATTTGGCGGTGATGTGGTTGGTGTAGAGGATCGGGTAGCGCCCGGTCCGGGTCTTGATGTGCCCGGCGAAGATGGCGGCGTCCTCGAGCGACATGTACTTGTCCGGGTCGATGCCTTCGAGATCGAGCACCATCAGCTCGTCGTCACGCGGCTCGGCATAGTCGAGGAAATGGTTCGCCTGGTCGACGGGATTGCCCGGACGGGCGAGGTGATAAGCACCCCACAGCAGTCCGTGCGAGCGGGCAATCATCCGGCGGGTCTGGTAGAGTTCGCGGCTGACGGCGTATTTGCGCCACATGGTCTTGCAGTGGTTGAAGGTGTCTCCGTTGTGGTCGCCGGTGCAGGAGAAGCTTTCGGGCAGGCCGTCGGAGGCCTTGGCGATGAAGCCGGAAATGCGCTTGTCGCCAAGCATCGTTTCCCAGTCGATGCTGTTCATCTCATAGGCGTCGACGATGATGGCGTTCGATTTGGTCTTCCAGGGCTCCAGTTCACCGGCGCGTGCGATCGCCGCCGCGAAAGCCAGACCGATGAAGGTCGCGAGGCACAGAATCATCCCTGTCGTGGAGATACACCGCTTTGCCATTCTCTGAGATTGCCGACAGTATCGTTAACGCATCGTAAATCCCAGCCCCCGCGCGGACTGTGCGGGAGCGGCGCGCGAATGTATACCGACCTGCGGCTGTATATAAGCAATTGCTTTCATGATCGCGTCAGGTAGTCGATGATGCGGCAAAGCGCGCCACGGCAACGGGTGTCGGCCTCGCAGCCTGATCCCGAAGGACGCGGAAGATGGAACAAAACCGGTGACTTATGCGTTATCGGTCGATTTCGGATTTCCCGGCTGAGGGACATCCCCGGATCGGCCTCGGTCGGGGTGAAATCATGGAAAAGGTTGAAATGTCGCGGCAACCCGAAGCCGGGGGCGCGCAACATGCTTTCGGTGATGGAGGGATTTGATGAAGAACGTGCTGAAGTCCGGGATGGGCCGGTGGTTTTCCGTGGCCGTTGCGGCGGCCGTGCTGGTGACGTCGGCTGCCCCGTCGCAGGCCTTCACGCCGACCCCGCCGCGCGTCGAGCGGCAGAACGATGTGGTCAATGTCCAGTATCGCAGACCGGGCATGGAGCGTCGCGGCGGCTATTACTACTACAACGGCTACCGCGGTTATAACTATCGCCGTCCTGGCTATCGCTACTACAATGGCTGGTGGTATCCGATGGCAGCCTTCAGCACCGGCGTCATCATCGGCGGAGCGATTGCCCAGCCGCCGCGCTATACGCGTCCGGCGCCCGTCTATGGCAGCCGCCATGTGCAGTGGTGCTACGACCGCTACCGCTCCTACCGGGCCTATGACAATACCTATCAGCCCTATGGCGGTCCGCGCCGCCAGTGCTATTCGCCCTATAGCTAACGGGGAGGCAGGGCCGGGCGCTTCCGCTCCCGGCCTTTTTGCGCCCGGCTTCGCATGAGACCCGTCACTGCGCGCGCTGGGACCGGTCGATAGCACCGTCGTGCCCGGCGAGAACTTGTCCTGCGGTGCTAAAGTTCTTGGGCGAGCCCGATGAGCAGGCCTTCGGGCCCGCGGATGTAGCAAAGCCGGTAGGCGTCCTTGTACTGGACTACTTCCCCGACCAACTGCGCGCCGCGTTTGCGAAGCCGCTCGAGCGTCTCGTCGACGTCGTCGACGGCGAACATGACGCGAAGGTAGCCAAGCGCATTGACCGGAGCCGTGCGGTGATCGGCGACCACCGGCGGCGCGAGGAAGCGGGAAAGCTCGAGCCTGCTATGGCCATCCGGCGTGCGCATCATGGCAATTTCGACATGCTGATCGCCAAGCCCGGTAACACGCCCGGCCCATTCTCCTTCGATCTCCGCCCGACCTTCGAGCTCAAGGCCAAGTTCACGAAAGAAATCGATCGTCCCTTCGAGGTCTTCGACGACGATGCCTATGTTGTCCATTCGCTTGAGCGCCATGCTTGCAATCTCCACGGTGTCGTTCTGGTTGCTCTCTTCAACACCGATCGCTTGGTGAGGGTTCCGAGCGGCGTCTCAGAGAATGCCGATCCGCCGGAGAATCCACCAGGCAAAGGCCATGGAGAGCGCGATGAACAGCGCTGCGTAAAGCGTGCCAGTGCCGTCGGCGAAGGGCAGCGCCCCGGTGTTCATGCCGAAGAAGCCGGTGACGAGCGTGGGCGGCAAGAGGAAGGCGGTCATCAGCGACAGGATGTAAAGATGCCGGTTGGTCTCCGAGGAGATCTTGCTGTCGATCTCTTCATGCAGCAGCCGTGCCCGCTCTTGCAGCGCAAAGACGTCGCGGTCGACCGCTTCCAGCCGATCGGAAAGCCGCTCCGCTGCGTCGATGAAACCTGGCGGCACCTCGTCCTCATCCGATGCGCCCGCACGCCGCAGCAAGGCGAGGATCGTGCGCAGGTGCCGATGCAGCCGCACCACGGTCCTGCGCAGCGGCGCGAGCCCCGGCTGCTGCCGATGCCCGGCCTCGCCATAGACATGGTCCTCGATGACGTTCAGGTCCTCGGTCAACTCCAGAACCAGCGAGATCAGCGTGCGCTGGAATTCGACGACGATCATCTCGAAGAGGTCGATCGGCCGAGCGCATTTCGTGCTCTTCTCGACGGCCGCCTTGACCCGGTCGATGCTGCGCAACGGATGCAGGCGGGTGGTGATGATGATGCGGTCGCTCACGGCGAAATGCAGCCAGCCGATCGTCTTCGTCACCGCGTCGAAGGTGCGCTCGAAATCGACGAGCGTGCCGTGCACGATGTCGTCCGAAACGGTGATAGCGGCCTGGGTGTCGTGGCTCGTGAGCGTTGCGACCGCGAGCGGCGGCAGGTTGCCGACCCGCTCGATGAGCGCAGGCGTTCGCGCGTCCGAGAGCGCCAGATGAACCCACACCCATCCGTCGCCCTCAAGCAGGCTGTCGATCGAGGCGTCGGTGGCGATCCGCTGGCAGCGGCTTTCGCCCGGCACGAAACGATAGGCCCAGACGATGCCGGGTATTTCGGGGGAAATCAGGTTCATCTGAACGCCTTGTCCAGGGTGGGCCGTCTGTTCCGATCCATGGCTGGCGATGGAAGGGCAGAACATGCAGCCATTCAAAGTGCTACAGTGACCGCCGCGTCTTCGACAACGTGCGGCACTGTCTGTCTTGGCTTCTATGCGCCGTTGATGACAGTTTTGTTACGGGTGGCCGAAGCCCGACGCTCGGGATGCCGACGGCAATTGACGTTGACGTTTACGTAAAAATCAATAGTGTTCGGCGCACAAGGCAGCGCCCGGCGCGACCTGGCTATCTGGGAGGATCATCATGTACAAGGCACCCGTCGACGAGATCGCGTTCACGCTGAAGCACGTGGCCGGCATGGGCGATGCGCTGCAATCGGGCGCGTTGGGCGATCTCGGCGAAGACCTGGTCGATGCCATTCTTTCCGAGGCCGGCCGGTTCGCGACGGAAGAGGTGGCACCGCTTGGCGACATCGGCGACAAGCAGGGCTCGCGTCTTGTCGAAGGCAAGGTCGAGACCCCGGATGGCTGGCGCGACCTCTACCACAATTGGATCGCCGGCGGCTGGAACGGGCTGACCGCGCCGGAAGATTTCGGGGGTCAGAACCTGCCGCACATGCTGCACGTCGCCGCCATGGAAATGTGGAACGCCGGCTCCATGGCCTTCGCACTTGGCCCGACGCTCACCATGGGCGCCGTCGAGGCGCTGGAAAAACACGGCTCCGATCAACTGAAGGCCACCTATCTGCCGAAGATGGTTTCCGGCGAATGGACCGGCACGATGAACCTGACCGAGCCGCATGCCGGCTCCGACCTCGGTGTGCTAAAGACGCGCGCCGAGCGCCGCGACGACGGCACCTACCGCATCTTCGGTCAGAAGATCTTCATCACCTGGGGCGAACACGATTTCACCGACAACATCGTCCATCTGGTGCTGGCGCGCCTTCCGGACGCACCGGCCGGGACCCGCGGTATCTCGCTGTTCCTCGTGCCGAAATTCCTGGTCAACGCGGACGGTTCGCTCGGCGAACGCAACGACCTCTTCTGCCATTCGCTCGAACACAAGCTCGGCATCCATGGATCGCCGACCTGCACGATGATCTATGGCGACGGCAAGTTCGGGGCTGAAAAGGGCGCGATCGGCTATCTGATCGGTGAGGAAAACCGCGGTCTCGCCTGCATGTTCACGATGATGAACAACGCCCGTCTCGCGGTCGGCATGCAGGGTGTGGCCATCGCCGATGCCGCGACCCAAAAGGCGATCGCTTTTGCCAAGGAACGCACCCAGGGCAAGGCGCCCGGATGGACGGGGCAGGGCATGAGCCCGATCATCGAGCACCCGGATGTTGCCCGCATGCTCCTGACGATGAAGGCGCTGACGCAGGGTTCCCGCGCTATCTCCTATGCCTGCGCCCACGCCGTCGACATGGGGCACGCGGCTGAAAGCGAGAAGGCGAAGTTCTGGCAGGAGCGCTCCAGCCTGCTGACGCCGATCGCCAAATCCTTCTCGACCGATGCCGGCGTCGACGTCGCCTCGCTCGGCATCCAGGTCCATGGCGGCATGGGCTTCATCGAAGAAACCGGTGCCGCGCGATACCTGCGCGACGCCCGCATCGCGCCGATCTACGAGGGCACCAACGGCATCCAGGCGATCGATCTCGTGACCCGCAAGCTGTCGCTCTCCGATGGTGGCCACGTGCGCGGCTTCATTGCCGAATTGCGCGAGATCGCAGCGGCGGTTCGTGCCTCGAACCGCGATGGTTTCGGCGAGACGGCTGCGCGCCTCGATGCGGCGCTGGACGATCTTTCGGCTGCGACCGAGTGGCTGATTGCGGCGGTTGCCGGCGGCAAACTCGCAGAAGCGCTCGCCGGCGCCACCGCCTACCAGCGCCTCTTCGGCCTGGCGCTGACCGGCGCCTATCTCGCAAAGGGCGGTCTGGCGGAAGTGAGCGATGGCAAGGACGATCAGCGCATCGCGCTCTGCCGCTTCACCGCTGAAAACCTGTTGGCCGAGACTGCCGCGCTGAAGGACCGTGTCGTCAACGGCGCCGACAGCCTCGCCGTCGCCCGCGCCGTTCTGGCTTGAAAGGACCCATCATGACCGACCACGTGCTCATCGAACGGCCGGAAGGCCACCCCGGCGTCCAGGTGATCCGCTTCAACCGGCCGGAAAAGAAAAACGCCATCACGCGTGAGATGTACGCGAAGATGACCAATGCGCTGACGGTGGCGTCGAGCGACCCGGCCGTGCGCGCCACCGCCTTTCTCGGCACGGATGGCTGCTTCTCCGCCGGCAACGACATGGCGGACTTCCTGGCCTTCGCCATGGGCGGCTCCATGGGCATGGAAGTAATCGAATTCCTGAAGGCGCTCGCGACCGCAACCAAGCCTGTCGTTTCGGGCGTCGACGGCCTGGCGATCGGCATCGGCACGACCATCCATCTCCATTGCGACCTGACGATCTCGTCCGAACGTTCGCTGTTTAAGACGCCGTTCGTCGACCTGGCGCTGGTGCCGGAGGCGGCCTCCAGCCTGATCGCACCGCGCATTATGGGCCACCAGCGCGCCTTTGCCCTGCTTGCCGCCGGTGAGCCGCTCACCGCACGCGAGGCCGTCGACGCCGGGCTGATCTGGAAGGTCGTCGGTCAGGATGCAGTCGAGAGCGAAACGCTGGCGCTCGCCGCCCGGCTCGCCAAGAAGCCGCCGGAGGCACTTCGCATCGCCCGCGATCTCGTGCGCGGCGACCGCAGCGACGTGCTGGCCCGCATCGACGAGGAAGCAAAACACTTCGCAGCGCAGTTGAAGAGCGCCGAAGCGCGCGCCGCCTTCGAGGCCTTCATGCGCCGCTGAACCAGCTTGGATTTCGTGATGGACGAGACGGGTGCCGCTGTGCACCCGTTGTGCATTTGGGGGCAAGCTCCTACTCGCCCGGCGGTAAAGATCCCGTTGCCGCCGCCATCGCGAACTTGCATATATCAATTTTAATTTCTTCTTAAATACCGGTCGCTAGCGTCCTGCGCGATAGGCCTATCCTCTTTTCGGGATGGCCCCAGCCGCATGAAGCAGGGCTGGCCCCGCCTTCTGGCATGTTCAACGTTTTCCCGTCAGCCTCCGCGCGCCGTCTTTCCGACGGACGATGGATGCTGCGCGAAAATCATCAAGAGCTCATGTCCGGCGGTCGCCGCCGGCACCCATTGGGAGCCCACCTTGTCCAAGCGATCGAACCTCATGACGCGCATCCTCGTTGCCGCGTCCTGTGTCGTCGTCGGCGCCTTCGCCGGCTTTTCCGTATACATCGACAGCCTGCAGCGCGACACGACCACCAAGGCCGTCGAGGAGAACATTGCCTCCTCCGGTACGCAGGCTGCGCAGAGCGTCGCCAAGTGGCTCAACGGCCGCGTCACGCTGACGGCGATGGTGGCCAATGCCACCGGCAACGTCGCGGATGACGGCGCGGTCCAGCCGATCCTGAAGAACGACGTTCTCACCAGCGAATTCATGTCGACCTATGTCGGCAACGAAAGCGGCAAGTTCATCACCTGGCCCGACAATCCGATGCCGGCCGGCTACGATCCGCGCCAGCGCCCCTGGTACCAGCAGGCCGTCAAGGCTGACGCCCGCGTGCTGACCGAACCCTATGTCGACGCGTCCAGCGGCGCGCTGATCATCAGTGCGGCCGTCCCGGTCAAGCGCGACGGCAAGCTCTATGGCGTTGCCGCCAGCGACTTCTCGCTCGAAACCCTGGTGACCATGATCAAGGGCGTCGATGTCGGCGGCGAGGGCTTTGCCTTCCTCGCGAGCAAGGACGGCCAGATCCTCGTCCATCCCGATGCAAAGCTTGTCACCAAGTCGCTTGCCGATGCCTTCCCGATCGACACGCCGGCAATCGGCACCGGCATCATGAACACCGAGCTCGATGGCAAGCCGATGCTGGTGAGCTTCGTTCCGGTTCAGGGCCTGCCCTCGGTCGAATGGTATATCGGCTTCGTCATCGATGCGGACGCCGCTTACTCCGCGATCGATCAGTTCCGCATTGCCGCGACCATCGCCACGATCCTCGCGGTCGGCGTGATGCTCGTCTTCCTCGCGACCTTCCTCAACCGCCTCGTCATCCGTCCGGTCACGGACATGACCGGCGCGATGGAAAAGCTCGCCTCGGGCAATCACAACGTCGAGATCCCCGGCGAAGAGCGGACCGACCAGATCGGCTCCATGGCCGCCGCCGTCGCCGTGTTCAAGGCCAATGCCGTCGAGCGCGCGCGCCTTGAGAGCGAAGCGGATGCGAACCGTTCGTTGTCGGAGCGCGAGCGTCTTGAGCGTGAGGCGCAGAAGGCGCGGGATGCGGCAGAGATCCAGCAGGCCGTCGATGGCCTCGCATCCGGCCTTGGCCGCCTTGCCGAAGGCGATCTCGCCTACCGCATCGACAACCCCTTCGCCGATCGTCTCGATCGTCTGCGCGCCGACTTCAACAACTCGGTCGCCAAGCTCCATGACACGCTCTGCGCTGTCGGTGCCAACGCCCGTGGCATCGACGCCGGCGCGACGGAAATCCGCTCGGCCGCCGACGATCTTGCCCGCCGCACCGAGCAGCAGGCAGCCTCGGTCGAAGAGACCGCGGCAGCCCTCGAAGAGATCACCACGACCGTGAAGGACTCGGCTCGCCGGGCCGAGGAAGTCGGTGCGCTCGTCGCCCGCACCCGTGCCGGTGCCGAGAAGTCCGGCGAGGTCGTTGCCAATGCCGTAGACGCGATGCACGCGATCGAGAAGTCCTCTGGCGAGATCTCCAACATCATCGGCGTCATCGATGACATCGCCTTCCAGACGAATCTGCTGGCTCTGAATGCCGGCGTCGAGGCGGCGCGTGCCGGTGAAGCCGGTAAGGGCTTTGCCGTCGTCGCCCAGGAAGTGCGAGAACTCGCGCAGCGCTCGGCCAATGCCGCCAAGGAAATCAAGGCGCTGATCACCACCTCGGGCAATCAGGTCAGGAACGGCGTGACGCTCGTCGGCGATACTGGAAAGGCGCTGCAGACGATCGTTTCCGAAGTGCAGGAGATCAACAAGCACGTGAGCGCGATCGTGACCGCGACGCGCGAACAGTCGACCGGACTTCAGGAGATCAACACGGCCGTCAACACCATGGACCAGGGCACGCAGCAGAACGCGGCGATGGTCGAGGAACAGACGGCCGCCAGCCATGGTCTCGCGTCCGAAGCCGCCTCGCTCAACGCGCTGCTCGCCCAGTTCAATCTTGGCGATACGCAGAGCGTATACGCGTCGGCGACCAGCCACCGCCGCCGCGCAGCCTAGTCTTCGCCGACATTCGACAACTAAAAGGCCCGGGAGACCGGGCCTTTTCTTTGCGCACTGCATCAGGATTCTCGCTTTTCACTGCAGGATCGCGAGTCATCCCCTTGTTTCTTAAGCTTTGATAAAGCGGTCGCGCATACCGTTTCTTCGCCGCGAAATGACTTCGCCCGCACGTCGCCTCCAGCATTCATCATCGCGATGTGCTCCAGACACCTGTCCCAATGCTCAGCGTGCCCGTCACGCAATCGATGATTTGGCCGCGCACGACCGCAATGGCGGAGGCGCGAGGGGAGACATACGGTGATCCTAAAGACTGCAACCGCAAGAAACATGTTCGCCATCGTGATGACCGGCCTTCTGACCTCGATGGTCACCGCCGCCGTCGTCTTCTGGCTCTCCTATCAGCAATTGCGTGAGCGCAGCATCGCCGAGATGACCAATGCCGCATCCGCAAGCGCGCGCAGCGTCGAGACGAAGTTTGCCGAGGCAAAGACGCTCGCAAACAACATCCGCTCCGCGCTCTATGCGGTGAAGGGCACCGGCGAGCCCTCGCGCGCCGAAATCGAAACCCTGATGAAACGCTGGATCGTCGATAACCCGCTTGCCGTCGGCATGAGCACCGGCTGGGAGCCCAACGCCTTCGACGGCAAGGACGCCGAGTTCGTCAGCAAGCCCGGTCACGATGCGACCGGCCGCTTCGTTCCCTATATCGCCCGTTCCGGTGACAAGGTGATCCACGAAGCGCTGGCCGATTATGACAAGCCAGGCCCCGGCGACTACTACCAGATCCCGAAGAAGACCGGCCTCGACATGGTCACCGAGCCCTATGTCTACCCGATCAACGGCAAGGACGTGCTGATGACCTCGATCATGGTGCCGCTGAAGAAGGACGGCGCCTTCATCGGTGTCGTCGGCGTCGACATGGCGCTCGGCGAACTGTCGACCGAGCTCGCCAAGCTGAAGCCCTTCGGCACCGGTTTCGTCTCGCTGCTCAGCAAGGACGGCAGCATCATCAGCCACCCCGATGCCACCGTGCTCGGCAAGGTGCTGAAGGACACGCCGCTTGCGGGTGAGGGGTGGGGAGACCTCTTGAGCCGCACCGGCCAGGCCTTCGCGCTGAAGCACACGGATGGCAGCGCGCATCTGGCCGTCGCCGTGCCGGTCAACCTGTTGCCCGACACGGAATGGTATGTCGTGGTCTCGGTTCCCGAAGCCACGGTCTTTGCCGGCCTTTCGCAGCTTGCGATGATCTCGATCGCCGTCATTGCCGTTGCCGCCGCGATCATGATCATCGTCGGCTGGACGCTGGCAAGCCGCTTCCGCAAGCGCGTCGCCAATGTCATCGGCGTCACCGGCCAGATCGCGGCCGGCGAGACCGACGTCGATCTTTCGGAAGCCGAGCGCAAGGACGAGATCGGCGATCTCGCCCGCTCCCTGCGGGTCCTGCGTGATGCGACGATCGCCAAGATGCAGCTCGAAAGCGAAGCGGATGCGAACCGTTCGCTGTCGGAGCGCGAGCGTCTGGAGCGTGAAGCGCAGAAGGCGCGCGACGCGGCCGAGATCCAGCAGGCCGTCAATGGTCTTGCGACGGGCCTTGGCCGTCTGGCTGAGGGCGATCTCGCCTACCGCATCGACGACCCCTTCGCCGATCGCCTCGATAGTCTCCGGGCCGACTTCAACAACTCGGTCGCCAAGCTCCATGACACGCTCTGCGCCGTTGGTGCCAACGCCCGCGGCATCGACGCCGGCGCGACGGAAATCCGCTCGGCGGCCGACGATCTTGCCCGCCGCACCGAGCAGCAGGCAGCCTCGGTCGAAGAGACTGCCGCAGCGCTCGAAGAGATCACCACGACGGTCAACGACTCCGCCCGCCGCGCCGAAGAGGCCGGCGCGCTCGTCGCCCGCACCCGTGCCGGCGCCGAGAAGTCCGGCGAGGTTGTGGCGAACGCCGTCGAGGCGATGCACGCGATCGAGAAGTCCTCGGGCGAGATCTCCAACATCATCGGCGTCATCGACGACATCGCCTTTCAGACGAACTTGCTTGCGCTGAACGCGGGCGTCGAAGCGGCCCGTGCCGGGGAAGCGGGCAAGGGCTTTGCCGTCGTCGCCCAGGAAGTGCGTGAGCTTGCCCAGCGTTCGGCACAGGCCGCCAAGGAGATCAAGGCGCTGATCACCACCTCGGGCAACCAGGTGAGGAGCGGTGTGAGCCTGGTCGGCGAAACCGGCAAGGCGCTGGAAACGATCGTTGCCGAAGTGCAGGAGATCAACAGACATGTGAGCGCGATCGTGACCGCGACGCGTGAGCAGTCGACGGGGCTCCAGGAGATCAACACGGCGGTCAACACCATGGACCAGGGTACCCAGCAGAACGCGGCAATGGTCGAGGAGCAGACGGCGGCAAGCCATGGGCTGGCGTCCGAAGCCGCCTCGCTCAACGCGCTGCTCGCCCAGTTCAATCTTGGCGAAGTTCAGTTGGGCGGTGGTGGTCGTCGTCGCGCGGCCTGAGTACGAGCGGATCGACAGAACGCTGCAATAACAAGGTGATAGGGCGCTTGCCGTGAATCAAAATGGCAAGCGCTTCAAGCCTGACATCATAAAGGCCCGGGAAACCGGGCCTTTGTCGTTGGTACGCCTCTTCTTCGTTCGCCGACGCCTCCACCTGTTTTCCTCGGGCTTGACTCGAGGATCCAGTGCGATGGAGTTCGAGGCTCGGAGATGGATGCCCGGGTCAAGCCCGAGCATGACGGCAACGATGGGGCGACATTCACGGACGGCGGTGAAGCAATTGGTTTGAGGCCAGCCTTGCAGGCCTCGTCACTTCTCCAGTGTCACCACCGCCTCGACGTGAGACGACCAGAGGAACTGGTCGATCGGCGTCACCGAGGTGATGCGGTAGCCGGCGGCGGTCAGGATAGAGAGGTCGCGCGCGAGCGTCACTGGGTTGCAGGAAACGGCGACGACCTTCTTGACGCCCGAGCGGGCGATCTCGTGACACTGCACTTCCGCGCCGGCCCGTGGCGGGTCGAAGACAATGGCATCAAACACCTTCAGTTCCTGCGCCATGACCGGGCGGCGGAAGAGGTCACGCTTCTCGACCGTCACCGGCTTCAGCCCTTGCGTATTGCGGGCGGCGACGTCGAGCGCCTTCAGCGCCTTGTCCTCGCCTTCGACCGCATGGACGCGTGCCTTGCGGGCGATGCGCAGCGCGAAGGTGCCGCAGCCGGCAAAGAGGTCTGCGACGCGCTTGGACTTGCCGAGATGGTCGAGCACCAGCTTCGCCATCGCTTCTTCGGCCTGTGCCGTCGCCTGGGTGAAACTGCCGGGCGGCGGCGAAACGGAAACGCCGCCGAAATCGATGACCGGCTTCACCGGCTCGACGATGATTTCGCCATTGAGGCTGACGCGCGCGATGCCGCGCTCGCCAAGCACGGCTTCGACCGTGCGGCGGCGCACGCTGTCGTCAAGCTTCTTGATACCGTCGACGTTGAGATCGAGCCCGGAGAGCGTTTCGAGCACGGTGATGCGGAAGGGTTCGGCATTGACCGCCATCGCAGTGCCGATCCTGGCGATGGTTGCGAGCTTCGAGACGATGCCCGGGCTCGCGATCGGACATTCCGAAATCGCGACGATGTGGTGGCTTTCGGCCTGGTTGAAGCCGAGCAGCAGGTCCTTCTCGGTCTTGCGCGCCGTGAAAACCGCACGCCGGCGCTGGCCCGGCTCGGCGGTGATGAGCGGCGCCACCTCGGGCGTCAGGCCTTTCGACTTCAGGGCGGCGATCACCAGATCGCGCTTGAAACCGTGGTAGAGCGTATCCGAGGCATGCTGCATCGTGCAGCCGCCGCAGGTGCCATTGACGCCATCCGGCCCGAAGTGCCGACAGTGCGGCTCGACCCGTTCGGGCGAGGCTTCTCTCACCGAGATCAGCGTGCCGTGCGATTTGTTGACGGCGAGCGCGACGCTTTCGCCGGGCAGCGTGAAGGGCGCATAGATCGGTCCGTCCGGACCGTCGGCAATGCCGTCGCCCTGGGCGCCCAGCCGTTTGACGGTGACGGCTTCGGTGGTCATGGCTTCTTGCCCGCGAGCAGGAATTCGACATTGCCGTCGCCGCCGGCAATCGGAGAGGGGATGAGCCCGAGGCTCTGCCAGCCCATGTCTTCGACAAGCCAGCGCTCGAGTTCGGCGGCAACATCCGGCGCGCTCTCGGGATCCTTGAGCAGGCCCGCCTTGCTGATGGCGTCGCGGCCCGCCTCGAATTGCGGCTTTACGAGGAGGATGCAGTGCGCGCCCGGCAAGGCCATGTCGAGTGCCGGCGGCAGTGCGAGCTTGAGCGAGATGAACGAGACGTCCGAGACGACGAAGGTGATGTCGCGGTCGTCGATATCCTCTTCGGTCATGGCGCGGGCGTTGAGGCCCTCGATGCTGGTGACGCGTTCGTCGCCCTCGATGCGCGGATGGATCTGGCCATGGCCGACGTCGATCGCGACCACATGCTCGGCTCCGCGCTTCAACAGCACTTCGGTGAAGCCGCCGGTCGAGGCGCCGATATCGACGCAGCTTTCGCCTGAGGGGTCGAGCCCGAAATGATCGAGCGCCGCGACCAGCTTCAGCGCGGCGCGCGAGACGTAGTCCTGCGCCGGATCATCGATGGTGATCGTCACGGTCTCGGCAAACATGGAGGCTGCCTTGGTGACCGTGCGGCCGTCGACCTTGACGGTCCCGCGCTGGATTGCGTCACGGGCGCGCGCGCGGCTTGCGACGAGCCCCGAGTTCAGCAGCAACTGATCGAGGCGGACCCGGTTCTTGTGTTCTTCGTTCTGGCGATCTTCTGACATGTGCTTCTCATGGCGGCTTGCCGCGACAATGGCAAGCCCCGCGCTCGACGCGATGACACGCTTTGGGCGGTAACATGCCCGGAAGCTCGAGAATTAGAGGAATACTTGCCGTTCGCGCCTTGGGCACACCGATTGGCTCGAGCTCAACCTATCCCGAGCCGTCTTGCCGTTGTTCGGTAATGACGCCGGTAAGAACGTAGCACAACAAAAGACCCCGGTGATGAGCCGGGGTTTTCTATTTCAGTTCTTATGAACCGCGCCTCAGCCGGCAGCGCCGATGCCGATGTCCTGCTTCTGGCCGAGTGCCTTGAAGACGGTCGAGACGATGCCGGCGCGGTCGAGGCCGGCGGCGGCATACATCGCCTCGGGTTTGGCCTGCTCCATCCAGACGTCGGGCATGACCATCGGGCGAACCTTGAGGCCGCCGTCGAGCAGGCCGTCTTCGGCGAGGAACTGCAGCACGTGGCTGGCAAAGCCGCCGACCGCACCTTCCTCGATGGTGATCAGCACCTCGTGGTTGCGGGCAAGCTCGCGGATGAGGTCATGGTCGAGCGGCTTGGCAAAGCGCGCATCCGCGACCGTGGTCGAAAGCCCGGCGGCGTCGAGGTCTTCGGCGGCCAGCAGACAGTCGGCCAAGCGGGTACCGAAGGACAGCAGCGCCACCTTGGAACCCTCCTTGACGATGCGGCCCTTGCCGATCTCGAGGATCTGGCCCCGCTCAGGCATCTCGACGCCCACGCCTTCGCCGCGCGGATAGCGGAACGAGATAGGGCCGGCGTCGTAGGCAGCGGCCGTGCGCACCATGTGCTTCAGTTCCGCCTCGTCGGCAGCCGCCATCACCACGAAACCGGGGAGGGTGGCGAGATACGTCGTGTCGAACGAGCCCGCATGCGTCGGACCGTCGGCGCCGACGAAACCGGCACGGTCGATCGGGAAGCGCACCGGCAGGCCCTGGATCGCCACGTCATGTACCACCTGGTCGTAGCCGCGCTGCAGAAAGGTCGAATAGAGCGCTGCGAACGGCTTGTAGCCTTCGGCCGCAAGACCGGCGGCAAAGGTGACGGCATGCTGTTCGGCAATGCCGACATCGAAGCAGCGCGACGGATGGACCTTGGCGAACTTGTCGAGACCGGTGCCCGAAGGCATCGCGGCGGTGACGGCGACGATCTTGTCGTCGAAACCGGCTTCCTGCGTCAGCGCATCAGCGAAAACGGAGGTATAGGCCGGCGCATTCGGCTTGGCTTTCGCCTGGGCGCCGGTGATGACGTCGAATTTGTTGACGCCGTGGTATTTGTCGGCTGCGGCTTCCGCCGGTGGATAGCCCTTGCCCTTCTGCGTCACCACATGGATCAGCACCGGACCCTTGGCGTTGTCGCGCACATTGCGCAGCACCGGCAGCAGATGGTCGAAGGAGTGCCCGTCGATCGGGCCGATATGGTAGAAGCCCATCTCTTCGAACAGCGTGCCGCCGGTGACGTAGCCGCGGGCATGCTCGACGGCGCGGGTGATGGCGCGGTCGACGGTCTTGCCGAGATAGGCGGTCAGTTTCTTGCCGACTTCGCGGATGCCCATATAGGTACGGCCGGAGGCAAGGCGCGCCAGATAGGCGCTCATCGCGCCGGTCGGCGGCGCAATCGACATGTCGTTGTCGTTGAGGATAACGATCAGCCGGGCGTCGAGCGCGCCGGCATTGTTGAGCGCTTCATAGGCCATGCCGGCCGACAGCGCGCCGTCGCCGATGACGGCGATGACGTTGCGGTTCTTGCCGTCGAGGTCGGCGGCGACCGCCATGCCGAGGCCGGCCGAAATCGAGGTCGAGGAATGGGCGGCGCCGAAGGGGTCGTATTCGCTCTCGGCGCGGCGGGTAAAGCCGGAAAGACCGCCTTCCTGGCGCAGCGTGCGGATGCGGTCGCGCCGGCCGGTCAGGATCTTGTGCGGATAGCACTGGTGGCCGACGTCGAAGATCAACCGGTCATGCGGGGTGTTGAACACCTTGTGGATGGCGATCGTCAGTTCGACCACGCCGAGGCCCGCGCCGAGGTGTCCGCCGGTGCGCGACACCGCGTCGATCATTTCTGCCCGGACTTCTCCGGCAAGCTGCGGCAGATCCTTGTCGTCGACCCTTTTCAGGTCGTCGGGATAGGTCACCTTGTCGAGCAAGGGCGTAGCCGGCATCGGATTGGTTGGCAGTTGTGTCACGCTGCATGCCTCATGCGCGCCGCAAAAATCGGGCGCGCGATAGTTGGTGGGTACCGTCGAAGCGGCTCTTTAGACGCAATCGTTGCTGAATGCAAAACTAGGCATTCCTGCGTCACAGACCAAGAGACTAGCGCATGATTCTGTGAATCGAAATCGATTCAAGCGCCCTGAGGCAATGTTGCGCGGTTTTCCCGGGGCATTCTGTTCCACTTCAGGTCGAATTATCCTTCGGGCAGCGGAACGAACTCTTCCTCGTCGCCGGGCACGATGTCGAAGCGGCCGGTGCGCCATTCTTCCTTGGCCTTGTCGATGCGCTCCTTCGAGGAGGAAACGAAGTTCCACCAGATGTGGCGGGCGGATCCGAGCGCGGCACCGCCGAAGAGCATGACGTGACAGCCCTGCGGTCCGGCCGTTACCGTGATCTCGTCGCCGGCGCGGAAGACGAGCAACTGGTTGTCGGCGAAATGATCGCCGGCGATGATCGCCTCGCCGGAGAGGATATAGAGCGCGCGCTCTTCCCACTGCGCCGCAAAGGGGGCGCTCTTGCCGGGGGCGATATTGAGGTCGACATAGATCGTGTCGGTGAAGACCGATACCGGCGACTTCGCGCCCTCGAAATTGCCGATCACCACCCGCGCCTTGATGCCGTCGTCGCTCATATGCGGCAGCATGCGCTCTTCGGTGTGGCTGAAGATCGGGTCGATTTCTTCCTTGTGGTCGGGCAGTGCCAGCCAGGTCTGCAGGCCCGAGATCGAGCGCTCGTGGCCGCGCTGGTTCTCTGGCGAGCGCTCTGAATGCACGATGCCGCGGCCGGCGGTCATCAGGTTCACGTCGCCGGGGCGGATGACCATTTCGGTGCCGAGGCTGTCGCGATGCTTGATCTCGCCGTCGAAGAGATAGGTGACGGTCGAAAGGCCGATATGCGGGTGCGGGCGCACGTCGATCGCCTCGCCGGCGCGCAGCAGCGCCGGCCCCATGCGATCGAAGAAGATGAAGGGGCCGACCAGGCGGCGCTTCGCCGTCGGCAGGGCGCGGCGAACCTGTAGCCCACCGATGTCGCTGGTGCGCGGAACGATCAGATGTTCGATGGCGTCGCAGGCGGGTTTGTCGCCGGCGAGCGGGTCGGGGCCTGGAAAGAAAGACATGGCGCGTGCTCCCGTTTTTGCTGTCGCATCAAGTACTAACGCCTATGAAACCAGGCGGGTAGGGGCGAAGCCGGGACGCAGTGTTTCCGCGCGGCGATCAATCTGATCTTGGCAATTCCGGGAAACGCGCGAAGCGGTTTCCGTCCGGAATTGCGATGAGTGATCAGTCGGCGTCGAGCGGCTCTACACCCTGCGGCTTGCCGGCGCGGTCGAGGCGGATCTTTTCGATGCGGTCCTCGGCTGCCTTCAGCAGGGCCTCGCAATGCTTCTTTAGCGCTTCGCCGCGCTCGTAGATCTCGATCGACTTGTCGAGGGCGACATCGCCGCGCTCCAGCGCCGAAACGATCCGCTCCAGTTCTTCGACAGCCTGCTCGAAGGAGAGGGCGGAAACGTCCGGTTGCGTGGTGGTGTTCATCGTTACCCTCTCATCAGTCGCAAAATGTGCAGGCCGGCCGATTCGGCCAGACCCTGAAGGTCATAGCCGCCTTCGAGCAGGCTGACCATGCGGTTGCCGGCGCTGCGATCGGCGATCTCGTGCAGGCGCCCGGTCGCCCAGTCGAAATCCTCGGCGACGAGATTGATCTGCGCCAGCGGATCGCGGTGGTGTGCGTCGAAGCCGGCGGAGATCAGGATGAAGTCCGGGCGGAAATTGGTGAGTGCTGAAAGCACCCGGCTACGGAACGCCTCGCGGAAATGCTCGCTACCCATATTCGGCGACAGCGGCGCGTTGACGATGTTGCCCTTGATGCCCGTCTCGTCCTTGGCGCCGGTGCCGGGATAGAGCGGCATCTGGTGCGTCGAGCAGAAAAGCACCGAGGGGTCGTCCCAGAAGATGTCCTGCGTGCCGTTGCCGTGGTGCACGTCCCAGTCGACGATCGCAACGCGCTCGGCCCCATGAACCTTCTGGGCGTAGCGGGCGGCGATCGCCACCGTGTTGAACAGGCAGAAGCCCATCGCCTTGTTCTTCTCGGCGTGGTGGCCGGGTGGCCGCGCCGCGACGAAGGCGTTGTCGGTCTCGCCGGTAAAGACGGCGTCGACCGCGGCGGTCGCCCCGCCGATCCCGGTCAGTGCCGCGTGGAGGCTCAAGGGGCTCGCATAGGTGTCCGCCATGAAATTGTTGAGGCCTTCCTCCGGAATGGCGCGCCTGACGGCAGCGAGATGCTCTTCCGGATGGGCGAGCAACACGAGATCTTCGCTTCCCTTCTTCGCCTCGATCCGCTTGAGATCGGAGAAGTTCGGGTGTTCGAGCGCAAGGTTCAGCGCCTTCAGCCGGTCCGGCCGTTCGGGATGCCCCTCCGGAACCTCGTGTTCCAGAAAGACCGGATTTTCATAGAGGAACGTGGTCATGCCCGGAACCTAGTGCGCGCACCCCGCAAGGTCCATGGTGACGCAGCCGAAAGAGAGATTTTTCAACAGCGCGGATCGAGCAGCAGCTTGCCGTCGCGGCCCGGATGCGCCTGATGCGCAAGCGCCGCGTCGAGCCGGCTCAGCGGATAGATTTCCGCGATGCGGCTGGAAAAGAGACCCGACCGCAAACCTTCGAAACTCCTGGCAAAGGCTGCCTCGATCGCCGGTCGCCCGGCCGAATGCACCCAGGTGCGCAGCCACAGGAAGGAGAAGCGGATATCAGGCCGCGCCTGGATTGTTGCCTGCGGCACCGGCACGCCGCTCAGCGCCCCGTACTGGATGAAGGCGCCGCCGGGGTCGAGCGTGCGCTGGATGAGATCGCCGGCAAAAGGACCGCCAACGGCGTCGATGATCGCATCGAGGCGAAGCTGCGGCACATGGCTCTCGTCGCCCAGCACGATGTGGCCGGGGACCTCGGTTGCCAGTCGTTTAGCGCTGCGCGCGCTTCGAACGATGCGGGTGGTATCAGCGCCTTCGCCGGCCAGCAGCTTCATCAGCATGCCGCCAATCGCCGAGCCTGCCGCGGTGACGCCGATACGGCGGCCATCGAGCGAGCCGAAATGCGTACGCAGCGCCTCGATCAGTTGCAGCGCTGTCAGCGGATTGACGTAGCAGGTAGCAGCATCGGTCTCGCCGATATCCTCGGGCACGGCGAAACACCATTCGGCCGGCCGGATCAGATACTCCTGCCACAGACCGCTGGCGCCGATCGGCACAACGCGGTCGCCGACTTTCAGCGATGTCACGCCAGGGCCAATGCGCGAGACCGTGCCGAAGCCCTCGAAGCCGGGCACGAAGGGCAGCGTGGTGCGGGCGCTATAGGCGCCGGTCACCGGGATGAGATCGGACGGGTTGATGGCTGCGAGCGACAGGGCCACCTCGACTTCGCCCGCCGCAGGCGCCACGCGTTCGGTATCGACGAGCGCAATCACTTGCCGGGGATCGCCGAACTGGCTAACGAGGGTGGAGCGCATCGTCAGGGAGCCTCGCATGGACGGCAGGGAGCTGGAGAACGTCACGGAAATCCGCATTCCGTTTCGCGATATAGACATGCACGGCCATATGCACAATGCCGCCTATTATGCCCATGCGGAGGCGGCACTTTCCAGCCTCTGGCGTCACCGTCCGCATGTGGTGAACGAGCCGAGTTATCTCGTGCGCCGCTCCGCCTGCGTCTATCACCGTGGCCTGCGCTACGACGAGCCGGCCCGTCTTACCGTCAACGTGGCGAAGGTCGGCGGCAGCTCGATCAGCTTTGTCGTCAAGGTCGAAGCGCGCGGCCAGCTCGCGGCCGAAGTCGAGGTCGTCTGGGTCGCGGTCGATCCGCAGCGCCACACGCCGCTGCCGCTGCCTTCAGCGACGCGCGAATGGCTGGCGGCCTATTCGGTCTAGCCCAAGCAATTCCAGGAAAAGTGCGAAGCGGTTTTCCGTCCGGGATTGCGGACCAAGAAACCAATTCCAGGAAAAGTGCGAAGCGGTTTTCCGTCCGGAATTGCGCCGCTTAAACCGGGTTGACCGAACGAAACAGCGTGACGATGCCCATGCCGCCGCCAACACCCATCATCGCCAGGCCTTCCGTGCCTTCCGGCGATGCGAGCATCTGCGAAAAGAGCCGAACCGTGAGCATCGCCCCGGAGGCGCCATAGGGATGGCCGAGCGCGATGGCGCCGCCGTCGAGATTGACCCTATCCGCGGCGATATCAAGCTGGTCGAGGCTGCCGAGCACCTGCGAGGCGAAGGCCTCGTTAAACTCGATGAAGTCGATCTTTGCCGGATCCAGCGTCGGTTGTCGGGCTTTCAGCTTCTGCATCGCCGGAACCGGGCCAAGCCCGAGCAGGTTGGGATCGACGCCCGCCGTCGCCGCATCGACAAATTCGAGCGCGAAGGGAATGCCGAGGCGTTGCGCTTCGGCAAGGCTCGTCACCAGGACCACGGCTGCGCCGTCGTTGATCGGGCAGGTGTTGCCGGCCGTCACCGTGCCACCCTCGACGAAGACCGGTTTCAGCCTCTGCAGTGTTTCCATCGAGGCATTGGCGCGCGGGCACTCGTCGCGCGACACAGGGCCCGCCACCGTTTCGATCGCCACGATTTCGCGGGAAAACCGACCGGCAAGGTCGGCATCGACGGCGCGTCGATGGCTTTGAAGCGCAAAGGCGTCCTGCCGTTCACGGGAAATGCCGCAGACGGTCGCGACGTTTTCGGCGGCCACGCCCATGTCCGGATCGCCGATCTCGTCCGGCGCCATGCGAGCGCGCTTGACCGGCGCAAGCTCGCCGCCGCGCTCCAGCGGCGGCCGCAGGCGGATATGCGCACGGCTGGCGCTCTCGGTGCCGCCGGCCAGATAGAAGCGACCGGCGCCCGCCTGGATCATCCGCGCCGCAAGCGCGATCGCCTCCAGCCCGGAACCGCATTGCCGGTCGACGGTGACACCCGGTGTCGAGACGGGCAGGCCGGCTTCGAGAGCGGCGAGCCGGGCGAGATTACCGGCGCTGTTGGCGGCATTGCCGAGAATGACGTCGTCGATCTCGCTCGTCTTTACATCGGTATCGCTGAGAATTCGGGCGATCAGCGGCGCCGCCAGCCGCGATGGTTCGATATCGCGAAGCGTGCCGTTGACGCGGCCGATCGGCGTGCGGAGCGCGGCGATGATGACAGGCGTGCGTGCCGGGTCAGTCGATGAGGTCGAGAGCATCGTTTCCATCCGCGATCCATTGCCTGAGGGTGCCCGCCGCCACCTTGCCCGACTGCGTCATAGGCATGTTCGCGCAGAGCCAGATGCGACGTGGATGCTTGTAGCGCGGCAGCTGGGCGGCGAGATGACGCTCAAGCGCCTCCCGATCGAACATAGCACCGTCCGGCTCGATGACGGCGACGAGTTCGCTGCCGAGATCCGGGTGATCGAGGCCAAGCACGAGTGCCGCGTGAACGCCGGCATCGGCGACGAGCACCGCTTCCACTTCCTGCGGGTAGATGTTGTTGCCGCCCGAAAGCACCATGCCACCAGCGCGGCCGAGAAGATGCAAGGTGCCGCATTCATCGAGGAAACCGACATCGCCGACCGTCGCCAGCGACCCAAGACGATGGAACCCGGCGCCGTCGGCGCCGCCGATATAACCGTCGGAGATGAGGGCGCTGTCGACGAAGATCGTGCCCGTCTCGCCGGTAGGCACCTCGTCCCCCTTGTCGTCGCGAATGCTGAGCGTGACGCCGGGAAAGGCGCGGCCGACGGCGGTGGCCGAACCGGTGTCGCCCTTGGTCGCAACGCTGATGAAGCCCAGTTCAGAGGCGCCGTAGTATTCGATGATATCGGCTTGCGGAAACGCGAGCGCCGCGGTTTCGCGATCGTTTTCGGTCAGCTTGGCGCCGGCGACGGTGATCTGCTTGACCGACGTTTGCGGCCGGCCGGCGGCTGCCGCGCAGAGCCGCCGCAGCACCGTCGGCACCAGCGCCAGTCGCTGGACCGCTTTCGCCTCGATGACCGACATCGCCCGGGATGCCTCGAAATGTGTGGCCCCGATGAATTCGGCGCCGGCGACGAGGGTTTCGGCAAGCGCATAAAGCGTCAGCCCGTGCGCGAGTGGCCCGGGCGCAAAGGTGCGGGTGGCGCGGCCGATGCCGAAGAAGGGCTCGCCCGTGGCCAGGCTCCTGCGCCACGATCCGCGATCGCGGATGATCGCTTTCGGCGTGCCCGTCGTGCCCGAGGTGAAGACGATGAGGAACGGCTCGCTGTCTTCGCCGACTGCGAGCGGCTTTCGCTCTTTGCCATCGGTCTCGCGGAAGGTCCGCGTCTCGCCGCTTGCGGGCGCTTGAAGCGACAGGTTGGCGCCATCGGCACTGATGATGAGATCGGGCGACAGGCGATCGCGCATGGCCTGGCGCGTCGCTTCCGGCAGATGCGGATCGATCAGCGCGACGCAGTTGCCGCCGCTGGTGGCGGCAAGCAAGGCCGCGGCGAAGAGCGGATGATTACCCGCCTCTAGCGCGATCAGCCGAGAGCGGTCGCCGAGCACGCTACGGCGCGCAACCCTTCCGGCCAGTTCGTCGAATGTTTCGGCAAGCGTCCCGGCGATGCGTGCGAGGTCACCGAAAGTGAAAGCCCGGCCTTCGATTTGGAAGGCCGGGGCATGCGGGCGGTCTTGCGCGTGGCGACGGATCGCGGCGGCAAACGGCATCGGCTCAGGCGCGGGCCGGCAGCAGCGGATAGCCGGCGTAGACGGCGCGTGCGGCAAGCGTCGCGATCGCAGCCTTCAACAGGTCGCCCGGAATGAAGGCGAGCGAGCCGGCAGCGACGGTCATGAGCGGGGTGCCGGTGACGGCGGAAACCCAGGGCATGCCGATCGCATAGAGCACGACGATACCGCCGAGGACGGAGGCAAGGAAGAAGCCGACGAACTGGCGCGTTTCTGCCTGGCCTTCACGCACGGTGCGCTCGGCGATCAGGCCGGTGACGAAGGTGGCGATAACCCAGCCGATGATGAAGCCGCCCGACGGGCCGGCAAAGACCGCAAGGCCGCCGCGGCCGCCCGAAAGCACCGGCAGGCCGATGGCGACCAGCAGCAGGAACAGCAGGAAGGCGAGCGCGCCGCGCTTGGCGCCGAGGATGCAGCCGGCGAGCATGACGCCCATGGACTGCGCGGTGATCGGGACCGGAATGAAGCCGAGCGTGATCGGCGGAATGAGGCCGAGCACGACGACGATCGCGGCGAAGAGGGCGATGAGCACGAGATCTCTGGTATTCATGTAGTTCCGGTTCCCTGTCTTTTAGAATTCGCGAATTTATTGACGGCGAAATCCGCGCGCGTCAATCGCGGCAGCAATGGTATCGGCATCCTTCAGCGTCAGGATGATCAGCGGCCCGATGATCGTCAACGGCCGGACAGGCAGTCCGCGGGCGCGATGGGCTTCGCGGATCGCTTGATAGCGCGCAAAGATATCGGGAACGAAGCGCAGCACCAACCCGAGCGCCAGGCTGACATCGGCCGCCTTCAGCCAGCCAAGCCGTTCCAGCGGGCTCAGGAGGATGGTGATCTCGTCCATGAAGGCGCTGATCGTCGTCGTCGCCGTGACGGCGGCAGCAAAAAGAACCAGCGCCATCAGCCGCAAGGTCAAAGTCGCGACCTCGGAAACCGAGAGGTAGAAGAGATTGACGGCCGCCAGAAAGAAGATCGTCAGGAAGACGAAGCCGACGCGCTTCAGCGCTTCCTTGGGCGAGAGACCGACGGAGAGATAAAGAGCGGCGGCAACGACGAAGGCGATCGCCTGAACCGCGAGTGAGGCGCTCAGAAAAAGCCCGATGCTCGACGCCACGAGTGCAATCAGCTTGACCCTGACCGGCAGCTGGTGGAGCAGGCTGTTGCCCTCGATATGCAGGCTCGTCAGCATCCGGCGATCTCGTGATAGTGGCGGATCGCCTCTTGCGGGTTGCCGTCGAACGCAAGCCGACCTTCATGGAAGAGCAGCATCCGTTCGACAGTCTCGACGAGCCCGAGATCATGGGTGATCACCACCGTATCCTCCGGCAGGTCATCAATCGCCGTGGCGACACGGCGGCGGTTCTTCAGGTCGAGCTGGTTCGTCGGCTCGTCGAGGATCAGGATCTTCGGATCGGTAACCACGACGCTCGCCATGGCGACGAGCTGCGTTTCTCCGCCCGAAAGCTCGTGCACGCGCCGCCTTGCCAAGTGTTCGATGCCGAAGCGCGAAAGTGCCGCCTGCATCCGGCGGTCGATCTCGTCGCGCGAAAAGCCACGGTTCTTCAGCCCGAAGGCAATGTCCTCGGCAACAACAGGCATGATCAGCTGGTTGTGCGGATTCTGGAAGATGAAGCCGGCCTCGGAAAGCACGGCGCGATCGTCCTTGACGGTATCGAGCCCGTTGACCGTGACGCCGCCGGAGGAGGGCTTCACCAGCCCGTTGATCAGCCGGGCGAAGGTCGTCTTGCCGGAGCCGTTGAGGCCGATGATGCCGATGCGTTTTTCGTTGAGCGCGAGCGTCAGGGGATGCAATGCCACCCGCTCGCCGAAGCGGACCGCGCAATCGGTAAAGCGGATGTCCATTCCGTTCCTCGCTGTCTCCGGCCCGCGCCGTTTTCGGGTTGCTCTATAGGCCAAGTGCGACAACAAGGGCAATGCGGTCCAGGGATCGATGCTCTATTTGAATTATGGGAATATAAGCCTACTCTTCTCGCCATGACGATTCGCCTTTCCAACAGCGACGCCCGTCGCATCTTCCTCGCCAAGCAGGGCCTTTCAGGCGCGCCCAATCGCGCGCTCGGCAAGGAGGGCCTGTTGAAGCTCATCCACGACATCGGCTTCGTACAGGTCGACAGCATCGCCACGGTCGAGCGTGCCCACCACCAGATCCTGTTTTCCCGCAACCAGACCTATCGTCGGGAACATCTGACGGCGCTGCTGGAGGACGATCGCGACCTCTTCGAGCACTGGACCCACGATGCCTCGATCATTCCCAGCAGCTTCTTCCGCTATTGGAAGCATCGCTTCAAATGGGAAGGCGAGACGATCGTCGAGCGCTGGAAGACGTGGCGAGGCGAGGGTTTCGAGAAAGGCTGCGACGACACCTATCAGCGGATTGCAGAAGGCGGCCCGGTGCTTGCCCGCGATCTGAAGGAAGCCGAGCACCAGTCTGGTGGCTGGTGGAACTGGCATCCGTCGAAGACGGCGCTGGAAGTGTTGTGGCGCACAGGCAAGTTGGCGATCGCGCGGCGCGAGAATTTCCAGAAGGTCTACGATCTCACGGAAAGAGTGATCCCATCGCACCACAACGAGGGTGACGTCAGCCATCCGGAATTCGTCGACTGGGCCTGCCGCAGCGCGTTGGAGCGTCTCGGCTTCGCGACCCATGGCGAGATCGCCGCCTTCTGGGATCTGGTCTCGCCCGAGGAGGCCAAGACCTGGGTGGCCGAACATCGCGACGAACTCGTGGAAGTGCAGATCGAAGCGATCGATGGCGGACGTCCGCGTGTCTCCTACGCCTTCTCCGGGTTTCCGGACGCGCTCGGCGATATCCCCGAGCCGCCCGGCCGGGTGCGCGTGCTCAGCCCCTTCGATCCCCTCTTGCGCGATCGCAATCGCACGGAGCGGCTCTTCGGCTTCTTCTATCGCATCGAGATCTTCGTGCCCGAGGCCAAGCGCGAATATGGCTATTACGTCTTCCCGTTGATCGAGGGCGACCGGCTGATCGGCCGCATCGACATGAAGGCGGACCGCAAGCGCGGTAGCCTCGATGTCCGCAGGCTCTGGCTCGAAAAGGGTGTCCGCGCCTCGGCCGGACGCCTGGAACGCATAGATGCGGAGTTCGATCGGGTTGCCCGCTTCGCCGGCGTCGAGCGCGTGGAACGGCTCGATGGCTGGAACACGTCGCTGTAGCGACTTGAATCCGCATGTTGGCGTCGATCGGTGCGGATCGAGGGAAACATGCGGCCCGTGATATTTTCCTTGGCTTGAACCCGCCGCCTTCCTAAATGGAGGCGATAGAAATTCCTGACGCGGGAGCGTGCCACTATGAACACCGATCTGATGAGCCTCTTCGATGCCGACGAGGCAACGGTCCGCAAGGTTCTCTCGGAATCGCTCGCCGGTGCCGACGACGGCGAACTGTTCCTCGAACATGCCCAGGCCGAGGTGCTGTCCTTCGACAACGGCCGGCTCAAGGGCGGCAGCTTCAACACCGACCAGGGCTTCGGCCTTCGCGCCGTGGCTGGCGAAGCGGTCGGTTATGCCCATTCCGGCGAGCTTTCCCTGTCGGCACTGCGCCGCGCCTCGGACGCGGTGGCGCAGGTGACGCGCGGCTATGCCGGCTCCTATGCCGCAGCCCCGCAGCGCACCAACAAGAAGCTTTATGGCGACGAAAACCCGATCGGCGCGCCGAGCTTCGAGGCAAAGGTCGCGCTGCTTCAGGAAATCGATGCCTATCTGCGCGCCAAGGACCCCAAGGTCCGCCAGGTAACGGCGACCATCGCCGCAAGCTGGCAGGTCGTCGATATCCTGCGCGCCGACGGTCATCGGGTCCATGACGTCAGGCCGATGACGCGCATCAACATCTCCGTCGTGACCGGCGATGGCGACCGCCAGGAAAGCGGTTCCTTCGGCACCGGCGGGCGTCGCGGCTTCGGCGATTTCGTCACCGAGGAAAACTGGAAGATGGGCGCCGACGAGGCGCTGCGCCAGGCGCTCGTCAATCTCGAAGCGATCGATGCGCCGGCCGGCACCATGGATGTGGTGCTTGCCTCCGGCTGGCCGGGCGTCATGTTGCACGAGGCCGTCGGCCATGGCCTGGAAGGCGACTTCAACCGCAAGAAGACCTCGGCCTTTGCCGGCCTTTTGGGCGAGCAGGTGGCTGCCAAGGGCGTCACCGTCGTCGACGACGGCACGATCGAGGCGCGCCGCGGCTCGATCTCGATCGACGACGAAGGCACGCCCTCGGGCTACAACGTGCTGATCGAGGACGGAAAGCTCGTCGGCTACATGCAGGACCGCCAGAACGCCCGACTGATGGGCATGCAACCCACCGGCAACGGCCGTCGCCAGGGGTATGCCCATGTGCCGATGCCGCGCATGACCAACACCTACATGCTCTCCGGCGACAGGACGCCGGAGGAAATCATCGCCTCGGTGAAGAAGGGGATCTATGCCGTCTCCTTCGGTGGCGGCCAGGTGGACATCACGTCGGGCAAGTTCGTCTTCGGCTGTACCGAGGCCTACCTGATCGAAAACGGCAAGATCGGCGCACCGGTCAAGGGCGCCATGCTGATCGGCAACGGTCCGGACGCGATGAAGCGGGTGACCATGGTCGGCAACGACACCAAGCTCGACACCGGCATCGGCAATTGCGGCAAGGCCGGCCAATGGGTGCCGGTCGGCGTCGGCCAGCCGCATCTGCGCATGGACCAGATCACGGTGGGCGGCACGCAGGCGTAACTTCCGGTGGCGGTCTTCGTGCTTTCGTTCCTGTCGCCGGAAACCGCCACACCCAGCCACGAACTGCGGTTCGATGGGGATCCGGGTGACATCGCGCGTGCCCTGGACCTGGACGGCGGCGCCATTGCCGACCATGCCTGTTACCTGCTTGACCGCAAGGATCTGACTGCGCTTGCCTCGGCGCTCGGGTTTGCCTTGCCGGATACGGGGGAGGAGGCCTTGCTTCGCCGGCCACAGCGGATCGATGCAACGCCCTACCTCGTCCATACCGGCTACGAACTTCCGCTGATGCTGGAAGGGCGCAAGCCCTTTGCCTATTTCGGCGACGATCCCGCTTCGCCTTGGCTCGAGGAAACGAAGGCGCTCTTTGCCCCGCATGTTGCCGCCGGAGTGCTGGTGCTGGACACGTTCGAGCTGGCAAAGATGTGCCCGACGACCACGGGAGGCGACAAAGAGGAGCGGGTCCGCTATTTCCTCTATGCGCTGCCGGGCGAGACCTGGCGCTTCGAGCGCTTCAGGAAGCGCTGCGACCAGCTCTTCTACAACTGGCGTCCATGGACGGATGAAGATGAGCGCGAGGAGGGACGGCTTCTCGGCTACAGCGAAGAGCAGTGCAACTGGTGGATGGCCAATCGCGCCCGCAGAGCTACAAGCGCGTGAAGCTGCGGCGAACCGCTGCCGTCAGCCGCGCGACGGCAGCATCATGCAGTCATAGGAGCGCTGCTTGAGCGCGTCGCAGGCGGCGGCGGCCGCGTCCTTGCTCGAAAAGCCGACGAAGCGGGCGCGGTAGATCGCCTTGGCACCCTTACCGACGGCTTCCGTATAGGGCGTGGCGCCTGCGAGCGGCGCACCGGCCTCCGAGCGCGCCTGCGCCAGCAGCATGCGCGCAGCCTCGGCCGAAGGTGCGGCCGAAATCTGGATCTGCCAGCCGCCTGATGCAGCCGGAACCGCAGCGGTCGTTTCGATCTCGGCAACCTCGGTCGGGCGTTCCGCCGGGATCGCGGTCGTCGACGTCGCCGCAATCAGGGCAGCAACCGAATCCTGCTTGGCCCGCTGCGGTGCGGCATAGGGCATCGGAACCTCGGATGTTGCGACCGCGGCCATTTCGACGGGGGCTTCGACCGTCTTGCCACCGCGCGTCGATGCCACGAGCTGCCGTCCACCCTTGGCCGCCTTGCCAACATGGCGATCGAGAAGGGCCGCCATCTTGGCGTCGCGGCTACGCGCCGTCTTGCCCCCGAGCACGACGCCGACCACCCGGCGATTGCCGTCCTTGACGGCGCTGACCAGGTTGAAGCCGGAGGCATTGGTGTAGCCGGTCTTGATGCCGTCCATGCCGTCGTAGCGATACATCAGGTTGTTGTGACCCCGCACCTTGCGGCCGCGGAAATTGAAGCTCTCGGTCGCAAACAGCCGGTACTCCCTGGGGAAGTCGCGCATCAGCGCCACGGCAAGCGTCGACATTTCACGCGCCGTCGTCACCTGCTTGCTCGCCGGCAGGCCGGAGGCATTGATGAAAATGGTCTTGCTCATGCCGAGCTGCCGCGCCTTGGCGGTCATCATCCGGGCGAAATTCGCCTCGGAGCCGCCGAGCTTCTCGGCCATAGCGGCTGCCGCATCGTTGCCCGAGCGCACGATCATGCCGAGGACCGCCTCGCGCACCGTGATCGTCATGCCGGACTTGAGGCCGAGACGCATCGGCGGCTTGGCGGCCGCCGCCCTCGAAACCTTGATCTTGCTGTCCCAGGAAAGCTTGCCGCTCTTCAGCGCCTCGAAGGCCATGTAGACCGTCATCATCTTGGTCAAGGAGGCCGGATGGTTGAGGACATCGGCGTTTTCGGACGAGAGGACCTTGCCGGTGCGCGCATCCAGCACCAGCGAGGCGCTTCCGGCGACGGCAGTCGCCGTCCCGAGCGCCAGTGCGAAGGTCGCCAGCAGGAGGCAGCGCAGAGTTTTCATGTCGATCCCCGTCGAAAAGCGCCCGCGGTCAGGCGCAAAGCTGTTTCGTTTTGTGACAAGATGCGTGTCTTTGCTGCAACTTTAGGGCGGAATGTGGCAAGCCGACCTTGTTTTCGGGGTTGTGGTAAATGGCCGATGAACGCTCTCCCCGTTCAACAAGGTTTAACGCCCTCGCCGTTAACTTTCCAGGCTTGCAGGCCGCGCGGGGAGCACGTGGGCCGGATTTTGGGGGCGACCATCAAGGGCATGATCAGGACAATTGTTCGCCGCGCCGCAATTGCCGGCGGGCTGGAAGTCGCCAGGGGCCTGAGCCACGCCGGGCTGATGGCCGGCGCGCGCGGGCAGGGGGCGGTCTTTACGCTGCACCATGTCCGGCCGAAGCTTGCCCGTGCCTTCGATCCCAACGCCCATCTGGAGATCGCGCCGGAATTTCTCGATGTCGCGCTGCGGACGCTGAAGCGCGACGGCTATCGCTTTGTCCCGCTCGAACAGCTGCCGCAGGCCTTGGCCGCCAAGGGCGGACCGGTGGCCTGCTTTACCCTCGACGACGGTTACAGGAACAATCTCGAGCACGCCTTGCCGGTCTTCGAGCGCCACCAGGCGCCGTTCACGGTGTTCGTTGCCGGCGGTTTCGTCGACCGCACCCATACGCTTTGGTGGGAGACGCTCGCCGATATGCTCGAAACGAACGAGACGCTACACTTTGACTTCGGCGGCGGTGTAGAAACACTGCAGCCGTCGACAACGGCCGAAAGGCAGTCCGTCTTCGATCGTATCGCGGCGTTCATTCACGGCCATGACGAGGCAAAGGCGATCGCTTCCTTGAACGCTGCAGCCCGTGACCGCGGCATCGATCCCCTGGCGATCACCGAAAAGCTGACACTGGACGAGGCCGGGTTACGGCGCCTGATCGAAAGTCCTCTGGCGAGCCTCGGCGCCCACACGATCAGCCACCGCGCGGTCGCGCGCCTGTCGGATGACGAGGCGAAGCGGGAGATCGAGGGATCGCTGCAGCGCGTCGAGGCGATTACCGGTCGCCCGCCCCAGACCTTTGCCTATCCCTATGGCGACGCGCCGGCGGTATCCGCGCGCGACCATCGCATCGTCGCCGATCTGGGGCTTACCCTGGCCGTCACCACCCAACCCGGCACGCTCACGGTGCGGACGCAATCCAGCCCTTATGCGCTGCCGCGCATTTCGCTGAACGGCCATTTCCAGCGCGCCCGCTATGTCTCGGCGCTGGCATCCGGCATCCCGTTCCGCCTGACGGCCGGGTAGAAAAGGCGAGTTGGACAGCCGAGCGCTTTGGCGTCAATTGAAGGCAAAAGCCATGAGAATGCTGTCCTGGTAAACGCCGTCGTGTTTCCAGTCGCGCACGCGGCGGCCTTCGATTTGGAAGCCGAACCGCGCGTAGAGCGCCCGGGCCGCAGCATTGTCATGAAGAACGGAGAGTTCGATGCGTTCCAGCCCCTGCTCGCGACCACGTTGCATCGCCAGTTGCAGAAGCCGGCCGCCGATTCCCTTGCCGCGATAGGTGGCGAGAAGCCCCATGCCCAAGGTGCCGACATGCGCGCGAACGGGCGAAGCATCCAGCCGGATATCGCACCAGCCGACGACGCGATCGTCGACTGCGACGATCTGGGCTGCCCGGGCGCGATACAGCTCGGTCATGTATGCGGCAAAGCCGTCGAAGGGTGGAGCGCTCAGCCGTGAAAGCCAGCGGCCTTCCTGGGCAACCTCGTCAAGGCAGCGGTGACAGCCGGCGACATCGTCGAGCGTCGCGTCACGAACATCGATCGTCATCAAAAGGCACTCGATGAAAACGCCCGGCTCGGGTCGGGCAAAGGATAATATCCGCTCGGCCACCTGCATGGCCGGGCGTCGTCATTGCACCTGGCGTCTCTCTTGAAAGAGACAGGCAGGCTAAGGGTACATACGTACCTTTTCCCAGCCGCCTTCGGGCGTTTCGCGGCGAAACTCCATCCGGTCATGCAGCCGGAACGGGCGGTCGTGCCAGAATTCGATTGAGGTCGGACGAATGCGGAAGCCGGACCAGTAGCTCGGGCGCGGGATTTCGCCGAGGGCGTGGCGGGCGGTGTACTCGGCAACGGCCTTCTCCAGCGCGAAGCGGCCTTCGAGCGGTCGCGACTGCTTCGAGGCCCAGGCGCCGATGCGGCTGCCGCGCGGCCGGCTCTTGAAGTATTCGTCCGCCTCTTCGTCGGTGACGATCTCGACCGGGCCGCGCACGCGCACCTGCCGGCGGAGCGATTTCCAGTGAAAGCACATCGCCGCCTTGCGGGCGCCGAGGATCTCCTCACCCTTCTGGCTTTCGAAATTCGTGTAGAAAACGAAGCCGCGTTCGTCGAAGCCCTTGAGCAGAACCATACGGACATTCGGCAGCCCGTCGGCATCGACGGTCGCGAGCGCGACCGCGTTCGGGTCGTTGACCTCGCTGCCTTCCGCGTCCTTCAGCCATGTGCCAAACAGGGAAAAGGGTTCATTTGATTCGGTGAAGTCACCGCTTGTTAACTCATTCGCCGCCATTATTGCGTTCCAATGCCGTGATGTCTGGCGCGGAAATGCTTCGGGATGAGCCCGACCGGTGTTTCCGCATCGAAAATGTCGGAGCCTGTATGTTGACCTTGTCGAGAAACGTGCGGCTCCAGCGAGTCTGACAGGATTGCCGTGCAAGACATAGCAAAGTGGATCGACGCCAAGAAGGGGTATTCCTTCGCCTTGCTACGTAGCGCGGCAATTTGCCTGCCGGTCCTGGCGCTGTCCGGCTGCATGGGGGCTGGCCTCGACCTTTTCGGCAGCGGTGTCGACCGCACGGTTTCGACGGGCACCGTTCCCGTCGCCAAGACCTCCGATGGCCTTTCCGACGCTGTGATGGTTCGCAATGCCGTGACGTCGGCCGAACTCAACAGCGGCGCCATCAACCCTATTCCCTGGGCCAATGCGACCTCCGGCAGCGCCGGCGTCATCAGCAGCATCCAGGAAGACCGCGCCAGCGGCATGCTCTGCCGCCGCTTCACCACGACGCGCCATTCTTACGAGGGCATCGCCAAGTTCGACGGCAGCACCTGCCAGGGCGGTGACGGCGCCTGGTATCTGACGAGCTTCGGCCCGCGCGCCTGAGCGGCGCCCAACCCAAGTCGTTGAAATCGGCGGTTAACCACGTTTCGGCAAATGCGCGCATGACGGCCCACGATGCCGTCCCAATGGCCGCATGAGGACCCGTGGCTAACCACTATTTAGCAACTTCTCCTGATCATCGGCATTCAACGGACGGGCGACGATGGCGCCTGAAATCGGGGCAAAGGCGGACGTCAGGGAGCGGCTGCCGATCAGAGAAGATGGTAAAACCATGCGTGATCCCTATGTGATCCTCGGGGTACGGCGCAATGCCGGGCAGGATGAAATCAAGGCCGCCTGGCGTTCGCTGGCAAAGGCCGTGCATCCGGACCACAACCAGGACGATCCCAACGCCGCCGAGCGTTTTGCCGAGGCCGGCAAGGCCTATGAACTCCTGCGCGACCCGAAGCTCAGAAGCCGCTACGATTATGCGCGCCGCGAGGCCGAGCTTCGTCGCATGGAGGCGATGAAGGCGAAGTTGCGGCCTCAGGAAGAGGCGCCGGTCGACGCCGAGACCGCCGAGGACGCCATTTCACAGATTTTCGGTGCGGAGACCCGCACCAAGTCGGCCCGGCCCTCGCCAAAGCCGACGCCGAAACCGGCGCCCAAGCCGGCTTCGGCGGCGAAGGAGCCGGAGCGCCCGGCCCAGGCTTCCGAAAGCAAGCCGGAACCAACGCCCGAGCCCCAGCAGGAAAACGCTCTCAAGACTGAGGCGCCGCTGATGCAGCGTGCAGCCGCACCGGCAGCCGAGCTTGTGGCGGCGATCGTCCGGCGCATCCGGGGGCGCGCGGCAAAGACGGCCGAGAAGGTGCCTGATCTTCCCGTCGATCTCTCCGTCAGCATCGACGACCTGATCAACCGCCAGCGCCTCTCCGTCGAGCTTCCTGACGGTGAAAGCCTGAAGGTGCAGATCCCACCGGGCGCCGTCGACGGTCAGAGCATTCGTCTGGCGGAGCAGGGCTATCGGGTGACCGGCATGACCCGCGGCGACGTCGTCGTGACGCTCAGGGTCGATCAGGGCGGGACGTTCCGCGCCCGCGGCCTTGATCTCATGACCACCTTGCCGATCGACCTGCAGGGCGCCGTGCTCGGTTGCGAACAGGTGCTCGAAACTCCGGTCGGGCAGGTTACCGTGGTCGTTCCGGCCTGGTCCGGCTCAGACAAGGTCATCCGTCTTGCTGGCAGGGGCATGCCCGGCGCTTACGGTACGCATGGCGACCTGCTGGTCGAATTGCGACTGGTTCTGCCCGAAGCGCCCGACGACAAGATCACCGATTTGATGAAGTCGCAACGCGACGGCCTCTATCTGTGACAGGCCATTTGTGACAGTTCGCTGACACACTGACCCAATATTACGGGGACTAACAGTTCCTGATCTCAGCCGCGCTTGAACCACCCTTGCGGCTATGCCATAGGCAATTCTCGACATTTTGCCGCACCCGTTCTCGTGGGGCGTCTTTGACATTTTTGATCTTTGGCACCGGCGCCCGCCGATGCTGGAATAGTATTGGGGACTTACCATGGCTCAGGCATCCGGTCTGATGAAGGGCAAGCGCGGCGTCATCATGGGCGTTGCAAACAACCGTTCCATCGCATGGGGCATTGCCAAGGCCATCCACGCGCAGGGTGGTGAAGTTGCGTTGACCTATCAGGGCGACGCTCTGAAGAAGCGCGTCGAGCCGCTGCTTGCGGAAATCGACGGCTTCATGGCCGGCCATTGCGACGTCAGCGACGAAGCCTCCATCGATGCCGTCTTCGATACGCTCGAGAAGCAGTGGGGCAAGATCGATTTCGTCGTGCACGCGATCGGCTTCTCCGACAAGGACGAACTGACCGGCCGCTACGTCGATACCTCGGCCGACAACTTCGCCAAGACGATGCAGATCTCGGTCTACTCCTTCACCTCGGTTGCCCGTCGCGCTGAAAAGCTGATGACGGACGGCGGCTCGATGCTGACGCTGACCTATTACGGCGCCGAGAAGGTCATGCCGAACTACAACGTCATGGGTGTCGCCAAGGCTGCTCTCGAAGCAAGCGTCAAGTACCTCGCTGTCGACCTCGGCCCGAAGAACATCCGCGTCAACGCGATTTCTGCCGGCCCGATCAAGACGCTGGCTGCCTCCGGCATCGGCGACTTCCGCTATATCCTCAAGTGGAACGAGTACAACGCGCCGCTGCGCCGCACCGTCACCATCGAGGAAGTCGGCGACGTCGGCCTCTACATGCTTTCGGACCTGTCGCGCTCGGTCACCGGTGAAGTGCACCACGCCGACAGCGGCTACCATGTCGTCGGCATGAAGGCAGTGGACGCGCCCGATATCTCCGTGATCAAGGACTGACCGAACCGCAAGTCGGATTCGGCAGGCTGCTGCCCGGAGACATGTTGTGCTGATCTATGTGATCCGTCACGGACAGACCGACTGGAACGCCGAAAGCCGGCTCCAGGGGCAGAAGGATATCCCTCTCAATGACTTCGGTCGCCAGCAGGCGACCGGCAACGGCGTGGCGCTTGGGGGCATCCTCGGCGCCGACGCCCGGCATTTCGACTTCGTCGCCAGTCCGCTCGGCCGCACCCGCGAGACTATGGAGCGTGTCCGCCGGGCCATGGGGCTCGATCCGGAGGCCTACCGCACCGACGAGCGGCTCAAGGAAGTTTCCTTCGGCGATTGGGAAGGGCACACGCTGCCCGAACTCAAGCGCTCGGCGCCACAGCGGATCGCCGAACGGCGCGCCGTGAAGTGGGACTTCATTCCCCCCGGCGAGGACGCCGAGAGCTACGAAATCCTGTCCTGGCGCATAGCCGCCTGGCTCAGGGACGTGACGACGCCGACGGTCTGCGTCAGTCATGGCGGCGTCATTCGCGTGCTGTTCAAGCTTTTCGGGGAAATGGAAGCCGAGGAGGCCGCGACCGCTGCGATCCCGCAGGACCGCCTTCTGCGCATCTCCGGCAATGCCATCGGCTGGGTCTGAAGCCTAGGGCGTAGTTTGGCGCGGTGGCGCGCAATGCGCTTCACATGGATGCCCGCGTGCGGGGCATCCGAGAAACCTATATCAAGAAATGTGAAAAGCGGCTCGTCCGAACCGTGCAGTGGCCGCTAGGAAATGCCGCGCCTTGTTATTGAACGATTTCGAGGTCGTTGATGACCCGCTTGCCGTCCACTTCCGTGTAGAAGACGAGAACTTTTACGCCGGCCTTCAGGCCTTCGAAATTGAATTCCTCGGGCGCCTGGTAGTTCTTGCCGTCGTCAAGCGACAGGCTCAGCCTATCGGTATCAACACCCGTAATGGTAGCTTCAACGTCGGCGCTTTCGGCCAGGGCGGACAAGGGGGAGAGCAGCCCTGCGGTGGCCATGAGTGCGGCAATAACAAAACGCATTCTTCTTGCCCTCTTCAACGTTTCTGCGAACATTCTTGTCACTCCCTTTGATCCCCGATTGTGGCAAAAATTGCCTTGCGGCGTGGCTTTTGGCCGGACGCCCCGCTTTTTTTGATGGTCTATCCGAACTCTGGAGACTGGACGGCGATACCGTATTTTTCAAGCGGGCAGGGGCCGAACTCCGGGTATCGGCGGGGTGGTTTCCCCATGAATTATAGGGTTTGCCAAGGAATTGTGACGAAAGCCAATCTTAAGACTCGCTCGCTACCTTTGGTTGGGGATCGAGGGGAAGAGATTGAAGATCATTGACGTTCTGCGCCAGCGCATTCGGGCCGCCGCCAGATTTGCGAAACCGTCGCTCATTCCGGCGGCGATCGCTGGCCTTGTCGTTTTCACGGGCGGGCATGTCTATGAGCGACAAAATCGTGAGAATTTCCAGAACGACCTTCGGATCGACGTCGAGAACGAACTGAACCTCATTGCCAACCGGCTGCAATCGGAGGTTAATACCAGCATTGCGGCGCTGAACGGTTTTGCCAACAGCATCGGCGTCCATCCGGCCATGACGTCAGACGACTTCACTGTCATGGCGACGAAGCTCCTCCTGCAGAACCCACAGATGGTGCGCGCTTCCGCAGCGCCCGGCGGCGTGGTGCGGATCGCCTTTCCGCGCGAGAGCCAGCAATGGTTCGTCGGCAGCGACTTCAACCGATTCGGCGCGACAAGGCATGCCATCGAGCGCGCGTCCTCGACGGTCAGGCCGGTGATGATCGGCCCGATTCGGCTGCCGAGTGGCCGCAATGGTTTCGAACTGTTCCTGCCGGTCTTCTCCAAGATCCAGGGCCGCATGGAGCGTTGGGGCTATGTCGAGGCCATACTCGACGAGAAGGCGCTTTACCGCGCGGCACGCCTGCTCGAGTCGGGCGGCGAAGCGCCGGAGCTGGCCCGGGATCACCGCCACATCGACGTTCATCTGGCGATCCGCGACATTTCCGAGCCGGAGCGCATACAGGATGCGTTCTACGGCGACGACGCCCTCTTTCGCGCCGCGCCGGTCAAGCGTCGGCTGGAACTCGCCGGCGGCGTGTGGGAGCTTGCGGCCATGCCGGTCGGCGGATGGAAGCAGCTTCCCGAAAACAGCAGCTTCATCCAGATGGCGATCGTTGCCGCTGTCACGGTGGTGGTCATCCCTATCCTCCTGGCCGGTGGCCTCGTCAACGAGCGCCAGCGCAACATCGCCAAGCTGAAGGCGCGGGAAGGGGAGGTGATGACGCTGTCTCATCGCCTGAACCTGGCGCTCGACGCGTCGAAGATCGGGATCTGGGAGATCGACGTCGAGAGCCAGCAGCGCTCCTGGGACGATCGGATGTTCCACCTGCACGGGCTGGAGGCTCATTTGGACGAGCCGACATATGACGAGTGGCGCGCCACGGTACATCCCGATGATGTCGGCATTGCCGCCAACGCGCTCTTCCGCAGCCTGGACGATGGTCTGGAATACCGGTCGCAGTATCGCGTCATCCTGCCCGACGGAACGATGCGCCATATCCGTAATGTCGGATCTAGCTACCGAGGCGCCGACGGACGCGCCAAGGTCACCGGCATCAGTTGGGACGTCAGCGACGATGTGGCGAGAAATGAGCGGCTGAGCGCGGCCAAGGCGCAGGTCGATCAGCAAAACCATGAGCTCGAGCAGGCGCTGAAGGGGCTCTACGAGCGCGAGCAGGATCTCGAACTGCTTTCGCGCCGGCTCGACCTGGCACTCGATTCCTATCGTTGCGGCATGTGGGAGGCAGATCTCGACAAGAACGTCGCCTATTGGGACGAGCGCATGCACCAGCTTTACGGACTGGTCTACTCCGACGGGGCCACAAACGAAAAAATATGGCTTACCACGCTTCATCCCGATGATCGCGAAGCGGCTCTGGAGGCGGTCAATCGCGCCATTGCCGCCAACGAAACCTATGTCCATCAGGCTCGCGTCGTCCTTTTGTCCGGTGGTGTCCGTCACATCCGCTCCGTTGGCAAGCTGCATGTGGCGCCCGACGGCGCGCGAAAGTTCGTGGGCATGGCGCTCGACGTCACCGACGACGTCGTGATGACCGAGCAGCTGCGTGCGGCAAAGGCGATGGCAGATGCAAAGAATGCTGAGCTGGAGCAGGCGCGTGTGCGCATAGAGCACAATGCGCTTCACGATCCGCTGACCGGGCTCGGCAACCGCCGCATGCTCGACAAGGCGCTGGAGCGCCTGACGTCGTCGCCCGACGGTGATCGGGAAGACATCGCCATCCTTCATATCGACCTCGACAGGTTCAAGCAGATCAACGATACGCTCGGGCATGCCGCCGGCGACGCCATGCTGGTCCATGCCTCCGAGATCCTCAGGGCGAACACCTCGCCCGGCGATATCATCGCGCGCATCGGCGGCGACGAATTCGTGGTGGCCGTGACCGGGGCTGTCGGCGAGGCCGCACTTGCGCCGCGCTGCGACCGCATCATCGCCGCCATGCGGCAGCCGGTCGATTACAACGGATTTCCCTGCCGCTTCGGTGTCAGCATCGGTGTCGCGGTCGGAGAAGGCCCGGAAATCGACGCGCGTAAGCTGCTGGTCAACGCCGACATCGCGCTCTATCGCGCCAAGGAAGCTGGCCGAAACCGCTATCAGTTCTTCACCGAGACGTTGCAGGCGGAGGTGGTGACCGCCAAACGCATCGCCGATGAAATTCTCGAAGGCATCGAGCGGGACGAATTCGAGCCCTGGTACCAGCCGCAATTCGACGCGACCTCGCTTGCGCTTTGCGGCGTGGAGGCGCTGGTGCGTTGGAAGCATCCGCGCGAGGGTATCCTGACGCCGGACCGTTTCCTCGGGATCGCCGACGAACTCAACGTCACGGCTGCGCTCGACCGGCTGGTACTGGAGAAAGCCCTCAAGGACCAGATGCGCTGGGCCGCCGCCGGCGTGCGCGTTCCCAAGATTTCGGTCAACGTCTCGGCAAAGCGGCTTCAGGACGACGATCTGCTGCTTTCGCTTGAAGGCCTGAGCATTGCGCCCGGCCAGATCTGCTTCGAGCTGGTGGAATCGATCTTCCTCGATGAGAGCGACGATATCGTCGCAACCAACATCGAGGGTATCAAGCGACTGGGTATCGACATCGAGGTCGACGATTTCGGTACCGGCCACACCTCGATCGTCAGCCTGTTGAAGATCAAGCCGAAGCGGCTGAAGATCGACCGCCAGCTCGTGGTCCCGGTCTTGAGCGCGCGCAGCGAACAGGCGCTGGTTCGCTCGATCATCGAGATCGCACGCTCGCTCAACATCGAGACGGTGGCCGAAGGTGTCGAGACGATGGCGCATGCCGAAATGCTCGGCATCCTCGGCTGCGACGTGCTGCAGGGCTACGCCTTCGCCAGGCCCTTGAGCTCCGAGAAGTTTCTCGCCTTCGCAACCGAGCGGGGTCTGCGCCTGGCATCGTGACGGAGGACGTCGCGCTGGATCGCAAGAGTCTTTCCCCGTCTTCGGCTTTCCCCGTCTTCGGTTTTCCACGACAGCGCCGCGCGTCTTTTAAGACGCGCTAAGGTCGCTGTAGCACTCTGAAGCGCTGCATAATTTTGTCCTTAAATCGATATCGATTTGAGGAATTATGCAGTAAGAGAGGGCATCCGCGTACAAACGTACGGCCGTTGCTTGCTTAGGGTCGGTTGCCTTCATGTCGCATAACACTTTCGGTCATCTCTTCCGCGTTACCACCTGGGGCGAAAGCCACGGGCCGGCGCTCGGCTGCGTCATCGACGGCTGCCCACCCGGCATCCGTTTCACCCTCGCCGAGCTCCAGGTCTGGCTCGACAAGCGCAAACCCGGCCAGTCGCGTTTCGTGACGCAGCGCCGCGAGGACGATCTGGTCAAGGTTCTCTCGGGCGTCATGTTCGACGAGGACGGCGAGACGATGATCTCGACCGGAACGCCGATCTCGATGCTGATCGAAAACACCGACCAGCGCTCGAAGGACTATTCCGAGATCGCCAAGCGCTACCGTCCCGGCCACGCCGATTACACCTACGATCTGAAATACGGCATCCGCGACTATCGCGGCGGCGGGCGTTCGTCGGCGCGCGAAACGGCGGCACGTGTGGCTGCTGGCGGTATCGCCCGCAAGGTCGTGCCGGGGCTCGTCGTGCGCGGCGCACTCGTGCAGATCGGCAAGCACAAGATCAACCGTGCCAACTGGGATTGGGCCGAGGTCGACAACAACCCCTTCTTCGCGCCGGATCCGGAGATCGTGCCGGTCTGGGAGGAATATCTCGATGGGATCCGCAAGGGCGGATCCTCGATCGGCGCTGTCGTCGAAGTGGTTGCTGAAGGCGTGCCCGCCGGCATTGGCGCGCCCATCTATGCCAAGCTCGACCAGGACATCGCCTCGAACCTGATGTCGATCAACGCCGTCAAGGGCGTCGAGATCGGCAACGGCTTCGGTGCGGCCGAAATCACCGGCGAGGAAAATGCCGACGAGATGCGTATCGGCGCCGATGGGAAGCCGGTCTTCCTGTCGAACCATGCTGGCGGTATTCTCGGTGGCATCGCCACCGGTGAGCCGGTGATCGCGCGTTTCGCCATCAAGCCGACCTCGTCGATCCTCACCGAGCGACGCTCGGTCGACAGCGACGGCAACGAGGTCGACGTGCGCACCAAGGGGCGCCACGATCCGTGCGTCGGCATCCGTGCCGTGCCGATCGGCGAGGCGATGCTTGCCTGCACGATCGCGGATCACTACCTGCGTGACCGCGGCCAGACCGGCCGCCTCAAGTAATTCGGCTTCAACCGGCCCAGACAATTCGGGAAGAACACTATGTCCTATGATCAGAAGCGTGTCGTCGATGCCATCCGCGCTTTCGAGGCCGGCGAAATCGTCGTCGTCACCGATGACGACGGCCGCGAGAACGAGGGCGACCTGATCGTCGCGGCGGTGCATTGCACGCCGGAAAAGATGGCCTTCATCGTGCGCCACACCTCGGGGATCGTCTGCACGCCCATGCCGCGTGAGGAGGCCAAGCGCCTGAACCTCAACGCCATGGTGGCCGAAAACGATTCCGCCCATACGACGGCCTTCACCGTCTCGGTGGATTTCAAGCACGGCACGACGACCGGCATTTCCGCCGACGACCGCACGCTGACGGTGCGCAACCTCGCCAATCCCAATGTCGGTCCAACGGATTTCGTTCGCCCCGGTCACATCTTTCCGCTGGTCGCGCGCGAAGGCGGCGTTCTCATGCGTTCTGGCCACACGGAAGCTGCCGTCGACCTCTGCAGGCTCGCCAGCCTGCCGCCGATCGGCGTCATCTGCGAACTCGTCAATGACGACGGCACGGTGATGCGCGGGCCGCAGGTGGCGAGCTTCGCCGACACCCATGGCCTGAAGCAGGTGTCTGTCGCGGACCTCATCGCCTACCGCCAGCGCAAGGAAACCCTGATCGAGCATGGCGGTTCCTTCGATATCGAGACGCCCTATGGTGCGGCCAAGGGACATTCCTATGCGCTGCCCTGGGATCCGATGCAGCATCTCGCCGTCGTCTTTGGTGATATCCGTGACGGCGTCGACATCCCGGTTCGCCTGCATCTCGAAAATGTCGGCGCCGACGTCTTCGGCAAGGATTGCCAGATCGACCGCATCATGAAGCGCATTGCCGACGAGGGCAGGGGCGTCATCGTCTATCTGCGCGAAGGCTCGGTTGGCGTCGGCGTGTCGCAGACAGCGCGCAAGGGCAAGCACGACCGCGAGGCCCACGACGAGGCGCAGGCCCGTGAAAACGAGTGGCTGGAAATCGGCCTCGGCGCGCAGATCCTGAAGGATCTCGGCATCAGTTCCATCAGGCTGCTCGCTTCGCGCGAACGCCACTATGTCGGCCTCGAGGGCTTCGGCATCAACATCGTCGGGACCGACATCATTTAAAGACGCGTCGCCTCCGCGATGTATCAAGCCCGGATCATCGATCCGGGCTTTGTCTTTTATGCTCGCCAACAAAAAAGCCGCGCTCGAAGCGCGGCTCTTTGTTTGTCTTTGAATATGTCGCCGATCAGGGCAGCGCGTCGTAGCCTTCGCCAAAGCCCTTGAGGTCGACGGGAATGCCGATGCCTTCCTCGGGCGACTGGAAGACGATGAAGGTCGCGGTTGCACCGGAGCGGAAGGTCTTCAGGAGTTCGTCCTCGAGCACCACTTCCGCGTAGCAGCCGTCGGAGAAGCAGCGCACGAAATAGGCGCGGCCGATATCCTTGCCGTCGACGTTGAGGCCGAGGCCGTTCGGCAGAAGCACGCCGAGCGGAGCGAGCACACGCAGGATCTTGGCCTTGCGATCCGCCGTCTTCAGAACGACCACCGAGAGGCCGACTTCCGGCCGGTCTTCGGCGATGACGTTTTGCATCAGCGCGCACTGGTCAGCGGAAGCGCCCGGCGGCTGATCGCAGACGATCGACCACGCGCCATGGTTGGACTTGACCGTGCCGGGTGTTCCGGCGGGCTGCTGGGCCAGGCTCTGAGCCGGGAGAGCGAGAACGGCAAGGCCGAAGGCGGCGAAGGCCGACAGTCGGGAAAAGAGGGGCAGGCCCATGTAAACCTCAAAACGTCGAATCATCAGGGCTATTCTTGAAGTGCGCAGGAATAAATGAAAAGCCCTGCGGGGCACATTCCAGCGCCATATGGCGGAAATTGGGCGGGTTCGGCGCCCTATCCGGCGCGCCGCCGTCAAAGCGCTGTGCAATCGGATCGCCAAGCGCGCAGAACAGCCCCTATAGGTGGTTTCGCCACGGGTTTCGAGGGGTGCCTGTGTGAAAAGCAGCATTTGTGCAAAAATGCCGCATGGGGTTGATTGGTCAGATGTTGCGGCATCGGACAAACTGTGGTTTGAAGCGCAGCAGTATCGCAGGGATTCTGCGTTCCGGTTTGATCCTGATCAAGCGCATTGGGGAGACACATTGTGAAAAACAAGGCTTATGCAGTTCTGGCAGCGCTTGCCTGTCTGCTTTTTGCTTCGAGCGCCTTTGCTGACAAGCCTGTCGAATGGCAGACGAACTTTCAGTCGGCCGCTACGGGCATCATGGAAGAAATCACGTGGTTTGAACATTATACCCTGTGGTTCATCATTCCGATTACACTTTTCGTTCTCCTCCTTTTGATCATCGTTGTGATCAAGTTCCGCGAAAGCGCGAACCCGGTTCCGTCCAAGACCAGCCACAACACCGCGATCGAAGTCGTCTGGACCGTCGGTCCGGTCGTCATCCTTCTCTTCCTCGCGATCCCGTCCTTCCAGCTCCTGACCGCGCAGCTGACGCCGCCGGCCAATCCGGACCTGACGCTCAAGGCGACCGGCAACCAGTGGTACTGGTCCTACGAGTATGAAGTCGGCGAAAGCCCGCTCACCTTCGACAGCATCATGATGAAGGAAGAAGACCGCGCGACGCTCGGCAAGGAAGACAAGAAAGAATATCCGCGCCTGCTCGCCGTCGACAACGAAGTCGTCGTGCCGGTCGGCAAGACGGTTCGCGTTCTCGTCACCGCTGCTGACGTGATCCATGCATTTGCAATGCCTGCCTTTGGCGTGAAGATCGACGCCGTTCCCGGCCGCCTGAACGAAACCTGGTTCAAGGCCGAGCGCGAAGGTCTTTACTACGGCCAGTGTTCCGAGCTCTGCGGTAAGGACCACGCTTACATGCCGATCGCCATCCGCGTGGTTTCGCAGGAAAAATACGACACCTGGCTCGCAGCCGCCGCAACGAATGTTGGCGATGCGAACAAGGCGCTCATGGCGTCCATCGACTCGGCCAAGACCGTCGACGTCGCCGCTAACGCCGCACAGTAATCGGAAGGGGAGCTCGACCCATGGCTGGAACAGCCGTTCATCAAGACCAACGCCATGATCACTCCGATCATGGCCACGCAGACCATGCGCACAAGCCTTTGAGCTTCTTCCAGCGCTGGTTCCTGTCGACCAACCACAAGGACATCGGCACGCTCTACCTGATCTTCGCGATCTTCGCGGGCATCATCGGCGGCACGCTGTCCATCTTCATGCGTGCCGAGCTCCAGGAGCCGGGCATCCAGATCTTCCACGGTCTGGCGCAGATGGTTTACGGCTTCGAGGGCGATGCTGCCATCGACGGCGGCAAGCACATGTTCAACGTGTTCACGACCGCGCACGCGCTCATCATGATCTTCTTCATGGTCATGCCGGCGCTGATCGGCGGCTTCGCCAACTGGATGGTTCCGATCATGATCGGTGCGCCGGACATGGCGTTCCCGCGCATGAACAACATCTCCTTCTGGCTGATCATTCCGGCCTTCCTGCTCGTGCTGCTTTCGATGTTCGTCGAAGGTCCGGCCGGCGCCTATGGCGCAGGGGGAGGGTGGACGATCTATCCGCCATTCTCGACATCGGGCATGCCAGGACCGGCGATGGACTTCGTCATCCTCGGCCTGCACATTGCCGGCGCGTCCTCGATCCTCGGTGCGATCAACTTCATCACCACGATCCTGAACATGCGCGCTCCGGGCATGACGCTGCACAAGATGCCGCTCTTTGCCTGGTCGGTTCTGATCACCGCGTTCCTGCTTCTGCTCTCGCTGCCGGTTCTGGCAGGCGGCATCACCATGCTGCTCACCGACCGCAACTTCGGCACGGCCTTCTTCGCGCCTGAAGGCGGCGGCGACCCGATCCTGTTCCAGCACCTGTTCTGGTTCTTCGGTCACCCGGAAGTGTACATCCTGATCCTGCCGGGCTTCGGCATCGTCAGCCACATCGTTTCCACCTTCTCGCGTAAGCCGATCTTCGGCTACCTCGGCATGGCCTACGCCATGGTCGCGATCGGCGCCGTCGGCTTCATCGTGTGGGCACACCACATGTACACCGTCGGCATGTCGCTCGACACGCAGCGCTACTTCGTCTTCGCGACGATGGTCATCGCTGTCCCGACCGGCGTTAAGATCTTCTCGTGGATCGCGACGATGTGGGGTGGTTCGATCCGCTTCACGACCCCGATGGTCTGGGCGATCGGCTTCATCTTCCTGTTCACCGTCGGTGGCGTTACGGGCGTTCAGCTCGCCAACGCCGGCCTCGACCGCTCGCTGCACGACACCTACTACGTGGTTGCTCACTTCCACTACGTTCTGTCGCTCGGCGCCGTCTTCGCAATCTTCGCGGCCTGGTACTACTGGTTCCCGAAGATGACCGGCTACATGTACTCCGAGTTCGTCGGCAAGCTGCACTTCTGGGTCATGTTCATCGGCGTGAACCTGATCTTCTTCCCGCAGCACTTCCTCGGCCTCGCAGGCATGCCGCGCCGTTACATCGACTATCCGGATGCCTATGCCGGCTGGAACATGGTTTCGTCCTACGGCTCCTACGTCGCAGCCGTCGGCGTCCTGATCTTCCTCTTCGGCGTCTTCGAAGCCTTCGCAAAGAAGCGCGTCGCTGGCGACAATCCGTGGGGCGAGGGTGCGAACACTTTGGAATGGCAGCTGTCTTCGCCGCCGCCGTTCCACCAGTGGGAACAGCTCCCGCGCATCAAGTGACGGGCAACGAACAGAAGCCGCCGGTTCCGGCGGCTTCACCCCGCCGGGAAACCGGCAACACACGGCCCTTGCGGCCGGGACTTTTGCAGGGACAAGACATGACGGTCATCGACAATCACGAAGCAGTAGGCATGGAAGGCGTACCGCGCCTCTCCGAAGCCTCTGCGCGCGATTACTTCGAGCTTCTGAAGCCGCGTGTCATGTCCCTGGTCGTCTTCACGGCGTTCGCCGGGCTGGTGCTCGCACCAGGACACATCAATCCTTTCATCGGTTTCATCGCCATCCTGTGCATCGCCGTCGGCGCTGGCGCGTCCGGCGCGCTGAACATGTGGTATGACGCCGACATCGACGCGGTCATGACCCGTACCGCCAAGCGCCCGATCCCGGCCGGCAAGATCCTGCCGCAGGAAGCGCTGGCTTTCGGTCTGACGCTGTCTGCCTTTTCCGTGATCATCCTCGGGCTCGCCGTCAATTGGCTCGCAGCCGGGTTGCTCGCTTTCACCATCTTCTTCTACGTGGTCATCTACACGATGTGGCTGAAGCGCTCGACGCCGCAGAACATCGTCATCGGCGGTGCTGCCGGCGCTTTCCCGCCGATGATCGGCTGGGCCTGCGTGACCGGCGCCGTGTCGGTCGAAAGCATCGTTCTCTTTCTTATCACCTTCCTGTGGACCCCGGCGCACTTCTGGGCGCTCGCCCTCTTCAAGATGGGCGACTACGGCGCCGTCGGTGTGCCGATGATGCCGAATGTCTGCGGCCAGGCGACCACCAAGAAGCAGATCGTCATCTACGCCGTGCTGACCGCGCTGATCGGCATCTGTCCCACCTTGCTCGGTTTTGCGAGCATCGGTTACGGCGCAGTCGCAGCGGCTCTCGGCCTCGGCTTCGTGTGGTACTCGATCGGCGTCTTGCGCATGCCGGAGACGGACGAGCGCATGCTGCCGGCCAAGAAACTTTTTGCCTTCTCGATCATGTATCTTTTCGTGATCTTCTCCGCCCTGATGGCGGATCACCTGATCGTCAATATCTGGCTGAATGCCGGGAGTATTGCCTGATGGAAACCGTCAAGCTCACTGATGCCCAGAAGAAATCGCGCCGCGGCCGCAACATCGCGCTCGGCTTCGTCCTCTTCGGCCTCGTCATCCTGTTCTACATCGTCACGCTGATCAAGTTCGGCAACGGCATGGTCAACTGAGGCGGGATGGCATGACGAATTCACCGCAGACCACAAGCTCGCAGCGCTCCAACCGCGTCGTCGTCGGCACTTGCCTGGCCTTCGTTGGCGGCATGGTCGGCATGGCCTATGCGGCCGTGCCGCTTTACGACATGTTCTGCCGCGTCACCGGCTACAACGGCACGACGCAGCGCGTCGAGCAGGCGTCCGACGTCATCCTGGACGAAAAGGTGAGGGTCACCTTCGACGCGAACACCTCGGGCGGCCTGCCCTGGGAGTTCAAGCCGGTCCAGCGCGACATCGACATCCGCATCGGTGAAACGGTGCAGGTGATGTACAAGGCGAAAAATCTGTCGTCGAAGCCGACGACGGGTCAGGCGACCTTCAACGTCACGCCGATGCAGGCGGGCGCCTACTTCAACAAGGTACAGTGCTTCTGCTTCACCGAGACGACCTTGCAGCCGGGAGAGGAGATGGAGATGCCAGTGGTATTCTTCGTCGATCCGGACATGGTCAAGGCGGTGGAGACCAAGGACATCAAGACGTTGACGCTTTCCTACACCTTCTATCCGCGCGAACCGTCAAAGCCGGTCGCTCAGGTGAAGACGGAAGAGAACAAACTTTGAATGGAGGTCCTTTTCGGCTATGCCGGAAGGGCGACGAGAGAGAGACATTTCGGGGATTACTGACATGGCCGGTGCGCATCAGAAGAATCACGACTACCACATCATTGACCCAAGCCCCTGGCCGCTGCTTGCCTCGATCGGCGCCTTCGTCATGGCGTTCGGCGGCATCTGCTACATGCGCTATCTGTCGGGCAGCTCGCTGAAGATCTTCGGCCTCGAGTTCGCAAACGTCTGGATTCTGCTCGCAGGCCTCATCATCGTTCTCTACACCATGTACGGCTGGTGGTCGGACACGGTGAAGGAAGCCCACGAAGGTCACCACACGCGCGTCGTTGCCCTGCACCTGCGCTACGGCATGATCATGTTCATCGCTTCGGAAGTGATGTTCTTCGTCGCCTGGTTCTGGGCTTATTTCGATGCCAGCCTGTTCCCGGGCGAAGCCATCCAGGCAACCCGCACCGCCTTCACCGGCGGCGTATGGCCGCCGAAGGGCATCGAGGTTCTCGATCCCTGGCACCTGCCGCTCTACAACACCGTCATCCTGCTTCTGTCGGGCACGACGGTGACCTGGGCGCACCACGCGCTGCTGCACAACGACCGCAAGGGCCTGGTCAACGGTCTGGCGCTGACGGTCGCGCTCGGCGTACTGTTCTCCTACGTCCAGGCTTACGAATATGCTCACGCTCCGTTCGCCTTCAAGGACTCGATCTACGGCGCGACCTTCTTCATGGCGACCGGCTTCCACGGCTTCCACGTCCTGGTCGGCACGATCTTCCTGCTCGTCTGCCTGATCCGTGCGCTGCGTGGCGATTTCACGCCGAAGCAGCACTTCGGTTTCGAGGCGGCCGCCTGGTACTGGCACTTCGTTGATGTCGTCTGGCTGTTCCTCTTCTTCTCCATCTACATCTGGGGTGGTTGGGGCGCGCCTGTCGCTCACATGTAAGCGAATCGAGCCTACGCTCGTTTCGACAAGGCGGTTGCAGTCATGCAGCCGCCTTGTTCTTTTGGTGGTGTGCCCGAAGAGTGGCTCGAGGGGTGACGGAAATGAGGTTGGGCTTGGTGGCGGCGGCGCTTGTGGTATCCGGCTGTTTGCCCGCCGTGGCCGCCGATAGCGCGGACAGAGTGGTCGTGCACAAGGAACGGCGGCTGTTGCAGCTCTTCCAAGGGGACCAGGTGATCCGTGAATACACGGTTGCGCTCGGCGGCAGCCCCATTGGCCACAAGCGCCAGGAGGGCGACCAGAAGACGCCGGAAGGGCTCTATTCGCTCGACTGGCGCAATCCCGGCAGCGGCTACTACATCCACGTCTCCTATCCGGCGCCGGCCGATGTCTCTGCCGCCGCCGCAAGCGGCGTCGATCCCGGCGGCATGATCATGATCCATGGCCAGCCCAATTATTTCGGCTGGCTGGCCTTTTTGACGCAGCGCTTCGATTGGACGAATGGCTGCATTGCCGTTACCAATGCCGAAATGGAAGAAATCTGGGCCATGGTGCCCAACAACACGCCAATCGAGATCAAGCCGTGAGTGAAGACAAGGCACATTTCCCGCCGGTTGACCCGGTGATGACCGGGATCAAGGGGCTTTGCCCGCGCTGCGGCCAGGGCAAGCTTTTCGACGGGTTTCTGAAGGTCAAGCCGTCCTGCGCGAGCTGTGAACTCGACTACAAGTTCGCCGATGCCGGCGATGGCCCTGTCGTGTTCGTGATCCTGATCGTCGGCTTCATTGTCGTCGGCGCGGCGCTTTGGGCTGAGGTCAACTTCAACCCACCGCTCTGGCTACACTTCATCCTGTGGATCCCGCTTGCGGTGATCTTCAGCCTCGGCCTGACGCGGATGCTCAAGGGCATCCTGATCAACCTGCAATTCCGCAACAATGCGCGTCCGGGCGAGATCGACCGTGGCTGAGATCGCGACCAGGAAAAAGGGCGGCCTCATCGGTCGGATCGGCACGTTGCTGCTGCTCGCCGCGACGTTTGCCATTCTCGTCTCGCTCGGCACCTGGCAGATGCAGCGGTTGCACTGGAAGGAAGGCCTGCTTTCGGCCATGGCCGAGCGCAGGTCTGCACCACCGGCGACACTTGCCGAGATCGAGAAGATCCTCGCCGATGGCGGCGACATCGACTACCGCACCGTCACGGTGACTGGCGGGTTCGACCATAGCAAGGAGCGGCATTTCTTCGCGACGTTCAATGGCCGCACCGGCTATTACGTCTTCACGCCGCTACGGTTGGACGACGGCCGCTTTCTCTTCGTCAATCGCGGTTTCGTGCCTTTCGAGCAGAAGGATTCCTCGACCCGGCTTGCCGGCGAGCTTCCCGCCTTTGTCGGCATTCATGGTATTGCAAGGCCGAAGCTTGACGGCAAGCCGTCGTCGCTCGTTCCCGACAACGACCTCGCAAAGAACATCTTCTACTGGAAGGACCTCGACACGATGGCGTCTTCGGTCGGCCTTCCCGCCGACAAGGTCGTGCCGCTGTTCGTCGATGCCGATGCAACGCCCAATCCGGGCGGTCTGCCGATTGGCGGTGTGACCCAGTTCGACCTGCCCAACAACCACCTGCAATATGCGCTGACGTGGTATGGGCTGGCAGCGGCTCTGGTGCTGGTCAGCGGCATCTATGCAATGCGGCGCGGGCGATAGCCGCGGGTTTACCGTCATGCTAACCGTGCGTGACGAACGGCAGCGGAGGCAACGTGACGATCATCGCGAACACACTGATTGCTTTGAACGGATTGCTGCATATCGGTTTCCTGGTGCTGGAAATGTTCCTTTGGACCGGGCCGAAGGGAAGAGCCGTGTTCCGGATGACGGCCGAGCAGGCCGAGACGACACGGGTGCTCGCGGCCAACCAGGGGCTCTACAACGGCTTTCTTGCCGCCGGCCTGTTCTGGTCGTTGATCCAGGCCGAAGCCGCCTTTGCCATCCAGCTGAAGGTGTTCTTCCTTGTGTGCGTGGTCGTTGCCGCTATATATGGCGCGTGGTCGGTCAAGCCGCGTATCCTCCTCATCCAGGGCGGCCCGGCGATCGCAGCGCTCGTTTTCCTCCTAATGGCATCCTGATCCATGGCATCATCAGCGGCAGAAAAATCCCCGATCACCATCCGCCTTTGCGGCCCGCGCGGCTTCTGCGCCGGCGTCGACCGCGCGATCCAGATCGTCGTCCTGGCGCTGAAGGAATTTGGCGCGCCGGTCTATGTCCGCCATGAGATCGTCCACAATCGCTACGTCGTCGAAGGCCTCGAAGCCAAGGGTGCGATCTTCGTTGAAGAGCTCGACGAGATCCCGCCGGAACACCGCAAACAGCCGGTCGTCTTTTCGGCGCACGGCGTGCCGAAGTCGGTGCCCGCCGACGCGGATGCCCGCAACCTGTTCTATCTCGACGCCACCTGTCCACTGGTCTCCAAGGTCCACAAGCAGGCGATGCGCCACAATCGCCTCGGCCGCCACGTCGTCCTGATCGGTCATGCCGGCCATCCGGAAGTGATCGGCACCATGGGCCAATTGCCGGAAGGCACGGTATCGCTGGTCGAGACGGTCGAGGATGCCGACGTCTACCAACCGCCGGACCCGAACAACCTCGGTTTCGTCACCCAGACGACGCTATCGGTCGACGATACCGCCGGCGTCATCAAGCGGCTGCACGAGCGTTTTCCGAACCTCACGGCGCCCGCCGCCGATTCGATCTGCTACGCCACCACCAACCGCCAGGAAGCGGTAAAGCAGGCAGCCCCCGGCTGCGACCTGTTCCTCGTCGTCGGCGCCCCCAACTCGTCCAATTCCAAGCGCCTCGTCGAAGTGGCGCTGAGAGCCGGCGCGAAAAAATCCGTGCTGGTCCAGCGGGCGTCGGAAATCGACTGGGATGAAATCGGCGATATCTCTACGGTGGGCCTGTCGGCCGGTGCGTCTGCGCCGGAAGTGATCGTCAACGAGATCATCGAGGCGTTTCGCGAACGCTACGACGCTTCGGTGGAACTCGCCGATACGGTCGAGGAAAACGAGAACTTCCTCGTCAACCGCGAGATCCGCCACGTGCCGCTGACGGCTGCCGACATGGCCTTCGTCAACGGCGAATAAGCCGCATTTCCTGCCCGCATTTTCTTGAGAGTGGACACCCTTGGCCGTTTACACCGATATCACGGAAGACGATCTCGCCCGTTTTCTCACCGCCTATGACGTCGGCCAGCTGACCTCCTACAAGGGGATCGCAGAGGGCGTAGAGAACTCCAATTTCCTGCTGCACACGACCAAGGGCTCCTACATCCTCACGCTCTACGAAAAGCGCGTGAATGCCGGCGACCTGCCGTTCTTCCTGGGCCTCATGCATCATCTGGCCGAGCGCGGCCTGTCCTGCCCGCTGCCGCTACCGCGTTCCGACGGCGAGCTGCTCGGCGAGCTCTCGGGTCGCCCTGCCGCCGTCATCTCCTTCCTCGAGGGCATGTGGCTGAGAAAGCCCGAAGCCAGGCACTGCCACGAAGTGGGCAAGGCGCTGGCGGCCATGCACGTCGCCGGCGAGGGTTTCGCGCTGAAGCGCACCAATGCGCTTTCCGTCGGCGGCTGGCGGCCGCTCTGGGTGAATTCCGAAGCGCGCGCCGACGAGGTTCAGGCAGGGCTCAAGGACGAGATCTCGGCCGAGCTCGAACATCTGGAGCGCCATTGGCCGAAATCGCTGCCGGAAGGCGTCATCCACGCCGATCTCTTCCCGGACAACGTCTTCTTCCTCGGCGACCAACTGTCCGGGCTCATCGACTTCTATTTCGCCTGCAACGACTATCTCGCCTACGATGTCGCCGTCTGCCTCAATTCCTGGTGCTTCGAGAAGAACGGCTCCTATAACATCACAAAGGGCATGGCGATGCTTTCGGGCTATGAGAGCGTGCGCAAGCTGACGCCGGCCGAGGTCGACGCCCTGCCGCTGCTCTGCCGCGGCTCAGCGCTGCGCTTCTTCCTGACGCGCCTCTACGATTGGCTGATGACGCCTGCGGGCGCGCTCGTGGTCAAGAAGGATCCGCTCGAATATCTGACGAAGATCCGCTTCCACCGCGCGATTGCGTCCAGCGCCGAATACGGCCTGCGCCGCGACGGAGGCCAGGCATGAAACATATCGATATCTTTACCGACGGTGCCTGCTCGGGCAATCCGGGTCCGGGCGGCTGGGGCGCTGTCCTGCGCTACGGCGAGGTGGAAAAGGAACTCTCCGGCGGTGAGGCCGAAACCACCAACAACCGCATGGAGCTGCTGGCGGCGATCTCGGCGCTCGACGCGCTGAAGAGCGCCTGCGAGGTCGATCTCTACACCGACAGCAAATATGTGATGGACGGCATCTCCAAGTGGATCCACGGCTGGAAGAAGAACGGCTGGAAGACCGCGGACAAGAAGCCGGTGAAGAACGGCGAACTCTGGCAGCGGCTGGACGAGGCCAACCGGCGGCACAAGGTGACCTGGCACTGGGTCAAGGGCCATGCCGGTCATCCGGAGAACGAGCGCGCCGACGAACTCGCGCGCAAGGGCATGGAACCCTACAAGAAGAAACGTGGCTTGGGCTCGCTTCTGGTGAAATGAAAAACGGGCCGTTGAGGCCCGTTTCCATGTGCACTTGCTTCTTCTGTGCTCAGAGCTGCTCGAGCATCGCGGCAGCGCCCGAAACGGTCGCCTGGCCGGGGCTTTCCTCAAGATTGAGCGACTTTACCACGCCGTCTTCGACCAGCATCGAATAGCGCTTGGAGCGCACACCGAGCGTGCCGGCCGACAGGTCGATATCCATGCCGAGCGCCTTGGTGAAGGCGGCGTTCCAGTCCGAGAGGAAGTGGATCTTGCCCATGCCGCCCGAGGTGGTTGCCCAGGCGCCCATCACATGCAGGTCGTTGACCGAGACGACGGCGATGTCGTCGACGCCGCGGGCAAGGATCGCGTCGCGGTTTTCGAGATAGCCGGGCAGGTGGTTAAGCGAGCAGGTGGGCGTGAATGCGCCCGGGACGGCGAAGAGCACGACGCGCTTGCCCGCAAAGAGCTGATCGGTGGTGACCTCGACGGGACCGTCGGCGGTCTTTTCCTTGAAGGTTGCGGCTGGCAGCTTGTCTCCGACGGCAATGGTCACGGCACTCTCCTTGCGTTGCTTGCGTCTCGCTTCTCCGCACTCGTCGGAGAACTCGGCGGACTATAGATGCGCCCTAATCAAAGGCAAGGGTCGTCTCCATGCTGCGGCCCTGGGCGCGCACAGTCAAAACGATCGGCTTGCCTTTGAGTTCCCTGTCCTTGCCCGTGAGCCTCACCGGAACGGCTGCGTTCAACGCCCTGTCGCCGGCAGGCTGGATCTCGGGCTTGCCGAACGAAATGCCCGAAGGCCCTGCGAGGAAGACTTCCGGATCCTTGTCGTCGGCGGGTAGGCGAACCGACAGATGCATCATCGCCTTGTCGGCGTCGTAGCGGCTCGCGGTGACTGCGAAATCCGTGGACGGCGCCTCCGGCAGTGCAGCCACGGCATCGTCGATCCGCGCGCCGTCGAGCGGATTGTCGAAGCCGCCTTGCTTGATGGCAAGCGTGAGCTCGCCCTGCACCGGGATGCAGATGTCCTCGCAGATGCCGAGGAAAACGGAGGCGCGAATGGTTACGTCGCCGCTGCCGTGGAGGCTCTTCAACGTCAGCGGGAAGGCGACCGGCTTGTCATAGCCGATATAGCGCACGACGCCGTCGTCGAAGGTCTTCGGCACCGGGAAGCCGATCTTTTCCAGCTCCACGCCGCCTTTCGGGTCGAGCGTCACCTGCGGGGGAATGCCGCTTGCGCCGGGTTCGCGCCAATAGGTCTTCCAACCAGGGTTGAGCTTGACCTCCAGTGTTGCCGGGATCGTGCCGTCCTCTTTGGGCTGGGCGGCGACCAGACGGATCATGCCGCCGGGGGAGGTGACCCACTCGCTGGTGGCCGCGTTGGCGCCGAAGGGGAGAAAAAAACAGCCAGCCAGGCTTGCCGCGCCGATGAACTGGGCCATTTTCTGGTGTGTGAAGCACTGGATCATACGGCAAGCAATATCGCTTTTGCCAAAACCGCTCCAGACGCTGCGACGGAAGCAATGATCATAATTGCTTGATCGGACACGGCGAAGTGAACGCCGTGCGTGCAATAATTATGGGCCGCGACGCTGAGGCGCTTTTCATTTCGCGGCGAATTGATAGGCTGTTCGCATGATGGCTACTCCGATGGCGCAAAAGAGACGCGAGCGAGGCTTTCTTGACGGTCAGTTCCTGATCGCCATGCCCGGGATGTTTGACGCCAATTTCGCCCGCACGGTCATCTTCATCTGCGCCCATTCGGACGATGGAGCCATGGGCTTCATTCTCAACCGGCCGCAACAGCTGACCTTCCCGGACGTGCTGCTTCACCTCGATCTTCTCGATGAGGATGAGGCGATCCGGCTTCCCCAGGTAACACGGGATTTCCAGATCCAGGCGGGCGGTCCGGTCGAAACCGGGCGCGGCTTCGTGCTGCATTCCGACGACTATTTGAGCGACTCCAGCATTCCCGTCAGCGACGATATCTGCCTGACGGCGACGCTCGACATCGTCCGTGCCATTTCGCGTGGGCAGGGGCCCGTGCGCGCGACGATGATGCTCGGCTACGCTGGGTGGGGACCGGGGCAGCTGGAAGCGGAAATCACCCAGAACGGCTGGCTCACATGCCCGGCACGCGACGAGCTGATCTTCGACAAGGCGCTCGACGACAAATACGATCGGGCGCTGGCGCTGATGGGTGTTTCGGCCGCGATGCTCTCCATGGATGCCGGCCACGCCTGATTGGCGGCATGCCGCTCTCTTCCAGATCCTTGCCGCAGAAACGAAAAGCCCGCCGGATTGTTACCGACGGGCCTTAAGACGTTGGTCTGCGTGCTGAGCAGCGTCGCCTTGGCGATTACGCCCGCTTCATCAGCGGAAAACGTTCCTTCAGCAGTCGCTGGATCGATTCCGAGCCGATCGGCGGACCGAAGAGGAAGCTCTGTCCGTAGTCGCAGCCCATCTGCGACAACTGGATCGCGTCATCCTCGGATTCGATGCCCTCGGCCACCACTTGCATGTCGAGTTCGCGCGCCATGGTGATGACGGAGCGCAAGAGGATGCCGCGCTTGTCGCTCGGATCACGCACCAGCGCCTTGTCGATCTTGATCGTGTCGAAGGGGAAGCGGGTGAGGTAGGAGAGCGACGAGTGGCCCGTGCCGAAGTCGTCGAGCGCGAGCTTGAGACCGGCCTCTTTCAGCTTTTCGAGGACGAGGCGGGCCTGCTCCGGATTTTCCATCACAAGCGATTCCGTCAGCTCCATCTTCACCTTGCCCGGATCGCAGCGGTTCTTGGTGAGGATGGCGCGGACGTCGTCATAAAGCTCGTTGTTGAGCAACTGCGCGCTCGAAAGATTGATCGAGACGAAGATCGGCAGGTCGCCGGTCTGCAACTGCCATTCCGTCAGGTCGCTCGTTGCCCGATCGAAGGCGAACATGCCGAGCTGGTTGATGAGGTCGGAATTCTCGGCGATCGGGATGAACTCGGTCGGCGAGATATTGCCGCGCTTGGGGTGATCCCAGCGCATCAGGGCCTCGAAGCCGGCGATCTCGGCATCGTTCAGCCGCACGATCGGCTGGTAGACGAGCGAAAGTTCCTTGCGCTCGATTGCCTTCTTGAGGTCGGCTTCGAGCTGCATGCGGTCCGAACCGGAGGTGCGGAAGGCCGGGCGGAACGGCTCGACGCGGTTGCCGCCTTCCTTCTTGGCCCTGAACATAGCGAGCTCGGCATCATCGAGAAGCCCGGCCGCACTCTGTTCCTGGTCGAGCCACGAGACGAGCCCGATGGATGCGGTGAGGTTGATTTCGCGGTTGCCGTAATTGAGCGGCACCATGATTGCCTTGCTCACCGCGTCGGCGAAATCGGCAACCTTGGCGGGATCGCGCTCGGACATCAGGATCAGGCCGAACTGGTCGCCGCCGAGACGAGCCAGCGTGTCCTGCGGGCGCAGCAGCCGGCGCAGGCGCCGCGTCAGTGCGATCAGGATGTTGTCGCCGGCGGCGATGCCCAAGAGATCGTTGACCTGCTTGTAGCGGTCGATGTCGATCGCAAGCACCGTCGGGCGCACGGAATTGCTGCCGTCGGCCATCAAGAGCATCGCCTGCAGCCGGTCGAGGAAGACCTGACGGTTCGGAAGGCCGGTCAGATTGTCGAGAAGCGCGTTGTGCAGCAGCCGTTCGACGGAATTGCGCTGTTCGGTGATGTCGATGATCGTGCCGACGCAGCGGATGATTTCGCCGTTGGCGCCAAGCACAGGGCGGGCGCGGATCGAGAGCCAGTGATAGTGGCCGTCCTCGGCGCGCACGCGGAATTCATGATTGAGCTTGCCGCGGCGGCGCTCGAGGAGCACGTCGAGCGTGGCGCGGAAGCGGTCGCGATCGTCGGGATGCAGCCGTGGCAGCCAGTTGCGCAAGGGTCCGTGCATGCTTCCGAGCGACAGGCCGAGCTGGGTCGAGATATCGGGCATGGTCACCACACGGTCGCGCGCGACGTCCCAGTCCCAGACGGTGTCGCCGGATCCGGTGAGGGCCAGCGACTGGCGCTCGAGATCGGAGAACAGGCCCTGCTGGTAGCCGCTGCCGGCAACGGCATGCTGCATGACGGTGAAGCCGATCAGGAGCACGATCAGCACGAGACCGCCGCCGAGCGCCGGCTGCACGATGTCGTTGGCGAGCTGGCCGGTGACCGTCAGCCAGGCGCCGAACAGCCAGACGAGGATCAGCAGCCAGGCGGGAACGAGCAGGATTGCGCGGTCGTAGCGGTTGAAGCCGAGATAGGCGATCAGCACGATGCCGACGGTGCCCGTCAGCGCAAAGGAAAGACGGGCGATGCCGGCCGCGATCGCCGGATCGTAGACGGCGACGCCGAAGAGCAGACCGAGGCCGAGGATCCAGGCGAGCGTGGCGTAGCCCAGATGCTGGTGCCAGCGGTTGAGATTGAGGTAGGTGAACAGGAAGATCACGAGGCCGGCCGCGAGGAAGACCTCGGTGCCCGCTCGCCATATTCGCTCGTCCCCCGCGGTCACGCTGATGAGCTTCGACAGGAAGCCGAAGTCGACGCAGATATAGGCAAGCACGGCCCAGGCAAGTGCCGCCGTCGCCGGCAGCATCGAGGTGCCCTTGACGACGAAGAGGATGGTCAGGAACACCGCAAGCAGGCCGGCAATGCCGAGCACAATGCCGCGATAAAGCGTGAAGGCGTTGACCGTGTCCTTGTAGGAGTCCGGCTCCCAGAGGTAGATTTGCGGCAGGTCCGGTGTCGCCAGCTCGGCGACGAAGGTGATGATGACGCCCGGCGCCAGCGAGACGCGGAAGACGTCCGCCTCGTCGCTCGGTTCGCGGGTGAGCGCGGAGCCTTCGCTCGGCGTGATCGAGAGCATGCGCTTGGAGCCGAGGTCCGGCCAGAAGAGCTTGGAATTCACCAGTCGGAAATGCGGCGCGACGATCACGCGCTCGAGCTGTTCGGCCGAAACGTTGGCGAGCGCGAACACCGCCCAGTCGCCCTGGTGGCCTTCGCTGTTGGAGCGCACTTCGATTCGTCGCACGATGCCGTCGGTGCCGGGTGCTGTCGAAACCTGAAAGGCTTCGTTGCGGCCGCTATAGATTTCGGTCGTCGCCGTCAGGTCGAGCGCCGTGTCTTCACGCGAAATCTTGACCGGCTCCAAAGCCTGGGCCGCGCCGCCGAGCGCACAGAAAATCGTCGTGAGCGTTATCAGAAACGCTGCCAGCTTGGAGGCTGACCAGGCGAAGGGCGAGCGGGCTAGAGGCATCAAAGGGGCATATTCCTGTTCGGTACGGCATCGTCGGACAGGAGAGAAAAGAGCAGATGGTCTCGCCACTGGCCGTTGATTCTCAAGTACTGTCTTAAATAGCCTTCACGCTCAAAACCGGCCTTTTCAAGGAGCCGGATGCTTCTTGAGTTGTCCGGAATACAGGCTGCTTCAATACGGTGCAACTCAAGGGTCGAAAAGATGTAGGGGATCGCGAGCTTGAGGGCCGCAAACATGTGGCCTTTGCCGGCGTGGCGCGCGCCCATCCAGTAGCCGATCATGCAGTTTTGCCCGGCGCCGCGGCGAATGTGGCCGATGGTCAGTCCGCCGAGCAGGACCTCGCCTGGCTTGTGGAAAAGGAAGAGCGGCACCGCCTGGCCGGAGGCATATTCCTGTTCGTTGCGGATGACCCGGCTGCGAAAGGCGCTCTCGGTCATTTCGTCGGTGCGCCAGGTCGGCTCCCACGGCTCCAGGAAGGTGCGGCTGTCGCTTCTGAGCTGATACCACTGGCGGTAATCGGAGTAGCGGGGGAGGCGGAGCAGGTAATTCTGGTCGGCGATTTCGATCGTCTCCGGCTGCCGCGACAGGAACCGAAAAACCGATCGTGTCATAGCTGCCTCCGAGGCCGTTCCGTTTACGCGCGAGGACCTTGTACCATCCGCCCGACGGCACGCCTTTGCGCCGTCACAAATCGAAACGTTGCACAACTTTGCGCGCAAATCGAATCCGATTTTGCGAAAAGCTGCAAAGACTTCACCATTCTTACACGCTGTCGTCATCCGCGGCGCGCCGGCTGGCCGAACGCAGTTTCCGGGCGGCGCTTGAAAGCGCCTCCCGTGCGATATTGCTCACTGTTTGGGAGGCCGGGATTGCTTCATACATTCTGATGAAGCGGAGCCCGGCCGTTAAGCCTTCGGCTTAGCTTGCGACGGCGTGCGGGACAGCGGCCTTGCCGGTCAGCGACGACAGGATGTCGCCCATCGGGGCAAGCTGCTCGAGCGGGCCGATCGCCGAAAGCGTCGGTATAGTGTCGAAGAACAGCCGGCCGGCAAGGTCGGTCAGGCGCTCGATGGTGATGCCGGAGAGGCGCTCCATCAGTTCCTCGTTGGGGATCGGGCGACCGTAGAGCATCATCTGGCGGGCGATCTGGCCGGCGCGGGCCGCCGGGCTTTCCTGGCCCATCAGAAGCTGTGCGCGGATCTGGGCGCGCGCGCGCTCGATTTCCTGCTGCTCGATGTTCATCGAGGATTTGCGCAGCTCGTCGACGATGACGGGCATCAGTTCCGGCAGGTTCTCGCCGCCGGTCGCGGCATGCACGCCGAAGATGCCGGTGTCGGAAAAGCCCCAATGGAAGGCATAGACCGAGTAGCAGAGGCCGCGATGCTCGCGCACTTCCTGGAACAGGCGGGAGGACATGCCGCCGCCGAGGATGTTGGCGAGGATCTGCGAACAGTAGAAATCGCGGGCGTGGTAGGCCTTGCCTTCAAAACCGAGCAGCACCTGCGCGTCCATCAGGTCGCGGGTTTCGCGGCTCTCGCCGCCGGTATAGCGCGCAGCTTCCATCACAGGCGTTGCGATCGGCGTGCGTGGAAGGGAAGCGAAGCGCTGCTCGACCTGGCGAACGAAGGCATCGTGCTCGACGGCGCCGGCGGCGACCACGAACATGCGGTCGGTCGTATAGTTACGGCCGAGATACTGGCGGATCTGGTCGGCGGAGAACGACATGACCGTATCCGGGGTGCCGAGGATCGGCCGGCCGACGGTCTGGTTGCGATAGGCGGTCTCGGCGAAGCGGTCGAAGACGACATCGTCGGGCGTGTCGTCGGCAGCGCCGATCTCCTGCAGGATCACCTGCTTCTCGCGGCGAAGTTCTTCATCGTCGAAGCTGGATTCGGTCAGAATGTCGGCGAGGATGTCGACCGCGAGCGGCACGTGATCCTTGAGAACCCGGGCATAATAGGAGGTCGTCTCGGTCGAGGTCGCAGCATTGACCTCGCCACCGACGTTCTCGATCTCTTCGGCAATCTGGCGGGCGGTGCGCCGCGCGGTGCCCTTGAAAGCCATGTGCTCGAGCAGATGGGCAATGCCATGTTCGCCGAGGGTTTCATTGCGCGAACCGGACTTGATCCACACGCCGAGCGCCACACTTTCAAGATGCGGCATCTGCTCGGTTACCACCGTCAACCCGGAAGGGAGCCGGGTGCACTCAACTTTCATCATACGTTTCTTCTCGTTCTTACCCCCGGAGGCGGGTCCGCTCGCCGATAAAGGTCTCGACGGTTTTCAGGTCCGGATCCAGGATATCGAAACGCTCCTCCCTGTTCATCAGGTCAGCAAGCCACGTCGGAAGCGCCGGGTCAATACCACTTGCCGATTTTACCGCGTCCGGGAATTTCGCCGGATGTGCGGTCGCAAGGGTCACCATTGGAGCGGACACCTTCTCGTGTTTGGCGGCGACGAAGACGCCGACGGCGCTGTGCGGATCGAGCAGATAGCCCGTGTCGGCAAGCGTCTTTGCAATCGTCTTGGCGACGTCCTTCTCCGAGGCGCGACCGGCGCGGAACTCCTTGCGGATCGCCTTCAGCGCCTTCTCGCGGATGGTGAAGGAGCCGGATTGCTTCAGCCCGTCCATCGCCGAGCGGATTTCGCCCGGATCGCGGTCGTTCGCCTCGAACAGAAGCCGTTCGAAGTTCGACGAAATCTGGATGTCCATCGACGGTGCGGTGGTCGCCTTGACGTCGCGCATCTCGTAGCGGCCGGTCTTCAGCGTGCGGGCGAGAATGTCGTTTTCGTTGGTGGCGATGATCAGCTTGTCGATCGGCAGGCCCATGCGCTTGGCAACGTAGCCGGCGAAGATGTCACCGAAATTGCCGGTCGGGACCGTGAAGGAGATCTTGCGGTCCGGCCCGCCGAGCGCGACCGCCGTCGTGAAGTAATAGACGATCTGGGCCATGATGCGCGCCCAGTTGATCGAGTTGACACCCGAAAGCTTGACGCGGTCACGGAAGGCGGCGTCGTTGAACATCGCTTTGACGAGGTTCTGGCAGTCGTCGAAGTTGCCGTTGACGGCGATGGCATGAACGTTCGATGCGCTCGAGGTCGTCATCTGCCGCTGCTGCACCGGCGAGACCTTGCCGTGCGGGAAGAGAATGAAGATATCGGTACGCTCACGACCGGCAAAGGCGTCGATCGCCGCACCACCGGTGTCGCCGGAGGTCGCGCCGACGATCGTGGCCCGCTCGCCGCGTTCGGCAAGCACATAGTCCATAAGCCGTGCGAGCAGCTGCATCGCCACGTCCTTGAAGGCGAGCGTCGAGCCGTGGAAGAGCTCCATGACGAAGGCGTTCGGTCCAGTCTGCACCAGCGGCGCCACCGCCGGATGGCGGAAGGTGGCGTAGGCTTCGTCGATCATTTCGCGGAACTTGCCCGCCGGGATCTCGCCATTGATGAAGGGCTCGAGCACGGTGAAGGCAATGTCCTGGTAGGATTTGCCGCGCAGGCCGCGGATTTCCTTCTTGGAAAAGGTCGGCCATTCCTTGGGGAGATAGAGACCGCCATCGCGCGCAAGACCGGCAAGCAGCGCATCGCAGAAGCCGAGAGGAGCGGCTTCGCCGCGCGTCGAGATATACTTCACCATCTTTGTCCTTCGTCCCACCTCAAGGGTTGCGGCGACCTTGGGAAACGTCGTCGCGACACGCTCGTCTTATTGCGTCAGTCCTTGACAAAGTCTGCATCTATTCTTGTCACCGACCCAATTTCCGGTCGCAAAACTAGCTTCGGAAAATTCGGAAGGGACGGACTGACCCAATCGATTTTTCAGTTTGTCGCTGCTATAGACGATGCCCGAAGGCCATGAAAGGTCTTCCGGCCGAGATTTCGGTCAAGGAGTTTCAACCGGTCCAGCAGAGGTTGTTCAACGTGTTTGGCAAAGTATCCCGGCCTGTTCTCGCAATATCTTTTCTCGCGGTCCTCGCCGGCTGCAATCAGACTCAATCCGGTGGGGCGATCGACGCAGGCGGCAGTGCCGCTGCTCCGACGCCGGCCGTCGTTCAGGCCGCGTGCCCGCAGGTCATCCTGCGTGACGGCACGTCGGTCTTCACCAGCTACGCCAAGGGCGCCAAGAACGACCCGACCAAGGTCGTCTACCAGGCCTCTCTTGCCGACACCACGCGCCAGTGCGTCCAGAGCGAGAACTCGCTGACGATGACCGTGGTGGTTCAGGGACGCGTGGTCAGCGGACCCGCGGGCGGCCCCGGCAAGGTCACGATGCCGATCCGCGTTGCGGCAACCGACGAGGACAAGACGCTCTATTCCGAGCTGACCCAGCACGCCGTCGAGATCCCCTCGACCGGCTCCGGCCAGTTCGTCTTCACCAAGGCCAACGTGACGCTGCCGGCCGGCGCCGGATCCAACGTCACCGTCTATGTCGGCTTCGACGAAGGCCCGCCGGCCAAGGGCAAGAAGAAGTAAGCAGCGGCCCATGCCGCATAAAAAAACGCCGGGGCTTGCCCCGGCGTTTTCATTTCCATTGCGTGCGGCTTATTCAGCCGGAACGCTCTTGCCGCCTTCCCACTTGTAGAGCGAGAAAGCCTGCGAGGTGAGGTCGCCGGCTTCGCTGTAGGTCAGCTTGCCGAGAACCGTGTCGATGGCGTCGCCCGACTTGATCGCAGTTGCAACCGCAGTCGCGTCCTCAGCGGAGCCCGCCTTCTCGATGCCGGCCTTCAGCACCTGGACGGCAGCATAGGCGTTCAGCGTGAAGGCTTCGGCCGGGATGTTCTTCGCCTTCAGCGCTTCGACAGCCGGAGCGGAGGCCGGGTTGCTGGTCGCGTCGCTGGCATTGGTGTAGACCGTGCCGGTCGCAGCTTCGCCGCCGATTGCCCAGAACTCGGTGTTGGACAGGCCGTCGCCGCCGAAGATCTGCGCCTTCACGCCCTGGTCGTGCATCTGGCGTGCGAGCAGACCGCCTTCCGGATGGTAGCCGCCGAAGTAGACGACATCGACGTTTTCGGCCTTCAGGCGGGTGACGATGGCGCTGAAGTCCTTGTCGCCCGGGTTCAGGCCTTCGTAGACGACTTCGGTGATGCCGCCAGCGTTGATCGCCTTCTTGAAGCCGTCAGCGAGGCCCTTGCCGTAAGGCGCCTTGTCGTGCAGCACGGCGACCTTCTTGTCCTTGAGGTTCTTGAGCACATAGGCGGCCGCAACCTCGGCCTGCTGGTCGTCGCGGCCGCAGGTGCGCAGCACGTTCCAGAGACCGCGGGTGGTGAGGTCAGGCGTGGTTGCCGTCGGCGTCACCATCAGGATGCCGTTTTCGGCAAGGATGTCCGAAGCCGCCATCGAGGTGCCGGACAGAACCGGACCGACGACGTAGCGGATGCCTTCACCGGCAGCCTGGTTGGCAACCGAAACGGCCTGCTTCGGATCGCCGGCGTCGTCGAGCATCTTCAGCACGATCTTCTCGCCATTGATGCCGCCAGCCTTGTTGATCTCGTCTGCAGCCGTTTCCGCGCCGTTCTTCACCTGCTCGCCATAGGCCGCGACCGGGCCGGTAAGCGGCGTGATCACGCCAATGGTGATGTCGGCGAAGGCGAGCGGGCCGAAGGCGACGCTGGCCGCCAGGGTCAGGCCGGTCAACATTGAAAGACGCATTGTGTTTCCTCCTAAAAATACCCCGATGGGGCTTGCTTGGTACGGCCCTCGTGCGCGGCTCCTCGAAAACCGGGAAGATTTTCTAGGGGACGTGACGCCACTGCAATGTGTCATCATGTCCCTCGGCGTCTAATTGGACGTCTGCCGTGTTGGCCGAAGGCTTCTTTCCCGCTCCGGCCGAAAGCCGGAGCGAAAGGGGCATGGCGGTGCGCAACCGCCTGCGGCCAATTAGGCCGTCATCGACTCCGACCATGCGGAAAGGGCCGCGATCACGCCCGGCAGCGCCGTCATGCGCGAAATCACCGTTTCCGCACCCGCTTCGGTCAGCTGGTCGGCATGCGAGGGATGGGTGTGCGAACCGCCTGTGAAGCCGACGACGCGCATGCCGGCGGCACGTGCACCGTGGATGCCGTGGACGGAATCCTCGATCACCAGCACCCGCGACGGGTCGACGCCCATCTGCTTGGCGCCGTGCAGGAAGATGTCCGGCTTCGGCTTGACGCGGTCGGCGCCGAGGTCGCGCGCCGAATAGATGTGGCGGCCGAAATGGTCCTTGATACCGACCTTGCCGAGCATCATGGCAAGCCGCGCCGAGGTCGAGTTGGAGCAGATGCAGTGCGGCAGCGTCAGTTGCGCCAGCATCGGCTTGACGCCGTCGATGATGTTGAGGTCGCGGGCCAGGCGCTCGTCGAGGATCGTGTCGACCTTGCTGATGAGCTGGGCCGAAAGCGGAATGCTTGCTTCCTTCTCGATCTGCAGCAGCGTGTTATGCCAGGTCATGCCGGCAAAGCGCTCCGCCATTTCCTCGACGCTGATCGGGTAACCCGCTTCTGTCAGCAGTGCTGCTTCGACTTCCGACGCGATGATTTCGGAATCGACGAGAACGCCGTCGCAATCAAAAATGATGAGATCGATACCGGTCATATGGAACAGTTCCCTGGGAGGAGAGGCGCCGCAGGCGGGGGGAGGAATGTTCGCGCGGCGCGGGGCTTTCGTACGGCAGAGCTTTATACGATGGCAGGCCAAAGCTCAACCATTGGAAATTATCGAAACCGCCGCTGCGCTTCCTCGACAGCCTTGTTTCGCGGCTCTATCAGTAGGCGATGGAAAAGCAGCAGGACGATACGCTCGCAAGTCGCATCAGCAAGGCTCTGGCCGAGCGGATCATCTCCGGCATGCTGATGCCGGGGGAGCGCTTGCGGCAGGATCATATCGCCGAGGAATTCGGTGCGAGCCACGTGCCCGTCCGCGAAGCCTTTCGGCGGCTGGAGGCCCAGGGCCTTGCCGTCAGCGAACCGCGCCGCGGGGTTCGCGTCGCCTCCTTCGACCTGAAGGAGGTGAGGGAGGTCGCCGAGATGCGCGCGGTGCTGGAGGTTCTGGCGCTTCGCCATGCCATCCCGCATCTGACGCCGGCGATCCTCGATCGGGCCGAGATGGCAACGGCCGCTGCCGATACCTCGCGCGACGTGCGCTCCTGGGAGGCGGCAAACCGCGCCTTCCACCGGCTGATCCTCGAACCCTGCGGCATGCCACGGCTGCTTGCGGCGATCGACGATCTGCATGCGGCGAGCGCTCGTTTCCTGTTTTCCGCCTGGCGCACGAGCTGGGAGGCGCGTACTGACCACGATCACCGCGCGATCCTGGCCGCCTTGCGCGAGGGCCGGGGCGACGAGGCGGCAAAGATCCTCGAGCGGCATGTGGGCTGGATCGGCAAGACGCCGGTCAGGACCGCCGCGGGCGAAACCCGTGAGGCCTTTTCCATCGTCGGCTAAAGTGGCTGGCAGCAGCTACTGCGGAAACAGCTCGGAGAAAGCCTTCTCGCCATTGGCGGTGAAGCGGATGACGCGGCTGCTCGCCTCGCGCTTGGCCCAGCCCTTGTCGATGAACAGCGTCAGCAGCGCTTCGCCAAGCGAGCCGGCCAGGTGCGTACGGCGCTCGCTCCAATCGAGGCAGGTGCGGCATATCGGGCGGCGGGATTTTTTCAGCGCTGCATAGTCGATGCCGAGCGCCTCGATCCGGCTTTGCCCGTCGGGCGTCAGCGCCAGGTCGTCGCCGGTGACTTCGATCTGCTTTTCGGCAATCAGGCTGTCATACATGCGCACGCCATAGTCGCCGGCCAGATGATTGTAGCAGACGCGCGCCTTACGCAGTGCCGGATCCTTCGGCCCGGGGCGGTGGCGGGTCATGCCGCGGCCGGCGGCAAAGCCCATCAGGTTCTCGAGCATCAGCCCGACTTCGTCTTCTGCCAGCTGAAAATAACGGTGGCGCCCCTGCTTGCGTTGGCTGAGCAGGCCGCCGGCCTCGAGTTTGGCGAGATGGGAGCTGGCGGTCTGCAGCGTGATGCCGGCATGGGTGGCAAGCTCGGTTGCTGTCAGCGCGCTGCCGCCCATCAGCGCCGTCAGCATGTTGGCACGGGCGGGATCGCCGATCAACGAACCGATGAGAGCGATGTCTGGACCTTCCTTCATACTTCGATCGTAATCGAAGCATTCCCGACAGACAAGCGGGCATAGTCACCTCATCGAAGACCGGGCGAAAGGCCCCAAGGACCTGGAGATGACGATGATCACCTGTTTCATCCGCTACGAAATCGATCCGTTCAAAAAGGACGAGTTCGCCACCTATTCGCGCAATTGGGGCGAGGTCATTCCGCGCTGCGGCGCCGACCTCATCGGCTATTTCGGTCCGCACGAGGGATCGGCGACGACGGCTTACGGAGTTTACAACATCGAGAACCTCGCGGCCTATGAGGCCTATCGCGCCCGGCTTGCTGCCGATCCGCTCGGCCGGGAAAATTACGCCTTCTCCCGCCGCGAGCGGTTTATCCTGAAGGAAGATCGGATTTTCCTGAAGAACGTCTCGATGCCAACAGGAGGAAAGTGAACCATGATTGCCGTCATCTTCGAAGTCCTGCCGGCCGAGGGCCGGCGTGACGCCTATCTCGGCATTGCCGCCGACCTGCGGCCGCTGCTCGACGACATCGATGGTTTCATCTCGATCGAACGGTTCCAGAGTCTGACCAATCCCGACAAGGTGCTTTCCTTGTCTTTCTGGCGCGACGAGGAGGCGGTGAAGGCCTGGCGGAACGGCGCCGAACATCGTGCCGCACAGGATGCCGGGCGCCACGGCGTCTTTGCCGACTACCGCCTGCGCATCGCTTCCGTGATCCGCGACTACGGGCTGAACGAGCGCCATGAGGCACCCTCGGACAGCCGCGCCTTTCACGACAACAGGTGAAACGCGTCCGAGACGCCTAAACGCTGCGGCGGGAGGCGGGTGAACACCCGTTCCCGCCTTTCCTGTTCACTCCAGAAGACCTCTCTAACATAGCGTGACTACGCACTTTTTCGAAACGGCCTTCAGGCTTTGGTAACCATCTTCGGTAACCATACGCTCCATGATCCGTTCCGAGTAAGCGTATTTGCGAGTTGTCCATGTCTTCAGTTGTTTCGCTTGCCGAAGTCTCCCGCTCCGCCCGTCCGCAGGGCTGGCTAGACACCATCATCAAGGGTGACTGCGTGGCCGCGCTCAATGCGCTTCCCGACAATTCGGTCGACGTCGTTTTCGCCGACCCGCCCTATAACCTCCAGCTCGGCGGCATGCTGACCCGTCCCGACCAGTCGGTGGTCGATGCCGTCGACGACGAGTGGGACCAGTTCGCTTCCTTCGAGGCCTATGACGCCTTCACCCGCGCCTGGCTGCTCGCCTGCCGCCGCGTGCTGAAGCCGACCGGCACCCTCTGGGTGATCGGCTCCTACCACAACATCTTCCGCGTTGGCGCGATCCTCCAGGACCTGCACTTCTGGATCCTCAACGACATCATCTGGCGCAAGACCAACCCGATGCCGAATTTCAAGGGCCGCCGGTTCCAGAACGCCCATGAAACGCTGATCTGGGCGACGCCGAACGCCAGCGCCAAGGGCTACACCTTCAACTACGATGCGATGAAGGCGGCCAATGACGACGTGCAGATGCGCTCCGACTGGCTGTTCCCGATCTGCTCGGGCCACGAACGCCTGAAGGACGACGACGGTAAGAAGGTGCATCCGACCCAGAAGCCGGAAGCGCTGCTCGCCCGCATCATGATGGCCTCGACCAAGCCCGGCGACGTCATTCTCGATCCCTTCTTCGGTTCCGGCACGACCGGCGCCGTCGCCAAGCGCCTCGGCCGCCACTTCGTCGGCATCGAGCGCGAGCAGGATTACATCGACGCGGCATCTGCGCGCATCGACGCGGTCGAGCCGCTCGGCAAGGCGATGCTCTCGGTCATGACCGGCAAGAAGGCCGAGCCGCGCGTCGCCTTCAACACGCTGATCGAAAGCGGGCTGATCAAGCCCGGCACAGTTCTGACGGACGCCAAGCGCCGCTACAGCGCAATCGTCCGCGCCGACGGCACGGTCGCTTCCGGCGGCGAAGCCGGCTCAATTCATCGCCTGGGCGCCAAGGTCCAGGGGCTTGATGCATGCAACGGATGGACATTCTGGCACTTCGAAGAGGGGAACACCCTGAAGCCCATCGACGAACTCAGAACCGTCATTCGAAATGATCTGGCAAAACTGAACTGATCAACCAGTTCCGCCGGATCCTTCGAAAAGCGCTCTGACCGGTTTTTGTACCTTCAGTCCCGGAAGGAGAGCTTTAAATGCCCGGAACCCTCGCTGTGAGGATTCCGGGCATTTGTATGTCCGGGCCATAGGACCGAGCGTATGAAGCCGGCCAGCCCTGAGGCCGATTGCCAATCTACGCATCCGCCAATAGGGTTCGGGCAGACCAGCCTTCGTCCGAACAAGAGCGTCATCCGCATGGCCTTGCCCGATCGTCTCCAGCGCGTGAAGCAATGGGCGCGGCAAATCAAACGGGACGTCGTTGCGCTCTGGTTCGCCGTGCGAGATCGCCGAACGCCGCTTTCGGCGAAAGTCGTTGCCGGCGCTGTGGCGGCTTATGCACTGTCGCCGGTCGACCTGATCCCGGACTTCATTCCGATACTCGGATACCTCGATGACCTGATCCTCGTTCCGCTCGGCATCCTCCTGGCGGTGCGTCTGGTGCCGCCGGCGCTGATGGAAGAATTCCGAGAGCGGGCGACGACACTGGAAGGACGCCTGTCCAGCCGAAGTGGCCTTGTTGCAATCCTGAGCATCTGGTCCGTGGCCGCTGTCGTTGCGGCCTGGCTGGTATGGCGCTTCATCGCGGCCGGGCCCTGACAATGCGCGGCGGCGACCCGTGCCGCCGCGGCGCGTTCAATAGCGGATACACCGCCTTTAGAGAACCGGCGTTCCCTCTGGGCGCAAATGGAAGAGCGTCCGCGGGCCTTTGTCCTCAAAGCCGCAACTGGCGAGCACAGGCTCGAGGCCTGCTCTTTCGTCTTCCTGTAATTCGACAGTGGCGACCCTGATATCGGGGTAGGCTGCGGGAATACGCTGAAGCAGGGTGGCAACCAGGGCAATCAGCCCCGGAGAAGAGGCCTGGTGTTCGGTGATGTGGATCATCATTTCATCGTTCCAGACAAAGGCGTAGGCCTCGGCGACGACGAGGTCGTGATGTTCCAGCCACTGCATCAGCAGCCCGCCCTCATCCCAGTCAGCGATACGTTGGGCGACGGCGTCCGCGTCCCAGGTCGTGGTGCAGGTTTCTCCACTGCAGTTCGATATCCCCGCGCGTGTGAGGAAGTCCACGAACTTTGCGAGAAGATCTTCCGGTAGAGGCGCGTGGACGGCGTAAACGACGGCATCGTCCTTGGGTTTTGCGATTGCGGCTGGCCAGCGCTCAGATGGCGCCTGCCAGGTCCTGAACAGATCCCGAAGCGCTGTCGCGCCGGTCATTTCGACGACCTGCTGGTTGAGAGGGGTTGTTCGGGAGTGCCAGATGATGCCCTCTGAACCGGCCTCCACGGCGCCAAGCCGAAAGAGCTGCGCCAGAATTTCGGCGTCGTGCAGCTCGTGCGACGGCATGGCGTGCCAGCCTCGATCGGCCGCTCTCTCGTCGTCGCCTTCAGTCGGCGGTCGAAGGCTGAGCCAGCCCGCCAATTTGGCATCGCGTCTGGCGACGACGAAACGGGTCTCTGAATACCGTTCACCGAATTCTTGCCGAGAAACCTCGTCGCGAAAGCTGGCCTCGGTCGTCGCGTAGAGCTCGTCCATGAAGGCGTCCTTGGCGACGCCGTCTCGAGCTACTGAAAATTCTAAACTATTCATATACTACCTCTGCGGTTACGCAATCACAGGTGGTAGGAATGATTCGTGGCGGAATCGTGCCGCCACGAACAGGAGCTCTCGGCTATCGGCAGTTCTAGCCTACGGATGAATGCCATAGCCGGCGAGATCGGCCTTCAGTTTTTCCGGGTCGACGAAATGCACCGCGTGCCAACCGGCAAGCCGCGCGGCCTCGACATTGGGAATGCTGTCGTCGATGAAGAGCGTGGCCGACGGGTCGAGATCGAAGGTCCGCGTGTGCGTCTCATAGATGGCGATATCGGGCTTGATGAGCTTGACGTCGCCCGAAACGGTAACCCCGCGCGGCAAGGTCAGGAAGGGGTAGAGGACCTGTGCCTCGCGGAACGTATCGGAAGCGAAGTTGGTCAGCATCGTCACGTCGCGCCCTTCGGCGATCAGCCGCTCCATGAGCGACACCGTCTCGACATAGGCGTGCGGCACCATCTCCTGCCAATATTTGCGGAAGGCGCGGATCTGCTCTTCGCGCTCGGGGAAGTCCTTGATCAGCAGCGCTTCGGCTTCTTCCCAGGAGCGGCCGCGGTCCTGCTCGATGTTCCAGTCATGGGTGCAGACATTGGCAAAGAACCACTCGCGCTCGGCCTCATCGGGGATGATGCGGCTATAGGGCAGGTTGGGATCGTAGTGGATCAGCACCTTGCCGATGTCGAAGACGATGTGACGGATCTCGATGCTGCTCATGAACGAATTCCCTGCTTGAATTTTCGGAGTTGGAGCGGGACGGGTGACCCCGTACCGCGCTAGCGTTCCGCCTTGAAGGCATGCGGGATCGCCTGGGCGATCGCCTTCTTCATCACCGTCGGCAGCGCCTGGGCGCTCAGCGAGTGGACCGGTTCCCACCAGCCGTTGCCCTGCGTTCCGGCGCGCGCGACATTGGCGCGGTAGACCGAGAGACGCAACTCGAAATGCGTGAACACGTGGCTGATGGTGCCGCAATCTTCCCAGGCGGCCGCAAAGGGTTGGGAGGCAAGCGAGGTATCGCCGTCCTGCCGCGACGTCCAGTCGGTGCCGGGCACTTCGGTCATGCCGCCAAGCAGGCCCGTCTCGGCCCGCTTGCGCAAATAGACCGCGTTGTCGCCGTCGATCGCGACGAAGGCAGCACCGCGCCGAAGCGGCTTGTCCTTCTTCTGCGCCTTGCGCGGAAAGGTTTCGGGGTCTGCTACGGAAAGCGCACGACAATGGGCGCGGAAGGGACAGAGCGAGCAGGCGGGCCGCTTCGGCGTGCAGATCGTCGCACCGAGATCCATCATCGCCTGGGCGAAGTCGCCCGGGCGCTCGCCGGGGGTGAGCGCGGCGACGCGGCCCCGCATCTCGGGCTTTGCCGCCGGCAGCGGCGTCTCGATCGCATAGAGACGCGAGATCACCCGCTCGACATTGCCGTCGAGAACGGCGCTTCTGCGGTTGAAGGCGATTGCCGCAATCGCGGCGGCTGTATAGTCGCCGATGCCGGGAAGCGACTTCAGCCCGTCCTCCGTATCGGGAAAACGGCCGCCGTGGTCGTTCGCGACGGCCTCGGCGCATTTCTTCAGGTTGCGGGCGCGGGCATAGTAGCCGAGCCCGGCCCATGCCTTCATCACGTCCTCATTGTCGGCCTGTGCCAGATCCTCGACGGTCGGCCACAGCGACAGGAACTTTTCGAAGTAAGCCTTTACCGCCTGCACCGTCGTCTGCTGCAGCATCACTTCGGATAACCAGACGTGATAGGGATTGGCGACGATGCCTCGGCGCGCCATGGGCGGCGAAACCCGCCAGGGCAGGTCGCGATGGTGCCTGTCGTACCATTCCAAAAGCAGGGGTGCGGCGTCCGCCGCCGGTATCGTATCGTGCATGATTTGCCGGAAGTTCCTTTTCCGGCCTATACTTGGCGAAGCGGAGCCGCAGCATCAAGGCTCAATCGACATTGCCTACAGAAAGTCCATACGTGAGCGAGCAGAAGTCCCGGAAGGGCGTTGTCCAGATCAGCGAAGTCGCGAATGGCCTGATCGACCCGGTGCTCGCCAAGCGCGCGGGCATCAACACCATGCTGCTCGGCTCCTGGGACGAAATCGCCGGCGAGGACTTTGCCGATTGCACGCGGCCCGAAAAGATCGCCTGGCCGCGGCGCGCCTCCGAGATCATGGGCGAGGGCGGGCACCAGCCGGGCGTGCTCACGGTTGCCTGCGAGGGCGCGCGCGCCCTGTTTCTGACCCATGCACAGGGTGAACTGATCCAACGGATCAACGGCTTCTTCGGCTTTTATGCCATCGGCCAGCTGCGCATCGTCCAAAAGCCTGTCTCCCAGCAGCCGAAACACCGTGGCAAGCCCAAGCCGCTTTCGGGCGAGCCCGCGCGCCGGCTCGAAACGATGGTCGAAGGCATTGAAAGCGAAGAGCTAAAGGCGGCCCTGCGTCGGCTGGGCACCGCTGTACTCAACCCACGCCGACGCTAAGGCATGTCGCGCAAAACTCTCCAGCGGTTTGCGACGGCATGCGAAAACCAGAGGCCTAAAGCGCAAGGCGCGGATATCCGAGATCGAACTGCGCTTCCGGGCAGCCATCGGTCGGTCACAATTCTTTGAATTCTGTTGACGCCGCGCCACTTGCCGCCCTGCGCGCGGCAAGATATCGAATCCGCACTGCAATTCCCTCCGAACACGGGTCAAATCATGTCCGCTTCCGCAATGAACCTTACCAAGCGCCTGCTCAGCGGTGCCGCCATCGCAACCGTCGCCCTGGTGCTTGCTGCCTGCAGCGACGAAAAGAAGGAAACGGCATCGACCGCCCCGGCCGCAGCCACCGAGACGGCAGCGAAGACCGAAACCAAGCCGGCTACGGACGCAACGACCACCGCATCGACAACCGCGACGCCGGCCACCACCGAAGCCAAGCCTGCTGCCGGCACCGAAGTCGCGCAGACGACCGCCGCGCCCGTCAAGGTCGAGCTCCCTTCGTCTGAAGGTTCCGTCGACGTCGCCAAGCTGATGGAGCCGGGTGCTCTGCCGGAAATGGCGATAGGTGACGCCAACGCGCCGGTGACCATCGTCGAATACATGTCGATGACCTGCCCGCACTGCGCCGCCTTCCACAACAACACGTTCGAAGCGATCAAGACCAAGTATGTCGACAGCGGCAAGGTCCGCTTCGTGCTGCGCGAATTCCCGTTCGACCCGCGCGCTGCGGCCGCCTTCATGCTGGCGCGCTGCGCTCCGGAAGGCCAGTACTTCCCGATGATCTCGATGCTCTTCAAGCAGCAGCAGCAGTGGGCTGCAGCCCAGAATGGCCGCGACGCCCTGCTGCAGATGTCCAAACTCGCCGGTTTTACACAGGAGAGCTTCGAGGCCTGCTTGACGAACCAAAAACTTCTGGATGATGTGAACTCTGTTATGCAACGGGGCGCCAAGGAATTCGGGGTTCAGTCGACGCCGACCTTCTTTGTCAATGGCGAGCACTATTCGGGGGACATGTCGGTTGACGTTATGTCGGCCCTCATCGACAGCAAGCTCTGATCCTTCGCTTTTCCTGAAAACGGGCGACGGCCGCAGCCGCGCGCCCGTTTTTCTTGTCTGGGTTGATGGCAGAGGGGGGTATCTCGTAGCCCCAGTGTCCGTCCCATGAAGTTCAACAAGCTTCGCCTGCTCGGCTTCAAGTCCTTCGTCGAACCGACCGAATTCATCATCGAGCGGGGGCTGACCGGCGTCGTCGGACCGAACGGTTGCGGCAAGTCGAACCTCGTCGAAGCGTTGCGCTGGGTGATGGGGGAGAACTCCTACAAGAACATGCGCGCCTCCGGCATGGACGACGTGATCTTTTCCGGATCCGGCAACCGTCCTGCGCGCAACACGGCCGAGGTCGGCCTCTATCTCGATAATAGCGACCGCACGGCGCCCGCCGCCTTCAACGACAGCGACGAGATCCAGGTCAGCCGCCGCATCGAGCGCGAGCAGGGCTCGGTCTACCGGATCAACGGCAAGGAAGCGCGCGCCAAGGATGTGCAGCTTCTGTTCGCTGACGCCTCGACCGGCGCACGCTCGCCGTCGATGGTCGGGCAGGGGCGCATCGGCGAACTGATCGCTGCCAAGCCCCAAGCCCGTCGCCAGCTCCTGGAAGAGGCGGCCGGCATCTCCGGCCTGCATTCGCGCCGCCATGAGGCGGAGCTGCGCCTGCGTGCCGCCGAGACCAATCTCGAACGCCTCGACGACGTCACCTCGCAGCTCGAAAGCCAGATCGAGAGCCTCAAGCGCCAGGCGCGCCAGGCCAACCGCTTCAAGATGCTCTCGGCCGATATCCGCAAGCACGAGGCGATCCTGTTCCATATTCGCTGGGTGCAGGCCAAGGAGGCGGAGGCCGAGGCGACGAGCCAGCTCAATCAGGTGACGGCGCTGGTTGCGGAAAAGGCGCAGCAGCAGATGCAGGCGGCCAAGGACCAGGCGATCGCCAGCCTGAAGCTGCCGGACCTGCGCGAGAACGAAGCGAAATTCGCCGCCGCCCTCCAGCGCCTGCAGATCGCCCGTTCGCAGCTCGAAGAGGACGCCGGCCGCATCCTCAGGCGCCGCGACGAGTTGCAGCGCCGGCTGGCGCAACTGTCCGAGGACATCGCCCGCGAAGAGCGCCTTGTCGTCGACAATGCCGGCATTCTTTCGCGCCTCGACGAAGAGGAAGCCGAACTCAGCGACATGCTCGCCGAGGCCGACGACCGTGCGACGGAAGCGCGCGAGCGCCTCGAAGAGGGTAACGAAAAACTCGCCGGTAGCGAGGCATTGTTGGCGCGGCTGACGGCGGAGCGTGCCGAGGCGCAGGCCGGTCGCAACCAGCTGGAGCGCACGCTACGCGACCTCTCGGAGCGCCAGGCGCGCCTTGCCCGCCAGCTTGGCGACCAGTCGCGCGATCTCGACGAACTCGACCGCCAGATGGCAGCCCTTCCTGATCCGCACGAAAAGCAGGGCCAGGTCGAGGTCGCAGAAGCTGCGCTGGAAGAAGCTGAAAGCAATGTGATCGCGATCGAGGAAAGCCTCGCCGAAGCGCGGCGCACGGAGGTCGAAGCGCGCCAGCCCGTGGATCGCGCCCGCGCCGTGCTGAACGGCATCGAGACCGAAGCGCGCACCATCCGGCGCATGCTGGAGGCGGTGGCCGGTGGCGCCTATCCCGCCGTCGTCGAGGAGATGAAGGTCGACCGCGGCTTCGAAACAGCCCTCGGTGCCGCACTGGGCGACGACCTCGACTCACCGCTTGAAACCGATGCGCCCGCCCATTGGCGCGCGCCCGGGGACCATGCCGGCGACGCCGATTTGCCGGAAGGCGTCAGCCCGCTGATTGCGCATGTGAAGGCGCCCGACGCGCTGACCCGCGCCCTGAAACAGATCGGTATCGTCGCAAACGAGGCGGACGCCGAGCGGCTGTTGCCCTTGCTGAAACCTGGCCAGAGCCTTGTCACCAAGCAGGGCTCCGTCTGGCGCTGGGACGGCCACGTGACCGGCTCCGAGGCGCCAAGTGCTGCCGCCTTGCGGCTGGCGCAGAAGAACCGGCTGGCCGAGCTCGACGCGGAGGCAGACGGTGCGGCGGAAGGGTTGCGCCGCGCCGAGGCCGAACTTGCCGCCGCTGGCAGCCGTATCCGCGCCGAGGACGAAAGGCTGCGGCTTGCGCGCGACGCGCAGCGCATGATCACCCGACAGCTTGCCGAGGCCCGTGACGCGCTTGCTGCGGCCGAACGCGCCTCCGGCGACCTTGCACGCAGGCGGGCGGTGCTTGCCGAATCGCGCAGCCAGATCGAAGCCCAGGTCGAAGAGGTGGCCGAGCAGATCGAGACGGCCAACGACGCGCTGGCAGACGCGCCCGATCTCTCCGAACTGGAACTGAAGCTGCGCACGCAGACGGCCGAAGTCGCTGCCGATCGCGCCGCCGTCGCCGAGGCCCGCGCCGCTCATGATGGCCTGGCGCGCGAGAACGAGGCCCGCCAGCGTCGCATCGCCGCGATCGGGGTGGAACGGCAGACCTGGAAGGCGCGTGCCGCCAGCGCCGAGGAACATATCGCCACCCTGCGTGACCGCGAAGCGGAAGCCCGCGACGAGGTGGAAGAGCTGATCGATGCGCCCGACGAGTTCGAGGACAAGCGCCGGGCGCTGATGAACGAGTTGCAGAAGGCGGAAGCGGCGCGGCGCGAAGCGGCCGATCTGCTTGCCGAGGCCGAGAACCGCCAGCGCGAGGCCGACCGTATGGCCGCAACCGCGCTGTCCGAACTGGCCGAATCGCGCGAAAAGCGCGGCCGCGCCGAGGAGCGCCTGGTCTCCGCCCGTGAACGCCGCGTCGAGATCGAGGCGCGCATTCAGGAAGCGCTCTCCTGCCCGCCGCACGAGGTGATGCGATTGACGGGACTTGCCGTCGACGAGGCGCTGCCCGACATGCGCAATGTCGAGCGCGAGCTCGAACGGCTGAAGATCGAGCGCGAGCGGCTTGGCGCCGTCAACCTGCGCGCCGAAGAGGAGCAGAAGGAGCTTTCGGAAAAGCTCGCCCTGCTGCTGCGAGAGCGCGACGACGTCATCGAGGCGATCCGCAAGCTGAGGAGCGCCATCCAGAACCTGAACCGCGAGGGCCGCGAACGCCTGATCGCCGCATTCGACGTCGTCAACGTGCAGTTCCAGCGGCTGTTCACCCACCTCTTCGGCGGTGGCACGGCCGAGCTGCAACTGATCGAGAGCGACGATCCGCTGGAAGCGGGCCTTGAAATTCTCGCCCGTCCGCCGGGCAAGAAGCCGCAGACCATGACGTTGCTATCGGGCGGCGAGCAGGCATTGACGGCAATGGCGCTGATCTTCGCCGTGTTCCTCACCAATCCGGCGCCGATCTGCGTGCTCGACGAAGTCGACGCCCCGCTCGACGACCACAATGTCGAGCGCTACTGCAACCTGATGGACGAGATGGCGGCATCGACCGAGACACGCTTCATCATCATCACCCACAATCCGATCACCATGGCGCGCATGAACCGCCTGTTCGGCGTGACCATGGCCGAGCAGGGCGTCTCGCAGCTCGTCTCCGTCGACCTGCAGACCGCCGAGCGCCTGCGCGAAGTCGTCTGATCGTTCATTCGAACTCGGCGATGAAACCCGAGACCGGCCGCGATGGATCGCGCGCTTCCCAGGTGTCGACGTAGGCGGATAGGGGAACCTTGTTGGCCCGATAGGCCGCGTAAAGCGTTGCCGCCCCTGCCTTTTCCGGCGGCCGCCTGAACCATCTGCCGAATGTAACGGCCGCGCCCGTTGTCCATCTCCACCCTTCGGCACTGCCGTTTTCGTTCGAAAGCCCGAGCCATGGCCCGACCCGTCGGTGCTCGCCGCCTTCGAACGAACTGCTGAAGAACCGGTCATCGGTATTCACGAGCGAGGCGACGAAGGTGTTTTCATCGCTGGAACCGATCGTGGCGAGGTGCCCGCCGCAGCGCTCGGCGATCACTTTTGCTTCCTGCCAGCCGATCTGCTGCCCGTGATAGGCCGCTGCATAGAGGTGGCCGGCAAAGGTGCCATAGGTCAGTGGCAGAGGCGAAAGGCACCGCACCATGGCGATCACCGGTTCGTCCTCCAGTCCCTCAAGATCGGTGGCGTCATAGCGCCGTGCGCTGGCGGCCGAAAGAATGTCCTGGTCGATGCGGGCAAAGGTGAGGCCCAGGCTCGCGCCGGTTTCCTGATCGAGAAATCCGGATTGCTTCAGCCCGCGGGCCGCCTGAAAGCCCGTGACCGCTCTGCGTGTCTGGCCACCGAAGGCGCCGTCCGTAGTACCCGTGTCGAAACCCTTGCTCTGCAGGGCCAGCTGCGCAGTCGCGCGCTTGTCCTTGCTGTCGAGCATCTTCTGTTCCTGGGCCATCGCCGCCAGCGATGATTTGAAGTCGTCGCTTTTGCCGAGCCGCTGAATGGACTGGCGTGCCGCGTCGGCATAGTTGCTCTCGCCATGTTTGGCGATGAAGCGCTTCCAGGTCCTGGCCGTGTCCACGCGCATCGCCTTGCTAAAGTCGAGCGCGGCGATATCGACATTGTCTGCTTTTAACGGTGGGGGTGCTTCAGCCGTGGCGCTGCCGTGGAGGTAGAATTCCAGATCGAGCGAGGAGAGGATCTGTGGCGACTGTTTGCCGCCCGTTGCCGAGCGCACTTCCCGGATCACCCGCTTGAAGGCGGTGCCGATTTCGACCCCTGGACCGGAGAGATTGGTGATCAGCGCTCGGGTGAACGGCGAATGCCCGTCGGTTCCGTCGGCCGCCACCTGTCCGGGCGCCGCGGCAAAGGCAACGAGCGTGCCGGCGCCCTGCGTTTCGATCGGTGCGAGTCCTCTGGTGGCGCCGCCCCGGCTTGTGCCCGTCACGTCGCGGTTGAGCCTGTCTGCGAGCGGATTGTTGCGGCAGGCGTCGAGGAAGATCAGGGAGATTTTCGCGCGTTGTTCCAGCGCGTTCATGATCTCCGAAAGCGGCATGGTTTCGGCCGGAACGTCGAACTCGCTTTCGAGCCGCGCATCGGTGCCGACGAGAAAGTTCTCGCCACGCAACTGCATGCCGTGACCGGCATAATAGAACAAGGCGACGTCGTTGGGACCAAGCTTGCGGGAGAAGCGTGCGAGCGCCTCGGCAAGACCGCGACGGTTGGTATTGAGCACCAGATCGGTCTCAAAGCTCTGCCGTTTAAGAAACGCATCGAAGGCTTCGGCGTCACGCACGGCATTCGGCAGCACGCCAGCCGCAACGTAGTCCGTCATGCCGACGACGAGCGCCAGCCGCCTGCCGTTTCCTTCGGCAAAGGCATTGCCGCTTGCGAGCGGAACCGAAAGGGCAAGGAACAGCAGCATCACACGCCATTTCATGAGCGGCCCTCCTTGCGCTCCGTTCAACGGCGCGGTCGCGCCTGGTCGTCCTTTCACTCGAATTCAAGAATGAGACCGCCCGTGCCATCGCTGGGTCCCATGTCATCCCAGGTGTCGACATAGAGGGACTTGGTGTCGGACCGGCCATTGCGATGGGCGTAGTACATGCCGATGTCGTCGCCCTTCTTGTCTTCGTTCGGCATGTCCTGAAACCATTTCGTGTAGGTCATCGGCGCGCCATTATCCCAGTGCCAACCGCCCTTCGGCTCCTTGCCCTGCGGGTCCTGTGTCAGGCCGATCCAGGGCCCCATCTTGTAGCTGACGTTTCCTCTCGGGTCGTATCCGGTCTCAAAGAAGCTCGGGTCGGAATTGAAAAGCGATGCAACGAACGCGTTTTCCTCTGGAGATGAAATCGAGGCGAGGTGGGCGCCGCAACCGCCGGCAATTCCCCGCGCATAGACGGCCAGGATCGTACCCGTGTGAACGGCGACATAGAGGTGCCCTCCGAACACGCCGTAGACGGTCTCGAAGTGACGCAGGCAGGTCAGCGCCCGCAGGACGGTCTGATCGGTTTCCAGCCCCTCGAGGTTGGCGACGTCGTATCGGCGGGCTTTCGTCGCGCTGTAGATGCCTTCGGCACGGGCGTTGACCTTTATGCCGAGGGCGGCCGCCGTGTTCTCGGTGATGAAGCCGCTTGCCGGCTGCTGGTTGGTGCTCTGGAAGCGTTTGATCGCGTCCCGGGTCTGTCCGCCGAAGACGCCATCGGCCGTACCTGCTGCAAATCCCCGTGAGGCAAGCGCCAGCTGAATGTTTCGTCGTTGGTCCTTGCCCGGCAGGAGCTGCGCTTCGACGGCTTGCGGCAGATGCGCCTCGTTGCGCATGGCCGCCGGTTCGATCTGGGCCAGCGCCTGCCGTCCGAGGTCGGCATATTCGCCGGTACGGTGCTTTTCGACGAAGAAGTGCCAGATGCGCGCCGTTCCGATCTTCAGCGCTTTCTTGAAGTCCTTCTCCGCTTCTAGCGCTTCCGGGTCGATGGCCGGCACGGTGAGTGCCGGCTGGACCGTCACGGTCTGTGGCACGGTCGTCTGGACCGCAGGGGTCTGCACCACGGGGGTCGGCGGCGTTACGGTTTCGGGCCCGAAATAGAACTCCAGTGACAGGGACGACAGGATCTGCGGTTGCTGCTTGCCCTGTGTCTCCTTGCGCACGTCGCGCACGACCCGCTTGAAGGCGGTGCCAACCTCGAGACCGGCGCCGGAGAGATTGGCGATCAGCGCCCGGGTAAAGGGCGAATGCCCGTCGGTGCCGTCGGCGGCGACCTGGCCGGGTGCGGCGGCAAAGGCAACGAGCGTGCCGCCGCTCTGTGTTTCGATCGGCGCCAGGCCTCTCGTCGCCGCACCGCGGGTCGCGCCCTCGACTTCGCGCGTCAGCCGCTCGGCGAGCGGATTGTTGCGGCAGGCGTCGAGGAAGACCATCGAGATGCGCGCGCGCTTTTCCATCGCGCCGATGATCTCGGACAGCGCCACGGTCTCGGCCGGCACGTCGAATTCGCTTTCGAGCTTAGCATCGGTGCCAACGAGGAAATTTTCGCCGTGGAGCTGCATGCCGTGGCCGGCGTAGTAAAACAGGGCGGTATCGTCTGGCCCGATCTTGCGCGAAAACTCTGAGAGCGCACCGGCAAGGTCGCGGCGATCGGCGTTGAGCACCAGGTTCGTTTCGAACCCCTGGCCCTTGAGGAAGGTGTTGAATGCTTCCGCATCGCGGACGGCATTGGGCAAGGTTCCAGCCAGCACGTAGTTGCTCATCCCGATGACGAGCGCCAGCCGCTTGCCGTTTTCCTCGGCAAAGGCGCTTCCCATGGTGAAAAGGACCATGAGCGCAAAAAGCAGCCAGGTTGTCAGATTTGCATGCCACCTCATGACCGACCCTCCGAGCCATCGAGACGGAAACGGATTGCCATGACGGGATATTCCTGGATGCACCCCCATCGCGCATCTGTATATTAGATAATTGTTATGTTTCGGGCAATGTCGGATCGGCTGGCGTGGCGCAGCCTTTTCAGGAATTTCGGCTGCAATTTAAAGCCACCGACACGTTTTGTGAGAAGTGAAGCGCGATGTGTAGCAATGTTACAGAAAATGATGCGCTGCAGCATAAATCTTCGCCGGATGCATTTTCAGCCTGAAGCATATACTGTAAATCGTCATCAAAGACTGTTTCTGGGTGGAGAGCAGGCATGACGAAATGGGTTTACACCTTCGGTGGGGGCAAGGCCGAGGGACGTGCGGGTGATCGCGAGCGTTTGGGCGGCAAGGGCGCAAACCTTGCCGAAATGTGCAATCTCGGCTTGCCGGTGCCGCCGGGTCTGACGATCATTACCGATGCCTGCAACAGCTTCTTCGACAACGAGAGGCAAATGCCGGATGGTCTGCGCGAGCAGGTGCGCGAAGGCATCAGCCGGATGGAAGAGGTGACCGGCCGCGTCTTCGGCGACACCAACCGTCCTCTTCTGCTTTCGGTTCGCTCGGGCGCGCGCGCGTCCATGCCCGGCATGATGGACACGGTTCTAAACCTCGGTCTCAACGATCAGTCCGTGCATGCGCTCGGGCACGATGCCGGCGATGCGCGCTTTGCCTGGGACAGCTATCGCCGCTTCATTCAGATGTATGGCGATGTCGTCATGGGCGTCGACCACGACGTTTTCGAGGAAATCCTCGAGGATGAGAAGGCGCGCCTCGGGCATGAGCAGGATACCGAGCTTTCGGCTGTCGAGTGGCAGAGCGTCATCACCCGCTACAAGGAAGCGATCGAGGAAGCGCTCGGCGAACCCTTTCCGCAGGACCCGGAGGTGCAGCTCTGGGGCGCGATCGGCGCCGTGTTTTCGAGCTGGATGAACCCGCGGGCGATCACCTATCGCCACCTGCACGCCATTCCCGCCGCCTGGGGCACCGCCGTCAACGTCCAGGCGATGGTCTTCGGCAATCTCGGAAATTCCTCGGCGACCGGCGTTGCCTTCACCCGCAACCCGTCGACCGGCGAGAACGAGCTTTACGGTGAGTTTCTGGTCAACGCGCAGGGCGAGGACGTCGTTGCCGGCATTCGCACGCCGCAGAATATCACTGAAGCCGCGCGCATCGGTTCCGGTTCCGACAAGCCGTCGCTGGAAAAGCTGATGCCGGAGGCCTTCGCCGAGTTTCGCTCGATCTGCGATACGCTGGAGCGCCACTATCGCGACATGCAGGATCTCGAATTCACGATCGAGCGTGGCACGCTCTGGATGCTGCAGACGCGCTCCGGCAAGCGCACCGCCAAGGCGGCGCTGAAGGTTGCGGTCGACATGGCGGAGGAGGGGCTGATCTCCGAACAGGAGGCCGTCGCCCGCATCGATCCCGCCTCGCTCGACCAGCTGCTGCACCCGACCATCGATCCGCACGCACGCCGCGACATCATCGGCTCGGGCCTGCCGGCCTCGCCGGGGGCTGCGACGGGTGAGATCGTCTTTACCTCGGAGGAAGCGGTGCAGGCCGACAAGGAAGGCCGCAAGGTCATCCTCGTTCGTGTCGAGACCAGCCCCGAAGACATCCACGGCATGCATGCCGCCGAAGGAATTCTGACGACCCGCGGCGGCATGACCAGCCACGCCGCCGTCGTTGCCCGCGGTATGGGCACCCCTTGCGTTTCGGGCGCCGGCAGCATTCGTGTCGACCTTCGCAACGAAACGCTGACCGCCGGCGGCGTGACACTCAGGAAGGGCGACATCATCACCATCGACGGCTCGTCCGGTCAGGTGTTGAAGGGCGCGATCGCCATGTTGCAGCCGGAACTTTCCGGTGACTTCGGCAAGATCATGGCCTGGGCGGACGCGACGCGTCGCATGACGGTCAGAACCAATGCCGAAACGCCGGCGGATGCGCGCGCCGCACGCTCCTTCGGTGCCGAAGGCATCGGCCTCTGCCGCACGGAGCATATGTTCTTCGAGGACGACCGTATCAACGTCATGCGCGAGATGATCCTCGCCGACGACGAAGACGGTCGCCGTTCGGCGCTCGCCAAGCTCCTGCCGATGCAGCGCTCGGATTTCGCCGAACTGTTCTCGATCATGCACGGCCTGCCGGTGACGATCCGCCTGCTCGACCCGCCGCTGCACGAGTTCCTGCCGAAGACGGACGAGGAGATCGCCGACGTTGCCGGTGCGCTCTCGCTCGATGCGTCGGAACTGCGCCAGCGTGTCGACGAACTGCACGAATTCAACCCGATGCTCGGCCATCGCGGCTGCCGACTGGCGATTTCCTATCCGGAGATCGCCGAGATGCAGGCGCGCGCCATCTTCGAAGCGGCCGTCGAAGCGGCGCACGAGACCGGAGCGGCCGTCGTTCCCGAAATCATGGTGCCGCTCGTCGGCCTCAAGGCCGAGCTCGATTACGTCAAGGCGCGCATCGATGCGGTCGCCAAGGAGGTGATCGGCGAAGCCGGCATCGGCATCGACTATCTGGTCGGAACGATGATCGAATTGCCGCGCGCAGCCCTGCGCGCCGGTGTGATTGCCGAAGCGGCCGACTTCTTCTCCTTCGGCACCAACGACCTGACGCAGACGACTTTCGGCATCTCGCGCGACGACGCCTCGCAGTTCCTGGCGACCTACCAACAGAAGGGCATCATCGAGCAGGACCCCTTCGTCTCGCTCGATTTCGATGGCGTCGGCGAACTGATCCAGATCGCAGCGGAGCGTGGTCGTCGCACCAAGAACGGCCTGAAGCTCGGCATCTGCGGCGAACACGGCGGCGACCCGGCCTCGATCCGCTTCTGCGAGGACGCAGGCCTCGACTACGTCTCCTGTTCACCCTTCCGCGTGCCGATCGCCCGGCTCGCGGCAGCCCAGGCTGCGATCAACGGCAAGGGGTAACAAGCCAAGAGCCAGCGCCGCCCAGGCGGCGTTGGCTCGGCCGTGATCGCGTCATTTGGCCTGGACGATCACCGGTCGCGTGACGATGACGGGGCGGTCCCAGCCCCACATCATCATGTCGTTCTGATAACGGAAGGCGCGCGATTCGGCGCGGCGGTCGAGTTCGATCCGCTGCAGGCAGGTAGCGAACGCATCGGTGCCGCGGCGGAAGCCGTAGGATGCGCAGGTGTTGCCGTCTGCGATGCGCCTTTCCTCCGGCGTCATCGTCTGGCACGCCGTTAAGAGAAGCGCAGCTGCGATAAGGATGGACAATCGGGTCATCATGGTTCTCGCGCCTCCTGGGCACAACCGGGTCGTGTGAAGCCGTAGCGGTCTGCGTCTCGCTGTGAGCGATCGAGCGGCACGGCGCCAAAGCCTCGAATCACAATCAATATAGGGACTTGTATCGAGAATCGAAACGAGTGGCGGCGATTCTGTGTCGAGTTCGCGGTTGTACGCGCAGCGGCGTCACCGACCGGTTGTTGTCGTGTCGGAGGCCCATCGAAAGAGTGTGGGAAAAGATCTCTGCGCGGCAACCTGGTCGTGCTTGCGCCGCTGACGAGAAGACTTCCCGGCTGCTCGCGAGCGCGCCGGGCCCATGGCGGACGATCCAATTTTCCCCTGTGCGGGCAGCCGCGTTACATGCGTTCGAGCACGCCGACAAAGGACTCTGCAAAGCGCTCGAGGTCGCGCGTGCTGTCGCTCGGATGTTCGATGCGGACGGCTCGGCCTTGTTGGTCGAGGCAGGCAAACAGGATCGAAGCATCGCCTCCCACATCAGCCATACGGAGCACGGCAATGTTCCGGCAGTCTTCGATCAGATCGCAGGCGGGCAAGGCAAAGAGAAACTCGCCGCCGGCGTTATCTGCGACCGTGCGGACGAAGCTGGTGAAATCGGCATTGTTGCCGGAAAAACCATCGAGGGAGAGTTCGAGCTCAAGGAGCCCCATGGGGATGCCGCCGTCTCCGGCCGGAAGGGCAGAGGGGGTGGCGATGGCCACGGCTGCTTGCGATGCGCCCATTGTCGGTTCTCCGTCGATTGCCGAGCGCCCTCGTTTGATGCCGCGCGCCGGCCGTTGCCTCCGATTGAAACGCCGCGTGCCCTTCGAATCCCGGGCGCGCGGGCACATTCCCATGTGTTGATAGGTGGTTAACGAGAATGGCGATTTTGCGGCGAAGCACAAGGGAGGCCCGGCGCGCGGTGTCGGACTGCCGCATTGCCTGTTTCCTCGGCACGGGGCATGGTCTAAGAATGCGGTCTGTTTCGCGGCAGGGAATTGATTCAACTACATGATGGTCCGGTATGAGCGCCCCTATTCCTTTGCCGCCCATTGGGCGCGCCGCTTCGCCCGTGTCTCCTTCCTGCTCTTTGTGCTCTCGCTGCTGGCGCATCGCTTCGGACCGCTGACGACGCCGCATTTCCTCGCCTTGATCGGTCTGGCCGGCATCTTTGCCCTCTTGGGCGTGCTGTTCGCCGTCGTCGGGCTGGCGCGCCTGTGGCAGGTTGCTGCGATCGGTGGTCTGGCGTCTGCTGCAGCCCTGGTCTATGCCGCGCCGGCGCTCGGCTTCATCGGCTATGGCGTCGTCCAGTATCTGACCCGCCCGGAGATCTACGACGTCAGCACGGATACCGTGACGCCGCCGCCGTGGCTCAAGGTGCCGCAGGCGGAGGAGAGCTGGCTGAAGCGCAAGGCGGCGGTAACGCCTCAGGACCGCGAAGCGCAGATCCTCGCCTATCCGGCTCTGACCGGCCGGCGCTATGACGGCGCACTCGACCGCGTCTATCAGGGGGTGCGCAACGTCATCGAACAGAACCGCGTCGGCATCACCGAGGAGCTTGGGGTCGAGAATGCCCGCGCCGATCTGGAGGATCTCGCAGTGCGGCCGAATGCGGGCGCGGACACGAACGCCGAGCCGGAAAACGTACCTGTTCCGGCGGCGCGTCCGGAGATGGATCTCGAAGGCGCGATTGCCGGCCGTCGCGCCAGCGATGTCGTGCTGCAGGGCGAATGGCGCACGCTGATTGCAGGCTTCCGCTTCGACGTGTTGATCCGGCTGCGCGAAGAGGCGGAGACCACCTTCGTCGACCTGCGGGTCGCCTCGCGCTACGGGCCTCATGATCTCGGCATGGGCGCCGCCTTCGCCGACCAGTTCCTGCGCGGGCTCGATGCCGAGCTGCTGGGCATTGCCGGCGACTGACCGGCCGAAAGCCCGCCAGAAAACATGATTGCGGGCGCTTCGCGACCTACAGGTCGTCCGTCGGCTCGCCCGCTGGTCGTAGCCAGCCGCGATAACGCACGATCAGGCCGGTCAACGGGCTTTCGACCTCCACGTGGAAATGAAACAGGCCGTCGCGATCTTCCTCGAAAGTCCGGCCACCGGGCGCAAACAGCAGAGGGAGCGGAAGGCCGAGGAAGGACCAGGCGCGCACCGAGAGGTGCAGGCGGTTTTCCCTGGGCTCCAGCGCGCAGAGGACGCGGAACGGTCCGAAATCTTCCGCGAGCAGTTCCTCGTTCCGCCGTTTGGCCCCTTGTTGCGAACTGCGCAGGACTTTCCCGCCGAAACGTCGGGTCCAGACTTCCAGACCCTTGTCGCATGCGAAGTGGATTTCGACCGGAACGTCCGCGCCGGCGCGGGGAAAGCCGAGGATTGAGGCGACAAGGCGCGCTCCTATCGAGGCGCCGCGATCGATGATCGCGCGCCCGCGAAAGGTGGCATGCCCTTCTGGCCGGCCGTGCAGGGCGCGGATCGATGCGGGCACGTCGTCCCACCGCCGGCCGAGGATCTGGCGATAGAGGCTTTGCTCCTGGGTCATGTCCTCCGTCGTCATGCGATGAAGCGTCCGCGCTCCTCGGGCGTCGGCACCATGCAGGTCTGGCGGCGGCCGGCGATGCGGTAGCGGTTTCTCGCCACGAAATCATAGAGCGGATCGCGAAGGGCAGCGGGCAGGATCCGGAAAATGTTGGCGAGCGACCACGGCAGGCCCAGCCGCGCAAGCGTGCGGATCGACCCGTCGGACTTGAAACGGGCGACGCCGTCCTCGATCAGCATGTTGCTTTCGAAACGGACGGTATCGAGCCCGTAGTGCCGGTAGAGCGCCTGGCCAAGTGGCGACTGGGCGGTGAGGTAGCGATATTGTGCCTGCCGGTCATGGCGAAGCAGGAAGCGCACCCAGCCGGAACAGAAGATGCATTCGCCGTCGAAGACGATTACCGGCTTGTCGTCGGCAAAGGCGGGCACGGAAGCATCGTTGCGATAGCTGTAGGCCTCGCGCCGCATGATCAGCCGGCTCCGCCGGGCGCCAGCCGATAGGCGCCGAGAAGCGAGGGCGGGCCATCGGTCTCGATCCGTCCCTGCTCGATCAGGTCTTCGAGATGGGCGAGCACCGACAGTGCAGCCGCCCCATGCAGCCGCACGTCGGTGGAGGCATAGATGACCTTGACCATGTCGGGGATATGGCTGTCACCGGCGCGGATGCGTTCGAGCACGGCGCGCTCGCGCATCTTGCGATGGGCGCGCAGGCCTCGCAGGAAAGAGGCAGGCTCGCTTACCGGCCCGCCGTGGCCGGGCAGGTAGAGACGTTCGTCGCGGGAAAGCAGCTTTTCGAGCGAGGCCATGTAATCCGCCATGGCCCCATCCGGCGGCGCGACGATCGTCGTCGCCCAGGCCATGACATGGTCGGCGGAAAAGAGAATACCGGTGCCATCGAGCGCGAAGGCCATGTGGTTAGCCGTATGGCCGGGCGTGGCAAGCCCTGTCAGGCTCCAGCCGTCACCCTCGATACGCCCGCCGTCGGCAAGCACGAGATCGGGGACGAATTCCATGTCCGAACTCTCGGCGAAGGGATTGCTCTCGCCCGCATGCAAGGGACGGGCGGAGCGGTGTGGGCCTTCGCCGACGATCACCGCACCTGTGGCAGCCTTCAGCCGACGCGCCAGCGGCGAGTGGTCGCGATGCGTGTGGCTGACGGCGATATGGGTGACCTCGCGGCCGGCGAGCGCCGTCATCAGCGCCTGGAAATGTGCCTCGTCATCGGGACCGGGATCGATGACGGCAACGGAGCGCTTGCCGACGATGTAGCTGTTGGTTCCGTGAAAAGTGAAAGGGCCGGGATTGTTGACGGTGATGCGCTGCACGTCGTCGGCGACCGTCACGGCCTCGCCATGGGCCGGCTTGAAATCGAGATCGAAATCCGGGCCCTGCATGCGTCTCTTCCTGGATTTCACTTGTATTCGATCTCGATGAACGACATCGGCTCGGCTCCGGCATTGACGACATTGTGCGCCACGCCCGCCTCACGGCGGTAGGCGGCCCCTTTGGCGATGTCGACCCGGCGGCTGCCGGCCTCTTCCTCGAGCAGGAACTGGCAGTCGGTCATCGGCACCACCACATAGCCGAGCCCATGCACATGGTGACCGGTGTCGGCCCCAGGCTCGAAATCCCAACGGGTGACCCTGACGACCGCGTCGTCGACGAGAACGGTTGGAACGGCAGGGGGGCGGGCGCGAAACTGGCTCATGAAACTCTCCATCTGCCGGGACAATAGGAGGTGCGGCCAGCGAAGGGAAGGGTACATCCGGTACCCGCCGTGAGTACCATTCTGCGTCGTCGCCAACAAATCCGCCGAAAATTCAACTTAGTGCCAACTTAGTGATTGTGACGGGCGGCGAGCTTTGATAATCAGGCGCTCGATTTGGCGGACGTATCGTCCTGCCAATCCGTTGGGGCGTCGCCAAGCGGTAAGGCACCGGTTTTTGGTACCGGCATTCCCAGGTTCGAATCCTGGCGCCCCAGCCACATTTCTCCAGGCAGCTGATCCATTGGGCGAGCGCGCGCGCCGGATATGCATGCACTCTTGTCAAGTCACCCTGCAACTGACACGCTAGTTTCGTTGATTCCAACATGTGTGAGGGAGAAGATGGCTCACAAATTCGAAATCTACAAAGACAAGGCTGGCGAGTTCCGCGTTCGCTTCAAGTACAACAGCGAAATCATGTTCTCGACCGAGGGCTACAAGACCAAGGCCAGCGCGCAGAACGCCATCGACTCGATCAAGAAGAACGGTCCCGACGCACCCGTCGAGGACAACAGCAACGGCTGAGTTCGACGCAATCCCCTAGAAAAAACCCGCCGATTTTCACCGGCGGGTTTTTTGTTTGTTGCCTTAGCCTGCTGTTGCCGCCGGCTTGGTCTGGGCCGGTGCGCCGAGGAACTCTTCGCACCAGCTCGGGCCCTCCGCGCGCTTGCGGTCGCCGGCAATATGGATCGAGCGGATGACGTAGTCGGACGAGACGGTCAGCTGCACGGCGCAGCTGAGATATTCGGTGCGCGCCGAGGAAATGCGCTTGCCGCGCTTGCCGTCCTTGGTGGTTTCGTACTGCGCCGGGATCTTGCGGGTCTTGTAGCCGCCCTTCCAGCTATAGACCGTGGAGCTGCCGCTTTCGACGTCGGAGATCGGCGGACCGTATTGCGCGAAGAAGCCGCCGGCCGGCTGGCCGAGCCAACGGGCTTCGACCGCGTTCCTGGAAATCCCCGTTCCGGTCGTCGTGCAGCCGGCGAGCACGAGCGCGAGGCCCGCCACCGTCATCATGCGGAAGTTCATGTTTCTGCCCCTTTGGCTCTCGTTCTGAAATAGGCATGGCGCGCAAACCCGTGTCCCCTGGTTTTCCGCGCTTTCCGTTGAGCCTCTAGCGCCAAAAGAGACGAAAGGAAATGCGCGCAACGGCTCCTGTTCCAGGAAATTATGAAGCGTTGCAGAAAGTCCCTATCGCGCGGTCTGTCGGGCGCTGTCGGCGCAGACAAGGGCCATTCTCCGCCTCCGTTTTCCACCGTCACAAATTTTTTGAGAAAGGCGCAATGTTTTTCGAGATAGGCGCTTGTGAAATCAAAATGCCTGTTCTATAGAGGCGCCGCTGGTCACGGAGTGTAGCGCAGTCTGGTAGCGCACCACGTTCGGGACGTGGGGGTCGCAAGTTCGAATCTTGCCACTCCGACCAGCCAAATCAATTGCTTAGTCGATCTTTCCCGAAATATGCGCCAGTGCGCGGATCGACTGCAGGCCGCTTCAATCATCACCGTTGGAACGTATTCGCCGCTTGTGCCGCGTGTTTCTGTGGTTTCGGACGCAAGGGCAGATTGCGTCTTTTTTTGATCGGCAAGCGCCGGCTGGCCAACCAAAACGGCCTTGCACAGTTTGCGTCAGTCAGTTGAAAAGGCTTGAAACGCTTTGCTCGCGGGCGGTGCGGGCGAGGGCCTCGCCCAGCAGCGGCGCAACGGTGATCCGGCGGATATTGGCGGTCTGGCGCTGCGCATCGGTGTCCTGAATGGAATCAGTCAGCACCAGTTCCTTGAGGTTGCTGGCACCAATGCGCTCGCAGGCGCCCGTGGAGAGTACGCCATGGGTGATATATGCCGAGACCGCTCGTGCACCCGCCTCCAGCAATGCGTCAGCCGCATTGATCAAGGTCCCGCCGCTATCGATGATGTCGTCGATCAAAAGGCAGGTCTTCCCGGAGACGTCACCAATGATGTTCATGACCTCCGAAACGCCGGCGCGGGGGCGCCTCTTGTCGACGATCGCAAGATCGGTGCCAATGCGCTTGGCGATGCCGCGCGCCCGTGCCACGCCGCCCACATCTGGCGAAACGACCATGAGATTTCCGACGTCGTAGCGCTCCTTGATATCGCGCGTCATCACCGGCGCCGAATAAAGGTTGTCGGTCGGTATATCGAAAAAGCCCTGAATCTGATCCGTGTGCAGATCCAGCGTCATAACCCGGTTGACACCCGCACCGGCGATCATGTTGGCGACCAGCTTGGCTGAAATCGGCGTGCGGCCAGTGGCCCGGCGGTCCTGGCGGGCATAGCCGAAATAGGGGATGACGGCGGTGATCCGGCGCGCAGACGAACGGCGCAGCGTATCCGTCAGGATCAGGAGCTCCATGAGGTTGGCGTCGGCGGGCGTGCTCGTCGACTGGAGGATATAGACGTCCTCGCCGCGCACGTTCTCGTGGAGCTGAACGTTGACTTCCTGGTCGGCGAAGCGCTCGACCGTACAGTCCGTGAGGAGAAGATTGAGGTATCTGGTGATGGCTTCGGCAAGGGCGCGGTTGGAGTTACCGGTCACCAGCTTCATGAGCGCAATCCTGTTTCAGGGAGCCTTCGAGGCAGCTTTAGTGCCTCACTGACGGATTCACAACCAGCGCGGCACATTTTTGTGACGCACCCGGTTTGGGTTGACGGTAATGGCTATTCCCGTTGCTGCAGTCCGGTGCCGTTCGTCGCCCCTTCCAAGCCGTTGGTCGAATAGAGGTGTATTTGCAGGCGGGTCGCTCTGTTGGTCCAGCGGCGAAGTCTCTAGCGTTCCGCCATTAGATGCTGACGACGAGGAACGGACATGTCGATCAAACACCTATCCATTGCGGCGGTTCTGCTGGTGGCCGGCCATTCGGTGGCGGCGGCGCAGAGCTGCGAAAAGAATTTCAAGGCAAACGGCGTGCCGCTGGTGACGCCGGTCTTCTACAAGACCTGGCAGGAGTTCCCGAAGCTGAAGCCCGAGACCGCCCTTCAGCGCATGGCGCGTGGCGTCGCGGCGGAAGGCTTTTCCGGGATCGAGATCAACAAGGCACTCGGAACCATCGAGGCCTATCAGGATACCGCCGGTTCCGGACGCCTGCAGACATTGCGGGTCGTCGCCCGCAAACGCGGTTCAGGCACGCGGGTTGATGCGATGTTTGATATTCAGGTGGGACAGGTGGCCACCAAGCAGGTGGTGCAGGAAGGGCTCTGCAACATCATTCGGTCCGCAACCGAATAGGGACACCCTGCGCACGCCTCTTGGCGTGCGCAGATAAATGAGTTTGAGTGCCGTCAATCGGCCCTGGAGCGCTCGGTAGGCTGGTCAGCCCTGCTTTTCGAGCGCCTTCAGCGCAGTTTGGGCAACGGCCTGCGCCTGCAGCATCGAGGTGAAATTGCCCTGTGCGGGGTAGGTGACGCCGCGATGCTTGATGACGAAGCACCATTTGCCGTTCTGGCGCTTTTCCACCGTCACGCTCGTTTCCGGCTGGTTCGTCATCGTCGTCTCCCTCAAGATCCCGTGCTTTCGCTGTCTTGATCTGCCTGATATCCCCGGGACGTGGTCGCTGTCCATATGCGTCGCGTTTATGTCGGGTTCTGCGGTTTCATTGACACAAAGTTGCGGCAGGTGGCGTTTTTTGTTCGAAGCGTGTTGAAGCCGCCCGCGGGCGGACCTAGACAGCGGCCATCACGTAAGGAGTAAGATTTTGAAGGCCGTTGCATCGTTTTCCCAGTTTGTCGGACGCACATTCGCGCTCTGGGTCATTGTTTTCGCCATTCTCGGGTTCGTCTTCCCGGATATTTTCAAGCAGATCACGCCCTATATCGTCACCCTGCTCGGCATCATCATGTTCGGCATGGGCCTGACCATTTCGCTCGACGACTTCAAGGAAGTCGCCAAGCGTCCGTTTGAGGTCGGTATCGGCGTGGTCTCCCAGTTCCTCATCATGCCGTTGCTCGCGGTTCTGCTGACGGCCGTCATCCCGATGTCGCCGGAGGTGGCTGCCGGCGTGATCCTCGTCGGTTGCTGCCCGGGCGGCACCTCGAGCAATGTCATGACCTATCTCTCCAAGGGCGATGTCGCACTGTCGGTCGCCTGCACCAGCGTCACCACCCTGCTTGCGCCGATCGTCACGCCGTTCCTCGTCTGGACATTTGCGAGCCAGTATCTGCCTGTCGATGCGACTGCGATGTTCATGAGCATCGTCAAGGTGGTGCTGCTGCCGCTGGCGCTGGGCTTCTTCCTGCAGAAGCTGTTGCCGGGTCTGGTCAAGGCGGCGGTGCCTGCGCTGCCGCTCGTCAGCGTCGCCGGCATCGTCTTGATCGTTGCGGCCGTCGTCGGCGCCAGCAAGGGCGCGATCGCCAGCTCCGGGCTGCTGATCTTCGCCGTTGTCGTCCTGCACAATGGCCTCGGCTATCTCCTGGGCTTCTTCGCCGCCAAGGCGGCCGGGCTGTCACTTGCAAAACGCAAGGCGATCGCCATTGAGGTTGGCATGCAGAACAGTGGCCTCGGCGCGGCCCTCGCCAATACCTATTTTTCGCCGGTGGCAGCGGTACCGAGCGCGATCTTCAGCGTATGGCACAACATTTCCGGTGCGCTCCTTGCCAATTATTTCGCAAGCCGCACGGAAGACGAAACGACCGAGCCGGTGGTCAGCACTCGCTGACCGGGCGTTGGAGACGTGAAGCAGGAGAGGGCCCGCAGCGGCCCTTTTTTGTTTGGCCTACCGCACCTGACGGTCAGGCGGACTGTCCCACGACGTTCGAAAACCGTGAAACAGCCCTGTCGATCCTCATGATCGATGCGCCAAATTACGAATGCGAAACCGGATTGGAAGGCTCGGTTGTGGCGACCTCGTGCCAAGGTGAAGCATTCGTCAGTCCTGTCCCGGAATGGGGCAGTCTCGTGCCTGCGGACAAGGCTCGAAGATGGCGGCCGAGTGCTTGGGCCCGACAGTGTAACGTCATCGGTGACAGCGTTATCGTTCACATGGAAACACGGCGTTCATCAAACGGCGTCTTATCAGTGTGAACAATCAGGGCGATATTTCCATCAACACTTGTTTTTGCCCGAGAGGCCCGGATGTTGAAGGAACCGATTTTCACCTTTCGCGAGATCGCCATCTGGTCCGCCATTCTTGGCAGCGTCGTCGGCTACCAGCTCTGGCAGCATGCCGATCCTGCGCCGCTGACGATCACTCTGCCCGCGATCGAGCAGCAGCTTTGAGACGATGGCGCCGGTAGGTGCTACGCCGCCGCCACTTCATAGAAAGACGCGCCGGTAGTGATCGCCGACGGATCTCAAGCGCCCAAGTAAACAAAAAAGGGGGTCGTTCTGGCCCCCTTTTTGCTGTGTGTGATGTCGCTCAACCGTCGATGTCGTCGATGATCTCGACGGCGCGGCCGGCGCTCACGCGTCGGACTTCGGCTTCCTCGCGGCGGCCGGCGAAGAGTTCGGTCGCCATCAGCTGGTCGGCGAGGTCGGCCGGCAGCGAGAGGATGACGCGGGCATCTTCCGTGTGGATGCCGCCGAGCGCCGAGCGCTTGGCGGTGATCATGCCGCCGGCCAACGTGTTGTTGGTGTCCGGATCGATCAGGATGAAGGCGCCGGTGGTTCGGTTCTGCTCATAGCTGTCGAAGATCGCCTGCTCGTCGAAGGCGAGGTGCACCTTGCCGATGGCGTTCATCGGCAGCTGGTCGGCCTGGTTCCACTTGCCGGTCTGCAGATCGAGCTGGCTTGCTGGCTGCACCTGGACGCGCTGGCGGCGGCTGCCGCTCTTCAACCAGTAGCGCTTGCCGGGCTGGATGCCCTCGGCCTGCAGCGCGACCAGCTGGGCGTCGAAGGAAAGGCCCGTCAGCGGCTGGCTGTCGATCGCCACGATCATGTCGCCGCGCGAGACGTCCACCTGGCGGTCGAGCACGAGCGTGATCGCGTCGCCGGCGACCGCCGCGTTGCGCACGAGATCGAAGGTGACGATCTTGGTGACATTCGCGACCATGCCGGAGGGCAGGATCACGACGCTGTCGCCGGGCTTGACCGAGCCGCCGGCAACCGTGCCCTGATAGCCGCGGAAGCTTTCGCCCGGACGCGAGACGCGCTGCACCGGCAGGCGGAAACCGACCGTCTGGGCCGAACGGGTCGTTGCCAGTTCCAGCACTTCGATCAGCGTCGGGCCGTCATACCAGGGCATGGAGGCGCGGCCGTCATAGACAACGTTCTCGCCCTTCAGGGCCGAGACCGGAATGGCGGTGACCTGGCGTACGCCGAGCGACAGCGCCAACTCGCGGAACTCGTTGCTGATCTCTTCGAAACGGGCGCGGTCGTAGTCGGTCAGGTCGATCTTGTTGACCGCCAGCACGAACTGCTTGATGCCCATCAGCGTCGCGATCGTCGCATGCCGGCGGGTCTGTTCAAGCAGGCCGACGCGAGCATCGACGAGCAGCACGGCGAGATCGGCGGTCGAGGCGCCGGTTGCCATGTTGCGGGTGTATTGCTCGTGGCCGGGCGTGTCGGCGACGATGAAGGAGCGCTTATCGGTCGAGAAATAGCGATAGGCGACATCAATCGTGATGCCCTGTTCGCGCTCGGCCTGGAGCCCGTCGAGAAGCAGCGCGAAGTCGGGCAGGCCGAGATCGTTCTGCTTGCCTTTGGAATCGCGCTGCAGCGTCGCCGCCTGGTCTTCCTTGACCGCCTTGGTGTCCCAGAGCAGGCGGCCGATCAGCGTCGACTTGCCGTCGTCGACCGAGCCGCAGGTGATGAGCCGAAGCGGACGGCTGTCACGGGTGGCGCGCGCCGGCTCCTGCGCCGGAAAGGCCAGAACCTCGCCGGCTTGAGCGTGCTCAACGGCATTCGCGGTTGCGGTTGCGGTCATCAGAAATATCCTTCGCGCTTCTTCTTTTCCATCGAGCCGGACTGGTCACGGTCGATGGCGCGGCCCTGGCGTTCGGAAACGGTCGCGGTTTCGAGTTCGGAGATGATGTCGTCGAGCGTCGTCGCGTTCGAGCGGATGGCGCCGGTCAGCGGGAAGCAGCCGAGCGTGCGGAAGCGGATCACTTCCTCGCGCTTGGTCTCGCCCGGCAGAAGTTCGAGGCGCGGATCTTCGGCGAGGATCATCATGCCGTCGCGTTCGACGACCGGGCGCTTTTCAGCAAAGTAAAGCGGAACGATCGGAATGTCCTCGGCCTGGATGTAGCGCCAGATATCGACTTCGGTCCAGTTGGACAGCGGGAAGGCGCGCACGCTCTCACCCTTGCGGATCATGCCGTTGTAGACGTTCCACAGTTCCGGGCGCTGGTTGCGCGGATCCCAGCGATGGTCCGGCGTGCGGAAGGAGTAGATGCGCTCCTTGGCGCGGCTTGCCTCTTCGTCGCGACGCGCGCCGCCGAAGGCTGCGTCGAACTGGCCGGCGTCGAGCGCCTGGCGCAGCGCCTCGGTCTTCATGATGTCGGTATAGAGCGCCGAGCCGTGGGTGAAGGGCGTGACGTTCTCGGCGGCACCGCGCGGATTGACGTGCTCGATCAGGTCGAGGTCGTAGCGCTCGACGATCTCGTTGCGGAACGCGATCATCTCGGCGAACTTCCAGCCGGTGTTGACGTGCAGCAGCGGGAAGGGCACGCGGCCGGGATAAAAGGCCTTGCGTGCGAGATGCAGCAGCACGGAAGAATCCTTGCCGATCGAATAGAGCATGACCGGGCGTTCGAACTCGGCGGCCACTTCGCGGAAGATGTGGATCGCTTCGTTTTCCAGTGCCTTCAGATGCGGATCGAGCGGCGGCTTGGCGCTCTGCGGGTTATGCAGTTCCGTTTCCGGATGGATATGGGGCATTTCAGTCTCCGGGAGGATTTGTCTTGGGATGAGCGCGCCAGCTTCAGGCGGCGCTGCTCGAATTGGGGATGATGGAGCTTGCGGCGGCTTCCGGAACGTGCAGACCACATTCGCGCTTCTCGTCGTTCTCCCACCACCAACGGCCGGCGCGCTCGGGCTCGCCGGGCTTGATGGCGCGGGTGCAGGGCTCACAGCCGATCGACGGATAGCCGCGGGCGTGCAGCGGGTTGACCGGAACAGCATGGGTGGCGACGTAGCTATTGATGGTCTCGATGTCCCAGTCGGCCAGCGGATTGATCTTGATCAGGCCGCGTTCGGCATCTGCCTCGGCAAAGGGCGTGGAGGCGCGGTTGCCCGACTGGCCGCGACGCAGGCCGGTGATCCAGAAGCTTGCCCCTTCGAGTGCGCGCGCAAGCGGCTTCAGCTTGCGCACGTCGCAACAGGCATGTCGTGCTTCGACGCTTTCGTAGAAGCCGTTGAGGCCGTAACGCGCTGCGTAAGCGTCGATGTCGGCCTTTTCCGGATGGTAGCGCTTGATCAGGATGTCGAAGGCTTCTTCCGTCTTGTCGATCAGCGCTGCGGTCTCATTGAAGAGGCGGCCGGTCTGAAGCGTAACGACATCGACGGCGAGCTTGTTCTTGCCGATCGCGGCGGTAATCACCTGGTCCTCGATGCCGAGCGAGGTCGTAAAGACCGCCCGCCCTTCAAGGCTTGCGACGAGCGCCAGCCGCCCGGCGAGATCAAGGCCTTCGAGCCTTTCGTTCAGTGCCTTGGCGGTGGTTTCGAGGGATGACGTGGTCATGGCTGCGTCCTGTTCCAACTTGGGCGGAATATCGCAGCCGAACAGGTCAATGGACAGAAATAGCGGTTTCTAATGCTGTTTGTTTGGAGCAAATCTGCCTCTCAGATCGAAAAGCAGCGAAAAACCGAATATAGACTAGTAATTTACTAGATTTAATACTGTACCGCTTGCGGCTGGTGGGTCGTAAAAAAAGCAAAAGGCGCGAACCCTGCTGTCCGCGCCTCCCTGGTTGGCAATCGACCGGATCGTCAGAACTCTGCCCAGCCGTCCTCCTGTGGCCGCGCGCTGCCGCGATAGGCGCTTGCGAGCTTGCGGGTCAGGGCCCGTGCGGGCGAAGGGGCTACACTTTCCGTGACGGCACTTGCCACGCGGCGCGGCGCGGCCGAAGCGCCGTTGCCGGTCCTGAAGCGCATCAGGAGGTCGTTGAGCGCGCCGGCCTCGCGGGCAAGACTGTGGCTGGCGGCGGTCGATTGCTCCACCATGGCCGCGTTCTGCTGCGTTCCCTGGTCGATGGCGTTCACCGCCGTGTTGATCTGCTGGATGCCGGCTGCCTGTTCGCGAGCGCTTTCGACGATCGCCGTCACGTGGCTGCTGATCTCCTTGACCTCGACGATGATGCTTTCGAGCGCCGCACCGGTCTCGCGCACCAGGGTGACGCCGGATTTGACCTGCTGGCCGGATGTGGCGATCAGCACCTTGATCTCCTTGGCGGCCTGGGCCGAGCGCTGAGCGAGTTCACGCACCTCCTGGGCGACGACGGCAAAGCCCTTGCCGGCCTCACCGGCGCGGGCCGCCTCAACGCCGGCATTGAGCGCGAGCAGGTTTGTCTGGAAGGCGATATCGTCGATGACGCCGATGATGCTGGATATTTCCCGCGACGAGGCCTCGATGCCGCTCATGGCCGTGACGGCATTGCCGACGATTTCGCCCGATTTCTCCGCAGCACCGCGGGTGCGGGTCACCAGCGTGCCCGCCTCTTCTGCGCGCCGGCTGGCATCGGCGACGGTGGTGGCGATCTGGTCGAGAGCGGCTGCGGTTTCCTCGACCGAGGCAGCCTGCTGTTCCGTGCGCTTGGAGAGGTCGCCCGCCGCCGAACGGATTTCGCTGGCGCCGGCATTGATGCTGCGGGCGTTCTCGCCGACCGAGCGCAGAGCGTCCTCAAGGTTGGTCACGGAACTGTTGAAATTGGTGCGCAGCGCGTCGAGCCGTTCGGCAAGCGGCGTTTCGATCCGGAAGGTGAGGTCACCTTCGGCAAGGCGATCGAGGCCAAAGCCAAGCGCACTGACCGCCGTCTGAACCTCCGCGGCCTCTTTCGCCTTCTGCGCTTCGCGCTGTTCGCGCTCGCGTTCCGACAGCGAACGGCCGGCCTCCGCCTCCTGCTCCAGCCGCTGGCGTTCCAACGCATTGTCGCGGAAGACGGCGACCGCGCCGGCCATCTGGCCGATCTCGTCGCGGCGCCCTTCGCCGAAGATCAGCGTCTTGAGATTGCCGGCGGCCAGCTGGCGCATGGCTTCGCGCAGCTTGGTCAGTGGGCGTAGAAGGCCGGCAATGACGAACCAGACGGTCGCGCCGAGCATGAGCAGGGCGAAACCGGCAATCACGCCTTGCCAGAGTGTGAGGTTGTTCTTCTCGGCCTTCGCCGCTTCGAGCTCGGCGTTGGCCTCCGAAAGCTGCAGCTTGATCAGGTCGCTGATCGGCGCAGCGAGGGGATCGACGGAGGAGTAGAGTTTGGTATCGACGAAGCGTTCGAGTTCGGCCTTGTCCTGACGCTGCATGATCTGAACAAGATCGCGGATCGACGCATCGCTTGCGATGCGCGCCTTGTCGAAAATCTCGGTCAGCTTCTTCTCCTCGGGCGTCAGCCGCGTGGCCTCATAGGTGCGCCAGCGCGTGTCGATGGTTAAGAGCGCCAGGTCGATCGCCTTTGCTCCGGCCGCCCAGTCCAGGGCGCCGCTGCGAACCTTGTGGGTGGTGTCGACGATTTCGACCGCATACATGTCGGACACCGTTTTCAGATGATCGACCGGCAGCAACCGGTCGGCGACAATCGACTCGGTGCGTTTGGAGATGGAAGTCATCGCACTGAAGGCCGTGACGATCATGACCAGCATGGCGACGGCGAGCAGGGACAGACACACGAGCAGGCGTGCTTTGATTGTCATGAATAACGCTCCGCGGTTGCCCGCAAGGCAAATCATCCTCGGCCGATGCCGCGGGGATGGCCGCAAAGGCATCGGTAAGCGAGCTCGCCTTGGCAGGGGAGTGATGTCGATGATGGGATGGAGCACGCGATATTGCGCGGCGAAACTGCCGTCATGGCACGTTCGCCCAGCGTTCACTCCGTCTCATATAGACATAACAACCGGAGATTAAGAATGGCTAAATTTTAAGCTGTTCATGAGTTCGACATGCAACTTTCGGTCACGGCGTTTGTCGCCGCGCCAGACAAGGTCGGCGCCCTTCTCTTCAAGAAGTGTTGAACGCTCAGCGCTTCCGTCAACGGCTATTCAGGTCCAAGCTTGGGGCTCCCGAGACAAACGAAGGAGCAGGTCGATGCTGGATGCCATTTCACGCAGAGGTTTAGCTGGCGTTGTGATCGCCGCCGTGCTGGCCACCGGCGCTTATGCCCATCACGGCTGGTCCTGGGCCGAGGCCGACCAGATCGAGCTCAAGGGCACGATCCGCGAAATCTCCATGGCGCCGCCGCATCCGACGCTTCAGGTCGAATCGACCACGGACGGGACGTGGCACGTCGAACTCGGCAATCCCCGCCAGACGGAACGTTCGGGCTTTATCGAGGGGTCGGCCAAAACTGGCGACGAGGTCGTTGTTCTCGGCAATCGCTCGCTCGACCCGAACGAAAAGCGCATGAAGGCCGTACGGATCACGGTCGCGGGCAAGACCTATGACATCTATCCGGAACGCATCCGGGCTGGGGGATGAGTCCGGCCGAGCTTGCCGAATGGGTCTCCGGCTGGCCGGTTGGGGCAGCACTCAGGCGCTCGGCGCTGCTCTATCTCGTGGTCAACGCGGCCCACATCCTGGCGATCGGGCTCTTGATCGGCGCGATCGTGCCGCTCGACCTGCGGCTGCTCGGGCTCGTCGGACATGCGCCGGTCGACGTGCTCGGCCCGTTCCTTACGCGGGCCGCCGCCATCGGCCTCCTGCTGGCTATCGCCACGGGGGTCTGCCTCTTCAGCGTCAGGCCCGCGGCCTATCTCGCCAATCCGGCATTTCTGGCGAAGCTCGCATTGCTGGCGCTTGGCGTCCTCAATGCGCTGTCGCTGCGCCTGGGTACGGCCTGGCGGACCGCCTTGGCGGGCGGCATGATAGCCCCCCGTCTGCGGCTGCAGGCGCTCGTTTCGCTGGCCCTGTGGCTCGCCGCAGTGCTCGCCGGCCGCTGGATCGGCTTCATCGGATAGCCGTTTACCGGTCGCTGACCTGCCAGCGCGGGTTGATCCAGGGCTCCTGGTTGGAGCGGGCGAGCGGCTGCTTGCCAAGAATATGGTCGGCCGCCTTCTCCCCGGTCATGATCGAGGGGCTGTTCAAGTTGCCGTAGGTCACGTGCGGGAAGATCGAGCTGTCGGCAACACGCAAGCCATCGACGCCGATGACGCGGGTCTCGGGATCGACGACCGCCATCGGATCGTCCTTGGCGCCCATCCGGCAGGTGCCGCAGGGGTGGTAGGCGCTTTCCAGATGCTCGCGCAGGAACGCGTCAATCTGTTCGTCCGACTGGACGTTCTCGCCCGGCTGGATCTCCGGACCACGGTAGTGGTCGAAGGCCTTCTGGCCAAAAATCTCGCGGGTGAGGCGCACGCAGTGGCGGAACTTCTCCCAGTCTTCCGGGTGGCTCATATAGTTGAAGCGGATGACCGGGTCCGCCATCGGATCGGAGGAACGCAGCGTGACGTTGCCGCGTGACTTCGACAGGTTGTAGCCGACATGCACCTGAAAACCGTGCGTGTTGGCGGCAGCCTTGCCGTCATAGCTGATTGCCACCGGCAGGAAGTGGTACTGGATATCCGGCTGCTTGACGCCGGGGGCCGAGCGCAGGAAGGCGCAGGCCTCGAACTGGTTGGAGATACCGAGGCCCTTCTTGAAGAACAGCCACTGCGCACCGGCAACGCCCTGCCAGAACCAGGGCAGCCAGGAATAGAGCGACACCGGCTTGGTCGAGACCTGCTGGAAATAGAACTCCATATGGTCCTGCAGGTTTGCGCCCACACCCGGCCGGTCGACCTTCACCTCGATGCCCATGTCCTTCAGGTGCTGGGCCGGGCCGATGCCCGAAAGCATCAACAGTTTCGGCGAATTGAACGAGGAGGCCGAGACGACCACTTCGCGGTTCGCCTTGACGATCTCGATCTTGCCGGCGCGCTCGATCTCGACACCGGTCGCCCGGCCGTTCTCGATGACGATGCGGCGGGCGAAGCAGCGCACCAGAGAGACGTTCCGCCGTTTCATCGCCGGTTTCAGATAGGCGTTTGCCGCCGACCAGCGCCGGCCCTGCCAGACGGTCTGTTCCATCAGCCCGAAGCCTTCCTGCTTCGAGCCGTTGTAATCGTCGGTCACTTCAAAACCGGCCTGCTGGCCCGCCTCGATGAAGGCATGGAACAGCGGGTTGTGCACCGGCCCGCGCTTGACGTGCAGCGGTCCGTCGGTACCACGCCAGCCGGCTTCGCCGCCGTCTGAGTTTTCCATGCGCTTGAAGTATGGCAGCACGTCCGCATAGGCCCAGCCGCGCGCGCCAAGCTCTTCCCAGCGGTTAAAGTCCTCGGCATGCCCGCGCACATAGACGAGACCGTTGATCGAGGAGGAGCCGCCGATCACCTTGCCGCGGGGTGCCGTGATGCGCCGGTTGTTGAGGTTCGGCTCGGGCTCGGAGAGGTAGCCCCAGTTGTAGCGCTTCATGCTCATCGGCCAGGCAAGCGCTGCCGGCATCTGGATGAAGGGGCCCGCATCCGTGCCGCCATATTCCAGCACCAAAACGGTATTCTTGCCGTCTTCCGAGAGACGATAGGCGAGCGCCGAACCGGCGGAGCCGGAGCCGATGATGATGTAATCTGCGTTCTGCATTTAGACGAGCCTCGTGACGAGGGTTTCCCAATCGCGCGCATCGACCGTCGAAGGCTGGAAGGCAAAGTTCCCCTGCACGGTCAGATAATTTGAGTAGTTCGTGATTTGTTTTGCCGCTGCGCCGGGGAGTGAGAGGACGTCACTTCCCAGAAATTTTTTCCGGGGATTTCCCAAGGCGCGAAACTTGAATGGAAGCATCCAATTTTCTGCCCAGATCTCGCCCTCAGTTCGATTTTGGTCTGGAGTGGAGCAGGTAACGAATGGAACAGTAAATGCCTTCCAAGGCTCACAATAAAGAATACCGAATGAGCCGACCGGCATCTTTTGGGATTTGGTGATTTTGCCCTTGTTTGTTGCTTCCGAACCCAAGGCCACAGCCCATGTCGAAGCGCCATATCCGGCCCAAATATTGGTGATCGACTTAGACGAAAACACATAGACATTGATTGAGTTGCTCATTTGGGTTCGCCTGCTCAATAGGGTGACTGCACCGGCCCCATGCCGACATAGACGGTCTTCAACTCGCTGTAGTGGTTGAGTGCCGCGACCGAATTTTCGCGACCGAAGCCTGACTGTTTCGAGCCGCCGAACGGGATCTCCACCGGGCAGAGATTGTAGGTGTTGATCCAGAGCGTCCCGGCTTCGAGCTGGTCGACGACGCGGTGCGCGCGGGTGATATCGGCGGTGAAGACGCCGGCCGAAAGGCCGAACTCGGTCGCATTGGCGCGCTTGATCACCTCGGCCTCGTCGTCGAAGTCGAGCACGCACATGACAGGCCCGAAGATCTCCTCGCGGGCGATCGTCATGTCGTCGGTGACGTCGGCAAAGACGGTCGGCTGGATATAGGTGCCCTCGGCGTTGACGGCGTTCGGGATGCCGCCGCCGGTCACCAGCCGCGCGCCCTCGGCCTTGCCCTTCTCGATGTAGGAGAAGACCTTGTCGCGCTGCGGCGCCGAGACCATCGGCCCGAGCTGCGTCGCGTCGTCCATGGGGTCGCCGATGACGATCGCCTCCGTACGGGCCTTCAGCCGCGTCAGGAACCGTTCCTTGATGCCCTTCTGGACGAAGACGCGGGTGCCGTTCGAGCAGACCTGGCCGGTCGAGTAGAAATTGCCGAGCATGGCGCCGCCGATGGCGCTTTCGAGATCGGCATCGTCGAAGACGATCAGCGGCGACTTGCCGCCGAGTTCCATGGTGACGTGCTTGAGTTCGGCCGCAGCCGCACCGGCCACCTTCTTGCCTGTTGGCACCGAGCCGGTCAGCGACACCTTGGCGACGTCAGGATGGTTGACGAGCAGCGGGCCGGTTGTGCGGTCGCCCTGGATGACATTGTAGAGACCCTTCGGCAGGCCGGCTTCGACGAGAATCTCGGCGATCTTCAGCGCGCCGAGCGGCGTGTTTTCCGAGGGCTTGAAGACCATGGCGTTGCCGGCGGCAAGCGCCGGGGCGCCCTTCCAGCAGGCGATCTGCTGCGGATAGTTCCAGGCGCCGATGCCGACGCAGACGCCGAGCGGCACGCGCTTGGTATAGGCGAAGTCGCCGCCGAGCGGGATGTAGTCGCCGTTGAGTGCCGTGGCGATGACGCCGCCGAAGAATTCGAAACTGTCGGCGCCTGAGGTCGGGTCGGCGACGATCGTCTCCTGGATCGGCTTGCCGGTGTCGAGCGTTTCGAGTTCGGAGAGCTCGCGGTTGCGCTCGCGCATGATCTCGGCGGCGCGCTTGAGGATACGGCCGCGGGCGGTCGGGCTCATCGCTGCCCATTCCGGCTGGGCGCGCTTGGCCGCCGCAATCGCTTTTTCGACGATCGCGGGTGTTGCCGCGTGTAGTCGTGCGATGACTTCGCCGGTTGCCGGGTAGATGCTCTCGATGACGGTGCCTTCGATGTCCTCGACATATTCGCCGTCGATGAAGTGCGAGGCTTGCGGTTGGGCTTTCATCTTATTCTCCTCGCGGATAGCGTTTGGATTCCTCGAGATTGTCGAGGTTCATGTGGTTGCGCATGTAGCGCTCGGATGCCTTTTGCAGCGGCTGGTGATCCCATGGATAGTAGGCGCCGTTTCGAAGCGCCTCATAAACCACCCAGCGCCGGGCCTGGCTTTCGCGCACGGCGGCGTCGAAGGCCTCCATGTCCCAGTGAGCGGCGCACATGTCGCGGAACGCCTGCAGGGTCGCGGCCTGTACCGGCGTTTCGGGATTGGCCGCCAGATTGCTCAGCTCCAGCGGGTCGGCGTCGAGGTCGTAGAGCTGGTCCGGGTCGAGCGCGCAGTGGATGTACTTCCACTTGCCTTCGCGGATGGCGACGAGTGGTGCGTAGGAGGCCTCTGCCGCATATTCCATCAGCACCGGCTCTGAGCGCTCCTCGCCGTTGATCATGGGCACGAGGCTGATGCCGTCGGTCCAGGGCTTGACCTCGTCCATGGAAATGCCGGCCAGATCGGCAAGCGTCGGCGTCACGTCGAGGTTGGAGGTCGGCGCCAGATGCAGACCGGGCGTCACGCCGGGGCCGGCGACCATCAGCGGCACGCGGGCCGAGCCCTCGAAGAAGTTCATCTTGAACCAGAGGCCACGCTCGCCGAGCATGTCGCCGTGATCCGAGCAGAAGAGGATCAATGTGTCGTCGAGCATGCGGGTGCGGGTCAGCGTGTCCATCAGCTCGCCGACCTTCTCGTCGAGGTAGGAGATGTTGGCGAAATAGGCCCGGCGCGAGCGGCGGACATTGTCTTCCGTCAGGTCGAAATTGCCGTAGTCGCAGGAATGCATGATGCGCTTCGAATGCGGATCCTGCTCATCCTCCGGCAGCATGCCGATCTTGGGCAGGAGGTGCGCGCAGTTCTCGTAGAGATCCCAGAATTTCTTGCGCGCCACGTAAGGGTCGTGGGGATGGGTGAACGAAACCGTCAGGCACCAGGGGCGGCGTTCCGCATCGTCGTTGTCGCGCGAGAGCTGGTAGAGCTTCTGGTTGGCGAGGAAGGCGACCTCGTCGTCATACTCCATCTGGTTGGTGATCTCGGCGACGCCGGCGCCGGTGACGGAGCCGAGATTGTGGTACCACCAGTCGATGCGCTCGCCGGGTTTGCGATAATCCGGGGTCCAGCCGAAATCGGCCGGGTAGATGTCGGTCGTCAGCCGCTCCTCGAAGCCGTGCAGCTGATCCGGCCCGACGAAGTGCATCTTGCCCGACAGTGCCGTGTAGTATCCGGCACGGCGCAGGTGGTGTGCATAGGTCGGGATCGAGGACTGGTACTCGGCGGCGTTGTCGTAGACGCGGGTGCGGCTCGGCAATTGGCCTGCCATGAACGAGGCGCGGGCAGGGGCGCAGAGCGGCGACGAGGTGTAATTGTTGCGGAAGCGGGCCGAACGGGCGGCGAGCGCTTTCAGGTGCGGCGCATGCAGGAACGCGGCCGGTCCGTCCGGAAAGAACGTTCCATTCAGCTGGTCGACCATGATGATCAGGATGTTCGGTCTTGCGGTCATGCGGCCGTTCCCCGGTATGTGAGCCGATCGATGTGCGAGGTGACGTAGTCTTCGGTGAGCGCGATCGAGGCTTCGATGCTGATCGGCGCGGAGCGCAGACTCTGGCGGATATAGAGCCCGTCGATCATCGCAGCTGCGCCTTCGGCGATGCGTTCCGCGTCATCATCGGCACAAAGCGTCTTGAGGCTCGCCAGCAGATTGGAGCGCAGCCGCCGGGCATAGACCACGAGCAGCCGCCGCACCTCTTCCGAGCGCTGCGCTTCCGAGTAAAAGGCAAGCCATGCGGCGATCGTATCAGGGGCGAACTGGCTTGCCTGGAAGGAGACGCGGATGAGTGCGCTCAGCCTTTCGCGCGGGCTCACGACTGCGCGGAGCGCCGTCACCGTGTCGTCGCGCAATTGCCGTAGAAGGCTGCGGATGGTCTCGATCAGCAATTGTTCCTTGCTGCCGAAATAGTGGTGGGCAAGGGCAGGGGAAACGCCGGCCTGGCGGGCGATTTCGGACATGGTGACGGCAAGCGTGCCCTGGTCGCCGATCACGCGAAGTGCAGCGTCCACCAGCGCCTTGCGGCGCACCGGTTCCATCCCGACCTTCGGCATCCGTCTCTCCCTTGACAATGATCAGTCTATTTTTGATTGACTCATCAATCAATAAAAATCGGCAGTGTTTTCGCTTTCCTTTTGTGCAGAAATCCGGCTCAATCCCCGCGTTAGCGATCTCGCGTTGCAAAGGACTGGAGGTTGAGATGACCCACGCATTCGATCGAGCCGACAAGTCAGCGGTTGCCGGTAAATGGGGGTGGTTCGTCGCCCTCGGCGTGCTGTTGATCATGTGCGGCGGCCTCGCCTTCGGCAATCTGCTGATGGCGACGGTCGCGTCCGTCTATTATGTCGGGATCATCATGCTGGTCGGCGGGCTGTTCAACCTCGCCCATGCCTTCCAGGTGAAGGGCTGGGACAGCGTGCTCTACTGGGGCCTGAGCGGCGCCTGCTACACGATCGCCGGCCTCTTTGCCTTCATCAACCCTGTGCTCGCCTCGTCCTTCCTCACCTTCATCATGGCGATCGCCTTGATCGTGGCGGGATGCTTTCGCATCTGGGTCGGGCTGAAGCTGAGGCCCCTGCAGGGCTGGGGATGGGTGGCGCTTGGCGGCCTAGTCACGCTTGTGGCCGGCCTGATCATCGCCGCCGGCTGGCCGGTCAACAGCCTCTGGATCCTCGGCCTGTTCCTCGCCGTCGACCTCGTCATGCAGGGATTGTCGCTGATCGCCTTCGGCGTTCTGGCCAAGAGCTGAGTTTAGCAGGAGACTCTGCTGCCAAGCAGCGCCTCGAGCAGCCGGAGCAGGTCGCCGCGAAGATCGGCAAGGCCGCTCGCGGCGAGTGCCTCAAGTCCGATCAGCGCGCCATAGAGCGCGCTGGCGCCGCTGCGGCTCTCATCTGACGAAAATCCGCAATCACCGAGTAGGTCGTCAATGTAGCCGAGGCGGCTTTCGTCGACGGACTTAAGGGTCGTCGCGGCCATGGCGTCGAAGCGCGCCCATTCGCGGACCGCGCCGTCCGTCAGCAAGCCGCCATAGGGAAGGCTGCGTTCGTCGGTCGCGGCATGCACCAGCAACCGCAGTCGCTCTCGCGCCGGTACTTCCAAGGCTTCGATTTCCGCGATGATCGCGTCTGTCGCTTCGCGCGCCCAGTGGGCAAGCATCTTTGCCTTCAGGTCGGGCACATCCTTGAAATGCCAATAGAAGGAACCCTTGCTGACCTTCAGGTCGCGGGCAATCGCCTCGGCGCGGATCGCCTGCACGCCGCCCGTCGTCAGTGCGCGGAAGGCAGCCTTGATCCAATCATCGCTCGTCAAAGTGTTTTTTGTTGCCATGAGCTTCCATACGTCACCGTATTGACGGATGCAACCAGGTGGCGTACATACGCTACCGTATGGCGACAATTGGAGGCGAACGCATGAGCAAATGGCTTCTGGCAGCGGGCACCCTGTCCCTGGCGACAACGGGCATTCATCTCTTTGCCGGCGGGCCGGAGGTGCATGTGCCCTTGCTTGCAAGCAGCCCGTCGGCGCTGCTTAAGACCTATGTCTCGCTTCTCTGGCACGCGACGAGCGCCATCCTCCTGATCAACAGTCTCGCCCTGCTGCTTGCCGCCGTGAACGGACGTTACCGTGTGCCGCTCGCCGCTGCGGTGATCGTGCAATATCTCGCCTATGCGGTGCTCTTCATCGGTTACGGCCTTGCCTATCTCGGTTCTCTCTCGACCACGCCGCAATGGGCAGCCTTTCTCCTCATGGCCGCGCTCGCGGCGATTGGCGTGCGCTCGGGCAAAGGGTCTCCGTCAACCATGGCCGCTTGAGGCGGTTCGCCGACAGGCAAGCAAGGAACCATCATGTCGACGGCAATCGCGATCCTGCTTTTCCTCGTCCTTTCCGGTATCGCCGGGCTGCATGCCTACTGGGCTTTCGGCGGACTTTGGCCCTGTGACGACGAGGAAACGCTGGTCCGAACGGTGGTCGGCACGAAGCACCGGTCGGTGATGCCGCCGGCCTGGCTAACGCTGGTCGTCGCCGCACTGCTCTTTGCGGCAGCGATCCTGCCCTTGTCCGTGACGCCCGTCTTTGCCGGCATGTTGCCACCGGTCCTCGCCTATGGCGGCCTTGCGGGGCTTGCCGCCGTCTTCGTCGCCCGTGGTCTCCTGGCCTTCACCACCGCCTTTCACCACCGCCACGGCACGGAGCCCTTCGTGACGCTCGACCGTCGCATCTACGGTCCGCTCTGCCTTGTTATCGGTGCCGGATACCTGGCATTGCTCGTTCTCGGCTGATGCCATCCTGGCTCGACGGCCGGCATTGCGCAGACGCCGACCGATCACAGGACTTGCTCATGAAACTACTGATTTCATTAGAGTGTTTGCATCTGATTGGCGCAGTTGCCGCTGTCATATAGCTTTCATCAAAGCTTCATAATGGGGAAAGACTTCGTTGACGCTTGCTGGCCATGCTGCCGGCGTTCGACCGTCCGTCCCATATTTCTGGAGCCCGGCATGTCCGCCGCCCCCGCCGAAATTCTCTCGTTGCGCCGGTTCGGCGACGACCAGATCGTAACGCTCGCCAAGCTGGTGATCGAAACCGCCTTCCAGCCGATCGCAGAAGCGGCGACCGGCACCGTCTTCGGCTACGAATCCCTGATGCGCGGCTTCCAGAAACTCGGCTTTGCCTCGCCGCTGGAGCTGCTCGACAAGGCGGAGGAAGAGGGGCAGCTGCTGGCGCTCGAGCATATGATCAACAGTCGCGCCGTCGCCGGCTTTGCGACGCTGCCCGATCATTCTGCCCGCACGCTCTTTCTCAACTTCGACTCGCGCCTTGTCGGCGGCGAAGGCGACATTGTCGAACGCCTCGTCAACCACCTGAAGCGTGCCAACATCGCCCCGTCGGCACTCTGTTTCGAGCTTTCCGAGCGCTTCGACGGCGGCAAGATGCCGGATTTCTCGGCCCTCGTGCGCGATCTCCGCCTTGCCGGCTTCAAGCTGGCGATTGACGATTTCGGCGCCGGCTTCAACGGGCTGAAGCTGCTCTGCGACCAGCCGGTCGATTATGTGAAGATCGACAGGCATTTCATCTCCGGCATCGAGGCCGATGCTCGCAAGCGCCACCTGGTCCGCCACACGGTCAACACCGCCCATGTGCTTGGCACGCGGGTGATTGCCGAAGGCGTCGAGACCGAGGCGGAATTCCTCACCTGCCGCGACCTCGGCTGCGATCTCGTCCAGGGCTATTACGTCGCCCGGCCGACGACGCATCTGAGCGAGCTTCTGCCCACCTATCCGCATCTCGATCAGAGTGTCGTCAGCCGGCGGTCCTCGTCTTCGCTCGACGGCATCCTGATCCGCAAGCAGATCGAGCAACTGCCGACCGTTCGCGAGAGTGACGAGCTCGATTCCGTCTTCGATCTCTTCCGGCGCAATCCGCGCCAGGGCTTCTTCCCAGTCCTGAATGCCAATGGCGAGCCGCGCGGCATCCTGCACGAATATCACGTCAAGGAGCTGATCTATCACCCCTTCGGTCGTGATCTCCTGAAGAACCGGATCTACCAGCGGCGGATCTCGCATTTCGCAAGCCCGGCGCCGATCGCCGACCTCGACACGCCGGCGGATGAGATGCTGAAGATCTTCGCCGGCATGGATGGCAGCGACTGCCTGATCCTGACGGAGAACATGCGCTACGCCGGCACGCTCTCGGCCTCGTCGCTTCTGAAGATCATCAACGAAAAGCAATTGAAGATGGCACAGGAGCAGAACCCGCTGACGGGTCTGCCCGGCAACCGCGCCATCCGCGACTATGTCCAGGACGCGATCCTCGACGGCGATCATGCCCGCTATTTCTGCTATTGCGACTTCGACGACTTCAAGCCCTTCAACGATACCTACGGCTTCCAGAAGGGCGATCTCGCCATCACGCTCTTTGCCGCCCTTCTCAGGCGCCATTTCATCGGTGAGGAAAAATTCCTCGGCCATGTCGGCGGCGACGACTTTTTCGTCGGCGTCAGCGGCTGTTCGGTGGAGGACCTGGAGGCGGTGCTGAACCGCCTGCTCGACGATTTCCGCTCCGATGTGTGCCAGCTTTATTCGCCCGAGCATCAGGCGGAGGGCCGCATCAGCGGCCACGGCCGCGATGGCGCGCCGAAGGAATTTCCGCTGATGCGCTGCTCGATCGCCGTCCTCGGGCTGCCGGAGGGCTTCGTTTTCTCCGACGCCCAGGCCGTCAGCGCCCGCATCGCCGAAATCAAGTCGCGTGCCAAGGCGAGCGAGACCGGTCTGGTGATGGACGCGCTCGGCGGCTGAGTAGCGCCCTCGACGACCGGCCGCGCGACAAATCAGCCTTTTCGCCTCGCTTTTCCGGCGCTACCTATGCGCCTTGAGAATTCGCGAGGTCATGCCATGTCTCTTCCATCGGAAATGCAATTCGTCGACCTTCCGGCCCCGGGCGGGCCGGAAAACATGATCCTGAAGAAAGGACCGTTGCCGGAGGTCAAGCCGGGCGAGATCCTCGTTCGGGTGGAGGCGGCGGGCATCAATCGTCCGGACGTTCTGCAGCGCAAGGGTGACTACCCGCCGCCGCCCGGCGCAAGCCCGATCCTCGGCCTGGAAGTGGCAGGCGAAGTCGTGGCGATCGGCGAGGGGGCTCAAGGCTTCCGCATCGGCGACAAGGTCTGCGCGCTCGCCAATGGCGGCGGCTACGCGGAATATACGGCAGTGCCCGCGACCCAGGCGCTCGCCTGGCCCAGGGGTTATGATGCCGTGAAGGCGGCCGCCCTGCCGGAAACCTTCTTCACCGTCTGGGCCAATGTCTTCGACATGGCCGGCCTCAAGGCGGGTGAGACGATCCTCATCCATGGCGGTTCCAGCGGCATCGGCACGACGGCGATCCAGCTTGCCAAGGCCTTCGGCGCCGAGGTCTTCGTGACGGCCGGGAGTGCCGAGAAATGTCGGGCCTGCGAAGCGCTCGGCGCCAAGCGCGCGATCAACTATCGCGACGAGGACTTCAAATCGGTCTTACTCGAGGAGACCGGTGGTCGCGGCGTCGACGTCATTCTCGACATGGTCGGGGGCCGCTATTTCGACCGCAACATCGGCTCGCTCGCCAAGGATGGCCGCCTCTCGATCATCGCCTTCCTCGGCGGCGCCAAGGTCGAGGGCGCAAACATCGCGCCGATCCTGACCAAACGGCTGCATGTCATGGGTTCGGCCCTGCGCCCGCGCACGGCTGCGGAAAAGCAGGCGATCCGCGACGGCTTGGTGGAAAAGGTTTGGCCATTGCTGGAAACGGGCAAGGTCGCGCCGGTCATCCATTCCGTTCTGCCCTTCAGCGCGGTTGCCGACGGCCATCGCCAGATGGAGGAGGGCGACCATATCGGCAAGATCATCATGTCCCTGTGATCCTTCGGATCATCAGCCCGCAATTCGCGGGGTGACGAGAAAACGATCTTCGACCATCGTCGCCCTTGTAATCGCTGACGGATCGCTTACCTTCAAATCATCAGCAACGAACAGAAAGGAAGGTGGTCCAATGTCTAATGAGATTTCGGTCTTGGTGAAGGGCATGGAAGAGGTGAAGATGTCGAGGCAGCCCTCGGCGTAATCCCCGCCTTCCTTCGGGTTTAACAGCCCGGGCCAGTCATACGGCCAAAACTCATGGAAGGGTCGCCTCGCGCGGCCCTTTTCCATTTTCGGGACTTGCACAGGACCAAGCCTCGCCCAACCGGTCGACCCGGCCGGCACTGTGTCTTGGATCAGCAGCCAAGGGTTCGGTTCGTTGTCGATGAACTCGTCCCGGACATGCTTCAGCACTTTCCTCTGCCCGGCAAAGGGCACCATTTTGAGCGCCTCATCTAAGCTCACCCAGCGAAAGTCGCTGTGTTCGGCATTGATGCGGACCGTGGCGCCCTCAGCCGCAAAGCCGACGAAGACGGGCAGCAGGCTGATGGCGTTGCGGTCGGCCTCGTAAAATTGCTCGCAGATGTCGGCGGAATAGAAACGGTCGGGCCGCAGTCCCGTTTCCTCCTCGACTTCGCGCAGGCCCGCCTGCCAGGCCGTCTCATCCGCTTCGATCGCGCCGGCGACCTGGCACCAGGTTCCCGCGAGTGTTCCGGTGCGCTTGAGAAGGAGTACCTCGAAGGTGCTCCCGGCCGGGCGGAGAATGACCACCGAAACGGCAAAGCTCCTGATCGGTATTTCATGCATCGGACGCGTCCTTCTTATTCGACCGGCGGACCATGCAACGCAAACCGCCAGCGTTCAACTTAAGCGATCGCCCGTCGAACCAGCACCATCATATGCCGATGCGCCCGATCGCCGGGACCTTGATGCCGGGATTGGCGAAGTCGAAGCCCGCGACCAGGCCGAAGAAATGCAGTTCGAGGCCGCTGCGAACGCCTGCCGAGATGCCGGCCAGGCCATAGAGTGTGGCGTGCAGGTCGCGCCCATCGGCATCGATCTGGAACAGCTTGCCCTCCGGCAGATAGTCGCGGCCGACGGCATCCGGCGGCAGAACGGCGCCGAGTTCCGGCACGGTGCGCAGCACGTGGGCGACGAAGGTGTTGGAGTTCGGGCCGGGCCAGATCCGGTAGCCGCCGGGCGAAGCATAGGGATAGCTGGCGATTGCCGCCTCGATCTTCGGGATCAGCCGCGTGGCGTCGGCGCCGGTCACCGAGACGACCAGCCGCGGCTCATTCGAGTACCAGCGTGCATCCGCCGGATAGCCGTTCTTGCGGATCGGTTTGCCCCAGCCGACCTTGTCGTAGCGATCATAGGCGGTGGCACCCTGATCCTTGGTCACGATCCAGGCGTGGCTCGCGACAGCGCCCTTCATGCCGCCCGTGGTTGCCGAGAACACGTAGATTGCCGCGTCCGTGCTTTCTGCCGCTTTCGGCAGGATGCCGGCCGAGGACCAATCGGCGTCGCGCCAGCTTTGCGGCCGGTCCTGCATGTACCACCAGCCGGCCGAGGCCAGCGCCGGCAGCAGGTAGATAACGAGAAAGGCGGCGGCCAGCCTACGGGCGAATTTCATGAAAACTCCGTTTCTTGCCGGTAAAATCCTGCTAAATGCACGGAGCAATTTCGGATATTTGAGGGCAAGGCATGTCAAATCCCGTTCTCGTCGAAGTTACCCGCGGAAACCTCGTCGAAAGCCGCCACCGCGGCGTGGTCATTGCCGTCGATGGCGACGGCCGGACCGTCTTCTCGCTGGGCGAAACCGACAGCGCCGTCTTCCCGCGTTCGGCCTGCAAGGCGATGCAGGCGCTGCCGTTGATGGAAAGCGGCGCGGCCGACGCCTACGGCTTCGGCAACCGGGAACTGGCGCTTGCCTGTTCCTCCCATTCCGGCGAGCCGGAACATGTGGAGCTGGCCGCCAAGATGCTGGCCGCCGCCGGCCGCGATGTCTCGGCGCTCGAATGCGGCGCCCATTGGTCGTCCGACCAGAAAACCCTGATCGGCCAGGCCCGCAGCCTGGAAGCGCCGACCGCGCTGCACAACAATTGCTCCGGCAAACATTCCGGCTTCATCTGCGCCTGCTGCCATTCGGGCACGGAGGTAAAGGGGTATGTCGGGTACGACCATCCGCTGCAACGCGAAATCCGCGGCGCAATGGAAAGCCTGACGGGCGCGATCCTCGCCAAGGACAATTGCGGCGTCGACGGCTGCTCGATCCCGACTTATGCGGTGCCGCTGAAGGGGCTCGCACACGGTTTCGCGAAGATGGCGACCGGTGTCGGCCTCGAAACCGAACGTGCCCGCGCGTCGAAGCGGCTGATCGAGGCCTGCATGGCTGAGCCCTTCTATGTTGCCGGCACCAAGCGCGCCTGCACACGGCTGATGAAGACGGCGCCTGGCCGCATCTTCGCCAAGACCGGTGCGGAAGGCGTGTTCTGCGCCGCCATTCCGGAAAAAGGCATCGCGATCGCGCTGAAGTGCGATGATGGTACGACCCGGGCTGCCGAAGCCATGGTCGCGGCAACGCTTGCCCGCTTCTTCCGGGACGAGCCCGAGCTGCACGCGGCGCTGATGGGGCAGGCCAACCACTCCATGCACAATTGGAACGGCATCCATGTCGGCGACGTCAGGGTGACGGACGCTTTCGCCGCATGAGCCGCTGCGGGGCGGGCCGTGTCGGCCCGCTCAATTTTCCGACGGTCCGCCCGTTGGCGCAGCGCGCCATCAAGTCCCGATAATCGCAATGTCCGTGCCGTCGTAAGGGGCGAGCATGTCGTCGCTAATCTCGTTCGGAACGATGAAGCCCGAGAGTTCAGGGATCGCGGCCACGTGGTGCGGCGAGACCGCATCGAATTTTTCCGTCGTTGCGAGCACGTAAGTTTCTGCGGCCTGGCCGAGGATCGCCCGCTTGACGGCCGCCTCCTCGAAGTCGCCGGTTGAGACACCGTGGGCCGGATGAATGGCGGTGACGCCGAGGAAGAACAGGTCGACGCGGATGCCGGCAATCGCTGCAACCGTTGCGGCTCCTGTCGCAACCATCGAATGCTTGTAGAGCCGGCCGCCGATCAGGATTACCTCCGCCTCGTGGCGCTCGAGTTCGGCGGCGATCGTCGGGCTGTGGGTGACGACGGTCAGCCGTATGTCGCGCGGCAGCGCCCGGGCAACCTCTGCATTGCTCGTGCCGCCATCGAGAAAGATCGTCTGACCGGCCTCGATCATCGCAGCCGCCTTTTGTCCGAGCCGGCGCTTGACGTCGCCGGCAATCTCCTGACGCGCCGCAAAGTTGGGCAGCGGCGGCACCAGGGGCAGCGCGCCGCCATGCACGCGCTTCAGCAATCCCTCCGCCGCCATTTCGCGCAGATCGCGCCGGATCGTGTCCTCGGACAGGTTCAACTCGTCCGCCATGCGCTTTGCGACGACCTCGCCGTCTCGCGCCAGCCGCGCCGAAATCAAAGCCCGCCTCTGTATCGTCAGCATGAAATGTCTCCTTGACTCTTCACGATATTGCACGAAATATCATGAATATTCCAGAATAATCTGGATCGTTCATAGCATCTCGGGAGAGAAAAATGCTGATCTTGATCGCAGGCCCCTATCGTTCGGGAACCGGGGACGACCCGGCCAAAATGGCCGCCAACCTGCGGCGGCTGGAAGAGCCGTCCTATGCGCTGTTCAAGGCAGGCCATGTGCCTGTCATCGGCGAGTGGGTGGCGCTGCCGGTCTGGCATGCGGCCGGCGGCGCGCGGATCGGCGACGACCTCTATGAGGAGATTTTTCATCCGGTGGCGGGCCGATTGCTGGCGCTTTGCGATGCGGTTCTGCGCCTGCCGGGCGACAGCAAGGGGGCGGACAACGATGTTCGCATCGCCCGTGAGCGCGGAATTCCCGTCTACTATCGCCTGGAGGACGTGCCCGGCTGCAGCGAGCCGCTGGTCGCGTGAGCGTGCAAGTCCCGGCAGTTGTAACCTGCCGGGCACCCCTAACGACGGGCAGCGATCCTTCGCCGCCCTGCCACTTCTGCTTGTCAATCGAGGTGACTTCCTTTCTTCTGCGGCCGGTCTTTGCTTTGGAGCGACACGGCAGGAAGCGTACGGTTCTCCGTTCGCATGCCGCTTCGACCCACCGCAATTGGCAGAGCCGGATCGGTTGATCGACATCACGTAAACCGATCCGCATGATCGCAGAGGAGAGCTTAAAGTGTTGAAACTGTTCTACGCCCCCGCAACCTGTTCATTGGCCTCGCATATCGCGCTGGAAGAAGCGGGCGCCGAGTATGAGGCGCGCCGTGTCGATTTTTCGACAGCCGAGCAGACCAAGCCCGACTATCTCGCGGTGAACCCGAAGGCGCGGGTCCCCGCACTCCTGACCGACCGGGGCGTCATCACCGAAACGCCGGCGATTCTGACCTATATCGCGCAGGCCTTTCCGGCCGCGAAACTCGCGCCGGCGAACGACGCCTTTGCCTTCGCGCAACTGCAGTCGTTTCTGAATTACCTCTGCTCGACGGTGCATATCGCCCATGCCCATGGTCGCCGCGGTGCACGTTGGGCCGACGATCCGGCCGCGCATGAGGCGATGAAGGCCAAGGTCGCCTCCAACATGACCGCCTGCTACGAACTGATCGAAAGCAAGATGTTCGAAGGGCCGTTCGTTTTTGGCGACAGCTATTCGATCGCCGATCCCTATCTTTTCACCGTCGCCGGCTGGATCGAGCCGGACGGTGTGGATCCCGCGCGCTTCCCCAAAATCGTCGATCATCGCAACCGCATGACCGCACGCCCGGCCGTCGCCCGAGTGCTGGCAGCGCTGAAGGCCTGAACCATCGAGCCTGCGGCTACATCAGGATGTAGTTCTTCGGCTGCGGTAAAGGCGGAAGGTTGGTTTCGCCGAGCGCCTCGCGCAGATTGATTTCGATGGTCTCGGCAAGAGCGACGATCGGCAGGTCGTTCGGCAATACGCCGAACGGCTCCTCCAGCTCGTCGCCGAGCGCGTCGAGGCCGAAGAAGGTGTAGGCGACGAGCGCGGTCACGAACGGCGTCGCCCAGCCGAGCGCATCGGCAAAGCCGAAAGGCAGGAGGAAGCAGAAGAGATAGGCCGTGCGGTGCAGGAGCAGCGTATAGCCGAACGGCACGGGTGTGTTGCGGATCCGCTCGCAGGCCGCGAGCATGGCCGACATCCTGCCGAGCGTGCCATCCAGCTGTGCCCACTGAAAGTCGCTGATCGTTCCGGTTCCCCGTAGGCCGGCGAGAATGCGGCCCATTTCGCGCAGCAGAAAATCCGGTCCGTTGCGGCTGGCCTTGTAGCCGGCAGCAAGATCCGCCGGCAACCGCGCCAGCGGCTTGCCGACATCGCTTCCAGGCCGCAAATGGCAGACCAGTGCGTGGCCAAAGGCGATCGTGATGTCGAGCAGCCGCTGCCGCTCGGCCTCGGCAAGGATCAGCGTCTGGCGGGCGAGGTCGCGCGCGGTAAAGATCAACTGTCCCCAGTCCTTCCGCGCCTCCCACCAGCGGTCGTAGCAGGCATTGTTACGGAAGCCGAGAAACACGGAGAGTGCGATGCCGAGCAGCGCAAAAGGCCCGCTGTTGACGCTCGGCACCAGACCTGGATCGACGCGGTGCGCCCAGACGACGAGGGCAGAGAGGGCAAAGACGAACAGCACTTGTGGAAAGATCCGCTGGATGACCGACCCTCGCAGGATGAAGAAGAGTTTCAAAAGGGTAGGGCGGTTGCGAACGATCATGGGAATACCTGTCCGGCTGTTCGCTTAACCGGTATAGGCGCCGGCTTCGAAATGGAAGGGCCGTCCGTTCGGTGACGTGTCCCCTATGGTGAGGATTATTTTGCCGGTGATGTCGGGCGTTCTCTCTGCCGCGCGTCCTTGGCGCGTAACGCCAACAGGGAGACGATGACGATGCGCAAGGTGGTTGCAGGCATGCAGATGTCCATCGACGGTCTGATCGATGGGCCGGATGGCTATACGGATTGGGTCGAGTCCTGGTCGGATACGTTCGACCTCCTGCCCGAGATCGACGCCTGCGTCCTCGGGAACGGCATGTATTCGGGCTACGAGCAGTATTGGAGCGCGATCAAGCGCGACCCGCATGCGCCACTGGAGTTCACCGGCCAGCTGCCGACGTCCGAAGAAATCGAATATGCGGACTTCGCACTTGGCACGCCGCATTACGTCCTCTCGAAAAACCGCTCCGACGTCGAGTGGGAAAACGCCAGGATCGTGCGCGACGCCTCCGAGATCGAGGCGCTCAAGCGGGCGCCGGGCCGCACCATCTATGTCATCGGCGGCGCGCGCACGGTGTCGAGCCTGATGGATCACGGCCTGATCGACGAGCTGCGGCTCACCATCCACCCGCTCGTGGTCGGCAAGGGGAAAGCGCTGTTCGACACCGTGGCTGCGCGTCATCACGTGCAGCTCGATGACGTGAAGCGGCTGGATGGCGGCAGGGTCTGCCTGGTCTACAGGGTCGGCGGGGGAGCCTGAGCGGGGTCGAGGAAGCTCGCGGCGAGCCGCTTCGGCGCCTTTTCGCGCCAGGCGGCAACCAGTCGCCCGGTGAGGCTTTGGTCGTCGATCTCCGCGAGTCGCACCAGCATGGCGGGCCAGCCCTTGTAGTGATCCGTTTGAAAGTAGAGCCTTGGGTCGAGCTCCAGCAGCATTTCCTTTTCTTCGAGCGCGCACATGACGACCAGCGTCTCGCCATCCTTCATGCGCACGAAACTCTTGTCCTTCACCAGCAGCGCCGGCGTGCCGTAGGACGTACCGATCGTCACCTCGGGCAGGCCGGCGGCCTCCGCCAGCCTGACGACACGGATGAAGTTGCGCTCGAGATCGTCGCTCATCCGGCCAGCATATCACATCGCGGCTGCAAAGCCGCGGGCCCTAGAGGCGGCCACCGGTGCACTCCGCCGCGCGAGGCCACGGCCAGCCCGGGAAGGGCAGGTCGCCGAGTTCGCGCTCATCCATCCGCTCGAGATCCGGATGCTGCAGCGGATCGCGCGCCCAGGCGAGCGGCGCATCGTCCCTTCGGTTGTCGGATGTCTTGAGCGGCGTCAGTTTCGAGAGAAGCCTAAACATGGCGGACCATCCTTTCGATGCTTGGATGATCCGCCTGTCTTGTCATCTTTTCAATTGAGAATGGCAGAGATCGTGTTTAGAAAAACTATATGAGAGATCTGAATTCTGTGCATTTGAACGGGCTGCGCGCCGTCGAGGCTGCCGGCAGGCTGGGCTCGCTGGCTGCCGCAGCCGAGGAATTGGGCGTGACCCCGGGCGCCGTCAGCCAGCAGATCGCCAAGGCGGAGGCCCAGCTTGGCCGCGTGCTGTTCGAGCGCACGCCGCGCGGCCTCGTGCCGACGGATTTCGGCCAGCGCTTCCTCGCGCGCATCGGCAACGCCTTTCACGAACTGGCGGAGGCCGTGGCTTCGGCGCGTCGCCGCGACGAGTCGGTGCTGACGATCTCGGTCGCGCCGGTCTTTGCCGCCCGCTGGCTGGTCTATCGGCTGAACCGTTTTGCCGAGCGCCATCCCGACATTCGCCTGCGCATCGACGCGACGACCAAGCTCGTCAATCTCGACACGTCGGACGTGGATGTCGGCATCCGCGTCGGTACGGGGGAATGGCCGGGGGTGAAATCCGAGCCTCTTCTGCAGCAGGAGGTTTTTCCGGTCTGTTCGCCGGCGATGGCCGAAGGGCTTCGGAAGCCTGCAGATATTCTAAAACTGCCGGCCGTTATCGACGGCCATTCGATGTTCAGCTGGGAGGTGTGGCTCCGCGAAGTCGGGCTCTCGGGCGCGGAAATGAACGTGCGCCACACCTTCAACGAGGCGTCGCTGGTGCTCGATGCGGCGATCTCGGGGCAGGGGGTAATGCTCGCCTGGCAGACGCTCGCCGGTTTCGCGATCGCGCAGGGCAGCCTTGTGGTGCCGTTCGGCATCCGGGTGCCGACGGGCTTTGGCCACTACTTCGTCAGCGCGCCGTCACGGCGCGAGAGCAAGGCCGCCAAGGCGTTCAAGCGCTGGGTCCGCGACGAGGTGGAGGAGGGCATGCGCCTGCTCGACATCAAGGCGCCGCGTGTTGGCTTTAACGCGGCGACCATGGGCTGATCGCGGGAAGGCCCCCTATTGACCGCTCCTCAGTCCGCCAGCTCTTTCAGCCGTTCTTCCATCATCGCCTTGAAGGCTGGGCGGGCATGGCAGCGGGCAAGCCAGGCCGAAACCCGCGGATGCTTTTCGAACAGCTGCGTCTGGCTCATGGCGTAGCGGAAGACCTCCGCGAGATTGAGGTCGGCGACGGTGAAGCGATCGCCGACCAGATAGTCGCGTCCGTCGAGGTGGCTTTCCATGCGGGCAAAGACTTTGTTGAGCGACGTCACGCATCTGGCGATCGTCGCCTTGCCTTCGTCGGTGTTCTCGGTCCCGTAGTCGTAGGTCAGGATGATCTCCACGGCGTGCGGCTCGACCTCGGTCGCCCCCCACATCGTCCAGTTGCCGACCAGGCCTTCCTCGGCGATATCGGCAGGCGCCAGTGGCCCGCCGTGTTTGCGCGCGAGATAGAGATTGTTGGCAAGCGATTCCGTCAGCACCACGCCGTCATCCTCGATCGCGGGGATCAGCCCCATCGGGTTGACGGCGAGGAAAGCGGGCGACTTGGTGTTGATCGGCGCATCGGCAGCCAGAGGATCGGCGACACGACGCGCCTGGATGACCGGCACCGATTGGAAAGGGATGCCGAGCTCCCGCGCCATCCAGTAGTTGCGCGATGCGCGCGAGCGATAGACCCCATAGATCGTCAGCATGTCGATTTCCTCCCGTCCTGCGTTGTCGTCTGTCTTAGGCAAGCGCCGGGGGCGACGGAAGCGGGCGGCGCTGATAGCACACATGAAATCTTTTGATGCGCCGTGCGGCGCTTTGCCGGCTTGCCTTTGCGGCCGCGGATCTTTAGCTGTCGCTGGTCGGTTTGGGGATAGATTTGGCAGGGATTTTGGGGGATCGGTTGACGAACTTGGCGGCGCGCATGCTTTGCGCGCTGGTTCTCGTCGTTTCGGCCTTGATCCAGCAGCCGGCCGCCGCCATGCCGCGGTCGCCGGATGCGACCGCCTACGTGCTCCCCGATGGCAGCCTTGCCGATCTTTGCCTCTCTGGCCACGACGATCCCGATGGAAAAGGTGGCGCGAAGGGGCATGGATGCCAGTCCTGCTGCCTGGTTGCGCCCGCCGACCTGCCGGCGCCTTACCCGGTCGCCTTGCCGTCACAAGCCCGGACGGCTCCACTTTCCGCTCCGGCCGGCGATTTCGGCTTCGTTCGCTCGGTGCTCTTGACCGGAGCGGGGCCAAGGGCGCCACCAACGGTTTTCTCCGCCTGATACGCGCTTGAACGACAGCTGATCGGCCCATGGGCGTCACTCTTCGACGCGCGTTGCCGCGATCGGCAGTCGTCCCGATCACCAAGAGGCGAAGCCGTGCAAACGGTCCTTCCCGGAGAAAACCATGACAACCGCATCCTTCACCAGCGCCGTGGAAAGCCCCGCGGCCACTGAGCGCGGCATCTCGCTCTACCGCGCCATCTGGCGCTGGCACTTCTTTGCCGGCCTGCTCGTCATCCCCTTCATGATCAGCCTCGCGCTGACCGGTGGGCTTTATCTCTTCAACGACGAGATTGACGATACCGTCTTTGCCTACCGCAACGTCGTGCCCACGGGCACCGAGCGGATGTCACCCTCCGCAATCGTCGCCACCGCCGTCGAGTCCGTGCCCGGCAGCGCGCCCGTCTCCTACCGCACACCGGCGGGTGCGGATCGTTCCGCACGGGTCACGGTCGGCATGGGCAAGGCCCGCATGCTGGTTTTCGTCGATCCCTATACCGGCGCCATTCTCGACCGGGTCGCGCCATCGGAGGAATTCAACCAGGTGGTCGAGGACCTGCACAGCCTCGACTATTTCGGCAAGTCGGTCGAAACGATCATCGAGATCGTCGCGGGCTTTGCCATCCTGTTGGTCTTCACCGGCATCTATCTCTGGTGGCCGCGCCAGCAGACCGGCGGTGTTCTGACCGTGCGCGGCACACCCGCGCGCCGCGTCTTCTGGCGCGATCTCCATGCCGTGACCGGTATCGGGGCCGGCCTGCTGATCGTCTTTCTCGCCTTTTCGGGGCTTTTGTGGTCGGGCTATTGGGGTGCGACGGTCAACGGCAAGCTGACGGCGATGGGGCTCGGTTATCCGGCAGCGCTTTGGGATGAGGTTCCGACCTCCAGCAAGGTGTCGACCGACGTGCTGCCCAAGGCCAATTGGCTGATGGAGAACGCGCCGGTTCCGGCCTCGAGCGGCGGTACGGGTGAGCCGGTCGGGATCGATCGCGCCGTCGCCATCGCGGATGCTGCCGGCATGCTGCCCGGCTACGAACTGGCGATCCCGCTCGACGAGACCGGCGTCTATACGGCCGCCATCTTTCCCGCCGACCTTGCCCGGGAGCGCACGATCCATATCGATCAATATTCCGGCAAGCCGCTCGTCGACATCTCCTTTGGCCATTACCCGGCGCTCGGCAAGGCAATCGAGTGGAGCATCAACGTGCACAAGGGGCAGGAGTGGGGACGTTTCAACCAGCTGCTGATGCTGGCCGCCTGCATTTCCATCGTGCTGGTTTCCCTTTCCGCCGTCGTCATGTGGTGGAAACGCCGCCCGGCGGGACGCATCGGCGTGCCCCCGATGCCGCCGCAGCGCAGCGTCTATGTGGGGCTGTGGCTCATGGCGATTGCCTTCGGGTTGGCGTTTCCGTTGACCGGCATTGCGATCGTCGTCATGGTGATTGCCGATCAATTGCTGATGCGCGTTGCGACGGTGCGCCGGCGGTTGTCCTGAACAAACAAGAAGGGGTGGCGTCGTCCGCCCCTTCTATCGCCCGCTGCAACTTGGTCGTTGCAACCTCTACACGATTTTTCTACAGTTATTTAGGAAGGGCTAACTCTTGCTCGTCTAACGTGAAGTGGGGAAAGATCGACCAACGACGCGACGAAGAGCGTCGGGAGGCCTTGCTTGGCGAAGAACACGTCCCGCAATCCGCGATATGCCGCTCTCAATGCTGGCGGCAACGAGGAAACGCGCCGCCTGATCGATGCCAGCAATCGGCTGGCCGAGGAGGTCGCGCGCATCTTTCCGAGTGAACCCGACATCGCCGACCGCCACTACTGGTTGGAGACGATGATCAACCATGTGCCCGACTACATCTACGCCAAGGATGTCGAGGGGCGGTTCCTGATCGCCAATCAGGTGACGGTTGCCGACAACGGGCTCGAAGCCTTGAAGGATATCGTCGGCAAGACCGATTTCGATCTCCATCCGCCGCAGATGGCCAAGGCGATCGCCGACATCGAGCGTCGCGTCATCGAAACCGGCGAGCCGATCTTCGGCATCGAGGAACGGGCCATCGTCAGCAAGGGCCGTGATCGCTGGCTGATGACCTCCAAGGTGCCGCTGCGCAACAAGAGCGGCAAGATCGTCGGCATCGTCGGCGTCTCGCGTGACATCTCCGACCGCAAGGCGGCCGAGCGGCTGCTCGAAGGGCAGGCGCGCCTGCTGGAAATGATCGCCAATGGCCGGCCGCTCGACGCCTTCTTCCGCGATATGATCCTGTTGATCGAAGCCTTGATGCCGGGCATCAAAGGCTCGGTGCTGCTGCTGTCGGCCGATGGCCGCTATCTCTTCCACGGTGCAGCGCCAAGCCTCGACGAGGCCTATTGCGCGACCATCCACGGCGTCGAGATCGGTCCGCGCATGGGCTCCTGCGGCACGGCCGCTTGGCGCGGCGAGCAGGTGATTGTCTCGGACATTATGATCGATCCGCTCTGGGACGATTATCGCGAACTGGTGGTTCCCTACGGTTTCCGTGCCTGCTGGTCGACCCCGATCCATTCGCGCGAACGCAAGGTGCTCGGCACTTTTGCGCTGTACTCCGAATCGGTCGGCGTGCCCGACGACGGACAGAAGGAACTGATCGCAATGGCGGCGCATCTCGCCGGCATCGCGATCGAACGCAAGCAGGCGGAAGATCGCATCAGCTTCATGGCGCACCACGACGCGCTGACCGGTCTGCCGAACCGTGCGCTGTTCGAGGAACAGGTCGCCGAGGCGCTGGAAGCCCTGCGCGGCAGTGGCCAGTGGGCCGTGCTCGCCTTCCTCGATCTCGACAATTTCAAGCTGGTCAACGACACGCTCGGCCATGCCGCCGGCGACGAACTCCTGAAGGTCACGGCCTCGCGCATGCGCGCTTCGGTGCGCAAGTCCGACATGGTCGTGCGGGTCGGCGGCGACGAATTCATCCTGCTTTTGAACGGACTTCCCTGCGAACGCGACATCGTGCTGGCTCGGCTCGAGGATATCCGGCGGGCGATTGCAGCGCCGATGCAGATCGAGGGCCGCAGCCTGCAGGTCACCTGCAGCATGGGGGTCGCCTGTTTTCCCAATCAGGGCAAGACGGTCGGCGAACTGCTCGCCAATGCCGATATGGCGATGTACCGGGCCAAAGAGCTCGGCCGCAACAACCTGCAGGTCTTCACCGAAGAGATGGCCGCCAAGGCCCATGAGAAGCTCAAGCAGCAGGAAGAACTGCGCAAGGCGCTCGCGCGCGACGAGTTCTTCCTGCAGTTCCAGCCGCAGATGAATCTGGCGAATGGCCGCGTGTTCGCCGCCGAAGCCTTACTGCGCTGGCGTCACCCCGAACGCGGCACGGTCTCGCCGGCGGCCTTCATTCCACTCGCCGAGGAAACCGGGCTGATCGTGCCGATCGGTGACTGGGTGCTGCGCGCCGCCTGTCGTCAGGCCAGGGCCTGGCAGGATGCCGGCCTGCCGCCGCTGATCATCAGCGTCAACGTTTCGGCGCGCCAGTTCCGCGAGCGCAACTGGGCCGCCCACGTTGCGGCAATTCTCGCAGAAACCGGGCTTGACCCGTTCTGCCTCGAACTGGAACTGACCGAGAGCCTGATCATGCAGGACGTCCCGGGCGCGATCGCCACCATGCACGAGCTGCAGGCGATCGGAGTGCATCTGGCGATCGATGATTTCGGCACCGGCTATTCGAGCCTCAGCGCGCTGAAGCGCTTTCCGGTGCGCCGCCTGAAGATCGACCGGTCCTTCGTCGCCGACATCCCGACGGATCTCGACGACAACGCCATCACCGCCGCGATCATTTCGCTCGCCCGGAACCTCGGCCTGCGTGTCATCGCAGAGGGTGTGGAAAACCAGGCCCAGGTCGAATTTCTCCGCCAGAGCGGTTGCGACGAGATCCAGGGCTACTTCTTCAGCCGGCCGCTCTCGGCTCCGGATTTCGAGGCGCTCATGCTTCAGCCCCGGTTCAGTATCCACAGCGTTTGAGCCCTGCCGCCCGCGACGCAAGCCTCGTTCCAGCCGTAAATGCAAGCATCGCCCCAATCCGTGGGGGCTGTGCGTAGCATTTCGTTAAGCAAATTCATGCAGCACTCCTCATGCCGCACTCAAGCCCCCAGAGTTCGATGTCCTCTTCAGTCCTTTTCTCCCGTCGCCAGTTTCTTCGCACGTCCGGTGTGGCACTCGCCTCCGCCGGTCTTGCAAGCTGCACTTCGTCGATGAACACGGATGTCTTTCGCTATGAGACGGCGCCGGTGTTCCGCAATCCAGCGGTCGAGGGACGTTTTACCGATCCGCGCGCCGAAGGCATCTATGAGAGGCAGGATGGCCCAGGGCCGGTTCCGACCGGTCTGCCGCCGCAGGGCCTCTATGTCTCGGACATCTATGCCTCTGTGAGCGACAGCGGCTACCAGGTGCCGGAAATTCCTTATCGCCAGATCGACGCGCGCTTCTACCGCCAGGAGGTCAGCGACCCCTTCGGCGAACGACCGGGAACGATCGTCGTCGATACCGGCGACCGTTACCTTTACCTGATCCAGCCGGGTGGCCGGGCGCTGCGTTACGGCGTCGGCCTCGGTCGCGAGGGTTTCGCCTGGTCCGGCCGCGGCGTCATCCAGTGGAAACAGAAGTGGCCGCGCTGGACCCCGCCCGACAGCATGGTCGCGCGTCAGCCGCAGCTAAAACCCTATTCGGCCAAGAACGGCGGTATGGCCCCGGGCCTCAACAACCCGCTCGGTTCGCGGGCGCTCTACATCTTCCAGAACGGCCAGGACACGCTCTACCGCGTCCACGGCACGCCCGAATGGAAGTCGATCGGCAAGGCGGTCTCGTCCGGCTGCGTGCGCATGCTCAACCAGGATGTGATGGATCTCTACGATCGCGTTCGCGGCAAGGCGCCGATCCTCGTCATCTGATGACGGGCAGGGGCGGATATCCGCCCCTTGACTTTTCTGGACAGAAACCGCCGCGTCGAGCGGAAGGCAATCCGGTCACTCTTCGCCCGGGCCGGCGTTGAGCTGTCGCGTCAGCTGATGCAGCGTTTCGCGAATGTCTTCCGCTTGCTTCAGGCTGCATCCCGAAGCCTTGCTGATGCCCGCCAGGATGCCGAAGGCCTCGTTCTTCAGGTCCTGTCCCTTGTCCGTCAGCCGCACGATCACCTGTCGTTCGTCGCTCGGATCGCGCTGGCGGCCGACGTATCCGGCTGCTTCCAGGCGTTTGAGAAGCGGCGACAACGTTCCCGAATCCAGCCCGATCTCCTCGCCGATCCGCTTGACGGTCATCTCGTCCTGTTGCCAGAGCGCCAGGAGCACGAGATATTGGGGATAGGTGAGGCCGAAACGATCGAGCAGCGGCTTGTAGGCGCGGTTGAATGCGTGCGCCGCAGAATAGACCGCAAAACACAGCTGCTTGCCGAGCGCGAGTGCTTCCTCGGGAATGGTGTCGCTATGTGCCGCTTTGTTCGCCATGCGCCATTGTCGCAAAAAGACACTCGAAATGCAATTTGCAAAATTAATTTGCGTACAATTGAATTTTGCGCTATCTAAATCGCGTTCACTCAGGAAACGCAAAGGAGACCCCGCCAATGCCCATTCTTTACCGCACCACAGCATCTGCAACCGGTGGCCGCGCCGGCCAGGCCAAGAGCGCCGACGGCGTGCTCGACGTCACGCTCACCGTTCCGAAGGAACTCGGCGGCGACGGCGCCCGCGGCACCAATCCCGAGCAGCTCTTTGCTGCCGGCTACTCGGCCTGCTTCCTCGGCGCGCTGAAATTCGTGGCCGGCAAGGAGAAGGTAAAACTTCCGGAAGACACCACGGTGACGGGAACCGTCGGCATCGGTCCGCGCGAAGATGGCACCGGCTTCGGCATTGACGCCGCACTCGAAATCTCTTCGCCGGGCGTCGACAAGGCCGTGCTCGAAGATCTCGTCCAGAAGGCGCATATCGTTTGCCCCTACAGCCATGCGACCAAGGGCAACATCGACGTGAAGCTCACCGTCGCCTGAGTTTCCTCAGGTACCCTATTGAAAGAAGCCCGGCGGTCTCCGCTGGGCTTCTTCTATTTCCGACATGCTTCGTGCCGGTCTACTGTAGAACCTCGATGACCCGCCTGCTTTGCGGGTCGACCAGCACCCTTTGCTGGTTGACGACGACATAGCCGTAGGTTGGCTGCTGCGGGATCGGGTAGACCTCGACCGTGTCGGGCAGGGGCTCGCCCACCACGACGGTGCCGTCATAGGTTACCGATGGGCTGGTTTGCTGAAGGACGTAGGTTTTGACCTCGCCGGGAACGACGACCGTCGTGGTCTGAGCCAGAGCGACGCCGGAAAAGGCAAGGCTCGCTACAAAACTGGCTAGGATGATTTTCTTCATGACAGTACCTCCTGTCCCTAGCCAACGGCCCGGCGACCGATTGGTTCCCCTTGGAGGCGTTGTGCGGTGCTCGAACCGAGGCTCCGGCTGGGCCTTGCTGGAACCTATGGTCCCGCTGGGCGTTGATGAGCAGGAGGTAAAATAGGATGATCGCCAGGCCGAAAACCAGAACCTGCACACTCGCCCAGCGCGAGCTCGAATGCGCAACCGCGTTGCGCGAGGAGTTCGAACTGCTGACGGATCTCGCCGAGCGGGCAGGGTGGCATTGGGACGAGATCGCTCTGGCTCTGCTGGAGCTGACGGACGAATACGCCGCCACCCAGCGCGCCGCCGTCGCGGTGAGCGGGCGTCGCCTGAGCGCAGTCACCGTTCCCAAGACGCGGCATTGATGGCGGCACGGCAGGCCGTCGGGCAATTTCGCCGTACCGTTCAAACACTCCGCGTTGGACTTAAGCTTTCTTCAGAAATTCGGTGCAAGGACGCGCCCTGATGGGGGCAGGGCGCGTGGGAATGCATGGGCCGCGTCGGCCGGCCGTGGTTAGCGCCGGCTGAGGCTGCCGAGGATGCCGCGCACCAGGGCGCGGCCGACCTGGGTCGCGACCGTGCGCGCGACCGATTTCATTGCCGCTTCGACGACCGTCTCGCGCTGGTAGCCGGAACTGCGCGGACGCGCCTGCTTGCCGGCCGGTGCCGCCTGATCGTCGTCGCCAAAGCCCGGCAGCGTCCAGCGGCTGCCGCCGGTGCTCGCCTCGCTCGTCTGCTGACCGGCCTGAGCCTGGGCTTCAGCCTGCGCGTCGGACGCCTTCTTGGCGCGTGCTGCCAGGATCTCGTAGGCCGATTCACGGTCGAAATCCTCGTCGTAAAGACCGCGGACCGGGCTGACCTCCATGACCTTCTTTCGCTCGGCCTCGGTCATCGGGCCGACGCGCGACTGCGGCGGGCGCACCAGCGTGCGCTCGACCATCGAGGGTGCGCCCTTGCCTTCGAGCGTGGAGACGAGAGCCTCACCGGTGCCGAGATTGGTGATCACGGTGGCGCAGTCGAAATCCGGGTTCGGGCGGAAGGTGTCGGCGGCGGTCTTCACCGCCTTCTGGTCGCGCGGCGTGTAGGCGCGCAACGCATGCTGGACACGGTTGCCGAGCTGGCCGAGAACCGTGTCCGGCACGTCGAGCGGGTTCTGGGTGACGAAATAGACACCGACGCCCTTGGAGCGGATCAGGCGCACGACCTGTTCCACGCGCTCGATCAGTGCCTTCGGCGCGTCGTTGAAGAGCAGGTGCGCCTCGTCGAAGAAGAAGACGAGCTTCGGCTTGTCCGGGTCGCCCACTTCCGGCAGTTCCTCGAACAGTTCCGACAGCAGCCAGAGCAGGAAGGTGGCGTAGAGCCGCGGGTTCATCATCAGCTTGTCGGCGGCAAGCACCGAGATCGCGCCGCGACCGTCATTGGTGGTGCGCATGATGTCGGAGATCTTCAGTGCCGGCTCGCCGAAGAAATGTTCGGCACCCTGCTGTTCGAGGATCAGCAACTCGCGCTGGATCGAGCCGACCGAGGACTTGGAAATGAAACCGAACTGGTTGGAGAGCGCGCTGGCGTTGTCGCCCATGTAGTTGAGCAGCGCCTGCAGATCCTTGAGGTCGAGCAACGGCAGTCCGCCCTCGTCGGCAATCTTGAAGGCGATGTTGAGCACGCCTTCTTGCGCGTCGGTCGCATTCATCAGCCGCGACAGCAGCAGCGGGCCCATCTCCGACATGGTGGTGCGGACGCGATGGCCCTTTTCACCGTAGAGATCCCAGAAGATGACCGGGAATTCCTGAAACTCGTACGGGTTCGTCGGCAGGCCGATCTGTTCGGCACGCTTCAAGATGAAATCCTTGGCCTCGCCGATCGCGCCGATGCCGGAGAGGTCGCCCTTGACGTCGGCGCAGAAGACCGGGACGCCCGCGTTGGAAAAGCCTTCGGCGAGCACCTGCAGGGTGATCGTCTTGCCGGTGCCGGTGGCGCCGGTGACCAGACCGTGGCGGTTGCCAAACTTGAGCTCCAGATACTCGCCCTTGTTGATCGAATCATCAGGCTTGCGGCTGGTGCCGATAAAGAGCTTGCCTTCTTCCAACATGTGGGCTTCATCTCCGTTTCATCAATGAAAGCGGGCGGTTCGCAGTGTCGCGGTGTCGCGCCGTCATCGAAATGTGCCTGGATTTCTGTTATAGGTGGTGCGGTTGCGCCCGGCAACAAGGCTGTGCCCATCCGCGACCGGAAAGCGGCGATATAGACGGGTCGATAGTCACGGCTCACGGCTTGTTATTTGGTGAGTGATCATTTACCTTGACGTCAACGTCAAAAATCCAAAATGAGGGAGTTTCTCCATGAATGAACTGGTCACGCGCGTTGCTGAAAATGTCGGCATCGAGCCGGCAACGGCCGAAAAGGCTGTCGGCATGATCCTCGGCTTCTTGCAGCGCGAAGCCGCCGACGGTCCGGTTGCCCAGATGATCGAAGCGATCCCGGGCGCGTCCGAGCTGATCGCGCAGTACAACGGCGAAGGCACCGGCGGCGGCGGCCTGCTCGGCGGTCTGATGTCGGCGATCGGTGGCGGCGGCGTCATGGCGCTTGGCCAGCAGCTGATGAGCCAGGGCCTCGGCATGGGTGAAATCACCGGGCTTGCCAAGGAAACCATCGCATTCGCCAAGGAGAAGGCTGGCGCCGACGTGGTCGACGAAGTCGTCGCTTCGGTTCCGGGCCTCAGCCAGTTCGTCTGATACGGGTTCGTCTGATACGGGTTCGCCTGATACGGTCGTCTCGACTGCAAAAACGAAACCCACCGGCATCTGCCGGTGGGTTTTTTGTTGGCTGCGGCTGGTCTCAGCGTTCGGGTCTGCTTTCCCGTAGCGTCCGTTCGAGTGTGGGCGCCAGCGCGATGCAAAGAACGGCGCCGGCGCCGATGAAGACCGCCCCTGAAGCCCATCCGTAGTGTTCGATTGCGGTTCCGACCGCAACAGGGCCGACGAGCTGCCCGAAGTTGCTGCCCTGCATCAGCAGGCCCATCGTCATTGGCGCAAGCACCGGACGCGGCGACAGGAGTGGCACAGAAGAGATCAGCGTCGCTGGGATGAGCCCGCCGATCGCGGAAAACAGGATGCAGAGCGCCAGGATCAGATGTCCGCCTGACGGGCTCAGGAAAATCCAAAGGCCGGCCAGGCCGGTCAGCAATGCGGCACTCGCGACCAGCCTGCCGCGGGCAAAGCCGCGGGACAGCAGATGGCCGGCCGCCAGATTGCCGAAGACGTTCACCAGGGTGATGACGGCGCTCAAGAGGCCAACGGTCCCAAGTGAGACCTGCAGCCGCTCGATCAGCAGGATCGGGAGAAAGCTGGAAAGCGTGAAGCTCATCAGGCTGTAGAGCGAGAACAGCACGAAGAGCAGCACGGGGCCGCGGCTCGTCAGCGTTTCCGCGGCACCGTCCCTGAAGCGCGTGGTGACACGCGATGCTTGCCGGGACGGCGAAACGGCGAGGAAGATGGAGACGAGGCTCGCAAGCGTGAGCAAGCCGTTGCTCCACCAGATCGCCTGCCAGTCGGCAAAGGCAGGCCCCGTCAGCATGGCGATCGCCATGCCCGCGGGCATGAAACAGCTCCAGAGCGCAAAGACGACATCGCGGCGCTCCTGCGTCACCAGCCGCATGAGGATGGCGGGGCCGGCGACGACGACCAGTAGAAAGCCGAAGCCTTCAACGATGCGCGACACCAGAAGCAGCGTGAATATCGGGCTCGCGGCGCCGGCAAAGGAACCGAGCGCCAGCAGCGCCATGCCGATGCCAAGCAGACGACGGTCGCCCGCCGCCGTGACGAATGCGCCGGCGGCCATGCCCCCGACGACGCCGACGATGGCGAAGACGGAGGTGATCCAGCCGAGGGCGGAGAGGTTAAGCCCTAGATCGGACTGCAGCAGCGGCCCGGCAATCAAGCCCTTACCCACCTGCATGGCGGCGACCACACCGGCCGCAACCACGGTTGTCACGCCGGTCCAATCGGTTCTGTCCCGGATAAGGATTGCCGTGGCGGTCATCACGCGGGCTCCGGCACGCGCGCACGGCCGGCGACGAGGGCGGCCGTGAGCTGCGCGATGTGGCGACCCTGAAAGCGCGCGCCGTTCAGTTCGTTGGCGCTCGGTTGGCGATCGCCGCCACGGCCGTTGTCGGCCAGCGTGGTGGCGCCATAGGGAGAGCCGCCGGTGATTTCGTCCATGCGCATCTGGTCCTTGAACGTATAGGGCAGGCCGACGATCACCATGCCCAGATGCAAGAGAACCGTATGGGTGGCAAGGATCGTCGCTTCCTGGCCGCCATGCTGGCTGCCGCTCGAGGTGAAGACCCCGCCGACGCGCCCCACCAGCGCGTCCTGCGCCCAGATGCCGCCCGCCTGGTCGAGAAAATTCTTCATCTGCGCCGCCATGCTGCCGAATCGGGTCGGCGTGCCGATGATGATCGCATCGTAGTCGGGAAGTTCCGCGACCGTGGCGACAGGCGCCTCCTGGTCGCGCTTGTAGCCTGCCTTGATCGCGACCGCCTCGGGCACGATCTCCGGCACACGCTTCAACGCGACGTCGGCGCCGGCGGCGCGGGCGCCCTCGGCCACCGCCTTCGCCATGGTTTCGATATGGCCGTAGGAGGAATAGTAAAGTACGAGCACCTTGGTCATTCCGCTGTCCTTTCTGGAGAACATCTCTGTTCAAGCAAAAGATGGGTGCTTTTCTTGATCTCTTGGAGTGATATAATTTTCATCAAGATGATCTATGGAATCGATCATGCTGGATGCGCTCACTCTCGATCAGATGCGGACCTTCGTGACCGTCGCCGAAAGCGGAAGCTTCCGCGCCGGCGCCGCCAGGCTCTTACGAGTGCAATCGGCCATCAGCCACGCCATCGCCAACATGGAGGCCGAACTCGGTGTCGCCCTGTTCGACCGTTCCGGCCATCGGCCGGTCCTGACGGCGGAAGGGCAGGCGCTGCTCGCCAACGCCCGCGACATCCTGCTCAGGGTGGACGCGATGCGCGCCCGGGCACGCGGGCTCGGCGAAGGCATCGAGCTTGAGGTTTCCCTGGCCGTCGACACGCTGTTTCCGATCGAGACCGTCGGCCTGGCGCTGAAGGAGATGCGGGACGCCTATCCGGATGTGTCCATCCGGCTTGCGGTCCTGCCGCTCGGCGGGCCGCTCGATGGCCTGGTCGATCGCCGCTTCACGCTCGGCATCACTGTCGGCGAGGATTTCCGCGATCCGGCGATCGCCCGCCGGGCGCTTGCGACGGTCGAACTCGTCGCGGTCGTCGCTGCAAATCATCCCTTGGGCCTGCGCGCAGGGGGAGATGTGCTCGATACTGCCGAGCTTGCGGACCATCTGCAGATCGTCCTCTCGGATCCGTCGCAGCGTACGGTCGGGCGCGACTTCGGCGTGCTCTCGCCGCAAACCTGCCGCGTCAGCAGCCAGGACACGAAACATGCGATGATCCGTTCGGGCCTAGGCTGGGGTCGGCTGCCGTTCTGGCAGGTGGAGCGCGACCTTGCCGAAGGCCGGCTCGTGCGCATGCCGACGGCCGCTCTCGGCCGCAACAGTCAGGTGGGGGCCGAGGCCTATCTCATTCACCGGATCGACGAGCCGCTCGGACCCGCCGCCCGCGTTTTCAGCGAGGCTCTCGCCCGGATCTGCGCCGAGGGCTAGCGTCGGCCGTTGAGCGCGAAAGCAAACGTGAAGACTACGAGCACGAGGCCCACGCCGAGCGGGCCGGCGACCGGATTGATGAAGTTCATCAGCGCGCCGGTCGCGCCAGAGCCAGCGGCACTGCCGGCGGCATAGGCGAGCGAAAAGGCAGCGCTGCCGGCAACCAGCATGCTGCCGCGATACTCTTCCCCGAGCATGGTGAGTGCTGCCGTATAGAGCGCGAAGCTCGCTGCGCCGATGAAGGCGAACGTCAGAAGCAGCGCCACGTCGGACGAGAGGAACGGCACGAGAAGATAGCCGGTGGCAGCGACCGCGGCAGCCGAGATCGCCACCCGGCGGCGCGGCAGCCGGTCGAGAAGCACACCGATGAACGGCTGCGCGAGTGCCGTCGGTATCGCCAGGGCCGTGACGCTGAGCGCGGCAAAGGCCTGGCTGTGGCCCGTCTTGACGAAATAGACAGGCATGGCCGAGATCGCCGCGATATCGGCAAAACCGAACATCAGCACCATGAGGATCAGGATTGGCGCCTTCTTGAAAAAGGCGAAGAGGTCACGCGTCGAGGTGGGCTCTGGCCGGGTGCGGGCGCCCATGGTCAGAAGCCCGGTGAGGAACGCGACCAGCGCGATGTAGATCGCCAGGAGGGCAAAGCCGAGGCCGCCGCTGGTGCCAAGCAGAGGGATCGCCAGCGGACCCGCGGCAAAGCCGCCGCACATGCCGGCACCATAGAGGCCGGAGACGCGGCCGCGCAGCCGGTCCGGGCAGGCAGTGTTCAGCCACGCTTCACCGAGCATGAAGACCATACTGACGAAAAAGCCGAGCGCAAAGCGGGCGACAAACCAGATGACGAGTTCAGACGTCGAGGCCAGCGTCGCGAGACAGATGGAGCAGCCGATGAGGCTGGCGATGATCAGCTTGTCGGCGGAGGCGAGCCGGGTCAGCCGGCCGAGAATAAGGGTCGCAACGCCGAGACCGGCGGCAAAGCCCATGGCGTTAAGACCGATCATGCCGGCCGAGACGCCGCGGCTCTCAAGCGAAAGCGAGATCAGCGGATAGGTGAGCCCCTGCGCCACCGAGAAAGCGGTGACACCGAGAACGACGGCGATGATCGCCGGCCAGTCGGGAGCAAAATCGCTCGCCTGCGCCTCATGCAACGACATCGCCCCCTCCCTCTGATCGGTGTCTTCAAGGCGATGTCCATATCGTATCCGCCGCCGGCAGGGAATTGGCCGGCGGCGAAATGACTGAGCGGGATGAGGAAAAGTGTGCGCGGTTTTCCGCTCGCATCCCGCTCCAATCCAAGAGGCGGGATGAGGAAAAGTGTGCGCGGTTCTCCGCCCGCATCCCGCCCAACCTAAGATCAGGCGGCCTTGTCCCAGACCGGCGCGAGGCCTTCCGGATTGACGATGCGGCCGTCTGCACGCGCAAGCGCGTGGATCTCGGCCATTTCGCCGTCGCCGAGCGCGAAGTCGAAGATCGCGAAGTTTTCCTTCAGCCGATCGATCGTCGCGGTCTTCGAAAGCGTGATCACGTCCTTCTGCTGCACCAGCCACCGCAGCGCGACTTGTGCTGCCGTCTTGCCGTGGCGGGCGCCGATCTCCTTCAGGAGCGGATCGTTCGGCACCTTGCCGTTCGCCATCGCGTAGTATGCGGTGATCGACATGCCGTGCTTGCGGGCGGTCTGAAGCACTTTGGTCTGGTCGAGATAGGGGTGGTACTCGACCTGGTTGGTGGCGATCGGCGCGTCGCTGAGGCTCACGGCCTCTTCCATCTGCGCCGTGTTGAAGTTGCTCACGCCGATGTGGCGGACCTTGCCGGCCTTGTGCACTTCGTTGAGGGCGCCAATGCGCTCGGCCATCGGCACGTCGCTGCCGCCCGGCCAGTGCAGGAGCAACAGATCGACATGGTCGGTCCGCAGCTTCTTCAGGCTTTCGTCGACCGAAGCGAGGAAGTCGCGGTGGGCATACTTGTCGACCCAGACCTTGGTGGTGAGGAAGATATCGGCACGGGAGACACCGGAATTCTGGATCGCTTCACCGACTTCGGCCTCGTTGCCGTAGATCTGTGCGGTGTCCACGTGGTGGAAGCCGAGCTTCAAGGCTTCCGGCAGAACGCGCAGCACATCGGCGCCGGGCATGCGGAAAGTGCCGAAGCCGAGCGCCGGGATGTTGGCGCCGTTGGAATTGACGGAATGCATGGTGGGTAACTCCTTGTACTTGGCATGTTATGCTTGATGCGCGCCCGGCCGCTTGGCCGGGCGAAAAAGGAATGAGGCTATAGGTGGTCCTCGGCAACGGCGGTTCAAGCCGTTTGGTAGGCCGCCCCGGTGCGACGATCAAGGGCGCCGCTGAGCAGCGTCAACAGCAGGGCTGCGGCGACGAGCAGGGCACCGATGACGGGCGTCATGCCGAGGCCGAGCGGCGAGGCGACGATCACGCCACCGAGCCAGGCACCGACGGCGATGCCGAGGTTGAAGGCCGCGATGTTGAGCGCCGAGGCGACATCGACGGCGCCGGGACGGTGCTGCTTGGCAAGCTGCACCACATAGAGCTGCAGGCCCGGCACATTGGCGAAGGACAGGAAGCCGAGTGCGGCAAGGGTGACCAGCGTCAGCACCGGCGAAGGCGCCGTGAAGGTGAAGAGCACGAGCACGGCCGCCTGCGCAAGGAACAGGCCGATCAGCGCCTTGACCGGGTCGCGGTTGGCGATCTTGCCGCCGGCAATGTTGCCGATGGCGATCGCGATCCCGTAGAGCACCAGGATCAGGCTGACGGCGCTTTCCGAAAAGCCGGTGATGTCCTGCAGGATCGGCGCGAGGAACGTGAAGGCGACGAACGTTCCACCGTAACCAAGCGCGGTCATGGCAAAGACGATCAGCAGGCGGCCGGAGCCGAGCACGCGAACCTGGTCGATGAGCTTGGCCGGCGGGGCCTTGGAGAGCGTGTTCGGCAACAGGGCGGCGATCGCGACAAGGGCGACGACGCCGAGACCGGTCACGGCCCAGAAGGTGGCGCGCCAGCCGAAGGTCTGGCCGATCCAGGTGCCGAGCGGCACGCCGGTGACGATCGCGACGGTGAGGCCCATGAACATCATGGCAATGGCCGAAGCGCGGCGGTCTTCCGGTACGAGGTCGGCGGCAATGGTCGAACCGACCGAGAAGAACACGCCATGGGCAAAGGCGGAAATGACTCGGGCGACGAGCAGCGGTTCATAGCTCGGCGACAATGCTGCGGCGGCGTTGCCGACGATGAACAGCGCCATCAGGCCGATCAGCAGCGGCTTGCGCTCGATCCGGCCGGTGAGGGCGGTCAGCACCGGCGCGCCGAAGGTGACGCCGAGCGCATAGACGCTGACGATCAGGCCGGCGAGCGGCAGGGTGACATTGAGGTCGGTGGCGACCGTCGGCAGGAGGCCGACGATCACGAATTCCGTGGTTCCGATCGCATAGGCCGCGATCGTCAGCGCAAGTATGGCAATAGGCACGACGAGACCTTTCCCACCCGGCTGGGAGTACCGGGCGTGTGGCTGTTGTTGAAGTCGGGCGGAATATGAGCCTTTGCACTCCTTGCGATAATACGCATAATCAGACAAACGTTTGTGAATTCAGTTCAAAGGACGAGCATGGACAACCGGGCGGGTGAGATGGAGGTTTTTGTCGCCGTGTCGGAGACCCGCAGCTTCTCTGCTGCAGCGCGGCGTCTGAAACTGTCGCCGTCGGCGGTCAGCAAGCTGGTGACCCGCATCGAGGATCGGCTCGGCACGCGCCTTCTCGTGCGCTCGACCCGCACCTTGCAACTCACACCGGAGGGCGAAGTCTATTTCCAGCGGGCGCAACGGATCCTCGGAGATATTGCCGAGACCGAGCACGTGGTTGCCGCCGGCGGACGCATGGCGCCGCGCGGGCTCTTGCGGGTGAACGCCGCCGTCGGTTTCGGCGAGCGCTACATCATGCCGCTCGCGCCGGAGTTCCTGGCGCGATACCCGGAAGTCCAGCTCGACCTGACGCTGACCGACAGCATGATCGATGTGGTCGGCGAACGCACGGACGTGGCGATCCGCACCGGACCGCTGCGCGACTCATCCCTGAAGGCGCGCAAGCTGATGGAAACACGGCCGGTGGTGATCGCTTCGCCCGCCTACCTGGAAAAGCACGGGATCCCGAAAAGCCCTGACGATCTCGACGGCCACAATTGCATTCGTTTCAATTTCCGCCGCAGCGTCGACGAATGGGCGTTTCGCATGCCTGGCCAGTCTCAGATCGAGCACCGAACGGTCTCTGGCAACATGCAGGTTTCGAGCGGCTCGATCGTCCGCCAGCTCTGCCTTGCCGGGGTCGGCATCGGCCGGATCGGCCGGTTTCATGTCGAGCCGGATTTCGAGGCGGCAACGCTGGTGCCGCTGCTCGAGGACTATCAGTCGGGTGATATCGAGACGGTCTATGCCGTCTATGCCGGCCATGAGCATCTCGCGGCCCGCATCCGCGCCTTCATCGATTTTCTCGCCGAGCGCATGTAAGCGCCCGGCGGGCAGACGAAGTCAGGCCGCCTTCACCGCCAGGATGAAGAACCGCGGAAAACGCAGGAGCACCTTGCCGTCGCTCGTCGCCGGATAGGCTGCGCGTATCCCGTCGGTGTAGTCGGCGAGAAAGCCGCTCCGCCGGCCCTCGGGCAGGGCGTCGAGATAGGGTCTAAGGCCGGTCCCTTTCACCCATTCGACGATCGCCTCCGCATTGGCGAGGCGATGATAGTAGATCGTGTGCCAGACCTCGATACGCGCTGCCCATGGCGCCAGGCATTCGACATAGGTTGCCGGCGGCGGCATCGGGTTGCGGCGGATGGTCTTGCCGGCAAAGGCCTCAGCGAAAGCCGGGCTGCGCGCGGTCTCTTCCATCAGCACGTGGGTCGGCTCTGCGAGATTGTCCGGCATCTGCACCGCGAGTGTGCCGCAGGGCGCGAGCGCCTTCATCAGCCTTTCGAAGATCGTGAGATGGTTCGGAAGCCATTGGAAGACGGCGTTGCCGTAAAACAGCGAGGCGCCGGCGGGAGGAACCCAGCTCGCAAGATCCGCCTTTTCGAAGGATACTCCGGGCAACCGCTTGGCGGCGGCAACGAGCATGTTCTCGTCGCTGTCGAGGCCGGAAAGTGTGCTCCAGGGAAACCGGTCGCGGATGAGTTCGGTGGAGTTTCCCGGGCCGCAGCCGAGATCGAAGGCGAGGCCTTCCGGCAGGTCGGGCACTTGGGCGAGAAGGTCTCTGGCTGGTCGAGTACGTTCATCTTCGAACTTCAGATACTGCGCGGGCGACCAGGCCATCGGGAACTCCTTCAGATACCGAATTGCAGACTTTCGAGAGAGGGCAGGATCAAGGCAGGCCCGTGATCGCGATATTCGTCCGGCATGTCCGCCCTATTGATCCATACGGTGCGGAAGCCGAACTTCGTTGCCCCGGCAATGTCCCAACGGTTAGACGACTGGAACGACACGGCGTGCGGGTAGAGCCTGTAGCTGGTGGTGACGAGATCGTAGACGGCAGGCGCCGTCTTGAACGCCTTGACCGCATCGACCGAAAAGACGTCGTCGATGACGATATCGAGTGCGGCGTTGCGCACGGCTGACGCGAGCATGGCCGGCGAGCCGTTGGAGAGGATGGCGATCCGCGCCCCGCGCTCCTTGAGGCCCTTCAGGACTGCCGGCACTTCCGGATAGCAGTCGAGCGTCCAGTAGGCGTCGAGCAACCGCTTGCGCAGCTTCGGGTCGGCGGAGGGAAAGCGCGCGAAGGCAAAGTCGAGCGCCTGTTCGGTCAGCTTCCAGAAATCCTGGTAGCTGCCCATCAGCGAGCGCACCCAGGAATATTCGAGCTGCTTGGCGCGCCAGAGTTCGGAAAAAGCCTGCCCGTCCGGACCGATCTCCTCAGCGTGGCGCCTGACGGCCGCATGCACGTCGAAGAGCGTGCCATAGGCGTCAAACACATAGGCCGCGTGGGACATCGTTTCCTCCCGTCTGCTGTCTTCGGCGCTGGCCGACAGGGCACACATGCCACGTCAAAGCCCATCCGAAAACAAAGGCTTACAGCATCATGCCCGATCGGGCAGCACGCTGTCACCGTTCTTTACGCGGATCATGTCAAATATTTGTGCATCGCACAACGGTCGGCCGCTCGAAGGCACGTTTCCTGCCTCAGGCTTTGGCCGGTTTCCAGACTTTCGCCGGGAAGCGTAGCGCCTGCTTGGCGAGCTTGCCCTTGAGCCCGAGCGCCGTATCGCAAAGGTTGACCACATGCCGGTTCGGCTTGGCCTCCGGCCGCAACGCATGCAGGGCTGCAGCAGCGTCTTCCGGCGGCATGTAGCGCGCCAGAATTCCGAGCGTCAGCGCCGTCGCGCGGCCAATGCCCCGCAGGCAATGGACGAGCAGATGCGCGTCCTCGGGCAAACGGTCGACGAAAGCGAAGGCGGCCTCGACCGCCTGCGGGAGTGCCGCATCCGGCTCGTCCGGATCGGTGGTGTCGCCGAAAAACAGTTCCAGGTGATTTTCCGGCAGCAACTCGATCATCGACAGAAGCCGGCTGCCGGGCGCGCGGATGGAGATCAGGTGCGTCGGCGCCCAGAGCGCGCGATTGTGCCGCGCCTCGGTCTGCGAACTGACGATCGCACGGATCGGCCAGCCGGACGGATGCGCCGGATTGGCCTTGAGGATGGGATGGTAAAGTTCATCCGCAGTAACGGCTGCCGCAAGCGCCATGGCAGGACCTCGCTCGTGATTCTTCAGCGCGGATTTTGCCCTGAAACCCGTCCGGGCTTAAGGGCAAAAACTTGGCGAGAGGCGAAAAGCTGTGGCCGGAGCAGGATCAGCCAAGATGGGTGTAGCGCTTCGACCAGCGCGACGGCACGAGAATGGTGGCCAGCGTGAGCCCGGTGCTGAGCGCGAAGGAGGCCCAGAGCGAGGCCGGGCCGAAGTGCCGCTGCAGCACGGCGCCCGCGACGGCGCCTGAGAACATGCCGAGCCAGGGCACGATCTGCATGAGCCATTGGCGGTTGGTGTTGCCGAGCAGCCAGCGTCCGAGGCCGCGCCCGAAACGGGAAAGGGCGCCGGTCACGTAGGTAAGCCCGATCGGCAGACCCTCGATGTGTTCGACGGCGGCGTTGACCAGGCCCATGGCAAGCACGATGCCGTAGAAATAGAAGGGTCGGGGCATCGAGATCCCGAAGCCGGCGCAGAGCATCAGCACCAGACTGACCATCGAGAGGACGCCGACGACGCCGAGCCGTGCGGCTACGATCACGCCGAGCGCGTTGCCGAGGATGAACGCCCCGAGCGCGCCGACCAGCAGCAGGGCGCCGATGAAATCGCCGTCGCCGAGTGCGATCGCCGCCCGGGTCGTGTTGCCGCTCATGAACGAAACGAAGTCGCCGATGCTCAAGAGCCCGATCGCGTCGGTCATGCCGGCGAGAAACGAGATCGTCGCGGCGACGGCCAGCGCCGTGCCGGTGCGCTGCCGCTTGATCAGTCTTCGCCGTCTCGCAATGGTCATCTGCCTTGCCCCCGCTTGCGGACAAGGCTAGCGCATGCGGACGGTGAGTCGGAATGGGCGCGTATCATATTGCCTGCCGACGTTTCCAGCCTGCTATCAGAAACCCGTGATGACGCTGATGCCGAGATCGGTGGCGCGGTCCATGGCGACGAGGGCGGGGATCGCCTCCTCGAGAGAGATTTCCCGGCCGATCAGTTGCTGCGGCTTCAACCTGCCATCGGCGATCATCGCCAGCATGGAGTCGTAGCGCCAGGCCTGCATGCCGTGGCTACCGTAGATTTCGAGCTCGTGGCCGATCACCTGCGCCATCGGGATCTGCGGCGTCGCCTGGTCCCCGAGCATCAGCCCGACCTGGACGTGGCGGCCGCGCCGGCGCAAGTTCTTGATCGAGTTGAAGCAGGTCACGGGATTGCCGAGCGCGTCGATCGAGACATGGGCGCCGCCGCCGGTGATGTCTTTCACTGCCGCTGCCACGTCCCCAACCTCGCGACCATTGATGACCGCGACCGCGCCGAGTTTCCTGGCGAAGGCGAGCTTGTCCTCGGCAATGTCGATCGCGATCGGCTGGGCGCCGAGGGCGGCCGCGATCATGATCGCCGAGAGGCCGACGCCGCCGCAGCCATGCACCGCCACCCACTCGCCGCCCTTGACCTTGGCCTGATCGGCGACGGCGCGGAAGGAGGTGGCGAAGCGGCAGCCGAGGCTCGCCGCCGTGGCGAAATCCATGCTTTCAGGCAGGTGCACGAGGTTCTGGTCGGCAAAGTCGAGCGCCACATATTCGGCAAACGAGCCCCAATGGGTAAAGCCCGGCTGGAACTGCGCCTCGCAGACCTGCTGGTTGCCGGAACGGCATTCGCCGCAGCGGCCGCAGCCGGAAACGAAGGGCACGGTGACGCGGTCGCCGACCTTGTAGCGCATGACGCCGCGGCCGGCGGCAGTCACCACGCCCGCCAGTTCGTGGCCGGGCACATGCGGCAGGCGGATATCGGCATCATGGCCCATCCAACCGTGCCAGTCGGACCGGCAAAGCCCCGTTGCCTCGACCTTGATGACGACACCGTTCTCCGTCGGTGTCGGATCCGGAAGGGTGCGGATTTCCGGCATCTTCTCGAAGGCGTCGTAATACATGGCTTTCATCGGGGCGCTCCTTTTAATGGCTGAATGGGTGGGGCGCGACCGTCGATGTGGCGCGCCATCAGAAATTCGTCGACCTCCCGGTCGCCGTCGCGCATGCCGCCGGGAACGTGCCCGATCTTGTAGAAACCCGCGCGTTCATAAAAGCGGATCGCCGCCGGATTGTCGGCACGCACCACGAGCTCGAGCAGCCGGATACCGGCCGAGCGCGCGTGGTCGGTCAATTGCTGGAGAAGCTGCTGCGCCACGCCGGACCCGCGTGCAGCGTTGCAGACATAGACCATGATGATTGTGCCGCGGTGCGCCAGCCGGCTCGCGCGCTCGCGCATCAGCCCCATGATGCCGACCGGTTCATCGCCGTCGAAGGCCACGAATACGGCGTTGGCGGTCAGCCGCGCCCGCCATTCCTCCGTTGAAAGCCGCTCCCAGTCGGCCGCCGTCGAGGCGAAGGCATCGGGGTCGCGGTTGAGCGCTTCCAGCCTGATGCGGCGGAAGATGTCCACGTCGTCTGCGTCGAGATGCTTGATGCGCACGGCTTTCCCTTTCTTTGCCGAGGAGACTAAGCGAGAGGCCGTCGCGGTACCAGAACGGTCGCCATGACATTTTTTGATAGACCCATTCACCCCGATGCTGTTTTTTCGGGGTATGCGGAAAGACTAGAATAAAAACCTCAAGGAGACGCAGATGGCCGTCGATACATCCCCCCGCTCAGTGACCTGGACCTATGTCGATGGTGAATGGCTCTCGGGCAATCCGCCTCTGATCGGCCCGACCTCGCACGCGATGTGGCTGGGCTCGACGGTATTCGACGGCGCCCGCGTCTTCGACGGTGTCGCCCCCGACCTCGACCTGCATTGCCAGCGCGTCAACCGTTCGGCGACCGCACTTGGCCTGAAGCCTACCATGGCGGCGGAAGAGATCGAGGCGCTGACCTGGGAAGGCGCCAAGAAGTTCGACGGCAAGACAGCACTTTACGTGAAGCCGATGTATTGGGCCGAGCACGGTGCGGCCGGCGTCGTCGCCATCGATCCGGAATCGACCCGTTTTGCGCTTTGCCTGTTCGAGGCGCCGATGGGCAACGGCCATGGCGGCTCGTCGCTGACGCTGTCGCCCTTCCGTCGGCCGACGCTGGAATCGATGCCGACCGACGCCAAGGCAGGTTGCCTCTATCCGAACAACGCGCGCATCCTGACCGAGGCCCGCTCGCGCGGCTTCGACAATGCGCTGGTGCGCGATATGCTCGGCAACATAGCCGAGACCGGCTCTTCCAACGTCTTCCTGGTCAAGGACGGCGTCGTCTTTACGCCGGCTGCCAACCGCACCTTCCTTGCCGGCATCACCCGCTTCCGTGTGATGACGCTGCTGCGCGAAGCCGGTTTCGAAGTGGTCGAGGCAACGCTGACGATGGCCGACTTCGAAGCCGCCGACGAGATCTTCACGTCCGGCAACTACTCCAAAGTGCTGCCGGTCACGCGTCTTGAAAGCCGCGACCTGCAGGCCGGCCCGGTCGCCGCCAAGGCGCGCGATCTCTACATGGACTGGGCGCACGCGGCCCGCGATATCTGACGTAGCCGGGGCCTTCATCAGCGTGTGGCCCCGGCCGCACGCTGATGAAGGCGGCCAACCGTCCTTATCGGACATCAATGCGTGCGCGGAGGGCGCGCCGTGGCTGCGGCGCGCCTGTGGATCAGGTAGGCCTGCACGGTAAGGCCGGACAGGAAAATCACCAGCCAGACAAGCAGTGTTGTTTGCACGATCGGCGATTCCGGCCCGCTGGCAAGGGGTTGCGAGGCGGGCAGGCGTTTCAGCGTTTCGGCGATCGCCGGCACGATCAGCAGGAAGTAGCTGAACGAGAGACCCAGCGTCGTCAGGTACGGCTTCAGGCGTCCGACGAAGGCGAGCCTGTCGACCGCCAGGCTTCCGGCGACCACCGCCAGCGTGACGAGGCCCAGCGCATGCCCCGCGTTGAACCCCCCGGTGCTTGAAAGCCCGGCAGAGGTCAGAACCGCGAGAATGAGCGTGGCGAGGTAGATCTTGCCGGAGCGGGTGGAAGGGGCAATCGCGCCGTAGCGTCCAAAGCCGTAGAGGCCTGCGGCGACAGGGGCGAGACTGATTGCGGTATGGATGATGCCGAGCGTGGAAAGTGGATTTGCCATGAACTTGCTCCTTCAAGTCTCGACCGACTAGTTGGTCGGCGCGGTTGTCAAAAGAAAACGCAATGGTCCCTTTGCCATCGCGTCCGTTACGTCAATTTCTAGCGCCGGCGGCTCGAACCTGCCGTTCCCACGGGAACACCGTGCTGCAAATGTCCATTTTGTCGCCACGGCTTTTGATCCCCCGTCACGGTCCGACCACCAGCCGGTCCAGTGCCGGTCGGGCGATTGCGGAAAACACCGCCGGATCGGAGCCAGCAACGCGTGCGGCGAGCATCGCGCCGTGAACGGTGGCCATGAGGGTCTCGGCCTCAGCCTTCGGTCCATGCGCAGCCTTCAGGTGGCCGCTGGTCACTCCGTCTTCGATCGCCGCACCGAGCCATCCGGAAAGATCGGCAAAATGGCCGCGGACCTGCCCGACGACACTATCGGGCAAGGCGGGGATCTCCGAGGCGAGAAGGGCGCCGATGCAGAAGGGCGCATGCTGCTTCGCGATACAGTCTTCCCAGTAGCCGACATAGGCTTCGAGCCGGGCGACCGGATCGCTGACGGCGGCAAACAGTCCCTCGACGCTGCGGCGATTGTTGTTGCGGTAGCGGGCAAGCACGGCGGTTGCGAGGTCGGCCTTGGTCGGGAAGTGATGATGGATGGTCGCCTTGCCGACGGCCAGTTCGGCGGAGATGTCGGCATAGCTGAACGCATTGTAGCCTCTCGACACCATGAGGCGCTCGGCTGCGTCCAGGATTCTCTCGTGGGTATCGCTTACCATGACCAAGATCTATCAACGGCGCTGTTGAAGCTCAAGCGACATGCCATGTCCGTAACGCGGCTGTGTCGCAGTCGTCGAAGCAGGCAGCCACATCCAGCCGGTCTGCTTGACCGGCTGGGCGTCGATGGTTGCCGATGCGGCCGCTGGCCTATCGGCCCTGCAGGATCTTGATGAGGTTCACCGTTGGCCCTTGGTTGCTCGTGAGCTGTCGGACGTCGGCATATTTGAGCCGGCCGGACGCCAAGGCGTTAACGATGCGCTTGCACACGACAGCCTGAACCTTGCCCGGTGGAACGCTGATCAGCAAGGCGCCGTAGTCGCGGTCGGCTTTCGACCACTTCTTGCTGACGCAATCCTTGTGCAGCGCCTTTTGCATGGCCGGGCTGCCCTGGACCGCGGTCTGCAGGCGGGCATATTCGTCCTGTGATGGTGCGCAGGCGGCAAGGGTCGTGAGGGCAACAACAAGTGAGGCGATGTGTAGGGACTTCATGACAATCTCCGGTTGGTATCGTCCCGGTAATTGCATGTGTATCGATTCGCAACTCGTTGTGGCCGACGGTGGCAGGTTGTGACGGGCTGGAGATCGCACCACGGACCGTCGCCACCGCGACCGGGTTAAAACGTCGAGTGCCCGCGCCTCGTGGCTCAGTCAGGCATAACCGGCCGGGCCGCGATAGCTGTCGCCCGCGACCCTCCGCTCATTGATCTACTGTGCCTTCGTCGGAACGGCGATGTTGACCGTATCGGGTGTCAGTTCGCCGCCGAGCTCCACCGTCTTCTTCTGCTTGTCGAAGACGCAGATCTGGGTCACGGCGGTGTCGGATCCCTTGGGCGTGCCGATCACCAGCGCCAGGCCGAAGCTTTCCGAGCCGAAGGGGTCGACGACCGCGCTTGCCTTTTCCAGTGACGCGGCGGCCGCCAGGCACTTTTCCGAGACCTCTGCCCGGAAACTTTCCCATGCATCGCCGGAGGAGGCGGCAGCCGTGGACGCAATGAACGTTGTGGCGGCGGCGAGGGCGAAGGCGGGGATGAGACGCTGCGGCATGGATTGTCCTTTATGCATGGTTGCAACGGTCGCGAAGCTGCACGCGAACCGTGGCATGAATGTGCTCGAAAGTGTCATGCTTTCAAAATGATGTTGAAAGTATATTCCGTGGGTTGAGGAAAAATTGGCATTGCATCGGTTGCCTCCATGGGGGTCGGTGCCTATGTTCCCGCTCACGGATTTCCCGACGAAATTCCATGCCAAGAGGAGATGCCCACATGGCTTTCGAATTGCCGAACCTTCCCTATGACTACGATGCGCTGGCGCCCTACATGTCGCGCGAGACGCTTGAGTACCACCACGACAAGCATCACCTCGCTTACGTGACCAACGGCAACAAGCTTGCCGAAGAGGCCGGCCTCGCCGACCTGTCGCTCGAGGAGATCGTCAAGAAGTCCTACGGCACCAACCAGCCGCTGTTCAACAATGCCGGCCAGCACTACAACCACGTCCACTTCTGGAAGTGGATGAAGAAGGGCGGCGGCGGCACCAGCCTGCCGGCCAAGCTCGAAGCGGCCATCAAGTCCGACCTCGGCGGCTACGACAAGTTCCGCGCCGATTTCATCGCCGCCGGCACCGGCCAGTTCGGCTCGGGCTGGGCCTGGCTTTCGGTCAAGAACGGCAAGCTTGAAATCTCCAAGACCCCGAACGGCGAAAACCCGCTCGTTCACGGCGCCTCGCCGATCCTCGGCGTCGATGTCTGGGAGCACTCCTACTACATCGACTACCGCAATGCCCGTCCGAAGTACCTCGAAGCCTTCGTCGACAGCCTGATCAACTGGGACTACGTGCTCGAAATGTACGAAGCGGCTTCCAAGTAAGCTGCCCGTCTTCGATGCATGACCTTTGGACCCGGCGCTTGCGCCGGGTCTTTTCGTTTGTGCCGGATGCGGGTGAGGCCAGGCTCAGGCAGCCGCGGGCGGTGTCTTCCAGCCACTGACCCAGAGGTCCCTGAGACGGTCTCCTTCGCCCGGAAAATAGGCGTTCGCCGTCTGGCAATGCTCGACGCGGTCGGCGCGAAAGTTGCGGATCGCCTGGCGCAATTCGCACCAGCCGACGATGTTGGCGGTTTCCGAATAGTAGATCAGCGCGACCGGCCGGATCGTGCGTTCCGTGGCGCGGCCCATTTCGTCGCGATAGTCGAGCTCGAGCTTCTGCTCGTCGCGGATCGCCCGACGCACTAGGGCGAGATCGATGCCGGCGGGCGAGGGGGCGATCGTTCCCCAGGCATGCAGCGCCTGCGAGCGGAACGCCAATCTGAGCGGTTCGGGCACGGCGGCGGTGATCTTCTGGTTGACGCGGCCGGCGGCCGCCTTCAGCTCCTCGTCGCCGGTTCGCGCCAGCAGCGCCAGCGCCAGGGCGATCGCTTCCGTTTCCTCGATCGAAAACATCAGCGGCGGCAGGTCGAAGCCGGGCCGAAGGATGTAGCCGATGCCGCGGCCGCCCTCGATCGGCACGCGCATCGCCTGGAGTGCGGCGATATCGCGGTAGATCGAGCGGACCGTCACCTCCAGCGTCTCGGCCATTTGCGCGCCCGTAACGGGCTTTCGCGCAAGCCGGAGGATCTGGATGATCTCGAAAAGCCGTGCCGCCTTGCGCATCGAAAACCGCTCCCGTCGTCAACGCTCCTGACACTACCTTGTCAGTTGCCCGGATTTATACCATCAGCCAACGAATTGAAAAAACAGCAATTCGTCTTGAGAAATGAAAACCCGGACGACGGACAACTGACATGACCTACACGGAAAATCTCTGGCTCTTCTTCACCCTTCTGTTCGGCATCATCATCGTGCCGGGCATGGACATGGTCTTCGTCCTGGCCAACTCGCTGACGGGTGGGCGGGCCTCCGGCCTGTCTGCAACCGCCGGCATCATGGCGGGCGGCGTGCTGCATACGCTTTATGCAGCACTCGGCGTCAGCGTCATCCTGCATCTGGTGCCCGGCCTCTTCAACGTGCTACTCGTCGCCGGTGCCGCCTACATCGCCTGGATCGGTTTTTCCCTGATCAAAAGCTCGATTACCATCGGTGGTATCGAAGGCTCAGGCAAGCTCTCGCGCTGGGCGAGCTTCCGCCAGGGCGCGCTGACGAGCCTGATGAACCCCAAGGCCTATCTCTTCATGCTGGCGGTCTATCCGCAGTTCCTCAAGCCGCAGTTCGGGCCGATCTGGTCGCAGGCCCTGGTCATGGCGGCGATGATCGCTGCGACGCAGCTCGCCGTCTATGGCGGTCTTGCCCTTGCTGCAGGCCGCGGCCGGGACTTTCTGGTCGGCAGCCCCGAGACGACCGTGTGGATCGGCCGGGCCGCCGGGGCCGTGCTCGTTCTGGTCGCCGCCTTCACCGTGTGGCAGGGTTGGTCGGCGCGGTGATGCCGCCCCGGTTTCTGCAAGTATAAACATGAATATTAAAGTCATGTTATTGACGGGTTCGTGGAGATCCCGGAATTGCGCCGATCGGCGGAAATTCCCTTGTCCTAACAAGAGCATCAAATAAATGTTACTTCCGTCGAATACTCAAAATGACATCATGCCGGCGCATTGGGCATGAAGGCCAGGCAGGCAGATTCGCCGAATAGATTTCATTGACCGGGAGATCCTGATGAAAATACGCGCACTCATGTTGGCTGCCGCTCTCGCGGGCCTGGGTGTTACTGCCGTGACCGCAGCTGACGAGCCGCAGGTGGTTCGCCAGCAGGCGATGAAGAAGGTGGGTGCCGCGACCGGCGCGCTTGCCGGCATCGCCAAGGGCGAAAAGCCCTATGACGCCGAGGTGGTCAAAGCGTCGCTGACGACGATCAGCGAAACGATGAAGACCTTCCCGGACCATTTCCCGGCCGGCTCGGAAACGGGCCATGAGACTGAGGCAAGCCCGAAGATCTGGGAAAACATGGACGACTTCAAGGCCAAGGCCGCCAAGCTCGGGACGGATGCCGGAGCGGTGCTGGCACAGCTCCCGGCCGACCAGGCAGCCGTTGGCGCGGCCCTCGGCGGCATCGGCAAGGACTGCGGCAGCTGTCATGAGAGCTACCGCCTGAAGAAGAATTGATAGGCGGCAACGTCCTATCCGGCTGAATGAGGAGGCACGCGACGTCCCGCCGCGTGCCTCCATTCGTATTGAGCACGCTGTTTTCGGCAGGGTATGAGGGGAGACTATGGGTCGTCGGGCGAGAAAGCTGGTTTCGGGTCTTGTTGTGCTGGGCGTCGTCGGCGGTGCCGCCTTCTGGTGGCTGACGAAGCCGGCACCCTGGAGCGCCTCCCATTGGGAGGGGCTGGGCGAGCCGGATCTTGCCAATGGCGAACAGGTCTTCTGGGCCGGCGGCTGCGTCAGCTGTCATGCCGGCAAGGGTGCGGAAGGCGACGCGCGTCTGGTGCTTTCCGGTGGCGCACCTCTGAAGAGCCCGTTCGGCACCTTCCACGCGCCGAACATCTCGTCGGACGAAACCGCCGGCATCGGCGCCTGGACGCTCGCGGAGTTTGGCAACGCGATGACCCGTGGGGTGGGGCGCAATGGCGAGCATCTCTATCCGTCGTTTCCCTATGGCTCCTATGCGCGCATGACGGCCAAGGACGTCAACGACCTCTGGGGCTTCATGAAGACGCTGCCGAAGAGCGCGGAGGTGGCGCCGCCGCACGAACTGCCGTTCCCCTACAACTTGCGGATCGCGTTGGGTGGCTGGAAATTGCTGTTCCTGACCGACAAGCCACGCGCCGCGGTGGACGCGAACGACCCGAAGCTCGCCCGTGGGCAATACCTCGTCGAGGGGCCCGGCCATTGCGGCGAATGCCACACGCCGAGGAATGCGCTCGGCGGCTTCGAGCCGGACCAGTGGCTCGCCGGCGCGCCGAACCCGGAAGGCGAGGGCCGTATCCCCGATATCACGCCCGGATCCAAGAGCATCGGCAGCTGGAGCGCCTCGGATATCGCCTCCTATCTGGAGACGGGTTTCACGCCGGAGTTCGATTCCGTCGGCGGCTCCATGGTGGAAGTGCAGAAGAACATGGCGAAACTGACGCCGGCCGATCGCGAGGCGATCGCCGCCTACCTGAAGGCGGTACCGTCGCTGTAAGGCCTTGATCTGAGAGGCAAGGCGCGCTCAACTCCGCTTCGCAAAGAGGAGGAGACTGAATGCGCCCACACGAAACCGCGCCCTACGACCAGTGGATCGAACGCAGCCCCGAGGAGATGGTGGCGCGCGCCGCGGACTTCTATGAGGAGGTTAACCGCCGCCGGACCACGCGCTATTTCAGCGATCGCCCGGTGCCGCGCGAGGTCATCGAAACCTGTCTGAAGGCGGCCGGCACGGCACCGAGCGGTGCCAACCATCAGCCTTGGCATTTCACCGTCATCGAGAGCGCCCGGATCAAGGCCGAGGTGCGCCACGCGGCGGAAGAGGAGGAGCGCATCTTCTATCGGGACAAGGCCCCGCAGGAGTGGCTCGATGCGCTGGCGCCGCTCGGCACCGACGAAGACAAACCCTTCCTTGAGACCGCTCCCTACCTGATCGTCGTCTTCTCGCAGAAGCGCGGCGGCCCCAATCCGGGGGACCTGAAGAAGAACTACTACATCAACGAAAGCGTCGGCATCGCCACCGGCATCCTGATCACGGCGCTGCATCACGCGGGCGTTGCGACACTCACCCATACGCCGGCGCCGATGAACTTCCTCAACGAGATCTGCGGCCGGCCGGACAGTGAAAAACCGTTCCTGATCCTGGTGGTGGGCTATCCCGCCCCGGATGCGACCGTACCGGTCGCCGGCAAGGTGAAAAAGCCGCTCGCTCAGATCGCCAACTGGCTCTAGGCAGTTTTCAAACAGAAGAGAGGCCGCTTTCCGCCCCGAAACGGAAAGCGGCTTACCCGATGCTGCCGCTGTCGTCGGGCTGATGCTCCCGCCCGTAAAGTGCGAGAAAGCCGTCGAGCTCGGGTGAGCCGAGGCCAAGGCCATGCAGGATCTCGCCGGTAAAGCTGATCGGCGCCGTGCCGGCGGCGGTGACGACATGGCCGCTACGCATCGCCTGCGGCTGATCGCGATAGTGCGAAGCACCACGATAGCCGGTCAGCGCTGCAAGGCTTTCGGCGCTGTTGCCGGTGTGGTCGATGCGGTCGAGAAGGCCGCATGTCGCAAGAGCATGGACGCCGCCGCAAATGGCTGCGACCACACGCTTGTTGCGATCGAAGGCGCGGATCGTCGAGGAGAGATCGGGCGCCTCGTTCGTGTCCCAGATGGCGCCGCCGCAGATCACCAGCCCGTCGAAGCCGGCCGGATCGAGGGCATCGACCGAGAGATGCGCCGAAACGTCGAGGCCACCCATCGAGGTGACGCGCGCGCCATCGACGGTGGCAACCTCGATGTCGACGCCGAGATGGGTGCGCGCCGCCGCCATCAACAGCGCACATTCCCAATCGGCGAAGCCTTCGCACAGGACGATTGCAAGACGCATCGGCAGCTCCTCAGCCAAGCTTCTGCATATAACGCATGCCGGTCACCGGGCGAGGGACGAAGCGTTCGGATTCGTAGAAATGGTGTGCCTGGAAGTTACCCGTGGCGGCGCTGACCGAAAGGAAGTCGCAGCCGGCCATCTTCGCCTGCTCGCGCGCCTTGGCAACCAGGTGGCGGCCGATGCCGGTGCCGCGGTTTTCCGGGCGAACGAAGAGGTGATGCAGCTCCATGCCGCGCGCGCCTTCGGCTGCCCGGTAGATCGGTACCAGGATCGCGTAGCCGATCAGGCGGTTGCCGGCCTCGGCGACGAGCGCCGTGATCCAGGGCATGCGACCGAAGAGATCGCGTTCAAGCTGTTCCGGCGTGATCGGGGCGGCGTCGCCGTGATGGGCGGAAAGCTCCGCGATCATGTCGCGCAGTTCCGGCAGGTCGCGCAGCTTGGCTGAGCGGATCGTCACCATCGGCGGGCGTGTCGCCGGGGTCGCATGAAGGGTAGGGATGGCGGTCTGTAGCATGTCTCGGCTCCTCGGGTTTTCTCGCCATCAGGAGCCGTAAAAACAAAAGCCGCCTGATGGCGGCCTTGTTGAATATGATCAGCAGGCCGCTCCTATCGGAACAGCCAAAAATACACGCGGCAAATGGGTGCGTTCTTGATCATGGGCGCTAGATTGTTTGTTTTCGCACTTTTGTCAACGGGGATTTTTCAAGGCGACTAATTAAGCTGCCGCCTCAGTGTTCGCTCTCGCACATGGAATGGTCGGCGAGCGCCCGGATCACGTAGCAGTCGCCGACGGTATGGTTGCCGTCGCAGGCGACGATGCGTTCCAGTTCCTGCTCCAGCTTCTTCAGCCGCGCGATCTTCTCGCGGACCGTCGTGAGGTGCTCGCTGGCGATGCGGTCGGCTTCGCCGCAGGGGCGCTCCGGATGCTGGCTGAGGGCGAGCAGATCCTTGATCGAATCGATCGACAGGCCGAGGTCGCGCGCATGGCGGATGAAGGCCAGCCGCTCAAGCTCGCTTTTCTCGTAGCGCCGCTGGTTGCCTTCGGAACGCTCCGGTGCCGCTATCAGCCCCATCTGCTCGTAATAGCGGATCGTCGGGATTTTGACGCCGGTGCGCCGGGAGAGATCGCCGATGGAATACATGTTCGCCTCAAACCTATAGCTTCTGGAGCATTAGATAGTTGAGCCTAACCCTGTGTCAATGGCAAGGAGGAGGAGGAGGGGCCGGTCCCGGCCCCTCCGAATGCTGGACACTGCGAGCCGGCGTGGTCTAGCCGCGGTGGTTTTCGAGGAACGAGAGCAGGGCTTCGTCGAAGAGATCGCTTTCTTCCAGCTGCGGCGTATGCCCGCTCTCCTCGAAGAGCCGCACCGTCAGGTCTCTGAAGTCCGTCCGATATTCATCCCAGCTGAAGGCAGGAGCGACGAGATAGTCCGAGCGGCCGAGCGCAAGCAGCACCGGCGTCGCCAGGCTGTTCAAACCCTTTCGGATATCGATGTCGCGAAAGACCTCGCCCCAGAGATGGTCGAACACCGCATTGTTGACCGTGACATCGCGCCAAAGCGGCGCTGCGTCGAAGTCCGGTTGATGCCAGCTTTTCGCACCGAGCCGAATCAGCAGGGCTTTGAAGCGCGCCTCAGGCCGTGCGGCGATGTCGTCGCCAAGCTTGGCCATCTCCCGTTCGAAGATCGCCTTTCGCGCAGGCGACACGGTTTCTTCCCAGATCCGATCGGCGAGCGCCATGTGGCGGGCCGAATGGCTCGGGCCGGTGCCGACCATGATCACGTGGCTGACCCTCTCCGGATGCCGCTTGGCATATTCGAGCGCCATGTAGCCATGGCCGGAATGGCCGAGAATGGGGAAGCGTTCTAGACCCAGATGCGCGCGCATCCGCTCGATGTCGTCGAGCACCGTCTCGAAACCGATGTCGACCGCGGCATAGTCGGTCCGCGCCGGCGCGAAGCCGCGATGGTCGATGAAGACTAGCTGCAACCTCTCTCGAAGCGCTTGGGAGAAGGTGCGCGGGTAGTAGGTGGCGCTGCCGATGACGAGCAGCGGCATGCCGCTGCCTTCGATCCGATAGCTGAGGTCGAAGGGGCCGGCGCGAAGGCTGCCGGCTTCGGAAACAAATCCGTCTTTGGTGGTCATGAGGATGATCCTAGCGACGGCCGGTGAACGGTCATATCCATGTCAGGCGTTCAGGCGGCCGGAAAAAGCCATGCCAAAAACCGCCGAAAGGCGGCCGTGGCGTCGGTCGTTTTCTGCCGGTGAACGTCGCTAACGGATCAGGCGCATGGAACTCGGTCCTCTCTGGAGATCACTGGATATCATCGATTGTCCGAACGAGACAAGCCGATCGGCACAAGTGGCCCAAGCGGCCCAGTCAGAGGATGTCGCCGCCGCCATTGGCGATATCGGCCGTCGCCGTGTCGCGCTGTTGCTCGACACCCATTGCGCGCTCGACAGCCTTGCGGATTTCTTCTTCGGCGGCTTGCCGCTGCTCAGGCGGCATCTCCTTGAGATCACCTTCGGTGAGGCCCATTGCCTTGAGGACCTGTTCGCGGATTCTCTCGACGAGGCTCTTCTTCGCTTCGTTCAGAAACTCGTCGCCGACCGAACCGTCCGGAGCCGCCGGGCCTTCCTTGGCGGAAATCGAAGCCGTGCTCTCGCCATCCCGGGTCGCTGTCATCCACAGCGCGCTGGAAAGGGCGTTCGAGGTCGAAGGCGGCGCGATCGTCGGGGCCTGGCGTGGGCGCGCATCACTGCCGCTCTCTTCGATCGGCGCGATGGTGCCCCCCTGCTGGCGGCGCTGGGAGAAGTAGTAGCTCGAGATGCTGTTGTCGATCTTCATGGGAATCCCCCGGAATCTGTCGTCCGGGGGAAGCTGCTGTCGCGGGCTTGCGCGGAGCTTGCCGTTGCAACCTTCTAGCGAGAATTAGGGATGTCCTCTCGCGCCTCAGGGCAGGGTGTAGGCGATGATGTAGTCACCCGGCCTGGTGCCGACCGAGCCGTGGCCGCCGGCGACGATCAGCACATACTGCTTGTCGCCGACCGCATAGCTCATCGGTGTCGATTGGCCGCCGGCGGGCAAGCGCGCTTCCCAGAGCTGACGCCCGGTCGTCAGGTCATAGGCGCGCAGGTAATCGTCGACCGCGGCACCCAGGAAGGCGACGCCGCCCTTGGTGATCATCGGCCCGCCGATGCCGGGAACGCCCACCTTGAACGGCAGCGGCAGCGGCGTCATGTCCTCGACCGTGCCGTTCTTGTGCTTGTAGGCGATCTTGCCGGTCCTGAGATCGGCGCCAGCGACGTAACCCCATGGCGGCGCCTGACAGGGAATGCCGAGCGGTCCGAGGAACGGCCCCATGAAGACGCCATAGGGCGCACCGTCATTGCGGTTGAGGCCCTGTTCGGACCCTTTCTCGTCCTGGCCCTTGGGCGGAACCTGGTCGCGCGGAACGAGCCGCGAGGTGAAGGCGAGATAGGTCGGCATGCCGAACATCACCTGCCGCTCCGGATCGATCGCCACGGAACCCCAGTTGAAGGTGCCGAAGTTGCCGGGATAGACGAGCGTGCCTTCGATCGACGGCGGCGTGTAGCGGCCCTCGTATTTCAGCGACCGGAACGCGATGCGGCAGGCAAGCTGGTCGAACAGCGTGACGCCCCACATGTCCTTTTCCTGCAGCGGCGCCGGCATGAAGGTGAGGCCCGAGACCGGCTGGGTCGGGGCGGTGAAGTCCTCGGGGATCGCGCCGCCCGGCGCCTGGACCTCTTCGACCGGGATAATCGGCTCGCCGCTCCTGCGGTCGAGCACGTAGATGTCGCCCTGTTTCGTCGGGCCCACCAGCGCCGGCACGACGGTGCCGTCTTCCTTGGTGATGTCGAGCAGCGCCGGCTGGGCCGGCACGTCCATGTCCCAGAGATCGTGATGCACGGTCTGGCGCACCCAGCGCACCGCGCCGGAGTTGATGTCGAGCGCGACGATCGAGGACGAGTACTTTTCGACGTGCTCGCTGCGGCCCATGCCGAGCTGGTCGGGCACCTGGTTGCCCATGGGAACGTAGACGAGGCCGAGGCCCTCGTCATAGCTCATCACCGACCAACTGTTCGGCGAGTTTGTCGTGTAGGTTTGCCCCTCTGGAAGCGGTGTCGTCACGTCAGGATTGCCGCTGTCCCAGTTCCAGATCAGTGCACCGGTGTTGATGTCGAAAGCGCGGATGACGCCGGACTGTTCCTGGGTGGAATAGTTGTCATTGACCGCACCGCCGATGATGAGCTTGCCGCCGACGGCAACCGGCGGCGACGTCGAGTAATAGTAGCCGGCCGGATTGTATTTCATCCCCGTTTCGAGATGCAGCACGCCGTTGTCGGCAAAGCTGGTGCAGACCGAGCCCGTCGCGGCATCGAGCGCAATCAGGCGCGCATCCGAAGTTGGGAGATACACGCGTTCGGCGCAGGGGCTGCCTGGGGCTGCAGCCGGGTCGGCCCAATAGGTAACGCCCCGGCAGGTCTGGTGCTGGCGGTCCGGGTTCATGCCGGAGTTGCTGTCATATTTCCACTTCTCTTCGCCGGTTGCCGCATCGAGCGCGATCGCCCAGTTGTGCGGCGTGCAGGCATAGAGCGTGTCTTTGATCTTGAGCGGCGTTACCTGATAGGTGGTCTCCCCCACGTCGTCGGGGCGTTTGACGTCGCCGGTCTGGTACTGCCAGGCGACCCTCAGCCCCGCGACATTGTCAGGCGTGATCTGATCGAGCGGCGAATAGCGCTGGCCGTAGGCGGTGCGCCCGTACTGGTGCCATTCGTCTGGCGGTACCGAGCCGCCGAGCGGCGGATTTTCCGCGACGACATCGCTTGGCAGGTCGCCGCGGATATCGTGCGGGTCCTGCATGATCGCGTATCCCGCGACACCGACCGACACCAGCACCGCAAAGGCCAACGGCCAGGCGCTTGCCGCATAACGCTCGCCCGTCGGGCTCTCGAAGCCGAGCGGCCGGCGCACGGCAGGCAGAAGCAGCCAGAGCCCCAGAAGCACGAGGACGCCGCCGCGCGGGCCGAGCTGCCACCAGTCGAACCCCACCTCCGAGATCGCCCAGCCGAGCGAGCCGAGGATCATGAGCGCATAGAGCCAGATCGCCGCCGATCTCCGCGTGAACAAGAGCACCGCCGTCAGCAGGAAGCCGATGCCGATTGCGAGGTAGTAGGGGCTGCCGCCAAGCATGAGCAACTTGGCGCCGCCGCCGCCAAGCGCGAGGCCGATGAGAGCAAAGACGATGGCCGTCAGTACGAGCATGATGGGAACTCCCGCATCGAAGAACGGTGCCGTGGCACCTTTCCATTGCGGCGGTCCTCGCCGGACCGCGTGAGACAGGTGGGTTTCGAGGCGGCGGTCGCGCGCATGTCGCGGCCGCCCGGTCAGGCAAGGCGCTGAGCGCCTGTCCTTCTAGCACCTAACGCGCCACCTCTGCCTTTCAATAGCCACATTCCGCAACGCGGAAATTTTCGCATGCCCGCAATAAGCTTGCGCTCAAGCGAGGGACGGCCGAGCGTGAGCCACGCGCGTTGAACCGCTGCGAATAGCGCGTCGTCCGAGAGCGATCAGCCGAAAGTCTCCGCGTAAAAACAGCGGCATAGAAGGATTGGGTGAATCTGCCTGGCAGCGGATGCCCAGGGACTGCGGGAGCACAGGCATGGCGTGCCGCATTCCCGCATGGCGCCCCCCCACGGCCCCTACGTGCCACAGAAGGTGCGCTGGACTTCCTCTTGCGGGCTCGGCGGAGCCTGGTAACGGGCAAACTGCGGCTGGTCGGCATAGGGGTTGGCGGTCACTTCGACCAGGGCCTCGAAGAGCGAAAAGTCCGCATCCTCGGTCGCGGCGGCGATCGCCTCTTCGATCCGGTGGTTGCGCGGAATATAGGCCGGGTTGACCGCCTTCATGGCGGTCGTGCGTTCATCCGGCGTCGCCTGCTCGCGGCCGAGACGCTGACGCCAGTCCTGCAGCCACGGCCCGATTGCCTCGGCTGAGGTAAAGGTCGAGGCGAGCAAGGCGTCGGCGGCCGGGTCGCGGGCGCTGTCGCACAGCCGCCGGAATGTGAGGGTGAAATCCGCCTCTCCCTGATGCATGGCCGTCAGCAGCGCCTGCAGCAGGTCGAGGTCGCCCTCTTCGCTCATGGCCAATCCGATCTTGCGCCGCATGCCGTCCAGCCAGTGGCGCTGGAAGATCGCGCCGTATTCGCCGAGCGCATCGTTGGCCAGTTCCACCGCCGTATCCTGGTTGTCGTCGAACAGCGGCACCAGCGTTTCAGCCAGGCGCGCCAGGTTCCATTGCCCGATCGCCGGCTGGCTCGCATAGGCGTAGCGACCGACCTGGTCGATAGAGGAAAACACCTTCTTCGGATCGTAGGCGTCGAGGAAGGCGCAGGGGCCGAAGTCGATCGTCTCGCCCGAGATCGTCATGTTGTCCGTGTTCATCACGCCATGGATGAAGCCGACATGCAGCCAGCGTGCGATCAGCTCCGCCTGGCGCGCGGTCACCGCCTTGTAGAAGGCGAGATAGGGTCGTTCAGCGTCCTTGACCTCGGGGTAGTGGCGATCGATCGCGTAGTCGGCAAGCACCTTCACCGATTCCATGTCGCCGCGCGCTGCGAAGAATTGGAAGGTGCCGACGCGCATATGGCTTGCCGCAACCCGCGTGACGATTGCGCCCGGCAGGATCTGCTCGCGGTAGACCGGCTGTCCGGTGACGACGGCGGCAAGCGCCCGTGTCGTCGGAATGCCGAGCGCGTACATCGCCTCGCTGACGATATACTCGCGCAACACGGGGCCGAGTGCCGCGCGCCCGTCGCCGCGCCGTGAGAAGGGTGTCTGGCCCGGCCCCTTCAGCTGGATGTCGCGCCGCTTTCCGTTGCGGTCGATCACCTCGCCAAGGAGGATCGCCCGGCCGTCGCCGAGTTGCGGCACGAAGGTACCGAACTGATGGCCGGCATAGGCCATGGCGAGCGGATCGGCACCGGCGGGAAGACGGTTGCCCGAAAAGATCTCGGCGCCCTCGCGCTCGAGCGTCGCCACGTCCAGCCCGAGCTCCTCTGCCAACGGCCTGTTGAGCTTGATCAGCCAAGGCTCTGCGACGGGTGTCGGCGCAACACGCGCGAAGAACTGCTGTGGCAGGCGCGCGTAGCTGTTGTCGAAGGCAAAGGCTTCGGCATTTCCGGTGGGCGACGGGGGAGCGTAATTCATGACGATGCGGTCAACGGCTCTTGCCGGGATGTCCGGCTGCCGTCCTTTCCGCTCAAGTCTACACGAGCGATGTGGCTTTCGCGAGGGTCGCGACGAGAAGGCGCCCTCCCGCAATTGCTTGCGAGAGGGCCGGGGAGGGCGAGGCCCCGCGCCTCAGGCGCTGAGCGCCGTCGGTGGAAGGCAGGCCTCGCAGATTGCCGCGATGTGGCGATGGTCGGTGCCGCAGCAGCCGCCAAGGATGCGCAGTCGTGGCAAATGGGTCGTCAGTGTCCGATAACGCTGGCCGAGGTCGAGGGGATCCCCGGCATCCAGGGTCTCGCTGTTGTCGAGCTCGGCATGGCTCATCCTGGAGGCGTTGGCGCGGATACCGGCAATGCGCTGCGCCCAGGCGCTCCCTGTATCGAGGCTGGTCTCGAAATGATCAGGATGGGCGCAATTGACCATGTAATAGTGCGGATAGCCGCCGGTCTCCGCATCTACCGTTTCAATCGCGGCCTGAAGGGTACGGCCGTCTGGGAGCCGGCCGTTGGTTTCCACCGTGAAGGCGATCGAGCAGGGCATGCCATGGCTTTGGGCCGCCCGGGCAATGCCGGTCGCCTCGTCGATGCTGGTCAGCGTATAGGCGCCGACGATATCGGCGTCGCTGGCGGCAAAGGCCGAGATCTGTGGCCCGTGATAATCCTCGGCCTCGTCCGCGCTCATGCGGCCCAGGCGATAGCCGTCTCCGCGCGGGCCGATGGCGCCGCTCAGCACGATCGGTGCTTGCGGACGTTCGTACTCGGTGCGCAGTTCCGCCAGCATGTAGATGGCGTTCTGGTTGGCCTCGGCGAGGGCCGGGGCGTCATAGCCGAGCTTCATGCCCCAGTCGGCGCTGGCGCGCCAGGTGGGCGTGTCGAGCACGAAGCCGGTGCCGTGCTGCTGGGCGATCGCGAGGTATCGCTTGTAGTAGTCGAGCAAGCGTCGCCGCCCGTCCGCCGTCGAAATGAGCACGAAGGCGGCGAAATGCGGGAGGGAGATGCCTTCATGAAAGATCAGCGTCGTTTCGATGCCACCGTCACTCAGGAACAGTCCACCCTTCAAGAGCGGCAGGCTGCGTCTGTATTTGGCCATATCGGTCTCCACCGGTTCAGTCTTGGCTGAAGGGCCCGCGGATGCCTCCAACACCGCAGAGCCAAGTAAATTTCTGCCTTATGATCACCTTCTAAACTAGACGACTTGCGGTATACTATTGCTAATATACTAAATTACTGTCGCAAAATCAGTGACTTACTGTTCTGTTGCCGTCGCTGCGCTAGGGGCTGGCCGCCGAGTAATTGCTGGAAACCGTACCAATGGTAGGGAGCAGCTAATGCGAAAGGGTGAGGAAACGCGCGCCAGAATCCTCGACGTTGCCGAGGCGGCGGTGCTTGCCAAGGGGTTCGGCGCGACGTCGATCGACGAGTTGATCGCCGAAACCGGCATCACCAAGAGCGGATTCTTCTATCATTTCCGCGACAAGAACGAGCTCGCGCGGGCTCTGCTCGAGCGCTACATCGAGAACGACGAGCGCATCTACGACGAGATATTCGGCCGCGCCCATCAACTGTCCGACGACCCGCTGCAGGCGTTTCTCCTGGGCTTGAAGATGCTGTCGGAAATTCTCGCCGACCTGCCGAACGGCCATCCCGGTTGCCTGGTCGCGGTCATGTGCACGCAGGAGCGCGCTTTCGATCGCGAGATCCAGGAGATCAACCGGCAGGCGGCGCTGATGTGGCGTCGGCGTTTTGGCACGATGTTCGAGGCGATCATGCAAGTCTACCGGCCACGCGAACCGCTCGACGTCGACCAGTTGGCCGATATGGTCTCGACCGTGCTTGAAGGCGGCATCATCCTGTCGAAGGCGCTGAAGCAGCCTGAAAGCCTGCCACAGCAACTGCTGGTGCTGCGGTCGTTCGTCCGGTTGTTGTTCCAGCCGACGGCGTGAGCAATTCCAGGAAAAGTGTGAAGCGGTCTTCCGTTCGGAACGGCGCCTTTGAGGAGCGTCAGCCTTCCATCTCAAGCGCCATCGCAGCAAGCTTGCGCACCGTGTTGAGGTTGCGCGCCGTGCCGGACTTGGCCGCCGGCAGCTTGAACTTCGACCGGCCGGAGCCGTTCGGGAAGTGGATATAGATCTCAGTTCCGGCAACCTGGGCTTCTTCGCCATCGGGTGCCACGAGCTTGTCGAGCGCGTCGGATGGTGCCGGCTCGCGCAGGAAAACGACAAGCAGCAGATTGGGCTTGGCGTTCGGGAAGGGTGCCTGATCGGCGATCGCCTGCAATTGCGCGCCGCTCCTGATCATTACGCCCGGCGCCTTACCGAGCTTTTCCTGAAGGGCGCCGTCCAGCATTGCGGCTGCTTCTGCCGCCGGCAGATCGGAGCGGAACAGCACGTTGCCGCTCTGAATGTAGGTCTTGACGCCGGCAAAGCCGAGCCCCTCGCAGATCGCCTTGAGGTCGGCCATTGCAAGCGATCCCGTACCGCCGACATTGACGGCACGCAGCAGGGCGACGTGGACGGGCATGGCGGGACCTCCGGGGTCAGGTGAGAAAGGGACGAGGAACCCGCAAACAGGTTCCTCATCCCGATCCGTTTACATCTTGCCGGCGACCTTGATGGCAAAGGCGTATTCGAAGGCGATTTCCTCGAGCCGCTGGAAGCGGCCCGACGCGCCGCCATGGCCGGCATCCATGTTAGTCTTCAACAGGATCGGCGCGCTGCCGGTCGTCTTCTCACGCAGCCGCGCGACCCACTTCGCCGGTTCCCAATAGGTGACGCGCGGATCGGTGAGGCCGCCGAGCGCCAGGATCGCCGGGTAGGACTTCGCCTCGACATTGTCGTAGGGCGAGTAGCCGGCGATGATGTCGTAGAACTCCCGGCTCTCGATCGGGTTGCCCCATTCCGGCCATTCCGGCGGGGTCAGCGGAAGGGTGTCGTCGAGCATGGTGTTGAGCACGTCGACGAAGGGGACGGCCGCGATAACGCCGGTGAACTTCTCCGGCGCCATGTTGGCGATCGCGCCCATCAGCATGCCGCCGGCCGAGCCGCCTTCTGCGACGATCTTCGCGTAGGACGTGAACTTCTGTTGATTCAGATAGTCAGCGGCAGCGATGAAATCCTTGAAGGTATTGGTCTTCTTGGCCATCTTGCCGTCTTCGTACCAGGCAAAGCCGCGATCCTTGCCGCCGCGGATATGGGCGATGGCATAGACGAAGCCGCGATCGGCAAGCGACAGGCAATTGGTGTTGAAGCCGGCCGGAATAGTGATGCCATAGGCGCCATAGCCATAGAGCAGGCAGGGTGCCGTTCCGTCGAGCGGCGTGTCCTTGCGGTAAAGCAGCGTCACCGGCACGTCGGTGCCGTCCCAAGAGGGCGCGAAGACGCGGCGGGTGACATAGTCGTCCGGGTTGTGGCCCGAAGGCACTTCCTGGGTCTTCAAGAGCGTGCGCGCGCGCGTCGCCATGTTGTAGTCGAAGAGCTGCGACGGCGTGGTCATCGAGGAATAGGAGAAGCGGATGACGTCGGTGTCGTATTCGGCAGCGCCCGAAAGACCGAGCGAATAGGCTTCTTCCGCAAAGGCGATCGCATGTTCCTCGCCGGTCTTGCGGTCGCGGATGACGATCTCCGGCAAGCCTTCGCGGCGCTGCAACCAGACGAGATGGCGGGCATAGGCCATGTGGCTGAGGACCAGCGTGCCCGGCTTGTGCGGCACCACCTCGCGCCAATTCTCCTTGCCCGGTGCCGTAACCGGCGCTTCGACGATCTTGAAGTCCTTGGCGCCATCGGCATTGGTGAGGATGTAGAAGACGTCGCCGCCTTCGGTCATTGCATATTTGAGGCCGGTGACGCGCTCGGCGACGAGCTTCGGCTCAGCCAGAAGATCCTTGGTCGAGAGCAACCGGTACTCGCTGGTCTCGTGATCGTGGATGTCGATGTAGATGAAGTCGTCGAGCAGCGAGCCGCCGACCGACATGAAGAAGCCGGGATCGGTCTCCTCGAAAACCAGCCGGTCGTCGGCCTGGGCGGTGCCAAGGATATGATGGAAGATCTTCGACGGGCGGTGATTGTCGTCGAGCACCGTGTAGAAGAAGCTCTTGCCGTCGGGCGCCCAGGCGCCGCCGCCACCGGTGTTCGCGATCACGTCTGCCAGGTCTTCGCCCGTTGCTAGGTCGCGCACCCGGAGCGTGAAATACTCCGAACCCTTGTCGTCATAGCCCCAGATGCCGAGGCGGTGGTCGGTCGAATGGTCGAGGCCGCCGAGGCGGAAATAGGCCTTGCCTTCCGCTTCCTTGTCGCCGTCGAGCAGCAACTGCCGGATCGCCTCGTCCTTGTGGTCGCCGTCACGGGGAATGCGGAAGTAGCGCGGCTGTTCGCCGCCGGTGACATAGGCATGACCATAGGCGAACGGACCGTCCTTGACCGGGATCGAGCTGTCGTCCTCCTTGATGCGGCCGCGCATCTCGGAAAACAGCGTCTTCTGCAGTGCCTTCGTGTCGTCCATCGCCGCGTTCATGTAGGCGTTTTCGGCCTCCAGATGCTTGCGGATATCCGGATCGAGGATCGAGGGATCCTTGAACATCGCCTGCCAATTGTCCGCGCGCAGCCAGGCATAGTCGTCAGTGCGGGTAATGCCGTGGCGCGTGTCGCTGACCGGCTTCTTTGCGGCGACGGGAGCTTTGGGGAGGTTGCTGAATACGGACAAGATACGTCTCCGGGATCAATGCGGCGGGAGACAATGAGATAGAGACCCTGTCGAAAGCGATCAAGCGCAAAGCGGTGGCCCGACGGCCGGTGTGCCATCGGACGACCGCATCGCCCCTTGCCCGCAGCGGGCAAGGGGCGTCGCTCGGCTAGGATTTTTCCTTGGCTTTTCGTCGATACGCATCGACTGGCAGCCCGCCGACACCCCAGTCTTCAAGCGCCACTTCGTCGATGACGACGAACGTGGTGGCGGGATCCTTGTTGAGCACGGTCTGGAGTAGATCGGTGACACCCTTGATCAGGGCTGCTTTCTGCTCGGCGGTTGCACCCTCGCGGGTGATCTTGATGTTTACGTAGGGCACAAGCTTCTCCTATTGCGCTGATGCGATGTCATAGTGGAACACCTTGGCGATGATCTGCCAGCGGCCGTTAAGAAAGACCAGCGACAAAAAGTCGGTGAAGGCCTTCTCGCCGATGGCGCATTGCACCTTGGCAAACGCGGTTACGGGGCCGGCGAACTCGATCGAAAGAATACGGTCGATGCGCGCTTCGCCTCGGCTTTCGGGCGAGGGACGTTTTTCGACGATCGGAAAGTACCTGTCCATGTCGAGTTCGAGCAGGGTTCCGTCTGTCGCGGTGGCATAGAGCGCCTTCGGGTGGAAGACCTGCCTGAGAATGTCGGCATCGCTGCGATAGAGTCCGTCGAAGTAGCGTTGGAGGACGTCGATGACGGCTGTAAACTGCGGATCCTTCGGTGACGCACTCATGCCGCGACCAGGCCTTCCGCCTGCATTGCGCTGCGCACGGCGGGACGTGCGCCGATCCGTTGCATGTAGGCGGCGAGGTGCGGCCATTGCGTGAGCGCGATCCCGGTGGCGCCGCTCCAGTTGACGACCGTGAAGAGATAGGCGTCGGCGACGGAGAAGTCCTCCCCGAGCAGGTAAGGGCGCCCGTCCGCAAACAGGCTTTCGACATGGCTGAAGCGCTTCGCCACCTGCAGCGTGGCTGCCTCCTTTGCCTCGGCGGATGCGTTCGGGTTGAACAGCGGCGAGAAGGCCTTGTGCAGTTCCGATGCGATGAAGTTCAACTGTTCCTGCAGGCGGGTGCGCGCCAGCGTGCCGTTTTCAGGCGCAAGCTTCGCCGCCGGAAAGCGATCGGCGATGTACTGTACCACGGCAGCACCTTCGGTAACGACTTCGCCGCCTTCCAGCACCAGCGCCGGCACGTAACCCTTGGGATTGACCGCCTTGTAATCCGAACCGGTCTCGGTGCGATGCGTCTTGGTATCGACCCGGACGATCTCGAAGTCGGCGCCGGCCTCGTGCAGGCTGATATGGGGGGAAAGCGAGCAGGCGCCGGGGGCGTAATAGAGCTTCATGATCTGGTTCCTTCTGAAATGATTGCCCGTTTGTCGAGGACGGTGGAACCTAAGCCGAAGCGATAACCTTTGTATATCAGATAACCTTATGTTACCTCCCTTTCCGGTTTCCCGGCGGTAACTGGAAAGTTTTGCCCATGAGCTTGAAAATTCGGAAAAATCGGGCTGCGGCCTTGCCGCCGAACTGCCCGGTCGGCGAGTGCATGGTGCTGCTCGGTGGCGCATGGACGCCGAACATTCTCTGGTCCTTGAGCGCCGGCCCGCGCCGCTTCAGCGAACTCAGGATCGACGTGCCCGGCATTTCCGCAAAGGTGCTGAGCACGCGGTTGAAGGAGCTTGAGGAGAAGGGCGCTGTCGAGCGGCGGATCATGCCAACGTCGCCGCCTTCCGTGGAATACAGCCTCAGTGAGCTCGGCGCGGAGTTCATCCCGGCCATCCACGCCATCGTCGAGGTCGGCTATCGGCTGAAGCAGCGGCGAGGCGTCGAGGTCGTGCGCAAGGAAACGGCTGCCGCTGCGGTCCCGGTCACCGGTGGGTAAACCCTACCACCGCCCCTTCAGGCTCTGCACCGCATGCTCGATGAACGCGCGCACCTTCGGCGTTTGCGCCTGGCGGTCGGCAAAACAGGCGTAGAAGTCGAAGGGCTCGTGGTCGGTGCTGGCCAATCCCTCCTGCGGCAGTTCGCCGAATAGCGGCACCACCAGCCCGCGTTCGATCAAGGGCGCTGCGATGAAGGCGCCGAGCCGGGTGATGCCGGCGCCGGCGATCGCCATCTCGGCGAGCGTGTCGATATCGTTGCTGACGATCGTCGCCTTCAGTTCCGGCTCGAAGCGCAAGCCGTCGCGGGTAAACGCCCAGCGAAAGATCCGACCATGCCCGGCGTAGCGGTAGACGAGGCAATCGTGGTGCACGAGATCTTCCGGCCGCTGCGGGCGGCCGCGTCGCTCCAGATAGGCGGGGGCTGCACAGATGATCATCGGCACGGAGGCAAGCTTGCGGGCAATCAGCCCCTGTTCGAGCTGCAGGCCGAAGCGCACACTGATGTCGATGCCTTCGCCGATATGGTCGATCTCCCGGTCGGTGACGACGAGCTCGATCGAGACATCCGGGTACCTGGCGGCGAAGGAGGGAACGAGCGGTGCCACCACATGCCGGCCGAAGGCGACGGACGAGGCAATCTTGAGCGGCCCGCGTGGCTCGGCGCTGAGTGCCGATACGGCGGCGGCGGCAAGCTCCAGCTCGTGTACGACGCCGCGCACCCGCTCGTAGTAAATCCGCCCGCTCTCGGTCAGGCCCAGCTGGCGCGTGGTACGGCTCAAGAGCCGGCTGCCGAGCGTGCGTTCCAGGCGGGCGATGTTCTGGCTCGCGGAAGCGGGTGTAATCCCGAGCTTTCGCGCCGCCGCGGCGATGCTGCCTTCCTCGACGCTTCTCACGAAACTCTCGACGCCGCGCAAAGTGTCCATAATTCAATCCATCGAATAAAAACCTCTATTCGATGGTTTTGCCTGTTTCTGAACAAGGCTGCAATGGTCTACCTGGCTAAGACGCGATCCGTATAGTGCGGCCAGAAACGAGGGGGTGGTCCCCTCGATCAAACCAGGAGACTTCCGATGGAAGATACCCTATCGGCGCCGCGGCTCGCGCGCAGCCGCAAGCTGCCGCCGCGCGCGGCGCCCATTGCCTTCGCCTTCTTCATGTCGGCGATCATGGCGTTCCTGATGTGCTGCGTCATCGTCGGCGCCAACACCGGCATCGACGCCGGCTACCCGGCCCGCGTGCTCGGTTCCTACGCGCTTGCCATGCCCGTCGCCTTTTTCTGCGTGCTCATGGTCCGCCCCGTGGTCGCGCGGCTTGTCGGCGTCGTCTGCCGCCTGCCAGGCTGACAAAGCCCCGTCCCGGAAAACCGGGACGGGCGGCTTCGCTCAGGTCGTTCTCGCATAGGGGCGGCATTCCCGTCGTAAAATCCATTCAGTTGCAATTCAGGCGAGGGGCCGCATTCTGTTTCCTGCCGCAACAACCGGCGGCCTGACCAAGGGGCAATCGAGATGGGTATGTTCAACAAACTGATGCCGGCGGCCATCCTGGCCGGGGCGCTCTCCGCTGCACTTCCCGCCACCGCAAGCACGTTCGCCGCCTGGGAAGTGTCGGGTGTCGACTGGAACGACGTGCTCAACGCGCGGGCCTGGCCATCCTCCTCCTCGGCGATCCGCGCCGGCTATCCCAACGGCACGAAGTTGCAGATGACCGGCCGCTGCATGAACGGCGTCGATCTGAAGCGCATCGCCCGTTGGTCGGTTTCTGCCCAGCGCCAGGCCGTGCGAGCCACCTGGTGCCAGATCTGGCACGATCCGCAACGCAATGGAAACTGGCAGGAGGGCTGGGTCTACGGCAAGTTCATCCGGCCGGCGCGCTTCTGACGCGTTTGGTCGGCGACGATAAACCGTAGGCGTGGCCGGCAAACAACAACCCCTGGTCACGTATTCCCGTATAAGACGCGGCGTTGCTTTGTGTTATCGGGAGCTGAGGTATCGTGAACAATACCTATGGTAGACTTGCCTCTCATGTTTATAATTTAGACAAATATATTGGAAAGTCCTTCGGCGACATCGAGTATTACCGGCAGAGGCTCGACGGCCGTCGTGGGCCGATCCTGGAACCGGCTGTTGGCAACGGTCGAGCGCTGATCCCGTTGCTGGGGGCCGGTTTCGATGTCTCCGGGTTTGATGCTTCGCAGGACATGCTCGACTATTGCCTCGCCCAATGTGCTGGCCGCGGCTTAGCGCCGGCCCTGTCGCGCCAGACCTTCGAGAGCTTCACCTATGACAAGCGTTTCGAGGCGATTGTCGTGCCCGCTGGTTCCTTGCAGCTGATCGCCGATCATGCAGCGGCATCGGCCGTATTGAAGCGCTTTTACGATCACCTGGCACCGGATGGTCGGTTGATCTTCGATCTCTACCCGGGCGACATGGTCGCGGACCTGCAGCCGAATGTGCGCAGCTGGCAGACGGAGGCGGGCGAGCTTTTGACCCTTACCAGCCAGCGGGTGAAGACCGACATCATCGGTCAGACGACCGTATCCCACCTGCGTTACGACCTCTGGCAAGAGGGTCGGCTGGAGTCGAGCGAGCTTGAATTCTTCACCATGCGCTGGTGGGGCGTTCAGGAAATGGCGCTGACGCTACAGGCGGCCGGCTTCGTCGATCTCGTCGTTTCCGGCGACTACACCTTCGGCCGTGCTCCAAAGGACGGTGACCATGTCGTCACCTTCGAATGCCACCGCCCGGCATAGTGCACCGAAGCAAACCGGCAAAAAGAGCCACGCCCGGTCGCCCGGGCGTGGCTTCGGCTATCAGCGGCAACGGGCCGCGGCGTTGCCCTGGTCGAGCTTGACGCCGTTGACGGTCAGAACCGAGCCCGGCGACTGGGTGATCGTCCCAGCCGACCAACCGTTGTCGAGCAGGCAATCCTTCGGCGTGTTGGTCACGCTGACATTGCCGGTGACGTCTTCGGCCGGGCCCGAGAAGTAGAGGCCGGCCTTCCCGGCCTTGTCGACGGTCATGTTCTTCAGCACGATGTCGCGCACCGGTCCTCCAAGGAACTCGAACTCGTTGCCGTAGATGAAGGCGCCATAGGTGCCGGCATTCGTTACCTTGACGTCCTCGAGCGAAATCCCCGAGACCGGATTGAAGAAGATGCCGGCGTTGCGGGTGCCGTCGACGGTCAGTCCCTTGACGTTGACGTTGGTCGTCGTCGCATCGAGGTTCGGGCTCGAGACCAGCATCAGCCCGTTGATGCCGCCAAAGAGCCGCATGTCGTTGATCGCGACATTGGAGGTGCCCTGCAGCACCACGAGATCCATGTCCCGGTCCTGCTTGGCATTGTCGACCGTCACGCGGTTGAGGCTGACATCCTTGCCGGCGACGAGCAGCACGCCTTCGCGGCGGGAGTTGCTGATCGTCACGTTATCGAGCGTGACGTTTTGCGTGCCGGTGACCAGTTCGTAGTCGGTCCGTCCGACTTTCCTGAACTCGCCGCCGGCAAAGACCCCATAGGTGACCTTGTCGATGACAGTATCGCGCACCGTCACGTTGCGGCTGCCGACGGAGCTGACAGCGGCATAAGGCGCCTTGTTCGGATTGTAGATCGAGAATTCGCAGGTCGTGTTGTTTTCGCAGATGTAGAGGTCGTGGATACGGCTGTCCTGGACCAGCGCGCCATCGACCCGCGTGAAGCGAATGCCGTCATGGTTGGTTGCAGCAATATCGACATTGTCGACGGTGACGCCCTTGGCGTCGGTCGCCGATATCCCAGCAAGTCCGCCGCGGACCGAAAGCGACGAGATCGTGCTGCCCGACGCCATGGCGATGACGTCCTGGGCCGGGTTGTAACCGGTGATCGTGGTGGCCGCGCCCCGGTTGATGAAGGTTGCGGTCGCGCCGCTGCGCGCGCCGCTAACGGCAATTGCGCCGCCGCCGCCAAGGAGCGTCTGGCCGTTGCCGAGCGCGAGTGTCCGGTCGAGACCGAGGTTGCCGTCTGCAAGGATCAGCGCGTCGGCGCCGGCAGCGCCGATCAGGGCGTTGATGTCGGAGGCATTGCCCGAGGCCGATGAAACGGTCACCACCCGGCCAGCGTTACGGTTGGTGCCGGCAAGCTGCGCGGCCTCGACGTCGCCTGTGGAGCCGGCATGGGTGCGGATGCGCGTGGCGCGCTCGACACGCTGGGTCATCGGATCAAAGGCGTCGGCGGTCGAGCCGGTCGCGCCGAACGGGATGCGCAGCCGTGCCATGACAGCGCCCTTCAGCTTGTCCTCGTTGTCATAGGTGCCGGTCACGCCGAGCGAGACGGTCGATCCCTCGGAAAGACCCGGCAGGTCGGCAAAGGTCAGTTCTGCACGCAGCTTGGCGCCGAACATGTCGCCGAGGTTGCGGCCGCCGTACCAATAGCTGCCGCCGAAAACCTTCAGCTGAACGTTGGAGTCTTCGGCAAAGACAGGCAGGCGCCCGCCGATTTCGGCGTCGATGCCGCGCCGCGTCCGTTCCTTGCCTTCCTGGAAGACGAGCACGTGGTCGCGCACATAGGCGGTATTGAAGGCGCTCAGCGTCTTGGCGCCGGTCAATGGCAGGTAGAAGTTGCTGCGCATTTCGAGGTCTCCGCTGAGCGCCTCGAGGCCGAAGGACAGCTGGCTGAAGGAATTGCCGTAGTCGCTCTTCAGATAGTCGTAATAGCCGTAGCCGCCGATGATCCACTGGTCGTTGGCGCGGAAGCGATAACCCGCACCGATGGAGCCCTGGCGGACGGAGTCATTGGCAATGGTCCCGCGTGTATCGATGAAAATCGCATTGCCCGAATCGAGCACGAAGGGGAGGAAGAAGCCGCCGCCGGCAGCTGATCCGCCGCTGAAGAAGCCGCCTTCGATTTCCGCCTGCGGACGAAAATCCACCGCCAGCGCAGGGCTCGAAAGAAGTGTGCTGCTTGCCAGGGCAGCCGCAAGAAAATTCTTATTTTTCATATTATTAACTCCGCATGTATGCGGCCTTGGGCGAGGCCGGTTGGGCATGCGGTTAAAATATGTGAGTATAATACTCAAGTTTATTGATCGGTTGTCGGCAAACTATCCAGCGGCGTGTTGACGCAGGCCGCCCGGGTGTGGACGGGCGGCCATCGTGTGGGGCCGGTCAGGCCTTGAGGGCCTCGGAATTGTCCCTGGCGTAGGTTTCCAGGCTGTGCGGCTCGTGGCCGGTCAGCGTCTTCACATCGCCGGTCGGGTTTGCCACCCAGCCTTCGCGCACGGGATGGAAGATCGAAGCGAGGAAGCGGGCGTAGTCTTCGGGCACGCCAGCGCCGACCAGCATGCCGACGAAGGTCCCGTCATCGACCGGCGTGTAGGCGACCGGCTTGCCGGTCACGCGCGACAGGATCGCTGCCGCATCGCCATAGCTCAGCGCTTCCGGCCCGGTGAGGTTGAAGGCGCGGCCGTTGAAGGTGTCGCTCGTCAGCGCTGCCACGATGCTTTCGGCGATGTCGCGGGTGTCGATGAAGCTCGTCTTGCCTTCGGCCGCCGGAACCGCGATCGCGCCGTGGCGGATACCTTCTATCCAGTAGCTCTGGAAATTGTCGGAAAACCAGTTCGGCCGCAGGATGACAAAGGGCGTCCCGGTTTTCTCGAGCTGCAACTCAAGCTGGCGATAGGGGATGTTGTCGTCCGCATCGACGCCGATGACGGTCATCAGCACAACCTTGATGCCGCGCGCGGCAGCGGTGGTCATGATCGGTCCGACCAGCCCGACCGGATCGAGATATCCCGCCGGTGTCAGCACGAACAGGCGGTCGACGCCTTCGAGCGCCGGGCCAAAGGTCGCAGCATCCTCGTAGTCGAAGGCGACGGCTTCCGCGCCGTCGACGGCTGTCGCCTTGCGGGACGCGGCCTTGACCGTCTCGCCACGCGCGACCAGTCCCCGTACCACCTTGCTGCCGATCGTTCCGTTCGATCCGAGAACCAGAATCTTGCCTGCCATCGTTTTCTCCTAAGTATCCAAATGAAACCATGTTGCGAATGGATACTAGATATTCGTGCGGGAAAATGCTGTAAAGGAGGCAGTTTTTGGTGACATGGTTTCCGCCCGGAAACCGCGATGGGGTGCCCGATGGAGTACGACGTCTATATTCAGACCTGTCCGACCCGCCTGGTGCTGGACAGGCTTGCCGACAAGTGGGCCGTGCTGGTGCTCGGAAAGCTCGATGAACAGCCGGTGCGCTTCAACCAGTTGAAGCGCGAGATCGACGGCGTCTCGCAGAAGGTGCTGTCGCAAACCTTGAAGAAGCTGGAGCGGGACGGGCTCGTCAGCCGCAGCGTCTTTGCGACGGTGCCGGTGACGGTGGAATATGCGATCACGCCGCTCGGCCGCACACTGACCTCGACGGTCGCGGCGCTGACGCACTGGGCGGAGGAGAACATAGAGGCCGTGCTGCAAGCCCAGCAAAAATACGACCGCAGCGCCTGAGGCGGCTGCGGCCGGCAAGTTTGCCACGGGCGCAAAGGCGCCTGTGGCCTGGGAGAGAGGATCAGGCGACGAGCTTGAGGCCGATGCCCCAGGGATCGACGAGGTTGTGGCCATTGCCGTTGCGGCTGACGGCGATTTCCAGCGCTTCGAGCTTCCCAAGCGCTGCCGTGAGTTCAGCCGGCTCCTTGTACTGGATCGTGTAGTCCGACAGTCCGGTCATGTGGCCTTCGCGTTTCGGCGCGCCGCGCGAGTTCCAGATGTTGGCGGCGACGTGATGGTGGTACTTGCCCGCGCCGAAGAAGCTCGCGCCGGGATAGCGTGCCATCAGCCCCAGGCCCAGAACGTCGCGGAAGAAGGCGTCGGCCTGAGGAATATCGGAAACCTGCAGGTGGATATGGCCGATGGCCGTCCCGTCAGCCATGCCGCCCCAATTGTCCTTGGGCGCTTCGTCGTAGAGCGCCTGCAGATCGAGCGGCAGCGTATCCATGCCGACGGTGCCGTCGCCTTTGAAGCTCCAATCGGCCCGCGGTCGGTCGCGATAGACTTCGATGCCGTTGCCTTCGGGATCGGCAAGGTAGATCGCCTCGCTGACCAGGTGGTCGGACGCGCCCTGCAGCCGGACATTGTTGTGTGCGATATGGGCGAGCCAGCGGCCGAGTTCTTCGCGGCTCGGCACGAGAAAGGCGTTGTGGAACAGGCCGGGTGCGTTGCGCGGTGCCCGCGCGGCGTTGCCCTCGGTCGTCAGCGTCAGCAGCGGGCGGCCATTGACGCCGAGCGTCTCGCCGCTCTTGCTGGCTTCAATCCGGCTCAGGCCCATGATCTTCTGATACCAGGCGGAAACGGCCGGCAGGTCCTGGACGACCAGATGCGCATGCTCGACATGCGCGGGCATGGCAAGCGCATGGTCGGTCGGCATGTGGAAAGTCTCCTGCTGGGTCATCTCGGTCTCCTTGGCATAGAAGCTACGGCCGGTTCGCCGTTTCAGTTTCGTCGAAACTGCTCGGAATATGGGCCGCCTCGTTCGTTCACGGAAGACTGTCAGTCACTTGATGTTGTGTTCGACGCGCGTTGACAGTGATTGTCGTCGCCCTACCTCATTTCGAGTGGGGCCATGCGCGCGCAGCGCTTTCGATTTGATTTCAATCAAAGCCGAAGATGCCGTCGAGGCGCAATCTTGAGACGAGGGATTGGCCTGTGGCAGCAGCCTGGCGATCCGCGTGGGCAACAGAAGGAGTACAGCATGTACAAGAAGATCATCGTCCCGATTGCCATGGATCAGCTCGAACACGGCGAGTCCGTGCTTGGCATTGCCGAAAAGCTGATCGATGAAGGGGGCGAGATTATCCTGCTCAATGTCGTCGAGGACCTGAACGCCTATGCGCAAGGCTACATGATCGTCGACTTCCCGCTGGAAATGGTCGAGGAATCCCGCAAGCAGGCGCTGAAGACGCTCGAGGCGCTTAAAACCAAGCATGGGATCAAGGGCCGCATCGAAATCCGCACCGGCGGGGCCGCCGGCACCATCAACGCCTTTGCCAGCGAAGAAAACGCCGATCTCGTCATCATCGCATCCCATCGGCCGGGTCTCATCGACTACTTCATCGGATCGACGGCAAGCCGGGTCGTCAGCCATTGCCCCTGCGCCGTTCTCGTCGACCGGTAAGCCACGAACAACAAGAGCGCATGCGGCGCGTGACCTTCGCGCCGCCACCGCCAAGGAGTCTTAAGATGGACAAACATGGGCTTGACGACTTTCACGACCGCCTGACCCGCCGCAAGGCGGAACTGCAGGGGCGTCTGGTCAAGATCGAGCACGATCTCGATGAGCCGATGAACGCTGATGTCCCGGACCGGGTGACCGAGCGGGAAGGGGACGAGGTGCTCGAAGGCCTTGGCCTTGCGGGCCAGGAGGAAATCCGCGGGATCGACGCCGCGCTCGATCGGATCGCCGCCGGCACCTTCGGAACCTGCGTGCGCTGCGGCCTGCCGATTTCGGCGGCGCGCCTGCAGGCCGTGCCTCATGCCCCGCTCTGTCAGGACTGCGCCGCCGAGGTCGCCCGCGGCGGGCGGTAACGTCAGGCGGTCGTGCCGCTCCCCAAATCCACTTTCAGCCGGGGCAGGAACCGCCCGGGGATCACGCTCGACGCGACGACCCCGTCATCGACTGCCCCCATACGGCGGTAAAAGTCGGCGGCACCGGGATCCGCGTCGATCGTCATGACCGTTGCGCCACGCCGGCGCGCCGCGGCGACGCACCAGTCGAAAAGCCGCCGGCCAATGCCTGCCGCCCGTGCTTCCGGTTCGATGAACAGCTTGTCGAGTTCGACGTGGTTGCCGCTCCCGCGGACCTGCGCCAGGCCGACGATGCGTCCGCCGTCCGTGGCCACCTGCAGGTCCGAATCCGTCCAGTCGTCGGCCGTGAGCGTCAAGGCCGGTCGGCATGCTTCAAGAAAAGCCTCGTCATAGCCCCAAACAGCCTTCGATCGCAGGCAGAGGTCGCTGAGCACGTTTGCTTCCTCCGGCTGAGGGGTGCGCAAGACTGACATGATGATCCTCCCGATCGGCGTGTTCCGGCCGTTCATGTGGTCATCGCCGCGGCCTTGGGCAAGTCTGCTTCCAAACTTCGCAGATTTGTTATGGGATTGTTGTAATGCGTTGCAAAAGTTGATGCTTTTGCCGCGCCGCTACTTCTTTGCGGCAGCGAAGCCTTGTGGCAGGATGGTGGAAACGTTGCGGTGCGACGGGCATGCGCGCCGCTCGCGAAGAAAAGGCTCGGGGAGAGGGAAGACGTGGAATTCGCAGGCGTCAAATGGAACTATGACCGCTCGGAACTGATTGCCGACGGCATCGTTCATGGCATCGGCCTGGCGGCTGCACTGGTTGGCGTGACCGCGCTGATCTTCTACGCAACGCTATGGAGCACGACCGGGCAGCTCGCCGCCGCGGCCGTCTATGGCGCCGGGCTTCTTGCGACCCTCTCGATCTCCTTTCTCTATAATCTCTACCCGGTTTCACGCACCAAGTGGTTCCTGCGCCGCTTCGACCATTCCTCGATCTTCGTTCTGATTGCCGCCACCTATACGCCGTTCCTGCAGCGCGGCCTCGATGATCCGTTCCTGTTCGTGATGCTGATCGGCATCTGGGCGATCGCCGGACTTGGCGTCGCCATCAAGTGCCTCTTTCCGGGGCGCTTCGACCGGCTGGCGATCCTGCTCTATCTCGCCATGGGCTGGAGCGGCGTGCTCGCCGTCGGCCCGCTGTTGTCGGCGCTGACGGCAACGACGCTCGTGCTGATCCTGATCGGCGGCATCATCTATTCCGCCGGCGTGATCTTCCATGTGTGGGAAAAGCTGCGCTTCCAGAACGCCATCTGGCACGGCTTCGTCGTGACAGGGGCTGCGGTGCACTATTCGGCCGTGCTGACCTGTTTCAGCGCCGCGTCCTGAGGGGCGATCAGTTCGGCGCTTCGCCGGCCGCAGCGGCGATCGGTGGATGCTGACAGCCTTCCGAAGGCCTCAGGGCCTCCGCCATGCGCGAAATCACGCCGTCGAAGCTGGTGAGCCGGGTCTTGCGGTACTGCAGGCGGAAATAGGCGGCGCTGCCGTCGCAGAGCGCGATCGCGCGGGTATAGAAGACTTCGTCACCGCGCGCGCCCGAGAAGCTCGCCCAGGCCGCCGTCACGCGGGAATAGGAAATCCGCCAGTCACCCTCCCGCTCGTAACCCATGCGATCGTTGACGTCCGTCTCGAAGTCACCGTCCATGAGCGTGCTGCCGAAGACCGAAAGGGTCGCGCCGTTGTCGCTGGCATGAAAACTCGCGCCATCGCCATTATCGCCCTCGCTCTGCAGTTCGAAGCCGGGGGGAATGTCGAGCACATAGCCAAATCGGGCGTTGGCGTAGGGAACCCAATCCTCTGCCGCCGACGCCGTCAGGGCGGAAGGGAGCAGCAAGGCGAGGGCAGTCAGGATGCGTAGCATGCGGACCTCCTCTCGCTTGCTCGATCTATCACTTCTAGCGCGGTTGGCGCCACGGGGCGGTTCCCGGCGGAACAGCACCCCATGCCACTCCTTCCAGGCTCCGGTGTCAATCCTCGGTAAACGTCATCGCATGGCCGTTCAGGCAATAGCGAAGCCCCGTCGGCGGCGGGCCGTCGGGAAAGACGTGACCGAGATGGGCGTCGCAATCGGCGCAGCGGATTTCCGTGCGCACCATGAAGTGGGACCGGTCCTCGATCTCGCGGATCGCCTGATCGTCGATCGCGGCGAAGTAGCTCGGCCAGCCGCAACCGGAATCGAACTTGGTGTCGGAGCGGAACAGCGCCCGGCCGCAACAGACGCATTCGTAGGTGCCGGTCTGCTTGTTGCTGAGGAACGGACCTGTGAATGGACGCTCGGTGCCCTGTTCTCGCGTGATGCGATACTGCTCCGGCGAGAGCTGCGCCCGCCACTCCGCATCGGTTTTCACCACTTTCGGCGTCTTTACGGTCGTCATGAAAGTCTCCTGTCGTTGCGGCGACTATATAGGAATGCGCGACCGCGCGCGCAAACATCGCCGGCGCCCGTCCCGTGACGGGTCTCAAGCGATTTCGCGGCGGATCACCGCCGGCCCGGCCCCGAGCCTGCGTTTGCTATCGTTGTAGAAGGCGATGAACTCGGCCGCCGGCAGCGCCTTGGAGAACAGCCAGCCCTGGCCATATTGCACGCCCCGCTCGATGAGATAGTCGGCCTGTTCTTGCCGCTCGATCCCCTCGGCGACGATGTAGAGATCGAGCGATTTGGCGATGTCGATGATATGCGGTGTGATCGAGCTGGTGGCCGAATCGGTGCCGATCGTGTCGATGAAGGACTTGTCGATCTTCAGCGCATCGAGCGGAAGCTCCTGCAGGTATTGCAGGCTCGAATAGCCGGTGCCGAAGTCGTCGATGGCCACCGAGTGGCCGCGCCGGCGCGCTTCCTCGATCGTCGTCCGGGCGGATTTCACGTCCATGAAGCCGCGTTCGGTTGCCTCCAGCCAGATCTGTTCCGTGATTATGCCGGTGTTTCGAAGCGCCGTCTCGATCACCGGCAGGATGCGCCCGGATTTCAGATCATCGGCGGCGAGGTTGATCGCGATGTGCAGCGAGCGGTCGGCGACGAGCACGCTCTTCAGCTCGGCGATCGTCGCATAGAGGACCTGATCGGTGATCTCCTCGATCAGCCCGTTTTCCTCCGCAAGAGGGATGAACAGATCCGGGCGGACCATCTGCCCATCCGGCCGTCGCCAGCGCACCAGAGCCTCCGCGCCGACGCAGATGCCGGTCTTGAGCTCGATCAACGGCTGGTAGTGCACGATGAACTCGCGCCGATGCACGGCAATCGAAAGCTCGCCGAGCGGCGACAGGCGACGCCGGGACAGCCAGACGACGAGCCCGACCATCAGCGCCGCGACCAGCGCCCCGCCCGGCAGCAGCAGCAGGCGTTCCCGATCCATGTCGCTGAGAATGGCGATACTGGGCGCAGTGGCGACCGCGATCCAGTTGGCGTCCCGTGACGTTGCAAAGAGGTCGTCGGCATTGCTGCCGGTCTTCGGAAGATCGGCAAGCTGCTCCGTGAGCCGTGGGTCAGGATCGTTGAGGGTACTGACCAGCACGCCGTTTTTGGTGGCGACTGCAAGCCGGGTGCCGGGCTCTGCGATCACGTCCACGAAACGGACCGGGTTGGTCAGCACCGTATAGGAGCGGTACCGGAAAGCCGTCATGGGCGCGCCGGTGCTGATTGTCGGATACATCCGCGGGATGACCTCGACGCCGTTGCTTGCGAAGAAATCGGCAGGTGGTGCGCGGGTGAGGCGTCGCGGCGGGTAGCCCCACGAGGTGCATCTGAGCAGCCCGTTCTCGAAATAGCCGATGTCCTCGATGGCGGTGGTGTTGACGACCAGCGAGCGCAGCGCCGCGATATGCGTGGCCATGCATGGCGGAAGGTCGAGCCGGTCGGCTGTCTTCAGCGCCCGCGACGCCTCATCGAGCGCGGCGTCGGCGCGCATGATGGCATAGTCGGCGAGGCGGGCAAGCCGTGCCTGCTCGCTACGCACGGCGATCGACCAGGAAAGGTAATAGGCTGCCAGCATCGGCAGGATCGCGCCGAGGGCAGCCAGGATACTGGCGATGACGACTATGCGAGATCGTTCCAAGCGGGTCCCGCCCATTCGATGTGTGGTCTTCTGTTTCGTGCCTGCCGCCAGCGACTGCGGCACCGGCAACCGCGTCTCAGCCGTTGCAAGGTCTGCCGGCGTCGTCGTCGCGTCTGTTCATTCTGAATTGAGGGCGTCTGCAAATACAACTATCACGTCTTGCAGTTCGGTTTCCAGAATGTTCGATCTATCCCCCGCCGCCCGATGAAGATGTTGCTAACAGCATTTTAATTGTTGTTGGCGGCCGCCGCCTAAAGCGCGCGAATCTGGTATTGCAGGGGCTCTGCTTCGGTTCGTTCGGCCGAACTGACGGACACATAACGCCGATTTTATCTGGATAAGGCTTGAGACCCCAACACCCTTCTTTTATGTCGGGGGTTCGATCGATTATACGATGAATTAAAAGGAGCAGGCCTGGACGATGGATGTTGCGGCCCTGACATTTCTGGCCCTTGCACTGCCTTTCGTCGCGGCATTGCTCGCGCCGCTTCTGACGCGCCTTCTCGGCCACAATGCGGCCTGGGTGCTTGCGCTGTTCCCCCTGGGCGTCGTTCTGCACTTCGCCGGTTTCTGGCCGGAAGTGGCCAAGGGCGAGGTGGTTACGGGCGGTTACGCCTGGATACCCTCGTTCAATGTCAGCTTTTCCTGGCTGATCGACGGGCTGTCGCTCACATTCGTCCTGTTGATTGCCGGCATCGGCATGCTGATCGTGCTTTATGCCGGCGGCTATCTGAAAGGCCACCCGCAGCAGGGCCGGTTCTTTTCCTTCATCCTGATGTTCATGGGCTCGATGCTCGGGCTCGTGGTCTCCGACAGCTTCCTGATGCTGTTCGTGTTCTGGGAACTGACCTCGATCACCTCGTTCCTGCTGATCGGTTTTGATCATTCTCGCGAGGCGGCGCGGCGCGCGGCCCTGCAGGCGCTGGTCGTGACCGGGGGCGGGGGCCTGTTCCTGCTTGCCGGACTGCTGATCATCTGGAACGTCAGCGGCGTCACCCAACTCTCGCTGCTGTCGGCGTTCGGGCCGGAAATGCGCGAAAGCCCGTTCTATCTGGCGGCACTCCTTCTCGTTCTCGGCGGCGCTTTTACCAAGTCGGCGCAGTTCCCCTTCCATTTCTGGCTGCCGAACGCGATGGAAGCCCCGACGCCCGTCTCCGCCTACCTGCACTCGGCGACCATGGTGAAGGCTGGCGTCTACTTGCTGATGCGGCTGAACCCGGTGCTCGGCGGCACGCCCGAGTGGCAGATCCTTCTGCCGCTCTTCGGGGGTGCCACGCTCGTCATTGGCGCGGCTCTTGCCTGCCGCCAGACCGATCTGAAACTGATGCTCGCCTATACGACGATGGCGTCGCTCGGCCTGCTGGTCATGCTGATCGGGCTTGACGTGCCCCATGCGATCGAAGCGGCGGTGCTCTACCTCGTCGCCCATTCGCTGTTCAAGGGTGCCCTGTTCATGGTCGCCGGCATCATCGATCACGAGACCGGCACGCGCGACGTTACGAGGCTCGGGGGCCTTCGCTCCGCCATGCCGCTCACCTTCGTCATCGCGCTTGCCGCGGCATTCTCGATGGGCGGGCTGTTTCCTTTCTTCGGCTTCATCGCCAAGGAGGAGATCTACTACGCTCTCTCCGGTTTTGATCGCCGTTCCCTGGTCTTTGCCGCAATCGCGATCCTCGGCAACGCGCTGATGTTCGCGGTGGCCTTTGCGGTCGCGCTGAAGCCGTTCATCGGCGCCAAGGTCGAGACGCCGAAGGCGGCGCACGAGGCGCCGATCCTGCTCTGGCTCGGCCCTGCGCTGCTCGCGGCCAAGGGGCTCTCCGCCGCCTTGCTTTCGGGGCTGACGCACGAACTGGTATCGACGCCGATGGCGTCGGCGATCGCGGGCGAACCGCGCGCGGTGACGATAGCGGTCTTCCCGCACATCGGGGTGCCGCTCGCCATGTCGGCTGCGACCGCATTGATCGGCATCGCGTTCTACCTGAAGCTTGACCGCGTGCGCGCCTTCATGGCGACGATCCTTTCCGATATCGGCTGGGGTCCGGATCGCGGCTTCGACCAGTTCATTCGCGGCCTCGTCCGTTTCTCCGTCGCGCTGACGCGCCGGCTGCAGTCGGGGCGCCTCGAAGTCTACATGACCGCCACCTTCATCCTGGTCGCCTTCGTGCTCCTGGTCGTGCCGATCGCCTATGGCGAGTTCCCGCGCGCGCCGTTCTTTGCCGCAGACGTGCCGCTGCATGAACTGGCGATCATGGCGATCGCGGTCATCGGCCTCGTCGCGGTGGTGCTTGCCGCCGACCGGCTGACCGCCATCGTCTCGCTCGGCATCCAGGGCTTTGCCGTCGCCGTTATCTTCCTGCTCTACGGCGCACCGGATCTGGCCTTTACTCAGTTCATGATCGAGACGCTTTCGGTTGTCGTGCTTGCGCTGGTGATGACGCGGCTCCGGCTTTCGCCGTCGGACCATCGTCCGCTTGCGCAGAAGATCCCGGATCTCGCCATCGCACTCGCCTGCGGTCTCGGCTTCGGGCTGATGCTGCTGAAGGTGACGGGGGTGCCTTTCGATACGACGCTCACCGACTTCTTCAACCTCTATTCGAAGTCGATCGCCCACGGCGCCAATGTGGTGAACGTCATCATCGTCGATTTCCGCGGCACGGACACGCTCGGTGAGATCGCCGTGGTGATGGTCACGGGCCTTGCGATCCTGTCGCTCGTTCGCCTGAGGGCAGGTTCGCTCCGGCGTATCGCCGATAACGATCCGGATGCGGAGGAGCGCGCATGAAGTCGGTGATTTTCCGCGCCGTCGCGCCGTTCCTGACGAGCCTGATGGTGTTGTTTTCGATCTTCGTCCTGTTGCGCGGCCACAACGAGCCCGGCGGGGGTTTCATCGGCGGCCTGATCGCGGTGTCGGCGCTGGCGATCTACGGCATCGCCTGCGGCGTCGAGACGGTGCGTCGTGCGATCTATTTCCACCCGATGGCGATTGCCGGGGCGGGCCTCCTGGCCGCGACGGTCGCCGGCCTGGTCTCGATCGCCGCCCGCGTGCCCTTCATGACCGGCCTGTGGATCTATCCTTCGGTGCTCGGCCTGGAAGTACCGCTCTCGACGGTGATGCTGTTCGATTGCGGCGTCTATCTGGTGGTCGTCGGCGCGATCAGTTCGATTGCGCTTTCGCTCGAAGAGCGGGGAAACGAGTGATGGAAGCCTGGTTCGCTCTGCTTGTCGGCATCTTCTTCACGGTCGCCGTCTATCTGCTCCTGTCGAAGTATATCATCCGGGTGCTGCTGGGCGTCGCCATCCTCGGCAATGCCGTCAACCTTTTGATCTTCACCGGTGGTCGGCTGACCCGCGGCGTGCCACCGGTCGTCCCTGGCGATCAGGATGCGCTCGTCGGTCCCGCCGCCAACGCCCTGCCGCAGGCGCTGATCCTGACAGCGATCGTCATCTCCTTCTCCTTCTTCGCGTTCCTGCTGGTACTCGCCTGGCGGGCCTACGAGGAGCTGCAAACCGACAATACCGACGAGATGCGCGTTGCCGAGCCGAAGGACGAGCCGGCCCCGCCGCTTGGATACTGACCGACCCATGGCCGCGACAACCTCTCCTCCCGCAGATCTCTCCGCCGCGCTCGTGCTCGAGCCCGTCGCGTCTGCCGACTGGCTGGTGATCCTGCCGGTTGCCTGGTGCCTCGCAATCGGCGCGCTGCTCGTAATGCTGCGCCGGAAGATCGATTGGCATCCCTACGTCGCCGTTGCCGGACTGGCCGGGCTCGTCATCATCGATGTGCTTCTTCTGCGCCATGTGCTTGCAAGCGGACCCGTAACGATGGTGATGGGGCGCTGGCTGCCACCCTTCGGCATTGCCTTCACCGTCGACCTGACTGGCGCGCTCTTTGCGCTCACCGCCTCCGTCGTGGCGCTTGCAGGCGGCATCTATTCGCTTGCCGATATCAACGACAGCGGCCGGCGCTACGGCTTCTATCCGTTCCTGATGCTGCTGATGGCGGGTGTGTCCGGCGCCTTCCTGACCGGCGATGTCTTCAATCTCTACGTCTGGTTCGAGGTGCTGCTGATCTCGTCCTTCGGCCTGATCGTGCTCGGCTCCGAACGCGAGCAGATCGACGGCGCGGTGAAATACGGCTTCCTCAACCTCGTTGCGACCACCCTGTTCCTGATCACCACGGGGTATCTCTATGCAAGCTTCGGCACGCTCAACATGGCCGACCTTGCCCGCAAGGCCGAGGGGCTCGCGGGCACTGCGCCGCTGATGACGCTGACGGCGCTGTTCCTGCTTGCCTTCGGCATGAAGGCTGCCGCCTTCCCGGTGAATTTCTGGCTGCCGGCCTCCTACCATACGCCGCGCGTGGTGGTGTCGGCCCTGTTTGCCGGCCTTCTCACCAAGGTCGGGATCTACGCGCTCATCCGCGTTACCGTCATGCTGCTGCCGGTCGAGCGCGAGGAGTTGAGCTTCGTCATCGCCATTGCCGGCGCGCTGACGATGCTCGTCGGCGTGCTTGGTGCGCTGGCGCAGTCGGACTTCCGCCGCATGCTCGGCTATCTCGTCGTCTCCGGCATCGGCTCGATACTCGCTGGCGTCGCCGTCGGCGGCCCGGGCGGTATCGGTGGCGCGATCTTCTATGCGCTGCATTCGATGCTCGTCATGACCGCGCTTTACCTCGCGTCCGGTGTCGCAGCGAGGCTCGGCGGCAGCTTCTCGCTAACGTCGCTGGCAGGCCTCTATCGCCGCCATGCCGGTTTCGCCGCGCTGACGCTCATGCTGGCCTTCGCCGTGTCCGGCCTGCCGCCGTTCTCCGGCTTCTGGCCAAAGGTCATGCTGGTCAAGGCGGCGCTCGATATCGGCGCCTGGTGGCTGGCAGCCGTCCTGCTTCTGACCGGCTTCCTCACGACCATCGTCACCGGCCGCTTTTTCCTGCTCGCCTATTGGCGCGATGCGGGGTCCAGTGAGGGCGCCTCTGCGTCCGCGACGATCGCGCCGGCGGCACTATTGCCGCTCACCGCCTTGACTGTGCTGGCGCTCGCCATCGGTCTTTACCCCGAGCCGCTGCTATCCATGGTTCAGAATGCCGCTGCAGGCCTTTCCGAACCGTCGGCCTACCTGAACTCGGTCTTCCCGGGAGGTGCCCCGTGACCAAGTTCCTGACCATCAATCTCGTGTTCACGGCGATCTGGGGCGCGATCAGCGCCAGCTTCTCGCCGGCCAACCTGATCCTCGGTTTTGCCGTCGGAGCGCTGTCGCTCTTTCTCATCCGGCGCGAGCTTGAGCCCGTTGCCTACCCGGTGCGCCCGATCAAGCTCTTCCTGCTGACCGCGCTGTTCTTCAAGGAACTGGCGATCTCGGCGACCAAGGTCGCCCTGCTGGTCATCCAGCCGAAGATGGTGCTGAAGCCCGGCATCTTCGCCTATCCGCTGACGGTCAAGAGCGACTTCGAAATCGCGCTGCTGGCCAATCTCATCACGCTGACGCCGGGAACGCTGTCGGTCGACGTCTCCGACGATCGCAAGACGCTCTATGTCCATGCGCTCGACTGCGCCGATCCGGGCGGCCTCAGGCGCGATATCGCCAATGGCTTCGAGCGCCGGATCAAGGAGGCCTTCGAATGACCCTGTCGGCGCAGATCCTCGCCCTCGCCACCGGCTTTGCGCTGGCCGCGTTGTCGGCAGCGCTGCTGATAACGGTCTGGCGCATCATTCGCGGCCCGACGCTGCCGGACCGCGTGCTCGGCCTCGATATGCTGGTCGCGATCGCCATCGGCCTCATCGCCGTCGTTGCCATTCGCACCGGCTTCAACCTCTACATCGACATTGCCATCGCGCTCGGCCTTGTCGGCTTCCTGGCGACGGTTGCTTTTGCTCGCTTCGTGCTGGCGCGCGGCCTCTCGCCCGAGAAAGCAGCCGCCGACGGACGCGTGCCGCAGGCCAAAGGCGGGTCCGCGCCAAGGGGCAAATCGACGCAGCGCAAGCGCAAGGGAGGACGCCGATGAGCCCGGTGCTCGATATGGCCGTTACCCTGCTGGTCGCCGTCCTGTTGGTCGGCGGTGCGATCTTTTCGCTGCTGGCGGCGATCGGCATCATCCGTTTCCCCGATCTCTATACGCGCATGCATGCGGCCTCCAAGGCCGGCACGATCGGATCGGGCCTGTTGCTTCTGGCCGCGGGCGTGCATTCTCTCGATCCGGCTATTTTGATTCGCGCGCTTGCAGGCTTCTTTTTCTTCGTTCTGACTGCGCCGATCTCGGCTCATCTCTTGGCAAAAGCCGCACATCAGGCAGGTTACAGGCTGACTAAGCTGTCTGTCATAGATCAGCTTCCGCAAAAGGAAGAGCCGCGTCGCGACTGATCGACGACAGTTCTGAAACTGTATTTCAGAACATTACGATCGAGTGTGGCCATTTTAGCAATTTGGAGATAAACTTGCTAAGTGCCGCTAAATTTATGTTTGGACATTTCGCGCATCGATGTTAATCGAGTAAATGTAAAGTGTCGTCGTGGAAAATACTTTGATCTGAAATTCCAGCTTGAGTTGTGAATGTTGATCGTTGCTTTGAGAGTTCGGTCGTCACCGGTGACTCGGCAGCAGGTTTTGTAATCAAGTTCCAGCTCTTGATATCGCGGCCGGTGTTTCTCCTTGCCGCGTTGATGGTCCATCCCAAGGCAGCCAAGGCTTCCTGACGGCTCTTGCAAGCGTTCCTCCCCCGAAACGCCGTTTCGGGTTGTGCTTAAGTCCGATAGGAGAAAGAAATGACTGAAACAGCGCTTGGCGCGAGCCATGAACTTCTGGTTGAGCTGACAGCGGAAATCGTTGCCGCCTACGTCAGCAATCATGTGGTTCCGGTCGCCGAGCTTCCCACGCTGATCGCAGATGTGCATTCGGCGCTGAACAACACGGCGGCTCCCGCGCCGGTCGTCATTCCCGTCGAAAAGCCGAAGCCGGCCGTATCGGTTCGCAAGTCCGTTCAGGACGACCAGATCACCTGCCTCGAATGCGGCGGCACCTTCAAGTCGCTGAAGCGCCACCTGATGACCCACCATAATCTGTCGCCGGAAGAATACCGCGAGAAATGGGACCTGCCGACCGATTACCCGATGGTCGCGCCCGCCTATGCGGAAGCACGCTCGCGCCTCGCCAAGGAAATGGGCCTCGGCCAGCGCCGCAAGCGCCGCGGCAAGTAAGACTGGTCGTCCCGCTGAAGATGCGGGCAGCCCGTGGTGGCTGCCTGGCCGTGAGCGGGAAATTCAATCACGATGGCCGGGCCTATGCGCCCGGCCATCGTGTTTCAGCCGCCTGGATGAAGCATCTCAACGTATCATGACCGCCCTTGGCGTCTGGTGCGTGGGCGCATCCAGCGCGGCTCAAAAATGTGCATTGATCTCCGGATACGGCGTCGCATGCTCAAAGAGCGCCTCGGACCGCCCATCGGCGAGGAAGTTCGTCACCAACGTCGACGTCTGCAGCCACAACGTCTGGGGAATCCATGACCCGACGCTGATCCGAGAAACACCAAGCTCGGATAGTTCAGTGGCGGCAGGCAGGCCGGGCCAGGCAATGACGTTCAGCAGCAGTTCGGTGCCTTTTGCGATTTCACGAATCTCGGTCCGATCGGTCACCCCGAGCACGAACAAGCCGTCGGCTCCCGCGTCCCGGTACTGCCTGGCGCGGGCAAGCACCTCCTTCACACGGTCGCTGGCGGCTGCGAGCGCTCGCGCGTAAACATCCGTGCGCGCGTTGATGTAGAGTCTGATGCCAAGCCGCTCCGCCGTTTCTCGGGCCTGCTCGATCTTGCGGCAGAGCAGATCCGGCGTGCCGGCGCCATCCTGGATGTTGATCCCAACCGCGCCGGCCTCGATGAAACGAGCGGTCGTCCGGGCGATCTCCGCCTCGTCATCTGCGTAGCCCGCTTCAATGTCGACGCTGAGCGGCACACTGATGACGCGGGCGATTGCTGCGACGCTTGCCAGGTGCCGGTCCAGTGGAAGGGCGTCGCCGTCACGATAGCCGAGTGACCATGCTACGCCGGCGCTGGTCGTCGCAATGGCATCGGCCCCGAGCCGCTCGATCAAGAGTGCGCTACCGGCATCCCAGGCATTGGGCAGGCGCAGCGGCTCAGATTGGTGATGAAGCGCGTGGAAAATTGCGGCGTTGTCGTTGCTGTTCAAGGTGACCTCCATTTAAAGAAAGCCACTCGTCGCAATTGCGAGATCTAAAGATAATAGCTAGGATTTTCAGGCATTCATTCCGGAGGGGAAGCAATGGACGGGCCGTCCCTGCATCTGGTGCAGGCCTTCGTCGCTGTGGTCAAGCACCAGAGCTTCGCAAAGGCGGCACGCGATCTCAACATGACGCCGTCCTCCGTCAGCCGGCTCGTCAAAGCACTGGAACAACAGATCGGCGTGCTGTTGATCAGCCGCACGACGCGAGCAATGTCCCTGACGGACGCGGGGCAGCGCTATTTCAGCGACTGCGCGGCGGCATTGGAGCAATTGCATCATGCGCAGCTACGGGCGCGCAATGAACGGGACCTGCCGGCCGGCACACTCAAGCTTAGCGTATCCGTCTCGTTTGGCCGCAATCACGTCGTGCCATATCTGTCGGCCTTCCTCGCCGCTTACCCGCAACTGCGGCTCGACCTTCTGATGACCGACCGATACGTCGATCTCGTCGCCGAGGGTGTTACGGTTGCAATCCGTATCGGCAATCTCCAGGACTCGAGCCTGGTCGCCCGCAAACTTCTCAGCAATCGTCGAATTCTCGTGGCCTCGCCGGCCTATCTCGAAATCCATGGCGATCCGGCGGAGATTGATGAACTCAAGCGGTACGAATGCGTCGTGTCGACGGCAAACCACGACGGTGAGATCTGGCGGTTGTTCGGCCCGACCGGAGAACGGTCCTTTCGGCCGCGCGGGAGGGTGCGTGCCGACAACGGAGACGCGGTCCATCAGCTTGCCATCGATGGCCAAGGCATCGCCTTTCATTCTGAGGTGACCATGGCCGCGTCGATCCGCAGCGGCAAATTGGTCCAGGTACTCCCCCGTTGGGCAGGAAAGGAGACGGGCGTCTATTGTGTTTGTCCGTCCCGGCCCATGGGTCCGGCCGCCCGGGCCTTGATTGATTTTCTGACCAACCGTTGGAAGGACGCCGTGACATCGGCCATGCTCGACCATCCGGCGGACGAAGAGGTCAGTCTTCATGCAGGACGCTGACATGGGGCAAGCGGGACGGTTCGCCCCTGACGTTTTCCCGCGTCGATGCCGGAATTTGGCTCGATCAGGCGACGTGCTGGTGCACCCTCCAGGAGAGGCAGCTGCAAAACGTCGGCGTCCCGAAGTCCGGCCACGACGATTGCCACTACAGCGCCGCGCGTCATGCCGGACGCGCAATGGTCCGTGAAAGGTCGCGCGTCTTGAACACTCAATGCTCGCCAATGCCTGCGCGTCAGGCCGCCAGGCGAAGCTCCGCCTCGTTCTTGATGCGGCGGATCATCGAGCGCAGGCCGTTGGCGCGCTGGGTCGAAAGGTGTTCGATCAGGCCGATCTTGCCGAAGGTGTCGATCGCGTCGATCCGGGCGATTTCGGAGGCATGCTTGCCGGAGTAGATGGCCAGCACGATGGCGACCAGTCCGCGCACGATATGGGCGTCGGACTCGCCTTCGAAGCTGAGGACGGGATCCTCGGGATTGCCGGCCACATTGGTGACGAGCCAGACCTGGCTGGCGCAGCCCTGCACCTTGTTTTCCTGTGTGCGCTTGGCTTCAGGCATCTCCGGCAGCGCCTTGCCGAGCTCGATCACATAGCGATAGCGATCCTCCCATTCTTCAAGAAAGGCGAAATCGTCGATGATCTGGTCGAGCGTCGTCATGGTCCGGTCCATTCGTCGGGAGATTATAAGCTCGCCGGCCCTTGCCGCGAACACTTTCATCCCTGTTCTTGCCCGCCGCCTTCAGGCGCTCGGGCTTTCAGCCTTCATATAGGCGATGGCAGAGCCATTGAGAACCGGCAAATGTACGGCGGCGCGGAGTACCTATCTCCCGGTCAGACCGAGATGCTTGTCGGGATACTGATTGAAACGGTCGCGTTGCCGCCAGCGCTCTCGATGTTGCCGGTGGCCGCCGAAAGCGCCTGGCCGGCAGTCCGGGCCTCATCCGCATCACGGCCGGATCCCTTGGCGCGCAATTCCTGCTCCGCCTTGCGCAGCAGTTGTTTCACCTGTTCGGCAACGGATTTGAGTTCGGCTGCCACCTTCGCCACGGCGTCGGAGCCATCGTCATCGCCGCCGAATTCGCGATAGGCGCGTTCGGCAAAGCTTGCCGGTCCCGATGAGGGCTCAGCCTCACTGCCAGCCGCGGCGGCATCGGCTTGCGCGCCGGACGCGTCCGCCCCGCTACCGGCATCGGCAAGCGCGGTGGCTGCCGTGGTGGCCGCAGCCGCGGCGGATAAGACGCCGCTCGCAGTTCCCCCGTCGCCGGCCAGCTGCTGGGCGGCCGTGCCGAGCTGTTGTGCAAGCTGCTTGGCAAGCCTTGCAAGCGTTTCCGGGTCCGATGCGAAGAACCGGAGCATGCGGAGCTGCTCCTTGACTTCGTCGAGCTTCTTTTTGGCGGCAGCAGCGCGGTTCGCGGCACTTTCGTCGTCGCGGCCAAGAAGCAGGGCGGTTGACGCAGCGCTCTTGCTTTCGCCAACTGTGCCGGTGGCGGCGCCGGACGTTGTCGGGCGTGTCACGCTGGAGTTCGAGAAAAGCCCATAAATCTGCATTGTCTGCCTCCGCCTATCGGTGCGGCGGACCTAAGCAGGCAGGGCTTGCGTGTGGCTGTGCGGCGAGAAAATCAGCGGTTGCGGGCGCAAAAAAGAAAACGCCGCGAGGGGATGGGTTCCTCGCGGCGGCCGCAACAGGACGGCAAGTCAGGCAGTAAGTCAGAAATGTGCAGAAGGGGTGCAGTTACTGGATAACGGCAGCCTTGGGGTCGAGGCGCTTTTCCGGAACCGGGGTGCGCTTGAAGACGGGTTCGGCGTCGATGGTGCTGACCTCGGTCGCCGGAGCTGCCACGTCGGCAGCCGGCGTGACCGTACCGGTCGTCACCTTGGCATCCGGCGTCGTTGCATCGGTTTCGGCAAACTGGGTATCGAGGAATTCGTAGGCGATGCGGGCGCCTTCGCGGGCCCGGTGGCCCAGCGCAACGAAGGTTTCGGCGCCCTTCTCGCAGACATCCGGCTTCTGGATGCAGATGGCGCTGATGTACTGGAACGCCTCATTGGCAGCGGAGAAGGTGTCGCCCAGTTCTACTTTCGGGGCGTGTTCGAGTTTCTGCGCGCTCGAAGGGTCGAGGAATGGCAGCAACACCAGCACCAGCGAAAACCAGAATGTCGCCTTGATGAGAAACCACATGTTCTGCCCATCCTTCGTTCGGCTGCCGCGGCCCGCCAGTCTTGTAGCCGGCTTTTGCACCTTCGGCATCCCGCAGCGCCGTGGTATCCCCTGATACCCGTTCACGCCACCTTCTAAACCTTAGGAGCCTGCCGGCGTTCTCTTGGTGCCCGGCCCCTTGTTGAGATCGACATTACGGTGGGAATCACAAGACGGCTTTTCGAAATCGAGCGGCATTTGCTTCAAATTTTAATGAAATGCCGGTGTCCGGCGATTTGCGGGGGCATTTGTGTCGCATTTTAGCGTTTGCCGTTAAGGTTCGTGGCAGAGCCGCGCGCGGCAACCCCGAAGGCAGCGGGAATCACACCGCAAAACCCGCGCCACAATCGTTAACACAGTGCAGAAAATGCACGGAAATCCGTTGCTTACGCCCCATTAACCACAAGAAATGAAGGTCGCCCGATTTGGCTCAAAACGGGATTTTTCGACCGTTTCGCACGGTTCCGGCACGGCCGCGTTTATTCTTTCATTAAGCCGGGGATGCGAGATTCCGACATGTCACGAGGCGGCTTGAGTCTCGATCCAAAGGGTCGTGAAAACACAGAGTGTCGGTCTCGCAAGAACAACAAATGTAGCAGGGTAAAGCGTGAGCGTATTGCGTAACATGGCTGGCAGATGGACGTCCCGTGTGGACGAGGTCGCGGCCCTGTGGCTTCCCCGTCGTGAAGCGTCTTCGCCGGCCGACCTCCGCCATGCGAAGCGCCTGCGTACCCTCGCGGCTGTTTCCTTGACGGCTCTGCCGGTGGTGCCACTTGCCCTGTCGCTCGCCATGCCCGTGTCTTCGGCCCTCCCTCTGGGCACCGCCCTTTGGGCCTCGGCCTCGCTGCTTGCAGCCGCCGGCGCGATTGTTCGCGGCCGCGCGCCGGAAGAGGTGGCCGCCGTATCGGATCCCGTCGTGCCGGACCTCTCTGCCGCCTATGACCTCTTTGCGGGCCTGGTGACCGTGCACGATCTGCGCGGCAACGTGCTTTCCGTCCATGGCCGCGACGCGGCCGAGCATCTGACCCTGATGCGCGATCCGGCAGGACGCGGTTTCATCGAGCAGATCCACGTTTCCGATCGCATCACCTTCCTGAGCGCGATCGACATCCTTCGCCAGGGCGGCGACCGGGCGACGGTCGACATCCGCATCGAGCGGCGCACGTTGCCGATCGAGGGCGAACAGTTCGTCTACATGTCCTGCGAACTGGCGCCGCTGCGTGACGACAATGGTCGCCTGGTCGCGATCCTCGCCCAGTCGCGCGATGTCTCGCAGGAAGCGGGCCTGCGTGCCGAAGCTGCAGCCAGAACCGCTGAGGCGGTATCGGCAAACGATGCCAAGACGCGGTTCCTGGCCGCCGTCAGCCACGAACTGCGCACGCCGCTCAACGCTATTCTCGGCTTTTCGGACGTGCTTGCGGGCGAATATTTCGGCAAGCTCGAGAACGATCGCCAGCGCGAATATGTGGGCCTGATCCACAAGTCCGGCGAGCACCTGCTTTCCGTCGTCAACACCATGCTCGACATGAGCAAGATCGAGGCCGGTCGCTACGAGCTGATGCCCGAGCCCTTCGGTGTCGCCGAGGCAGTTTCCGCCTGCGAGGCGATGCTGTCGCACCAGGCCACGGAAAAGGGCGTCAAGCTCGCAAGCCGCATCACCCGCGGCATCGGCGAGATCAACGCGGACCAGCGCGCCTTCCAGCAGATCCTCATCAATCTGGTCGGCAACGCCGTCAAGTTCACCGATCAGGGCGGTGTCGTCACGATCGACGCCGAGGCCGACGGTGCGATGCTGAAGCTGTCCGTCAGCGATACCGGCATCGGCATTGCGGCCGACAAGTTGGCGCTGCTTGGTCAACCTTTTGTCCAGATCCAGAACGACTATACTCGCCGCTACGAAGGCACCGGCCTTGGCCTCTCGCTGGTCAAGGGGCTGGTTGCGCTGCACGGCGGAGAACTTTCCATCCGTAGCCGCGAGGGCGAGGGGACCGTTATCGTCGTCACGCTGCCGCGTGATGGCTCCGGTATCGCCTGCGCGGAGCAGGAGGAAGCGCGCACGCCGGTGACGGTGGAATTTCCGCCGCGCCTGAAGGATTGTGATGTCGCCCCGGCCGCCGAAGGGGGGCGGTTCGAGGGGAAAAGTTTGAACGAGGAACGGGGATATGGCGCCGCGCAAGCGAAAACAGCCTGAACGGAAGAAGGCCGCGCGGCAAACGCCCGGCCTGGCCGTGCGCGGGCTGGTCCTTGCCGGACGGGGTGCTGGGCTTGCCGGTCGTCTGATGGCGCGCCATCCGCTGGTGTCCGGCGGCTCGGCCGCCTTTCTCGTCGTGTTCTCCTTCGTTGCGGCCAATGCCATGTGGTATCAGCACGGCACGCACCCGTCGCCGCTTCTGCGCACCCGCGTTCCGCTCGTCAGTGCCGAAACGGCGCAGCGCATCGCGATCGCCAAGGGCGAGGAGATCGAGCCGCGAAAGGTAACCACCTTCGTCATCGAGCGTGAGGGTGAGGCAAAAGCTGAAAACGTCGAGGATGTGATCGCGGCCGCGTCGGCGGATCCGCAGTCGGAAAAGCCGTCGCCCGAACGGGTGGCGAGCGTGCCGGATCCGGCGCAGTCGAAGCTTGTCTCGGAGATCCAGAAGGAACTGGGCCGCATCGGCCTTTATGACGGCGCGCCGGACGGACGGAGCGGCCCGCGGACGGCTGCGGCGATCCTCCGCTTCGAGGAGCGGGCGGGCCGCACGGGGACCGGCGCGGCGAGTGTCGAGTTGCTCCAGGTCTTGAGATCTGCACCGGCTGAAAAGGCCGCCGCGGTTCCGGCTGGACGGCCGCTTTCGGAAACCAAGGGCGGCGGCGTGGAGATTGATCCGGTCGCTGCAGCCATCCGCTCGGCCGAAAAGGAAAGCACCTTCGTTCCGCGCGCGGAAATTCCGGTGTCGAGCGAACTGGTGCTGAACATCCAGAAGGGTCTCAGCAACCTCGCCTATGCGGACGTGGCGGTGGATGGCGTTGCCGGAGAGCAGACGCGCGCAGCGATCCGCCACTTCGAAAAACATTACCGCCTGCCGCAAACCGGCGAACCCAATCCGCAAGTGCTGAAGAAGCTCAAGGAAATCGGCGCACTCTGACGCATTTGATGCGCGCTCACCCCTGTCGTCGCTCCGGCGCGATTTGCCTCCTTCGCCGTGCGCGTGTATCAGCCTCCCATGCGCCTGAAGTCCCACATCTTCGTCTCGTCCCTGCTGCGTCGTGCGTTTTCGCTCGGCGGCTATGCGGCGGTGCTGCGCAAGGGAGCGGAGGACGCTGGCGCAATCTTCATTCGCCAACGGACGCGGATGGGTACCGAGACGCTCTTTGCCCCGGCGCCGCAGAACTTCTTCGCCGACGAGATCGATCTCGGTCGGAAGTTCGAGGTGCGGCTGCAGGACAGTGACGCCGAAAAGGTCGATGCGGCGCTTGCAAGCGAGATCCGCTTCGATCCGGATTGCTGGATCGTAGAGATCGAACTGGACGACCGCGGCGACCTGTTCGAGGTCGTTGCCGACGATGGCAAAGGCCGACCCTGACACCTCTTGCCGATTGCACCGGCCTGCTTGACTCTCCACTTGGTGGAGGCCGTAGGACGCGTTCATGGACGATCAAATCTTTTCGATAGGCGAAGTTTCGAAGCTGAGCGGCATACCGGTCCGGCGGCTTCGGTTTTACTCGGACAAGGGGTTGCTGCCACCCTCCGCACGGACGGAGAGCGGCTATCGCATGTATTCCGGGGCCGACCTGGCGCGGCTGGACCTCGTGCTTGCCCTGCGTGAAGCGGGCGTGGGCCTCACGGATATCCGCAAGATCCTGGCCAATAGAACCTCGCTTGCCGACGTTCTGGCGTTGCGGCTTCGGACGCTCGAAACGGAGATCCGGTCAAAGCGCCGGATCGCCACGGCCCTGCGAATGGCTTTGAAGATCCATGAACCCTCCCCAACGGATCTCAGGAGATTGTGGACCGTGACCAGGATTTCAAAGACGGAATTTCGTACCGCGCTCGAGCGTTTCTATGATGACGTCGCCGGCAGCGCGCCGGTGGATGCGGCGTGGAAAAAGAAGATGATGGATGCCGGTACGCCGGATCTGCCCGAAGACCCGACAGCCGAACAGATCGACGCCTGGGCGGAGCTGATGGAGATGCTGTCCGACAAGGCCTATGCCGCCGAGATGCGCGCCCATATGTCGAACCTGTGGACTGAGGAATTCGATCCCGCCGCCTATGCCCAGGCGGCGGACGCCACCTTCGCGCGGGTGAGGGCAGCGATCGACAATGGCCTGGGGCCTCAGTCGGCCGTCGCCAGAGAAATCGCCGCCGACTGGCTGGCGCAGTCGGCAAGGGCGATGAAGCGGGCGCCGGATGAGGCTTTCCTGGAGTGGCAGCTCGAACAGTACCGCAAGCACCACGCGCGTTCGGCGCGTTACCAGGAATTGATGGCGATACTGCAAGGGCAAGCGCCGCAGGCCCCGACCGGTCGTGAGTGGAGTTGGATCATCGACGCGATGAAACAGCTCTTCTAGGTAGGGACCTCGGCTCCATTGGGCCGACATTGCCGGACATGCCCCGCGTGGGCGGAAGCGTGTATCAGCCGCGGCGGCGGCCAAACAGTCGCTGCGGCTGCACGTTGACGGACGTGGCTGCAACCTTGCGCGCGCCGACGTGGCGCGTGTCGTTGGCAGTGTTTTCGGCAAAATAGGCTTCGTGCCGTGCCGCGGGCGTAGCTTCTTCGGCTTCCACCTTGAGCCAGGCATCCAGTTGCGTGCGGCAGGCGCTGCGGTCCATGGCGCCGATCAAGGCTGCCGCATGGCTGGTGTCGCCAAAGGGCTCGCGAAGATGCGGATAAAGGGCCTGAAGCACGAAACCCGCATCGGCCGCCTCGACGTCGAGCGCGAACAGGCTCGTTGCAAGGAGCTGTCCGGAAATATCGAGCAGGATACGCTCGACCTGCGCATCCCTGGTGCCGAGGGCCTGGCCGAGGACACGCGAAAACAGGATGATCTCGCCGCTCCTGGCAAAGCGCACGAGCAGTGCAGCCATGACGTCGGTAATCGTCGTCGACGACGGCGTCTGTGGAATATCGCGCGAACGGGCGCCGGCAAGCGCCTTGATCTCGCGGCGAAGCGCTTCTTCGCGCGCCGAGCGCAACGAGGCGGCCTCGTCTTCCTGGCTCGCTTGTTCGGCTTCTGCCGCTTTCACGGCGCTGCTGCGCGCTGCCAGTCCCGGCGGGTTGTGATGTTCGACGAGCGCATCGACGACGAGGGGAGAGAGGTTCGGGCGGCGGCCGATGGCGGCGGCATGTTCCGGCCCGCGCGCGCGGATGATCGTTATCAGCGTCCGGTCCGCGATCGCCTTCGAGCGGGTCAGGAAAATCGCTGCGATGGCAATCGGCATGCCGCCGATCAGCGCTGCGACAGTCTCCGGAATTTGCTGGCATTGCGAAAGGGCTGCTGCCGCCTGGCGGCGGGCTTCGTTGCTGGAGCCGAGGAACAGCGGCTCGAACAGCTCGGCAAATTGCTTCATGTCGGACTTGCGGGGGAAACGCAGGCTTTCGAAACCGGTGACGGTCGCCATCAGGACGACGTCCTTCAAGCGGCCAGTCTGTGGCCTTTCCAACTCACGAAAGCGATCCGTCACGATAATTCCCTGCACGCAAAACATGATCGCCATTGCCGGCGATCCGGAACGGCACACGTCGCAAAAATTAGAAGAAAAGCGTTAGCGCACTGTTAACTATGGATGTTGGAGCTTTATTCAGGCTTGCGGCACCCCCAGGGCGCGCGATGCGCCCACGGATCGCGCTATCGCACGGCAAAACTCGGGGACATCCGCAGCCGTAGCCTTAAAAAATCCACATGCTGTCATGAGTTATCGCGGCGACGGTGAAGGGCCCGGACGCCCGCCGACGTTTGGGGCCATGTGAAGAGGGGCCTCTCCATGGGAGATATGGAACTGTGAAGAAATTTATTCTGCGCGCAGCGGCGGTCTGCGCGCTCCTTGTGGCCCCGGCGATTGCGCAGGCTGCCGAGGGTTTTGCCACCGCCAACGTCAACATGCGCTCCGGCCCGAGCACGCGCTACCCGGCGGTATCGATGATCCCGGTGGGCGAATCAGTCGAAATCCACGGCTGCCTTGCCGACCTTCCCTGGTGCGACGTGTCGTTCTATGGCGGCCGCGGCTGGGTTGCCGGGCGTTACGTCCAGGCCGACTATCGCCGCAACCGCGTCTATGTCGAGCCGCGCTACTATCGCCCGCTCGGCATTCCGACTGTCGTATTCCAGTTCGACAGCTATTGGGATCGCAACTACCGCGGCCGCGACTTCTATCGCGAGCGCGACCGTTGGCGCCGCGGACCGGATTGGGTCGATGACCGGCGTGATCGCCGCGACTGGGAGCGGCAGCGCGAGCGCGACCGCCGTGACTGGGAGCGCGATCGCCGAAAGGAACAACGCGACTGGGAACGCAAGCAGCGCGACGAGGACAAGTGGCGCGACGACGACTGGCGCCGTCAGCGGACGGAACGCGAGGACCGCCGTGACTGGGAACGCCGTAGCGATGGCGGCGTGCGCGTCCGGCAGGACGACGGCACCGTTTATGAACGCGCTCGCCCGGCTCCGATGGTGCGCTGCCAGATCGACGATCCCTACTGCGAGAACTGATCCTTGCGCCGCGCATCGACGCGGCCCGGTCTGATGAAAAGTCTGAGTGGAAAGAGCGGGCGGCCCTGGTCGCCCGTTTTGCGTTTCGCAAGACCCGCTTTCAACCGACTTTGGCGGAACCAAACGCCAGCCGGCGCGTTGAGCCCGCGCAGACAAGGGAGCGTTGTAATGGTCGAAAAGAAACTGCAGGCGGTGGAAAAAGTTGCCGTGAGTGAAGCGGAATCAGGCGCTCGCGCCGAGGTCGATGCACAGATCGCCGAGTTGCGCGCGGAAATCGCCCGGCTGACGGAAACGGTCTCGGCGATCGGAACGAGTACGAAAGCGGTTGTGCAGAGCGAGGCGGATCTCCTCGCAGAGCGCGTGAGAGAGCGTGTGCGCGACGAGCCGCTATCGACCCTGGTCGCCGTTGCGGGTGTATCCTTCCTGTTCGGTTTGATGTCCCGCCGTTAGCGGGAGAGGCGAGGCTTCGCCCGGATTGCCGCTGTTACCTTGGATACATCGCCAGGGCCGGTCGGCAGACATACTGAACGCAGGTTGGGGTTGCAGAGCGTGTATTAGTAATCTGTTAACCAACCTGTGGCTCAATCGAAGTGGACCCGGTATTATCGGGCTGTGTCGTGAACCAGAACAGCAACATCCGGGCGACCGGAAGAAGGAGCAAACGAGAAAGGCGCGCCTGTCCAGGGAAGATCTGGGAAAATGCGCTGGCCCGAGAAGGGCAGGGTGAAATCTGTACGGTAGTTCATCCGTCTCAAGACTTTGTGGAGACGAGCATGGCAGACGTGATCAGAATTCAGGACCGCAAGGTCCGTATACCGCCGCACCGGCCTCCGGCCATTTCGGGTGGAGCGAAAGTGCTGCTGTTCACCGGCATCCGCTACGAGCGCCTCGATCGCGACCCGCAGCCGACCGCACCGGACGGACGCCGCATCAAGAAGCAGTGAGCCCCAGCGCTCCAGCGCAATAGGCGACCGAAACGGTCGCGTTAAAGTCACTGTTCTTGCCCGGTACCTCGGGCCTATCCCCATGCACCGCTGCGCTTGACGCGGAATCGGATCGTCGCCGCGTATCTCGGCGCAGATTTTAAGCTTGCTGCTGTTGCCCGACGTCCATCCAAGGATCGTCTAGCGACGGAACGGTTCGCAGGTCGATTCCGCAAGGAAGTTGCGGACCTGCTCTTCGAAGCTGTCGACCGGCGCCATCGCTCTCAGCACGGCGAAGCCATCCTGTTCCTTCATCTCGATCATGATCGATTGTGCAAGCGCCTGCGGCGGAGACTTTCGCAGCTCGACCAACTGGATCGGCGTTGCGACGACGAGGTCGAGCTTGCCGTTGACCGCCGTGTGGTCGTTCATGCTGAAGACTTCGTTCGAATTGCCGTCGAAGACGGCGAGCGACCAGAACGGCACGTTGCCGCTGGCGAGGAAACGCGCCGGTCCGTCCGAGATCGAGAAGCTGCAGACCGCGGTTCTCAGATAAGGATCGTCGTTGGCAAGGCCGGTCGGACCTGGCGTGCTGGTCAGCGCAAAGAAACTGTCCATCTCCAAAAGCCCGAGGACGCGGGTATAGGCGTCACGGCCCGTGAACTGCGGCAGCGCCAGCACGATGATGATGTGCAGCAGCGCAGCGCCGACCAGGCCGAGGATCGTGGCAAAGAGAACGCTACGCATCGCCGCAACCCGTCTTGGTGATCACCGGCATGGCGAGATCGATCAGGCCGGACGAGCCGGCCGTCGGCGTATCGAGCAGCGTCAGCACCAGCCGGAACGTGCCCGCGTGGCGCACGGCCAGCCAGTTGTCGGGCTGCGCGTTCGGCGACACATGGATGGTGAAGTTGCTGTTTTCACCGCGCAGCACTGTCCAGGAGTTGAGCGCGGAGGGGAGGTCGGAGCCGGGCCGCAGCGGCAGGCCCTCTGCATTCGCGGCGTAAAGCGTCCAGAAGCGGGCCTGTGGGGTCAGCCCAGCAACATCATAGGAGCAGGCCGCCTGGAGCTTTTCGCCCTTGCTGTCGGCCTGGGCGCTGAACATCAGCCCTTCGGCGCCGCCATAGAGCAACTCGCCCGCGCGCGCCCGATGCGCCTTGGCATAGGGGTCGGCATTGGCCGTCTGCGCCTCGGGAAAGGCGACCCAGGGGCCGATCGCGATCGAGCCGAAGCCAACGGTCGCTTTCAGCGCCCATACCGCCGAGGCAATGCCGCCGCCGAAGGCGATGGCAAGGGTAAGCGCGACGAGGAAGGGGATTCGAAACAAGGGCGACTCTACCGGATATGGTCCCGCGGCGTAGCACCGCCGGGCTGATCCACTATGTCGCCGAAATCCGCGGCCGGCGCAACGGCGACGGCCTCGAACCGGACATCGCAACCGGGATAGGAAAGCAAGGCGGGCATGCCCGAAACGTCAGTTGCTGGCTGCATCGGGCTTTGCCTGTCCGGACCTTGGTTCTTCCGCGCCGAGAGAGGCAAGCTTGCCGCCGGCCTTCTCGGGTGCCTTCAGTGCTGGTGCCTTTTCGAAGGTCTCGCCGATGCTGCGCAGCAGCCGGGTGACGTCGGTCGAAAGCGACCGCGGCCGCACCAGCGGCGGCAATGCGTTTTCATCCGGCTTCGCTGACGCCACCTGCGGCGGCTGCTTTGCCGGCGCCGTCGGCGCGGTGATCCCCGGGATCGTCCGGTGTTCGATGCCCTGCTCGGCGTAATCCATCAGCCGCTTGAAGGTCATTGCCGGCAGCGAACCGCCGGTCATGTTGTTGGTCGAGGTGTAGTCGTCGTTACCGAACCAGACCGCGGTCGTATAGTCGCCGGTGAAGCCCACGAACCAGGCGTCGCGATAGGCTTGCGTCGTACCGGTCTTGCCGCCAACGACGATGCCGTTGTCGAGCGCGGCCTTGCGCGCCGTGCCGATGATCGGGATCTGCGTCAGCATGGAGTTCATCGACGTGTTGGCGGTTTCGGAGAGGATGCGCCGCGCCGGCGGCGCATCGCGTCCGAAGTCGTAGAGAATGTCGCCGTCATAGTTGAGGATCTGGCTGATCCCGTGGCGGCGTGACTGCATGCCGCCGGCCGGGAACACCGCATAGGCGGTCGCCTGGTCGAGCACGGTCACTTCCGATGTGCCGAGCGGCATGGTCTTGTCGGTCCGGATCGGGGTCTCGATGCCCATGTCCTTGGCCGTCTGGGCGATCAGGTCCGTGCCGAGCTTGTCCTTGGCGAGGCGCACGGGAATGGTGTTGATCGACTTGGCGATGGCCGTCAGGATGGTGATGCGGCCGGCATAGCTGCGGCCATAATTCTGCGGCGACCATCCGCGCCAGGTGATCGGCGCGTCGACGACGACCGTCTCCGGCGTCATGCCTTTTTCCATCGCTGCCGCGTAGGTATAGACCTTGAAAGATGAACCCGGCTGGCGCAATGCGCGGGTGGCGCGGTTGAACTGACTCTCGCCATAGTCGCGGCCGCCGACCATGGCGCGCACGGCGCCGCCGTTTTCGACCATCACCAGCGCACCCTGCTTGACGCGGAAGCTCTCGCCATATTGGCGCAGGCTCGATTCCACCGAATCCTCGGCGGCATTCTGCAGACCCATGTCGATAGTGGTGCGCACGATCAGCGAATGCTGCGCGAAGGGGCGGGCGATACGCTGGACTTCGTCGAAGGCCCAGTCGAGGAAGAAGTCGGGCGCCTTCACCTGGGCGCGATCGATGACTGTCGCCGGATTGAGCCGCGCGGCTATCACCTGGCCCTCGGTCATCAGGCCGCCCTGGACGAGGTTGGTCAGAACCTCGTTGGCGCGCCCGCGTGCGGCCGGCAGGTTGACGTGCGGCGCGTAGCGCGCCGGCGCCTTGAAGAGGCCGGCAAGCATCGCCGATTCCGCCAGGCTGACATCGGTGATCGACTTGCCGAAATAGAACTGCGCCGCGGCCGCCGCACCGAAGGTACCGCCGCCCATATAGGCGCGGTCGAGATAGAGCCGGAGGATTTCCTTCTTCGACAGGTTGCATTCCAGCCAGACGGCGAGGAACGCTTCCTTGATCTTGCGTTCGATCGTCCGCTCGTTCGACAGGAAGAGGTTCTTGGCGAGCTGCTGCGTCAGGGTCGAGCCGCCCTGAACGACACCACCGGCGCGCGCGTTCTCGGTCATGGCGCGGGCAAGCCCCAGGAAGTCGATGCCCCAATGGTCGAAGAAGCGCCGGTCCTCGGTCGCCAGCACCGCCTTGATCAGGTGATCCGGCAGCTCGTCGATCGGTACGGAGTCTTCGTGGATGATGCCGCGATGGCCGATCTCGTTGCCGTAGCGGTCGAGGAAGGTGACGGCGAAATCGCTCTGGGCGCGCCAGTTGCCCTTGGTTTCCTCGAAGGCCGGAAGGGCGAGCGCCAGCATCAGCACGGAGCCGACCGTGCCCCAGTTCATGCCTTCGCCGAGCACCTCGAAGACGGCCTTCTTCCAGCCCGTGACGCGGAAGCGGCGGAAGAAGATGGTGGTGTCTTCCCACCATTGCCCCAGCTTGAAGCCCGCATTCCAGACCGTGGAATCGATCCAGGAGTCGATCCTGAGAAAGATGTGCCGTTTCTTCGGCCGATTATCGTCTTTCCTCGGTTCCCGCACGGTCTCAACCACCTGAAGGCTCTACGGCATCATGCCGGCGCCATGTAATATTTGCACGGCGTCAAATTCCAATCTACTTGCATATCGCGCCACCGGCCTTAAAAAACCGGCAATTTTCTGCGAAATTTCTGTATCGCGAGCGATTTGACGAAAGTGTGATGACGATGGGCGAAATGCCTTTCTGGAAGGCGAAAAGCCTTGAAGACATGACCGATACCGAGTGGGAAAGCCTCTGTGACGGCTGCGGCCTCTGTTGTCTCAACAAGCTCGAGGATTGGGACACGGGCGAGATCGCCTGGACCTCGATCCGCTGTACGCTTCTCGACGGCGAGAGCTGTCGCTGCAAGGACTATCCCAACCGCCAGGCGACCGTACCCGACTGTATCCAGCTGACGCCGAAGGCCGTGCGCGAAATCACCTGGCTGCCGCCGACCTGCGGCTACCGGCTGGTGGCCGAAGGGCGCGATCTCTACTGGTGGCATCCGTTGATTTCGGGCGATCCGAACACGGTTCACGCCGCCGGCATTTCCGTGCGCGGGCGCACCGTTGCGGAAGACGGCATCGATGTCGACGATTACGAGGATTATCTCGTCACCTGGCCGCTGGAAGTTGGACAGGAAAACGCGGAGTAACAAGGGGTTAGCCGAAGTGGTGGAATCGTTTTGGCAGTGCGGCGCCGGCAGGGCTGTTCTGCCGCAACGAACCTCTAGTGGCTGCCGCCGTTCTTCTTGACGAGGCTTTTCGGCGCAACATTGCGCCACGCCGTTTCCATCGACTGCTTGACGAGATCCTCGTCGGCCTGGACGAAATAGAGCGAGGTCCAGCCACGGTCGCCCCAGCCTCCGGGCACCGCGGCGCAGACGCCGGGCTCCATCTCCAGTAGCATGCGCTGCTGATCGGGCGTGAACTTGAAAACGGCGCGCCCGGCTTCCGGCAGGCTCATGAAAATACGTTTCCCAACGCGGAAATCTCGCGTTCCGAAATGCGCATTTTCCTCCGTTCCAGGCAGGCTCAGCGCGAGTCTTTCGATCTCTTCCGTCAGCATGAAGAAAGATTAACATGCTTTTGCCGAATGGCAAAAAGGCTGAAAATCACTACAAAAATTGCAAGGGGTGCCGTTGATGCGCGCGCTCGACAAGGGCGCTAGGGGAGCCTGATCGGGCTGCCTGGATGGGCTTTGGCATCGGTGGTGCCTCGCCGGGCGCACTGGGGTGGAAACGTCGCGACCGGCGGTGATAGCCTCACCGCCGGTCCGCTAAGGACTCACCGAAAAGCGCTCTGAACGAGCGCTGTCGGGCGACAATCTAGGGAAATGGAAGGGCAGGGCCGGTGACGCGCAGGCGCGCCACACAGGCGGGCCTTATTCCGCCGGTGCGACCGGCTTCGGCGTTGCGTCGCTCGCGGCGCGCATCTCACGCCATTCGCTCTCGAAACGGTCGAGTAATGATTGCGGTACTTTGGACTGCTGAGATGCGGGCTGGTTGTTTGCGAGCGTCTGCATGCGATCCTCCCGGGTTCTGTGACGGTTTCGTGATGTATGATGTGGCGGACAATTTCACATCGCAAAGGCTTTGTAAATCAGTGGCTTAAATCATTTAAACGATTGAAAAATCTTTAAATCGATTAATTTTTCGTTTATACACAGCACGCATCGCGCCTGGTCGTCAACAGGTTTAAGTTGCAGCTATTTTTGAAGTAATTTGCGCGCATAGATTGTGGCAAAAGGGATCGGCCGGTTCGCAGGGCTTTGTCTAAGAAGACGACACTGCTGCGGGCGTGATCGGTGCCGTGGTGACGCATTGCCTCGGCGGGGCCGAGGGCCGTGATGGCCGCGCCTTGTTTGAAAGGGCGCCGAACCTGAATCAGTTTCTGAAGTGTTTGAATCACGCTGCGAGCGACAGCCGCCAAGCGATTCAAAAGAATCGGCAAAATGGGTGCGCAGCCAAGCCGCCCTCGATCGGGAACGGCGCTGTTTAGGTCAGCAAAAAGATCCTAGCGAAACATGCTTAACGAAAGCTGACGGTGGGGCTGTTCCGTCTGGTGGCCTTGGGTTCTGGGCCGCGTTCCTCGCGTGATCGCGCCGCTCAAACTGTCGCAGGAAGCGGCTATGGCTAGGCAACGGATTGACCGATGCGGGTTTCCTCCAGGGAAGAATCGCCGCAATCTAAGGTCGGATTTCGCGGGAGGTGATGCGTTTCCCGATAGTGCTTGCCGGTCCGAAAGGCCGACATTCATTTGCCATTCAGCCTCGTTCGTTTATTCCTTCTGCCATGATGCTTCCCAAGTCGAAAGTGCGTTCATGTCTTCACCAGTGATCATAGCCGCGCTTGCTGCAGGCCTCGCCGGCTTCAGCCCGCCAGCGATCAGCGTGCCGTCGGATATTGTCGTTCGTGTGGCCGGCGATTGCAGTGCGGCAGCCGCGCAGGTCGTTGCCGACACCGGCGGCGAGTTGCTGTCGGCGCAGCCGACGTCCGACGGTCAGTGCGTGATCACCGTGCTTGTTCCCGGCAATGGCGGCAGGCCGAAGAAGGTAACCGTCAAGGTGCCGATGTAGGCTATCCCTGCAGCGCCGCGTGCCGTATCAGGCGTACGAAGGTCGCTGTAGCACTTTGAATGGCTGCGTGTTCTTATCCTTGAATTGGCCAGATTTGGCGACACATGCAGCAGGATGGCCGCGAGAGGAAGTAAAGACGGATGCGCATTCTGATTGTCGAGGACGACGCCAACCTGAACCGGCAACTCGCCGAGGTGCTGAAGGAGGCCGGCTACGTCGTTGACCAGGCCTATGATGGCGAGGAGGGGCACTATCTCGGTGACGCCGAGCCCTATGATGCCGTGATCCTCGACATCGGCCTGCCGGAGATGGACGGCATCACCGTCCTTGAAAAATGGCGCGGCGACGGCAAGACCATGCCGGTTCTGATCCTGACCGCGCGTGACCGCTGGAGCGACAAGGTGGCTGGCATCGATGCCGGCGCCGACGACTATGTCGCCAAGCCGTTCCACGTCGAAGAAGTTCTCGCCCGCATCCGCGCGCTGATCCGGCGCGCTGCCGGCCATGCGAGCTCGGAGATCGTCTGCGGCCCGGTCCGCCTCGATACCAAGGGCTCCAAGGCAACGGTCGATGGCGTGGCATTGAAGCTGACGTCGCACGAGTTCCGGCTGCTATCCTATCTCATGCACCACATGGGGCAGGTGGTTTCGCGCACGGAACTGGTCGAGCACATGTACGACCAGGATTTCGATCGCGATTCCAATACGATCGAAGTGTTCATCGGCCGGCTGCGCAAGAAGATCGGCAACGATCTGATCGAAACGGTGCGCGGTCTCGGATACCGTATGCAAGCGCCGGGCAATGGCAATTAGATCGCTCACCGCACGCGTTCTGGTGGTCTCCACCGTCTGGGCGGTGGTGGCGCTCGTCGTGATCGGCGTGGTGATCTCCGAGCTCTATCGCCAAGGCTCCGAGCGCGGCTTCAAGGACCTGCTGCGCGCCCAGCTCTTCAACGTCGTCAACTCGATCTCCGTCAACGAGAGGACGGTGCTGTCGGGCAGTCCGCAGCTTGGCGATCTCCGGTTTTCGCAGCCGCAGACCGGCTGGTACTGGATCGTCGATCCGATTGGCGAGTTCGACACGCCGCCTTTGATCTCGACCTCGCTCGGCAACGGCAAGCTGCCGATCGCCAGCGTCGACGAGGTGCCCTTCGATACCGGCTATGTTCGCTTCTACACCACCAAGGACCCCTTCGGAAACGAGGTCGAGGTCTCCGAGACCGAGGTCGTTCTCGACATCCAGGGCCATACGGCGCGCTTTCGCGTGGCGGGCAACCGCGATGTGCTCGAGGCCGACATCAACCGCTTCACCCGCAACCTGACGATCGCGCTCTCCATCTTCGGTCTTGGTGGGCTCGGCGTGAACGCGCTCACCATCCTCTTCGGTCTTAGGCCTCTCGACGAGGTCCGGCGCTCGATGGAAAAGATCCGCGCCGGCGAAAGCGAACGGTTGGATGGCGCATTCCCGCGCGAGATCCAGCCTCTCGCCAACGAGGTCAACGCGCTGATCGACAGCAACCGCCGCATCGTCGAGCGCGCCCGCATGCAGGTCGGCAATCTCGCCCATTCGCTGAAGACGCCGATCGCGGTGCTGCTCAACGAGGCGCGGGTGCTCGAGGCATCGCATGGCGAACTGGTGCGCACCCAGGTCGATGCGATGCAGACCCAGGTTCAGTCCTATCTGAGCCGCGCCCGGATCGCGGCGCAGCGTGAGTCCGTGCTGGCGCGGACCGAAGCGCAGCCGGCGCTCGAACGCCTCGTGCGCGTCATGCGCAAGCTCAATCCGGAAAAGCAGGTTCATCTGTCTATCAACCCGCCGGGGCTGGTTCTTGCCATGGAGTTGCAGGACGTCGAAGAGACCGTCGGCAACCTGCTCGAGAATGCCGCCCGCCACGCCCGAGCCGAGGTATGGCTGAACGTCAGACCGGCGCCGAGCGAGGTTCATGCCAAGGAACCAGGACGGCAGTGGATCGTTCTCGATATCGACGACGACGGGCCGGGGCTCAACCCCGACCAGATTGCCGTGGCGATGAAGCGCGGCAAGCGGCTCGACGAAAGCAAGCCGGGAACCGGGCTCGGTCTTTCGATCGTCAGCGAGATCGTTCGGGAGTACCAGGGCACCATCACCTTGTCGCGGCGGGACGAGGGAGGCTTGCGGGCGGAACTGGTTTTGCCGGCGGCCGTTTAGAGGGTGCGGGAGAAATACGTGGGTCTGGCGTCGCTCGCTTGCGAATCCATCGTGATTTAGGGGTCACACCCGTGCTTGAAAATGTCACACCCGCAGGGCCCGCCGTTGCCTCGGCACGCGGGGAATGCCAAAAGAAAATCAAAGACTAGTCGTCACCGTGCTCGAATGGAACGAGCTTAAGGATGCGGCTTCGGATAGGATGATTGAGTGTCGCGGATCATGAGGAACCAGGCAGAAATGACACGGGCTATTGTCGTCGGCGGCAGGATCGTTGTGGTCGCTTCGGCCGTCGCGCTGGCCGGATGCGGCACGACGGGCAGCAAGGGCGCGGCCGGCAGCCTCGGCTCGACGGCGACGCGCGGTGCCACCTCGACCAATTACATCGCAGCACTCCAGGGCGGGGTCATTGCGCGTCTCACCGATCTCGACATCGGAGCATCGGACCGCCAGCGGGCGCTGGAGGCGGAGTACCGCGCACTTGAGGCGGCCCCCGGTGGCCAGCCGGTGACCTGGGACGGGCGCGGCGTCAACGGTTCGGTCGTTGCAGCCGCCCCCTATCAGGTCGGGTCGCAGAACTGCCGCCAGTATAGCCACACGGTTACCGTCAAGGGCCAGCCGAAGACGGCGCGGGGCGCTGCCTGCCGCAACCCGGATGGCAGCTGGACGCCGCTGACCTGAGGCTTGGCGGACCGGGGTCTTCCGGCTGCGCCCGGGCTGCTCGATCCGCCGTTGCGGCGAAACGCCTCAAATCTCCGTCATAAGGGGTTTTCGTGTTGGAATGGCATGGGGGCCATAGTATTGAGCTTGCATGTTGTTCTGGATCCTCGTCGCCACGCTGACGGCGGCTGTCGCTGCCGTGCTCATCCTGCCGCTGCTGCGGGCAGGGGAAGCCCCGTCGTCTCCCCACAGTCATGACATCGAGGTCTATCGCGACCAGCTCGAGGAGTTGAAGCGCGACCAGGACAGCGGTCTGATCCGCGGCGATGACGCCGAGCTTGCGCGCGCCGAAGTGGCGCGCCGGTTGCTGGCCGCTGGCGAGAGCGACAGCGAGACGGCGCCGGCCGCTGCGCCGCGGCGCAGTGTCAGCCGTCTGGCCCAGGCCTTCGTGCTGCTCTGTCTCCCGGCCGTCGGCCTCTGTCTTTACTTGCTGACCGGAAGCCCGGGCCTTCCGGCGCAGCCGCTCGCCGCGCGCCTGGCCGATCCCAATGGCGACATCAACATCCTGATTGCCAAGGCCGAGAACCACCTGGCGATAAACCCGAACGACGGCGCCGGCTGGGATCTGCTTGCGCCGATCTACATGCGCAACGGCCGTGTCGAAGATGCAGTCGATGCCTATGACCGGGCGATCCGCCTGCTCGGCCCGACGCCGGCACGTCTTGGCGGCTACGCCGAGGCGATGGTCGTACAGTCCGACGGCGTCGTGACGAGCAAGGCGCAGGACGCGCTGAAGCAGGCGCTGGCGCTCGACCCCAATGACCCGCGCTCGGAATTCTATCTTGCCCTCGGCCTCAAGCAGGAAGGCAAGAACGCGGAAGCACTGACCGCCTTCAACCGGCTGGTCGCGACGTCGCCGGCCGACGCACCCTGGCTGCCGCTCGTCAAACAGCACGTGGCTGAATTGGGGGGCGCTGGCGCAACCAGCGCTGCGGCGCCCGGCAATCCGAGTGCCGATGACGTGGCCGCTGCCGAAAGCATGAGCGCGGGCGATCGACAGGAAATGATCCGGGGCATGGTCGGCAGCCTGGAAAGCCGGCTGAAGGAAAATCCGGACAATCTCGAAGGCTGGGCGCGGCTGATCCGCTCCCATGTTGTCCTTGATCAACGAGACAAGGCGCTGGCCGCGCTAAGGGAGGGCCTGAAAACCTTCCCGGCCGATGGCGACGGCGGCAAGCAGCTGCTGGCGCTGGCGCGCGAGCTCGGGATTGCCACCGACGGAGTAACGCAATGACGCGCAAACAAAAAAGACTGGCGATCATCGGCGGCGGTGTCGGCTTCCTGGTGCTTGCGGCTTTCCTCGTGATGTTCGCCTTCAGCCAGGCGATCGCCTATTTCTATGTGCCGAGCGACCTCGAAAAGGCCGACGTGCCACCGGGAACCCGCATCCGCCTCGGCGGCGTCGTCGAAGCCGGCTCCGTCAAGCGCAGCGACGGCAAGACGGTGACCTTCACCGTCACCGATACGCTGAGCGGTGTGCCGGTCACCTATACCGGCATCCTGCCCGACCTGTTCCGCGAGGGGCAGGGCGTGGTAACGGAGGGAACCTTCGTTGCGGGGAGCTCCGTCTTCGTGGCCGACTCGGTTCTCGCCAAGCATGACGAGACCTATATGCCCAAGGATGTCGCCGACCGTTTGAAGGCCCAGGGCGTCGAGCTCAGCGGGAAGGAAACCATCAAGTGATCATCGAGCTCGGACACTACGCTCTGGTTCTGGCGCTGGCGACTGCGGTCATCCAGGCAGCCCTGCCGATCCTCGGCGCACGGCTGAACGATCGCGGCCTGATGGAGCTGGCCTCCAGCGCCGCCGTCGCCTGCTTTCTGCTCGTCGCTTTCGCCTTTGCCGTCCTCACCTTCGCCTATGTCACCTCGGACTTCTCGGTCCGCAACGTCTGGGAAAACTCCCATTCGCTGAAGCCGCTGATCTACAAGATCTCGGGCGTCTGGGGGAACCATGAAGGCTCGATGCTGCTTTGGCTGTTGATCCTGACGTTCTTCTCGGCGCTGGTTGCCGCCTTCGGGCGCAACCTGCCTGAAACGCTGAAGGCAAACGTGCTTGCCGTCCAGGCCTGGATCGCGATGGCCTTCGCGCTCTTCATCTTGCTGACGTCCAATCCGTTCGCGCGATTGATGCCGGCGCCGGGCGAGGGCAAGGACCTGAACCCGATCCTGCAGGATGTCGGTCTCGCGATCCATCCGCCGCTGCTCTATCTCGGTTATGTCGGTTTCTCCGTCTGCTTCTCCTTTGCCATCGCGGCCTTGATCGAGGGCCGGATCGACGCGGCCTGGGCGCGTTGGGTCCGCCCCTGGACGCTTGCCGCCTGGACCTTCCTCACCGCCGGCATTTCGATGGGCTCCTACTGGGCCTATTACGAGCTCGGCTGGGGCGGCTGGTGGTTCTGGGATCCGGTCGAAAACGCCTCCTTCATGCCCTGGCTTGCGGGAACCGCGCTTTTGCATTCCGCGCTGGTCATGGAAAAGCGTGAGGCGCTGAAGATCTGGACCGTGCTGCTCGCGATCATGACCTTCTCGCTGTCGCTGCTCGGCACCTTCCTCGTGCGTTCGGGTGTCCTGACCTCGGTTCACGCCTTCGCCACTGACCCGACCCGCGGCATCTTCATCCTCGCCATTCTCGTCTTCTTCATCGGCGGTGCGTTCACGCTCTTCGCCCTGCGCGCTTCGCACCTGAAGGCCGGGGGCATCTTCGCGCCGATCTCGCGTGAGGGTGCGCTGGTCTTCAACAATCTTATCCTGACGACGGCGACCGCGACGGTTCTCACCGGCACGCTCTATCCGCTGGTGCTCGAAGCGCTGACCGGCGACAAGATCTCCGTCGGCCCGCCCTTCTTCAACATGACCTTCGGCCTGTTGATGCTGCCGCTGCTCTTTGCGGTGCCCTTCGGCCCGCTGCTTGCCTGGAAGCGTGGCGACTTTGCCGGCGTTTCGCAGCGGCTCTTCGCAGCGGTCGCCATCGGCCTGCTCTTCGGTGTCGCCTACTATTACTTCATGAACGGCGGGCCGGTTCTGGCGCTCTTCGGCATTGCCCTCGGCGTCTACGTGATTGTCGGTTCGTTGACGGACCTGGCGCTGCGCTCCGGCCTCGGCAAGGTCGCAGGCAATGTTGCCTGGCGGCGCTTCTCCGGCCTGCCGCGTTCTGCCTTCGGCACGGCGCTTGCGCATATCGGCCTTGGCGTCACCCTGATCGGCATCGTCGCCGTCACGGCCTTCGAGACCGAAACAGTCGTTGAGATGAAGCCGGGCATGACGGTCGATGCCGGCGGCTACACCCTGCGCTTCGATGGTATGCGCAATGGCAGCGGCCCGAACTATTCCGAGGAGTCCGGCCACTTCACCATCAGCCGCGGCGGTGTCGCAATTGACGAGGTCTGGTCATCGAAGCGCCTCTACCAGGCGCGCCGCATGCCGACGACGGAAGCCGGCATCCGCACCTTCGGCTTGAGCCAGCTCTATGTCTCGCTCGGCGACCAGATCAGCGAAGGCGGTATCGTCGTGCGCATCTGGTGGAAGCCGATGATCCTGTGCATCTGGGGCGGCACCCTCTTCATGATGGCGGGTGGCTTCGTCTCCCTGAGTGACCGCCGCCTGCGCGTCGGCGCGCCGGCCAAGGCCAAGCGACCGAAGACGGTGCCGGTGGGGGCTGCGGAATGAACCGCCTGCTCCTGGCACTCCTGCTTCTGTTCGCGCCTGTCGGCTCGGCCTTTGCCGTCAACCCGGATGAGGTGCTTGCCGATCCCGCGCTCGAAGCGCGGGCGCGGGCGATCTCGGCGGAGCTGCGCTGCATGGTCTGCCAGAACCAGTCGATCGACGATTCCAACGCCGAGCTTGCCAAGGACCTGCGCGTGCTCGTACGCGAGAGGCTGGCGAACGGCGACAGCGACACGGCCGTCATCGATTACGTCGTGTCCCGCTATGGCGAATTCGTATTGCTGAAACCGCGCTTCGAGACGAAGACCCTGATCCTCTGGGGCATGCCGGCGACCCTGCTCCTCGTCGGGGCGATTACGCTTGTTATCGCTTCTCGCCGTCGCGGCGCCCAGGCCAAGGGCGCGCCGCTTTCCGAGGACGAAAAGGAAAAGCTGGAGAAGCTGCTTCAGCCGTAATGCGGCGCTCGCCGAACGCGCATCCGTTGCACCGGCCCCGCACTAATCTTTTGATATCGCTGGAGATCCCCGCCAGTGGCGGGCAATGCCGTTCGCGCCAACGCGCAATTCCCGGTAGGCCCTTGGTCGAGCCCGGGCCAGCTCTTCACAACATTACCAAAAATTCATTTTCCGGACAGAACTCAGTAAGGTCCCATCCGTTACATCTTTGGTCATCGGCTGTTCCTCCAGTCAGCCAAAACGAATTCCGCCTTCCCTGAGGCGGTTTCGCAACCAGGTTTCGGTGCCGTCTTCGACGGCATCAAGGAAGAGAAAAGGCAAAACGGATGTTTACGACCAAATCCCTGCGTCCCTCCCTCAAGACCGTTCTGAAGACCTCGACTGTCGCCGGCCTTGCCGCCGTCATGCTGACCTCGGGTCTGCCGGCCAGCATCTCGCAGTCCTTTGCCGATCCGGTGAAGGTAGAAGCGCCGTCGGTGCCGAGCTTCGCCAACGTCGTCGAGGCCGTTTCGCCGGCGGTCGTTTCGGTTCGCGTTCAGTCGCGCGCCAATCCGGTGTCGGAAGACGGAAGCGGTTTCGACTTCAATTTCAACGGTCGCGGTTTCGACGATCTGCCGGAAGACCATCCGCTGAAGCGTTTCTTCAAGGAATTCGGCCCGCGCGGCGACGACCGTGCCGACCGCGGCCCGGGCCGTCGTGGCCCGCACGGCGAAGGACGCCTGCGTCCGACCGCTCAGGGCTCTGGCTTCTTCATCTCCGATGACGGTTACCTCGTCACCAACAACCACGTCGTTTCCGACGGCTCGGCCTTCACCGTCATCCTCAACGACGGCACCGAACTCGACGCCAAGCTGGTCGGCAAGGACAGCCGCACGGATCTCGCCGTGCTCAAGGTCGATGACAAGCGCAAGTTCACCTATGTCAGCTGGGCCGACGACAGCAAGGTCCGCGTCGGCGACTGGGTGGTTGCCGTCGGCAATCCCTTCGGTCTCGGCGGTACGGTAACCTCGGGCATCGTCTCGGCGCGTGGCCGCGACATCGGCTCGGGCCCCTATGACGATTACCTGCAGGTCGACGCGGCGGTGAACCGCGGCAACTCGGGTGGCCCGACCTTCAACCTCTCCGGCGAAGTCGTCGGCATCAACACGGCGATCTTCTCGCCGTCGGGCGGTGGCAACGTCGGTATCGCCTTTGCTATCCCGTCGACCGTTGCCAAGGATGTGGTTGCCGACCTGATCAAGGACGGTTCGGTTTCCCGCGGCTGGCTCGGCGTGCAGATCCAGCCCGTCACCAAGGACATCGCCGAATCGCTCGGCCTTTCGGAAGCAAGCGGCGCGCTCGTCGTCGAGCCGCAGGCCGGTTCGCCGGGCGAAAAAGCCGGCATCAAGAAGGGCGATGTCGTAACCGCGCTGAACGGCGACACGGTCAAGGATCCGCGTGACCTTGCCCGCAAGGTTGCGGCGATCCGCCCGGGCACCACGGTCGATCTGGCCCTGTGGCGCGACGGCAAGGCGGAAACCGTCAAGCTCGAAATCGGCACCCTGCCGAAGGACGACAAGGAAGCGGCCAAGAGCCAGGACGACCAGTCCGATGAAGCCCAACCGTCGAGCGAGCAGGCACTGGCCGACCTTGGCGTCTCGGTCGTGCCGTCCGATGATGGCAAGGGCGTCACCATCGCTTCGGTCGACGAAGATTCCGATGCCAGCGATCGCGGCCTGAAGCAGGGCGAAAAGATCGTCTCGGTGAACAATCAGGAAGTGAAGTCCGCCGACGATATCCTGAAGGTCATCAACACTGCCAAGAAGGACGGTCGTAGCAAGGCGCTCTTCCAGATTGAGGCCCAAAACGGCAGCCGCTTCGTGGCCCTTCCGATCGACAAGGGCTGATCGCGGCAGTCAGATGATTGACCGGAGCGCCGCGATTTCCAGGTGATATCGCGGCGCTCGCCGTTTGGAGCGGGATGTGAAAAGGTGTGTGCGGTTTTCCGCCCGCATCCCGCTCTCCCTCACGAGAGCACTCGCCAACCCGGTTGTCGAAAGTCGAAACCGGTTGAGACAGACAGGGGTCCGGGACTATGGTCGCGCGTATGAAGATTCTCATCATTGAAGACGATCTCGAGGCGGCAGCCTATCTGGCGAAAGCCTTCCGCGAGGCGGGCATCGTGTCCGACCACGCCAGCGATGGCGAGAGCGGCCTGTTCATGGCCAGCGAGAACAATTACGACGTTCTCGTGGTGGACCGCATGCTGCCGCGTCGAGACGGTCTCTCTGTCATCACCGAGCTTCGCCGCAAGGACATCCACACGCCGGTGCTGATCCTGTCGGCGCTCGGCCAGGTGGACGACCGGGTCACGGGTCTGCGCGCAGGTGGCGACGATTATCTGCCGAAGCCCTATGCCTTCAATGAGCTGCTCGCCCGCGTCGAGGTGCTCGGCCGCCGCAAGGGCACGCCGGATCAGGACATGGTTTACCGCGTCGGCGATCTGGAACTCGACCGCCTGTCGCATTCCGTGCGCCGGCAGGGAAAGGAAATTCCCCTGCAGCCGCGCGAATTCCGCCTGCTCGAATATCTCATGAAGAACGCCGGCCAGGTCGTCACCCGCACGATGCTGCTGGAAAACGTCTGGGACTACCACTTCGACCCGCAGACCAACGTCATCGACGTGCATGTCTCGCGGCTGCGCTCGAAGATCGAGAAGGACTTCGATGTGCCGCTGCTGCGCACGGTGCGTGGCGCCGGCTACATGATCAAGGATGACCGGGCGCCCGCATGAGCAAGCTTCGCGTTCTCTTCAGAACGACCGCGGTCCGGCTTTCCGCCCTCTACCTCATCCTCTTTTCGCTCTGTGCCGCCTTTCTCGTCATCTACGTCACCGGCATGTCGGAGCGGCTGCTGCAGCAGCAGACCCGTGATGCGGTCACCGCCGAGGTGGCGCAGATCGAGCAGGTCTATAGCCGCGCCGGCATGAACGGCTTGTTGCGCTCGCTCGAGCGGCGGGCACGTCAGCCGGGCGCCAATCTCTACGTGATCGCGGGACCGAGCGGCGAAATCCTCGCCGGCAACGTCGCGAGCCTGGAGCCGGGCCTGCTCGACAGCGAAGGCTGGACCGAGCGTCCCTTCGCCTATCAGCGCTATACCGACGAGAGCAAGAAGGACACCCATGTGGCGCTTGCCCATGTGCTGGTGCTCGACAACGGTCTGCGCATTCTCGTCGGCCGCGACCTGCAGGAGCCGCAGAAGTTCCGCGCGCTGGTGCGCCAGGCGCTGATGGTGGCGCTCGGCGTCATGGGGCTTGGCGCGCTCGTTATCTGGTTCGGCATTGGGCGCAACGCCCTGAAACGCATCGACCGCATGTCGGAGGCGAGCACCAAGATCATGGCCGGCGATCTGTCGCAGCGTCTGCCGATGAGCGGCTCGGGCGACGAATTCGACCGGCTGTCGGAATCGCTGAACGCCATGCTCAGCCGCATCGAGAAACTGAACGAAGGGCTGCGACAGGTCTCCGACAACATTGCCCACGACCTGAAGACCCCGCTGACGCGGCTGCGCAACAAGGCGGAAGCAGCCCTTGCCCGCAAGGGCACGAGCCAGCGCGGCGCGCTGGAGGAGATCATCGGCGAATCCGATCAACTGATCCGCACCTTCAACGCCCTTCTGATGATTTCGCGCGTCGAGGCTGGCTCGTCTGCCGCCGAGATGAGCGACATCGACCTTTCGCAGATCGTCGCCGATTGCGTAGAGCTCTACGAACCGGTGGCCGAAGATGGCGGTCTGAAACTCGAAGCCGACGTCGCCCCGGGGCTGGTGATTTCAGGCAACCGCGAACTGATCGGCCAGGCCCTCGGCAACCTCATCGACAACGCCATCAAATATGCCGATGGCGCCGAGAACCCCCTGATTAAGGTCTCGCTGGAAAAGCGCGAGGGGAGTGTGTTGCTGTCGGTTGCCGATCACGGTTCGGGCATACCGGCGGCGATGCGCGACGAGGTGATCAAGCGCTTCGTACGCCTTGATGAGAGCCGCTCCAAGCCAGGCACCGGCCTCGGTCTGTCGCTGGTCGAGGCAGTCATGGAAATGCACCATGGCGCGCTGCATCTCGCCGACACGGTTCCGTCCGCCGAAGGCGGCAAGGGTCTGACGGTTCAGATGGTTTTCCCGATGGCGGCAACCTGATAGACCGGTTCTGGGAGAACGGGGTGGAGTGAGGCAGTGTGCACGGTCGTTGTGCGCCGTCCGCTCCGGCCAGAGGGAGACGGCATGCAGGAACAGATGCAGAAGTGCTGGGCGGTCGAGACGACACCGATCCGTCCGGCCACACAAGCCGATGCCAAGACAGCGCTTTCGGTGTTGAAGGATATGGCCAAGGGCCACGAAAAGGTTGCAAGCCTGCTTGCGTCCGACACGCCGTTCAAGACCTTCATCGTCTCGGCCTTTGCCCTTTCCCCCTTCCTTCGCGATACCGGCGACAGCCGACCGGCTATTCTCGAAGAACTTCTGTCGACCGAACTCACGGCTTTCCTGAGCGAGCGCGTGCGCCGCGCCCGCGATGCCTGGAAGCCGAACGAGGGCGGTGCGGCATTGCCGGATACCGAGATCATGGCGCGGCTGAGACGCGCCAAGCGTGAGCTCGCCTTCGCGGTTGCTCTCGCCGATCTCTCCCGCCATTTCGACGGGCGCGAAACCACCCGCTGGCTCAGCGAATTCGCCGGCGCTGCCGTCTCCGCGACGATCGACCACCTGCTCTTGAGCGCGAACGAGAGCGGCAAGCTGAAGGTCAAGGACGTCGCAAATCCGAGCGCCGGTTCCGGTGTCGTCGTGCTCGGCATGGGCAAGCTCGGCGCCTTCGAGCTCAACTATTCCTCCGATATCGACCTCGTCGTCTTCTACGATCCGCAATCCGGCATCATCGTCGACCGCGACGATGCCTCGGAAACTTTCGGTCGGTTGCTGCGCCGGTTGATCCGCATCCTGCAGGAGCGTAGCGGCGACGGGTACGTCTTCCGCACCGACCTGCGCCTGCGCCCGGATCCAGGTTCGACGCCGCTCGCGATCCCGGTCGAAGCGGCGATGCTCTATTACGAAAGCAGGGGGCAGAACTGGGAGCGCGCCGCCTTCATCAAGGCGCGGCCGGTCGCCGGCGACATCGAGGCCGGCAAGCACTTCCTCAAGGACCTGGTCCCCTTCGTTTTCCGCAAATATCTCGACTATGCGGCGATCGCCGACATTCATTCGATCAAGCGGCAGATCCATGCCCACAAGGGGCACGGTGAGATCGCGGTCAAAGGCCACAACATCAAGCTCGGCCGCGGCGGTATCCGCGAGATCGAGTTCTTCGTCCAGACCCAACAGTTGATTGCCGGTGGCCGCATGCCGGACCTGCGCCAGCGCGCAACGGAGCCGATGCTGCGGGCGCTCGTCAAGGCCGGCTGGATCGACGAGGAGACGGCCGACGAACTTGTCGAAGCCTATTGGTTCCTGCGCGATGCCGAGCACCGGATTCAGATGGTGCGTGACGAGCAGACCCATGTCCTGCCCGAGACCGAAGCGGAGCTGAAGCGCATCGCCTACATGCTTGGCTTCGAGGATACGGCCGCCTTCTCCAAGGCCCTGTCGCGCGTGCTGAAGACCGTCGAGCGCCGCTATGCCCAGCTCTTCGAACAGGAAGCCAAGCTCTCGACCGAGACCGGAAACCTCGTCTTCACCGGCCAGCGCGACGACCCGGATACGTTGGAGACGCTGAAGAAACTCGGCTTCCAGCGGCCGTCGGACATCTCCCACACGATCCGCACCTGGCACTATGGCCGCTACCGCGCCACGCAGTCGGTCGAGGCGCGCGAGCGCCTGACCGAGCTGACGCCGGAACTGCTGCGGGTCTTCGGCGAAAGCCGGCGCGCCGACGACGCGCTGCTGCGGTTCGACAACTTCATCTCCGGCCTGCCGGCCGGCATTCAGCTCTTCTCGTTGCTCGGCAACAATCCGGGCCTCCTGTCGCTGATCGTTAATGTCATGTCGTCGGCGCCAAGGCTTGCCGAAATCATCGCCGCGCGCCCGCATGTCTTTGATGGCATGCTCGATCCCGGCCTGCTCGCCGAACTGCCGACGCGGGAGTATCTGGCGCCACGCATCGCCAATTTCGTCGGCGGTGCAAGGCACTATGAGGAGGTGCTCGATCGCCTCAGGATCATCGCCGCCGAGCAGCGCTTCCTGATCGGCATCCGGCTTTTGACCGGCGCCATCTCCGGCGCGCAAGCCGGCCGCGCCTTTACCGATCTTGCCGACCTCATTATCGCTGCGGCGGTGAAGGCGGTCGAGGATGAAGTCCGCTCCGTTCATGGCAATTTCCCTGGCGGCCGTATCGCCGTCGTCGGCATGGGCAAGCTCGGCAGCCACGAGCTGACCGCGGGCTCGGACGTCGACCTGATCCTGCTCTACGACTACGACGAGACGGCAACCGAGTCCGACGGCGCCAAGCCGCTCGATCCGACGCGTTACTTCACGCGCGTGACGCAGCGCCTGATCGCCGCACTTTCCGCGCCGACGGCGGAAGGCATTCTCTACGAGGTCGACATGCGGCTTCGTCCCTCGGGCAACAAGGGCCCGGTCGCAACCCGGATCAACGCCTTTGCCAAGTATCAGCGCGAAGAGGCCTGGACCTGGGAGCATCTGGCTTTGACCCGGGCGCGCTGCATCTGCGGCGACGACCGGCTGATGGCCGAGGCCAACGGGATCTTCGCCGAGATCCTCGGGCGCAAGCGCGATGTTGCCAAGGTCAGCGCCGACGTGATCTCCATGCGCGAGATGATCGATAGCGAAAAACCGCCGAGCGACATCTGGGACTTCAAGCTGATCCCGGGCGGTCTCGTCGATATCGAGTTCATCACCCAGTATCTGGCGCTCGTGGCACCGGCCAAGGGCGTTCAGCCGTTGACATCGGGCACCAATACCGCCGACGCGTTGAAGCTGCTTGGCGATGCGCTGATGAACCCGAACGATCTCGATGTGGCGCTGGAGGCGCTGCATCTTTTCACCGAACTGTCCCAGATCGTGCGGCTTTGCATCGAGGGCGAGTTCGAGCCGAAGGAAGCGCCCGCGGGCCTGATCGATCTCGTCTGCCGGGCAGGGGACTATCCGGACCTTAAAACCCTGGAGGGAGACGTCCGCAGGCTTTCCAAGTCCGTGCGGCGCGTCTTCCAATCGGTCGTTTCGGGGTGAATGGGGCCGCGCGGAAAGCGGAAGGCGCGCGGACGTCCGCGCGCTGATTGAGACCCTGCCTTAGGTTCGGTCCGGGATCCTGACCGAGATGATGGTCCCGACATTCTCTGTCGAGTGTATTCTCATGCTGCCGCCGTGCAGGCGCGTGAGTGAGCGCGAGATCGCGAGCCCCAGGCCGGATCCGCCCTTGCTCTTGGCGTACTGGCTCTGCACCTGTTCGAAGGGTTGGCCGATCTTCTGAAGCGCGTCGCGCGGAATGCCGATGCCGGAGTCGGCGATGGTGAGCGTCACCGCGCCCGTCACCTTGCGTGCCCGAAGCGAAATCCGCCCGCCCTCATTGGTGAACTTCACCGCATTGGACAGGAGGTTGAGCAGCACCTGCTTCATCGCCCGCCGATCGGCGACCATGGTCAGGCCCGACGAGATCTGCTGCACCAAGTGGATGTTCTTCTGCTCGGCCGGAATGGTGGTGAAGCGCAGCGTTTCCTCGATGAGGGGCGCGAGATCGATCGTCTCGCGGCTGATGCGCATGTGCCCGGCCTCGATCTTCGACATGTCGAGGATGTCGTTGATGACGTTCAAGAGATGCTTGCCGCTCTCATGGATGTCGCGCGAATACTCGTTGTACTTCTCCGAGCCGAGCGGCCCGAACATCTGGTTCTGCAGGATTTCCGAGAAGCCGAGGATGGCGTTGAGCGGCGTGCGCAGCTCATGCGACATGTTCGCGAGGAATTCGGACTTGGCGCGATTGGCCGCTTCCGCGCGGTCCTTTTCGACCTGGTAGTTGGAATTGGCGACCGAAAGCTCGGTCTTCTGCCGCTCCAGCGTCATGCGCGAGGCCGAGAGGTCGCCGATGGTCGCCATCAGCCGCCGTTCGGATTCGCGCAGGCGTACCTGGTGGCGCTTCAGGAGCGTGATGTCTGTGCCGACGGAGACGAGGCCGCCGTCGCGCGTGCGCCGCTCATTGATCTGCAGCCAGCGCTCGTCCGCAAGCTGGACTTCGCTCGTCTGCGACTGGTTGCTGTGGTCCGGGTCGGCGATCCGGCGCTCGACCACTGGCCGCGCTGCCGCCGTATGCACGGCAATGCGTTCGGTGCCGGGAACCAGCACATGATCCGGAAGCTTATAGGCCTCCTGGAAGTGGGTGTTGCACATCACGAGGCGGTCGTGCTTGTCCCAGAGCACGAAGGCTTCGGAGGTACATTCGATCGCATCGGCGAGCCGCTGGTCGGCCTCGGCGTAGCGCTGGGCAAGCCGGTGCTGTTCGGTCACGTCCATGGCGATGCCGATCAGATGCGCCCGGCCCGAGGCGGTGCGGATAATCTCGGCGCGGGCGCGCAGCCACACGTAGTGACCATCCGCATGGCGCATGCGGAACACCTGGTCGATCTGGCGCGCGTCGCCGCGGGCGATCGTGCGGGCGACGCTGTAGATGCCGTGATCGTCAGGATGCATCAGACGTGCGGCGTCGCCGAAGGAGAGCACGCTGCTTTCGCCGGGCATACCGAGCATTTCGTACATCGAGCGCGACCAGAACAGCCGACGGTTGGCGAGATCGAAATCCCAAAGTCCGCAGCGGCCGCGCGAGAGCGCCGTCTCGACCCGCAGGTTCGATTCGGCAAAGACGGAATCGGCATCGCGGGCGCGTTTTGCCTGGATGTAGTAGGCGTAGAGCACCATCAAGAGGATGGCCGAGATGCCGGCAAAGAGCGTGACGTTCAGCGAAACTTCGTCTCGCCAGGTCGTCTCGAGCTGGGTGACCGGCGTTGCGGCCAGCACGACGCCAGCCGCATCGGGCAGCTGCGCCAGCGCCACGATGTGGTCGGCGCCGGCGATCGCCGTTTTCATGATGCTCGAATGTTCGCCGAAATATTGCAGAGTTGCGATGTCGGGCGCGGCCGCGGCGAGCGTGCGTCCGATGAGCGGCCCACCGCCCTCCGTGCTTGCGAATATCCGTCCGTCCTTGCGCACCGCGAGGATGAACGTGCCGGGATCGAGCATGCCGGTCGGCAGAAACTGGCTGAAGCGTTGCTCCGCCTCGGCGCGCCGGCCCTCGTCAAACAGCGCGACGCCGTCCGTCTGGAAGGCGGCAACGGCGATCGCCGCCGCAAGGCCGACGGTCTGGCGCGAGCTTTCCTCCATGCGGGCGTGCTCGTCCATGATGCTGGACATGCGCGAAACCGCCACGATGATCAGGAACGCAATGATCAGGATCGGGATGGAGCGCTTGAGAATGGGCTCCGCGTTTGCCAGGCGGCGCGAAGCCGGCCCGGCAAAGATCTTCGCCTGCGAGATAAACTCCTGCTCCAGGCCGGTGACGCCTGGAAGCTTGAGTCGCAACCGCCCGTCGGCTGCGCTCGCTGGTCGCGCGTCCGCCATCTTTCCCAATGCTCTAAACCCTCTGATGATTCGGCGCGCCGCTCGCCCGAATCTGACTCAATGAATCACAGGGCGATTCGCCTTGTCCAGAGGCGCTGGTAAAGATTTGTTAACCATTTCTTATCGTTGGAAAATAATAGGCCGGGCCGCGCTACAGCGCCGCGCGTCTTAGTCAGACGCGCAAAGGCCGCTGTAACACTTTGATTTGCTGCATGTCTTTTCCTTAAATCGAGGTCGATTTAAGGAGACATGCAGTAGCGGCCCGGCCCCAGGAAAATCAGGCTTTGGCGATGCTCAGGCCTTGAGCATGCGCTCGACGATGTCGCCGACATCGGCCGAAAGTTTCGACGCGCCGGCGATCTCCTTCAGCGCCTTGCGGGCATGCCCGGCACGCTTGTCCTCCAGCGAACGCCAGGAGCGCATGGAGGTCAGGATGCGGGCCGCAAGCTGCGGATTGCGCGGGTCGATGTCGAGGATCTGGCGCGCGAGGAAGCGGTAGCCTTCGCCGTCGGCGCGGTTGAAGCCGGTCGGGTTGGCAAAGGCGTAGGTGCCCACCAGCGAGCGCACGCGGTTCGGATTGTTGCCGTTGAACAGCGGCTCGTTCATCAGCGCCTTGATGCGATCGAGCGTGCCAGCGCCCGGGATCGTCGCCTGCACGGCGAACCACTTGTCGATGACGAGCGCGTTGTCGGCGAAACGCGTGCGGAATGTTGAAAGCGCCTCTGCCGCCTCGGCCGAATCCGGGAAGCGGTGCGCGAGCAGCGCCAGCGCATGGCTGAGATCGGTCATGTTGTTGGCCGCCGCAAAGGCCTTCGCCGCACGCTCAGGGCCGTCGTCGGCCTGAACGAGGTAGGTGAGTGCGGTGTTGCGCAGTGCCCGCCTGCCGGCGCTTGCCGCATCCGGGCTGAACTCGCCGCCGGAGACGAGCTCGTCGGCGAGCTTGAGGAAGGTGTCGCGTCCGGCGACGGCAACGGCCGTCAGGATCTGCTGACGGGCCGCGTGGATCGCGTCCGGATCGTTGTTAGTGCCGATCTCCCGGGCGATATCGGATTCGCTCGGGAGTGCCAGCGCCTGCGAACGGAAGGCCGGCTCGAGGCTGTCGTCGGCGGCGGCCCGGATCAGGCCGTTGATCAGCGCCTTGTCCGCGGTGACCGGCTTGCCGGCGCGGATATTCGCCGTCGCCTCGACGAGATTGCCAAGCGCGATGGCGTTGAGCGCCTGCCAGCGGGCGAAGAGGTCGCTTTCGTGGTGCGCGATCAGCGCGAGGTCGTCGGCGCTCTGCTCGATATGCAGGTTGATCGGCGCGGAGAAGCTGCGGTTGAACGACGGAACCGGGCGCGAGGGGATGCCCGAGAAGACCACCGTCTGCTTGCGCTCCGTCAGATGCAGGACGTCGTCGGTCATGTCGGCGCCGGAAACGGCGGTAAGGGCAGCTTCGCTGCCGTTTTCGAGCAGCAGGCCCATCTTCAGCGGAATGTGCATCGCTTCCTTGGCGCTCTGTCCGGGCGTCGGCGGCACGGTCTGTTCGAGCGACAGGGTAAAGGTCTGCTTGGCGGCGTCATAGGCGCCCGAAGCGGTGACCAGCGGCGTTCCGGCCTGGTGATACCAGAGTGCGAACTGGCGCAGATCTCGACCGCTTGCCGCCTCGAAGCAGGCGACGAAATCCTCGATCGTCACCGCCTGGCCGTCGTGCCGGTCGAAATAGAGATCCATGCCCTTCTTGAACAGATCGCGGCCGAGAATGGTCGCGATCATGCGGGTGACTTCCGATCCCTTTTCATAGACCGTCGTCGTGTAGAAGTTGTTGATTTCGCGGTATTTCGTCGGACGCACCGGATGGGCGAGCGGACCTGCATCCTCGGGGAACTGCTCCGACTTCAGATGACGCACTTCGGCAATGCGCTTGACTGCGCGCGAGCGCATGTCGGCGGAGAATTCGTGGTCGCGGTAGACCGTCAGGCCTTCCTTCAGGCAGAGCTGGAACCAGTCGCGGCAGGTGATGCGGTTGCCGGTCCAGTTGTGGAAATATTCGTGCGCGATGATCGCCTCGATATTGGCGTAGTCCGCATCGGTCGCCGTTTCCGGGTCCGCAAGCACGTATTTGTCGTTGAAGACGTTGAGGCCCTTGTTCTCCATGGCGCCCATGTTGAAGTCGGAGACGGCGACGATCATGAAGATGTCGAGGTCGTATTCGCGACCGAAGGCCTCTTCATCCCACTTCATCGAGCGCTTGAGCGCATCCATGGCGTAGGAGGCGCGGGGCTCCTTGCCGTGTTCGACATAGATCTTCAGCGCAACGTCGCGGCCGGACATGGTCGTGAAGGTATCCTCGACCACGCCGAGGTCGCCGGCGACCAGCGCAAAGAGATAGCTCGGCTTCGGATGCGGATCGAACCAGGCGGCGAAGTGACGGCCGTCGCCCATGTCGGCGCCGCCGAGATAGTTGCCGTTCGAAAGCAGGAGGGGAGAGGACGCCTTGTCGGCGATGATGTTGACCGTGTAGACGGCGAGCACATCCGGACGATCGGGGAAATAGGTGATGCGGCGGAAGCCTTCGGCCTCGCACTGGGTGCTGTAGACGCCGTTGGTGCGGTAGAGCCCCATGAGCTGCGTATTGGTCTCGGGCGAAAGCAGCGTGGTGATGGTGATTTCGAACGGGGCGGTTTCGGGCAGGCCGCGGATCGTCAGCGTATCGTCGGCGACATCGTAGAGCGACGTCGCAAGCTCTTCCTGGTCGAGCAGCAGGCCGGTCATTGTCAACTCGTCGCCATCAAGCACGAGCGGCGCGGCACTGTCGACACCTTCGCGGCGATGGAAGATCAGCCGGGCCTCGACCTTGGTCTCCTTCGGGTCTAGCTCGAAGGTCAGATCCACTCTCTCCAGAACGAAGTCGGTCGGCCGGTAGTCTTCCAGATGAATGATCTGGCCAGTATTTGTCCGCATGGTCAGTCCCGCTTGCACCGTTCTACTGGAGAATTTGTAGAGGGCGCCTGTGATGGTGAAAAGGCCAAGGGGCGAAAAGCTGGGCTGTGCCACACGATTGTGATGCCGGCGACCGCACTTCCGGCAGAAAAGACATGGCGTCCGTTAATCTTCCCGCTCCCTTATCGGACCGATGTGTACCGAAGTGGGACTAACAAGACATGAATTGGAAAGGTTTTTTTCGGGGCAGCTAAAGAAAAGCCGGGCGTCCTACTGTCGAAGGTTAATCGATCAAGAAAAAACGTCATTCATCACGAAGTTTGATCCGACTTTCATGCGAAGCGTCGCTAAGGTGGTGGGGTCCTGCAGCGGTTCTCTCCGCTGAAAAATCTCCAAACCAGCCCGCGTGCCTGCTGATTGCCGGTCAAGGCTGTTCGAAAAGTGCCCTCAATGAATGCGGAAGTCGAAAGCCCGATGAAGGGGATCCTGCTCAAGGTCCTTTCCGTCGTCATTTTCGTTTGCATGTCGACGCTGATCAAGGCGGCCGGAAACGAGATCGCCACCGGCCAGATCACCTTCTACCGCTCGGCCTTCGCCATGGTGCCGATCCTCGGTTATCTCGCTCTTCGCGGACAGTTGCGCGACGCTTTCAAGACCAAGGACATCACCGGCCATATCGCTCGCGGCTTCATCGGCATTCTCGCAATGAGCTTCGGCTTCTACGGTCTTGTGCATCTGCCGCTGCCTGAAGCCATCGCCATCGGCTATGCCATGCCGCTGATCGCGGTCGCGTTCGCCGCAATCTTTCTCGGCGAATCCGTCCGGCTCTATCGCTGGTCGGCGGTCGTCATCGGGCTCGTCGGGGTGATGATCATCACCTGGCCGCGGCTGACGCTGTTCGAAGAGGGGGGCTTCGGTTCGTTCGAGGCCATGGGGGCAGTCGCGGTGCTGGTCTCGGCGGCGCTCGGCGCCGTTGCGATGGTGCTGGTGCGAAAGCTCGTCAAGAATGAGCGTACCCACACGATCGTGCTCTACTTTTCGCTGTCGGCTTCGGTCTTCTCTCTCGCGACCTTGCCTTTCGGCTGGCCGTCGATTTCGCGCGAAGCCTTCCTGCTCTTGATGTTTGCCGGTTTCTGCGGCGGTGTCGCCCAGATCCTTCTGACCGAGAGCTATCGCCATGCCGACATGTCGACGATCGCACCGTTCGAATACACCTCGATCGTGCTCGGCCTAATCATCGGATACTTCCTGTTCGACGATATCCCGACGGCCACCATGCTCGTCGGCACGGCCATCGTCGTCGGCGCCGGCATCTTCATCATCTTTCGCGAGCACCGGCTCGGCCTCGAGCGCCGGGGCGCCCGCAAGCATGTGACGCCGCAGGGCTGAGCCACGGCCTACGGTCGCGGGTTTTCCCAGGCCGGGACCGTGTCGTCGTCAATCAGCGGTTCCTGTGCCGCCTGCAGGGCAGCCGGGCTCGTCACATCGGGGCCGGGTGTCGGCATGACGCTCGTTGCCTGGAAGTCGGTCTTGACGACGAGCCCCTTGTGCTGTTCGCGCCGCAGAATGCGCCAGGCGGCATAGCCGCCATAGAGCGCGAAGTAGACGGCAAGGACGAGAAACAGCGCCGCCGGGCCGAAACGGTCCATGACCGGACCGACCATGAGCGGGCCGGAAATCGTGCCGAGCCCGTAGGTGATCATCAGGCCCGAGGACGTCTCGACATATTCGTTTGGCTTGGCAAGGTCGTTGGCATGCGCGACGTTCAGCGCGTAGATCGGGAAGAGAACCGATCCGACGAAGGCGGCGATGATGTACAGAACAGCGGGCTGGCTGCCGATCGATGCCGACATCACCAGGCACGAGATGACGCCGACGATGCCGCAGCCGACCATGACGATGCGCCGGTCGATCTTGTCGGAAAGACGCCCGATCGGGATCTGCGAGAGGGCGCTACCCGTCAATAGCGAGGCGAGCAATGTGGCGCCTTCCGCCGTCGAAAGTCCGATCTTCTGGGTAAAGACGCCGCCAAGGTTCAGCCAGGCGCCCGACAGCGCGCCGGCGAGGAAGCCGCCGACGACGGCAACCGGCGAGCGGCGAAAGAGGGCGGGGATATCGAACTTCGCCTGCGCCGGCGGCGCCGGCATGGGGGATGAGGAGAGCGCCGTCGGCAGCAGCGCCAGCGAGAACAGCACGCTGCAAAGCATGAACAGCGATGTGTTGGTCGGATCGCCGAGCGGCACCATGTATTGTCCGCCGATCGTGCCGACCATCGTCGTGATCAGGTAGAGCGAAAAGAGCAGGCCGCGGTTTTCATTGGTGACGCGCTCGTTGAGCCAGCTCTCGATGACGAGATAGCTGCCGGAGATGGCAAAGCCGGCAATGGCGCGGAACACGATCCAGGCGCGCCAGTCGACGATGAGGCCGCAGAGCAGGATCGCGATGGAGAGCAGGGTGATCAGCGCGGTGAAGACGCGCACATGGCCGACACGCAGTACGAATTTCGGCGTGACGACGCAGGAGAGCGTGAAGCCGACCGTATAGCCGGTGGCAATCACCGAGACCGTCAGCGTCGACCAGTTCTCCGCGACGGAGCGTACGGGGATAACATAGCTCTGCAGGCCGAAGCCGACCATCATGAGCAGGGTCGACACCATCAGGCTGAAGACGGAAGCGAGGCTGGCCAGCATCGGCGCTCCTGGAAACGTGGCGCTTCGTCATTTGTCCGATGACAAGCAAACGCAGATGGAGCGAGGAACGGTCTGGCGGGACCGGATGAGCCTGACACTCCTTAGTCGGGACGAGTGTGGCTCTATCCAGTTTTCTACGCCCTGTCGATTGCGACAGGCGATGGCAAAAAGGCGGTGTGTTGGTCTTCGGGCAGCGATCAGTTCGGCAGCAGCGGGCTTACGGCCATGCGATGGGCGCGGCGTGCATCCTGCTTGGTGCTGAGAACGGTAAATTCGCGCGAGGCGCGCACGGCCGTACCGATGTCGGAGATCGAATCGAGCAGGACCTTGAGGCTGGCAATCGGCTTGGTCATGGGTTCGTTCCTTTCTTCGTGTCGGGTCAAACGATGCGTCACGCGATACGCAAGGCCGCGTATCGCGTGGGGATCAGCGCTGGATGAAGTCGGCGAAAATCTGCGCCGGACGGGTGGTCCGGGCGAGGCCGATCGCGGTCATCTGCTCGTTGGCTGCCGTGCCAAAGCGGTTGAACGGCGTCCGTTGAGCAGCGCCGGTGTGACGGAGCGTCTCAAAGCTGCTGTGGATCGGACGAAAGCGGGCAGTCATGGTTCAATTTCCTTAAATTCCATTCCTCCCGTGTCAATATATTGCGCTGCAACATATCATTTTGCAATGCGTCAAAATGCGCCGCTGATATGCGCAGGCCGCATGGCTTTCTTCATACTTTGTTCATGAAACGGGCAGGCGGGCGGGAGCACCATCCGGGCAGGTGCTTTCCTCGGGATCAGCCGTGAATGCGGGCCTTGAAGGCAAGCAGATCCTGCCAGACGAAGCGCTTGTTGATCGGCGCCGTCACCAGGTCCTGCGGATGCAGGGTGGCAAGGGTCGGCACGTTGATGCCGCCGATCGCAAGCTCGCGCCATTCGCCGCGAAGCTGGTGGATCGTGTCGTTGCCGCCGAAGAAGAAACGGGCGGTGAAATTGCCGAGCAGAAGCAGATGCTTGGGCTCTGCCAGTGCGATCTGGCGTTCGATGAAGGGGCGGCAGATGTCGGCCTCGCGCGCCGTCGGCACGCGATTTCCCGGCGGGCGCCAGGGCACGACGTTGCTGAGCAGCACGCCTTCGCGTGTCAGGCCGATGCCGGCGATCATCCGGGTCAGCATCTCGCCGAGGCGGCCGGCAAAGGGCTGGCCGTCGCGATCGTCGTCGGCATAGGGCATCGGGCCGACGATCATGATGCCGCTTGCCGCATCGCCCTCGGCAAAAACCAGATTGCGGGCGCTGTTCCTGAGATTGCAGCCGGCAAAACCTTCCATCGCGGTCCGCAGTTCGGCGAGCGACCGCGCCGATTCGGCGGCAAAGCGCGCTTCTTCGATCGCCTGCGCATCGGGAATGGCAACCGCTGGGGCATTCGCGACCGGGGCCGCTGCGCGGGAAGGCGTGGGGGCAGCGGCCGCCGGTGTCTGGCGCGCAGCCGGTTGCGAGGCGGGTGCCTCCGCCCGGTTGCTGGTTACCGTCGCGCGGGCACTGCCGCGCGCTGCCTTCATCGCCTCGAATTCGGCGAACCGATCGACCGGCTCCTCTTCCAGCAGCCATTCGACGCCCGCATCGCCGTGGAAGGCGAGGAGGGCGGCAAGCTGCGCCGGAGAGAGGTCGTGGGCGGAAATCATGGCCGCCAACCTAGCCCATAAGCGGCCGGACCGGAACCGCTTTTCCGGCGCTCGGCCCTCCTATCCAAGGTCATGCACATCGGGCCTGCGCGTCGGCTCAGGCTGCGTTGGCGGTCCAGTGGGCGATGTCCTCGTGCTCGCCGATCAGCGCCAGGCCGTGGGCGATCGACAGCAGTTCGCCGCCGCTCTCGATCCGGTCGGCATCGAAACGCCGCTCGAAGATGCCGCGTACGGCTGGAACGAAGGAGGTGCCGCCGGTCAAGAACACCTTGTCGATCGTCTCGGGTGCCGTTGCGGTCGACTGCAGCACGTCGTCGAGTGCGCCTTCGATGCGGGCGAGCTCCGGTGCGATCCAGCCTTCGAAATCGCTGCGGCGAACGGTGCGGCGCGACATTTCGCCGAGCGGCGCGAAATAGAATTCGGTCTCGTCCTGCTTCGACAGCTGCATCTTGGTTGCCGAGATCGCGTTGTAGAGCGGGTAACCTTCATCATGTTCGATCAGGTCGACGAAGGCCTCCAGCTTTTCCGGCTCCAGGCTCTGGCGCACCAGCTTCTTCAGATCCGTGAAATCTTTCAGTGTCTTAAAGATCGAAAGCTGATTCCAGCGGCCGAAATTCGCGTAGTAGTTCGACGGTACTTCAAGCAGCTTGTCGAAGCTCTTGAACAGACTCCCCTTTCCGATCAGCGGCGAGACGACGTTGTCGATGATGCGGAAGTCGAAGTGGTCGCCGGCGATGCCAACGCCCGAATGGCCGATCGGGGTTGCCGTCAGGCGTCCGGCCTTGGTCTCGAAGCGGATCAGCGAATAGTCGGTCGTGCCGCCGCCGAAGTCGGCGACGAGCACCGTCGCGTCTTGCTTCAGGTTCTGGGCGAAGTAGAAGGCCGCTGCCACCGGCTCGTAGACGTAGTGCACTTCCGGGAAGCCGAATTCGGAGAGGGCCGCGCCATAGCGCTCGAGCGCCAGCGCCGGGTCGGGGCTGGAGCCGGCAAAGTGCACCGGACGCCCGACGACGATGCGGCTGTACTGGTCGGCCCAGCCGTCGCCGGCATAGTCGCGCAGCTTGGTCAGGAACACGCGCATCAGGTCTTCGAAGCTGTGGCGCTTGGCAAAGACCTGCGTGCCTTGGAAGAGCGGGCTTGCGGCAAAGGTCTTGATCGACTGCAGGAAGCGACAGTCGCCGGGATTGTCGATGAAGGCGCGGATGGCGGCCTGGCCCGCCTCGACCTTCAGCGCCTGGGCGCCAAGCTTGGCATCCTTCATGAAGGAGAGGGCAGTACGCATGGCGTCGGTCGAGCCGGCGAGGCTGTCGAAGTGCATCGAATGGGTCGTGTCGCCCGCGGCAACCGCCAGAACGGAATTGGTGGTGCCGAAATCAAAGCCGAGTGCCTTGACCATGAGTGTCTCCTTGCGTCTGGCGTCGCTTCGCCGCCCGGAGCAAGCCGGCAGGCGCGCGACGCAACATGAATTCCGTGGGCCGCTCTCAGGGATCGATGGGCGGCCGGCTGCAAAGCCGAAAGACACGCCGTCCGGACGCCGAGAGGCGCCTTGCCGCGTGCCGATTGCGAATGGGGTGTGCCAGCGCGTACCGCTGGAAGGGTGCGGCGGCCTCCTCGCACGGCTCTTCGGCAAAAGCAAGGCCGCATGGCCCGTAGCTTTGCTGCGCGACAAATTGATATATTTACGTTTACGTACACGTCATATAGATATTTGCCCTATACTCATGACCTCATGCGCAAAAGCGGGCATCGTCTGTCGCATCCCGGCTCGACAAGCCAAACTGCATTTGCCATGACGGAATGATATGCCCTGGGAACTGAGCCGGCAGAAGACCGGTGAGACTGGAGAGACGGTATGACCGAACAAGACCTGCCCGAACGCGAGAGCATGGAGTTCGACGTTGTGATCGTGGGTGCGGGACCGGCGGGTCTGGCCGCGGCGATCCGGCTGAAGCAGGTCAATCCGGAGCTTTCGGTGGTCGTGCTCGAAAAGGGTGCCGAGGTCGGTGCGCATATTCTGTCCGGCGCCGTCGTCGATCCGATCGGCATCGACCGGCTGCTGCCCGACTGGCGTAAGGACGCCGACCATCCGTTCAAGACCGAAGTGAAGGACGACCACTTCCTGTTTTTGGGACCGGCCGGCTCGATCCGCCTGCCGAACTTTTTGATGCCGCCGCTGATGAACAATCACGGCAATTACATCGTCTCGCTCGGAAACGTCTGTCGCTGGCTGGCGACAAAGGCGGAAGAACTCGGCGTCGAGATCTATCCGGGCTTTGCCGCAACCGAAGTGCTCTACAACGACGAGGGTGCCGTCATCGGTGTCGCCACCGGCGACATGGGCATCGAGCGGAACGGCGAGCCGGGTCCGAACTTCGCCCGCGGCATGGCACTGCTCGGCAAGTACACGCTGATCGGCGAGGGCGTGCGCGGCTCGCTCGCCAAGCAGCTGATCGCCAAGTTCGATCTCTCCAGGGACAGCGACGTCCAGAAGTTCGGCATCGGCCTCAAGGAACTCTGGCAGGTGAAGCCGGAAAACCATCGTCCGGGCCTGGTGCAGCACTCCTTCGGCTGGCCGCTCGGCATGAAGACCGGTGGCGGCTCGTTCCTCTACCATCTCGAAGACAACATGGTCGCCGTCGGCTTCGTCGTGCACCTCAACTACAAGAACCCCTATCTCTTCCCGTTCGAGGAGTTCCAGCGCTTCAAGACGCATCCGGCCATTCGCGGCACCTTCGAGGGCGGCAAGCGGCTTTCCTACGGCGCGCGTGCGATCACCGAGGGCGGCTACCAGTCGGTGCCGAAGCTCTCCTTCCCCGGCGGCGCGCTGATCGGCTGTTCGGCCGGCCTCGTCAACGTGCCGCGCATCAAGGGCAGCCACAATGCGGTGCTTTCAGGCATTCTTGCCGCGGAAAAGCTGGCGGCGGCGATCGAAGCGGGTCGGGCCAATGACGAGCCCATCGAGATCGAACGCGGCTGGCGCGACAGCGCCATCGGCCAGGACCTGAAGCGGGTCCGGAACGTCAAGCCGCTGTGGTCGAAGTTCGGCACGGCGATCGGCGTCGGGCTCGGTGGCTTGGACATGTGGACCAACCAGCTGTTCGGCTTCTCGTTCTTCGGCACGCTGAAGCACGGTAAGACCGATGCGCAGTCGCTCGAGCCGGCCGCCCAGCACCAGAAGATCGACTATCCGAAGCCGGATGGGGTTCTCACCTTCGATCGGCTGTCCTCGGTGTTCCTGTCGAACACCAACCACGAGGAGGACCAGCCGGTCCATCTCAAGGTGAAGGACATGGATCTGCAGAAGCGCTCCGAACACGACATCTATGCCGGCCCGTCGACGCGTTACTGTCCGGCCGGTGTCTACGAGTGGGTGGAGAAGGACGGTCAGGACGTCTTCATCATCAACGCGCAGAACTGCGTGCACTGCAAGACCTGCGACATCAAGGACCCGAATCAGAACATCAACTGGGTGCCGCCCCAAGGCGGCGAAGGTCCGGTCTATCCGAACATGTGATGTTCGGGAGGGTCGTAAGACCTGCGGCCCATTGAGGTTTACAAAGGCGCCGGCGGCCATTGGTCACGGCGCCTTTGTCGTTTCACGCCTTTACCCAGATACGATCGACGAAATCGGCAATCAGCGGCGCAATCTCCGGCAGGTTTTCTTCCAGGGCGAAGTGGCCGGTGTCGAACAGGTGGAGCTCGGCCTCGGGAAGGTCGGTGAGGAAGGCGCGGGCGCCCTTTTCCGTGAAGAAGGGATCGTTGCGTCCCCAGGTGATCAGGGTCGGTGGTTGTTCACGGCGCAGCCACTCCTGCCATTCGCCGTAACGGGCAAGGTTGCTCTTGTAGTCGAAGGCCAGGTCGATTTGCGGCTGGCGGCGGTCCGGGCGATCGAGGAAGTGCTGATCCATGGTCCAGCCATCCGGTGCGATCAGGTCCGGATCCCTCGTCCCGCCGACATATTGCGCGCGGGTCATCTCCAAGGTCAAAAGCTGCCGCACCTGGTCTTCAGCGCCTTCGTCTTCGGGCATGAGCGCAATGAAGTCGCGGGCAATGTCCGAAAGCCCCTCCAAATAGGCATTGCCGTTCTGGACGATCAGCCCGGCAATGCGCTCGGGGCGCCGGCTTGCAAGCCGAAACCCGACGGGGGCGCCGAAATCGAAGGCGTAGAGCACGAAGCGCTTCAGCGCGAGCGCATCGACGAACGCCTCCATCACATCCGCCAGCTTGTCGAAACTATAGGCAAAACTGCCGCCATCGTTCGTCGAGGTCGGCGCGTCACTATGCCCGAAGCCCGGATAGTCAGGTGCGATCAGCCGGTAGTCGCTGCCAAGTGCGTCCATTAGCCGACGGTACTGGTGCGAAGACGAGGGGAAACCGTGCAGCAGCAGGAGCGTCGGGGCGTCGGCCAGCGCTCCGGCCGGCACGCTCTCGCGGTAGAAGACGCGGACGCCTCCGGCCTCGATGAACCGGTGGCGGATCGATGGAATGCTATGCCTGTTCATTTAACACTCCTATTGTCGATATCTATGCATTAGAATTGCGCCGGAAAACCTAATGTGTCAATATCGAAATCATGCATTATGTGAGGGCCGCATGGATCTGGTTCCGTTTGTCGGAGAGCCCCTTGCTCTCGATCTCGTCAACACCCGCCCTTTGACCGCGAGCGGTCGTACCGATCTCCTTGCGGCTGATGGCGGGATGGTGCATTGGCTGGCGTTGGAGAGGGGTCGTCTGCCTGATCTCGCGCTTGCCGGCATCGGTGCGGCCGGCACCGACGATCTCGCGCCAGTCCTTGCCGTCCGTTCGCATGTGGCGTCGGCGATCGCGCATGTAATGGACGGGCAAGCTGTTTCGGCAGCGGACATCGAGGGCCTTAACGCGGCGATGCGGGCGGCACCGGTCGTTCGCCGCCTCGATTGGACCGATCCGCCGCGGCTCGTCAGCGAAAGAACGGCGGAGCCCGTGGTTCAATTGGCCGGTTTCCTCGCCGAGGACGCTGCGGCATTGCTCGCCGGCGCGGACGCCAGGCTGATCCGCAAATGCGAAGCCGAGGATTGCGTCATGCTGTTCGTCGGCAGCAATGCGAGGCGGCGCTGGTGCTCGGCGGTGCGTTGCGGAAACCGGGTGCGTGTGTCGCGCTATTACCGGCGCAGCAAAACGCCCTGACGCGCACTTCGACGATGCGCAAATATTAGGAAAGGCACCCGTTGACGCAAATGGGAAAGTCCTTGCCGGAAAAGCCCGTTAGCTTTCATGGTGTCATCGGCTTGACGCCGACGGATCTGCAGGCCGTTCGGTCCCTGTTGTCTTGAGTTGGACCGAGCCCTGTGACGCTGTCGATCCCCGCGGTGAGATCGGCAGTGCGACGGGATGCACCGCCAAAACAAGGGAACGGAAATGAAGAAGCTTCTTGCAACGACTTGCCTGGCCGCAGGCCTCCTCGGCCTCGCTGGCGCAGCTTCGGCCGCCGAATGCGGCGACGTGACGATCGCCAACATGAACTGGCAGAGCGCCGAGGTGCTGGCGAGTGTCGACAAGATCATCCTGACGGAAGGCTACGGATGCAATGCCGAACTGGTGGTTGGCGACACCGTGCCGACGATCACCTCGATGATCGAAAAGGGACAGCCGGATGTCGCACCGGAAGGCTGGGTCGACCTGCTTCCCGACGTCGTCAATCGCGGTCTTGAGGAAGGCAAGCTCGTCGGCGCGGCGATCGCGCTCTCCGATGGCGCCGTGCAGGGCTGGTGGGTGCCGAAATACATCGTCGACGCCAATCCCGACATCAAGACGATCGATGACGCCCTGAAGCACAAGGAACTGTTCCCGGATCCGGAAGACGCAAGCAAGGGCGCCGTCTTCAACGGCCCGCAGGGCTGGGGCGGCACGGTCGTGACGACGCAGCTCTACAAGGCCTATGGCGGCGAAGCGGCTGGCTTCACGCTGGTCGATACCGGTTCGGCCGCAGGCCTCGATGGCTCGATCGCCAAGGCCTATGAGCGCAAGCAGGGCTGGGTCGGCTACTACTGGGCGCCGACGGCTCTTCTCGGGAAGTACGAGATGGTGAAGCTCGAGCATGGCGTGGCCGCCGATCCGGCCGAATGGAAGCGCTGCAACACCGTCGCCGACTGCCCGGATCCGAAGAAGAACGACTGGCCGAAGGACAAGGTCCAGACGCTCGTGACCAAGGGCTTCGCCGATCGTGCTGGCCCGGCGATGGACTATCTCAACAAGCGCGCCTGGACCAACGATACGGTCAACAAGCTGATGGCCTGGATGACCGACAACCAGGCGAGCGGCGAGGAGGGCGCCAAGCACTTCCTGCAGGAAAACGCCGATATCTGGACCCCGTGGGTTTCGCCCGAGGTTGCCGAAAAGGTGAAGGCCGCGCTCTGATCGCCACGGTCATAGCCAGCGGGCGGCGCAGTCAGATGCGCCGCCTCTTCGTTCGAGGTCCGGCAAAGGCAAAACAACAATCGCGGCCGGCGAAATCTGAAGGGGAAATGGAATGGACTGGTTGACCCAGTTTCCACACATGGATGACGAGAGCCTGAGAGCCTTGAAAAAGGCGATCGACGAGGGATTTCGTGGCTTCACGCGCGCCTATGGCGACGCGATCGAAGGCTTCTTCGAGCCCTTGCAGTTCTTCCTCATCCAGTCGGAGCGCTTCATGACGAAGACGCCCTGGCCGATCATCCTGATCTTGATCGCTTTCATCGCCTGGGTGGCAAGCCGCAACTGGAAGATCGTCGCCGGCTGCATCGGCACGCTGCTTTTGATCGGCTACTTCGACATGTGGGACGACACGATGAAGACGGTCTCGATGATCTTCGTCTGCACCGTGCTGTCGATCGCCATCGGCATCCCGATCGGCATCGTCATGTCCCGTTCGGACCGGTTCCAGAACATCGTCAACCCGATCCTCGACGTCATGCAGACGATGCCGAGTTTCGTCTATCTGATCCCCGTCGTGATGCTGCTCGGCATCGGTAAGGTGCCGGGGCTGATCGCCGTTGTCATTTACGCGATCCCGCCGATGATTCGCCTGACAAACCTTGGCATTCGCCTCGTCGACAAGGACGTGCTGGAGGCGGCAGATGCCTTCGGTTCGTCGGGGTGGCAAAAGCTCAAGAACGTGCAGATGCCGCTCGCCTTGCCGACGATCATGGCCGGCATCAACCAGACGATCATGATGGCGCTGGCCATGGTGGTCATCGCCTCGATGATCGGCGTTCAAGGCCTCGGCCAGCCGGTGCTGAAGGCGATTGCCAACCAGTACTTCACCCTCGGCATCTTCAACGGGATGGCGATCGTCGGCATTGCCATCATCTTTGACCGCGTCAGCCAGGCCTATGGCCATCGGCTGCAGAAGCATCGCGAGATCATCCACGGCTGAGCCTTGGCGATCGCAGGAAATGCAAGGCCCCGGACGCGAACAGCGCCGGGGCCTTGCATTTCGGAAGACTTCCAGGCTCTCAGTTGCGGGCGGAGAGGATGCCGGTCGAAAGTGCGACGCCGGTTGCGGTGACGACGGCCGCGAGGATCTCGAAGGGGCCGATCTGTTCGCCGAGCAGGATGGCGCCGCCGATCATCGCCAGAACCGGTGTCAGCGCCGTGAAGGCGGCAGCCTGCGTGCCGCCGAGGCTCTTCACGGCAAAGCCGTAGGCTACCATGGCGACGAGGCCGGACAGGATGCCCTGGCTGGTGACCTGCAGGGCGATCTCCTGGAGCGGAACGCCGGCGAGGTTGGTTCCGAAGCAGGCGGCGAGTCCCAGATGGATCAGGAACGACCAGATGGCGATCAGGGCGCTTCCCTGTAGCGGGCTGAGGCCGGAGCGGCGGAAGGCATGGGTATAGATCGCCCAGAGGGTGGCAGCCGCCGGGAGCAGCGCGTATCCGCTCCAGCCGGTCGATGCCGCGCTGCCGAGGCTGCGCGTCAGGAGGATGGCGACGCCGGCAAGGATTGCGGCAAAGCCGAGCACGCGCATCCGGTCCGGCCGCTCGCCAAAGATCGTGATGCCGATGAGGGCGGTCGCAAGCGGCATCGAACCTCCGAGCAGGACGCCGACCGAGGAGGCGGGAACGGAGTGGATCGCAAAGGCGGAGACCTGAAAGAATAGGGCGCCCGAACCGGCGACCATAAGAGCCAGCAACAGGACCGGCAGGTTGCGCGGCAGCAGCCCGGTCTTCAGCCAGACCGGGGCTAGCAGCAGCGCCGGCACGCCGTAGCGGATCAGGCCGAGATCGATCGTGCCAAACGCGGTGCCGGCGGAATGGCGGGTCGCCAGTATCCAGCCCGCCCAGATGAGGACGGTTATGAACGCGCCGGCATAGCCGGCGGCGACAGGCGTCGTATTGCCGCGATCGAGAGCGAGCGCAACCATTTGAATTTCCTTCCCGAATTGGATACCTGAGAGGCTTTGGGGTCTGGAAGGAAGATTACGCCCTGACAGCGAGGCATGTCCTTGCGATTTGTGCCCGAAATAGACTACTGTCAGCAACAATGTGCCAATAACAACACCTGAAGTTTGTAAAAATGCCAAGCCTCGATAAATTCGATCTCGCCATCCTTAGAATCCTTCAGGAGGACGCGCGCGCAACGAACGTCGAGATTGCCGAGAAGGTCAATCTTTCGCCGTCGCCCTGCCTGAGGCGCATCCGCAACCTGGAAAAATCCGGCATTCTGCGCGGCTACAGGGCGGACATCGATCGCAAGGAAGCCGGTCTCGGGCTGACGGTCTTCGTCGAAATCAAGGTCGGGCGCCATAGCCGCGAGAGCGCACAGCAGCAACAGGAGGCGCTGCTCGCCATCCCCGAGGTGGTGTCCTGCTTTCTGATCTCCGGCAATGCCGATTTCCTCGCCGAGGTTGTCGTCGAGGATCTGCCCGCCTACGAGAAGCTCCTGACCGAGACGCTGCTGGCCTTGCCCGGCGTCACCGACATCCGGTCCAATTTCGCGATCCGCTCGATCAAGACAGGCGGGCCGCTGAAGCTGCCGGAGCCGCGCTGATCGCTGCGCTGCCGTGGCACTTCGCTTCCGTTGTGCCGGCCGTGATGGAGCGCGTGAAGGGGCCGGCGCTCCCGTTAAGTTTCGGTAAGGTTCTGGAATTGGCCGCAATCGCGCTTATCTGATCGCGGTGAGCCGCATTGCCGCGGCAATGGAGCCGACGAGCCGTTCATGAAAATCAAGGCAATCTTCAATCGCGACGGCGGAACATTCCGCACGACGGACATGGCCGCCTATGGCCAGAAGGTCGAGGAAGTCTTCCAGGCCGCGGGCCACCAGATCGAGATTGCGGCGGTTTCCGGAAGCGAAATGCAAGAGGCGTTGGAGCGGACCTGCCGCCGAGACGACCTCGATGCCATTCTCGCCGGTGGAGGCGACGGCACGATCTCGGCCGCCGCCGGCGTCGCCTGGAAGAACCGAATGCCGCTAGGCGTCGTTCCCGCCGGAACGATGAACCTCTTTGCCCGCACGCTGAAACTGCCGCTCGATATCTGGAAAGTGCCGGAAGTGCTGGCAAATGGAGTGATCATCGACGGTGACATCGGCAGCGCCGATGGCCGCGCCTTCGTGCACCAGTTCTCCATGGGACTGCATGCCCGCATGGTGCGCTACCGCGAATCCTACAGCTTTCGCTCAAGGGCGGGAAAGATCGCGGCCAGCACCCGCGCTGCGGTCGGGGTGATTCTCAACCCTCCGGATTTCGAGATCGAGTTCGACGTCGACGGTCACAAGGAGAGCCGCCATGTATCTGCGGTCTCGGTCTCCAACAATCCGTTCGGCCGCGATACCCTGATGTATGCGGACGACGTGACTGCCGGTCATCTCGGCTTTTACACGGCGCCGCCCCTGGGCCCGCCGGGTGTCGCCAAGCTCGCCCTCGATGTGATGCGTGGAAAATTTCGCGACAGCCCGCTGATCACGGCCATGAACGGCCACGCGCTCGATCTGCATTTCCCGAAGGTCGAGCGCAAGATCAACTGCGTCATTGACGGTGAGCTTCTGCCCATGGGCCGAGACGTCGCGCTTCGCATTCACCCCGGCGAACTCAAGCTGCTCGTCGGCGCGGATCGCGACGGATCGTCGATCCAGAAGTAGCCGAAACTGTAGCGGTCCTCGAGCTTGCCGTGCAGATAAGGCAACGCGAGCTGCTGCGGCTGTATTTGCGCTTCCGGCACGCCGAAGGATTTGAGGACATCGACGAGTGGCGCCGGTGGCGCTGCATCGGCCTTGCCACCATTGGTCCAGACGACAAGAAGCGGCCCGGCCAACTGATCGATCGCCGGGCTGCTGTTGTTGCCAGGCACGTAAACCTTGGCGCCGTGCAGGCGTGTTCGCAGGTTGCCGGCCACCTGCTTGTTGGTGGCCAGAACCATTGTCGGTTCGTGTCCATGCTGCTGAACGACGGTGTCGACGAGGGTGCTGTAGGGAATGCTCAATCTCGAAACCTTGCCGAACCAGGGCCGGACGACGGCGCGGGTCGATACCACGACCAGCGTCGTCACGATGACGAAGCCGATAAGGAGGGCGACGGGCCGGACGCTGCGTGTGGTGTCGACGCCGGACGCCTCGACCTTGAGAGCCAGATAGAGCGGCAACAGGGCGAGGAAGAGGACCAGCCACTTTTCCCGCATATGGGTGGCGCCGGCAACCAGCATGATGACGAGAACGGCGCCGAGACAGAGGACCAGCATGCGCCCGACGACCCGGGCCCAGAGGCTGTCGGCGCGCCAGATCGCAAGCAGGTCCTTGCGAAACACGAGGGCGAAGACGACGAGAATAATGCCTGAGCCGCGAAGCGTCGAGGCAACGAGCGCGACAATCGCCTTGAACGCCTTCGACACGAAACCGGCTTCCTGCCCCGTTCCCATTTCCTTGAAGGTGTTGCTCGACGCGGCGCCGATATTTTGCAGGACCCAGTAGCCGTGCGGCAGGGCAATCAGCGCGCATAAGGCGATTGCGACAAGGATGCGCCAGTCGAACAGCCGGGCGCGAAGTTTCGGCTCGGGCAGGATCGCGACGATCGCGGCGACCGGAACGATCACGAAATTGTACTTTGAAATGACGCCGATCCCGACGGCGACACCTGTCAGTGCATAGGCAAACAGGGTCGGTCGGCTCATGGTCCGCAGGAATGCGTAGAGGAACAGCGAAACGGCAAATAGCGCGGCGACCGTGTGCGAGAGGTCACGCTGGGCAAGCAGGAAGATCGGCGGGAGCGCGAGGACGCCCATTGTCGCAATGGCTGCCAGGCGCCGGCCGCCGAGGACCTCACGGGACGCGAGGCCGAAGAAGAGACAACAGAGGAAAAGCAGACCGTTCTTGAGCACGGTCATCGTGGCCACCGACGGGCCAATCAGCGAGGTCAGCCCGTATTGCAGCCAGTTGTAGAAAGGCGGTTGCGAACCGTAGCCGAGCATCAGGAACTGCGAGACATAGGCCTGCTCGGATTCGTCGATCTCGAGCGATGTCGAGGCGGAAAGCCTGAGTGCGATGCACAGCAGGAAATAGCCCGCAATCAGCGCAAGGACCAGGTTTGGCCGGCGGTTGACGACCTCAAGCATCTGTCTGGTCCCGCACGAAGACCTGCCGGACGATATAGCTCGTCGTGCCGTCGTCGCTGAAATAGGTGCGCGCCATCATCTCCGCGAGAATGCCTGTGGTGATGAGCTGCACCGACGAGAGGAACAACATCACCCCGACGATCAGCATCGGCCGGGTTCCGATATCGTTGCCGAGCACGAACTTGTCGAAGCCGAGATAGAGCAGAATCAGGCCGCTGAGTGCGCCCGCCGCAAGCCCGATCGAACCGAAGAAGTGTCCCGGGCGCGCCTTGTAGCGCATGAAGAACAGCACCGACAGGAGATCGAGAATCACCCGGAAGGTTCTGGAGATCCCGTATTTGGACTGGCCATGCTGCCGCGCGTGGTGGGTAACGGGCATTTCGCCGATGCGGCTGCTCGGCACAACGCCTGCGACCCAGGCGGGGATAAAGCGGTGCATTTCGCCCATCAGCTTCACCTGCTTGATGATCGACGCGCGATAGACCTTCAGGCTGCAGCCATAGTCGTGAAGCCGGACGCCGGTGATCTTGCCGATCAGCCGATTGGCGCACCAGGACGGGATTTTCCGAAGGAACAAGCCATCCTGGCGGTTCTTTCGCCAGCCGACGAGCAGGTCGAGCTGACGCTCCTCGATCGCGGTGACCATCTCGGGAATATCGGCCGGATCGTTCTGCAGGTCGCCGTCGAGCGTGGCGATCAGGCGGCCGGTGGCAGCGTCGATGCCGGCCTGCATGGCTGCCGTCTGTCCGAAGTTCTTCTGCAGTTCAACGATCTTGAGGTCGATGCCGGGATCGGAAAGCGCCTTTCTTGCATTCACGAGCGTTCGATCGGTGCTGCCGTCGTCGACGAGGATCAGTTCCCAAGGGGACGGAAAATTCGTCAGTGCATCGCGGACCCGCGTAATCAGCGGCTGAATGCTGTCTTCTTCGTTGAATACGGGAATGACGACGGATAGCTCTATGGAATGCATGGGAACCGCTCATACATACGGCGCTCGCGCTGCCGCAAGAATTGGACTGTGCTTACATAAACATTTTCTTGCACAGATATCGGTGATAACCAACGTTCAATCTTGCCCTTCAACACGGGAAATCGAGGCCTGATGACATCGGATTGCGAGCCTGACCGGCGATCCTGGCTCGTCCGCAACCGGATGACATTGCTGTCGGCGGGCGCCATTGCAGCCTACGCGGCCTTCGTCGAATGGTTCTGGGGCTGGCCGGCGCTCTTGCGTCAGTGGTCCGAAATCGGCCTTGGTGCCGCGTCTGCGGCCCTCTTGCTGCTCATCGCGACCTACTTCATCCGCTGCTATCGCATCTACGATTACTTCCCGAACGAAACCTCGGGGCGCTTCCTGCCGCTGTTTCGCGTCACCCAGGTCCACAATCTCCTGAACATCATGCTGCCTTTCCGGGCCGGCGAAACCAGCTTTCCGCTGCTGATGCGTTCGGAGTTTTCCGTCCCGCTCGCCAGGGGCACGGCCGCCCTTCTGGTCATGCGCCTGCTCGACCTGCATGCGCTCCTGGTCGTGGCCGTCGTCGGCTTGGTCTTCGGCAGCGGGTCGGTCGCGCTCTGGCTCGTCTGGTTTGCAGCGCTCGTCTCGCCGTTTCTCTTTTTTCTCTTGAAGGACCATGCGATCGCGCTGGCGCGCCGGCTCCTGCCGGCAAAGCTCGAGCCGGTCGTCGAGGAATTGGAGGCGGGCCTGCCGGGCACCGTGGCTTCCTTCCTGCGCGCCTGGGGCATGACCATCCTCAACTGGGCGGTCAAGGTGATCGTGCTCGCCTGGGTGCTGGCGTTCATGGGGGTTACGCCGCTTGCGGCCAGTTTTGGCGGCGCGCTCGGAGGCGAGCTTTCGTCAGTGCTGCCGATGCACGCGCCGGCCGGCGTCGGCACTTATCCGGCGGCAATTGCGGCCGGCGCCGTTTCCTTCGGCGCCCCCGCCGGTCGGGCGGGCCTTGAACTGCTGGCGACCGCCGGCGTCAACGCGCATCTTCTGATCATCGTGTCCGCGGTCGCGGGCACGCTGTTGTCGATGGTTTTGGGGAAACGTCGCTAAAGCGCCATGCCGTGGGGGCAATGTCCTGGCGACGTTCCGGCCTCTACTGGAACGAGGTTTCGTAGAAGCTTCTGAGCTTGCGGGAATGCAGTTTTTCCGGTGGCATCGCCGCGAGCTTCTGCAGCGCCAGGATGCCGATCTTCAAATGCTGGCTGACCTGCGTCTTGTAGAACGCCGTTGCCATGCCCGGCAGCTTCAATTCGCCGTGCAGCGGCTTGTCGGAGACGCACAGCAGCGTTCCATAGGGCACGCGGAAGCGGAAACCGTTGGCGGCGATCGTTGCCGATTCCATGTCGAGCGCAATGGCGCGCGCCTGCGACAGCCGCTTGACCGGGCCGCGCTGGTCGCGAAGCTCCCAGTTGCGGTTGTCGATGGTGGCGACGGTTCCCGTGCGCATGATCTGCTTGAGATCGTAGTCGCGATAACCGGTCACTTCGGCCACAGCGTCCTGCAGCGCCACTTGCACTTCGGCAAGCGCCGGCAGCGGGATCCAGACCGGCAGGTCGTCGTCGAGCACGTGATCCTCACGCATATAGGCATGGGCAAGCACGTAGTCGCCGAGCCGCTGGCTGTTGCGCAAGCCGGCGCAGTGGCCGAGCATCAACCAGACGTGCGGGCGCAGCACGGCGATATGGTCGGTGATCGTCTTGGCGTTGGACGGACCGACGCCGATATTGACCATCGTGATGCCGCCGTGGCCCTTCTTCTTCAGGTGATAGGCCGGCATTTGCGGCAGCCGGGGGAGGGTGAAGTCGGTCTCCGGCTTGCTGGCACCGGCAGGTGTCACGATGTTGCCGGGCTCGACGAAGGCGGTGTAGCCGTTGCCGCCTTCCGCCATCTGCTGCCGAGCCCAGGCGCAGAACTCGTCGACGTAGAACTGGTAGTTGGTGAAAAGCACGAAGTTCTGGAAGTGATTGGCGCTCGTTGCCGTGTAGTGGCTGAGCCGCGCCAGCGAATAGTCGATACGCTGCGCGGTAAACGGCGCGAGCGGCGACGGTTCGCCCGGACCTGGCTCGTAGGAGCCGTTGGCGATTTCGTCGTCCGTGGTCGTCAGGTCGGGTGCATCGAACAGGTCGCGCAAGGGGATGTCGATGGCGTTGGCGGCCGATGCCTCGACATAGGCGCTTTCGCCGAAGGCGAAATGCAGCGGGATCGGAGTGGCCGATTCCGAGACGGTGACGCCAAGGCCGTGATTGCGGGTCAACAGCCCAAGTTGCTCTTTCAGATAGTGCCGGAAGAGTTTTGGCCGGGTGATCGTCGTCGTATAGACGCCGGGCGCACTGACATAACCATAGGAAAGACGGGAATCGACATGGCCGAAGCTGCTCGTCTCGATGCTGACCTGCGGGTAACAGGCGCGATAACGGGTCAGCGGCTTGCCGCCCTTGCCCAGCTCCTCGAACGCGTCGCAGAGGAACCGGGTATTGCGTTCGTAAAGCGCCTCGAGGCAATCGACGGCGGCCGCAGGATCATCGAAATACTGCGGCTCAAAAGGCTCGGGCGTTGCTGTGGAAAGGACGGAGTGTGCAGAGATTCGCTTGTTCATGTCGCATTATAGGCTGCGGCTTCTGACAAGCAAACGACAAGATGGCAGCACCCACAACCGCGAGGCGACTTGGGGTTCGTCGCTCAACGCGGTCCGGCGAGGATGATCGCACTGCCGATCAGCGCGACCGCCATGCCGGTGAGATCCCAGCGGTCCGGCCTGACACCTTCCGCCAGCCAGAGCCAGAGCAGCGACGCGGCGATATAGACGCCGCCATAGGCCGCGTAGGCGCGGCCGGCAGCCTCGCTGTCGATCAATGTGAGCAGCCAGGCAAAGAGCGCCAGCGACACCATGCCGGGAGCGAGCCAGAGGGCAGATTTGTCGAGCTTCAGCCAGGCCCAGAAGGCAAAGCAGCCGGCGATTTCGGCAAGGGCGGCGAGGGCATAGATGAGATAGGCGGGCATCGGTTCGGGTCTGGTGGCCTTGGCTGTGACGAATCCTCTGGAGACCCAAGGATAGGTAAGCGGCGCGCGGATGCGCAAGCCGGCCAAAACAAAAGGGCGCGATGCGCGCCCTCTACAGCTCGTGGTTCCGATCCATAGTGATCCGTCAGGTCATGGCCTGGCGCTGCAGGGTGACGAAGAGGACAAGGCCCGCGCCCTGCTTGCCGATGCCGGTGCCGCTGGCCTTGGAATAGGCGAGCGCCCCGACCGGCGCCATCAGCAGGCTTGCGAGCGTCAGGACGCGCAGCGACAGAAAGGCCGAAGTCGAAAGTGCTGCCAGCATGTTCGTCTCTCCATCAGACCACGAAGTGATCGGTTTCGGTTAGGGCTCTGGAACTTAGCCCGCCTGGCTGCGTTAGAGCTTGGCCTGGCAGTACTGTGCCGTGTGAACGGTGCAATCGGTCAGCGAACCGAGATAGGTATTGCTGCGGCGACGTTCGGTGTCAGCGCTGACCGCGGCGGCAAGAGAGACAGCGAAAACGACCATCAGAAGGCTGATGATGGTGAGGCGCCGAGCGAGGATATCCATGGTTCTGTCCGTTGTTTGGAGGCAGGTTCAAATCGATTGAGTGTGTTTTCGCATACCCAAACTGAATTGATGCTGAGATGTCCGTTCATCTGGCGTTCATCTTCGGTTGCACGTCCATGGAACCAAGAGGTGGCCGACCCCGGCGCTGGTGCCCGGGAGAAACGGGCGGCGTAGGCTCGGGCCATTTCAAAACACCCCTTGAAGGTGCCGCCGAAAAGCCGCTCGGTCCGTCATTTGCGCACATGAAAAAAGGGCAGCCATGGGCTACCCTTCATTGTCTTCGTCATGACTGCGATTTCTGCCGCGCGCTCTATTCTATTAGAGACGGGTCCAGGTCTGCGATTTGCACAGCACCTTCAGCACGCAGCCCTTCATCTTCAGCGAATTGCCGTTAACCGCGCCGGAACCGCTATAGGTCTTGTCGGTATCCGGATCGGTGATTTCGCCCGAATAGCTGCCGTCGGCGCCCGAAAGATTGCCGATGCGCTTGCCGGCGTGCTTGCCGGTCTTCAGCGTGATGCAGAAGGCGCCGCCGCAAGGGGCGATTTCCGCCGTGGCGCCGCTCGCCGTCTTCCAGTTGCCTAAGATCGGTTCCGCCGCCGTGGCCGTTCCGGCAATGCCGAGAGCCAGCGTCGCGGCGATGAGCAATGTGCGTAGCATTCGTGTCCTCCAGATCGAGCCTGCCGGCGTGGTCCGCTCCGCCGACAGCCCTAGATGTCCTCGTATGAAAAGGCAGTCTCCTCACCGCCGCGGGCAAGATAGCTTACGCGCACGTAAAGGTAAACAAGCCGAATCGCGGCTTTCGCCGCTTTTTCCTGGACGGTTTTAAGCGCTGCTTGCGCAAGGAATTGCGCGAACTTTGCGGGCGCCGATCTTTTCGTGGTTAGCGTTTGGTTGAAATCGTCGATTGAATTTTTCGTAAATTTTGAGGCGAATGCGCCGGATTTTCGGCCTTCCGATGTTTAACAAAAACTCAAGTTTACCAAGCGTTTGAACTTTGTTTGTCGCAAATTAAGCATGCATTTTAAGCGCCCATTGAAGCCCGTCAGGCATAGTGAAGCCATAAGACGAGCGGAACGAAACGCTCCGAAAAACCACCGAGGACGACACCGCAAAAAGACGGCGCGCTTCGGAAAGGCCCGCAAAGAGGCAAGGTCGAACAGGGACCAAAACAAGTGCTGATCTGGAGCATGGTCCGCCCCAAACGGGCGGGCCGCTTCGGAAAAACCAACCAGGCAAGACAGGGACACGACAATGGCACGCTTTGATATGCAGATTGCTTCGGATGCCGCGATGGGTGGTGACAACCAGGCGGAAACCTTTTGCGACATGGGTCTGGCCTATGCGACCGGCCACGGACGCCCGGTCGACCTCGTCGCCGCCCACAAGTGGCTGAATATCGCGGCGATCAAGGGTTGCGACCGCGCCGTCGATCTGCGCGCGGACCTGGCGATGACGATGAGCAAGCCGGATCTCGCAGCAGCGCTGCGCGCCGCTCGCGAATGGATGACGGTTCACTGATCGGACGGGCGGCGCCCGACGGCGCCGCAAGCTGGGCCTTGAGAAAAGGCGTCAGGCGAGTTTCTTCAAAACCGCAGGCATGGCTGCTTCGAGCAGGGCCATCTCCGTCTCTGGTCCGGTGCTGATCCGGATGCAGCGATTGAGCGGCGCGACCCCGGGCATCCTTATGAAGATGCCGTGGTCGCTCATCAAGGTATCGACGATCGCGCGGGCATGGACCGCGTCCCGGCCGCAATCGACGGCCACGAAGTTGGTGGCCGAGACGAGCGGCGCAAGGCCATTTTGCGTGGCGATGGCGGCGATACGCTGCCGCGACTCTGCAATCTTGGTCGTCACTTCCTTCAGATACGCCTGGTCCGCAAGCGCTGCGATCGCCGCGGCGACACCGATCCGGTTCATGCCGAAATGGTTGCGGATCTTGTCGAAAGCTTGGGCCGTGCCCGGCGTGCTGATCACATAGCCGACGCGCGAACCCGCAAGCCCGTAGGCCTTCGAGAACGTGCGCGTGCGCACCACGTTCGGCATGTCGATCAGGGCGTCAATCGGCGGCAGCGCATCGGCCGGCGCGGTTTCGCAATAGGCTTCATCCAGAATGAAGAGCGTCGTCTCGGGCAGGGCCTTAGCAAATTCAACAATGCGTTCGGCCGACCACCAGCTTCCCATCGGATTGTCGGGATTGGCGAAATAAACGAGCGGCGCGTTTTCCTGCTTCACAGCTGCCAGCAACCCGGCGAGGTCTTCCCGGTCGCTCGCATAGGGCACGGTGACGAGCCGACCGCCATGGCCGACGACGTGGTAGTTGAAAGTGGGGTAGGCGCCAAGCGAGGTGACGACCGGCATGCCCGGCTCGATCACCATGCGGACGATCTGGCCGAGCAGCCCGTCGATGCCTTCGCCGATCGCGAGATTGGCCGGACTGGTTCCGAGATGGGCTGCGAGCGCCTCTTTCAGATCGTGATTCTCAGGGTCGGCATATTTCCAGGTTCCGCTCGCCGCTTCCCGCATCGCCGAAAGCACGCTCTCGGCCGGACCGAAGCCGCTTTCATTGGCGCCGATGCGCGCCGCGATCGCGCGCCCGCGCTGGCGTTCGATCGCCTCCGGCCCGACGAAGGGGATGGTGGATGGAAGGGATTGGATGAGCGGCGTGAAGCGAGAGAATGCGGACATGCTGAAGATAAGGCCCCGTTCGAATGACGTAGCGGAGAACTTATCGCATGCTTCGTCAAAGCGGAATCGTTGCCGAAAGAAAAGCTGCCGGAATCCGCGGCCTTTCGCCTTGCAGTCGGCGTCGGCCTATCGCCGCGGCTTGGCGTTCTTCACTTGCCCGGTGAAGAATTCCTGTCGGATGATTTCGCGCAGCAAGGTCTGCTCGATCGGCTTGATGAACTGCACGCCGATGCGCTCGCCATTGCGATAGACCTCGGCGCAGCCGATCCGAAGCGACGTGCCGACGATGTGCAGATAATAATGTTGCGGCAGGCCGATATTGGTGTCGACGGCAAAGCTGGCGCCGCCGCGCGATATGTCGATCATCCGGCAGGAGCGGACCGAGACGCTTCCGAGCCCCGGCTGCACGGCAGTCAGCGTGCCCGCATGGCCGATGGAGAAACGCTCGTAGCGCCGCTCGTAAAAAGGCGAGGGGACGCAGGAATACATCGTCTGGTTCTGCATGCGTCTGTCTCCGCCAGTGCCGGGTCGGACGGCGCGATCAACCCCTGACCGCATACCAAGACCCCGGACAATTCATTTGTCCCACATCATTTCGGTGGGCGATTTCCACCGATGCTAGAATCAGTTTTGCAGAAGAAACTTGCAATCCCCTGAAATCGATCACTAAAAATCTAATGTCGGGGCTTGTCTGGATCAAAGGGATCAAAGGCCGCCGCTGGAAAACTGGATGCGGATCAGGCGTCTCAGAAAGTCGGCCGAAAGCAGCATGTTGAACCGCACCCCGAGTTCCGTGCCTTCGCGATGGACCTGCGAACACCCGATTTCCTCTTTGAACCCCTCTATCTCGAGGAAAAAGTGTTTCGGTATCAGGATCGCCGCGTTGAAATCCAGCATCGCGCCGGCAACCGAGATATGGCGCAGCAGGCATTGGTACTTGGTCTTGGCCTTCAGGTGCTGGCCGATGACGAGGATCCGGCACGGCCGCTCGATGAAATAATGCTGATGGGTCGTGGCGAGCTGGCCGGGCTTCCCCTCGGCGACATGCATTTTCATCGACATTGCAAGCTCCGTATCAGCGCAGCCCTTGGCGGATCTGTGGTGTTCTTAACGGACTCACCGTTTCGCCACCGTGATTGAGCTAAGCATGGCGACTTGCTTCGACCTTGTGCCATCGGCAGGCGTCATCGCTAAAATATGGCGTGCGCCGACATTGAAAGCCCCAACCTCATACGTAATACTTTCGTCAGGCAAGACGGGGAGCGCCGATGGCAGCTTCCGAGGGCAATCGGGCGAGGCGTCGTCTGTCGTTGAAGCTGGGCAAGGCGGAAAACGATGGCCGATGCCGGAGGGAATAGCATGGCCTTGGGGCTTTCGCGGCGGTGGCTGCCGCTTTCGATCATCTGTGTGGCGCTGTTCGTGTCGATGCCCGCCGGGGCATGGGCGGCAAAGCGCGTCGCGCTGCTGATCGGTAATGAGAAATATGCAGCGACGTCGCCGCTGAACAATCCCGCCAACGACGTCGAGCTGATGAAGGCTTCCTTCGAGGACGCTGGATTTGATTCGGTGACGACCGTGCACGACGTCGGTCGCCAGGACATGGTCAAGGCGCTGCGCGACTTCGAGGATCTCGCGACCGGTGCCGAGGTTGCGATCGTCTATTATTCCGGCCATGGCATGGAGATGAACGGCGAGAACTTCCTGCTTCCCGTCGACGTGCAACTGAAGACTGACAAGGATGTCGAGGACGAGGCGATCGACCTCGATCGGGTCCAGCGTTCGCTCGAAGGCGCAACCAAGCTCAAGCTGGTGATTCTCGACGCCTGTCGCAACAATCCCTTCGAGCAGAGCATGACGCGCTCGATCTCTACCAGGGCCGTTTCGCGTGGACTGGCGCGCGTCGAACCCGAATCGGCCGATCTTCTCGTCGCTTTCGCTTCGAAGGCCGGCACGGTCGCGCTCGACGGGGAGGGCAAGAACAGCCCCTTCGCCACAGCGCTTGCCAAATATCTGACGGAACCGGGCGTCGATGTCCGCATCGCGCTCGGCAAGGTGCGCGACGAGGTGGTTTCGGTGACCAATCGCGGCCAGGAGCCGTTCGTCTACGGCTCGCTCGGCGGCGCCCAGATCTTTCTGAACATCAAAGAAGTGAACATCACCGTCACTAACAATGGTGGACAGCTGTCGCCGAACAGCCAATCGGAAGCGGCTGCCGACTGGCAGAACATCCGTGATCTCGCAGACAAGGACTTGCTGACCGCCTTCCTGGCCAAGCATGGCTCGGACCCGGTCTATAAGATGCTCGCCGAAAAGAAGCTGAAGCTCCTGAGCGAAGCCGAGCAGACATCGAGCGTGACGCCGGACGAGATTGCCTGGGAAGCATTGAAGCAGTCGACCGATGCGGCGGCGCTGACGCGCTTCATCGAGCGCTACCCTGACAGCAAACACAAGGCAGAGGCCGAGCAGCAGATTGCAGCCCTCGAGCCGCAGAAGGGCCTCAACGTCTCGCCGACCGGCAAGGACACCCAGGCTTCGCGCGACTGCTATCTGCTTGCCGGCGAGCCCCAGTCTATGCCCGGTTTCCTCGGGGTCAACTTCCTGAAACTCGACGCGGAGCGGGCGCTCACTGCCTGCGCTCAGGCGGTCAACGAGAACCCTGACGATATGATGCTCGTCAATATGTTGGGTCGCGCGCAGGACGCCGGGCGCAACTATATCGAGGCGCGGCGCAACTACCGCAAGGCCGCCGACGGCGGCAACATGTATGCCTTAACCAATCTCGCCTGGTTTTCGGTCTACGGGACCGATGGGCCGGTGGATGTCGACGAGGGCAAGCGCATGTTCGACCAGGCGGCCCGCGCCGGCAATGCCTATGGCCAGGCTTCGCTCGGTTGGCTCTACCGCGAGGGCTATGGCGGCATCGCACAGGACTATGCGGAAGCCGCCCGGTGGTATGAACTGGCCGCCAATCAGGGCTACGCCAATGCCATGGCGACGATGGGCTGGTTCTACCGCGAGGGCCTTGGCCTGCCGAAAGACCTCGGACAATCGCTCGCCTGGTACAAGAAAGCAGCCGAAAGCGGCGACGCCAACGCGATGTCGTCGCTCGGCTGGGCCTATCAGAACGGGCTGGGGACCGAGCAGAGCTACCCGGAGGCCAAGGTCTGGTACGAGAAGGCGGCCAATGTGGGCGATTCCTATTCCATGGCGCTGCTCGGCTGGTTCTACGATATCGGCAACGGTGTCGCCCAGGACTATGTGCAGGCGCGCACCTGGTACGAGATGGCGGCCAATGCCGGCAGCGCCTATGCGATGGGCAACCTCAGTCGCCTCTATGATTATGGACTCGGCACCAAGGCGGACGCGAAGGAGGCGGTTCGCTGGGCTGCGGCCAGCGTCGAGGGTGGTGATCCGGCCAAGCTCGATGAACTGAAGAACCAGCCCAACAACTTCACGCCGGCCTTCCGCAAGGAATTGCAGAGCCTCTTGAAGGACCGCGGGTATTATGGTGGCCCGGTCGATGGCGAGTTTGGTGCCGCTACACAACAGGCAATCGAACGGCTCGCGCGCAAATCCTAAGCAGCAGACGACTGCGCCGACATGGAATCACATTGCTGCGTACACGGGCTTTTGCCTAGGGAGCTGACGGCGAACACAACGCGGTGCGGCCGGACTTGCCGATCGGCCCACACGAAAATGCGAGGTTTTCCCGGAAACCGACAAAAAAATCTTGCATTGGCCGCGGAGTGACACTAGTCAGGCGCTAACGGAGAGGTGGCCGAGTGGTCGAAGGCGCTCCCCTGCTAAGGGAGTATACCGGAAACGGTATCGAGGGTTCGAATCCCTTCTTCTCCGCCACTATCCCAAGCAGCCCATATTTCTTGTGCTCCGCCCTTCGAGCGAGCTTCTGGTTCCGGCTATCTCTCGCAGAATTTTACTCATTGTGGTTCGCCGGTCGTGGCGGCAGTTCGCTATGATCGCTTGCGCATTCTTAATGTTGCGCGGTGCTGGTCTTCACAGCGTCCAGAATCACTTGTGCACGGCGTTTCGCGAATCTCTGCGTTGATTCTGGCGATTCCTGGGGCCTCCATCCTTTCTTCACGAAGCGCTTTTTTGGAGCGAATGCTGTTTTAGGCATTCTGCGGGTCATCTGAATCGAAGTTCGCGTCCAGCTTTTCCCCTGTTTTAGGCGGGTTTCTGCCTCTTTCTGAAACAGGCGGCCCCTGACTTCCTTGTGCTAACCCCCCGTCAGCAAAGGGTTTTCTTAATGCTTTGTTAATTTTCTTCGGGGGTCTGCGGCGATTTTGTGTCGTTTCAGCAACAGGGCTCGGCGAAGGGCGATGCAAAGGAGGTGAACTCGCCAGTTGGACGTTGCGCCGGTGATCCGGTCTTGTATTTTCAACTCCGGAAGCAAGGGCGGTTGATCGTCCGACTTCTTGAACGTTGGGGATGGGGCAGGGAAAGCTGTCCTTCAGCAAAATACCCAGACCCGTTTGAAACTTTTGACTGGAGGTCAGAAATGAACATCAAGAGCCTTCTTCTCGGCTCCGCTGCAGCTCTCGCAGCAGTTTCCGGCGCGCAGGCAGCCGACGCAATCGTCG